>CBDEFQ010000007.1:0-65945 GCA_965237485.1 Candidatus Poriferihabitaceae bacterium | reverse complement strand
GACAAGATGATCCATCGCCTACCGAATTAGATCAGCGAGAAGCTAGCATTGGCCTTGAGCGGAAAGAAATGGGGCCGCCAATTGACGAAGAGGAAGCACCTTTGCAAGAGCTGGCTGATCAAGAAGAGCAAGAAGCAACTGAGCCGGATGAGACCGACCCACAACAGTTAAGCGACTAATCGCTTTAGTAAATCTCATACACATTTCAAGGAATATGGAGGCAAGACAATGAACCCAAATGATTTTAGACTATTTAGGAACGTAGCCCTAAACAACAGCGCTACTGATGACGCCACTTCTACGGTTGGGGAACCAGCAACCCTGAACAACGGCAAAAATCTATTTTATACCACTGCTGTCCCGTTAACTTTCACAGCAACGAAAATTGATTAGGGTTAAGGTTTGGGTGATGCATCGGGTCCCCTCGCAACAGTGCCATTAAATCACGTTTTTCAAACAAATTAAGCTGCAATACCCTCAATATTTGTTGCATCGTTTTGCCCGCCTTCGACTGCAATTTGATGAACATCAGTATTAGGTAAATACATAACGCAATCCATATTTGGGTCAATACTGCGTTCTTGCTGGTGCCGATAAATGACTTCACCTTTAAGTTCTGCTTGATCCACTTGAAGAATAATTCCACCTGCCATCTGGCTTTATAAATATCGGCGATAGTTTGAGCACTGAGCTTAAAGTGGTTGGTTAAAAACACATAATGCTTGCCTGTAGTGGCATCGCGATAACCAATACGGCGTAATCGAATCGAACACTCCTTTGCTGCTTTGACCCCCGTGAATTCAATCGTTTGATCACTGCTAAGTCCCGTTCCCTTGCGTACACTATGTCGCTTGATAAGGCGGTATGCAGCATTCTTCTTTAATCGTGTGACAAAGTATATTCCCTTGTCATTCAATTGCTTATACCAAGCATAGTCGTTGTATCCACGGTCAATAACTACAATGCTGCCTTTCGGGAAAGCTACTTTCCTGCCTGCAGTAACATCAGCACATTTACCCTCGGTGATATTAACAAACTCAGGTAAGTAACCATCATGATTCAGGCCTACATGCAGTTTGATTGCCCCTTTAGTTGATCGAAAGTCTGCCCATGGGAAAACCGATAAGCACAGATCAATGGTAGATGAGTCCAGCGAATACAGGGGATTCTTGAAACGAAAGTTATGCCCTGGCGTTTTGCTCTGACAGCGCTTGAGTAATTGAGAGAATAGCGCTTCATAAAGGCTCGAAGGCTTGTTCTCATTGATGCGTGAAAGATTGGACCGCGTTAACACGGCACTACCAAGATGATACAAGCGGTGTGATTGAGTGCTGACATTATCAACAATATCACGCAAGCTATGACGGCCAGTCAATTGAGCTATAGTCAGGCTCACGAACTGTGACCAACGAGACGCTCTGCGGAATGAACGCCCCGAATGATGTTGAATTGCGAGTGCCTCGAATTCATGTCTCGGAACAATTTTGAGTATTTGATTTAGAACGGTATTACAATGTGACATGGTCTGATTTTCCTATTTGATTCAACGGTTTATCGCTAAACGTATTTTATCAAATTGAGAGAAAATCAGGCCTGTTTCTTTAGTGTTAACGGGACAGCAGTGATTTTATACTGGAAATTGGTACGCCAGTCGATCTTCAAACAACGGCTCTTAATGGGACTATGTATCACCCTACTCAAGGCTACCAAGTGCAGCTGGCGGCTTTTGTTGCGATCAATTATGTTTATACGAGTCTAGCCGAAACATATCTGCTTGGTTATTGCAGTACGTAAAAGGAGGCGATGGCGAAAACGTGTTCCGTCTCGCGTTCAATGATAATGACTCGCTAAACTCATGGTATTGGTGGGACTTCTCACCCAGTGGCGTAAACAGCACCTGGGCAGGTCTTTGGTTTGATTACCCAGACATGGCCGTGAGTAATAATTACTTATGGCTTACTTTTAACGTTTTTAATAGCAGTAATCGCTGGCAACGTGCCGTTGTATTCAAAATGCCATTAGACCCTATCGCACACCGCCAAGGATTTACTTACCACTACTGGAGCACAACAAACCACGGTTCGCTTAGACTAACCCAAGGAGCAGATGACGCCATGTATTTCGGCTCTCACCAAGGGCAATCTAGTTTACGTGTATTCAAATGGCCCGAGAGTTCTAACTCAATTTCCTCATGGAATGTCGGCGTCAACGCTTGGAGCGGTGGAAACTACTCCGCACCTGGCCCTGATGGTAATGATTGGTTAGGCAGAACCGACCCGCGTATCACCGGAGGGTGGTCGACTTGTAAAGAAATTGGCTTTATGTGGACGGCCAATACCCGCGGCAACCGACCATTTCCCCATGCGCGAGTGGTGAAAATCAATCGACGCACAATGGGGGTAATTAGCCAGCCTGATATCTGGAGCCGCAATGCGGCCTATGCCTATCCTGCGGTTAGCCCCAATGCGCGAGGGCATTTAGGTGTTTCCATATTTTATGGAGGCGGTACCAGAAACCCTTCTCACTTAGTCGGCATCAGCGATGACTACAATAATAATGGGTGGTCCATGGTCTATTCCAAGGTTGGCACTAATGGCCCAGCACGCAATGCTTGGGGTGACTATTTAACTTCTAAACCGCACTCGCCTGATAACAACACTTGGATTGCCTCGGGATATACCCTAGTAGACGGTACTTCTCGTCAGGATATCGTGCCGCGTTATGTTCATTTTGGCAGAAGGCGCGATCAAAGAGCCGCTACTCGCTGGTCATAGACGTATTGACGTATCGGCGACTAATTTACCACTGAAAAAGGACTTTTATTATGCTGACAGTTATTTGTCGATACTGTAACTTCAGGTATGGACTTTTATATTAGATAGAGCAGTATGGCCTTTCCCCCTAGGGGGGATTTTTTCGAATTTTTGATTTATTCAAATTTTCTATCTTGGTGTCTTGTAAGTTGAGCCATTTGTGCGTTCCCTGTTTTAAGCAATTAACATACTGGAGACACCCAAATGACCCAATCAAACAATAACGTATTTGACGTAGTAGTGGAACACACATCTCAGAAGGCCCCGATGCCATGCGCCCCGTGCTCACCGCACTGCTCAATGAGGCGATGAAGATTGAAAGAGAGCCGTTTCCAGGCGCATCACACTATGAGCATAGTCAAGACCGGCCAGGGTTTGCCCATGGCTACCAAGATAAGCGTATCGATACGCAAGCCGGTACGCTCAATCTGCGTATCCCAAAGACCGCTAAACACGTTGATGAACCTTTTTACCCTCAATCGCTAGAACGCGGCTTACGCAGCCAACGTGCGATGATGCTGACCGTTGCTGAAATGTACGTGACGGGCGTTAGCACGCGCCGAGTCGAAAAAGTCATGCAGAGCATGGGTATTGAAAGCATCTCCTCTACACCGGTCTCACGGGCTAACCAGAGCATGGATGAGGCGTTAAAAGTCTGGCGTGATCGTCCGTTGGGTAAAGTCTCTTACCTAATCCTTGATGCGCGTTATGAAAAGGTGCGTGAGGGCCACCAAGTGATTGATATGGCGGTGTTGAGTGCGGTTGGGTGTATTGCCTTGTGGACGGCGTTGCGTATTAGGAACGGCAATGGTGCTTAATGAAGCCGAGGTTAACTGGCGAGAGTTCCTCAAAGGCTTGGTTGACCGGGGCATACATGGTATTGAGTTTATTGTCAGTGATGATCACAGTGGCTTAAAAGCCGCTAGAAAGGCAGTGTTCCCAAGTATACCTTGGCAGCGTTGCCAGTTTCATCTGGCGCAGAATGCAATGCATCATGCCCCCAATCACAAGATCAAGCAACGCATTAGTGGTGAGCTGCGTAGTGTTTGGAATGCACCCAATATGGCAGCTGCTCAGGTTAATCTAAAAGTCCTTGTGAGCCAGTACCAGGAAAAGCATGCTCACTGGGCGCAGTGGCTAGAAAACAATGTGCCTGAAGGGTTAAATGTGTTTGCCTTGCCAGATAGACACCAAAAGAAAATGCGAACCTCCAACCGCATTGAACGGACGGTTCAACAAGAACTTAAGCGGCGAACCCGCTTGGTCAGAGTCTTTCCTAACCGAGAGGCTTGGTTACGATTAGTCAGTGCCATTCTGATTGAAATTGACGACGAATGGGCTAATGCTAATCATCAATATATCGTGTGGAACGACAATGAGTCAACTTGCTAGACAAAAAGTCCATACCCAATGTTGCGTAATCTATTTGTCTTGGTATGTTATTCGCCTTTATTTCATTCACTATCTCAGCCAGCGTAGGCTTAGGCGGGTCGCTATTATTAGTGCCGGCAATGATACTGGCTTTTGACACCAAATCTGGAATCGCTATCGCAGCCATACTCTTAAGCCTTAATAATGTAGGAAAGGTGTACGCATTTCGCGCAACTATACCGCTCAAGGCGGCCTTGCCAATCGTTTTCATAACGATGTTTGGTGCAGCAACTGGTGCCACTGCATTGTTGGTTGTCGATGAAATTTGGGTTGACTTGGCCGTGATGGCAATGATTTTCTCCACTTTAGTTTTTGAAGTTGGTCAACTTAAGTGGGCTCGTAAAATAAATTCACATTTAATGGCCTATTTTTCAGGCTGTACGTCAGGTTTTTCAGGCACCTCTGGGCCTCTTAAACCTAGATAAATCAGTTAAACGCGGAAAAGACATGTAAGCAATTGAAGTGCATAGTGAAATCAAAAAAGTCGCGGTCACCTTATTGGTGATAAGGTTTTTTTTGATTTTGCTAGGTGCATCAAGAGCTTGCATGGACTTTCGTGTTTTAACTGATTTATCTAGGTTAAAGGGCTGGCTATTAGAAGCCTCAATCTAGACAGAATGTATTTCGCCGGCGGGGCATCCATCGTTTCTTTATTTGGTGATGTTGTAAAGGCATCTATATATACAAAAGCGTCTCTACTAAATCACCAAATGTGGATGGTGATAGCTACTTGCGTGGTGGTCATCCCATTCGCAGTTGCCGTCGGTAAAAAAATAAATACTCAACTCGGAGAACAAATGTTTGCCGGCGTTTTTTGGCTGGTGATGTCGGGCTACACCATTCGATTATTTTTGAGGTAATTAAACTAGCGGCAGCGAGGAATTGCTATTCGCTTCTTGCGTCAACATTTCTAAAAACTGAAACAGGAAAGAAGGTAACAATGAGATCAAATTGGATTAAATTAGGCAGTAGTCAAGCAGGATTTGAATGGGGCGGAGATGAAATCGCGACAACCTCTGGTCGCCGTTTAACCGAAGCCCCATTGGGAGAACATAATTTTAAGGAAATATGGTGGCTGGAAGCTGGGGTAATCGCCGCGAGAAGTGTCATGCGGGTTAAATTCGCAGCGGGATCCGCGACAGGTTTTTTAATATCTCCAGATATTGTCATGACCAACAATCATGTATTTGAAGACTCCACCGATGCGCGTCACGCTACGCTACAATTTAATTATCGCCAAAATTCAGACGGGAATTCATTTGAACGAGATGATTGGGAATGCGACCCTGACAGCTTGTTTAAAACCAACCCAGATTTAGACTACAGTATTTGTAAGGTAAAGCCCAAGGATGGCAAAAATGCAGGCGATACTTGGGGCCATTTTGACCTACGCCACGGCACTCGCGTGATGGAGGGCCAGCGAGTTAATATCATACAACACCCTCAAGGGCGACACCAAGAAATTGCGTTTCGTGATAACCAGGTCAAACTAGTAAACGATCAAATCCTTCAATATCTAACCGATACAGATTATGGTACATCTGGTTCTCCTGTAATGGATGATTGGTTTAACGTCGTCGCATTGCACAACCAAAGAGTGGAAGACCCGATCAACCCAGGTCGTTATCACCGAAATCAAGGTTTTAACATCACCGCCATCTTAGAAAATGCAGGAAACGCGATACCATGAGTGCGAAACCAAACCCTACAATAACAATAAACTCAATTGATTATGTTATTGAAGCGAACGAAGATTACCCAGATCAACGGGACTGGATTTATCGGCCCACGCTAAACGCCATCCTACCTGAATTTTCTTATCCCAAAGACCTAGTCATTTTAGATCAAGGTACTGAAGGTGCCTGTACGGGGTTTGCGGTAGCCGCTTCTATTAACTTGCTCAACGAAAAGACAGACCAAAACAAGAAAGTTAGTGCGCGAATGCTATATGAGATGGCAAAACGCCATGATGAATGGAACGGCGAACAATACTCAGGTTCTAGCTTACGAGGAGCCATCGACGGCTGGCGGCACATGGGTGTATGCGATGACGAGGCTTGGCCTTATAGCAATAACCCAAAATATAGAGGCGACCTTACATTACAAAGAGCACGAAATGCTCAAACCAACACCTTAGGTGCCTACTATCGTTTAAAACCTGAAATAGCAGACTACCACGCTGCAGTCAATGAAACAGGCGTGATTGCCTGCTCAAGCAAAGTACACAAAGGCTGGAAAAATCCTCATTCAGGCATCATAGAGTTCACCAGTAATTCTGTACAAATAGGCGGTCACGCATTCGCGGTCGTTGGTTATACCAATCAAGGGTTTTGGGTACAAAACTCTTAGGGCGACAACTGGGGAGACGGTGGCGTCGCTTTATGGTTATACGAAGACTGGATAGAGAATGTTATGGACGGCTGGGTTTTTCGCCCTGCTTTATCAACCCCACAAATATTTGGCTCTACAGCTCAAAGCTCAGTTCTTCGTCAAAATAACACATCCAATGGCACTATTGAATCAAAGCACCGCTCACCACGACGGGACGAAATTGCCGGCCATTTTGTCCATATTGATGACGGTGAATTTGCCAAAACAGATCGTTATTGGAGCACGCGGTTTGATGTACAACAAACCATTAACTCTATCCAAGAAAACATGGCGAGTGAAAACTCTACGGACAAATACCGGCATATTTTATTCTATGGTTATGGCGGCCTGAATTCCCCAAAAGCATCCGCTAACCGAGTCGCTGCGATGAAAAGTGTATTTTTAAAGAACGGAATCTATCCTTATCATATTATGTATGACACGGGTCTTGCTGAAGAACTTAAAGATTTACTCATTAACAAAAGCAACACCGCTAATGAACATGTAGGTGGCATTGGCGATTTTGTCGATAAATATACCGAGAAAATAGTACGCCGCCCGGGCACTTTAATTTGGGAAGAAATGAAACGTGATGCCGAATCTGCATTCAATGGTAAAGGCACCGGCACGATCGCACTGCAAGATTTTGTTTCAGGCCTCAAGTCCCATCTGCATGTCAACGAAACGGACAGCAATAAAGTTAAAATCCATATAGTTGGACCAGCAAAGGCGGAATATTATTTGCTCATCTTAATCTCCGCGAGAAACCCCGTACTTCTAGTGCGGGGAGGTAAGCGGAGCGGTTAGCTAGGAGTATTCTGGTCTTGACAAACTAGGTAATATGCACAATAATGCAGCCATAAATATTAGGCGGCAGGGCTTGTCGTCTTTAGCCTTTGGAGCAACTGTAAATCCTGTGTAGCTAGTCTACATAGGTTCGTTGTGTTGAATTAGGAATCCCCTTGCTTTAGCTAGGGGAGTCGTCAATTGTTAAATGCTCTTGCAAATAAAAAGGCAACGACCGAAACCTGTCATTTGTTGACACCTGCTTGTACGGTTGAATTATACAAAAGCACCTATTTAGAAACCTTGAGGGGCAATAGAAGCCTCAACTTAAATAAAATGTTCGTTTATAACCTTAAAGATAAACTAGAGCGCGACGACAAAGTCGGTAGCAAATTATTTTATCGTAAGTCGCTATTGTATTTAGTATCAAATGCTTTTGAGAGGAAAGCCGATGGCGAACACCTGTACGAAACGCCTCTGTTGGGAATGGAGAAATTTAAATCTGAAATCAAAGCCACGGCTTCGAACGGCATCGAGCCTAAATTTTACTACTCAAACGGAGTTAACAGCCGTTGCACAAGAAGCACTAGCCATGGGGGGTTTGATAATGACCCCACAACCATGAATAATATTTTGAAAGTGATTCTTGGAAAGAAGGCAAAACACGAATTCACCAAAGAACTACTAGAGTATTAAATTGAAACCTGAACACCGAGTGATGGCCGCGGATTATATTAAGTGTAGACCCTATGTTTGCCCATGAAGACATAAAAACAACACCACCCCCGTTGCCACAGAAACGTTCAAGCTCGACACGCTGCCATGCATTGGAATACTGGTTAATTCATCGCATTGCTCTGCGGTTAACCGCCTAAGGCCGCTGCCCTCTGCACCCATCACAAAAGCGATCGAAGCGGGATAGTTAGCTCCTATAACCGATTCGCTGGAATCGACTAAGCCAACAAGCCAAATACCTTTGTCTTTGAGTTGTCTTAAGGTTCGAGCTAGATTGGTAACGTAATAGACAGGCATAAAATCAGTTGCACCGCTGGCTACTCGATGTACTGTCTCCGTCATCGGACAAGCACCATCTTTAGGTAAGATCACTAAATCTACCCCTGCGCCATCTGCGGTGCGGATACAGGCACCAAGATTATGTGGGTCAGTCACTTGGTCTAATACCAATATAAACGGGTGTTCCAGTTTTTCTAACGCCCGTTGCAAATCATTTTCATGGGGCATTTTCTGCGGTGTGACCGTAAGCACTACGCCTTGATGATTGGCATTGCCTGTTAGCTTATCTAATTGTTTTCGGCCGCCAGATTGCACCCTTATCTGTGCTAATGCTAAGTTTTGAAGCACTTCTTCTAGGCGCTTATTTTTGCTGCTTTCGTCAACAAGTGCGCACTCTATCGTAGTGGGCGCTCGTTCAATTCTCGACAGCGCCGAGTGCACCCCAAAAACAAGATGAGATTTTTTTAAGCCTGTTGAGCTACACCGCTTGCCCGCCGACTTTTTATTTCTTTCTTGCAAGTCTACTGTTCTTCGTCTTTTTAGGGGTTGCCAAGCCTGGTTTAGCCTTTGATTTACCCTTCGATTTTTTCTTAGGTTTCTTTTTGGGTTTATTTTGATCAGTGCCCTGTGATTTATCTTTAGACCAAGGGCTTTTCCCTTTTTTAGCGTCATTCGATTTATTGTTGCGTTCTTTAGCCCCGCCCTTATGCTTCTTAGGCCGGCGACTATCTCGGATATTTTTTGAAGTGCTGCCCTCTTCTAGTGCCAAGGCAAAGTCTATCTTACCCGATTGCGGATCTGCACTGACTATCTTGACATTGAGCCCATCGCCCAACCTAAAGCGCTTACCCGTACGTTCACCGGTCATTTGGAAGCGATTTGGATCAAAGTGAAAATAATCGTTACCTAATTGCGTAACGTGAACTAGGCCGTCCACAAATACTTTATCGAGTTGTACAAACAAACCAAACTCTTTAACGCCGCTTATCTTACCGCTGAACTCGTCACCAATGTAGGCTTGCATAAATTCTGCTTTGAGCCAATCAGAAACGTCGCGCGTTGCCTCATCCGCGCGCCGTTCAGTGCGCGAACAATGCTCGCCCATCTGGCTTAAACTTTTACCTTTTGGGCCTAAATGCTGCGTAGCAGCTTGGTTCAATACACCACGTATTAAACGATGCACAATCAAATCTGGGTAGCGCCGAATGGGCGAGGTAAAGTGCGTGTACTGCTCAAAGTTAAGCGCGAAGTGCCCAACGCCGTCTGAACCATAAACCGCTTGTTTTAAACTGCGCAATAGCACGACTTGGATAAGCGGTGCTAACTCCGCTTGCCCTTCAATCGCTTTTAGCACCTGAGCATAATGCTCTGCGCCAGGTTCATCACCGCCGTTCAATTGCAGCCCGAAGCCACTTAAAAATGCCCGTAAATCAGTAAGCGATTCTTCATCTGGGCCTTCGTGGTTGCGGTATATACCGCCCTTACAGTTTTTATCTATAAACTTTGCGGCGCAAACATTGGCTGCCAGCATACATTCTTCAATGATGCGGTGCGCTGGATTGCGGTCTCTCTCGACCACTTTTTCTATCTTTTGCTCAGCGTTAAATAAAAACAAAGGTTCAGGAAAATCAAAATCGATGGTGCCGCGGGTTTGCCGTTGCTTTTGCAACGTTTGATAAAAAGCATACAGCTGGTCTAGAGATTTACATAAAGCGCCGCGTTTTTGCCGAGCATCGCTATCTTGGTCTACTACAATCTGCGACATTTCGTTATACGTCAGCCGGCCATGAGAAAACATTAGCGCAGGATAGAACTGATATTGTTGCACCTCACCTTCGCGTGAGTAACGAATATCACAGACCATGCAGTTGCGATCTTCGTCAGGTTTTAGCGAACAAATGCCGTTCGACAAGGCTTCGGGCAACATCGGTATAACCCAATTAGGAAAATATACTGAATTACCCCTGTCATAGGCCTCAGCGTCCAGTGCCATACCGGGTTTGATGTAATGACTCACATCCGCGATTGCCACTATTAAGCGCCAACCCGTTGTTGTTTTCTCGGCAAACACCGCATCGTCAAAATCACGCGCATCGGCGCCGTCAATGGTTACCAGCGGTAAATGCCTTAGGTCAGTTCGCGCTTTATCCACCTTTACACTGGTAAGGCTGGCGCCCATTTTTTCTAATTCTTGCTCTATGGCATGGCTAAATTTGTGCGGCAATTCATGCTTACGAATCGCGATATCGGTCTCCATGCCGGGCTCAAACTCATTGCCCACCAATTCAACCACTTTACCGACTACATGGCGATGTTCAATCGGGTGCTGAGTGATTTTAACCACCACCACTTCGCCATTTTTTGCGTTTAGAGTAGCATTCGCAGGAATAACAATTTCTTGAGTATGCCGTGGATCGTCGGGCGTCACAAAATGCGCGCCTGCGTCGCGGTAATAACGGCCAATTATTTCTTTATTTGGGTCTACTATCGCCTCAACAATCGCTCCTTCTTTACGGCCTCGGCTATCAATCCGCCTTACCACTGCCAACACTTTGTCGTTGTGCAGTACTTTGCGCATTTGCCTAGGGTGCAAGTATAAATCATCGCCGCCATCATCAGAGATCACAAAGCCAAAACCTTGTGCGTGGCCTAAAACACGGCCTAATACCATGTCCATTTTTTGCGGTAGTGAAAGCCTTTCACGCCTGTCTAGCAGCAACATGCCGCTCTCTATCATTCGCTTAAGCCGACTTTCAAAACCTGCTGTTTCGTATTTGCTAATAGCAAACGCCTCAAAAAGGACCTCATACGCCATCGGGGTGCCATGATCACTCAAGGCTTTAACAACAAGCGAGCGCGACGGAACGGGTACGCCGCTGCTGTCCGCGATGCGGTAATTAGGTTTTTCTGGTTTAGTTTTATTAGGCAAAAAGTGCCTCCAAGGTGGTGATTCGCAGCATTATTAGTTCCCTATTATGCGCTTTAATATTGATGCTTGCGAAAAGTTAAATTCGAGTGGGTGCTGATCATTCAGATCATTTTGCTGCGCCGAGGTGGCGATATGGGTGGACGCGCTAGCGTTAGATACGTATGGGGTAATCCAGTGGAGGTTCGAGTCCTCTACTCCGTGCAAGCAAAACCTTTGGAAATTATCCGCAGCAATGCTTACGCCGGATTATATGAGGGGCGTTTAGCAAATTGCAAGCCACAGTCTTGTCCAACATGAAATGATACTGAGAGAAGGGACTGATTCTAATCGGAAATGATACCGAACTAATCTAATTTCTGTTCATGATGGTGAATGAATACCATTATGAATGACCACCATATAGATACCCTTGATAAGGCACGCTTGTTGCTACAAGGCACTGATGAAATCGATCTGGCAATCGACGGTAAACGCAATCGCTATGATTTCATCAAACGCACCTTAATGCGTTTCAAATACAGCAAACTGGGTCGAGCCGATAAGGGTCTTGTGCTGCGTTATATCACACGCATCAGCGGTTACTCTTATGTGCAAGTGAAACGCCTGGCTGCCAGCTATCTCAAGCACGGTAGAATCCAGTGGCGACATCGTGCCACAAGGGGCTTTGCTAGACGCTATAGCAATCAAGACATTAAGCTTCTAGCAGAGATGGATGAACTCCACGGTACGTTATCAGGCCATGCCACTAGGAAACTCTGTGAGCGCGCCTTAGTTGTCTATGAGCAAACTGAGTATGCCAACCTGGCACCTATCTCGGTTTCTCATCTATACAATCTACGCCGATCTAAACCCTACCAGAACAATCTCCGTCACTTTGAAAAGACACATTCCAAGCCTTCTTCTATCGGCCAAAGACGTAAGCCACAGCCAGAAGGTCAACCTGGCTATAGCCGTGTAGATACAGTGCATCAGGGCGATAAGGACAAGGTTAAAGGGGTCTATCATATCAACGCCGTTGATGAGATCACCCCGTTTGAAGTCGTGTCTTCTACACAGAAAATATCAGAGCCATTCTTGATGCCTATTCTCACTCAAATGCTAGAGCAATTCCCCTTTGTGATTAAAGGCTTTCATGCCGATAATGGCAGTGAATACATTAACCAATCGGTGGTGCGATTGTTGAATAAGCTATTAATCGAGTTGACCAAATCCAGGGCTAGACACCGTAACGACAATGCCTTAGTTGAGTGCAACAATGGGGCCATCGTGCGCAAGCATCTTGGCTTCATGCATATCCCGCAAAAATATGCGCCTGAGATTAATCAATTTGCCACCGACTTTCTTAACCCTTATTTGAATTATCACCGACCTTGTTTCTTCCCACAGATCAGCACTAACAACAAAGGAAAACAAGTCAAAACCTATCCATATCGAAACATGATGACGCCTTATGAAAAACTCAAATCGTTGACCAATGCACAGTCATATCTTAAAGCTCACATCTCGTTTACAATGCTTGACGATATCGTTTATCAGATGACTGATAATGAGGCAACAAAACAACTCAATGAGGAAAAAACTAAACTCTTTAAAAACATCTTTGAACAGAAATGACAATCAACTTCTCGGTATCATTCCTGTATTGGAATAGACTGCCACTATGCGAGTAAGATACGAGTTAGGCAACTAAACCTTCGATTGCCACACCTCCTGCTGCAAGTTGTTTAAGGTAATAACTGGTTTTCATCGCAGTTTCTAACTCCTTATTACTAGCGTAATTACGCCCACCGAAGGAAGGCTGCCAAAGGTGTTCTGGCTCCATGCATAAGTAGAAAAATACTTTATCGTGCCAAGGGAAAAGTGCGTCGTGTAAGTGGTTGAACATCTCCACTTTAATATCTTCTGGGTAGGCGTATTTACCTGCCACTTTATCAAGCGGCATTTGCAGTATTTTGCTTTTGAAATTGCGCTTGCGAATGGTGCGCATCACGTCTTTGGTGTAAGTGAGCGTACCCATTGAAACCATCGCGATTTGACTGGGATCGAAGCGGCTGATTAAGCTATGTGCAATTTGTGCGTAGTCTTGCTTAAAGTTGTCGTACCAAATCATCGGATGGAAATGAAAGCCAACGATATTGCCTTTGGCCGCCATTTTTTCAGCACATTTTATGCGCTCTTCCAACGAAGCAGTTTGGTGTTCTTCAAAATCCACAATCACCTGCGGGTTCAATGACCATGTGCAAAAGATGTTTTTGGGTACTTCGTTGTCCAGTAACCACTTTATGTTTTTAGATTTGGTTTTAAATTCCAACAACACATTAGGGTTTTTGCGTGCGAAATTGCACAAAGCCTCTAAATTGCCATTGTGGTTGCCCCACATTAAGGAGTCTGACGATTGCCCTGTGCCAATATGGTAAAGCTTGTTTGGGTCCAGCTCTATGTTCTTTAATTTTTCAGCGAAGCCTGAGTCAAAGCGTACTTCGTTTTTGTGGTAGAACGATTGAATTGAGCAATAACTACAACCAAAGCCGCAACGCTCTACTGCATCCAGGGTGAGTAAGTTACAACAGCGAGTTTTTTCTGATGCAACTGGGCAATAACCCAAACCCAAATCGGGCTTTTCGACACTAACTATATTCGGTTTTATTGCTTTGGGTTTATCTTGCACCCCAAACTCAACGTAGGTTTTTGGTTGGTTGGTGATTTGCTCGAAAGCTTGCCTTAATTTAGCGAAAGCCTGCTTCTTGGGCAAATTAACATCATTCGGCCACAATTGACTTATTGGCGCTTCTTTAAACATCTCCAAATCATTACTGATCTGGCAAATCTCGCGTAATTCTTGATGCGTAAAGCGGTGCTGCGCCGCGCGCGCCACAATAAATTGTTGGGCACTCTCGGTGAGTTTGTGCAACAAAGTTTGTAGCGCGATAGCCGCGAATTTAACTTGATAGTCTTGGTGTTTACCCATGTGCGCAGCCGTAAATCCTAACGGTTTGCATTAATCTGATCACGCAGGCACTTGGCTTCGGTTGCCGCTGCGGGTGCAAAATCTGCGCCATCACTGGCATAAATTATTCCGCGGGAGGAATTCACCGCTAATCCATAACCTTCACTGTTTAAACCATTCATCATCACTTGTTGCACATCACCGCCCTGTGCGCCAACACCCGGCACGAGTATGGGCATATCACCAACAATATCGCGAATATGGCCCAGTTCATCTGAGTAGGTTGCGCCTACTACCAGCATTACTTGCTGATTGCTATTCCAGCTGGCAGCACGCTTAGCGACGTGCCAAGCAATTGGCTCACCCTCTGCCTCCAAACTTTGAAACTCGCCGCTACCGGTGTTAGACGTACGGCATAACACAACCACCCCTTTGTCCTTATAGGCTAGATACGGCTCGATGGTATCACCGCCCATATATGGGTTTACCGTCAAAGCATCGACTTGATAGCGAACAAAGGCTTCAAGCGCATACTTGTCTGCCGTTGCACCGATATCGCCGCGTTTAGCGTCTAAAATAACTGGAATACTCGGGTAACGTTTTTTAATGTAACTAATTGTTTGTTCAAGCTCTTTTTCCGCGCCTGCCGCAGCGTAATAGGCAATTTGTGGCTTAAAGCAACACGCGTACTCAGCAGTAGCGTCAATCAATTCTTGGTTAAACTTAAAGATTGATGCATTTTCACGTGCAAACTGCTTCGGCAGCTTATTGATGTCTGGGTCCAAGCCTACACAAACCAAGGAGTTTTGTTCACGCCAAGCTGTGTTTAGCAAATCGATAAACTTCATGACTCGATTTTAACAACTTCACGCAGCAAAGACGTAGCGAAAGTGCCCTTGCGCAAAGTGAACCGTAGTTTCAACACATCACTGTCTAACCATTGCCAAGCAAGCTTACTGGGCACAAGTCGTAATGCGCGTCTTGCTTGTTTTAAGCCGAAGGCGCAAAGGCCCTCTGCAAATTGTAGATGCGCATTTGCTACACCCTGTTCTATCTCAGCTATTTTATCTGCGCTTGCAAGCCGGCCTTTGCCCCAAAGCGCAGCAGACGGATGAATATCCATGGCGTCAATACGTTGACAAATAGCCTCATCTATTTGCTCTGGAACAAAGAAGCTGTTGCTGCCATCTAGGATCATTACATCCCCCTGTGTGGGCCTGTTCCAGCTATCCTCTTTAACGCGTTGCTGTAGCATCAGATTGAACAAATAAGATCTAGCCGCGGAAAGAAAGAGCCCTCTAGCCATCTTATCAGGCCGATTCTTATCTTCAAACATTCGTAGTGCTCCGGTTAGATTATTGCCATTATGGCCGAAGCGCTGTGAACCAAAATAATTCGGCACCCCACGAAGTTTAATCTGTTCGAGCAGCGATTCTATATTAGCAGCCTTACCTTGTACGCCCCTGAGAATAATCTCAAAGCTATTGTCTTTGTGCGTACCGCGTTTTAATTTTGCGGTGTGCTGGGTCGTGCACACCACTTCAATTTGTTCTGTTTCAAGTGCCGCTATATCACTATCAGAGAGGCTTGCGGGTAAACTAAACCATTGCCGGGTGATTGCGCGTTTATCCTTCAGCCCGCTGTATCCTACATCGGCTAATTTTTGCTGGCACGACTTCGCTAAATGCTGCGCGACTGCTAGCGTATTTAAGTCGACCTTTTGTATATATAACCATTGGTGCTTGCCTGCGCCATTCAACTCGAAACCTAGTTGTTCTGTGACCTGAAAGTCTTCGACCTGCTGTTTTATGCAACCTGCAGCATCGCTTCCAAAAGCACGGATAAGAGATTGCGAGTCGACTAGCACTCTTTCAAGACAATATTGCCTAATTCAATTTGGTCTGGACAGTGGACTAGTAACATTCGGTTATAAAATAAACAAGGTGTAACCAAATTAGTTTAACATCAAGTGCAGTTAATCATCGTAACCATCATGTCCGACAGTAGTTTCTTGGTCCAGCCAGATGAAGCCGAAGTGCTCATAGGCAATACATCACCACTCGTTATTGATTTGTGCCATAAAGACAACTACGCACGTGCGCACTTACCTGGGGCAATTAACCTCGACTATCAAGCCTTGGTGGATGGTCGTCCACCCGCACCAGGGCACCTACCTGATTTATCTCGCTTGCAAAATTTGGTAGATACCCTAGGCATCTCTGAGGAAACCGAAATCCTGGTTTATGATGACGAGGGCAACGGCAAAGCCAGTCGGTTTATTTGGGTGCTTGAAAGCATAAGGCACCAGCACTATAAACTACTAGATGGCGGCATGCACGGCTGGGCCAACGAAGGCCATCCACTTGAGCAAACCGTAAATCAGTCCAGTAGTTCAGTGCAGAAAAAAGTACAAATCGTTACCACACCAAATGCCGCCAAAGAAGAGGTGTTGAAGGCAATAGATCAACCAGACACCGTTATTCTGGACGCACGCAGTCCAGAGGAATACACGGGCTTACGAGGGGGCACGCGTTTTGGTCATATTCCGGGCTCGGTTAATTTAAACTGGCTCGATACTATTGACCAAAATAATAATATGCGCCTGCGACCGGCAGATCAATTAATGCAAATGTACGCTGAAATTGGCGTAAACCCCGACAAAAACATCATTACCCACTGTCAAACACACCATCGGTCTTCACACACCTATGCAGTGCTCAAGCACCTAGGTTTTAAAAATGTGAAAGGCTATAGCGGCTCGTGGGCTGAATGGAGTAGCGACCCGAGCCTACCCATCGCATAAATTGCTTTAGAGAGACTTCCGCATAACGTCACGAGCGAAGAAAAGGCTAGGCAAAAAGGGGCGAAAAAGCGCAGTTTATGCGATGACAAATTGCTCTGTAAAAACGGCACTCATAATTTTGGATTTCTGTACTTTGAAACTATCGAATTGACAGCATTTTATGGGTTTGCAAGCTTAAGTTCCACTGCGGATGAGCAAGCACATAAGCCATCGTAACTTGGGTGTTTTCTTGGGCTTGAGCACTCTCCATCGGTTGTAGGTAAAAATGATCAAAAGCCAGCATGCTAAAACGCTCTGGCATCGCCTCTGCTTGCGGGTACACCAATTTTAGCTCATTGCCTGTTACCAATACGATGTCCGTACGCCCTTTGGGACTGACACATAACCAATCTATACCTGCAGGAGCCGCCAGAGTGCCATTAGTTTCAACTGCCACTTCAAAGCCTTTGCTTTTCAGTAACTCAATCAATTGCGCGTCAAGCTGGAGCAAAGGCTCCCCTCCCGTGAACACTACGTAGGGCTTACCCTGCACTTTGTTTGACCAGTACTTTGCAATTTCTTCAGCAAGCGACTCGGCGGTGGTAAATTTACCGCCTCCTATGCCATCTGTGCCAACGAACTCAGTATCGCAAAAAGTGCATTGTGCAGTTTCTCGATCTCGCTCCAAGCCCGACCAAAGGTTACAACCGCTAAAGCGGCAGAATACGCTAGGTCGACCGCTACGTGCGCCCTCTCCTTGCAATGAATAGAAAATTTCTTTAACTGAGTAAGTCATTATTTCTTAACCCTTAAACCGGTAAGGCAGGTGACTCTGCGGCCCAAGACAGCACCACACCACAACCCGGCGTTTCGTACAAATCAACACGATTTAATTGTGGCAAACTAGATTCCACTTGTGTCTTTATATACTTAGCGATTGATAATGTACTGCCATCGTCAATAGATGAGTTCGTGGCAAGGTTGTGATGATCTAATTGATCAGCAATCGGTTTAAAAATCTTTTTTACATCTCCGTAATCTACCGTCCAGCCAAACACAGTATCTAAAGGCGCTTGAAGATGAAGACGTGCTAAATAACTGTGTCCATGTAAGTTAGCGTATGCATGTCCGTTAGGAGCCTTGTTAAGAGTGGTAGCTGCATCAAAGTTAAATTCTTTCCAAATTCGATAATCTTTGCCGTCGTAATGGCTGCCCGCACTTGCGGTTTCATATACTGACACCCAAGATAGCTGGGGAAATTGTGGCTTTATCTGATTCCATATCCAGTTGCATAAGTGTTCGCTGGTTGGGTTTTCAAGCCCAGTGATCTCGTTAAGACAGGCCAAATGTAATTGGGGTGCCACTTTATTCCAGTGCAATCTAAATAAATCTATATCCACCCCCATCGCTTCACTTTCTAGTTGTTGATGCGCATGCAATATCACCTCAAAACCATGTCCATGCATTCTTCCACACTGATGCCCAGGTTCAACAAATGGGAGCTGATGTGCTGCTTCAAATCGAAAGCGTTTCCAACTATGCGCCTGCCCTTGGTGATCAAGGTCTACACCTTCGTGCGCTGTGCTTTGTATTCCAACTTTATTAAGCGATAAAGCTCCTAGGCTCTTGCCGAGCCAACGAACAATGTTCTCGTTGGTGGGATTAGCGATTATATCGTTAAGATATCGATGATCTAACGGCGCAACTGCATCGATTAAATGTTGGCGCAATTGATTAACTTCAACACCTTTAAATTGGCCCCAGTTCGAGGGTAATTCCGCTCGGATGCGAGCAAGGTAACTGTGTCCATGCAACCGGCGGGCGGGGGCCGGGTGCAAACTGTCAATTTTACAGGCTGCTTCGAACGGTGCGTTGACCACCGTATAACGCTTTTGCATAGCCAATTACGAGAACGCATTCACCAGCGGATCAACCAAACCCGCCTGAGCGAAACCTGCTAAACGCAACTGACAAGCATCACATTCGCCGCATGGGGCACCGCAATCAGCAGGGTCATAACAGCTAATGGTTTTAGAGTAATCTACCCCCAACTCCAAACCTGCTTGCACAATTTGTGCCTTATTCATGTACTGTAAGGGCGCTTCGATTTTAATCCCATCGCCCTGGGTTCCTATTTCAGTCGCCAGGTTGGCCATTACTTCAAAAGAGCGCACAAATTCTGGCCGGCAATCTGGATATCCGCTGTAGTCAACCGCATTTACACCAACAAAAATACTGCCTGCTTTTAGTACCTCTGCCCACGCTAAGGCATAGGACAAAAATATAGTGTTGCGCGCAGGCACGTAAGTAATTGGTATGCCCTCACCCATTTGGGCTTCCTCTCTTCCTTTTGGCACGTCGATGTCGCCTGTCAGTGCAGAGCCGCCAAACTGGCGTAGGTCAATACTAACTATTTGATGGTCAACCGCCTCATAATACTTAGCCAAGCCTTTGGCAGCCTCTATTTCGATTGAATGACGTTGGCCATATTGAAACGATAAGGCGTACGCCGCATAACCCCGATCTTTTACCATGGCTAACACAGTGGCCGAGTCTAAGCCGCCACTTAATAACACGATGGCTTTTCGCTCTTTGCTTTTGCTCACGTTTATCCTTGCAGTAGGGTAGCGTAGCGTTTGGTTTTTTCATTGCTTTGCAAGGCAATTAACACCAACATGGTAAGCGGGATAGAAAGGAACATACCTACTGGACCGAGAATCCAACCCCAAAACGTTAGGGAAACGAACACCACAAAGGAAGACAAATTAAGCTTATTGCCTATCAACCTTGTTTCGATGATTTGCCCTACCAAAACATTAATGGCGATGTAGCCAACAGCTACTGACACCGCCACGCCCCAACTGTGGTCGATTAAACCAATAAATATTGGCGCAACGGCGGCGATAGCCGAACCTAAGTAAGGGATGAAATTGAGGAAGAAAGCGAGAATCGTCCACAAGGCGATAAAGTCAAAATCAAAAAACCACAGTAATAATGCCACGCACGCCGCAGTGATGCCGCTGGCAACACTTTTAAGCGCCAAATAGTGCACCACTGTTTGCGTAAAATGCGAAAAATGGGGCATTGAACGCTCTGGGTCATCCAACATGCCCTTAAGCTTTTCCGGGAAATGCACTGCATCCACCAGTAAGAATAAAACCGCGATAAACACGATCAAGGCATCACCTACTAAGCCGCTTAAGCCATTGAGCAAGCGATTGAACATCGTGACCAAGTTGTCAGGGCTGAGTACATTTAGCAAGTTGGGCTCAGGTAAAGCAATATTCCAACCAGAAAGCCAAAGCCTAAATTCTTGATACAATACGGTCAGCTTGACCTTATATCCCGGCAAAGTAGAACTTAACTCTGCGAGTGACCCGCTTAAGCCGGCAACCAGCACAGCACCAGCCAAGCCCACACCCGCCAACACGATTAATAAGGCTAGCCAGTTGGGCACCCCCTTATTGCGCAAATAACTAAGCGACGGCGAGCAAACGATAGCCACGAAAATGGCCATCAAGAAAGGTGCAATAAGCCCACTTGCCGCCTTCATTCCGGAAAGAATAATCACCACCGCTGCGCACAATATAAGCGCGCGACCTACGGTGGAAAAGGTGGATTCTTTTAACATGGGTTTAACTACAGACTAACGCCTTACATTAAGTTGTTTTCCTGCAACAACTTTTTTGAATACTGCGACTGCACCACATCGATCAACACAATAATGGCTATGACAAAGTAAAATGTCGCTTTGCTCATGGGCGTAATCTCGTGTCCAAAAAAGCTTAAATGGGCAAGATGTCCACCTTCTGACAAAAGCATGATACCCACGATCAACAAGATAAATAGGCCGAGCACTTCATAGAGCCGATTTTTTTGTAAGAACTCGGCTATTCGGTCTGCAAGCCACACCATCAATATACCGCCAATAATAATCGCTACTGCCATCACCGGAAACACGTCGGTTAGTGCAATGGCACTTAAAATCGAGTCGAATGAAAACACCGTGGTCATTATCGAAATGCTCAGCAGCGCTTGCCCATACGAAGACTTATTGCGAGATTCGTGCCCAAGTTGATCTACCACCAGCATATGCATTATTTCTTTAATAGCGGTATAAATAATGAATATTCCGCCAAATAGCACAATAATTGCGTGAAAGTTAAAGTCTCCATGAACCCCAAGTGCATCAATCTTAAACAGGGAAAAGCCCAAGGAGTTGATCATTTTCATGACCACAAATAACAACACTATGCGCAAAATAACGGCTAAAGCGATGCCATTTCGACGCAACCTAGCTTGTTTATCTTTCTCAACTCGCTTTGACTCAAGGGTGATATAGAGCAAATTATCAAAGCCCAATACCGCCTGCAGCAAAGTTAACATGATTAAGGTAAATAAGTTTTCGAACGTAAAGAGTGCTTCCATCTGAATTAAAGAAATGAATTGATTATGCTGGAGATTTTATCAATTTATCAGTTGGGAAGGGAAACCGATAATTAATAAAGACTTATTAAATGAGAGTGCAGCATAATGAAGTGGACCCCATGATTAGGACAGGTTGAAGGCCAAAATAAGGAGTTATTTTCTGTTTTATAATTGTTCAAAACGAGGAACAGAAAATGAGTAAAAAGCGTAGAAACCATGCCCCACAATTCAAAGCCAAAGTTGCTCTTGCAGCAATCAAAGGTGATGAAACATTAAGCAATCTTGCTAGTCGTTATGACATCAATGCAAATCTTATCGTCAAGTGGAAGAAACAATTGCTCGATAGCTCAGCTGAAGTCTTTGCATCAGGCACAGGCTTATCTCCAAACCGAGAATCAGAGATTAAATCATTACAGGCAAAGATCGGTGAAATCACCATGGAAAACGATTTTTTATCAAAAGCGCTCGGTCGTTAAACAGACCTGAGCGCAAAACTATGATTAATAAAAGCAATAAACTATCGTTAGTTCGTCAGTGTAAATTGTTGAAGATTCATCGTTCCCATGTTTATTACAAAACCTCACCTGCTAATGAGGATGACTTGGAACTGATGCATCTGATTGATCGCATTCACCTCAATCGGCCCTTTCTTGGCAGTAGACGCATTCGTGATGTGTTGCAAGATGTAGGCCACCGAGTTGACCGTAAACATGTGCGACGCTTAATGCGTAAGATGGGCATTAAAGCCATCTATCCTAGGCCTAACACCAGCAAGAAGAAGGCGGGGCACAAGATTTATCCTTATCTGCTAGGTGGGTTGGTCATCAATCAACCCAATCAAGCTTGGTGTACCGATATAACTTATATCCCGATGCCTAAGGGCTTTGCTTATCTTACCGTTGTGATGGATTGGTATTCTCGTAAAGTGCTGTCATGGCGGCTTAGCAACAGCATGGATAGCGCATTCTGCGTAGATGCTTTGGAAGAGGCACTGCATTACTACGGCAAGCCTGATATCTTTAACAGCGATCAAGGTGCGCAATTTACCAGTGAGGCGTTTACCGGTGTACTCAAAGACAATGGTATTCGCATCAGCATGGATGGCAAAGGTGCTTGGCGTGACAATGTATTTGTTGAGCGCTTATGGCGCAGCGTGAAATATGAGGAAGTCTATTTGCAAGCCTACCAATCGATGAAAGAGGCAAAAGACGGCATTGGCTCCTGGATAAACTATTACAACCAAGAGCGTAAACATCAAACATTGGGCATGGTCCCTGACATGATGTATGATCCATGTCGCGGCCTGAAATTGGCTGCTTAATCAGCTGAAAATAACTCCTAAGCCATCTGTCCTAAAAAGCGGGTCCACTTCTTAACTCATCGAGTATCTACATAATGGGCTTGTCGGATAATTAATAGAATACGTGAGATAATATGGGCTGATTCTAGTCAGCCTGCAATTTTGAGCAAACGTCATCAAAGCCAACTGTTCCTAACCTTAGATTCTCTGGTTAGCTCTGAACATCCCTACCGTAAACTCGATGAGCTATTATGTTTTGGTGCATTGAGTAAACCCTTCTCTAAAATATATGCCACCCGTGGCCCTAAAGGCCGAGGTGTTGAGTTCGGCTTACGTGCCTTGGTGCTTCAGTTCATGGAAGATTTAAGTGATAGAGAAATGGAGCGATACTTATCAGAGAATCTGGCCGCTAAGTGGTTTTGTGATTCAGGACTGGAACAGAGCACTCCTGATCATAGTTACTTTGGTGATTTTCGCTCACGCATTGGAACCAGGGGTATGATGAATTTATTTGACCGTGTTCGGAGCGGGTTAGTTTCAATGGGCTTAGTACGAGAAGTATTCACATTTGTCGATGCCAGCCAGTTGGTCAGTAAGCTAACCACTTGGGATGATAGAGATAAGGCGATAAAGATGGGATTAGAGGAGTTCAACAATAAGACAGTTGATAAAGTTGCGGCGGACAAGCAAGCACGGTTTGGGTGCAAGGGAAATAGCAAATATTGGTATGGTTACAAAGAGCATGCATCAGTGGATATGCAAAGTGGCTTGATCAATAAAATAGCGGCCACCTCGGCTGAGGTAACGGATGCAAGCGGCTTGAAGCATGTTTGCCCTAAGTCGGGCGCTGTTTATGCGGACAAGGGTTATTGCGTGAGCCCGGCCAAAACCACGCTCAGGCGCAACGGTTGCCATGATGCAACAATCAAGAAGAACAATATGCATGGCAAGAATAGAGACAAAGACCGTTGGATTAGCAAAATTCGTTCACCATATGAGCGAGTGTTTGCTCATCGCAATAAGCGAGTTCGTTATAAAGGGTTGGCTAAAGTCCAGTTCCAAGTTGGAATCAGGGGCTTATGTTTTAACCTTAAGCGATTAATGGCATTGGGAGTTGAACGAGTTGAATTGGTGCCGGCCTAGGGATAGATCCGTCTATTGGTGGCAAAATGGCTGCTAATAGACGGTTTATTGCACAAAAAACGCGTTGCTGAGCAAACTAAAAGCGACTTCGGCGAAAACCCTGTTTGAAATTGTATTAACCGACGAGCCCATAATTTGTTAAAATTAGGCATGCAAAAACCATTCGCCACCCAACGAGATTTATTAGTATCAAGATCAGATTTGGATCATCCAATTCTGCATAGTCTTGATGATACAGAAGCACTATTAGATTGGAGCGAAATAGAGACACTGCTTTCATCTATTTATGCTGGCACTACTGGCCGCCCTAGTTATCCATTACTTAGTTTGTTCCGCAGCTTGATGCTGGGAATTTGGTATGAACTGTCGGATAGGGAGTTAGCACAGTGCTTATTTAGAGATTTATTGTTTCGTAAGTTTTGCCGCTTTGAGTTAGGCGGCGATGTACCTGAAGCTTCGACCCTTGGGTGCTTTCGTAACCAGTTAATGGAGCACGAACTGTGGGATCGCTTGCTAGGTGAGATCAATCGTCAACTTGAAGCGAAGAACATTATTATGAGCAAGGGGCGCATCAACATTATAGATGCAACACCTATAGAAGCGGCTCGTTCTGGAAATGGTAACGGCAAAGATGGGACGCCTAAGCGAGACCCTGAAGCGAGCTGGCATGTCAAAAATGACAGCCGAGGTCGAAAGAAGTCTACCTATGGCTACTCAGTGCATACGGGAGTTGATGAGGATGGGTTTGTTCAGTGCCAGAATGTGACGCCAGGGCATGTTCATGACAGCCAACTGCGCGATGAATTGCTGTTGGGCGATGAGACTGCCCTATATGCTGATGCGGCGTATAGTTCTGAGGAGACGCGAGATAAACTGGAGCAACTTGGAATTGATGATCAGGTTCAACGCAAGGGCTATCGAGGTAATCCGTTGTCAGATGCAGACCGTACCCGTAATGCAGTTATTGCGGTAACGCGAGCAGGTGGCGAACGGCTCTTTGCGACTTACAAGCAGCATTATGGTTTAGCTCGCACTCGGTTCATGGGGCTAGCGAAGAACCAGACTGTTTACGGCCTAGCGGCGATGGCAGCGAATATCCGTAAAGGTGCTAAGTTCTTAAGCTTGTATGGCTTGCCTGATTGGCACTATGCTGGATAGTTGTGCCTTTAATATGGCTTAGGTGCTCGAATTGATAAAATAGTGACTAAATGATGATCGAATACGCGAAACTGGGCAAATATAGCTCAAAAAATGAGTGCTTCGAAAATATCAAACTAAAATCGTGAGTTACGCTGCGCTCTCTAAATATAAAATGAACCTATAAGGCATTCAATAACCCTACCGCTGACACCGCCGCTAAACCCACACCCAGCACCCGTTTGAATGTCCTTTCGTCACCCGAAATCAAAGAATCATGGGCCTTCAACCCAAGGTAATGGCCAATGCCAACAAACGGCGCAACTAAAATAGCAAACTGCCAATTTAATGGCACGTCAAAGGCTACAAATGCGCTCATCTTTATTAAAACCAAAATAATCCAAAGCACGAATAAGGTATCGCGGAACTGACTTCGGTGCACGTGGTTGCTGAAAACAGGCGCAATTAGTGGTGCGCCCAGCAAGGTTGTACCGCTCATATAACCGCCAAAGACTAAAAACAAGCGGTCGCGCCAAACTGATTGGCTATTAATCTTCCAATTAGCAATAAAGGTGAATCCGTAGGTCAACGTAATGCAATAAACAATGACTACCAACACTGTTGGTGGCAAGGTAAGTAAGCCCAAAACGCCAACAGGTTTAGGAAGGATAAGCACCCAGAGTGTTCCATTTAGATACTTCCAGTCTACATTCCACAGTGGGCTTGTCGGATAATTAATAGAATACGTGAGATAATATGGGCTAATTCTAGTCAGCCTGCAATTTTGAGCAAACGTCATCAAAGCCAACTGTTCCTAACCTTAGATTCTCTGGTTAGCTCTGAACATCCCTACCGTAAACTCGATGAGCTATTATGTTTTGGTGCATTGAGTAAACCCTTCTCTAAAATATATGCCACCCGTGGCCCTAAAGGCCGAGGTGTTGAGTTCGGCTTACGTGCCTTGGTGCTTCAGTTCATGGAAGATTTAAGTGATAGAGAAATGGAGCGATACTTATCAGAGAATCTGGCCGCTAAGTGGTTTTGTGATTCAGGACTGGAACAGAGCACTCCTGATCATAGTTACTTTGGTGATTTTCGCTCACGCATTGGAACCAGGGGTATGATGAATTTATTTGACCGTGTTCGGAGCGGGTTAGTTTCAATGGGCTTAGTACGAGAAGTATTCACATTTGTCGATGCCAGCCAGTTGGTCAGTAAGCTAACCACTTGGGATGATAGAGATAAGGCGATAAAGATGGGATTAGAGGAGTTCAACAATAAGACAGTTGATAAAGTTGCGGCGGACAAGCAAGCACGGTTTGGGTGCAAGGGAAATAGCAAATATTGGTATGGTTACAAAGAGCATGCATCAGTGGATATGCAAAGTGGCTTGATCAATAAAATAGCGGCCACCTCGGCTGAGGTAACGGATGCAAGCGGCTTGAAGCATGTTTGCCCTAAGTCGGGCGCTGTTTATGCGGACAAGGGTTATTGCGTGAGCCCGGCCAAAACCACGCTCAGGCGCAACGGTTGCCATGATGCAACAATCAAGAAGAACAATATGCATGGCAAGAATAGAGACAAAGACCGTTGGATTAGCAAAATTCGTTCACCATATGAGCGAGTGTTTGCTCATCGCAATAAGCGAGTTCGTTATAAAGGGTTGGCTAAAGTCCAGTTCCAAGTTGGAATCAGGGGCTTATGTTTTAACCTTAAGCGATTAATGGCATTGGGAGTTGAACGAGTTGAATTGGTGCCGGCCTAGGGATAGATCCGTCTATTGGTGGCAAAATGGCTGCTAATAGACGGTTTATTGCACAAAAAACGCGTTGCTGAGCAAACTAAAAGCGACTTCGGCGAAAACCCTGTTTGAAATTGTATTAACCGACGAGCCCACAGTCTATTTATGACTGTTATTGAGCTAAAAAATAATAAATGTGCTCCAAAAATAGGAAGCCAGAATATGGGATCGCCTTTAATTAGAAGCAAAAAAGGCAAAGCCAAGCCTGCACCACCAAATCCCAAGCCGGTACGCACAAAACCCGACCAAATAAATACAGCCGCCACAATGACGAGCTGCTTCGAACTAAAGGTGTCTAAGCTAAACAGGAAGTTTTCCACGAAAAGAACAGCGTAAAATAAGAAACTGCGATTTAGCCAGATATGATTGCCATTAGGCTACCTTTTTGGAGTTTTTTCTGGTATAAACTCGCTCCTTGAATTTATACAGTATTCGCCTATTTTAAAGCGAATCTTTAAGGTAAGAATCATGTCAAGAGTTTGTCAAGTTACTGGTAAAAAAACTATTAGTGGGAATAACGTTTCACACGCAAATAATAAGACGCGTAGGAAATTTTTACCCAATTTACATTACAAAAAGTTTTGGGTTGAGAGCCAAAACCGCTGGGTAAAATTACGTGTTTCAAACAGCGGCATCCGCACCATTGATAAAAATGGTATCGACGCTGTGTTGGAAGACATGCAACAGCGCGGTATTAAGGTTTAAGCCCTTAATCATTCGCCAATAATAGCTAAGCTAAAAGAGGTTTTAATATGCGTGATAAAATTAAATTAGTGTCTTCTGCTAAGACGGGCCACTATTACACCACCACCAAAAACAAACGCACTCAAACAGAAAAGATGGAAATCATGAAGTTTGACCCTAAAGCGCGTAAACACGTGATGTATAAGGAATCAAAGATAAAGTAGTCGCCCCACCTAGTAAGGAATATAAATACATAAAAGCCCCTGACGACAGCGTCAGGGGCTTTTTTATTGCTTATTGATCCAGCATTTTCCGGCGGAAACCAGCCCCGCTTGAAGCTAAAATTACTTCACTCTAAAGGTGATCCTACCTTTAGTTAAATCATAAGGCGTCAGTTGCACCGTTACTTTGTCTCCGCGGAGAATACGGATGTAATGCTTACGCATTTTGCCAGAAATATGGGCAATGACTTCGTGGCCATTTTCCAGCTTAACTTTAAATTGTGTGTTGGGCAGGTTTTCGACAACCGTTCCGTCCATTTCAATGTGTTCTTCTTTCGCCACTCGGCTTCAACTCCAGGGTAAAAATATTAAGGGCGCGAGTGTACGGTAGAAGCTGAGTTCGCGCAAATTGTCAGGTTCATTTTACGATCGATTCACGGGAGTCAAAATCGACCCATTCGTTATCTGAGTATATATATAAGGGCTTAAAGTTTGATTTATAGTCCATTTTTTGGCAATTCTCGATCCAATAACCTAAATACACGTAGTCAAGTTCCAACTCTCGGGCTTTTTCTATCAGCACTAAGACAACGTAAGTGCCCAAGCTGCGATTTGCATAGTCCGGATCAAAAAATGTATAAACCGCTGACAAACCCATTGAAACTACATCGACCACTGATACTGCTAATAATACGTCCCCTAACCAAAATTCAGCTAAGGCAGTACGCACTGTAGACTTAACCATCGATTCTTCATAGCGCGATTTATCTCCGTGATCCATTGAATCACCCGTATGCTTCCAAGCTTGATAACGGCAGTACAACTTAAAATGGCGTTCGTCGTATAGAGGCTCGACAAACAGAACAGTGATATCTTGATTACGTTTACTGATTCGTTTTTGTGAGCGCGAAGGTTTAAACAAACCAACTGGCACCTTTACCGATTGGCAAGCTGTGCAATTACCACAATGTGGTCGGTAAACCATTTCACCACTACGCCTGAATCCTGCTTCAATAACCGAACTGAATACTTGATCGGTGACCTTAGAGTGTGGGTCTAACAGCAAACTCGACGATTCCTCGCCTTTTAAATAGGGGCAGGCATGGGGAGCGGATAAGTATAAGACGGGGAATTCAGGTGTATGGGTCATAGTGTTAACCCCATTTTACTTCCGGCACGCTTACTTTTAAAGCCGCATTCATTGTTTTGATGAATTGATCACGGCCAATCTCGACCGCGCCTAAGCTGCGCAAGTGCGCGGAAGATACCTGGCAGTCGATCATCTCATAGTGGTTCGTTTTCAGATATTCGCACAGGAATTTAAGTGCAGCCTTCGATCCATCTGTCTGAGTGCTAAACATACTTTCGCCGAAAAACACCCTGCCCAGTGCAAGGCCGTATAAACCGCCCACTAGCTCGCCAGCACACCAAGTTTCCACACTATGGGCAACGCCCAGTTCGTGCAAATGAATATAAGCGCTGCGCATCTTGCTGGTAATCCACGTTCCACCCTGTGCAGATCTTGGCATAGCGCAATAATCAATCACCGCGCTAAAATTTTGATCGAAGCTAAAGCTGTAACCATGACTACGAATAGATTTTTGCAGACTTCGAGCAATCTTCAAATTTTTAGGGTATAGAACACAACGTGGGTTGGGTGACCACCATAAAATAGGTTGGCCATCTTCATACCATGGAAACACCCCTGAGCTGTAGGCCATGCGCAGGCGTTCGGGAGATAAATCACCGCCCATCGCAAGTAAGCCATGCTTATCCGCTTGATCCAAGGGAGGAAACGGTTCTAGTTGATGTTGACCTACCACTGACGTTGGTTGTTATACAAAACTGCGAATATCTACGAAGCTCCCGCTCTGTGTTTTCTCTATTATGCTAGGCAGCTTTTCTAAAATCAGTTCCGCAGCCTGCTGCGCATTCGGCATTTCCGCAGTACCTTGCGCGCTACGTAATCGGCCCATTGTGGAAAATTGTTGCTCATCAACACCCTCTGGATTACATAGATATCTCTGCATATCCGTGTCAATTAGTCCGGGAGCCAATGAAATAAAGTGAGTATCGGTAAATTCAGCCGCGTAGAGTTGACTAAGCATATTGAGTGTGGCTTTAGATAAAGCGTAGGCACCCCAACCTTTACTGCCGTTAACCGCCGCCCCTGATGATATTAAAACTACCTGCCCTACCGGGACTTTAGATTTAAACACAGTATCTAATATCACCTTATTCGACCATACGTTGACGTCCATTATATGGCTAATTTCATCCATGTCGAAGTCAGCTATCGCCTTTATGTCCCCCAGTATGCCCGCGTTTAAAATGATCAAATCTAATTCCTTAACGCCGTCTAATAGGGTTTGTAACGATTCTTCGATTTGGCTCAACTGGGCTAAATCAATTTCACCATGCTGGTATTGATCATGCTCAATTGCGCTCTTTCCACGCGCACAGCCATAAACTGAATAACCCGTTTGCAATAACTGCATTGCAAATGCCTTCCCGAGGCCACGACTTGTTCCAGTTATCAAAGTATTCTTGCGCATTATTGAAAACTCGCTAGTAGCGTTTGTAATATGAATAACATAATAATCGTATAATACAGTCTTTCTTGTAATAGGCGTTGCACGAAAAAGCAAACCCAATTTTAAGTGCGTTACCAATTAAAGCCAATAGTTAAGCATGCAGAACATCAATCACTGTCCGGAATGTGGAGCGACTACCGTACAAAACATTCCGGATGGAGATAATCGGCCGCGCGCCATATGCAGTGAGTGCGGCGTCATCCATTACCAAAACCCCAAAATTGTTGCAGGAACTTTGCCCATATGGGAAGACAAGGTATTGCTATGCAAAAGAGCGATTGAGCCACGTGCCGGATTCTGGACTTTGCCAGCTGGCTTTATGGAAAACGAAGAGTCATTAGAAGATGGGCCGCGCGCGAAACCATGGAGGAAGCCACAGCCAATGTAACTGATATGCAGCTTTATACCATCTTTAGCATTCCTAAAATTAGTCAGGTTTATATGATTTTTCGGGCTCAGCTTACGGGCGAAGATGCGTTTTCACCCGGTATCGAGAGCTTGGAAACAGTCCTTTTTTGCGAAAGTGAAATCCCTTGGGAAGATATCGCTTTTAAAATGATCAAGCGCTCACTTGAATATTATTATCAAGACTACCACCGTGGCCAATTTGGCCTTTATGTGGAAGACATAGAATAGGATGATTGAATTAGGATGCGCGTACTAGGTATTGAAAGCTCCTGTGACGACACAGGTGCCGCTATTTATGATTCAACGGAAGGTTTAGTTGCATACAAGCTGGCGTCGCAAATAAGCATTCACCAGCCTTACGGCGGCGTTGTACCGGAGCTTGCAGCGCGCGACCATATACGCCAGTTAATACCCTTGGTGGATGAGTTAATAAACAGCTCTGAAAATAACGGCCAACAACCTGATGCCATTGCTTATACCCAAGGCCCCGGATTGGCTGGTGCGTTGTTAGTGGGTGCATCAGTAGGGGCCAGCTTAGCCTACGCGTGGGGAGTACCCGCTATTGGCGTACACCACATGGAAGGCCATTTATTGGCGCCTCTGCTAGAAAAAGAGGCACCAGAACCCCCGTTTGTCGCCTTATTGGTTTCAGGCGGGCACTCTATGTTGGTGGATGTGCAAGGCATTGGCCAATACGAAGTTCTCGGCGTCAGCTTAGATGATGCAGCAGGTGAGGCTTTTGATAAAACCGCAAAATTGCTGGGCTTACCCTACCCCGGTGGCCCTTCTATTAGTAAAGCGGCTAAACAAGGTGACCGCAACCGATTTCGCTTTCCGCGCCCCATGACAGACCGGCCGGGCCTTGATATGAGTTTTAGCGGATTAAAAACCTTTGCATTAACCACCGCGCAAAAGCACGCGATGGACGGTGAAGTAGATACACAAACCACAGCAGATATTGCGTGGGCTTTTCAAGATGCAGTAACCGATACCTTGCTGATTAAAACCAAACGCTGCTTGGAGCAAACAGGCCATAAACGTTTAGTGATTGCGGGCGGGGTTGGGGCTAACCAACAGCTTAGGCAAAAAGCCCAAGCCATGTGCAATACGCTGGGCGCGCAAATTTTTTACCCAAGGCCGCAATTTTGCACAGATAACGGCGCGATGATTGCCTATGCAGGCTGGTGCCGGCTAACTGCTGAAAATGTGACAGCTAATAATTCAAAGCCCAGCGGGTTTAATATTAAACCCAAGTGGTCTATTGAGGAACTGAGCGCTATCTCGGCTTAATCTGTCTTTACTACCTGTAGTACGGCGGACTGCACCGACGTTACTTTCACTTTCGCGCCAACTGGTAAATCTTCACCACTAACCTTCCACGTGGTTTCGCCTACTTTTATTCGGCCTTGCCCATTAATAATGGCTTCGGCAACATTAAAGACTTTTCCAACCAGCTCTTCTCCCATTTTATTTAAACTGGGTTGTTCAGAAGCTATTGGGTTACGTTTAAACCAGCTTCTGCCAGCTAATATAGCTGGCACACTTAATGCTGCGAAACCCAAACATTGCGCTTGCCAACTTAAATCGGGAACAGCTAATAGCACCAAACCAATAACACCAGCCGCAACCGACATCCACATAAAGAAGGCCGCAGGCGAGAATACTTCAAGTATTAATAATATCACCGCCAACACCCACCAGTGCCAAAATTGCATGTGCTCCATACCCCACATACTATACAGCACTCTCTTTACTAGCCGCTGACTTAGAAGACGAGTTGGCACGCGCTATCCCAGTGCTTTTGGCGAGTTCGGTAATTCCTGCTAAGGAACCTATCAAACTAGTTGCTTCCATTGGTATCATTATTACTTTTTGGTTTTCTGCAGAGGCTATGTCTTTAAAGTGCTTCGGTATATTTCTGAGCCACAAAGTAGTTAATTGCATTAACGTCGCCGTTGGCAATCGCTTCAGACACCATGCGAGTAGCATTGGCATTGGCATTGGCTTCAGCTTCGGCCAAACGCTCTCTGCCTTCTGCCTCTCTAAAAGCCGCTTCTCGCGTGCCCTCGGCATCTAAAATCTGCGCCGCTTTTTCACCTTCGGCACGGGTGATTTCTGCTTGGCAGTCTGCCTCAGCATCTAAAATTGTTGCCCGCTTGTCACGTTCCGCCTTCATCTGTCTAGCCATCGAAGCCACCAAGTCTTCTGGCGGTTTAATATCTTTAATCTCAATACGCGTTACCTTAACACCCCAGCTGGTTGCAGCATCGTCGACCACCGACAATAAGCTGGCATTAATGCGTTCACGCTGTGAAAGTAACTCATCCAAATCCATAATCCCATTACCGTACGAATGTTGGTCATGGTCATATTTAATATAGCGCGTTCTAGGTTAGTAACTTGATAGGCTGCTTTAGCAGCATCCACTATTTGGAAGAACGCCACCCCATCAACGGTTACCATGGCGTTGTCTTTAGTAATAATTTCTTGTGACGGCACATCCCGAACCTGCTCCATCATGTTCAGCTTTTCTCCTATGCTATCGATGATAGGAACTATGACGTGAAACCACGGAGAAAGTGTTTTAGTGTAGCGACCTAGGCACTCTACAGTGTACTCCATGCCTTGCGGCACAATTTTCGCGCCAGTAATAACAACGATAACCGCAAAAACGAGTAAAATAATTGGTAGTAATTCCATGTGCTTTTCCCCATAGTATGCTTAAAATTATAGTTTGAGCACGTATTGCAGACTTCGAATAATCAAGTGCCGAAGCCTTCATTTTGTCACTCATAATTATTTGTTTAATATAGTGATATTTTCTTAACTTTCAAGATAATCAACCACCATGTCCAGTCAAACTTCGCAAGCAAAGAAAGTCACCATCAATACTTTGATGCAATATAAGAAAGAAAACAAAAAGTTCGCCTGCCTAACCGCATACGACTACTGCAGCGCTTATGCTGCGTCATCAGCTGGTATTGACGTTATTTTGGTTGGCGATTCACTGGGCATGGTAATTCAAGGCCACGACAGCAGTCTACCCGTAACCATAGAAGACATGGCCTACCATGTACGCTGCGCAAAACGTGGATCGCAACACTCTTTGCTAATGGCTGATTTGCCTTTCATGAGCTACTACTCAGAAAGCAAGTCTCTAGAGAATGCCGCTATCTTAATGCGAGAAGGTGCGCACATAGTAAAGTTGGAAGGCGGCGCCTGGCTTGCAGATTCTACAAAACTACTCTCGCAACGAGGCATCCCAGTTTGCGCACATATGGGATTGACACCACAATCAGTAAACCATTTAGGTGGTTACCGAGTGCAAGGAAGAGATCCAGAGAACGCTCAGAAAATAATTGACGAAGCTTTAATATTACAAGATGCAGGGGCTAGTAACCTATTGATAGAGTGTGTGCCAGCGGAACTCGGTGAACGACTCTCAAAAAACTTAGATATTCCAGTTATCGGCATTGGAGCCGGTCCTGAAACTGACGGACAAATTCTAGTTTGGCATGATTTACTTGGGTTATATCCAAGCAGGCCAGCAAAATTTGTTAAAAACTACTTAATCGGTAATCGCAGTGGCATTAACGGCGCAATTGAAGGCTTTGTAAAGGAAGTTAGCTCGAAATCATTCCCCTCTAAAGAGCACGTTTACCATTAGTATGGCATACAATCGGGTAGGAGCCTAATCTGTAATTTATTAACTAACAAAGAACTATACACGTTGAAATCATCGAGTAGAAAAGCACTGTATCCGATAATCATGGTTTGCACAATTACAATCGTCACATTCATTTGGCTTTCAAAAAGTAGAGTGCCGTCAACGAAACCCAATGGCAAGGTGGCCGCTTTTATTAGCTCAGAAGCCTTCAAGCTTAACAATGCAAAAACAAAGCAGAATACTTCTATTCCAGCTTCCAAACTAATTGAAGGTAAATATAGCCCCAGACGTCAGGGTAGTTGCACACATTTTAATTCACAAGGGGCGGCGGAGAAATACTCATGCCGAAATATAGCGTAGAACGAAGAGAAGCTGTTTTATCTAAATTATTATCATCAAATAGTCAGTCCTTCGCAGAAATATCTAGAGAAGAAGGAATCAGTGTTCAAACCTTGTATGATTGGCGAAATAAAGCCAGACGATCAGGAGTTTTAATGCCTAATAGTGATTCATCTAATCAGTGGGATTGCCAAACTAAGTTCACCGTAGTTCTTGAAACTGCTGCGATGAATGAACAAGAATTATCTGCGTATTGCCGAGAGAAAGGCCTATACCCTACTCAAATAACGCAATGGCGAGAAGCTTGTATTAATGGTGTTGATGAGGCTCTCATTAGCCCTAAAGTTGCGCGCGATGAAATACGTGCGTTAAAAAAAGACAAGAAGAAGCTAGAAACCCAGCTGCGCGGCAAAGATAAAGCCTTGGCTGAAACGGCCGCATTATTAGTATTACAAAAAAAGTTTCAGGCGCTTTGGGAGGACGAGGAAGTATGATTACGACTCAGACGCGCATTAAAGTAATCAATGATGTTAATGAAGCAGTAGACGCAGGTTCAAAGCGTTCAAGTGCTTGTGAGTTGGTTGGCCTTGCCGAGTCTACGCTTAGACGTTGGAAGCCAAAAGGAGAAGATAGTATCCGCAGTGATCAACGTCCTTTGGTAGAAAAGCCAGTCCCTGGCAATAAACTAAGCGAGCAAGAGCAGCAACACATTTTATCGATATGTAATGAATCGGCATACAATCATTTGCCGCCGTCGCAAATAGTACCGCAGTTGGCTGACAAAGGTATTTATGTGGCCAGCGAGTCTAGCTTTTATCGAGTTCTCAAGGCGCATGGGCAATTGAAGCACCGCGGCCGCGCCAAACAAAAGCAGTCCCGAACACCCGATACTCATATAGTGCTAAAACCTAATGCTGTGTGGATGTGGGATATCACCTATTTGGCGACGCGTACTATTGGCAAGCATTATTACCTGTACATGGTAGAAGACCTTTACAGTCGCTATGGCGTTCACTGGGAAGTACATCCTGTTGAAAGCGGTGAATTAGGTGCGCAGTTGATGTCTCAGGCGGCTCTAAAAGTGGCCAGCTGCGATGGCATGCCCGTCTTACACAGTAATAATGGCAGCCCAATGAAATCGTTCACAATGAGAGCGAAGTTAGAAGCATTAGGAATAAAGCCCTCTTACTCAAGGCCAAGAGTAAGCAATGACAACGCTTATATTGAATCCATGTTTAGAACGGTAAAGTATTGCCCTGCGTGGCCTTCTCAAGGCTTCGATAGCTTAGAGGCCGCCCGCCAATGGGTGGGTAAGTTTATGCAATGGTATAACGAAGAACATCGTCACAGTACTATACGCTACGTTACACCTGGCCAGCGTTATCGCGGTGAAGATAGTGCCCTATTAGCAAAACGAGAAGTTGTTTATCAGGAAGCTAAAGCAGCAAAACCTAATCGGTGGTCTGGCCAAACCCGAAATTGGCGGCCTTGTGGTGCGGTTGCGCTGAACCTACAAAAAGAAGTATTATTGGTTGCGTAGGAAAATGTGCAACTACCCTGAAAATTGCCGATCTAAAGCCGAGGTGGGCGTACAGATTGTCGAACGCTGGATCATGATGCGGCTGCGCAAGCTGCAATTGTTTAGTTTGGATGAGGCTAATCAAGCTATTCGAGGATTGCTAGATGATCTAAACAATCGCCCCTTTAAACAACGCCCGGGTTCTCGCCGCTCACAGTTTGAATCAATTGATAAGCCTGCTCTTAAATCATTGCCTGGCACGCCTTATAGCTATCGCCATGTAGTAAAAGCACGGGCGCACATCGATTATCACGTTAGCTATGATGGACATCATTACTCGGTTCCCTATCAATTGCGCGGCGAGGAAGTAATGTTACACGTGGGCGAGCACTGTATTGATGTGTTCTACCAAGGCAAGGGTGTCGCGCAACATCCGCGAGCAATGGGCCAAGGCGGACACACAACCCATGGCGCTCACATGCCTAAAGCTCATGCTAAACACCAAGAGTGGACGCTTGGTCGGTTTCTTAATTGGGCAAGTCAGGTCGGTGCGGCGACAGAGCGCGTGGTGCGTTATCAATTAGAAAATCGCCCCATCCAGAACATGGTTATCGTGCTTGTTTGGGCATTCTTAACCTTGCCAAGAAATACGGCAAGACGCGTTTAGAGAATGCCTGTTTACGCGCAGAGAAGAGTGGCGGCCTGCATTACAAACACCTTGCATCAATACTACAAACCCGTCTCGACAAGCTACCTACCGAACCCGATAGAAGTGGACCCGCTTTTTAGGACAGATGGCTTAGGAGTTATTTTCAGCTGATTAAGCAGCCAATTTCAGGCCGCGACATGGATCATACATCATGTCAGGGACCATGCCCAATGTTTGATGTTTACGCTCTTGGTTGTAATAGTTTATCCAGGAGCCAATGCCGTCTTTTGCCTCTTTCATCGATTGGTAGGCTTGCAAATAGACTTCCTCATATTTCACGCTGCGCCATAAGCGCTCAACAAATACATTGTCACGCCAAGCACCTTTGCCATCCATGCTGATGCGAATACCATTGTCTTTGAGTACACCGGTAAACGCCTCACTGGTAAATTGCGCACCTTGATCGCTGTTAAAGATATCAGGCTTGCCGTAGTAATGCAGTGCCTCTTCCAAAGCATCTACGCAGAATGCGCTATCCATGCTGTTGCTAAGCCGCCATGACAGCACTTTACGAGAATACCAATCCATCACAACGGTAAGATAAGCAAAGCCCTTAGGCATCGGGATATAAGTTATATCGGTACACACTGCTGTCCCGTTAACTTTCACAGCAACGAAAATTGATTAGGGTTAAGGTTTGGGTGATGCATCGGGTCCCCTCGCAACAGTGCCATTAAATCACGTTTTTCAAACAAATTAAGCTGCAATACCCTCAATATTTGTTGCATCGTTTTGCCCGCCTTCGACTGCAATTTGATGAACATCAGTATTAGGTAAATACATAACGCAATCCATATTTGGGTCAATACTGCGTTCTTGCTGGTGCCGATAAATGACTTCACCTTTAAGTTCTGCTTGATCCACTTGAAGAATAATTCCACCTGCCATCTGGCTTTATAAATATCGGCGATAGTTTGAGCACTGAGCTTAAAGTGGTTGGTTAAAAACACATAATGCTTGCCTGTAGTGGCATCGCGATAACCAATACGGCGTAATCGAATCGAACACTCCTTTGCTGCTTTGACCCCCGTGAATTCAATCGTTTGATCACTGCTAAGTCCCGTTCCCTTGCGTACACTATGTCGCTTGATAAGGCGGTATGCAGCATTCTTCTTTAATCGTGTGACAAAGTATATTCCCTTGTCATTCAATTGCTTATACCAGGCATAGTCGTTGTATCCACGGTCAATAACTACAATGCTGCCTTTCGGGAAAGCTACTTTCCTGCCTGCAGTAACATCAGCACATTTACCCTCGGTGATATTAACAAACTCAGGTAAGTAACCATCATGATTCAGGCCTACATGCAGTTTGATTGCCCCTTTAGTTGATCGAAAGTCTGCCCATGGGAAAACCGATAAGCACAGATCAATGGTAGATGAGTCCAGCGAATACAGGGGATTCTTGAAACGAAAGTTATGCCCTGGCGTTTTGCTCTGACAGCGCTTGAGTAATTGAGAGAATAGCGCTTCATAAAGGCTCGAAGGCTTGTTCTCATTGATGCGTGAAAGATTGGACCGCGTTAACACGGCACTACCAAGATGATACAAGCGGTGTGATTGAGCGCTGACATTATCAACAATATCACGCAAGCTATGACGGCCAGTCAATTGAGCTATAGTCAGGCTCACGAACTGTGACCAACGAGACGCTCTGCGGAATGAACGCCCCGAATGATGTTGAATTGCGAGTGCCTCGAATTCATGTCTCGGAACAATTTTGAGTATTTGATTTAGAACGGTATTACAATGTGACATGGTCTGATTTTCCTATTTGATTCAACGGTTTATCGCTAAACGTATTTTATCAAATTGAGAGAAAATCAGGCCTGTTTCTTTAGTGTTAACGGGACAGCAGTGATCGGTACACCAAGCTTGATTGGGTTGATTGATGGCCAACCCACCTAGCAGATAAGGATAAATCTTGTGCCCCGCCTTCTTCTTGCTGGTGTTAGGCCTAGGATAGATGGCTTTAATGCCCATCTTACGCATTAAGCGTCGCACATGTTTACGGTCAACTCGGTGGCCTACATCTTGCAACACATCACGAATGCGTCTACTGCCAAGAAAGGGCCGATTGAGGTGAATGCGATCAATCAGATGCATCAGTTCCAAGTCATCCTCATTAGCAGGTGAGGTTTTGTAATAAACATGGGAACGATGAATCTTCAACAATTTACACTGACGAACTAACGATAGTTTATTGCTTTTATTAATCATAGTTTTGCGCTCAGGTCTGTTTAACGACCGAGCGCTTTTGATAAAAAATCGTTTCCCATGGTGATTTCACCGATCTTTGCCTGTAATGATTTAATCTCTGATTCTCGGTTTGGAGATAAGCCTGTGCCTGATGCAAAGACTTCAGCTGAGCTATCGAGCAATTGTTTCTTCCACTTGACGATAAGATTTGCATTGATGTCATAACGACTAGCAAGATTGCTTAATGTTTCATCACCTTTGATTGCTGCAAGAGCAACTTTGGCTTTGAATGGTGGGGCATGGTTTCTACGCTTTTTACTCATTTTCTGTTCCTCGTTTTGAACAATTATAAAACAGAAAATAACTCCTTATTTTGGCCTTCAACCTGTCCTAATCATGGGGTCCACTTCATACGAACATTAAATTTCCTTGCCAACGGGTTTAGCATCTAGCCACTCTCGGTCCTCTTCTGTCACCTTGAAACACTCCTTAGGGCTACCCGCTAGTAATTCTTCTAGACTGATAGACTCTTTAAGGGGGGTTAAAATGATGGCATTATCTTTTATTGATAGATCTAGCTTCGAGCCAACACTTAGGCTTAAAGTTTGCACTATCGCTTTAGGAATACTAACGATACTAGCACCCCCTGATTGTCTTATTGATACTTCTGACATTATCAATCTCGCTTAATCAAGTTATACTATAATATAACACAACCACATTAGTTATGGGAATTATATACTTCAGTATGCAAAGGGTCTTTTAGTGAATATTGTCAATATTGCATAATTTCAAACCAAGACACACCGTTTATTTGTCTGTACATGTAGTTAATAACATGGTATTGTAGTATGCAAATATAGAGGATAAGGCAAAAATGAAAAAATCAGCAAAGACAATTAGTCTAGTCGAATTGATCACAAGATTTTCATCAGATGCAAAATCAGCAAAATGGATGGAATACACATTGTGGGGTGAAAAGCCTGTTTGCCCGAAATGCCAAGGCACGGATAAGATCAAAGAATACAAGCCAAGGTTACACAACTATTATTGTAATCCTTGCCGTAAGGTATTTAATGTCAAGACAGATACCGTAATGCACGGATCGCCTTTGTCTTTGCAGTGTTGGGCGGTTGCTATGTATTGCATGTTAACGGCCCGCAAAGGTGTCTCATCCTCGCAGCTTTCCAAAGAGCTGGGCATTACCCAGAAATCAGCGTGGTTCATGCTACAGAGAATTCGAGAGGCTTGTTCTGGCGATAGCGGCAAACTGCTGGGTATCGTGGAAATTGACGAAACCTATTTGGGCGGCAAGGAGAAGAACAAGCACGAACACAAGAAGTTAAAAGCTGGACGTGGAGTGGTAGGCAAGCAAGCGGTTATTGGTGCCAAAGAGCGCGGCGGCAACGTTCAAGCCAAGGTAATAACCAAAACAGATGGCGCAACACTGAAAGGCTTTATTAAAAGCACGGTTAAGGCCGGCTCTACGGTCTACACGGATGAACACAAGGGTTACAACGAGCTAGGAGCCGCCTACCAGCACGGCACGGTCAAGCACAGTGCCAAGGAGTACGTGAACGGCATGGCGCATACAAACGGCATTGAGAGCGTCTGGGCGGTCCTGAAACGTGGCTACAACGGCATTTACCACAACTGGAGTGCTAAGCACTGCCAGCGATATGTCGATGAGTTCACGTTTCGACTGAACGAGGGTAATTGTAGTGTAGATACGCTGGATAGAATGTCAGCACTATGTAAAGGAATGAGCGGGAAGCGACTGACATTCAAGGAGTTGGTGGCATGAGCGCGGTTCTTGAAAGAGTCCACACATCAACAGTCTTTCGTGGAGACTGTTTGAAGGTAATCTCGAAAAAGATACCCGATGAGTCAGTCGATTTAATAGTTACTTCACCTCCTTATGCTGACCAAAGAAAAGACAACTACGGAGGGGTAAGTGCTGACAAATATGTAGAATGGTTTTTACCCCGTGCTGAACAGTTGCATAATTGCTTAAGGCCGACAGGTTCTTTTATTCTAAATATATAAGGAAAGAGCGATTAACGGGGAAAGGCACACTTATGTTCTTGAGCTAATACAAGGAATGCGCAGTCAGGGCTGGCTCTGGGTAGAAGAATATTGCTGGCATAAGAAGAATTCATACCCGGGCAAGTGGCCTAATCGGTTCAGGGACTCATGGGAGCGTTTATTGCATTTCACCAAAAACAAAAACTTTAAAATGAACCAGGATTCTGTGCGTGTACCTATGGGTGATTGGAAAAAAGCACGGCTGAAAAACTTGTCTGATACAGACAAAACTCGTGATGAGAGTGCCCATGGTAACGGATTTGGTAAGCGTGTTGCGAACTGGGAAGGGCGCGATATGGCATACCCAACGAACGTTTTGCACATGGCTACTCAATGTAACAATTCAGGGCACCCAGCGACTTTCCCTGAGCAACTACCCAACTGGTTTATCCGGCTATTTACAGATCACGGCGACGTGGTTCTTGACCCATTCGCTGGGTCTGGAACTACGCTAGCCGCAGCACATAAATTACACCGAGCATCATATAGGCATTGACGTATCTAGTGAGTAAGTCTATTCCAATACAGGAATGATACCGAGAAGTTGATTGTCATTTCTGTTCAAAGATGTTTTTAAAGAGTTTGGTTTTTTCCTCATTGAGTTGTTTTGCTGCCTCATTATCAGTCATCTGATAAACGATATCGTCAAGCATTGTAAACGAGATGTGAGTTTTAAGATATGACTGTGCATTGGTCAACGATTTGAGTTTTTCATAAGGCGTCATCATGTTTCGATATGGATAGGTTTTGACTTGTTTTCCTTTGTTGTTAGTGCTGGTCTGTGGGAAGAAACAAGGTCGGTGATAATTCAAATAAGGGTTAAGAAAGTCGGTGGCAAATTGATTAATCTCAGGCGCATATTTTTGCGGGATATGCATGAAGCCAAGATGCTTGCGCACGATGGCCCCATTGTTGCACTCAACTAAGGCATTGTCGTTACGGTGTCTAGCCCTGGATTGGGTTAACTCGATTAATAGCTTATTCAACAATCGCACCACCGATTGGTTAATGTATTCACTGCCATTATCGGCATGAAAGCCTTTAATCACAAAGGGGAATTGCTCTAGCATTTGAGTGAGAATAGGCATCAAGAATGGCTCTGATATTTTCTGTGTAGAAGACACGACTTCAAACGGGGTGATCTCATCAACGGCGTTGATATGATAGACCCCTTTAACCTTGTCCTTATCGCCCTGATGCACTGTATCTACACGGCTATAGCCAGGTTGACCTTCTGGCTGTGGCTTACGTCTTTGGCCGATAGAAGAAGGCTTGGAATGCGTCTTTTCAAAGTGACGGCGATTGTTCTGGTAGGGTTTAGATCGGCGTAGATTGTATAGATGAGAAACCGGGATAGGTGCCAGGTTGGCATACTCAGTTTGCTCATAGACAACCAAGGCGCGCTCACAGAGTTTCCTAGTGGCATGGCCTGATAACGTACCGTGGAGTTCATCCATCTCTGCTAGAAGCTTAATGTCTTGATTGCTATCGCGTCTAGCAAAGCCCCTTGTGGCACGATGTCGCCACTGGATTCTACCGTGCTTGAGATAGCTGGCAGCCAGGCGTTTCACTTGCACATAAGAGTAACCGCTGATGCGTGTGATATAACGCAGCACAAGACCCTTATCGGCTCGACCCGGTTTGCTGTATTTGAAACGCATTAAGGTGCGTTTGATGAAATCATAGCGATTGCGTTTACCGTCGATTGCCAGATCGATTTCATCAGTGCCTTGTAGCAACAAGCGTGCCTTATCAAGGGTATCTATATGGTGGTCATTCATAATGGTATTCATTCACCATCATGAACAGAAATTAGATTAGTTCGGTATCATTTCCGATTAGAATCAGTCCCTTCTCTCAGTATCATTTCATGTTGGACAAGACTGAGTATTGTGCTTTGATGCGACAAAGGGTAAGATCGTTTTGATTTACCCTGAATGGTGGGAAAAAGCAGAAAACAGACTGAATGCGAATGTCGCAGACTTCGCAGTCAGGATTAAAAGTAAGCTGGAAACGCTAAAGCCAGAGGAACTTATAAGGAGAAAGAATCCTTACCTTTTCTGTTTAAGGGCCACCAACAAAACTGATGGTTTTGCGGCCTCGGTCTTAGATGCCTTTCTGTCTTCCAGTGAAGAAACTATGTTTGGCACGTTGGCGGAACAATGCGCAGTTGTTATATGCCAGTCTGCGAAAAATGGGATGAAATCCACAGCAGAAGGTATAGATATAGAATATGTTGAAAATGAAACCAGAACAATAATACAAGTAAAATCGGGAAAGAATTGGGGAAACTCTTCACAAAGGAAAAACTGTCTGACTACTTCAATAAAGCCACTCGTAATCTTGCAGCAGGGAAATAACGTGCATGTAAGATGCATTGAGGGCGTATGTTATGGCCCTGCGAGTAACCGGAGTAGAGGCAGCTACTACACTTACATAGGATCGGACTTCTGGGAGGAAGTAAGCGGTTGGGAAGATACTCACATTGCTTTGCTGAGTATATTCGTTGCGCACGCTCAAAACGGATTAATGGAATCAAAAACATTAGCAAAAGGCGCGGTTACTCAATTCCTTATTGAATCGGGAATATCCCAACAAGGAGAGATTGACTGGGTTAATTGGGTTAACTATGTTGATAAAAAACGGAGTAAAAAATGAATAAAGTGGTGAAATACGACAACCTAACAGAAAATGATTTTAAGATAGCAGCAAAAGAAGTTTTGGGAGCGAAACGCCCTTCACAGACAATCTATGAGAATCGCAAACCAACAAAAGAGGAATTAAACAGACGATGGAAGCTGGAAAGGAGGTAATTTTGCATACTGAAGTATATAATTCCCTTTTGAATAGTAAATACCTTTTTACACTGCTGTCCCGTTAACACTAAAGAAACAGGCCTGATTTTCTCTCAATTTGATAAAATACGTTTAGCGATAAACCGTTGAATAAAATAGGAAAATCAGACCATGTCACATTGTAATACCGTTCTAAATCAAATACTCAAAATTGTTCCGAGACATGAATTCGAGGCACTCGCAATTCAACATCATTCGGGGCGTTCATTCCGCAGAGCGTCTCGTTGGTCACAGTTCGTGAGCCTGACTATAGCTCAATTGACTGGCCGTCATAGCTTGCGTGATATTGTTGATAATGTCAGTGCTCAATCACACCGCTTGTATCATCTTGGTAGTGCAGTGTTAACGCGGTCCAATCTTTCACGCATCAATGAGAACAAGCCTTCGAGCCTTTATGAAGCGCTATTCTCTCAATTACTCAAGTGCTGTCAGAGCAAAACGCCAGGGCATAACTTTCGTTTCAAGAATCCCCTGTATTCGCTGGACTCATCTACCATTGATCTGTGCTTATCGGTTTTCCCATGGGCAGACTTTCGATCAACTAAAGGGGCAATCAAACTGCATGTAGGCCTGAATCATGATGGTTACTTACCTGAGTTTGTTAATATCACCGAGGGTAAATGTGCTGATGTCACTGCGGGCAGGAAAGTAGCTTTCCCGAAAGGCAGCATTGTAGTTATTGACCGTGGATACAACGACTATGCCTGGTATAAGCAATTGAATGACAAGGGAATATACTTTGTCACACGATTAAAGAAGAATGCTGCATACCGCCTTATCAAGCGACATAGTGTACGCAAGGGAACGGGACTTAGCAGTGATCAAACGATTGAATTCACGGGGGTCAAAGCAGCAAAGGAGTGTTCGATTCGATTACGCCGTATTGGTTATCGCGATGCCACTACAGGCAAGCATTATGTGTTTTTAACCAACCACTTTAAGCTCAGTGCTCAAACTATCGCCGATATTTATAAAGCCAGATGGCAGGTGGAATTATTCTTCAAGTGGATCAAGCAGAACTTAAAGGTGAAGTCATTTATCGGCACCAGCAAGAACGCAGTATTGACCCAAATATGGATTGCGTTATGTATTTACCTAATACTGATGTTCATCAAATTGCAGTCGAAGGCGGGCAAAACGATGCAACAAATATTGAGGGTATTGCAGCTTAATTTGTTTGAAAAACGTGATTTAATGGCACTGTTGCGAGGGGACCCGATGCATCACCCAAACCTTAACCCTAATCAATTTTCGTTGCTGTGAAAGTTAACGGGACAGCAGTGACCTTTTTACTTACTTGTTCGATCGTCAAATAGCCCTTAACCGCCATGTTGAGTACGGCAGCCGCAAAAGGTTTTTCATCTGTTTTATTCTTAACGGCGGCGCGGTGCGGTGCAGGAGAGAGAGATCTGACGGGGTGATAATCAGCAACAACCACCCCTTTTGCTGGGTCGCGCCCAACCTTGTCCCAAGCTTTAAAATAGTAGATTGGCATAGCCAACAGCAGCAATAGGCTACCAAGTAATTTCCAATTGCCTTTGAGTAGATTTGCTTGCCAAAAAGAGGTTTTGTTGATGGCGTTCCTATCGAACTCGGAATAGACGGTTAAACCTTGGTTGGGGCCAAGTCCCAAAGTCGTTTCAACTAAAAGTTGGCCCCGAGCGTTAGTCGTTGCAGTAGCGTGGCTATCTAATGAGCCGCTGTCACCGGTTGAGGCTCGGTAAAAGGACGGCGTGATGTTATCGGGGTAAGTAAATCGTGCACTGGCTTTATCGATAGGAAAAGACCAGCCTTGGCCCGTGACATTCCAATTGAGCTGGGCGCGGTCAGATTTGCGTTGCGCTTGACGTTCGCAAGATATTCAATTTGATACTCGTGCTCGCCGCGCTGGATGAAGGCTTCTTTCCTGCCGATATAAATCCGAAAACCGTTGTCTAAACTTTGTTTATGCCAAGGCTCGTTGCGCCCATTGCGAGTAACCCTGAGCATTACAATTGGCGCATTTTCATTTAGGCCTAAATGCCCATATTTCGGGTGTTTGTAAATGGTGAGTAAATCACGATAGATACCACGTTTTATATTGCGCCCTTCCGCTCTTACTCGAATAGTTTCGGTAACGAACAATTCGCCGCTCGACTGCACTGCCACCTCACTATGAAACGACAAAATGCGCTCATCAGCGCTTGCGATTTGGCTAAGCACTAAAAAGCACAAAGCCAACAAAGGGCTGATGTAAGGTCTAGGCGACATGGGCCAATGGAACAAACACACTAGCTCTCAAAGTCGATCTCTGGGGCTTGCCGCGCAGCTTCCACGTCTAGTTCGAAGAATTCAGCTTCAGCAAAGTCATAGCGTGTCGCGATCATGTTAGACGGAAAAGACTGAATCAAGGTATTGTAGTCGCGTACGGCACCGTTATAGTAACGTCTAGCACCTTCAATATCGCCTTCAATTTCACTCAGCTAGTCCTGCAAGTTTATAAAATTTCCATCAGCTTTGATATCAGGATAGGCTTCCACCTGCACCATCAAGCCTTGTAGTGCCTGCCCAAAAGCTTGTTCCGCCCCGCCCATTTCACTGACGCTGCTGGTGAGGGTGGGGGCTCGAAGCTTAGTTACCGATTCTAATAATCCAGATTCGTGCTTGGTATAGCCCTTGATGGTTTTAACCAAATTAGGCACTAAATTATGGCGCTTTTTCAGTTGTACCTCGATGCCACTCCAAGCGTCTTCGACATAATTCTTGCGTTTAACCAAACCGTTGTATATCGACACGCTCCAAATAACAGCACCCACGGGAACAGTTGGCCTCTGCTAACAAAGCATAGGCTACAATAACGCGATGATTCCACTGCGCGATGATAACCCGACCCAGATCAACCCGATTGTCACGATAGTGCTTATCGTAATCTGTGTGTTAGTGTTTGTTTGGCAAGCATTCTCGCCGCCCCAAATGCAACAAATGATTGTGCAGCAACTGGGGGTAATTCCGGCCTTGCTGTTGGACTCTACCCATATTACCGCTGAAGCTTGGGTGCCACCATCGACAACCGTGCTCACCTCTATGTTTTTGCATGCAGGCTGGATGCATATGATAGGTAACATGCTCTATTTGTGGATATTTGGCAATAACATCGAAGACGCTATGGGGCATGGCCGGTTTATCCTTTTCTATTTGCTATGCGGTGTTTGCGCAGGCGTTACCCGACCCCAATTCTGCGGTGCCAATGGTAGGTGCTAGTGGTGCAATATCTGGTATTTTAGGTGCCTATTTGTTGCTTTATCCACGCGCGAAAGTGTTGACCGGGATTCCAATCGTGATCTATTTACACACTATGCGCCTACCTGCGATGTGGGTTTTAGGTGCATGGTTCTTAATGCAACTGCTTACGCCATTAATAATCGATCAAAGTGATGGAGGAGGTGTGGCATTTGGCGCACATATTGGCGGCTTTATCGCGGGGATGCTGTTGACCCCGTTTTTCAAAAAGCCAGAGGTAAAATTACATATCCCCTTTGTTAAATAAAACCCCTATTCAGGACAGGTAGAGACAAGAAAACCGGATGCTAGCCCGGTTTTCTTGTTTTGGGCTAAGCGTAAAGCTTAAACGTAGCACCTCACATGTAATGCACGATACCAAACATCACGACAGTTAATGCTAAGCTCATTTGGATAACACCTTTAACCGAAGCAATCGGGCCGAGCTTGCCGAAAACTGCATTGGCTTCTAGAAGCAATACAACAACAAAAGCGATTAAGAAACCTATATCGCCAAAGGTTGCATTTTCCATCCCAGAGATAGGACCGTGCTTTGAACCTAACATGCCATAAAGCATCGGCGCAGAAAACAAGGTGTTAGTACGTGAAGCTAGTAAGGCTTTTGGACCAGCAACAGCCGCATCGCCATCAGCCATACCCAAAACGATTTTTTGGTTTGGCCAGATTATCAACCATACATTAAGGAACATAAACGTACCCATCAATGCACCGAGAACGATATATTGGTTAAATGAAACGGCACCAGCGACGAACAGCAAATAAACGCCGGTTAAGAACGTACCCATGGCACCCCAACGAAACCACCATAAGGCGCGAGGGGCTAACTTTTTAGAGGCATCAGATTTCGCATCCGCCGTTGCTTCGGCAAAATAGGCACCCTGGATAAAGTTGAAATAATAAAGCAGGCCAATCCAAGTAACACCGAATAATACGTGTCCCCATCGGGCAATAAAATCAATAAAAAAACTCATGGTCGTTTCTCCAGAATGGTTATAAGTTGTATATGGCAGTCAAACGAACTGTGGCACTATTATACCGCATTATACCGCACAAAACCAAGTCGCCAACCTTTGTAACGCGCTTAAGCTTAGAAGGTTTTTAAGTCGAAGTGTAGATTAAAAAATAAAACCCGGCGAGCTGGGCTTCACAAAACACTTCTTTAGTTTGGTGTTCATAAAGAGCGGGAAAAGCCCGTGCGTAGCAGCGGCGCTGGTGGCGCATTGGGAGGGAACATTTCGCTACCACTGACTGCTGGCTGTGCACTAGCTAGTTCACCGTTATGTTATTTTTCAGACTAGATGTTTTTCAACAATAGCGCGTCGAAACGTCCTTTAACAGCGTTAAGTAGGTGATGTGAGTCTAAAATTCAAAAGTGGTTATATTTTAATGTTTACGCTCAAAAACTGGTTTTAGCTATAGGTGTAAAAATAAGTTTGCAACGCGCGATTTCTGAGCAAACTGCTATAATCGCGCGCAATTTGACACCCATTATTACGATGAAAATATTAGTTACAGGTGGCACGGGTTTTACGGGTAAAGCATTGGTTAAGCGCTTATTAGATGAGGGCCATGAAGTCATCGCATTGGATTACCAAGAAGGCATTAAAACTCAGGAACTATCACAATGGGGCGCGCAAGTCATCATTGGCAGCGTGACAGATAAAGCAGTACTTAAAGAAGCGATGCGCGGCGTGCAGATTGTGCAACATTTAGCCGCAGCGTTTCGAGAGCTCGATGTGCCGAACGAATATTATGACGAAGTCAACGTACAAGGGGCGCGCAACACGCTTGAAGCAGCTGAATCGGCTGGTGTAGAGAAATTTATTTACTGTTCAACCTGCGGTGTGCACGGCAATGTTGACAACCCACCCGCTGCGGAAACGGCACCGATTCAACCGGGTGACTATTACCAACGTACCAAATACGAGGCCGAACCGATCGTTGCCGAATTCGCTGCACGCGGCATGAAAACGGTTATTTTGCGCCCCACTGCCTTGTATGGGCCGGGCGACCCGGAGCGTTTTGGTATGATCTTTCGCCGAGTTCAAAAAGGCACCTTTCCTATATTCGGTAACGGCAAAGCATTTTATCACCCCGTGTATGTCGAGAACTATGTCGATGCCTCTTTGTTAGTGCAAGAACTGGGCGTGGGCGATGGCGAGACGTATTTGATAGGCGACGAAGACTACATCGAAGTAAAGAACTTGGTACTGAAAGTGGCTAAAGCCATGGGCAAGGAAGACACAGTAAAAACCCCACATTTGCCTTTACTACCACTACGCATTGCCGGCCATGTGGTTGAAACAGTTTGCAAGCCATTTGGCATTGCGCCGTTTATTTTCCCAAGAAGAGTAGATTGGTATCGTCAAAACCGTGCTTTCGATATTTCCAAAGCCAAAGCCGAAATTGGTTACCAACCTAAAGTCGCGTTAGACGAAGGCTTAAAGAATACATACGACTGGTATTTGCAGGAAGAATACCTGTAGGGTATGGGATGTATATCCGTTCCAGACTCGATGCTGTTATCTACCTCGGGGTGGAATATGAAGTTGGCTGATGACCCCATTGTCCGCGATTCTCTCCTATTTTAGTCCAGTGAACACGAATGAATAGGAGAAATCTGTAGCCGTGTTGCTCACATTAGGCAAGACCTTAACTTTTGTTGGTGTTTTGTATATGCTTAACGACTGCCATATTGGCTGCTAAAATATATTGGATAATGTCTGGCACCAAGCTATTTTGTGGGACATATAATGCCAAGGGGCATCTCTAAAGAGAACGCCTAAATCCAGATGGGTGACTGATGCGGATAGTTAACCGTCCAGCATAAATGATAGAAAATATCGGATGCGATGTTTGTTGATTGATGGTCAGGCAAAAAAAGGTGGCAGCGGCGGCAGATTTACCGCCACTGTATTGACTTTCGCTAGTGTTAATGGGTGACTGCTATTCTAGGAAATATAGCGGTAATGGTGGCCTAGATGGTGTTGCCATGCCTACACATGGTTATATAGGCAGAGGGCAGTCATCTAAGGAGGTTTTTACTATTTATTCCTCTGACGATATCATTTTATACACCAAGCCCGCTAACAGGGCTCCGACGATCGGTGCTAGCCAAAATAGCCATAATTGGCTTAAAGCCCATCCACCATCAGCGAAAATAGCTTGGCTTGTTGATCTGGCTGGATTCACTGAGGTATTAGTCACTGGAATGCTGATTAGGCGAATCAACGTTAATCCCAAGCCGATGGCGATTCCAGCAAAACCTGGAGATGCATTAGCATGCGTAGTGCCTAAAATAATAATCAAAAACATGAAGGTCATTACTATCTCAGTAACCAAGGCTGACATCATGTTATAGCCCCCCGGGGAGTGTTCTCCATATCCATTTGCCGCAAAACCACCCACGCTATTGAAGTCGGCCTGTCCGGATACAATTAAATATAATATGCCAGCCCCGGCAATGCCTCCTAAGACTTGAGCTACAATGTAAGGGAATAAATCTTTAGTTTCAAAACGCCCACCCATCCATAAACCGATAGAAACAGCTGGGTTTAAATGACACCCCGAAATATGCCCAATGGCATAGGCCATGGTTAACACGGTTAAACCAAAAGCCAAGGATACACCTACAAAGCCGATCCCTAATTCTGCAAATGCAGCTGCTAAAACGGCACTACCACAACCCCCTAGCACCAGCCATCCAGTTCCAATAAATTCTGCTACTCACTAGTGATGTGAAGCATCTCATTACACCTGGTTCAGTGCGGCAATAATAGGCTGCCTTGCTTCTTCTATGTGAGCAGTATTTTGAACTAAGCCCTGTGTGGGCTCAAATGGTAGAGCATTCCGTGTAACTTCTCAATAACCCGTGGCAAAGCTGGCGCGTTCCATAATCCTAGATAAATCAGTTAAACGCGGAAAAGACATGTAAGCAATTGAAGTGCATAGTGAAATCAAAAAAGTCGCGGTCACCTTATTGGTGATAAGGTTTTTTTTGATTTTACTAGGTGCATCAAGAGCTTGCATGGACTTTCGTGTTTTAACTGATTTATCTAGGATAATGATATCTGGCAGAGGATCAATATGTTGCTCACCGATACCAAGTCGATGGGTCAGGTAGTGCCAGAACGATATATCCAGTTTTCGGCAGGTCTTTTTCAAACTGGCAAACGTGTCCCGACACTGCTGGCCAGCATCGCTGCGGGTGGAGCCACTCACTTTTCGTTTTTTCACGTAATCGCGAATGTCTGTTTCACTGCCATTGGTGTGTAACGGAATATCTGGTCGATCTAGCACCAACAGTAATTCTGCTTTATTCGCATGGATTCGTTTGAGCGTCTGATTTAATGTTTGGTAGCATGTCTGTTGAGTGAAGATTTCATCGAAACGCTGCTCAAGTATTTTACGTTGGTTCTCGCAAGGCTGGGTTTTATACTCTTTTAACGCCCGATAAAAGCACCAGACTTGGTCGCGTATTTTAGCCATGCCCTGCCGGTGTCCCTCGTTCAGCGGTATCAACTTATGGATTAAGCACTCGGTGTGTATCCAACACAAGGCATGAGCCAAAATGTTAAATTGCCCTGCATCATCACTGACGACAACGATGTCATCACACAGACCATGATGCAAAATACTACCAAGTAATGCCCCTTCGGTGGTGATACGTCGGTGACGTGCCTTAATGATCAACAGGCTATCGAGCATTTCAAGCCAGTCATCCTCGTTGGCAATACGGCGTTCCCGGTGCTCAGTTACAGCGGCTAAGGCTTGCTTTGGCAATCCATGTTGTTGCCTATAATTCAACGCACTTTGACTCAAACGATAATCCGTATTGCCAGCCCTTAATAGCGGTAGGAAGTTAATTCGACTTTTTGATTGAGTACTTTTAAACCACGCAAACAAGTCATTACCAATGTGCGTTACATAGCCATTTTTGCCCTGATGGCGAGCACCACTATCGTCCACGGTCACGTAAGACGATGCGCTCAGAGCAACGCCTCTTTCTCAGCATGAAAGGGCTCTTTAGTGCTGATCAGTATTGGGTTAATTTGTCCCGAAGAAATATCAATTCCCCACTCTCGCAACTGTTCCAACAAGAGTGGTTGCGTGGTTTGACAATGATGATATTGATAGAGAATATAACTGACCAGACGAGGCCCATAATGTCGCCCTGCCACGGATGTCGGTAACTGGCCTTTGAGCTTTTTATTGTCTGGCGTTACCCAATGCGCTAAACGATAGCGGGTGGTATGAACCTTGATAAGCAAATCTTGCACTACAAAATCCCGATAGCCTTTAAAGCGAGAACCTTCGGGCACGGACTTCGCTGGTTCAATAACCAGATTTAGGTCAATTGACAGCCTTGGTGTTTTCTTTGCCTTGTTCGACCCAGCTCGCTTCTTAGGTTTGTCGCTAGAAGATGAACGTTTTGGCTCTGTTTTCTTATCCATATTACCGCCCTTAACAGTAGGCCGCCTCTTCTGCCCCTTAAGGATATTGATTTCATCTTTAAGCAATGCTATTTCTTCGTCCTGTTGTTGAACTCGCACCAACAGCTGCTCCACTAGCACCCGCAACATTTTTACTGCGGGGGTTTGTTCTTGTTCAGGAATGTCGGGAATAGAGGGTAGCTTACTCAAGGTCTTAAACGTCCGTTAACTGGATAGACCTTAGTGTACCATCGGTTTTGAAAGTCCAATTTTGCCTTCTCAACTGCGCCACAACGAACGTTAAGAAGACACCCCTGAACGTCCTTAAGCGATCTTTGTTATTAGCGTAAAGGGGCCTACAACCACCCTGGAACTCAACCTAAATCGAGTCACTCGACCACGTTGAATTACCTTCCTTTTAGCGTAAAACCCTGTCAAGAAATATTTTGTTTTATTTTACCTGCCACGGGTTATTGAGAAGTTACCTGCATCGCTTCCAATGTTGTACAGCTTTAGGCGTTGTCCTTTTGCTATTCGAGCGCGTATGGCTATTCGAGTAGCAAACTTGCAGGTCGAGCTGCGAGAGGTGGTTTTGAAGGAAAAGTGAAGTGGACCCCATGATTAGGACAGGTTGAAGGCCAAAATAAGGAGTTATTTTCTGTTTTATAATTGTTCAAAACGAGGAACAGAAAATGAGTAAAAAGCGTAGAAACCATGCCCCACCATTCAAAGCCAAAGTTGCTCTTGCAGCAATCAAAGGTGATGAAACATTAAGCAATCTTGCTAGTCGTTATGACATCAATGCAAATCTTATCGTCAAGTGGAAGAAACAATTGCTCGATAGCTCAGCTGAAGTCTTTGCATCAGGCACAGGCTTATCTCCAAACCGAGAATCAGAGATTAAATCATTACAGGCAAAGATCGGTGAAATCACCATGGAAAACGATTTTTTATCAAAAGTGCTCGGTCGTTAAACAGACCTGAGCGCAAAACTATGATTAATAAAAGCAATAAACTATCGTTAGTTCGTCAGTGTAAATTGTTGAAGATTCATCGTTCCCATGTTTATTACAAAACCTCACCTGCTAATGAGGATGACTTGGAACTGATGCATCTGATTGATCGCATTCACCTCAATCGGCCCTTTCTTGGCAGTAGACGCATTCGTGATGTGTTGCAAGATGTAGGCCACCGAGTTGACCGTAAACATGTGCGACGCTTAATGCGTAAGATGGGCATTAAAGCCATCTATCCTAGGCCTAACACCAGCAAGAAGAAGGCGGGGCACAAGATTTATCCTTATCTGCTAGGTGGGTTGGCCATCAATCAACCCAATCAAGCTTGGTGTACCGATATAACTTATATCCCGATGCCTAAGGGCTTTGCTTATCTTACCGTTGTGATGGATTGGTATTCTCGTAAAGTGCTGTCATGGCGGCTTAGCAACAGCATGGATAGCGCATTCTGCGTAGATGCTTTGGAAGAGGCACTGCATTACTACGGCAAGCCTGATATCTTTAACAGCGATCAAGGTGCGCAATTTACCAGTGAGGCGTTTACCGGTGTACTCAAAGACAATGGTATTCGCATCAGCATGGATGGCAAAGGTGCTTGGCGTGACAATGTATTTGTTGAGCGCTTATGGCGCAGCGTGAAATATGAGGAAGTCTATTTGCAAGCCTACCAATCGATGAAAGAGGCAAAAGACGGCATTGGCTCCTGGATAAACTATTACAACCAAGAGCGTAAACATCAAACATTGGGCATGGTCCCTGACATGATGTATGATCCATGTCGCGGCCTGAAATTGGCTACTTAATCAGCTGAAAATAACTCCTAAGCCATCTGTCCTAAAAAGCGGGTCCACTTCTAAGCCACCACAAATGTTAGTGCTCTCACCAAAGGCAACAGTGCCAGTTTTGCAATTGAATGAAGCAGGTGAAAGTTATGTGCTTGAGGAGAGTATAGAAATTATGCTTTGGGCCTTAAAGCAGAATGACCCTAGTCATTGGTTAGGCGACGAACAATCTTTAGTGGCAGATTCGCTCGAGTGGATAGCGGCCTGTGATGGCGAATTTAAATATTGGTTAGACAGATACAAATACGCTGATCGATATCCTGATTTTACACAGGAGTATTACCGTGAAAAGGCGATGCGGTTTATTTCGCAGATTGAGGAGGTGCTTGAGAAGCAAACATGCTTGCTTGGAGAAAAACCAAGCTTAGCGGACGTAGCGGTGTTTCCTTTTGTGCGTCAATTCGCCTATGTTGATAAAAGCTGGTTTAACTCTGCCGTGGGTCAAAATACCCGTGAATGGTTAGATTACCATTTAGCTAGTGTCTGGTTTAAATCCGTGATGGACAAGGTGCCGCAATGGCATCCTGAAGATAATCCAAGAAGCTTTTAAGTTGATGGCGTTAATTTAGTGCAAATCGTTTAATTGCTTCGCTATTGAATGTAAACCCGCTTCCGGGCCGTTCTGGGATAAGCAATTCACCATCCGAAATTTCAAGGCTTTCGTTAAACAATTCAGAGAACCACGGCATATGCTCTACCGAAATGCAGTTGGGTGTGCTGCCTGCAATAGCCAAACTGTGTTCAGTGAATATATGGCTAGAAATCGGAATATCGTAGCTTGCAGCTAAGGCAGCTACTTTCCTAAATTCGGTTAGGCCACCTATACGTTGTAAATCCGGCATTAAGATGTCGCAGGCTTTGGCGTTTATCATGTCGCGCATGCCATAGCGCGTGTATTCGGTTTCGCCTGAGGCTATGGGTAAGTCTAGTTTTGCGCGAACTTCGGCATGGCCAACCAAGTCGTGTGTGGGAGTGGGTTCTTCTAGCCAACCAATATTCAGTTCTTCAAGTACTCTACCTAAGCGAATAGCTTGTTTGGCATTTAAAGATTGATTGGCATCGATGAGTATTTCGATGTTTGGTCCTACAGCCTCCCGCAGTTTACTTGCTCGCTCAAAGTCTACACGCCAGTCTGCGTTGCCAACGCGTAGCTTCATTGAGTTAAAGCCTTGTTGGACAAACCGCTCTGCTTCGGCTGCTAACTCATCGATGCTTTGGGATAACCACAATCCACCGCTAGCATAGGTTTTAACGCGGGTTCGGCATGCCCCAAACAAGCGATGCAATGGCTTATTTAGTGCTTTGCCTTGTAAGTCCCAAAGCGCGGTATCAATAGCACTGAGCGCGCTAATTGTCATGCCTTTTTGTCCGATGGGGTTGCATGATTGCCAGATGTTTTGCCAGATGCTTTCAATAAAGTCCGCGTCTTGCTCTACTACTAAGGGTGCGAAACTACGGACAATTTCGTCGAAGGCTTTTAGGCGGACGGCGTTAATCGTAAATAGATAGCCTTCCCCTTCTATGCCTTTATCACTCACCACACTAACTAACACGCAGCCGACTGACCGAATGCTGTGAATAGCCGTACCAACTGGCTTTTCTAACGGAATTTCAACCAGCTGCGTGTTTAGCTGCGTTACTTTCATGATCTGTAAATGAAAGGCTAGTTTTTGTATGAAGGGTCTTGTCGGTCGGCGCGACGTTTTAGCGCGGGCCACTCGTGAACACCTGGCGAGAAAGCCTCGTATTGATTACAAGACATATCCCACAACGCGGGATCGGCGGCTTCTAATTCTAAATTACTACCCGCGGTGCTTAGTGCTACTTCGCATAAACGAATTAAATAGTACATATTCATAAACGCCTCGCCTGCGGTTTTGCCAACGGTCAAAAAGCCGTGGTTGCGCATTACTAGGCATTTGTTATCACCTAAGTTTTCCGCAATACGAAATCGCTCGTCTAAATCAACCGACAAACCTTCCCAATCGTGATAACCCACTTTGCCGTACAGCATTGAAGAATCTTGCACTAAGTACGGAATGCCTTCTTTAAAAGCGGTTGCTGCAATCGCAGTAGGCGGGTGCGCGTGAAATACAAAATGATTTTCGGGGTGGTTTAGGTGAATTGCGCTGTGTATTACAAAACCCGCGGTATTCACATCGGGTGGACCTTCTAGGACGTTGCCGTGTTCATCTACCTTTATTAAGTTTGAGGCGGTAATTTCTTCGTAAAGCAAGCCAAAGCGGTGCATAAAAAAGCTGTGGTCTGATCTCGGTACGCGCGCGGTAATGTGGTTCCAAACGGTATCATCCCAGCCCATCATTTGGGTTAGGCGAAACATCGCCGCGAGGTCGACCCGCACGTCCCATTCTGGTTGGCTGGCAGCAGCAGCGTTTTTAAAGTCTTCGGCTGATACAGTGGTGTTTTTATCTGTCATAGTTATGGGTAAGTTTAAGTTTAGCTGCGCAAATAAGTATCACAGTCTTGTTCTAATAGTCGTACCGCCATCAAGTGGTTAGCATCTAATCCAAACGCATCACAGGCTTGTTGGTAGGTATCAGTTACCAACTCGCACATCGGCAGCTCAATGTCTAAAGTTTGCGCTAATTCAAGCGCCAACTTCATGTCTTTTAAGGCAAGACCCAGCGTAAAGGAAGGATCGTAGTCACCGTTTAAAATCGGCGGACCATACCTATCTGCTACATAACTGCGCCCCGTGCTATTTTGAATAATGCTCAGCATTTCGAACGCGTTCACGCCTGCTTTTACGCCGAGCATCATGGCTTCTGCTAAAGCAATGCTATGCAGATAACATAATACCACTTGAGATATTTTAGCGGCGTAGCCCGCTCCAGATTGGCCTAAAAATCGGATGTCCTTGCCGATAATGTCGTAAACACTTTGGTGTCTTTTAAAAGCCACTTGGTCGCCGCCAATCATAATAGTCAAGGCACCCGCTGTTGCGCCTTCATCTCCGCCCGAAACCGGCGAATCGAGCAGGGCGATGTTTTTGTCTTTCGCAGTCGCTGCCATTTTTTGGCAAGTGGCTAAGTTGTTGGTACTCATCTCAATCCAAGTACAGCCCGTGCTTGCGTTAGCGAATACGCCCTCGTTTGCAAATGCGAAAGCATCAATTTGTGTCGGCCCAGGCAAAGAAGACATCACTACTTCTGTATCGCTAATAGCAAGGGCAGTGTCGGTAATTTCCGTTGCACCTAGATCAACAAGTCGTTTAGTTTTTTCAGCATCTAGGTCAAAAACGCTAACTTGGTGGTTTGGGCTGGCCACTAAATTAGCCGCCATCGGGCCACCCATTACGCCCAGGCCAAAAAATGCAATTTTCATTGAACGAAGTTGAACTTGAATAGATTTACTGATTTAACCCTAGCCATGAATACAAGTAAAATGAATATAAGTGATAGGTAGTATCGCATTAGTTAACGTATTACGACGCTGGGAGTTCTTTTTCTAACTCCTGAAAAACCCATTCCCTAAAGATTTGTACTTTTGGCCTTGGTAAGTGGTGCTTCGGATAGCACAAGAAATAGCAGAACTTGGTTTCTTCACTGATATGGTCTGAAAATAGCATTACCAAGTTGCCCCGCTCGATGTCTTTTGAAACCATTGCCTGGTCAACTAACGCCACCCCTTGGCCCTCAATGGCTACCTGCACTGCAAGAGCATATAAATTAAATTGCGGGCCATTTTCTGGTGCTGGCCCCTCATAGCCCGCCGCCTTTAACCACATCTGCCAATCGGTAGCCGCCGTAACTTCTTTACGCCAGCTGCTATGCAGTAAGATGTGGTGCTGTAAGTCTTCTAGTTTGTTTATAGGGTGCTTACCCGATTGCAGTGCTGGGCTGCATACAGGAACGACATGCTCAGCAATTAAACATTCTCTTACTAGCCCTTCATATTCACCTAAGCCATAGCGAATAGCGATATCGACGTTTTCTTTATGTAAGTCTACTTTTAAGTCGGTGGCATCAATGCGTATTTCGTAATCAGGGGCGAATTGCTTAGATACTGTAACTTCAGGTATGGACTTTTATATTAGATAGAGCAGTATGGCCTTTTCCCCCTAGGGGGATTTTTTTCGAATTTTTGATTTATTCAAATTTTCTATCTTGGTGTCTTGTAAGTTGAGCCATTTGTGCGTTCCCTGTTTTAAGCAATTAACATACTGGAGACACCCAAATGACCCAATCAAACAATAACGTATTTGACGTAGTAGTGGAACACACATCTCAGAAGGCCCCGATGCCATGCGCCCCGTGCTCACCGCACTGCTCAATGAGGCGATGAAGATTGAAAGAGAGCCGTTTCCAGGCGCATCACACTATGAGCATAGTCAAGACCGGCCAGGGTTTGCCCATGGCTACCAGGATAAGCGTATCGATACGCAAGCCGGTACGCTCAATCTGCGTATCCCAAAGACCGCTCAACACGTTGATGAACCTTTTTACCCTCAATCGCTAGAACGCGGCTTACGCAGCCAACGTGCGATGATGCTGACCGTTGCTGAAATGTACGTGACGGGCGTTAGCACGCGCCGAGTCGAAAAAGTCATGCAGAGCATGGGTATTGAAAGCATCTCCTCTACACCGGTCTCACGGGCTAACCAGAGCATGGATGAGGCGTTAAAAGTCTGGCGTGATCGTCCGTTGGGTAAAGTCTCTTACCTAATCCTTGATGCGCGTTATGAAAAGGTGGGTGAGGGCCACCAAGTGATTGATATGGCGGTGTTGAGTGCGGTGGGTGTATTGCCTTGTGGACGGCGTTGCGTATTAGGAACGGCAATGGCGCTTAATGAAGCCGAGGTTAACTGGCGAGCGTTCCTCAAAGGCTTGGCTGACCGGGGCATACATGGTATTGAGTTTATTGTCAGTGATGATCACCGTGGCTTAAAAGCCGCTAGAAAGGCAGTGTTCCCAGGTATACTGAAGTGGACCCCATGATTAGGACAGGTTGAAGGCCAAAATAAGGAGTTATTTTCTGTTTTATAATTGTTCAAAACGAGGAACAGAAAATGAGTAAAAAGCGTAGAAACCATGCCCCACCATTCAAAGCCAAAGTTGCTCTTGCAGCAATCAAAGGTGATGAAACATTAAGCAATCTTGCTAGTCGTTATGACATCAATGCAAATCTTATCGTCAAGTGGAAGAAACAATTGCTCGATAGCTCAGCTGAAGTCTTTGCATCAGGCACAGGCTTATCTCCAAACCGAGAATCAGAGATTAAATCATTACAGGCAAAGATCGGTGAAATCACCATGGAAAACGATTTTTTATCAAAAGCGCTCGGTCGTTAAACAGACCTGAGCGCAAAACTATGATTAATAAAAGCAATAAACTATCGTTAGTTCGTCAGTGTAAATTGTTGAAGATTCATCGTTCCCATGTTTATTACAAAACCTCACCTGCTAATGAGGATGACTTGGAACTGATGCATCTGATTGATCGCATTCACCTCAATCGGCCCTTTCTTGGCAGTAGACGCATTCGTGATGTGTTGCAAGATGTAGGCCACCGAGTTGACCGTAAACATGTGCGACGCTTAATGCGTAAGATGGGCATTAAAGCCATCTATCCTAGGCCTAACACCAGCAAGAAGAAGGCGGGGCACAAGATTTATCCTTATCTGCTAGGTGGGTTGGCCATCAATCAACCCAATCAAGCTTGGTGTACCGATATAACTTATATCCCGATGCCTAAGGGCTTTGCTTATCTTACCGTTGTGATGGATTGGTATTCTCGTAAAGTGCTGTCATGGCGGCTTAGCAACAGCATGGATAGCGCATTCTGCGTAGATGCTTTGGAAGAGGCACTGCATTACTACGGCAAGCCTGATATCTTTAACAGCGATCAAGGTGCGCAATTTACCAGTGAGGCGTTTACCGGTGTACTCAAAGACAATGGTATTCGCATCAGCATGGATGGCAAAGGTGCTTGGCGTGACAATGTATTTGTTGAGCGCTTATGGCGCAGCGTGAAATATGAGGAAGTCTATTTGCAAGCCTACCAATCGATGAAAGAGGCAAAAGACGGCATTGGCTCCTGGATAAACTATTACAACCAAGAGCGTAAACATCAAACATTGGGCATGGTCCCTGACATGATGTATGATCCATGTCGCGGCCTGAAATTGGCTGCTTAATCAGCTGAAAATAACTCCTAAGCCATCTGTCCTAAAAAGCGGGTCCACTTCTTAGCACCTATCTCGGTTTCTCATCTATACAATCTACGCCGATCTAAACCCTACCAGAACAATCGCCGTCACTTTGAAAAGACACATTCCAAGCCTTCTTCTATCGGCCAAAGACGTAAGCCACAGCCAGAAGGTCAACCTGGCTATAGTCGTGTAGATACAGTGCATCAGGGCGATAAGACAAGGTTAAAGGGGTCTATCATATCAACGCCGTTGATGAGATCACCCCGTTTGAAGTCGTGTCTTCTACACAGAAAATATCAGAGCCATTCTTGATGCCTATTCTCACTCAAATGCTAGAGCAATTCCCCTTTGTGATTAAAGGCTTTCATGCCGATAATGGCAGTGAATACATTAACCAATCGGTGGTGCGATTGTTGAATAAGCTATTAATCGAGTTAACCAAATCCAGGGCTAGACACCGTAACGACAATGCCTTAGTTGAGTGCAACAATGGGGCCATCGTGCGCAAGCATCTTGGCTTCATGCATATCCCGCAAAAATATGCGCCTGAGATTAATCAATTTGCCACCGACTTTCTTAACCCTTATTTGAATTATCACCGACCTTGTTTCTTCCCACAGACCAGCACTAACAACAAAGGAAAACAAGTCAAAACCTATCCATATCGAAACATGATGACGCCTTATGAAAAACTCAAATCGTTGACCAATGCACAGTCATATCTTAAAACTCACATCTCGTTTACAATGCTTGACGATATCGTTTATCAGATGACTGATAATGAGGCAGCAAAACAACTCAATGAGGAAAAAACTAAACTCTTTAAAAACATCTTTGAACAGAAATGACAATCAACTTCTCGGTATCATTCCTGTATTGGAATAGACTGAGTAGTTGACTACTGAATGTGGATAAAGCAATAGCAATTACTAATATTTAGTCAAACTTGAACCTCATGTTAATAGCCTCTTCCACCTTCTTTTGATACTGTAACTTCAGGTATGGACTTTTATATTAGATAGAGCAGTATGGCCTTTTCCCCCTAGGGGGAATTTTTCGAATTTTTGATTTATTCAAATTTTCTATCTTGGTGTCTTGTAAGTTGAGCCATTTGTGCGTTCCCTGTTTTAAGCAATTAAAATACTGGAGACACCCAAATGACCCAATCAAACAATAACGTATTTGACGTAGTAGTGGAACACACATCTCAGAAGGCCCCGATGCCATGCGCCCCGTGCTCACCGCACTGCTCAATGAGGCGATGAAGATTGAAAGAGAGCCGTTTCCAGGCGCATCACACTATGAGCATAGTCAAGACCGGCCAGGGTTTGCCCATGGCTACCAGGATAAGCGTATCGATACACAAGCCGGTACGCTCAATCTGCGTATCCCAAAGACCGCTCAACACGTTGATGAACCTTTTTACCCTCAATCGCCAGAACGCGGCTTACGCAGCCAACGTGCGATGATGCTGACCGTTGCTGAAATGTACGTGACGGGCGTTAGCACGCGCCGAGTCGAAAAAGTCATGCAGAGCATGGGTATTGAAAGCATCTCCTCTACACCGGTCTCACGGGCTAACCAGAGCATGGATGAGGCGTTAAAAGTCTGGCGTGATCGTCCGTTGGGTAAAGTCTCTTACCTAATCCTTGATGCGCGTTATGAAAAGGTGCGTGAGGGCCACCAAGTGATTGATATGGCGGTGTTGAGGAGTTATGCCTGAAAGTGGTGTATGGAGTAGTTGACTAAAAGCGGCGTATCGGGATGAGTTGAGTTTACAACAACTTAAACTTCCACAGACATACGCCACTATGAAACAGAATAAAATTATTTCCTTTGAAAAGCCAGAGCAAAGCATCGATCCGCTGCAAGAATTGATTCGCAATGGCGCTAGGCAACTCATTCAAACCGCGGTCGAGAGTGAGTTATCTGAACTGCTGTATCGCAATTGTGACAAAGTCTCAGATTCAGGACACGCTGGTGTCGTTCGTAACGGCTATTTGCCAGAACGTGAACTGCAAACCGGGATCGGCCCAGTCAAAGTACGTATCCCCAAGGTGCGCTCCCGCACTGGAGTACCGATCACCTTTCGGTCTGCTTTAGTGCCGCCGTATGTGCGTAAAACGAGAACACTAGAAGCGGCCTTGCCTTGGCTGTATCTCAAGGGTGTCAGCACTGGAGAAATGGGGGATGCACTGAGCGTGCTAGTGGGTCAATCAGCGACTGGGTTATCATCAAGCACAGTGAGTAAGCTCAAAGCAACGTGGTCTCAGGAGTACAAGGATTGGAATAGAGAAGGTTTAGATCGAGATCGATGGGTTTATCTATGGGCGGACGGGATACACAGCGGCCTGCGCGGCGATGAGGGCCGACTCTGTGCCTTAGTTGTCATCGGAGTGAATGAGCGCGGTCACAAGAAATTACTGGCGATTGAAGACGGTGAGCGAGAGTCTACGCAGAGTTGGCGAGAGGTGTTGTTGGCACTCAAGGAGCGAGGCCTGAATCAACCAGAGCTGGGCATCGGTGATGGTGCTTTAGGCTTTTGGAATGCCCTGGAAGAAGTCTATCCTGGCACTAAACATCAACGGTGTTGGGTGCATAAAACGGCCAACGTGCTGAACAAGCTGCCTAAATCGGTGCAGCCCAAAGCAAAAGCAGCTCTGCATAACATTTGGCAGGAAGAAACCAAAGAAGCGGCGCAAAGCGCCTATCAATTATTCATTAAAACCTATCAAGACAAGTATCCAAAAGCCACGCAGTGCTTGGAAAAAGATCGCGAAGAGTTAATGACGTTCTACTCGTTCCCTGCCAAGCACTGGATGAGCATACGTACTACGAATCCAATTGAATCAACATTCGCGACTATCCGACACCGTACCAAACGATGCAAGGGATGTCTTAGCCGTGATGGCATGTTAAGTATGATGTTCAAGCTGGGTCAGTGCGCAGAGAAAAAGTGGAACCGAATACGCGGGTTCGCCTATCTAGCAAAAGTGATTCAAGGGGTTCCATTTAAAGATGGAATAGAGCAAACTAATGACTACTCAGATCAAACCGAGGCCGCTTGAAGAAAATGCCTCATACACCAGATTCGGGCATAACTCGGTGTTGAGTGCGGTGGGGGTATTGCCTTGTGGACGGCGTTGCGTATTAGGAACGGCAATGGCGCTTAATGAAGCCGAGGTTAACTGGCGAGCGTTCCTCAAAGGCTTGGTTGACCGGGGCATACATGGTATTGAGTTTATTGTCAGTGATGATCACAGTGGCTTAAAAGCCGCTAGAAAGGCAGTGTTCCCAGGTATACCTTGGCAGCGTTGCCAGTTTCATCTGGCGCAGAATGCAATGCATCATGCCCCCAATCACAAGATCAAGCAGCGCATTGGTGGTGAGCTGCGTAGTGTTTGGAATGCACCCAATAGGGCAGCTGCTCAGGTTAATCTAAAAGTCCTTGTGAGCCAGTACCAAGAAAAGCATGCTCACTGGGCGCAGTGGCTAGAAAACAATGTGCCTGAAGGGTTAAATGTGTTTGCCTTGCCAGATAGACACCAAAAGAAAATGCGAACCTCCAACCGCATTGAACGGACGGTTCAACAAGAACTTAAGCGGCGAACCCGCTTGGTCAGAGTCTTTCCTAACCGAGAGGCTTGGTTACGATTAGTCAGTGCCATTCTGATTGAAATTGACGACGAATGGGCTAATGCTAATCATCAATATATCGTGTGGAACGACAATGAGTCAACTTGCTAGACAAAAAGTCCATACCCAATGTTGCGTAATCCCCTTATCTATTAACTATATTGAAAATGGCTGAATTTTTTGCAATGAAAAAGGAAAGGGGTGCTTCTAACCAAACATTATATCTTTGTAGCGCAGGTATTGAGCTGCGTTCACAACACCTAATACATTAACTGTTTTTTGTCTTTCATCAATATCAAATAGAACTAAATAACTGCCGTAAGGGAGTACATAACAATCTTTGTATTTACGGTGTTTTTTGGGAAACGTAGATAAAATTCGCTGAATCTCGGACTGAAGTTTTGACACAAAACTCAAAGCGGTTTGAAGATTGTCTTGCGCAATATACGCAGCGATGCTTTCTAAATCGCTGTCAGCTTGTTCGGTATTCCGAACCTCGTATAACTCCATTTAGGCAAGATTAGCGTTTAATTTTTGTTCCAGTATTTTCAAGAATTGAGCATTATTTTTGTCATTTAATACCCTTGTTTTCCCTGCTGTAACATCAGCACGACCAAGTGCAATTTTTTGATCAATTTCTTTTTCTATTAGCTTGGCAATCAGCTCTTGCTGAGCCTCTTCAGTAGATGCGCAAGCACCTTGTGTTACTTGCTTTTCTAAGAAATTATCAATGGTGGCTGTTGAAATGCTCATAAGCGAATAGTTTTATAAATAAACTTGATAATCTGATTGTACACTATGTGCGAAAAAGTCAAACAAAATCAGCCTAATTACGTCCATGATGAATTAACCAGTCATTAAAATCTTGGTGGTTCTCGTATAAAAACGATTTATCAATTAGTTTAACACCCTCAACGCCCAGCTTAAAAAATTGCTTACAATCCTTGCCAGCTATGTCGTTGTCTAAAAATATATACACCTTACTGAAGTTGAATTGATTAATTTCGGCTAAGGCGCGTTTTCGAAGCGAAGTAGAGTTCAGAATAATAGCTGAGTTTTGAAACTCAGTGATATTATTGTGTGATAAATAGGCGAGATAATCAAAGAAGCCCTCAAAAATAGACAGGCTCTTTCAATCGGCTAAATTAATACGACTGATATCTTTCGTTGTGCTGTCAATCAGCGTTTAAAACTGGACACCTGTCAGCGAGTAAAACTGAACAATTAAATACAATAATATTTCTTTATCATCAACTCAAGTGAAGCGTAGCGAAACTTGAGTTGATGAATCAATCCTGCTTTCTTGCGATGTTATTTTTTAGTGACAGTCTTGAGCTTTGCTTTAGCACTAGACTGCTTGAATCGATATGAGTCGTTACCCGTTTCAATAATTGAGCAATGATGAGTCA
>CBDEFQ010000006.1:0-854641 GCA_965237485.1 Candidatus Poriferihabitaceae bacterium | reverse complement strand
TTTGTAGTAGTCGAAAACACTCTTAAAGGGTGGAAGTATCAGTCTGACCTTATTAACTTTTTTAGCTCAAACAGGCCAAAACCTGAGCATCGGATGCATCTGCTCCTCCTTGTTCAATAACACAGTCTATTTCTGCTTGAGTAGGCACCCGATCGAGTTGATTAATATCAATCAACACAAGCTCAATGCGTATTTTAGCAAGGCGGCTTGCAAGGTCTGCTTCGAAAACCCCGTTAGAAGAGCCTGAATTAGTCTCCGATCAACATGGGGCGATTCACCGTCAGGAAACCACATCAAGTTGGCCGACCCCATGATCCCCGGCTTCCCACTTGTTTCTTGTTTTACAAATTCATTAACGCTTCGAACTGGTTATAAGAGCCCTTTAATAAATGAAACTTTTTAGAAATAGTTACTATCCGTCCTTCAACTAACAGTTCAATCAATATTGACTCACTAAGAAGCTCAGGTGGATCGTCAAAAACAATTTTACTTGTAATTGTAGCCGATCCATTATCAAGAAATTTAACGACTCCCAACCCGAAATCTCCAATAATTGAGGAGTCATAAGACACCTCATTTGCTAATAAAGAATGCTCAAATTTTATTACTTCAATCTTTGATATTCCACTTTCCATCGGCGTTGAAATTGTTAACCTAGAAATATTTCCATTGTACACTCGAAGAAACAACATCAGGCTCTTATCCTTATAAAGCATTGAGCTAGTTACTTCTTTTCCATCTTTAAGCATGTAGTAATAGTTTGTAGTATCACATGCCTGTAATAAAAAGCACCCCATAAATAGAAATAATATTCTCACAGAAATCTTATTTTGCATCTTGTTTATATCAACAGCCTACAATAATACAACGATCGGATGACTCTGTTTTATCAGCGGGCCATCCTGTGCCATTAACTTTCCACTCCAATATATCTAATACATGTAGTGGATTTAAATTACCAGGATGCACATTAAACGTAGGGCCATTGTGGTCTCTAACAGGGTTACCTTCATAATCAAATACTTCTTCATGACCAGTTATATCATTCCATTTTTCATTTGGAAAGTCAGGATCTACTCCAACCTGATGATATTTATCAGCGGTATTTATTTCCCAAGTACCATGTCCGTTTCTCATTTGGTCTCTCGTAATTCCATCTGGATTAGGATTCCCGCCCTCACTAGAATGATGCGCATGACCCGCATGCCGATTTATGCCATATCGAGCATGCTTTTTATGCTCAGCATGATGATTATATTTAACAGTAGCATAACTCTGAGCAAACCCTTGAGCAAAGTTACCCCCAGCCACCTTACTTGAGATACCACCCACAACACCAGCTGCAAATGCTGAATTACCGAGCAGCTCTGAGGCATAAGCCCCCGTAGAGATAAACGCCGAAGCAAAGCCCTTACCAAAACTACCGCCTTGCAGTTTATTAATCACACCACTGGCTGTACTATGTGCTACCGTTTTCAATACTTTACCCGCTGTTGACAGCTTTCCAGCAACACTAAACTTGCTATTAATAAAAGCTGTTCCGATTTTATGCGCAATGCCCGCAGACAAACCACCAATAAGCGCCCCTTTTAACATGCCCTTTAAACTACCTGTCATTATCAAGCCTGACATGCCACCCGCAATTGCCCCAGCTAACGCAGCACCACCTAATCCTAAACCAGTTGCCGTCGCCCCAGCAGAGTTATGCCCGAATCTGGTGTATGAGGCATTTTCTTCAAGCGGCCTCGGTTTGATCTGAGTAGTCATTAGTTTGCTCTATTCCATCTTTAAATGGAACCCCTTGAATCACTTTTGCTAGATAGGCGAACCCGCGTATTCGGTTCCACTTTTTCTCTGCGCACTGACCCAGCTTGAACATCATACTTAACATGCCATCACGGCTAAGACATCCCTTGCATCGTTTGGTACGGTGTCGGATAGTCGCGAATGTTGATTCAATTGGATTCGTAGTACGTATGCTCATCCAGTGCTTGGCAGGGAACGAGTAGAACGTCATTAACTCTTCGCGATCTTTTTCCAAGCACTGCGTGGCTTTTGGATACTTGTCTTGATAGGTTTTAATGAATAATTGATAGGCGCTTTGCGCCGCTTCTTTGGTTTCTTCCTGCCAAATGTTATGCAGAGCTGCTTTTGCTTTGGGCTGCACCGATTTAGGCAGCTTGTTCAGCACGTTGGCCGTTTTATGCACCCAGCACCGTTGATGTTTAGTGCCAGGATAGACTTCTTCCAGGGCATTCCAAAAGCCTAAAGCACCATCACCGATGCCCAGCTCTGGTTGATTCAGGCCTCGCTCCTTGAGTGCCAACAACACCTCTCGCCAACTCTGCGTAGACTCTCGCTCACCGTCTTCAATCGCCAGTAATTTCTTGTGACCGCGCTCATTCACTCCGATGACAACTAAGGCACAGAGTCGGCCCTCATCGCCGCGCAGGCCGCTGTGTATCCCGTCCGCCCATAGATAAACCCATCGATCTCGATCTAAACCTTCTCTATTCCAATCCTTGTACTCCTGAGACCACGTTGCTTTGAGCTTACTCACTGTGCTTGATGATAACCCAGTCGCTGATTGACCCACTAGCACGCTCAGTGCATCCCCCATTTCTCCAGTGCTGACACCCTTGAGATACAGCCAAGGCAAGGCCGCTTCTAGTGTTCTCGTTTTACGCACATACGGCGGCACTAAAGCAGATCGAAAGGTGATCGGTACTCCAGTGCGGGAGCGCACCTTGGGGATACGTACTTTGACTGGGCCGATCCCGGTTTGCAGTTCACGTTCTGGCAAATAGCCGTTACGAACGACACCAGCGTGTCCTGAATCTGAGACTTTGTCACAATTGCGATACAGCAGTTCAGATAACTCACTCTCGACCGCGGTTTGAATGAGTTGCCTAGCGCCATTGCGAATCAATTCTTGCAGCGGATCGATGCTTTGCTCTGGCTTTTCAAAGGAAATAATTTTATTCTGTTTCATAGTGGCGTATGTCTGTGGAAGTTTAAGTTGTTGTAAACTCAACTCATCCCGATACGCCGCTTTTAGTCAACTACTCCATACACCACTTTCAGGCATAACTCGCCCCAGCAATGGACGCCGCAACAGTTGCACCTCCCGCATAAGACATAATTGCCGATGCCGCATAAGGCGCCACCACCGCCACCACGACCACCGCAATAACTTTAATATTCTCCTTTATAAACTTAACGACTTTTTTAACGACGTTAATAACCTTTTTTATTACCGCGACTAGCTTTTTAAATAGCTTCTTCAGCGATTTAAACAAGCTGCTTAAAAAGTAACCACTCGGATCGTTATACGCCAGTGGATTATTCAACACATAACTATAGCGGTTATAGCTTTGCAGATTGCCCGCGAACTGAATATGTGGGTCAGCGCTTAAAAAGCGCCCTATTTTAGGATCATAAACACGGCCTCGCATATGGATTAGTTCTGAATCCGCTAGCATTTTATGACCTGTATAGCCTCGATCGGTTAAATTAAGGTCTAGCGTATTGTTGGCTAAATCACTGGATAAATCGCTAGTGCTAATGCCTACTGAGGTCAGCTGTTTGCCAAAGGCATCATAATGAAAACGCTCAATGATAAAGCCTTTTTCATCTGTGATTGCAACAATGGAATTGAGATGATCTCGATGCAGATAATTGGTTTTTATATCCGCGTCTTGTTTGTCTGTAATAACGGCAATGGTGCCGCCGTTAATCGATATATGGTATTTACTCGTGGTTCCATAGGTGTCCGATGTTTTCTCATAACCGTCGCTAAAATACACCGTGGTGCGCAATCCATTAGGAATCACTTGTGTATCTTTGATTAACTGGCGTTCTGGTCCGTAGAAGTAACCTGTAACGCTGTCGCCCTTGGTAATGGCAATGGGCTTATTGTATGAAGCGTATTGAATTGCACGTCCATCACCAGAGGTCATATTGCCGTTATGATCATACTGATAATTGATTGAGGTTTGGCCAACCTGGTCTATGCGGGTAACCGCATGTGGGCCCGCATGGCCGTTGGACTGATGCCCTCCATAGGTATAATGCCCCACATCTGATTTGTAAGTGATATTACCTAAAGCATCATACTCGTAAGTAGTTGTCTCAAGCCCTGCAAGCTCATACAAAGCCACGCCGGTGCCGCTCATGCTACTTCGCGTTAGACGATTTAACTCATCGTACTCAAAGGTTTCAAGCACACCGCTAGTGCTGTGATTGCGCTCAACCAGGTTACCGATAGAATCCCATGTATAAGAATCATTCAATACAACACCGTCATTGCCTAATAAGGCATGGTCAAACTCTGATGATGATTCGTTCGCCAATAACTCATTATTATTCGCAATCTTGTCATGGTTAATAGATAACTGATTGTAGATCGAGCTTTTATCTGTAAGCGTACTGGTAAAACTAAGATACATGTTATCCCAATAGGACTGATCGCCCATATCGGTATACATTTCACTCATCTCTGAATTAATTTGAGACAGATATTCATATATCTGTTTACGATCAGCGTTATTGGTTAAACCGTCGCTAGCATTTTGATCTAAGTCAGCAATTTCTAACACGCGCGCTCGATAAACTTTCTCAAGCTCTCTAAGCCTTGTTTTTTCGCCTAAACCTGCTTCGCTGTGCCCTTCAAAGTGTGACGCTAACGTTCCTTGTTCAGCCAATGTGTGTTTCTCAGCTGCGGCCACATTAAGTAACTGTAAAGGGGTATATAACGCTTTATTTAAACGTCGAAGCTTTTGACTGACATCAGCATGACGGCCAAACAAACGTCTATGTCGTTGTGATGCATAAGCATAACCATAAGCAAACGGGTCTGTATTAGCAGTTTCACTCGGGTCAACCACGATACTGTCTGCATGCGCACCATGCTGATCTGCCAAGCTTTGGTGATAAGCACCTAGGTCTTTATACTCTTGTAAATACTCGGGTGATACCTGACTGACATCCTGCATATCGGCTATCAAGTTGGTTTGTACTTGACTCGCCGCCTGATAGCTATCACGCACTGAGCGGTTATAACGCGCCATCAAACTATGCAGCTTGCTGGATAGCACCAATACATTACTGGTGTTGGCTTCTACTTGGCTAAAAGTATCCAGCAATTGTTGTGTGCTGGCCAAGGTAGAAGTAGCGACTGTGTAAATTTGTTGATTTACTTGAGCATCAACATTGTGCACATTAAAGTTGATGGTTAAGGCTTGTATCTGCGCTTGTGTGGCTAATTTCAGTGCGGGTGATAAACCAGGGTCGTTAGGGTCTAAGGTGTCGAGCACTTCTTGTACGGCTGCCTGATCTTCTTGGGCTTGCGCGAAATGAGAAGCACTGCTGGTCTTATCATTATTTAACTGACCGATAAACCCATTCACCCTAGCGAGCACCGATGGAAAGGTGTCACTGGTTTGTGTTTCTACTGGATCAACAGCACTATGGGTATAAACACTGCTTAACCTGCCTGAGTAGTCGCTATAACTTACATCAGTGGTCACATGCTTTCCCTGCATGAATTTAAGTACTTTACCTTCGGCATCGGCTTCCTCTGCTCGCCAATGTAATACACTCTTATGGTCAGTATAGTACTCAAGTATTATATCGGCTTGTTCAGACGCATTTTGGGCCAGGTCTACCGCCTTTTTTACGCGTTGGTCTATTGCTGCAATCGCCTTCGCTTTCTCATTGGCTGTTGTAACATGGCCACCCGCTTCTTCTGAAGCGTCTTCAACCAGCTCGATGAGCGGTTTAAGTTTTGTATCGTAATATTTCTTTGTGCTCTTTGCCCTTGCTTGCGCAGACTTATTGTAAGATTGCGCTTTTTTATAAGCACTGTTGGCTTCCCCTGCGGAATAATTAGCTCTATTTGCAGCATCTTGCGCATCCCATGCCAAACTATTAGCCATTGCATACCTTTTCTTTTTGGAATACTTTGGGACTTTCTTGGTATACGAGGGCACTATCCCTTGGCGATTTTCACTAGCTGGAACTACAATAGTGATGTACTCTGGGTTATCAACTAAGTCTTTAGCTTTTTTCGCATATTCCTCCGCCTTCTTATTCCATTTTTCAGATGTTTTTCGCCAGGTATCCCCTTTTTTAGCGTATTTCCTAGCTTTGCTAATAAGCTCGCTTTGTTTACGTATACCCGAGCGGTAACCACCTAATCTAGACTGGTAATCTGCTTGATACCCTTCAATTAGGCCATTTAAGCGCGTTATCTCACCATCACTTGCTGTGTAAGCAGTATATAAAGTGGCTCGCTCACCTTCCGTATCATCAATCAGTTGTTGTGCTGTTGCAGCTAACGCTTGGGTTTTATCAATTTGGTCCAAGTAACGTTGATATTCAGCCAAGCCATTGCTACGGATCTCAAGGGGAAACCCATAATCATTATAGGTTTTACGAACCGTTAAACCCGAAGAATACTTAACATAATCTACGCGATCAGTTGTGCCTATAAAGGCTGTGGTAATGGTATTGCTCTCACCATCTATTGTCGTCGTTACATCAGTAGAGCGGCCATGTTTATCGTATTTATGGCTGCGAACGTAGCCTTGTCCATCCCAAACTTGCGCCAGCTTTCCTAGCCCGTTAAGAGCTGTATCATATGTCCACTGAGTGATCCCCTCTGGTTCAGTACGCTTAACAATACGCCCTAAAAGATCATATTCCATGGTGACTATTTGGCCTTTCGCATCCTTTTGCCAAATTAATTCTCCTAAGGAATTGTATTTATATTCCCAATCACCTAAATCAGGATCGGATTGATTTATTTTTCTACCAAAATAATCATACTTAAGCGTAATTTCGTTGCCTTGGTCATCAATCGTTTTGAGTAAATTACCCGCAGCATCATATTGATACCTAATTTCTTTATTTGCTTCATCAACAACTTTTAAGGGTTTACCTGCACCGTTCTTCCAAGTAATTGATTTTTGCCCTACCGGGTTGGTTACAACGGTTCTATCTGCAAAATAGCTATAGCTAGTCTCATAACCCTCTGATGAGATTATCTTTGATTTACGACCCAGTACATCATATTCAATCGTCGTCCACTTCGGTGTGTCATCTTTAAAATAGGGCTTTGATGCTTTCCACTTACGGCCAAAGCTATCGTATATCGTATCGACATACACCGAAGTACCATCAAAACCTTGAGTTTGTTTACGCACCTCACGGTTACGGTTATCATAATAAACCGTTTCTGGCGATTCGCCTTCATTGTCTATAACCGCCAGTAAAAAAGCCGCATTTGTTGGGCAGGTTGCTTCTCCCAAGCATGACTTAAATACGATTACATTCTTGGCATCATCAACCGCACTCTCGCTGTCGGCTTCGCTGCGTAGATTGGTCGTTTTAATCATCCTGCCATGGTCATCATACAGCTTAATTGTCTCGTTACCGTTAACGCTCAAAGTGCGGGTAACTTGTCCAAAATGGGGATGGTATTCAACATAGCCCGTATGACCCAACTGATTGCTAGTAGAGGCTACAAAACGACCGTCACTGGTGTAAATTGTTGATGAAAATCGGTCAGCCACATCCGAGGCACTGATGGTGGTTTTAACAATATGGCCGAAATTGTCATACTCGTAAGCTTCGGTAACCGCTTGCGCATTTCCTTGCCCAACCGTCTTATTTTTCAGGCTGCCATCAGCATAATAACTATAGCCCGTTGTCATTATATGTGGACTAGAACCCGGTACATTTGATGTGCTCATTACAGACTGCACAAGCCCTAGTAACCAAGAAGACTCATCATTTTGGTAGGTCGTTTCTGTCGTACGAGTCGTAGTCCCGTTTAGGTCTGTGCTCGCGTTTACCGTACTAATCGGATTACCAAAATTATCGAAACTGGTCGTTTGGCTACCGGAACTAATCTCGGCGCCATCTAACTCATATTGCTGACTTTGCTTTTGGTCTTGATAAGGAAAAATGGTTTTACCAGCGTACAAGTCTTTGTAAGCAAAACGGTTGTCACTCGCAAATAGTACTGTTCCGTTAGGCATTACTTTGCGTAACGATATGGCCGACCCGATAGTGGGCCACTGCTGAGAAAATTGTGTCTCTAGATTAATTAGTGTTCGGTTATCTGTGGCGACTTTTTTAGCAAACCCCAAATCTCCGCGCCCCGTCAGATTAACTTTTTTACCAAAGTATTGGTAATCAGACCGGCCTAAGCTGCCAGACGCATCTGATGACTCTACCGCTGAAACCAATACCATCGGACTAGAAACATCAATGTTTGGATAAGCGCTACCCGTAGACGGTGTATAAAGATCGCCATAAGTGGTTGGCTTGTATTCAACGACATAACTCGCCCCTAGCCCGTCGGTGAATGACCACGCTGCCTCTGGTAAAGCATACCCTCGCTGACCCACGCCTCGAAGATATACTTTAGAAGTAGAACCGCCCTGGCTATATATAAGATCTCCCTGGCCATCGCTGTTCACATCAAACAGGATGCCGCGTGCGTAACTGTCTTCTGAGCTATTATCTTGAATAAATGCAGTGGGAAAGATTAGGTCGTTTTGTTCAATCCAGCCATCGCCTTTGTTTTTCCAAACGCGGTTTACGAACTGACCCGTATCCGTTTTATAAGACAAGCTAAAATCAGGCAGCCCATCATTGTTTAAATCAGCAATAACCCCTTTAGTTTTATTAATAGACCCTACTTTTTCCCAGAGAATTGCAGGTGCTTGTAGTTCTTCATTTTGTAGCCAACCATTTCCCGTGTTTAGCCAAGTTCTTTGAAGGCGTGTTCCACCTTCTAAAATGTGCGCTTGAATAATATCAAGTAATCCGTCGCCGTTAATATCTATAGTATTAGCCAAAGACTCAGGCGTGACCTTTGAGTAATCGGTAGTGATAACCGGCAGATTAAATGTCGTATTAGCCTGCCAGCCTGCTCCTGTATTTAACCAAGTTTGTTTTACCGTATTGCCATTATCCGATTTGTAAGCGGACACGATATCCACTAACCCATCACCATTAATATCTATGGTTTGGCCTTTCACCGCCCCCTTAGTATAGGCAGTGTAATCAGTTAAGATAATGGGCGGCGCATACTCAGTGCTTAACTGCCAACCATTAAGTTTATTTATCCAAGTTTGTTTTACCGAACTGCCATCAGCACGTGAAGTAGAAGCGATCAAGTCGGGTAATTGATCGCCATTGATGTCGAGCAACTGCGATAACATAACTGGGTTATCTGCATTAGAGATGTCAGATAAAAGGCTGGGTAAGGTTTTTGTTATATCTAACTGCCAACCAGAACCCGTATTAATCCATATGCGATTAACAATGCCAGCACTGCTTTGATAAGCCGCTACCCAATCAGGTAAGTTATCCCCGTTAATATCAACCAGTTCGCTAATACCCAAGCCATCGGCGCTCAAATTATAATCATACAGGGCACTAGGCGGTGTGTACGCATTACTAATGCTCCACTGGCCAGCATTGTTCAGGTAGGTTGAAAGTAGTTCTTGGCCACTTTCATTTCGATAAGCCGTTACCCAATCAACGTGCCCATCGTTATTAACGTCGGCATAGGTTCCTCGCAATTTTCCCTGAGTAGTGAGTATTGCCTCGGGTAGGTCATCACCCTGACTCCATTGTTCATCGTAGTCATGCCACGAAAATGTAACAGGTGTCAGACAGTCTTCATTGCCTGCACACTCTGTGACGGTGGTAATTCTCGATTGTTGGCTGACTGGAGATAATTCGTAGGCAATGCGGTAATCTTTAACGATATCATCTGCAACAGACGTTGTTATGTTGCTAATTCGTTTGGTCGCGACGTGTTTTTGACCGCGGGAATATCCACGCGATATATCTGGTCTGTTTTCATAAACAAACTCAACTTTTAAATTTCCTGTTACGTTCGCACTATCATTCCGTCCATAATGAATCGCTTTGGGTAAAGATTGCTTCGTCGATACTCCATCAACCGTAGTAGGATAATCTGCATATTCGTAATCTATTCGATTACCATTTCTATCTTGTAAATAACTAATTGACCAACTAGTCACCGCGCTACTGATAGGGTCCGTCAAACGAGCTGCTGCGTTGGCACCATATACAACTTCACTACCCCCTCGGCTCTCAACGGTAAATGATACAGGGCTGACCCCGGCGTCTATATGGCCTAGCGCACCATTGGCCGTAACTCTCTGAAAGGATTCAATTTCTGTATGATAGACCGAGCCAGCAGCGCCATACTGCCCACTTATTAACACTAAGCGTTGACCGTTCATACAAAAATGATCATTTTGATCATATTGCACCGGCTTGAAAGCCCCGTCTTGCTCTATAGTAGAACCACATCGCGATATCGAAGATAAGCCTGATAGGTTCGCACCAATGCCTAATAACCCATTCCCACCAGTACTATTGTAGGTAATCGCTACTTGCGGAACCACTCCTTGGATACCAGGAGGCATTTCTATACCAACCGAGTAGCTGCTTTGACCACCGGGTGTTAATTCAAATATACCCGTCGTGGTGCCAACTTGGCTCGCATAGGTCGCACCGAAAAAAAGAGCACTCGCAAAGAAACTTGCTATAACCGCTATATATTTATTATTCATTTTTTATTTCCGTTCTGCCTGATTGGATTACAGATATCAATTAGCTTTAATGGCTATAGCTGAATATTTATTTATCTTACCGGACTGCCCATGACTTCTACTTCAGCAAGGCTTAAAACCGTTTTATTAGCTGCAAGCTGTATACGAACATAACGTGCCACAGTGTTAGCTGGCAGATCTAATTTATACGACCCATTAACTGGCCCGGCCACATGAAAATGAGATGCATCTGGTAGCACTAATACATCAGATAATTTTCGTTTATTGATAGGTTTATCGCTCACTATGACATAAAAATCTTTAAGCCGAGAAGAGCAACAGTCGGTTCGGTTGTAAATGAGTATTTCCTTGAGAGGTGCTTTTGCATCAAGATCTACCTGCCAGTAAGGTTGATTCGTAATACCAGTATGCGTCACCGAGCCATTAGCAAAATTGCCATCCGTATTCATATCAACCGCTCTTGCGGCATAGCCATTATATTTAAGGGTATCCTCTTCTTCACCATGGAGTTCTTCACTCTCCCATTCACCTTCAACTTCAACTTCAACGTCGCCTGCACCGTCTTCAAACTCATTATCTAGCGTATCATTTGAGGTGCCAGATTGAACGGTATAACGCCCGATGGCCAGGTTCTCAATATTTTCTTCCACTGTGTCCGTTTGAGTGATTCCCTCTAACTGAGTGTCATAAGATACGCCCGTAGCAATGGCTGATTCTCGGAACATCGTATAACCATCAAGCCTTGTCACTAAATGATCAATCGACGCTGTTGTGCTTTCTCTCATTGTTTTATACAAGTTCAACCGCTGAGTGCTGCACTCCGTCATGATCGTTATAACATCACCATAACTCTTAATTAAAGACTGCCCTGTTTCATCAATTAAAAATTCGTTGGCATAGGTGACAAATGCCGCTTTATCAACTAAATCCCCTTGCCAAATATCTATCATCGAATCTTTGACAATTATCGGTGAATAAATACCTTCCCACTTCTTTGGGCAGGCAGATGCAATTTTTTCTTTAACACTTGCAATGTCCGCCTGTGCTATAGCCATATGGCTCCAACATAGCCCTAAAAATATATACCCTATCTTACGTATCATTGTTTTCCTCACAGCCTATTATTGAGGTTATATTATTTCCTTGATTCGGCATCAAACTACTTACGCTCAATTATTATTAGTATTTCATCTCTACGTTGAAAACTATGCTGGGTTGCATGTTATTATGTGCTTGGCTCCCCCCCGTGTTATTAACAACATGGGCATGGTTACCAGCAGCAGAGAGTGAGTGTTTATGATTTCTGGCAGTGCTGACTTTACCCGCTTGCCAATAATTACCTCCCCAGGTGCTATCTCTTTCTATGCCGCCTCCCCCTCTTACAGGCCCAGTAATCACTTTGATACTATGATTATGATTCCCTGCATACCCTTGTGAGTGCCCATGGTAACCACCATTATTTGTTGTATGCTTATGCGCAGGCAGTTCGTTAATGGTTAACTTGGTCTTTTCAGCCCCAAGAACATTACCAACTTGATTAGCCAACGGATCACTCACCGTACTAGCCACTTGACCACCCATGTTATTAGCAGCCAATATTCCACGGCCGCGCATGTCAGGCAATGTCACTAAATCGCTGTTAGACCATACTTCACTTCCTGTATTAGGTGCCCAATTCTTAGCCAGTTCATAAAGTTCATTGTAATCATCGCCTGTAAGAACCGCATTACTACCCTCGATACCAATAGTTTGCCCCACCAAAAACACCCAGTCATCTTGAGCTTCAAGTCTACCCGTCATTCTAACGTCACCGACACTCCAACCACCATTAAGGTATTCTATTGATTTATTAAGACCTCGATTAACCGCGTCCATCGCAAATAAAACATCTCGCGGTGTTTTTGAAATTAAAGCATCCAATAATATAACTCGATGCGATGCACATTCAGTTGCTACTGATGATACATCTGAGGCTAAAGAATCAAGCGTTGCTGAATCAGGCGCATTATCACCCATCTGCTCAATTAGCAGTGACACGAAGCTTTGTTTGTCATCTGCGTTACTTTGCCAGATATCGCTCTCTAACGTTTCTGTATCAATATCAGCCGCTAAGTCTTCCCAAATTACCGGACATGCTGACACTACATTGCTCCTTAAATCAGCATATAGTTCTTGCTGGTCTTGACCAGACTCTTCTTGTGCATAGAGGCTACCTGCTGGCATCAGCATCACCAAAGAAACCGCCAAACATTTTAAATTATTCATCTTGTTTTCCATTAATTAACTTACTTACTTAGGCTTTTATTTACTTATCCCTTCTCAGCAATTATTGCTGCATCAGGCTTTCTATTTCTTGCGGAGTCACACCCGTTTCTCTTTCATAGTTATCTAACATTGATTCTGATAAACCACTCTGCGTTCGAGGTTGATTCAATACTTTCCCCGATGGACTGTCCGGCGGTATCGGCACTTGAGCTGCTAATTGTTTTTCAGAAAGCACCTTTATGCTCTCCAAAACATCATCTAACTTTTCTTGAGATGCCAGCGCAAAGTCTTCTCCTTGCTCTATAACTACGCGATCTTTTAATAAAATCTCCATCTCTTTATGGACCAACTCCATTCGCTTGTCTAAACTTTCAATATCTATAACAGGTATAGGCTCTTCTTTCTTTTCTTTTTCTTTGCTTGCCGTTTCTGGTTGTTCTTTTTTTGTCTCGTTTAGAGAAGCTTCACGGCTCGGTTCCTCTTGCTCATGATAAGAGAAAAGCAACGCACCAACGATCGAAACTATAACTACCCCAGCTCCTATATAGAGTTTCTTATTCACAGTCCTATTTCCATTACACAGATAACTAGTAACCCTTAAATGCTATTTAGTTCTGGTTCCCTATATAACCATTGTATCGATTGATAGCAATATTCTCTTGATCGTCTGCCTCGTCACTTAAACGAAATACTTCATCGAATATTTCTTGCGCATTTTCTTGCTCTGGGTCAATTCCATTTTGATAATCACTTAAACATTCCCTATAACGAACTATCGACTCCATAAAATGATTCATCTCAAAATCAAACGTTTCCATTTTCTCTATTTTTGCTTCAATCGAGCTATCATCGCTCTCGATAGGTTTAGGTATAAGCGGAAGACTGCAATTGGAAGTGGTTTGGCTGACGACACTGACTGAAAACAGCACCAATACTAATAAAACAATAGCTTTCATATAACAAATTTTGTGGTTATTTTTTTCGAAGTATATCACGGGCCTGTCGGATAAATAATGGTAAACGTGGGATAATAAGAGCTAATTCAAATGAGTCGTTATTTTGAGCAAAGGTCACCAAAGTCAGCTGTTTCTAACCTTAGATTCTTTGGTTAGTTCAGAGCACCCCTACCGCAAACTCGATGAGCTATTATGTTTTCGCACATGAGTTATGCCTGAAAGTGGTGTATGGAGTAGTTGACTAAAAGCGGCGTATCGGGATGAATTGAGTTTACAACAACTTAAACTTCCACAGACATACGCCACTATGAAACAGAATAAAATTATTTCCTTTGAAAAGCCAGAGCAAAGCATCGATCCGCTGCAAGAATTGATTCGCAATGGCGCCAGGCAACTCATTCAAACCGCGATCGAGAGTGAGTTATCTGAACTGCTGTATCGCAATTGTGACAAAGTCTCAGATTCAGGACACGCTGGTGTCGTTCGTAACGGCTATTTGCCAGAACGTGAACTGCAAACCGGGATCGGCCCAGTCAAAGTACGTATCCCCAAGGTGCGCTCCCGCACTGGAGTACCGATCACCTTTCGATCTGCTTTAGTGCCGCTGTATGTGCGTAAAACGAGAACACTGGAAGCGGCCTTGCCTTGGCTGTATCTCAAGGGTGTCAGCACTGGAGAAATGGGGGATGCACTGAGCGTGCTAGTGGGTCAATCAGCGACTGGGTTATCATCAGGCACAGTGAGTAAGCTCAAAGCAACGTGGTCTCAGGAGTACAAGGATTGGAATAGAGAAGGTTTAGATCGAGATCGATGGGTTTATCTATGGGCGGACGGGATACACAGCGGCCTGCGCGGCGATGAGGGCCGGCTCTGTGCCTTAGTTGTCATCGGAGTGAATGAGCGCGGTCACAAGAAATTACTGGCGATTGAAGACGGTGAGCGAGAGTCTACGCAGAGTTGGCGAGAGGTGTTGTTGGCACTCAAGGAGCGAGGCCTGAATCAACCAGAGCTGGGCATCGGTGATGGTGCTTTAGGCTTTTGGAATGCCCTGGAAGAAGTCTATCCTGGCACTAAACATCAACGGTGCTGGGTGCATAAAACGGCCAACGTGCTGAACAAGCTGCCTAAATCGGTGCAGCCCAAAGCAAAAGCAGCTCTGCATAACATTTGGCAGGAAGAAACCAAAGAAGCGGCGCAAAGCACCTATCAATTATTCATTAAAACCTGTCAAGACAAGTATCCAAAAGCCACGCAGTGCTTGGAAAAAGATCGCGAAGAGTTAATGACGTTCTACTCGTTCCCTGCCAAGCACTGGATGAGCATACGTACTACGAATCCAATTGAATCAACATTCGCGACTATCCGACACCGTACCAAACGATGCAAGGGATGTCTTAGCCGTGATGGCATGTTAAGTATGATGTTCAAGCTGGGTCAGTGCGCAGAGAAAAAGTGGAACCGAATACGCGGGTTCGCCTATCTAGCAAAAGTGATTCAAGGGGTTCCATTTAAAGATGGAATAGAGCAAACTAATGACTACTCAGATCAAACCGAGGCCGCTTGAAGAAAATGCCTCATACACCAGATTCGGGCATAACTCATCATTTGAGTGTTACTTGTTGAACAATCAATCTACCCTTAGGTACACCGAAACTGCACGCGAGATTTCTATCCCGGTGGCTGTTGTGCTAGAGCGTACTATTGATATAACTAAAAAATGGGTACTTCCTCAATGGAAAGTGTTTGCCATTGTCACTGGAGAGTATTTACGACAGCAAGATCAGAAAGTATTGATTCACGAAGATGAGATGCACAGTCGCTATTATTGGGGAGGCATGGAACTCCGTTTATATAAGGATGGATCAGAGGGCTACTGGTATAACTTACTTTCGGACAAGCCTTTTTTATTTGTTATCTGTGATGGCGAAGAAGGAGAGCGAGATATCGAGCCAGGGTTTATTACCGCTAATCAGGACGAGGCGACCGGGTATATGGAGTCAGATCGAATGGTGCTGTCCATTGCCATGCCACTAGAGATTCGCGAGATATTGGAGCGGTACGTTGTCTCACACTATTTCCCTGAGCAAAAGAAAAAGCGTAAACGCCAAGATTGGGCAAAAAACTCAGCTTATGCAAAAAGACAAGAACGCTGAGGAAGGTTTCGTTTCGCGTTGGTCCCGTCGCAAGAACGAGGGGGTAGACCAGCGCGAAGCCGATGTGGTGGAGGCGAATATTAACGACACTATTACCCCTACAGATTCAAGCGGTGAAATGGTTGCAATGATTGCCCCAGATGAAGGCATGCCTGAGACACTAGAAGAGCACGTTCTGACAGACGAAGATATGCCGTCTCTGGAGAGTTTAACTCCCGATAGTGATTTTTCTATGTTTATGTCCCCCGGTGTGAGCGAAGCTTTGCGCCGATTGGCTTTGCGCAAGCTATTTGGTCGGGCGAGCTTTAGCATACGAGATGGACTCGACGATTATGATGATGACTTTCGCAATTTTGCGGCGCTGGGCGATATCATAACCTGCGATATGAAGCATCAAGTTGAGGTTGAAGAAGAACGTAAGCGCAAAGAAGAGGAAGCGGCAGCTGATGCGAAAGCTGAGGAAGCTGAGGGCCGCAACGAAACCGCCGAAGACAGTGACAGCGAGCTTCAAGAAGCTGATGAATCCGATGACGCTGACGATACAGAAGACGAACCGGACAAGGCCATTTCGACACTAGAATCAACGACATCGGACGGCAAACCAAATTTAGAGAATGAGTAATTACTTAGACGTTATTAATCTCCCAATGCCGTTGGACACGGATGCCGACAGGTTACGCCAGCAGGTTCTCCAATCTATGCCATGGGCACCTACTGCAACCACTAATGTTTCCTATGTTGCTGCCAATCGATTGCTAATTATTGGAGATGAAAAAATGGCGGCAGAGCTTGAATCATTACTGCCGGAAAAAATATTGTGCTACAACGCGCAACCAGCCCAAAACAGTCGGATAGCAAAACCACTGAACGGACATTTATGCGCGGGGCTAGTGGTTTCGGGGTATTTAGGTCGATTTAAAGTACTAATTGACCAACATCAAACCAATAAATCTCAAGATCAACAAGTTAATAATTTGGCTAATATCTTGGGTATTGAAAGCGGCTATTTTGACCAAGTGCTTGATTGTGGAGATGAGCCAATTATCGAGGCAGTCATAAAACCCCCAGGATACTATTTTTTGGCGGGTGACGAGCAAGCCAAGCGAGCTGCAATAGAAAATATCCCCGAAATGATTGGCGAATTTAAAAAGCCAAAATATTTTGATTACGATGCTTCTATCTGCGCGCATGGGCGTAGCGGTATCAGTGGTTGCACACGTTGCTTAGATGCTTGCCCGACCGATGCGATTACATCGATTGGGGAAACGATCGAGGTAAACTCACATCTTTGCCAAGGAGGGGGCGTGTGCGCTAGCAGTTGTCCAACTGGTGCAATTACTTATCTCTACCCTAAGTCAGATGAGCAGACCGAGCTCTTGCGTTCCATGCTTAAATCCTTGCGAGAAGGTAATGGCAATCAGGGTATTTCACTCTTGCTGTTTGATAATGAACACGGCCGCGACGCGGTTTCGAACTATGCGCCTAAGCTTGCTGGGAATATCGTTCCTTTTGTTGTCGAGGAAATAGGGTCCCTAGGGCTTGAAGTGTTGGCTTGTGCTTTGGCCTATGGTGCTAACCAAGTGTTGTTATATGCCCCTGAAGGCTTGCCTGAAAGCGTACTAAAAACCTTGCGAGAAAATGTAGAGATCATTGGCGCAGTGCTTGCGCAAACTAATTGCCAATCTCATCAAATCAAAATAATTAGCGATCTAAGTGATATAGAAAATCACGCAAATCTGCAAATTATTGACGACGTAGCTAAATTCGCACCCATCGGTGATAAACGTAGCGTCATTAGGAGTGCTCTGACTTTTTTCAGTGAACTACCCACAAATAACGCTGACCACGTCAGCTTGCCTGACGGTGCGTTATTTGGCCAAGTTCATCTCGACATGGAAGGTTGCACTTTATGTATGGGCTGTGTGTCGGTGTGCCCAGCGGGCACTTTGCTCGCGGGTGGCGATACTCCTGCACTGAAATTTGTTGAGGCTAACTGTGTACAATGCGGACTTTGCACCCAAGCTTGTCCTGAGTCTGTCATTTCTTTGGAACCGATATTACACTTTGATTACAACACCATTCGTGAACATAAAGTACTAAAAGAAGAAGCCCCTTTTCTGTGCATAAGTTGCGGAAAAGCGTTTGCTACAAAAGCGATGATTACCAAAATGATGGGAAAACTTAAGGGCCATTGGATGTTTGAAAAGCCAGACGATGTCAATAGATTAAAGATGTGTGAAGACTGTCGAGTGAAAGATATGTTCGATAAAAATGACATGGCTTGATTATTTGACCAATATTTGGCGCACTACTTAAAAACATTCATCAGGAGAATATGAATGTCTACTTAACATTGCTTCTTGCTACGCGTTAATATATTCTATGCACTGCTGTCAAACCCCAAGCAATGTGTAAATGGAAGTGGGGTTAAAACCTCTAATGCGAGGCTGATATTGGAAGAAGTTATTACTGATGTACATAGCTCAACCTCAAATCATTATTCACCTACGAATAGTGACAAACAGCTTCGGTCTGACACCTACTCGATTCTTGCTGCTTTACTAAGCAACACACCCAGCCAAGACTTAATAGATTACTTAACCCATATCGAACCTTCTTCAAGTGAAGACATTGGGGATATGGGTAAGGCGTGGCAGGCACTTCGCGTTGCTGCATCTAAGGTTCAACTCAACGAGCTCGACGGCGAGTACCACACATTGTTTATTGGTGTCGGTCGCGGCGTTATAGTACCGTTTGGATCATGGCATCTTACGGGTTTCTTGATGGATAAACCCTTAAGCGATTTACGCGACGACCTTAAGGCTTTAGGGATTGAACCGAATGAAGGCGAAAAGGACCCAGAAGACCATATTGCTGCATTATGCGAAACCATGGCGTTAATCATTAACGCCGATGATGTGGACGAAACTCGACAGAGGCAGTTTTTTATGCGCCATATCCATCTATGGGCTAATAAGTTTTTTGAAGAGCTACAAACTACAGACTCAGCCGTTTTTTATAAAGCAGTTGGTTTACTCGGCCAAGAATTTCTTAAGCTGGAAAACCAATATCTAAATATTCAAGCTCATTAACTAGAATGCAAATTACCAGACATTAATAGTGGAACTATATTATGAAAAATTCTACATCTAAAAAAGTTCAGAGACGGTCGTTTTTGAAAGGCGCAGCAGTAGCAGGTACCGCTATGGGAGCTGGACTAATTTCGAAAGAGACGCTGGCGGAATCCGCAACAGAGCAGCCGCAAAAATCGGCCAGCAAAGGCTACCGAGAGACAGACCATATCCGCGAGTATTATCGATCAGCTCGATTTTAAACGCGGTAAATAGCTAATCATTATTTATTTAAAACACCACTACCAAATAAGTCGCACAGCGAAATTAGGAGGCCTAAATATGAAACTAATCAGAAAACACCCAAGTGAAGAGGCAACGCCGTCTCTGAATGTCGGTCAATCGATAAACCGCCGAGGTTTTTTAAAGCGCTCGGGAATTGCCATGGGCGTGGGCGCAGCCTCAACCTTATTGGCGCCGGGTCGAGTTAAAAAAGCACATGCTTCAACCGCTCCGGCTGAAGGTGATATTACGATCAAAAAGAGCGTATGCACTCACTGCTCGGTGGGTTGTGGTGTGGTAGCTGAAGTGCAAAACGGTGTGTGGACAGGCCAGGAACCCGATTTTGACTCCCCATTTAATTTAGGCGCGCACTGTGCCAAAGGCGCATCCGTCAGAGAGCATGGTCACGGTGAACGCAGGGTAAAATACCCCATGAAGCTGGTAGGTGGGCAATGGAAGAGGATGTCTTGGGAGGAGGCAATCGACGAAATTGGCGATGGAATGTTAAAAATTCGTGAAGAATCCGGCCCTGACTCCGTTTACTGGATGGGTTCAGCTAAACATAATAACGAACAGGCTTATATGTTTCGTAAATTCGCAGCAATGTGGGGCACCAATAACGTAGACCATCAGGCACGTATTTGCCACTCCACTACAGTTGCAGGTGTGGCCAACACGTGGGGATATGGTGCGATGACCAACTCCTACAATGACATGCATAATAGCAAAGCGATGCTGTTCATTGGCTCTAATCCAGCAGAGGCTCATCCAGTTTCGCTTCAACATATCTTCAAAGCTAAAGAAAGTGGTTCAAAGATGCTGGTGATTGACCCGCGTTATACACGTACCGCCGCGCATGCAGACCACTTTGTGCGCATTCGCCCAGGCACTGACGTCGCCATTATATGGGGTATGCTGTGGCACATCTTTGAAAATGGTTGGGAAGATAAGCGCTACATAAAGCAACGCGTTTACGGCATGGACGAAGTCCGCGCCGAAGTAGCTAATTGGGCCCCAGCGGAGTGCGAGCGCGTCACTGGTGCAGATGAAGAAACGGTTCGCATCGCAGCCGAAATGATGGCAAAAAATAGCCCAGCTACCTTTGTTTGGTGTATGGGCGGCACCCAGCACACTATTGGTAACAATAACACGCGCGCTTATTGTGCATTTCAATTAGCACTGGGCAATATTGGCACCCAAGGTGGTGGCGCAAATATTTTTCGCGGCCACGACAACGTGCAAGGCGCAACCGATTTTTGCGTATTGTCTCACTCCTTGCCCGGCTACTATGGCTTAAGCGATGGCTCGTGGAAACATTGGTCGAAGGTTTGGGACTTGGATCATGCATGGGTGAAGGCACAGTTCAGTCCAGAAGAGGTGGAAGGCGACAAAGGCAAGCCAGTGCATCCGATGAACTACAAAGGAATTCCGGTCTCGCGTTGGGTAGACGGCGTTCTGGAAGAAAGCATTGGCCAAAAAGATAACATTCGATGCATGGTTTGGTCAGGTCATGCGGTTAACAGCCAGACGCGCGGGCCAGAAATGAAAAAGGCGATGGCGAAGCTTGATATGATGGTCATCATCGACCCTTATCCAACCCATGCGGCGGTTATGCATGATCGTACAGATGGGGTGTATTTATTACCCGCCTGCACACAGTTTGAAACATATGGGTCGGTTACCGCTTCTAATCGGTCACTACAATGGCGAGATAAAGTGATTGAGCCTTTGTTTGAGTCGTTACCTGATCACACTATTTTATATAAATTTGCGAAAAAGCTCGGCTTTGCCGAACAATTTTGCAAAAACATTGAATTGAACAACGACGAGCCTTTGATAGAAGATATCACCCGAGAGTATAACAAAGGCATGTGGACAATCGGCTACACTGGCCAAAGCCCTGAGCGGTTGAAGTTACATATGGAAAACAAACATACCTTTAATACCACTACCTTAATAGCAGAAGGCGGTCCGGTTGATGGTGAGTATTATGGTTTACCGTGGCCTTGTTGGGGCACGGCGGATATGGGGCATCCCGGAACACCGGTCCTATATGACACCAGTAAAACCGTTGCGGAAGGTGGCTTGTGTTTCCGTGCGCGATTTGGTGTTGAGCATGAAGGCAACAATATTTTGGCAGAAGACTCGTGGCCGAAAGGGTCTGAGATCCGAGATGGATATCCCGAGTTCTCTCACGAACTGCTAAAAAGTTTAGGTTGGTGGGATGATCTTACCGGCGAAGAAAAAGCGGCTGCGGAAGGTAAAAACTGGAAAACTGACTTGTCCGGTGGTATCCAGAGAGTGGCTATTAAACATAATTGCGCGCCTTTCGGTAACGCAAAAGCCCGGGCCATCGTCTGGACGTTCCCAGATCGTGTGCCGATTCACCGAGAACCCTTATACACCCCGGACCGCGAATTAGCGGCGAAGTATCCGACCTACGAAGACCGCAAGCGCTTCTACCGCTTGCCTACGCGTTATGCCTCGATACAAGCACAGGATTTTTCCAAAGACTACCCCATCGTATTTACCAGCGGCAGATTAGTAGAGTACGAAGGAGGCGGTGAAGAATCACGCTCTAACCCATGGTTAGCGGAGCTTCAACAAGAAATGTTCTGCGAGATTAATCCCAAAGATGCAAATGATAGCGGCATCAGGGATGGCAATATGGTTTGGATAGAAAGTCCAGAGGGTGCCAAGATAAAAGTCAAGGCAATGGTAACCAAACGTGTTGCACCAGGCGTTGTGTTCACGCCATTTCACTTTGGAGGTTGGTATCAAGGTGAGGATCTCCTCGACAAATATCCACCCGGAACGGAACCTTACGTTCGTGGTGAAGCGTGTAACACCGCTTTTACATACGGATATGATTCAGTAACCCAGATGCAAGAGACCAAAGTGTCTTTGTGTCGCGTCAAAGTCGCTTAAAGCGGGAGGATATAAAAATGGCTAGAATGAAATTTTTATGTGATGCTGAACGCTGCATCGAGTGTAATGGTTGTGTCACCGCGTGCAAGAACGAGAATGAAGTGCCTTGGGGCGTTAACCGCCGGCGCGTTATTACTTTAGGCGATGGTGAATCTGGCGAGAAATCTATTTCGGTTGCCTGTATGCATTGTACGGACGCACCTTGTGCAGCTGTTTGCCCGGTTGATTGCTTTTCCACTACCGATGAAGGCATTGTGTTGCACGACAAAGACCTCTGTATCGGCTGTGGTTACTGCTCTTATGCATGCCCATTTGGTGCACCACAATATCCACAAAAAGAAGCCTTTGGTGTGCGCGGCAAGATGGATAAATGTACGTTCTGCGCGGGTGGTCCAGGAGACGAAGATAACAATTCCCCCGCTGAAATCGAGAAATATGGTCGAAATCGCATTGCCGAAGGTAAATTGCCGCTGTGTGCGGAAATGTGTTCGACAAAGGCCTTGATCGCTGGCGACGGGGACATGGTTTCGGACATCTATCGTGAGCGAATATTGAAACGAGGTGGGCGCCCGCAGACGTGGGGCTGGGATACCGCATACAGTAAACCCTCTTAGAGAAAACCAAATGGGCCCAGCAGTGGGCCCTTTGTTTGTCTCGCTGTTCATAAAAAAGAGGCGTATTTCAATATAACAACAGAGCGCAAAGCGAGCACATTAACTGGGAGAGTCACTTATGCAAAAATATAAAACACAAAAAGGTCGCAGTAGAGTTCGAGCGATGACTTGGTCACTTGCTTTTATCTTAATGAGTGCGATGGTATTGCCTTCTATCTCGTATTTAATTTCAAGTGATTCTGCGCATGCTCAGGTAAGCGGAGATAAAAATCAGCGGTCCAACTTTTGGCGAGCGGTGCGTAATGGGCAGGTCGGATATAGTGCTGTATCTGGGGCAGAAAGCGGTGTATTTATTAATAGTAGCGGTCAGGACTGGCGTGAAATGCGCAGCGGTATGCTGACGCAACTCGGCGGCAAGGTCATTTTGGGTAGCTTGGCTCTTATTGTCTTATTTTTTCTGATAAAAGGTAGAATTAAATTACGGTCCGAAAGGTCTGGTATAACGGTGCTGCGTTGGAAACTTTGGGAGCGGGTAATGCATTGGTATACCGCTATTTTATTCGTGGTGCTCGCTATATCAGGGCTTAGTATGCTGTTTGGCCGCGGTGTTCTTATTCCTTTACTGGGTGCCAAAGGCTTCGCTCTATGGGCCGGTTTGTCGATCAATGTTCATAATGTTGTTGGGCCGTTTTTCTCCTTAGGCGTGTTTGCGATGCTCATACTCTGGGCAAAGAACAATATCCCTAATGCTACTGATATTAAATGGCTGGCTTCTGGCGGCGGGCTTATTGGCAACGCTCATCCCAGTGCGGGTAAAGCCAACGGCGGAGAGAAAGTTTGGTTCTGGGTTGTTGTTTTTGTTGGCCTATTGGCTGTGTGCGGCACCGGTCTGGCGTTGATCGGTTGGGCAGCGCAATTCGGTATTGGTGATACAAGCCGTGCTAGCATGCAAAATATGCACCAAATTCACGCCATAGCAGCGATCATTTGGATTGTGGTTTTTTTCGGTCACGTCTATATAGGCACCCTAGGTACGGAGGGGGCACTAGAAGGCATGACTACAGGTAGAGTGAGTGTTGAATGGGCTAAGGAGCACCATGACTTGTGGTACGAAGAAGTTAAAAATGACCAGGAAGTTGAAGGAGTTAGCCCACCTCTGGGCACTGAAACGTCGACATCATGACCAGCCCCCGGCTGTGGTTAGCCATCAAGAACCCCTGATTCGTCAGGGGTTTTTAAGGCCCACCGTCTTGATGTGTAATGGATAAATTCCCCTTGCCTATAGCTCGAGGGATGCGTAATAGTGGTGCGATGACCTCTTGTGTACCCGTGCAGTTTGACAATGGAATTTGGGAATCAGCGGTGTTTTTTGAAGTAGGGGGCACGCAATGCAAGGAGGACAGGAGGGTGTTACGTAAAACCACTACACCGTTACCCGTGACCGTGGAAGGGGATTTGATCAACCACGCAAATGGTAGCGTAGTAATGCTGCGTTTTGAAGTAGCAACTTACGCTGATAACCCCCTGGTTGGGGAGGTGTTATTGGTGCCTGGTTTGGGTGATACTCAATTTGAGACTTTAAAACATTTAACTGAGCAAAAGCAACTTAGATGGTATTTCGCTGATGCTGCCTATGAGGTTATACATTCTCAGCAGTTTGCAATCCATGATCATGAACGGCAGGGCTACGCTGATATATTACACGAAGCAGTGAAGTACGATGCATTGCTCAGATTAACAGGCAAGTATCACGCGCAATCTGCTATTGATGAAGTGTGTAGTAACTATGCTTTTCGTCATGACCATTAGCACAGCCAAAAGCTATGCGTTTCTTAGCTTAAATGCATTGGCCGTTATGGTGGCGTTATTTGTAACTGCTGCACTTGCTGCTGGCGACAACTTTCAAACCGCGGTGCGAGAAAACGATATAGCTAACATTGAAAGATTATTATCAACCGCTAGCGATGTTGACGCTAGAGGAACAAATGGTAAAACTGCGTTAATGATTGCGGCCAAGACGGGGAATTATAAATTAGTGGAACAGTTACTGAGTCTAGGTGCTGTGAAGTGGACCCCATGATTAGGACAGGTTGAAGGCCAAAATAAGGAGTTATTTTCTGTTTTATAATTGTTCAAAACGAGGAACAGAAAATGAGTAAAAAGCGTAGAAACCATGCCCCACAATTCAAAGCCAAAGTTGCTCTTGCAGCAATCAAAGGTGGTGAAACATTAAGCAATCTTGCTAGTCGTTATGACATCAATGCAAATCTTATCGTCAAGTGGAAGAAACAATTGCTCGATAGCTCAGCTGAAGTCTTTGCATCAGGCACAGGCTTATCTCCAAACCGAGAATCAGAGATTAAATCATTACAGGCAAAGATCGGTGAAATCACCATGGGAAACGATTTTTTATCAAAAGCGCTCGGTCGTTAAACAGACCTGAGCGCAAAACTATGATTAATAAAAGCAATAAACTATCGTTAGTTCGTCAGTGTAAATTGTTGAAGATTTGAAGTGGACCCCATGATTAGGACAGGTTGAAGGCCAAAATAAGGAGTTATTTTCTGTTTTATAATTGTTCAAAACGAGGAACAGAAAATGAGTAAAAAGCGTAGAAACCATGCCCCACCATTCAAAGCCAAAGTTGCTCTTGCAGCAATCAAAGGTGATGAAACATTAAGCAATCTTGCTAGTCGTTATGACATCAATGCAAATCTTATCGTCAAGTGGAAGAAACAATTGCTCGATAGCTCAGCTGAAGTCTTTGCATCAGGCACAGGCTTATCTCCAAACCGAGAATCAGAGATTAAATCATTACAGGCAAAGATCGGTGAAATCACCATGGAAAACGATTTTTTATCAAAAGTGCTCGGTCGTTAAACAGACCTGAGCGCAAAACTATGATTAATAAAAGCAATAAACTATCGTTAGTTCGTCAGTGTAAATTGTTGAAGATTCATCGTTCCCATGTTTATTACAAAACCTCACCTGCTAATGAGGATGACTTGGAACTGATGCATCTGATTGATCGCATTCACCTCAATCGGCCCTTTCTTGGCAGTAGACGCATTCGTGATGTGTTGCAAGATGTAGGCCACCGAGTTGACCGTAAACATGTGCGACGCTTAATGCGTAAGATGGGCATTAAAGCCATCTATCCTAGGCCTAACACCAGCAAGAAGAAGGCGGGGCACAAGATTTATCCTTATCTGCTAGGTGGGTTGGCCATCAATCAACCCAATCAAGCTTGGTGTACCGATATAACTTATATCCCGATGCCTAAGGGCTTTGCTTATCTTACCGTTGTGATGGATTGGTATTCTCGTAAAGTGCTGTCATGGCGGCTTAGCAACAGCATGGATAGCGCATTCTGCGTAGATGCTTTGGAAGAGGCACTGCATTACTACGGCAAGCCTGATATCTTTAACAGCGATCAAGGTGCGCAATTTACCAGTGAGGCGTTTACCGGTGTACTCAAAGACAATGGTATTCGTATCAGCATGGATGGCAAAGGTGCTTGGCGTGACAATGTATTTGTTGAGCGCTTATGGCGCAGCGTGAAATATGAGGAAGTCTATTTGCAAGCCTACCAATCGATGAAAGAGGCAAAAGACGGCATTGGCTCCTGGATAAACTATTACAACCAAGAGCGTAAACATCAAACATTGGGCATGGTCCCTGACATGATGTATGATCCATGTCGCGGCCTGAAATTGGCTGCTTAATCAGCTGAAAATAACTCCTAAGCCATCTGTCCTAAAAAGCGGGTCCACTTCTAAATAGTTAAATGAAAGTAAATTTAGATCAAAATTTGCTGACTAGAAGAACATTTTTCAAAACGTGGGCTTGTCGGATAATTAATAGAATACGTGAGATAATATGGGCTGATTCTAGTCAGCCTGCAATTTTGAGCAAACGTCATCAAAGCCAACTGTTCCTAACCTTAGATTCTCTGGTTAGCTCTGAACATCCCTACCGTAAACTCGATGAGCTATTATGTTTTGGTGCATTGAGTAAACCCTTCTCTAAAATATATGCCACCCGTGGCCCTAAAGGCCGAGGTGTTGAGTTCGGCTTACGTGCCTTGGTGCTTCAGTTCATGGAAGATTTAAGTGATAGAGAAATGGAGCGATACTTATCAGAGAATCTGGCCGCTAAGTGGTTTTGTGATTCAGGACTGGAACAGAGCACTCCTGATCATAGTTACTTTGGTGATTTTCGCTCACGCATTGGAACCAGGGGTATGATGAATTTATTTGACCGTGTTCGGAGCGGGTTAGTTTCAATGGGCTTAGTACGAGAAGTATTCACATTTGTCGATGCCAGCCAGTTGGTCAGTAAGCTAACCACTTGGGATGATAGAGATAAGGCGATAAAGATGGGATTAGAGGAGTTCAACAATAAGACAGTTGATAAAGTTGCGGCGGACAAGCAAGCACGGTTTGGGTGCAAGGGAAATAGCAAATATTGGTATGGTTACAAAGAGCATGCATCAGTGGATATGCAAAGTGGCTTGATCAATAAAATAGCGGCCACCTCGGCTGAGGTAACGGATGCAAGCGGCTTGAAGCATGTTTGCCCTAAGTCGGGTGCTGTTTATGCGGACAAGGGTTATTGCGTGAGCCCGGCCAAAACCACGCTCAGGCGCAACGGTTGCCATGATGCAACAATCAAGAAGAACAATATGCATGGCAAGAATAGAGACAAAGACCGTTGGATTAGCAAAATTCGTTCACCATATGAGCGAGTGTTTGCTCATCGCAATAAGCGAGTTCGTTATAAAGGGTTGGCTAAAGTCCAGTTCCAAGTTGGAATCAGGGGCTTATGTTTTAACCTTAAGCGATTAATGGCATTGGGAGTTGAACGAGTTGAATTGGTGCCGGCCTAGGGATAGATCCGTCTATTGGTGGCAAAATGGCTGCTAATAGACGGTTTATTGCACAAAAAACGCGTTGCTGAGCAAACTAAAAGCGACTTCGGCGAAAACCCTGTTTGAAATTGTATTAACCGACGAGCCCATCATTTACCTATATTTGGGACCAGGCCCGTTACAACCCCATTGATGGGGCGATGGATTGTTATATTCACTTTGCTTTTGAAGATGGTTCGAAAATTGACAAAGCGTTTAGTTATCAATGGCGACTATGGACCTTACCCGAGCTGCAAGAATTACTATTCGAAGCGGGCTTTAATCAAGTAAAGGTATACTGGGAAGGGACTGATGTAAAAACGGGAGAAGGAGATGGGGTGTACCTCGACAGTCAAACAGGAGATGCAGATGCTGCATGGATTTGTTACCTTAGTGCCTATAACAACTAGATTTAGAGATCATGCCAAAACCAAGTAAAAAAGGCTTATCTAGAATAGTCGCCGCCGCAGGTTATTCCTACAATGGCCTGAAGTACGCCTATCAACATGAAGCGGCTTTTAGAGAAGAACTGTGGATTTCACCCTTCATCGTCGCCTTGGCGTTTTGGATAGGCGATTCAACTGAACAGGTTTTATTACTGCTACTACCGGTGTTTTTGGTGCTAATGGCAGAGCTAGTTAACTCCGCTATTGAGGCCGTTGTGGACCGCATAAGTGATGAAGTTCACCCATTAAGCGGTGCAGCAAAAGACATGGGCTCAGCCACCGTATTTATGGCGATGATGCTGTTTTTAGTGATCTGGATTGGGGTAATTTTCTTAGCTTGAAGTTGATCAAACTAATTCCGTCGTTGCGAGGAGCAAAGCGACGCGGCAATCTCTTAAGGAGTAGCTGATACCTTACTTTTGAGTGCTTACTTGTTGAACAGCGTGCAAAAATGAACAGTTTCGTGGGTGATCAGCGTACAAAGCTGAACACCTTTATTGTTAACTGTCTCGGAGCCATTAATCCGAGGAAACTGTCAGGTGATTTGTATGCCTATATGTACCAAGATACGACGTTTGTGTTTAGTAGAAGGTCGCAAAGTAAGCGAGGTGTCGCGTGAATTCAATTTATCACGCACCACTATTTATAAATATTTAAACAACGCGCCAAGCGAACCTGAATATCAGCGGTCGGTGCCAATAGTCTGTCCGAAGCTGGATAAGTTCAAACCTCAGTTGATCAATTTGCTTGAAGTGGACGCAGCTCGCTCAGTGCGAGAAAGACGTAATGCAGTTCAACTGTATGAAGAGATTGAGTTGCAAGGGTATCGAGGGGCTTATGACAGCGTTCAACGGTTTGTCAAAGCGTGGAAGGATCACTCGCGGTCATGTATTAAACAAGCATTTGTGCCATTGGTTTTTGCACCAGGTGAAGCCTGTCAGTTTGATTGGTCACATGAACAAGTCATTCTGGGTGGGTTTGGTGTCAAGATCAAACTAGCCCACTTTCGTTTATGCCATTCGCGTAAATCATATCTTAGGGCCTATCCCAGAGAAACACAGGAGAGGGTGTTTGATGCACATATTCGGGCGTTTGATTTCTTTGAGGGCTTACCTCAGAAGATGATATACGATCACCCTAAGACCATAGTCAGTGCATTGTTTAAGGGTAAGCGGCGTGAGTTTAATCGCCGCTTTCTAAGCCGGATGAATCATTATCTGATTGAACCGATTGCCTGTACACCGGCAGCGGGTTGGGAGAAAGGCCAGGTTGAACGTCAGGTCGGTGTTATGCGCCAAAGGCTGTTTGTTCCACGGGTGCGCTTTGCTGATTTAGATGAATTAAACCAATGGCTGGAGCAACGTTGTGCTCGACTTGGTGAACGCCCACACCCGACTGACAAATCAAGACTAATTGATGAAGTGTTTGCCGAGGAGCAGCCGAGCTTACGTCCCGCGATGGTAGCCTTTGATGGATATTATGAGCGTTTGGCGCGTGTGCATAAAACCTGTGTGGTGCACTACGACCGCCATTAATACTCCGTACCCTGTCGGTATGTTGGCCAAGCTGTTTCTGTTAGAGCCTATGCAGATAGGATTAAAGTCGTGGTTGACGATGTGGAAGTGACTTCACATGCTCGCTGTTTCGGTCGTCATCAAATGATCTTTGATCCTTGGCATTATCTGCCCGTACTGGAGATTAAACCTGGCGCATTACGCAATGGCGCACCGTTTGTTGATTGGGATTTACCCAAGGCACTGCTAACACTCAAAAAACAGTACCTCAAACGTGATGGCGGTGACCGAGAGTTTGTACCATTGTTACTATTGATTCACCAGCATGGCTTGGAAACAGTCACGGTGGCCTGTGAGCGGGCATTAGATGCCAATACGACTCAGCTATCAGTCATTACCAATTTGGTGCATCGGTTAACGGAACCTGATTCGGCCCAAGTGATGACAATTACCAATGCGCCTGTATTAGCTGTCCCCTCGGCAGCGAACGTGACCCGCTATGACCCGCTGTGCGCGGAGGTGAGCCATGCTTGAACTTGTTGATGATCTTAAAGCCCTTAAACTACACGGTATGGCACCATGCTTACCTGAGTTGATAGATTCGCCTCGTTCTAAAGTAACGTTGCAATCTGGGTTAATTAAATTGATGGATGCCGAGCGAACGGACCGAGAAGTGAGGCGGCTTAACTACCCAATGAAGGTGGCTAAATTCCCTCATCACCGTGATTTACAGCAATTTGACTTTACCCAGAGCGAAGTTGAACCCGCGCTCATCGAGGATTTGTCTCAGGCTGACTATATGGACAGAACCCATAACCTCATCTTTGTCGGTGGCACTGGAACAGGCAAAACCCATTTAGCTACGGCCTTAGGCATTAAAGCCATTCATTCAGGTCATCGGGTTCGGTTTTACAATGTGGTGGACCTGGTTAATCTGCTGATCAAAGAACAGCAGGATGAGAAGCAGGGGCGGCTAGCACGAATTATGCAACCGTTAGATGCGGTGATATTCGATGAGCTGGGATATTTACCCTTCCCAGCATCGGGTGGCGCACTATTATTCCACCTGATCAGCAAGCTATACGAGAAAACCTCCATCGTGTTTACCACCAAGCTTAATGTCAGTGAATGGGTGCAGGTATTTGGCGACAAGAAAATGACCACGGCTTTGCTCGACAGAGTGACTCATCATTGCTCAATTATTGAAACGGGTAACGACTCATATCGATTCAAGCAGTCTAGCACTAAAGCAAAGCTCAAGACTGTCACTAAAAAATAACATCGCAAGAAAGCAGGATTGATTCATCAACTCAAGTTTCGCTACGCTTCACTTGAGTTGATGATAAAGAAATATTATTGTATTTAATTGTTCAGTTTTACTCGCTGACAGGTGTCCAGTTTTAAACGCTGATTGACATGCTACCCCGTGAAATGTTATGGTTATCGAACTTAATAAGACCACAAAAGTCTTGATATCAATATCAGTGAAACTACTCATTTGATATGAGTAGTTCTACTCAATATCAGCTAACTTTACTGCAGGGAAATCTAACAGATGGGGCGTTAAAAATTAGGTAAAGATAGTTTGTTAGTGAGTTTAGGTACGCTCTAAACAGGACTGTTTAACGCGTAATTTGAGACGCAGTTACAAATCATGTTTGAGTCTTGCCCAGAATGGTCTATTGCAAATTGATGTTCGAACGTTATAACGTTATAATGTTGTTTTTGAAGCTCCAAATATTATGAGTACACTGTCCAAGCGATCAACCGTTTACTTTAAGCCTGAGGTGCATAAGGCTCTTAAGCTAAAGGCAATTACTACTGATCTTTCCGTATCAGAGCTAGTTGATGAAGCCGTTAGATTGCTAATGAGAGAAGACCAAGAAGATATTTTTGCGTTTTCTGAAAGAGAAAATGAAGCTGAGATTAGTTATGAAGCTTTAATAAATGATTTAAAAAAACATGGCAAGATTTAGCATTGTTTTCAAAAAATCAGTTGCTAAAGATCTGCGAAATATTCCGAATAAAGATGTAAAGCGTATTCTTAGAAGGGTTGATGAGTTAGCTTATAACCCAAGAGGAGAAGGTTGCACCAAGCTTACTAATCAAGAACGATATCGTATCAGGTAAGGTCGTTATAGAATTATCTATGAAATCGTTGATGAAAAGGTCATTGTACGAATTATAAAGGTGGCTCACCGCTCAGTAATTTATCAAAACTAAAAGCATACGAAAGGCAATTGAGTTATGCCTGAAAGTGGTGTATGGAGTAGTTGACTAAAAGCGGCGTATCGGGATGAGTTGAGTTTACAACAACTTAAACTTCCACAGACATACGCCACTATGAAACAGAATAAAATTATTTCCTTTGAAAAGCCAGAGCAAAGCATCGATCCGCTGCAAGAATTGATTCGCAATGGTGCTAGGCAACTCATTCAAACCGCGATCGAGAGTGAGTTATCTGAACTGCTGTATCGCAATTGTGACAAAGTCTCAGATTCAGGACACGCTGGTGTCGTTCGTAACGGCTATTTGCCAGAACGTGAACTGCAAACCGGGATCGACCCAGTCAAAGTACGTATCCCCAAGGTGCGCTCCCGCACTGGAGTACCGATCACCTTTCGGTCTGCTTTAGTGCCGCCGTATGTGCGTAAAACGAGAACACTGGAAGCGGCCTTGCCTTGGCTGTATCTCAAGGGTGTCAGCACTGGAGAAATGGGGGATGCACTGAGCGTGCTAGTGGGTCAATCAGCGACTGGGTTATCATCAAGCACAGTGAGTAAGCTCAAAGCAACGTGGTCTCAGGAGTACAAGGATTGGAATAGAGAGATCGAGATCGATGGGTTTATCTATGGGCGGACGGGATACACAGCGGCCTGCGCGGCGATGAGGGCCGACTCTGTGCCTTAGTTGTCATCGGAGTGAATGAGCGCGGTCACAAGAAATTACTGGCGATTGAAGACGGTGAGCGAGAGTCTACGCAGAGTTGGCGAGAGGTGTTGTTGGCACTCAAGGAGCGAGGCCTGAATCAACCAGAGCTGGGCATCGGTGATGGTGCTTTAGGCTTTTGGAATGCCCTGGAAGAAGTCTATCCTGGCACTAAACATCAACGGTGTTGGGTGCATAAAACGGCCAACGTGCTGAACAAGCTGCCTAAATCGGTGCAGCCCAAAGCAAAAGCAGCTCTGCATAACATTTGGCAGGAAGAAACCAAAGAAGCGGCGCAAAGTGCCTATCAATTATTCATTAAAACCTGTCAAGACAAGTATCCAAAAGCCACGCAGTGCTTGGAAAAAGATCGCGAAGAGTTAATGACGTTCTACTCGTTCCCTGCCAAGCACTGGATGAGCATACGTACTACGAATCCAATTGAATCAACATTCGCGACTATCCGACACCGTACCAAACGATGCAAGGGATGTCTTAGCCGTGATGGCATGTTAAGTATGATGTTCAAGCTGGGTCAGTGCGCAGAGAAAAAGTGGAACCGAATACGCGGGTTCGCCTATCTAGCAAAAGTGATTCAAGGGGTTCCATTTAAAGATGGAATAGAGCAAACTAATGACTACTCAGATCAAACCGAGGCCGCTTGAAGAAAATGCCTCATACACCAGATTCGGGCATAACTCAAGGCAATTATGAAACTACTGGTTTTTCAACATATAGAGTGCGAACATCCAGGTTCGTTAAGGCAATTTTTAAAGCAAGACGGGATAGCGTGGGATGCTATTAACTTACAAAATGGTGAGGCGATACCACCGCTTGAAAATTACGACGCGCTTTGGGTAATGGGCGGGCCGATGGATGTTTGGGAGGTGGAAGAACACCCTTGGCTGGTCGCAGAAAAAGCGGCGATTCGTAAGTGGGTAGGTGAGATGAACAAACCCTATTTAGGCTTATGTTTAGGTCATCAACTATTGGCGGATGCGATGGGTGGTACTTGTGGTCCTCAGCGGCCGCCTGAAATTGGTATTTTAGATATAACACTTACCGAGGAAGGCAAGAAAGATGTGTTATTTGCAGGCACACCAGAGAATCAAAAATGCTTGCAGTGGCATTCAGTCTGTGTGACGCAACCGCCTGAGAATACAACTATTTTAGCCAGTTCAGATGTTTGCCGAGCGCAGGCTATGCGGGTAGGGGACAACGCTTGGTCTATGCAATATCACATTGAAGTAGAGCCTGATACAGTTGCTAATTGGGGCGAAGTGCCTGCTTATCGCGATGCTTTGATTTCTACATTGGGCGAGGAGGCATTGGCAAACATGCAAGTTGAGGCTGATAAAGAAATCTCAGGTTTTCTCCAGTGTGCAGGTACCTTGTACCGCAACTTTATGAAGGCTATATAGCATTTTCATTTGAGTAGAAGAAATGAGTAAGATATTGGACGCCCAAATGAAGACCTTAATCAGCAACTATACCCTTGGGTCAGTTGCCACGGTTAATGATGATGGGACCCCAGCAGTTTCTCCTAAAGGTACTTTTGTAATATTGAACGACACCTCGGTGGCGTTCGGTGAAATTCGCTCACCGCAAACGATGCATAACCTGCGTGCACGGCCCGCGATCGAAGTTAATTTCATGGATGTGCTTGCGCGGCGTGCGGTGCGCTTGAAAGGCAATGGCATAGTGATTGAGAAAGATTCAGAACGAGGCAAGATTGTTGCTAGCGCATTTGAGGCGAATTGGCCTGATTATATAAAGCATATGCAACATTTTGTAGTGATTGAAATTAGCCAAGCTAGTTTGCTGGTTTCGCCCGCTTATGATATTGGTTTAAGCGAGCAAGAGCTGACCCAAACCAACTTGGATAAAATGAAAAAATACGCCGACAATAGCAGTGACTAACTAGCAATCTAAAGCAATAAATACACTTCTTATGCCTAATTCTATCCGTCCATTACAGCCTGAAGATCGATCTAATTGGGAGCGACTTTATCGCGCTTATGCCGCCTTTTATGGAATGCCAATGGAGCAAAGTACACTCGATACGGTTTGGGAGTGGATAAATGACGCTGATAACTCATTTTATGGTTTTATCTCGAAGGATGAACAAGGTAACGCGATAGGAATGATGCACTGCCGCGCAATGCCATCACCGCTACGCGGAGCAATGATCGGCTTTTTAGATGATTTGTTTGTTGACCCTTCGCATCGTGGTAGCGGAATAGTACAACAGATGTATAAGACATTGGCTACGTTTGGCAAGCAGCAAGGTTGGCCATTCTTTCGTTGGATTACCGCCGAAAATAATTATCGGGGGCGCGGCTCTTACGACAAAATTGCCGACAAAACCCAATGGGTCACTTACCAAATGCCAACTGATAGCGAACCGGATGTCGGCAGCTAGTCGGTCAAAATTATCAGACTAAACTTAATACTTAAACTTCATAACGCTCCGCTTAAGTATGGATATTGAATCAACCCGTATAAAGGTCAAAGTTTCAAATAGCGCAGGGATTGTCTCTGCGCAACTAGACCGAACCAACAATTCGAATTCGCTGTTTGTTATGGGGCATGGATCTGGCTCAAACATGCATGTGCCGTTTATGGAGGAGCTTAGTAAAGCATTGCTTTCAAATAATGTCGCAACACTTCGATTTAACTATCCCTATTCAGAGAGCTCCGATTTTGTGCCCTTTACAGACATACAACCGAATAAAGAAGCGATTTTGAGGGAGACTATACGCGCTGTCATTAGCCGCGCTAGAAGTGAAGCACCTGATATGGCAGTTTTCGTTGGAGGCCATTCTATTAGTGCCTATGCGGCATCGTTAGAACAGGCTAGCTCGCCGATACCTCGAGTAGAAGGGCTAATAAGTCTGGCTTTCCCAATCAAAGGAGACCTGCGACGTACCCAACATCTTTCCCACATAAAGACCTCGATGTTTTTTATCCAAGGTTCTGAAGACGAATTAACGACAGTAGATGAAATAACTGACGTAGTGGATGGGTTAGATGAAGTGGACCCCATGATTAGGACAGGTTGAAGGCCAAAATAAGGAGTTATTTTCTGTTTTATAATTGTTCAAAACGAGGAACAGAAAATGAGTAAAAAGCGTAGAAACCATGCCCCACCATTCAAAGCCAAAGTTGCTCTTGCAGCAATCAAAGGTGATGAAACATTAAGCAATCTTGCTAGTCGTTATGACATCAATGCAAATCTTATCGTCAAGTGGAAGAAACAATTGCTCGATAGCTCAGCTGAAGTCTTTGCATCAGGCACAGGCTTATCTCCAAACCGAGAATCAGAGATTAAATCATTACAGGCAAAGATCGGTGAAATCACCATGGAAAACGATTTTTTATCAAAAGCGCTCGGTCGTTAAACAGACCTGAGCGCAAAACTATGATTAATAAAAGCAATAAACTATCGTTAGTTCGTCAGTGTAAATTGTTGAAGATTCATCGTTCCCATGTTTATTACAAAACCTCACCTGCTAATGAGGATGACTTGGAACTGATGCATCTGATTGATCGCATTCACCTCAATCGGCCCTTTCTTGGCAGTAGACGCATTCGTGATGTGTTGCAAGATGTAGGCCACCGAGTTGACCGTAAACATGTGCGACGCTTAATGCGTAAGATGGGCATTAAAGCCATCTATCCTAGGCCTAACACCAGCAAGAAGAAGGCGGGGCACAAGATTTATCCTTATCTGCTAGGTGGGTTGGCCATCAATCAACCCAATCAAGCTTGGTGTACCGATATAACTTATATCCCGATGCCTAAGGGCTTTGCTTATCTTACCGTTGTGATGGATTGGTATTCTCGTAAAGTGCTGTCATGGCGGCTTAGCAACAGCATGGATAGCGCATTCTGCGTAGATGCTTTGGAAGAGGCACTGCATTACTACGGCAAGCCTGATATCTTTAACAGCGATCAAGGTGCGCAATTTACCAGTGAGGCGTTTACCGGTGTACTCAAAGACAATGGTATTCGCATCAGCATGGATGGCAAAGGTGCTTGGCGTGACAATGTATTTGTTGAGCGCTTATGGCGCAGCGTGAAATATGAGGAAGTCTATTTGCAAGCCTACCAATCGATGAAAGAGGCAAAAGACGGCATTGGCTCCTGGATAAACTATTACAACCAAGAGCGTAAACATCAAACATTGGGCATGGTCCCTGACATGATGTATGATCCATGTCGCGGCCTGAAATTGGCTGCTTAATCAGCTGAAAATAACTCCTAAGCCATCTGTCCTAAAAAGCGGGTCCACTTCTAGAGTCGTCCAAAAGGTTAGATATTATTGAATCTGCAAGAGTTATGCCTGAAAGTGGTGTATGGAGTAGTTGACTAAAAGCGGCGTATCGGGATGAGTTGAGTTTACAACAACTTAAACTTCCACAGACATACGCCACTATGAAACAGAATAAAATTATTTCCTTTGAAAAGCCAGAGCCCAGCATCGATCCGCTGCAAGAATTGATTCGCAATGGCGCTAGGCAACTCATTCAAACCGCGGTCGAGAGTGAGTTATCTGAACTGCTGTATCGCAATTGTGACAAAGTCTCAGATTCAGGACACGCTGGTGTCGTTCGTAACGGCTATTTGCCAGAACGTGAACTGCAAACCGGGATCGGCCCAGTCAAAGTACGTATCCCCAAGGTGCGCTCCCGCACTGGAGTACCGATCACCTTTCGGTCTGCTTTAGTGCCGCCGTATGTGCGTAAAACGAGAACACTAGAAGCGGCCTTGCCTTGGCTGTATCTCAAGGGTGTCAGCACTGGAGAAATGGGGGATGCACTGAGCGTGCTAGTGGGTCAATCAGCGACTGGGTTATCATCAAGCACAGTGAGTAAGCTCAAAGCAACGTGGTCTCAGGAGTACAAGGATTGGAATAGAGAAGGTTTAGATCGAGATCGATGGGTTTATCTATGGGCGGACGGGATACACAGCGGCCTGCGCGGCGATGAGGGCCGACTCTGTGCCTTAGTTGTCATCGGAGTGAATGAGCGCGGTCACAAGAAATTACTGGCGATTGAAGACGGTGAGCGAGAGTCTACGCAGAGTTGGCGAGAGGTGTTGTTGGCACTCAAGGAGCGAGGCCTGAATCAACCAGAGCGGGGCATCGGTGATGGTGCTTTAGGCTTTTGGAATGCCCTGGAAGAAGTCTATCCTGGCACTAAACATCAACGGTGTTGGGTGCATAAAACGGCCAACGTGCTGAACAAGCTGCCTAAATCGGTGCAGCCCAAAGCAAAAGCAGCTCTGCATAACATTTGGCAGGAAGAAACCAAAGAAGCGGCGCAAAGCGCCTATCAATTATTCATTAAAACCTGTCAAGACAAGTATCCAAAAGCCACGCAGTGCTTGGAAAAAGATCGCGAAGAGTTAATGACGTTCTACTCGTTCCCTGCCAAGCACTGGATGAGCATACGTACTACGAATCCAATTGAATCAACATTCGCGACTATCCGACACCGTACCAAACGATGCAAGGGATGTCTTAGCCGTGATGGCATGTTAAGTATGATGTTCAAGCTGGGTCAGTGCGCAGAGAAAAAGTGGAACCGAATACGCGGGTTCGCCTATCTAGCAAAAGTGATTCAAGGGGTTCCATTTAAAGATGGAATAGAGCAAACTAATGACTACTCAGATCAAACCGAGGCCGCTTGAAGAAAATGCCTCATACACCAGATTCGGGCATAACTCAATCTGCAAACCATGGATTTAAAATATCAGGGGAAATCAAACGCAAAGTTGTTGAATCAATCGCAATGAATATTGCGAATTGGGTGAAAAGTCAGCACTAAAATATAAAACAACCCTTGAAGTTGATGAGCTTTTTGAGGATTACTGATCACCCTATTTGTTTCACTTGGCAGTACCATAATAAGATTTTGAAGTATTTTTTATGATGTTAAGGGCGCGCAATGTTGGACGCGTTAATCCAGTTCGATTTCTTTGTCCATACATTGGCAGATAAACTTCCGTGAGATTTCCAGGCCGTCGGCTATTGAATCGAGCACTGCGCGCTCTTTTTTTGAGGTTTGCCCATCGGCTCGTGATATTACGCATAAATCGCGCATTACCTGCATGCGTTGGGTGATGCTAGTAAGTTCGTTGCACTTGGATATCCGCTGCGCTAATTCTTCCTTAATTCTTTCGATATTTAGGCCAGACTTGAACTTACCTTTACCGAAAAACTTTTCAAAAGTGGCTATTTCTTTTTTGCTGATACCACCGCTCGCATCGGACACGGCAATAGCGCCAGCAAATAGAACTCTACGCATTGATTGAGCAGCATCCGTTCTTGCATCAATATAATTGGGTTCCATCATGCTCATGGTACGCTGCACGCCCACTTCCAAATCTGCTACAGAGCTGCCACCTTTTATCATCAATTCAGATTCGTGGAAAAGCTGCAGTGCCTTTACGCGTAGTGGGCTAAACGGGTGGGTTGAAAACCAATCTTCGCGCGACGCTTGCTGGCCGGGGGTTTGATCTTCTAGCTTCATTTGGTCAACCTGAGAGAGAAAGTCTTCCAAAATAAACTTTATGGTTTTGTCGGTTAATCCAGAGGCCAATTTAAATAACGAACGGGCTACGCCATCTAAATCTTGCGCACAAAAGGCACCGGCTCGATCAGCGGAAATTTCCGCGTTACGCGACCATGAAAATAAGTCCAGTGCCAGCTTTGGGTTAGGACGCTGTTTGCCACGCAAAATATAGCCAATGGGGATATCGTGGTGACGATAGACGTGATGCCCAAGTTCATGGCCCATCACAAAGCACAGTTCGCTGCCTTCAAATGCTTCGAGCAAGCTAGATGAGAACATAATTAGCAAACGGCCGGCCTCTGGTTTAAAGCAAGCTGCGTTAAATTGCGGACTTGAATATACGTATAGCTCTAGTGGGATTTCTAACTCTAGGCGTTCATAGCACTCATCTGCCGTTTTATGAATTTGAGGTGCCATGCGCTTGCTGAGGAATACTGAGGTCGCCAGCAGGTGTCGCCTTGTAGAGCTAGGGCCTTCCTCTTGCATTTTGCTGATCGCTTTGTTAACGCGTATCACTTCTTTTGCCTTAAGCAAAGTTTCAAACATTTCTAGGTCATTTTGGTAACGAATTTTTTCAGCGTTCATAAGTACTTAAGTAAACTGCGGGTAACTTCTCAATAACCCGTGGCAAAGCTGGCGCGTTCCATAATGATATCTGGCAGAGGATCAATATGTTGCTCACCGATACCAAGTCGATGGGTCAGGTAGTGCCAGAACGATATATCCAGTTTTCGGCAGGTCTTTTTCAAACTGGCAAACGTGTCCCGACACTGCTGGCCAGCATCGCTGCGGGTGGAGCCACTCACTTTTCGTTTTTTCACGTAATCGCGAATGTCTGTTTCACTGCCATTGGTGTGTAACGGAATATCTGGTCGATCTAGCACCAACAGTCATTCTGCTTGATTCGCATGGATTCGTTTGAGCGTCTGATTTAATGTTTGGTAGCATGTCTGTTGAGTGAAGATTTCATCGAAACGCTACTCAAGTATTTTACGTTGGTTCTCGCAAGGCTGGGTTTTATACTCTTTAACGCCCGATAAAAGCACCAGACTTGGTCGCGTATTTTAGCAATGCCCTGCCGGTGTCCCTCGTTCAGCGGTATCAACTTATGGATTAAGCGCTCGGTGTGTATCCAACACAAGGCATGAGCCAAAATGTTAAATTGCCCTGCATCATCACTGACGACAACGATGTCATCACACAGACCATGATGCAAAATACTACCAAGTAATGCCCCTTCGGTGGTGATACGTCGGTGACGTGCCTTAATGATCAACAGGCTATCGAGCATTTCAAGCCAGTCATCCTCGTTGGCAATACGGCGTTCCCGGTGCTCAGTTACAGCGGCTAAGGCTTGCTTTGGCAATCCATGTTGTTGCCTATAATTCAACGCACTTTGACTCAAACGATAATCCGTATTGCCAGCCCTTAATAGCGGTAGGAAGTTAATTCGACTTTTTGATTGAGTGCTTTTAAACCACGCAAACAAGTCATTACCAATGTGCGTTACATAGCCATTTTTGCCCTGATGGCGAGCACCACTATCGTCCACGGTCACGTAAGACGATGCGCTCAGAGCAACGCTTAGTAACGCCTCTTTCTCAGCATGAAAGGGCTCTTTAGTGCTGATCAGTATTGGGTTAATTTGTCCCGAAGAAATATCAATTCCCCACTCTCGCAACTGTTCCAACAAGAGTGGTTGCGTGGTTTGACAATGATGATATTGATAGAGAATATAACTGACCAGACGAGGCCCATAATGTCGCCCTGCCACGGATGTCGGTAACTGGCCTTTGAGCTTTTTATTGTCTGGCGTTACCCAATGCGCTAAACGATAGCGGGTGGTATGAACCTTGATAAGCAAATCTTGCACTACAAAATCCCGATAGCCTTTAAAGCGAGAACCTTCGGGCACGGACTTCGCTGGTTCAATAACCAGATTTAGGTCAATTGACAGCCTTGGTGTTTTCTTTGCCTTGTTCGACCCAGCTCGCTGCTTAGGTTTGTCGCTAGAAGATGAACGTTTTGGCTCTGTTTTCTTATCCATATTACCGCCCTTAAAAGTAGGCCGCCTCTTCTGCCCCTTAAGGATATTGATTTCATCTTTAAGCAATGCTATTTCTTCGTCCTGTTGCTGAACTCGCACCAACAGCTGCTCCACTAGCACCCGCAACATTTTTACTGCGGGGGTTTGTTCTTGTTCAGGAATGTCGGGAATAGAGGGTAGCTTACTCAAGGTCTTAAACGTCCGTTAACTGGATAGACCTTAGTGTACCATCGGTTTTGAAAGTCCAATTTTGCCTTCTGAACTGCGCCACAACGGATGTTAAGAAGACACCCCTGAACGTTTCCTTAAGCGATCTTTGTTATTAGCGTAAAGGTGCCTACAACCACCCTGGAACTCAACCTAAATCGAGTCACTCGACCACGTTGAATTACCTTCCTTTTAGCGTAAAACCCTGTCAAGAAATATTTTGTTTTATTTTACCTGCCACGGGTTATTGAGAAGTTACGTATTATCGTTGCAATCAATTGAATTAAAAGGAGAAACACCATGGTCGCCAAAGATAAATCCTTTCACCCAGAGGGTGCGCTAAAACCGGAGGTTTCAAACGCTGTTTCCACCTTATTATCGACTGAAACGTTCGATGGAAAAATTCACGTTGAATGGGACCCGTCAGCGGCAGTAACGCCCATAGGACCGTTGCCTTTTTTCATTCAATATTTAAAACTTGGTGGTCTGTTTAAGCCATGGGTGAGCAGTTGCCCATTGGAATATCGAAGCAATAACGCACCTGAGAAGATCAATGTGTTGGGCTCATTTTTGTTGTCTGTTCTCTCGGGTCACAATCGCTACGCACACATGGCCAGCTTAATGGGCGATCGTATCAACACCAAAATGCTTGGAATGACCAAAGCGGTTAGCGACGATTCGGCGCGCCGTGCGCTGAAGAAGATGGATGAGGAACAAGGTATAGCCTGGCTACAAACTCATTTGCAGCGTTGCTACGAGCCCTTGCTCACACAGCCATGGATATTGGATTGTGACGTAACGGTTAAACCGCTATACGGTCATCAAGAAGGTGCCAAGGTTGGCTATAATCCACACAAACCTGGCCGGCCCTCGCACACGTATCACACCTATATGATTGCCAATCTTCGTCTTGTATTGGATGTTGAGGTCAAGTCTGGCACTGAGGTAGCTGCTAGTCATTCTTCGCCGGGTCTATGGGAGCTGTTGGATCGATTGCCACGTTCATCTTGGCCGCACTTTATTCGAGGCGATTGTGACTGGGGTACCCAGGATGTGATGAGCGCTGCAGAACAAAGAGGCGTCAATTACTTGTGGAAGTCTAAGTACGTTAAGCAACTGATACAGCAGCAGCATAGCGTGTCGGGCTGGGATTATGTTATCGATGGCTGGGAAGCCAAAGAAAGTTGTTTGAAGTTGGCTGCGTGGAACGATCATCGGCGCGTGGTAATCGTTCGTCGTCGTTTAGCAAAGGACGCGCTGCTGGTATTGGAAGAGAAAAGTCAAGGCCAGCAGAGCTTTGGTTTTTTGCAAGAAGCGGATGATATTCGCGCGTTTGAATACGCTGTTCTGGTCACCTCATTAGACGATGAGGTGATTAGCATCGTCCAACATTATCGAGATCGAGCCGACTGCGAAAACAATTTTGATGAAATCAAGAACCATTGGGGTTGGGGCGGGTTTACTACCGCCGATATCAAGCCCTGTCGCTTTATAGCGCGGATCATTGCCTTGATTTATAACCGGTGGAATATATTCACTAGGCTGGCTAACCCAGACAAACATATGGAAGCGATTACTAGTCGACCGCTATTACTGAGTTCGGTGGGGCGCGTTACTGAATCGGGGCGGAAAAAGACTATGACGATTACTAGCACGCACGCCAAGGCCGACTTAATTCGCGACACGTTTGACCAAATGCAACACTTCTTTAATTCATTGAAGGCGATTGCGCCGCAGTTGAGCGTGGCGCAAGTTTGGTGTCGCATTCTAAGCGAGGCGATGAAGAAATATCTTGGTGGAACGATTCTTCAACCGCCAGATGACCGCTGTTTACTTGGCTAAAGTGTCTCGGAGGCAGTAGCGACGATGGAAGGGTTGTTTATGTTGGCCTCATTGGAGAGGCTTTAACTGCGTTTTTTAGGATCAAGTGAGAAGTGTTCAGATCAGACCATTAAACCAATTTAATGACGAAATTATCATTCCTTGGCATACGTTTTCGTACCACTGGACTTCATACCCCGTAAGGAGTGGAAAAGGCTAATCATTTAGGATGCATTACAAAATCACAAACTAACGTGTCTGAATATCCAAAATATGCAACCATTACCATCTTGTTCTCACCTTGGTTATATCGAAGCCAATATCTAAAAGGGCCCGTTTTAGAATAATCAATATAAGCGAATGTATCTGATTGAATTATCAGATTTCGACCATCATAAATATCAGGAAAAATCTCACTAACTTTTGAAAATTTAAAGTCCTTGTAAATACTTAAGTCATTATTAAAACTTAATTTTGCATTAAAAAATAAGCTATCTGATTTCTCGGTCAAAGCAAGTAGTACATAAACCTTACTATTGTAGTTCCCATTTCTTGAACATCGACCAACCGAAATAAAATTAGATTTTAACGCCTGAATATCTATTGAAGATTGAAACAACAACCAGTTCTGTTCAGTTTTTTTATCGCATTGATACCGAGTATGTCCACACAATCCTGAAGGTAATCCTGCGCCAACTTTTGCCAATGAAGATAGGGGATGTAATAAAACCCCAAGCATCACTAAGATGCTAATCATTCTTGCTAATTCAATTGCGATTTGGTAGAACCGTTGCATATAGCTGTTATGATTTAACATTAGATTTTTTCCTCGGTATTTTTCCAGTCGCCGCCCTTGTTCCACCAGCGATGTGGATTATTACTGTCATCGAGACCTTTGCACTGGCTACGTAGTACTTCTGTTACTGTGATGACCGGCTCAAAATACGAATGAACTTCATAGATAGTCTCGATCACCGCTTCGAGCTTTTTCAAATCGCGAGGCAAAAAGAACCGCATCTCGTCAACATCTGGTCGCTTGCGCATTTCATCTTCTACCCCCGTCGGTGTTCCTTCTCGGGGACGGTAATATTCGAGTCCACTAGGTGCACGATAGCCGTTGCTATCGGTTTTTCCCTGCACCAGAGGCGCGACCTGCGTCACGGCCTCAAATATGCGGTCTACATCTTCTTCAGGTGCCTGAAACATGAGCAACCACATTGGCTGCATCTCAATAGGCCGCGTGTCAAAACCGTCTTGGATAATATTCTGGGGCATTGTGATCTCCGAATTAGTTAATAAAAAATAGGCTCTTATTGGATTAGGCACTCGGTGTCCGGTGTCCGTTGACCTCATCCAATGGCGTCACCATGTAATTGGTCCGCGTCAGGGCGATTCCAGTATCGATTGGGATTGTCTTTGTCGTCTAGATACTTGGAACGACACCCCCAAACTTCTTCGACCCGAATCGTCGGCTCTTCATTAACATGCACAGCAAATATGACCTCGAAAGCCTTAGTCAGCAGATCCTTGTTCCGAGGAATAGAAAATACAATTTGCGAAGCGGGTGTTTGTTGAATGGTGCCTTCCGCGCCGGCATGTGAACCTTTAAGTGCTCTAAATCGCTGTAGGCCAGCGCGCACAAACGTACAACAATCATAAGCACCTTGGACAATTAACAATTCTCTTTCAAGCGCTGTAAGAACAGAATTACCCCCCCCAGTAGGAGCGTCTATAGTAATAAGCCATTCACTTTCCAAAGTCGCGGGTGGCATATCATGGTCATCTAATTTTGATGTTGTATTCATAATTTAATCATCATTAAGTTGTTGATATTCGTCAGTGTAACGTATAGTATAACCAGTAAGAATCAATTATTTTGCATTTAGATATTTGTTAAACGTATGGCATATCTTTCTCGGCGACTCCCTCCTCTAGGTACGCTTGTTGTATTTAAATCTGCATTTCGATTACGGAATTTCAGTCGAGCTGCTGATGAAGTAGTGCTTTCCCAGGCCAGTGTCAGTCGGCAAATTAGCCAGCTTGAGGAAAACTTAAGTGTAAAGCTTTTTATCCGTCAACGTCATGATGTGATTCCAACTCATGAAGGAGAAACACTCGCCTCAACTGTTCGTGTAGCCTTACGAGAACTTGCCTACACCGCGGAACAATGAGTTATGCCCGAATCTGGTGTATGAGGCATTTTCTTCAAGCGGCCTCGGTTTGATCTGAGTAGTCATTAGTTTGCTCTATTCCATCTTTAAATGGAACCCCTTGAATCACTTTTGCTAGATAGGCGAACCCGCGTATTCGGTTCCACTTTTTCTCTGCGCACTGACCCAGCTTGAACATCATACTTAACATGCCATCACGGCTAAGACATCCCTTGCATCGTTTGGTACGGTGTCGGATAGTCGCGAATGTTGATTCAATTGGATTCATAGTACGTATGCTCATCCAGTGCTTGGCAGGGAACGAGTAGAACGTCATTAACTCTTCGCGATCTTTTTCCAAGCACTGCGTGGCTTTTGGATACTTGTCTTGACAGGTTTTAATGAATAATTGATAGGTGCTTTGCGCCGCTTCTTTGGTTTCTTCCTGCCAAATGTTATGCAGAGCTGCTTTTGCTTTGGGCTGCACCGATTTAGGCAGCTTGTTCAGCACGTTGGCCGTTTTATGCACCCAGCACCGTTGATGTTTAGTGCCAGGATAGACTTCTTCCAGGGCATTCCAAAAGCCTAAAGCACCATCACCGATGCCCAGCTCTGGTTGATTCAGGCCTCGCTCCTTGAGTGCCAACAACACCTCTCGCCAACTCTGCGTAGACTCTCGCTCACCGTCTTCAATCGCCAGTAATTTCTTGTGACCGCGCTCATTCACTCCGATGACAACTAAGGCACAGAGCCGGCCCTCATCGCCGCGCAGGCCGCTGTGTATCCCGTCCGCCCATAGATAAACCCATCGATCTCGATCTAAACCTTCTCTATTCCAATCCTTGTACTCCTGAGACCACGTTGCTTTGAGCTTACTCACTGTGCCTGATGATAACCCAGTCGCTGATTGACCCACTAGCACGCTCAGTGCATCCCCCATTTCTCCAGTGCTGACACCCTTGAGATACAGCCAAGACAAGGCCGCTTCCAGTGTTCTCGTTTTACGCACATACGGCGGCACTAAAGCAGATCGAAAGGTGATCGGTACTCCAGTGCGGGAGCGCACCTTGGGGATACGTACTTTGACTGGGCCGATCCCGGTTTGCAGTTCACGTTCTGGCAAATAGCCGTTACGAACGACACCAGCGTGTCCTGAATCTGAGACTTTGTCACAATTGCGATACAGCAGTTCAGATAACTCACTCTCGACCGCGGTTTGAATGAGTTGCCTGGCGCCATTACGAATTAATTCTTGCAGCGGATCGATGCTTTGCTCTGGCTTTTCAAAGGAAATAATTTTATTCTGTTTCATAGTGGCGTATGTCTGTGGAAGTTTAAGTTGTTGTAAACTCAATTCATCCCGATACGCCGCTTTTAGTCAACTACTCCATACACCACTTTCAGGCATAACTCGGAACAATTACGTACCATAGGAATGGGCAAAAACAACTTGGTTATTTTTTCAGATATATCTATTGCCAGCTCTCTGATCACTCCTATTATCGGCACCTTCCAACAATTTCACCCAAATCTGGAGTTACGAATTCTTTCTTCATACGAACGAATTCAAAACGTTCGTGAACACTTTGATATTGGCTTTCAAGTAGGGCGTATTGCGGAAGATTTATTTGATATTGAATCAATTGCAGACGATATAATTTTCCCCGTTTGTTCTCCGAAATTTGCTAAAAAACTCCAGTATCCGCTGACTGCCGTAGATATTGCCAAACAGCCACTTCTACATCTGGAAGAGTTAGGTTATGGATGGCCAGACTGGAGAAACTTTCTCGCGAGCTATAGAATTAAGGAGCCAAGGCCTAAAGAAAATCTGGTGTTTAATTCATATCAGGTCTGTTTAGAGGTTGCAGAAAGAGGTGAAGGTATCGCTCTTGGTTGGGGCCGTTCGGTTAAATTAAAGATTGATGAAGGTAAACTCGTACGTATTCCAGATATGACAATGTTAATTTCAGAATCTATTTTTGTGCATCGTCAAAAATTTGCAGATGTGAATCCTATTGTTGATCAATTTGTAGATCTACTTCGAAGCAAGATTGTACCCATCAATTAGAGATCGTACTCCGAGACAGACTTGCATGAGCAATGTCCGCGTTCGGTTTTCATCATTTAGAATTTGTTAACTTAGATCACCCTAACCATCTGGTGGCCTGCTTTAAAATGCTGAAAAATCAAATTGGTCTCGGTCGGCCAGTTGCGAAACTTCGACGTTTTGTAAGCCTTTCATGATGCTTTCAATGCGCCCTGGATGTTGCGTTTGCCAACCCTGAAGCATTTGCTTTATCGCTTGCCGCTGTAATCCATCTTGTGACCCGCAAAGAGTGCATGGAATGATTGGAAAGTCTAATATTTGCGCTAATATCTCAATGTCTTGTTCGCTGCAGTAAACGAGTGGTCGAATAACGATATTACGGCCGTCATCGCTTTTTAGTTTTGGCGGCATTGATTTAATCTTGCCGCCATAAAATAGATTTAGAAATAAGGTCTCAACTAAATCATCTCTGTGGTGTCCGAGTGCTATCTTGTTAAAACCATGTTCATGCGCAAAGTTGTATAAAATACCCCGGCGTAAACGCGAGCATAAACCGCAGTATGATTTGCCTTGTTTGGTTTTATCCTTAACGATGGAATAAGTGTCTTGCTCAAGAATATGGTATTCAACGTTAATGCTTGATAAATACTGGGGCAAGACATGCTCTGGAAAACCCGGTTGCTTTTGATCTAAATTAACTGCAGTAATTGAAAAATCGATCGGCGCACGCTGCTTAAGCGATAGCAACAAATGCAACATAACATATGAATCTTTCCCGCCAGACAGACAAACCATTATTCGATCACCGTGATCAATCATCGAATAGTCGGTTACAGCTTGGCCAAACAGCTTACGCAAGCGCTTCTCCGGCTTTAGCGTCAAAGCTGCAGCTAAGTGCCCCGGCACAATTGGCATGCTTATAGAAAGTGACATAATCCCCAGACGTCAGGGTAGTTGCACACATTTTAATTCACAAGGGGCGGCGGAGAAATACTCATGCCGAAATATAGCGTAGAACGAAGAGAAGCTGTTTTATCTAAATTATTATCATCAAATAGTCAGTCCTTCGCAGAAATATCTAGAGAAGAAGGAATCAGTGTTCAAACCTTGTATGATTGGCGAAATAAAGCCAGACGATCAGGAGTTTTAATGCCTAATAGTGATTCATCTAATCAGTGGGATTGCCAAACTAAGTTCACCGTAGTTCTTGAAACTGCTGCGATGAATGAACAAGAATTATCTGCGTATTGCCGAGAGAAAGGCCTATACCCTACTCAAATAACGCAATGGCGAGAAGCTTGTATTAATGGTGTTGATGAGGCTCTCATTAGCCCTAAAGTTGCGCGCGATGAAATACGTGCGTTAAAAAAAGACAAGAAGAAGCTAGAAACCCAGCTGCGCCGCAAAGATAAAGCCTTGGCTGAAACGGCCGCATTATTAGTATTACAAAAAAAGTTTCAGGCGCTTTGGGAGGACGAGGAAGTATGATTACGACTCAGACGCGCATTAAAGTAATCAATGATGTTAATGAAGCAGTAGACGCAGGTTCAAAGCGTTCAAGTGCTTGTGAGTTGGTTGGCCTTGCCGAGTCTACGCTTAGACGTTGGAAGCCAAAAGGAGAAGATAGTATCCGCAGTGATCAACGTCCTTTGGTAGAAAAGCCAGTCCCTGGCAATAAACTAAGCGAGCAAGAGCAGCAACACATTTTATCGATATGTAATGAATCGGCATACAATCATTTGCCGCCGTCGCAAATAGTACCGCAGTTGGCTGACAAAGGTATTTATGTGGCCAGCGAGTCTAGCTTTTATCGAGTTCTCAAGGCGCATGGGCAATTGAAGCACCGCGGCCGCGCCAAACAAAAGCAGTCCCGAACACCCGATACTCATATAGCGCTAAAACCTAATGCTGTGTGGATGTGGGATATCACCTATTTGGCGACGCGTACTATTGGCAAGCATTATTACCTGTACATGGTAGAAGACCTTTACAGTCGCTATGGCGTTCACTGGGAAGTACATCCTGTTGAAAGCGGTGAATTAGGTGCGCAGTTGATGTCTCAGGCGGCTCTAAAAGTGGCCAGCTGCGATGGCATGCCCGTCTTACACAGTGATAATGGTAGCCCAATGAAATCGTTCACAATGAGAGCGAAGTTAGAAGCATTAGGAATAAAGCCCTCTTACTCAAGGCCAAGAGTAAGCAATGACAACGCTTATATTGAATCCATGTTTAGAACGGTAAAGTATTGCCCTGCGTGGCCTTCTCAAGGCTTCGATAGCTTAGAGGCCGCCCGCCAATGGGTGGGTAAGTTTATGCAATGGTATAACGAAGAACATCGTCACAGTGCTATACGCTACGTTACACCTGGCCAGCGTTATCGCGGTGAAGATAGTGCCCTATTAGCAAAACGAGAAGTTGTTTATCAGGAAGCTAAAGCAGCAAAACCTAATCGGTGGTCTGGCCAAACCCGAAATTGGCGGCCTTGTGGTGCGGTTGCGCTGAACCCACAAAAAGAAGTATTATTGGCTGCGTAGGAAAATGTGCAACTACCCTGAAAATTGCCGTAATTGACCTAGGTAATATGAATTTCGCGAGTTTAATTGTTTAATGTCGTTTATGCTGAAACTTCTATGGGCGATTTTATTTTTGTGCATTGCGATCTTAGTTGCAGCAACAGCTGGATTAACGATTTACGAGGACGAACTAGAGAGCAAAATATCCTCTAAAGTTGAAGAAATAACGGGCCGAGAACTGCATATTCAACAAGGCTTCGGATTTAAATTTAGCCCACTGCCTACCGTTTACGCCAAAGATATTGTGTTTGCTAACGCAGACTGGGGCACTAAACCCTGGATGCTTAAAATCAAGAAAGTAGAAGCTGCTTTTAGTTTTGTTGCTTTAGCGCAAGGTAAGCTAAAAATCTCCGATATTAAAATTGATTCACCTTATTTCTTATTTGAGCGTAAGCAGGGGACATTAAATTGGTTTTTAGGTGGGGGAGGCGAAGGTCGAAACCCTAAACCACTAGAAAAATTGCACAAATACTTGCTACTGGACCAAGCTGTCGTGGAGAACGCACAGTTTGATATTCGCATCAACCCACGTACTCATTTTATTAACCTCAATCGGGTGACTGCGCAAGTACAGCCGAATCAACAAACTATCACTTTAGACGTTGTTGGCAGCGCGGAGGATCGAGTCATTCAAGCTAAGGGGACCTTCGATAGTGTGGAATCCATGCTCTTGCGGCAAACCAGTGAAATGCAGTTGGCAGGCACATATGGCGAAATGACTGTAAGCGCAAGGGGCACGATAGCTGACATTTTGAGATGGCAAGGTTTAAATGTGAGCGCAACCGTAACCGTACCTTCTTTACGCTTCTTCCAACCATGGAACCGCGCCAAGCTTCCTGAGACGCCCCCGATAAACGGCACGGCTGACTTATTACAACCTAAGCGTTGGCCAAGCGCTAGGCTTAAAAATATTAATATCAGCATGGTTGGGTATGGCGGAGAAACAGCAATGCGAGGCGAATTCACAGACCTTCCAAATTGGGAAGGGTTAAGTCTCACAGGAATTTCCAAGCACCAAGCTTTGCCAGTGCTTGAGCAAATTGGCTGGCGAGGAGACTCGGAGGCACAACTAGAAGCAGAGTTTGAACTAAACGGCGATATTCGTAATGGTTTAAAGCTTGACCTTAAGCAAGGCACTTTAAGAGGGCAAGGTATAGACGTAACTGCACAAGGTTCAATAGACAACCTGAGCACAAGTAATTCAACATCCATTTTCCTCAAAGCGCAAGCTAGTTCTCTGGATCAAATAGGGCATTTGGTCGGCCGACCGTGGCCGGTAACCGATGCGATTTATGCCAGCGCAGAATTAGCCAAAATTGAAGGGTGCTATGGTTTAAAAAATATAGATGCCAAAGCCTACAAAGGACAAGTAACTGTGACTGGTACGCTAAACAACATTGGGCCGTTCGCTAAAGGCCGTTTCAGAACGGAAGGCCGGCTGTCAGCTCCGCAGTTAGAACGCCTCAACACAAATAATGGTTATAAGCTACCTTTAGCCGATAACACACAGTTTGCAGCCACTATCGATTATGTGGATAAAACCTTTCAATCCGGCGACACTACTCAACTAAAGTTAGAATTAGGCGAAGCAACAATCAAGGCAGTAGGCGCAATCGAGAACTATGCGACCCTGCAAATTGACAATGCAAAAGTTACGGTCGATGCCCCTTCAGTAGCGCAAATCAATGTGCTTTACGAAACCAAATTACCTGAGTTAGGGCATTTAACTGCGCAAGCCAATTTAAGCGGTTTGCTTAAACAAAAATACGCTCTACGTGAACTGATAGGTAAGTTTAATAGTGCAAATCATACTATTGATATTAAAGGAAACGTTACTGATTTAGGTTCAGATTTAAAAACTCATATTGATGCAGTAGTCAAAGCAAATAAGTTTGACGAGTTTCAATCAAATTTGGAGTTGGCGCTGCCACAGGATATGGGAGCTGAAGCAAGATTTAAGCTTATATCTGCCGGCGTCACCGATTGGTCAATTGTCAATCTCGAGGGTGAATTAAAATCGCCCGATATTGGCCAGTTTAGTGGTGCAGTTTTGCATTTCCCATCGAGCGCACAGTATCAACTAGATATAGACGCGAAAAATGTAAACGTAGGCAAAATCCCGCAACTGATAAGCATCGATAGTTTAAAACAACGTAATATCGATATAAGTGCGGCAGTTAGTACGCTTCCTGGCGGCAAAGAGTTCGCTGCTTCTAAGCTTGATATACAGGTTAAACAGCCTGGCAGCAATGCTCAGTTAGCTCTAAGTGGAACGGTCGGAGATATTGCTCAATTGGGAAACATAAACCTAAATGGCCATCTAGTGAGCAATGACATTAATGCTATACCCGAGTTTTCTAAGCTAGACCTAAAGCAAAACCTACCGTTCACGATGGATTTCAACCTAAAGAGCGACGCACAGGCCAAGCAATTTAATTTTGATATTACCCAGTTGAAATTAGCGCAAAGTGATCTTGCTGGCACGGTGCAGTACAAGATTCCCCAGTCTGAAAAGGAGTTACCTTATTTAAGTGCAAATCTAACTTCAAAGCGCTTGGATATCATTAATTTGCAAATTAAAACGCAGCGCAAACGGCTATTTTCTGAGACACCTTTATCTTTAGACTGGGCACAAAGCATTAACGCCAGTATCGATATTAAGGTTGGAGACCTAAACAGCTTAATCGCCAACATAAAGAACGCACAAACCACACTTAAGATTGATCAAGGCTACATCACCTTTCCAGGCGTTACAGGCAACATAGGAGAGGGTGAGCTAACCTTTTGGTTCGCTGTTGATGCCAACAGCAAGCCCTATAATATTATCAGCTCGATGTACGGAACTGGCCTAGATTCAAAAGCGCTCAATTTATTTGGTGATTCTGGGTTGATTAAAGACGGCTTAATTGACGTAGACTTGGGCGTGTCAGGCCAAGGAGTTAGCCTTGCGCAAATGATGAGCAACGCTTATGGCAAGCTGCAATTAAAACTTAACAATGCTTCAATCAAAAATCAGAATTTAGAATTATTTGGCTCAGATTTGATTTTAGGTTTTTTGAACACCATTAACCCCTTATCGCGCCAGGACGAATATCTTGAAATTGAATGCGGTGTTATACATTTTCCGATCAATAATGGCAAAGCTTACGCCGATCAAGGCATAGCCATTAAAACTGACCGGGTTACGGTGCTAGGAGGAGGTGAGATCAATTTAAATAACGAAGCACTTAAGATACTAATCAAACCTAAAGCACGTAAAGGCTTTGGTCTCAGCGCAGGAACAATAGCAAAGATCATTCAAATTGGTGGCACGATAAACAAGCCAAAAATTGAAGTCGCCACTAGCGGTTTCTTCTCAACTGCTGCGTCGCTTGGCCTCGCGGCAGTTAGCGGTGGCTGGACCCTGCTCGCACAAGGCTTGTTAGAGCGCAATAAAGCCAATTCAGATGTATGCAATCAGACACTTAAATCACCTGTGTTTGTAGTGCCTGCCAGCAATAGAGAACTCGACAAAAGCGCCAACACCGGCACCACTAATAAATGAATACGAGCGTATAAGTATTTGATTTAGTGGTTTAAATATTCTACATTATTAACGTGATTACTTTCATCCTGCCCAGCCAAAATAACATATGAATCATTACAATTTTAAATGCTTGGCTCGTATTGTTCGCTCCGCCTTGGCGGGTATAGTTATTTCGGCTTCCCTTCCGGTCATCGCGCTGGAGGTGCCAAATTACACCATCACCTATGAGGTTGTGGTTAAAAAACTGGTAGCGGGTGAATTAGTGATTAAAGTATCGGAGGACAAAACGGGGGCAGTAACCGTTCGCGGAGAAACATTTCCTAATATGCTGGCCAAAACTTTTGGTGACGGCAAAGTAGTTGAGATCATCAAATACAAAAAGGTTGACGGCGAGTTGAGGTTGCAAAGCGTTAAGGAAATTAAAGGAGAGGCGCAAGACCAAATAAGAGAGTCCGTCGTCAACTGGGAGGACAAAACTATAACCACCAATGGCAACACCACGGCATTCACCCCCAGCACCCAAATGGACGCGTATACACTCCCATTCTTACGCGTATTAGGCTTGGATGAAGCCAGTGAAGACAGTTCGACTAAAGTGGTTAGTGCTAAAAAATCTTTAGACTATATTTACCAAGCTCCGATAAAAGAAACGCTAAATTTTAATCGAAAAACCTATAAGGCCACTCGTTACACTAAGTATCGGTCTAATGATAAAAAAAGGACAATTTCGCTTTGGGTGAGCGACCATCCACCAGTGATGCCGCTAAAAGTGGAAGTGACAAAGAAAGGCAAACGCCACTCTTGGGTTACCATTACAGATATTAAACATCACTAGTTTAAATCTAATGGCTAAGTGAGACCTCTAAATAATTAAGGTGTAAACGTGAGCAATCAAAACAGTGGAAACATATTGTTTATCATGTGCGATCAACTACGTTGGGATTCCTTATCTTGTGCTGGGCATCCTAATTTACACACCCCTAATGTCAATCAGCGTTTAAAACTGGACACCTGTCAGCGAGTAAAACTGAACAATTAAATACAATAATATTTCTTTATCATCAACTCAAGTGAAGCGTAGCGAAACTTGAGTTGATGAATCAATCCTGCTTTCTTGCGATGTTATTTTTTAGTGACAGTCTTGAGCTTTGCTTTAGCACTAGACTGCTTGAATCGATATGAGTCGTTACCCGTTTCAATAATTGAGCAATGATGAGTCACTCTGTCGAGCAAAGCCGTGGTCATTTTCTCGTCGCCAAATACCTGCACCCATTCACTGACATTAAGCTTGGTGGTAAACACGATGGAGGTTTTCTCGTATAGCTTGCTGATCAAGTGGAATAATAGTGCGCCACCCGATGCTGGGAAGGGTAAATATCCCAGCTCATCGAATATCACCGCATCTAACGGTTGCATAATTCGTGCTAGCCGCCCCTGCTTCTCATCCTGCTGTTCTTTGATCAGCAGATTAACCAGGTCCACCACATTGTAAAACCGAACCCGATGACCTGAATGAATGGCTTTAATGCCTAAGGCCGTAGCTAAATGGGTTTTGCCTGTTCCAGTGCCACCGACAAAGATGAGGTTATGGGCTCTGTCCATATAGTCAGCCTGAGACAAATCCTCGATGAGCGCGGGTTCAACTTCGCTCTGGGTAAAGTCAAATTGCTGTAAATCACGGTGATGAGGGAATTTAGCCACCTCACTTCTCGGTCCGTTCGCTCGGCATCCATCAATTTAATTAACCCAGATTGCAACGTTACTTTAGAACGAGGTGAATCTATCAACTCAGGTAAGCATGGTGCCATACCGTGTAGTTTAAGGGCTTTAAGATCATCAACAAGTTCAAGCATGGCTCACCTCCGCGCACAGCGGGTCATAGCGGGTCACGTTCGCTGCCGAGGGGACAGCTAATACAGGCGCATTGGTAATTGTCATCACTTGGGCCGAATCAGGTTCCGTTAACCGATGCACCAAATTGGTAATGACTGATAGCTGAGTCGCATTGGCATCTAATGCCCGCTCACAGGCCACCGTGACTGTTTCCAAGCCATGCTGGTGAATCAATAGTAACAATGGTACAAACTCTCGGTCACCGCCATCACGTTTGAGGTACTGTTTTTTGAGTGTTAGCAGCGCCTTGGGTAAATCCCAATCAACAAACGGTGCGCCCTTGCGTAATGCGCCAGGTTTAATCTCCAGTACGGGCAGATAATGCCAAGGATCAAAGATCATTTGATGACGACCGAAACAGCGAGCATGTGAAGTCACTTCCACATCGTCAACCACGACTTTAATCCTATCTGCATAGGCTCTAACAGAAACAGCTTGGCCAACATACCGACAGGGTACGGAGTATTGATTGCGGTCGTAGTGCACCACACAGGTTTTATGCACACGCGCCAAACGCTCATAATATCCATCAAAGGCTACCATCGCGGGACGTAAGCTCGGCTGCTCCTCGGCAAACACTTCATCAATTAGTCTTGATTTGTCAGTCGGGTGTGGGCGTTCACCAAGTCGAGCACAACGTTGCTCCAGCCATTGGTTTAATTCATCTAAAGCAGCAAAGCGCACCCGTGGAACAAACAGCCTTTGGCGCATAACACCGACCTGACGTTCAACCTGGCCTTTCTCCCAACCCGCTGCCGGTGTACAGGCAATCGGTTCAATCAGATAATGATTCATCCGGCTTAGAAAGCGGCGATTAAACTCACGCCGCTTACCCTTAAACAATGCACTGACTATGGTCTTAGGGTTATTGCGTATTTTTACAACCGTGGCCACCGAATTTTACGAAGCGTGGCCACTTGCACCAAGCCTTCAAACGGTCAAGTGATTTTAACGTAAAGTGGCTACACTTTGCTCTGTTGTGACTGGATTTTTCTCATCGATTCCCCCTCTAATTGTATTTTGTGCGCGTTGTGTAATAAGCGATCCAGAATCGCATCAGCCAAAGTGGCTTCACCAATCGCATCATGCCAATGTTGTGTGGGCAATTGACTGGTGATTAAGGTGGCGCCATTACCGTGGCGATCTTCTATTATTTCTAATCGGTCATTACGGTTTTGCTGAGTCAGTGTATCCAAGCCCCAGTCATCGATAATCAATAGTTTGATTTTTGCTATTTGTGCCAGTAGCTTGGTGTAACTGCCATCACCATGGCTCAAGGTCATTGCTTCAAATAAGCGGCTAGCACGAATATATTTTGTGCTAATGCCGTGCTCACAAGCCGCTTGTCCTAACACACAGGCCAAGAAGGTTTTGCCGGTGCCTGTAGGGCCCTGGATGATGACATTGCGGCTTTTGTTTACCCCGTCTAGGCCAGTAACTGCGCTACCGTGTCTTTGTGTAAACCTCGTCTAGTTCGGTAATCGATGTCGTCTGCTTGGGCGCGATATCGTAACTTCGCTTGCTTGAGTAAACGCGTGACTTTGCGGTTATCCCGCACGGTGGCCTCGTGGTTTACGAGCAAACTGAGTCGTTCGATAAAGCCCAGCTCATCATAAGTGTTAGGTGGGTCGAACTGATAGCACAGTTGCTCGGCCATGCCCGTTAGGCGTAATTCATTCAGTTGGGTAAGGGTTTGTTGTGGAGTCATAGTATTTTCCTGTTGGTTATAGATGAAATGGTTTGGGTTAATGGTAGTAATCGGCTCCGCGCACATTGGCATGGGTGCTTGGCAAAGTCTGTTGCTTATCGGGTTCGGTAGGTAGCTTGTCGAGACGGGTTTGTAGTATTGATGCAAGGTGTTTGTAATGCAGGCCGCCAATCTTCTCTGCGCGTAAACAGGCATTCTCTAAACGCGTCTTGCCGTATTTCTTGGCAAGGTTAAGAATGCCCAAACAAGCACGATAACCATGTTCTGGATGGGGGCGATTTTCTAATTGATAACGCACCACGCGCTCTGTCGCCGCACCGACCTGACTTGCCCAATTAAGAAACCGACCAAGCGTCCACTCTTGGTGTTTAGCATGAGCTTTAGGCATGTGAGCGACATGGGTTGTGTGTCCGCCTTGGCCCATTGCTCGCGGATGTTGCGCGACACCCTTGCCTTGGTAGAACACATCAATACAGTGCTCGCCCACGTGTAACATTACTGCCTCGCCGCGCAATTGATAGGGAACCGAGTAATGATGTCCATCATAGCTAACGTGATAATCGATGTGCGCCCGTGCTTTTACTACATGGCGATAGCTATAAGGCGTGCCAGGCAATGATTTAAGAGCAGGCTTATCAATTGATTCAAACTGTGAGCGGCGAGAACCCGGGCGTTGTTTAAAGGGGCGATTGTTTAGATCATCTAGCAATCCTCGAATAGCTTGATTAGCCTCATCCAAACTAAACAATTGCAGCTTGCGCAGCCGCATCATGATCCAGCGTTCGACAATCTGTACGCCCACCTCGGCTTTAGATTTATCCTTAGGCTTATAAGGTCTGGCAGGCATCACCGCCACACCGTAATAGGCGGCTAATTGTGCATAGCTGGGGTTGAGTTCGGGGTCATAACGACCGGCTTTAGAAACAGCACTCTTGAGGTTATCGGGCACCACTGTTTGAGTAACACCGCCATAAAATTCAAAGGCGCGAACGTGTGAGCCTATCCAGTCAGGCAAGCTCTGTGTCCATGTGGCCTCGGCGTAGGTATAGGAACTGACTCCGAGCACTGAAACGAATACTTGGGCAGGGCGTGCTTCACCCGTACGAGCATCAATAATACCTAAGGTTAAACCAGCATAATCAACAAACAGTTTATCTCCAGCAATATGAGTCTGGCGCATCGAGATTCTTTGCTTCTTGCGCCACTGACCGAACAACACCGTGAAGCGAGAATAGCTGTAATGGTTGACTGGATGATGCTCGGCGTATTCTTCCCACAGTAATTGGCGAGTCATCCCTTTACGAGACCGTTCAACTGATATTTGTGCAAAGTCTGGCTCACACAATAAAGCAGTGGCAGGGCCTCTGCATTTGGGCGGCTTTAATATCGCCTGCAGCTGTTGTTCATCCATGCCTGCTGGCAGGGGCCAGCTTAATTGGGCATTTGTTGCTCTGACGAGATATTTGGATACGGCGCTGCGTGACAGGTTTAAGCTGAGCGCGATTTTACGGGAGGATAGTTGCGCCTCATAGTGCAAGCGCAGAATGTCTTTGAGTTTTAACATAGTGACCTTCTTGGGTTTCATAGCTGTTCCAATACAAATAAAAGAACGGCAGGTTAACGGTTATAGTGTTAACCGCAAGAAGGCTGTGGAGGAATTTTACGGAAGCGAAAAAGTGTCCGCGCTTCGATAAAAATCAGTGGCCACGGTTGGTAAAATTAGGTGGCCTCGCTACGTAAAATTAACTGGCCACGGTTGGTAAAAATATGCAGTTATCGTATATCATCTTCTGAGGTAAGCCCTCAAAGAAATCAAACGCCCGAATATGTGCATCAAACACCCTCTCCTGTGTTTCTCTGGGATAGGCCCTAAGATATGATTTACGCGAATGACATAAACGAAAGTGGGCTAGTTTGATCTTGACACCAAACCCACCCAGAATGACTTGTTCATGTGACCAATCAAACTGACAGGCTTCACCTGGTGCAAAAACCAATGGCACAAATGCTTGTTTAATACATGACCGCGAGTGATCCTTCCACGCTTTGACAAACCGTTGAACGCTGTCATAAGCCCCTCGATACCCTTGCAACTCAATCTCTTCATACAGTTGAACTGCATTACGTCTTTCTCGCACTGAGCGAGCTGCGTCCACTTCAAGCAAATTGATCAACTGAGGTTTGAACTTATCCAGCTTCGGACAGACTATTGGCACCGACCGCTGATATTCAGGTTCGCTTGGCGCGTTGTTTAAATATTTATAAATAGTGGTGCGTGATAAATTGAATTCACGCGACACCTCGCTTACTTTGCGACCTTCTACTAAACACAAACGTCGTATCTTGGTACATATAGGCATACAAATCACCTGACAGTTTCCTCGGATTAATGGCTCCGAGACAGTTAACAATAAAGGTGTTCAGTTTTGTACGCTGATCACCCACGAAACTGTTCATTTTTGCACGCTGTTCAACACCAGTTGGTTGATGAACCAAACAGGCCATGCAATATAAGCAAAACAGGTTTATGCGTGTCTTCTAAGGCATAGCCCTTGCTATAAAGCATGGGTTTAAGCCTTCTTTTTCGGCATATATAAATCGGTGATGGTGCCTTCAAATGCTTCGGCAGCGAAGCCGATGGTCTCGGATAAAGTTGGGTGTGGGTGAATCGTGAGGCCTAAGTCTTGGGCATCTGCACCCATTTCAATAGCGAGGGTGGCTTCGGCGATTAAGTCGCCCGCATTTGGGCCAACTATACCGCAACCAACAATTCGATCAGTCTCTTTGTCGAACAGTATTTTTGTTACGCCTTCATTTCTATTGAGGCTTAATGATCTACCACTTGCGGCCCAGGGAAACTTACCAATGCCGACATCGATATTGTTTTCCTCGGCTTCGGTCTCGGTTAAACCTACCCACGCTATCTCTGGGTCAGTATAGGCTACTGAAGGAATTTTTCGGTTATCAAATCCACTGGACAGTCCAGCGATCACTTCAGCGGCCACTTTACCTTCATGAACTGCTTTGTGGGCTAGCATTGGTTGACCAACTAGATCGCCGATAGCAAATATGTGCGGCACATTGGTGCGACCTTGATCGTCCACCTCTATAAATCCGCCTTCTGACATTTGTATGCCCGCCGCTTGAGGCTTAACCACTTGGCCATTTGGCGAACGCCCAACAGCAACCAGTACCTTATCGAACACGGCTGATTGCGGAGCCTTATCGCCTTCAAATTCTACTTTTAGGCCAGATTTCTGCGCTTTAATCGCGGTTACTTTAGTATTTAACCAAATGGCTTCATATTGCTTTGAAATGCGCCTGTGTAGGGGGCGCACCAAATCAGGGTCGGCACCAGCAATTAATCGATCCATCATTTCTACAACACTAATTTCACTGCCCAGCGCATGATAAACCGTCGCCATTTCAAGGCCAATAATGCCGCCGCCAATAATAAGCAGCTTCTTTGGTATCTTATCCAGCATTAACGCGCCGGTGGAGTCAATGAGTCTTGGGTCATCATGTGGAAACCCAGATATTTTTACCGAAGTGGAGCCTGCTGCAACAATGGCGTGCTTAAAGTCTAAACTCTGAGTTGTGCTTTCGTGCGTTATATCGAGAGAGTGCGTAGAAGTAAATTGAGCAAAGCCTTGAATAACTTCAACATTTCTTTGCTTGGCAAGCTTTTTTAACCCGCCAGTTAAGCCGCCAACCAATTTGTTTTTCCAGGCCCCAAGCGCCTCGAGATCAACTTTAGGGTCGCCAAAGTGTAAACCCAACTGACTTGAATCTTTGGCTTCGTCAATCACCTTTGCGCTGTGTAGCAATGCTTTTGATGGGATACAACCCACATTAAGGCATACGCCGCCCAAGTCTGGATAACGCTCAATGAGTACAGTTTTAAGCCCTAGATCGGCTGCTCTAAATGCTGCTGTATAACCCCCAGGGCCAGAGCCAATGACGGCAACATCGACCGCAGATTCAGGAGCATCTTCTGGAATGCTCGCGGTGGAGGTAATTTCTGTTTCTGCCGCGCTCTGGCTCTCGTTGGGGGTGTCCGTGTTAGCCGGTGAGTCGCTGCTAGGGTCTTGAGTTGACAATTCAACTATTGCATCACCTTGCTTAATTTCGTCACCTACTTTTACCAAAATGTTATCGACTGTGCCTGCCAAGGGAGACGGAACATCCATAAGTAGCTTTGTCACTTTCTAGAGGAGTTATGCCCGAATCTGGTGTATGAGGCATTTTCTTCAAGCGGCCTCGGTTTGATCTGAGTAGTCATTAGTTTGCTCTATTCCATCTTTAAATGGAACCCCTTGAATCACTTTTGCTAGATAGGCGAACCCGCGTATTCGGTTCCACTTTTTCTCTGCGCACTGACCCAGCTTGAACATCATACTTAACATGCCATCACGGCTAAGACATCCCTTGCATCGTTTGGTACGGTGTCGGATAGTCGCGAATGTTGATTCAATTGGATTCGTAGTACGTATGCTCATCCAGTGCTTGGCAGGGAACGAGTAGAACGTCATTAACTCTTCGCGATCTTTTTCCAAGCACTGCGTGGCTTTTGGATACTTGTCTTGACAGGTTTTAATGAATAATTGATAGGCGCTTTGCGCCGCTTCTTTGGTTTCTTCCTGCCAAATGTTATGCAGAGCTGCTTTTGCTTTGGGCTGCACCGATTTAGGCAGCTTGTTCAGCACGTTGGCCGTTTTATGCACCCAACACCGTTGATGTTTAGTGCCAGGATAGACTTCTTCCAGGGCATTCCAAAAGCCTAAAGCACCATCACCGATGCCCCGCTCTGGTTGATTCAGGCCTCGCTCCTTGAGTGCCAACAACACCTCTCGCCAACTCTGCGTAGACTCTCGCTCACCGTCTTCAATCGCCAGTAATTTCTTGTGACCGCGCTCATTCACTCCGATGACAACTAAGGCACAGAGTCGGCCCTCATCGCCGCGCAGGCCGCTGTGTATCCCGTCCGCCCATAGATAAACCCATCGATCTCGATCTAAACCTTCTCTATTCCAATCCTTGTACTCCTGAGACCACGTTGCTTTGAGCTTACTCACTGTGCTTGATGATAACCCAGTCGCTGATTGACCCACTAGCACGCTCAGTGCATCCCCCATTTCTCCAGTGCTGACACCCTTGAGATACAGCCAAGGCAAGGCCGCTTCCAGTGTTCTCGTTTTACGCACATACGGCGGCACTAAAGCAGATCGAAAGGTGATCGGTACTCCAGTGCGGGAGCGCACCTTGGGGATACGTACTTTGACTGGGCCGATCCCGGTTTGCAGTTCACGTTCTGGCAAATAGCCGTTACGAACGACACCAGCGTGTCCTGAATCTGAGACTTTGTCACAATTGCGATACAGCAGTTCAGATAACTCACTCTCGACCGCGGTTTGAATGAGTTGCCTGGCGCCATTGCGAATCAATTCTTGCAGCGGATCGATGCTTTGCCCTGGCTTTTCAAAGGAAATAATTTTATTCTGTTTCATAGTGGCGTATGTCTGTGGAAGTTTAAGTTGTTGTAAACTCAACTCATCCCGATACGCCGCTTTTAGTCAACTACTCCATACACCACTTTCAGGCATAACTCTTTCTAGAGTAACCAGTGGGCTTTCAATGCTTACCTCATCACCTACTTTGACCAGTATTTCGATAACCGGGACAGCATCAAAATCACCTATATCTGGAACGAGAACCGTTGTTTTTTCTGACATTGATTAGCCTCTATAGCAGTAATCGTCTGACATCGACAAAAAGGCTAACTAAATGAGCCATAAATCGAGCGGCCTCAGCCCCATCGACTGCGCGATGATCGTACGATAAATCTAAGGGCAGCATCAACTTTGGTTGAAACTCCGTTCCATTCCAAACAGGTTGCATCTTGGAGCGAGTAATGCCGAGTATTGCTACTTCCGGCACATTCACGATTGGCGTAAATGCCGTGCCACCAATGCCGCCTAAGCTAGAAATGCTCATACAACCGCCCTTAAGCTCGCTTGATTTAAGCTTGCCGTCGCGCGCACGAGTGCTCAAATCGGTGAGCGCTATGCTGATTTCTAAGATTGACAAGCGATCAACGTCTTTAATTACTGGAACCATTAAACCATTTGGCGTATCTACTGCGACGCCAATGTTGAAATATTTTTTTAGAATGTAGCTTTTTGCATCAGGGGTTAAAGACGCATTAAAGTGCGGAAACTTCTTTAAGCTGCCGACCACAACTTTTAGAATGAAAGACAGTAAAGTGATGCGCGTACCTTTGTCTTGGTATTCTGTTTTAAGCGATTGGCGAAATGCTTCAGTCTCAGTGATATCAGCTTCGTCATGGTGCGTTACGTGCGGCACGTTAAGCCAAGCGCGATGCAAATGTGGGGCGGATAGCTTTTGAATGCGTGAGAAAGGTTCTATTTCTATTTCACCAAACTCAGTAAAGTCAATTTCGGGAACAGCTGGAATGCCTGCGCCGCCGTTTTCACTTTGTGCATTAACTTTGCTAAGTTGAACGCCAATCCACGTTTTAACATCTTCCTTCAGTATTCTACCTTTGGGACCGGACCCTCTAACTTGGCTTAAGTCTGCGCCCAATTCACGTGCATAACGCCGAACGCTTGGACTTGCATGTACGGCAGCAATACCCGCTCTCTGACCTGGAGGAGGCGCGATAGGCGGCGCTTTTTGGTGAGATGGTTTAAATGCCATTTCTTGCGTTTTTTCTGCTGGATTGGCTATTGGCGTTGAGTCGCTTTCGCTGGCCTTTATATCTTTAGTAGTAGGTTTAGCTTGCTCAGGTTCGTCGCTTTGAGCACTAATCTCAATGGTTCCTATGCGGTCGCCTTGTCTTAACTCATCGCCAACATTAACGCTTATAGCAGAAATCTTGCCACTGAATGGCGCAGGTACATCCATTGTGGCTTTGTCGCTTTCTAAGGTAATTAAGCCGTCTTCCGCGTTTACGATATCACCAACGTTCACCAAAATTTCAATAACGGGAACTGCATCAAAATCACCTATATCGGGTATGACTATGTCTACATTTTCGCTCATCGTCTTACCTCCTATACACTAACTGGGTTAGGTTTGGTGGTGTCTATTTGGCGCTTTTTAATCGCCGCGGTTATCAGTTTAGCATCTACCAAACCATCGTCCGCTAAGGCCTTTAAGCTGGTGATGACAATATGGTCTGTATTGACTTCAAAAAATGCACGTAGATTAGCGCGTGTGTCGCTGCGACCATAACCATCGGTGCCCAGAACTTCGTAGCGATTGGGAACCCACTTGCGTATTTGGTCGCTGTATTGCTTCATATAGTCTGTTGCGGCAATGACGGGTCCAGTGGCGTTTTCTAAGCAGGTTTCTACGTAAGACATTTTGGCTTTCTTGGTCGGATTTAATCGATTATACCGATCCACATCTTGTCCATCGCGGGTGAGCTCGTTAAAGCTGGTAACCGACCAAATAGTGCTGCCTATGCAGTACTCGTCACTAAGTTGCTTTGCGGCCTCGTTAACTTCATTCAAAATCGTTCCACTGCCCAATAACTGCACAGTGGGCTTGCCCTTTTTCGCTTTGAAGGTATCTAGCGCGTACATACCGCTTAGAATACCTTTTTCGGCCCCTTTGGGCATGGCAGGGTGGGCGTAATTCTCGTTCATACAGGTGATATAAAAATACACACTTTCGTCATTGCCAAACATGCGTTCAATGCCATTTTGAATGATCACCGCCATCTCGTAAGCATAGGTCGGGTCGTAAGACACACAATTTGGAACTGTGTTAGCTAATATTAGGCTATGGCCGTCTTGGTGTTGCAAGCCTTCACCCGCCAGTGTGGTGCGCCCCGCCGTTCCGCCCATTAAGAAGCCCCGTGTGCGTAAGTCGCCTGCCGCCCAAGCTAAATCACCTATTCGCTGAAAGCCGAACATGGAGTAGAAAATATAAAACGGTACCATCGGCACGCCATGGTTGCTGTAAGAGGTGCCGGCAGCTATCCAGGACGACATTGCACCAGCTTCATTAATCCCTTCTTGTAGCACCTGACCTTTTTTGTCCTCACGATAATACATCAGCTGGTCGGCATCTTCAGGCTTGTAAAGCTGCCCCTTAGGAGAATAAATACCTAACTGTCGAAACATGCCTTCCATGCCAAAAGTTCGAGATTCATCAGGTACGATAGGCACTACGTACTTGCCGATTTCTTTATCCCGTATTAGTGCAGACAAGACACGTACGAACGCCATGGTGGTGGAAATTTGGCGCTCACCCGTGCTCTCTAATTGTGATTTTAAAACATCTAGTTGCGGAATTTTGAATAAAGGTTTACAACCACGTTGCCGTGACTGCGATACGCCGCCGAGTGCTTCACGCCTTGTATTAATGTATTTACGTTCTTCAGATTCTGCTTCAGGAACGTAATATTTGGCTTCTGCAACTTCTTCGTCATTCAATGGAATATGAAAACGGTCCCTAAATTCAAGCAACTCATCCTCGGCTAACTTTTTTTGCTGGTGGGTAATGTTTTGGCCTTCACCCGCTTCGCCCATACCATAGCCTTTTACCGTTTTGGCTAGGATTACGGTAGGTTGTCCAGTGTGATTCATCGCCTCGAAATAGGCTGCATATATTTTATGCGGGTCATGCCCTCCTCGATTTAGGCGCCATATATCTTCATCACTCATGTTGGCGACCATCGCTTTTAGCTCAGGGTACTTACCGAAAAAATGTTCGCGGGTGTAGGCACCATCCTTGGCTTTAAATGCTTGGTATTCGCCGTCAACCGCTTCTTCCATACGTTGCTGCAATAAGCCGGTGTGATCTTTAGCGAGTAGTGGATCCCAATAGGCGCCCCAAATTACCTTAATAACATTCCACCCAGCGCCACGAAAATCACTTTCTAATTCTTGAATAATCTTTCCATTGCCACGTACAGGGCCATCTAAGCGTTGTAAATTACAGTTTACAACGAAGATAAGGTTATCTAGGTTTTCCCTGCCCGCAACGGATAGTGCACCTTTTGATTCTGGTTCATCCATTTCACCGTCACCACAAAAGCACCATACTTTGCGGTTTGATTGTTCAACTATTTCACGGTTTTGCATGTACTTCATAAACCGTGCTTGGTAGATAGCTTGAATTGGACCAAGTCCCATCGATACTGTTGGGAATTGCCAAAAATCGGGCATCAACCATGGATGTGGATAGGAGGATAGGCCTTCACTTTCTACTTCCTGGCGAAATCGATCGGCCATATCTTCGCTTATTTGGCCTTCTACTAATGCGCGGGCGTAGAGCCCGGGGGCGCAATGGCCTTGAACAAATAGCATATCCGCACGCTGCGTTTTGGTTTCGCCGCGCCAAAAGTGGTTAAAACCAACATCGTATAGTGTCGCCGCGGAAGCAAAACTGGCGATGTGACCGCCTAATTCCGAAGACTTACGATTAGCGCGAACTACCATAACCAGGGCGTTCCATCGAATTAGAGCGCGAATTCGATGCTCAATAGCCGCGTCTCCTGGGGACGGCTGCTCAGCGTGAACCGGTATAGTGTTGATGTAAGCGGTGTTGGGTTCGTAAGGAATGTGGGCTCCGGAGCGGCGGGCCTTATCAATAAGCGCTTCAATAATAAAATGCGCACGTGTGTGCCCTTGCGTTTCGACGACCGCAACTAAAGCATCCAGCCATTCTGAGGTTTCCAGAGGATCAGTATCTTTTTCTTTTTGACGATGATGCGTATTCGAAGACATAGGAACTACAAACTTAAGTGTTTAAATAAGGGCGCAAAGGGCGATTCGATGTCATACCAATTCTACACCGTATTAGGGTGAGCTTGGTTTGAAATGGCGCTATATTATGGCTAATCACATGTGACGTGGTAGTAGATAGGGAATTAGTCACTTATTTTAAGGACAAAGTTCACACTTCTTTCAGCTTCATGTGCTAATTTCGCCGCCTACTTCGATTCGATAAATGATACTTTGATAGCAAAACAATTAGCTTTGGTTGCGGCATTGCTTGTCGTCGGTTTCGTTGTGGTATCAGGCTTAGATTTTGGCGAGCAGGATCGACAACGAACAGAGGGCTTACAAGTTGCGCTCGAAAACCCACTTAACAGTGAGCAAACCGACAGCATCGAAAATGCCAATGATTGGGAACTAACGGATTTACGTTCACAAGGTTCAAGTTTAGGTACTAGTAGTTCTTTTGGCTTAAGTAACAATTCAAAACTATTTGCTGATTCAAATTCATTTTCCGCAACCAGCACTATTGCAACTTCTACGAGTTTATTTTACCCGGAAGATGAAGATTTGAATCGAAACGAAGAAGTGGTTAATGCTGAAGAAAACAGAGCAGAAATATCGCAGTCTAAAGGTGATTTTGCACTTGATGTGGGCTCAGTAATACAGGCGAAAGCGATAAGCAAACCCAAGCTGGAAAAAAGTGAAACTTCAACTGATGAGCAGCCTGAAATTGATGCGACAGAGGACGTAACCCCAGAAGAGATAGTTACAGATATTCTGATTAGTGGACATGTTATCACCAGCACTGGGAATGCAGTTAAGTCAATGCCTGTCACTCTACAACTTGTAAATGCTTCCGAGGAAGATAAACATCGCTTTGGAAATCAGCAAAAAAGCAGCCAGACAAATGCGCAAGGTTTTTACATCTTTCCGAATTTGGTGGAAGGCGAATACAATATATGCACTGCAGGAAGTCAGGGTTACGTGCGTGTGTGTCAAAGGCCGCGCGCGCCTTTAAGTTCAGCGGATTTTAAGTTGCTATCAACTAGTAATGGGCAAGTCTCAGGGCGTGTAGTGGATAACTCTGGGGTACCTCTTGAAGACGTTGAAGTGAGTGCAATTCCTAACCAAAATACGCGCGTTACGACAGATCAAGGCGGTCAATATTTATTGCCAGTCAATGCAAACGCTAATTCGACCTACTATTTATACTTCAAAAAGGAAAATTATGCGCCTGCCCGCGCAAGGGTGACTGGTAAGCAGATATTCAGTGATGAAAACAAATTGCCAGATACGGCCATGGAAAAAGTCAGCGGCGTAGAGGTGAGCGGTGTGATTAATGATAGTTCAGGTGCATTGGTACGAGGACAAAGGGTACGTCTTTCCTCATCTACAGTGAAGTCCAGCTATGCAAATAATGGAATTAGTAATCAAGATGGGGTGTTTGTTATCGAGAATGTAAAACCAGCTGTAGATTACCAACTTAGCGTTACCACAAGTAGTGACTATTCCTTTGATAAGTCCAGCATAGGAGTGGTCGAAGTGTTTTCGGGTATGCCTGATATTCAAATTACACTTGAGCGGGCTGGCAAAGGTTCATTAGGCTTGCAAGTGGTGACTGCTGAAGGTTTTTCGGTGGTCAATGAAGATTTTACGGTATATAACGGCTCAAGTTCAGCCGGCAGAGGCACCACCAATGACTCTGGTTATGTTTTCTTCGGCAATGTGTCGGCTACCGGCGAACAGCCGACCATACGTATCCTTAATAACAGTGACCCTAGATACACTTTTTCGGGGATTTCTTTGTCAAACGGCGAAAGTAAAACTAATTTAAAGGCACTTGTTGACCGCGGCGACTACAGTTTTAAGTGTAATGGTCAAAGATGAACAAAATCGGCCGCTTGGCGGGGTAGATGCAAGATTAACTTGGTCTACGCAACGTGATGGTGTTAAGAGCCAAACTGTGCGTTCAAAAGGCAAGGTTTCTATGGAAGATCAGGGGGGGCTGATTTACTTTTCTAATATGGGTCCAGGAATACATCGCCTACAACTATCGAAACCGGGCAATATACTAAAACCGGTTAGTATGGAAATTGACGTTCAAAACCGCAAACAAGTGGTTGAGGTAGCAATGGAAGTTAAACCGGATAGCTAAACCAGGCACTTTACGAGTTAACTCCACAATAGTTCACCTGCCACGAACTGAGCGCAAACAGCAGACACTGGCTGCTTAAAAAATGATTTGGCATCTGAATATTCCAATACGCTACCTTGATGAATAAACAAGATGTCGTTTGCAAGGCGTTTTGCTTGCATTAGATCGTGCGTGGCCATGATTAATTTTGTGTTTGATTCGGCGATGTTCGCTAGCAGTTGCTCTATTTGATAGGTGGCCGAAGGGTCTAAACTTGCTGTTGGTTCGTCCAAAAAAAGCACCTTCGGCTTGGTAATGATGGCGCGTGCGATAGCCAATATTTGCTGCTCGCCTAATGATAAGGAGTTAGCATTTGAGTTTGCCAACTTCGCTAAGCCCAGATTCGCTAGCGTGTCATAAATGATTTGCTTATGCGCTTTAGCAGGCGCTCTGCTTTTGAGCTGCAAGGCGTAACTTAAATTGGCGAATACTGATCGATTGAGCATGACGGGTTGTTGAAACACCATCGACTGTTTGGCTCTTACTTCGATTGTTTGGTTCTCGTTTCCCCAACTAATGACACCCTTACTGGGTTGTAATAGCTGGTGAGCCAACCTTAAAAATAGGCTTTTCCCCGCCCCATTTGGCCCGAGAACAACCAAGGTTCCGGGTTGCTCTATTTGTATGTCAATATCCTTTATGAGGTTGTCCTCACCTTCCTTCGGCGCATAGAACACATGGCTGAATTTTAACGGGAACATGTTAGATTTTATTGTCGCTTTGCGTGCCCAAATAGGGCCAGCTGAGTAGCTTGTTTTGTACCATGAAGCTCAGTAAATTAATGAGCAGTGCGATTGAAATAAGCACTAGGCCCAAGCCAAGTGCAAGGGCTAGGTCGCCTTTGCTCACTTCCAAAGTGATTGCGGTTGTCATTACGCGTGTCACATGGTCAATATTGCCGCCCACGATCATCACCGCTCCCACCTCCCCACTGGCGCGCCCAAACCCGGCTAAAATTGCGGTAATTAGGGCACCTCTAGTATCCCAAATTAGAGTGGGTATAGCGCGCGCCGAACTACTTCCTAGGGAGGTCAACTGCTCCCGGTAGCGAGCCCATGTGTCTTGGATTGTTTGACGAGATAAGGCAGCAATAATAGGTGTCACTAATATGACTTGGGCGACGATCATGGCTGTAGGTGTGAATAACAGTTCAAATACACCAAATGGCCCAGAACGAGATAACAATAGGTATAAGAATAACCCGACCACAACTGGTGGAAACCCCATCAAGGTGTTGACTAAAATTAATAATAGGCTGCGCCCCGGGAATAGGTATAGCGCTAATATGGCGCCAAGAGGGAGGCCTATTGCGGTTGCGATTAGAACGGATAACGAGCTTACTTTTAACGACAGAGCCACGATCTCAACAAACCCTGAGTCTAAGCTTAAGATGAGCTGCCACGCTTGTGAAAAGGCGGTGATGATGTCAGACATAAGCTGTTAGCGGTTCTACTTTGAAATTGAAATCAATAATTGCACGCTGAACGGGTTAGTCAAAACAGTCTCGTACGAAATCCAATTCATCAAGTTTCTCGTAGTGTTAAATTCTATAGTGTATCTAATTGACAGCACCCCATAGTATATTAATATCTTAATCTCCTGTTAATAACATAAGTGAAGCAAGGCAAGGCTATTTTTGATCAATTGTGATTCAATCGAAGGGTGGGTGGTTGAGAAGATTCCAAGATGAGTTTTCTAATCTTGAGAAACGTTACCTAAAGCTTAGGCTACAGCAAACCTTCTTCTTCCAGCACCTTGCGCGCCACGTTGAAGCATTGAATTGCTTGGGGTACCCCGCAATAAATGCCGACGACATGGACGATGGCGCGAATTTCATCCACGCTGCAACCATTTTTGATTGCGCCTTTGCAGTGAATTTCCCATTCATGCATCTTGCCTAATGCGCCTATCATGCTCAAATTCATCATCGATCTGGTTTTGGCATCTATGGTGTCATCGCCCCACCCAAAGCCCCAACACCATGCTGTCATTGCTTCTTGAAAGGGGCGGGTAAAGTCATCAGCCGCAGCTAGGTTTTTTTCTACATACTCGCTGCCCAATGTGGCTTTGCGTTGCTTAAGGCCAGTTTCAAATAAGTCGTTGTTCATGGTGTTATATAGTCAATAAAGGAACAGCGATCATACCAATATTTCTTGCTGTCCTGAATCCGAGAATTACAAAAAATTCACGCAACGCTTGAGTGGTTTGAACGTATTTGGGAACTAAAGTCAGAAATTAATTTCCTAGAGGTGCCTTCTTAATGCCCCTATAACTATGTATTTTGCCTCCAGCTCATGCAATCTAAAACACGCCGCGATGGCCATGGCTGTGTATATTGGCTTATTAGTAGCTTGCCTAGTATACGCCTCTGATGCCAATGCCCAGCAGGAATACGCGGCGCAAGACGAGTTCATCGCTTTAGTCGTATCGTCCGATAAGAATGTTTCCCAAAGTTTAGCTTTGCTCGAAGAGCATTGGCAACCATCCTACTTAGCGATGGCATTAGATGTTTTGACATTGGCGTGGGATGCGCAAATGCGCACTGGCCTAATTGCCTTAATGCAAAATAAAACAGGCCAACAGTTTGGTGAAGATATGAATGCGTGGTATGCGTGGATGTGGAATCAAGATGAAGCTAGACACCCTCATTACGCGAAATTTAAGTCGAATTTGTATCAATACATCGATCACCGGTTTGCGCAATATTTCTCTGACGAGCGCGCAGACTCAATTCGCTTGGATGAAGTGCGTTGGGGCGGCGTAAAACAAGACGGTATTCCTCCACTGAGGCAACCAAAAATGATATCTACCGACCAAGCGGAGTACCTGAGCGATAGCGACGTAGTGTTTGGAATTGCGATAAATGGAGATGTGCGTGCATATCCAAAACGAATTTTAGCCTGGCATGAAATGTTTGTTGATGAAGTTGGCGGAACACAATTTGCGGGCGTTTACTGCACATTATGCGGTGCGGTGATCCTTTACGAAACTGAGTTTCAAGGCAGTAATCACGAAATTGGGACGAGTGGATTTTTATATCGCTCGAATAAATTAATGTACGACAAAGCAAGCCAATCACTTTGGAGTACAACACGCGGTGAGCCGGTGGTTGGGCCTTTGGTGGGGAAAGGCATTCGCCTGCAACGCAGTTATGTGGTGACCACCACTTGGGGAGAATGGCGGCACCGTCACCCGCAGACAACGGTTTTGTCGCTGGATACTGGGCATAGGCGTAATTATGCCGAAGGCGTGGCTTATCAGCAGTATTTTGCCAGCGATGCTTTAATGTTTAATGTGCCGAAACTAGATACACGGCTTAACAATAAGGACGAGGTGCTAGCACTGACCTTCCCCGAAATAGATGATGAAAAATTAGCAATACATGAACAGTTTCTAGCCACTAATCCAATATATTATGATCAACTTGGCGAGCGACGATTTGTAGTGTTAACAGATCAATCTGGGGCGAATCGGGTTTACGAGCAGGGACAAGTAAAATTTCTAGAGTACGATCAAAAAGAAACTTTAGTAGACGGTGATGGAGATCAGTGGCTACTGACTGAAGCAATGCTCAAATCTGATGATGGGAGCTTACTCAAACGCTTGCCCGCACACCGCGCTTTTTGGTTTGGATGGTTTGCTGCGCACAATGATACCCGTTTAGTTAAATAGGTATCGGATCAAGAATCGCCGACTTAGACTTTGCAATGCCCCGAGTATTATCGCCGTGATAGGTATAAACCATCGAGAATTTAGTCTGATCAGTTTGGTTTTTACCTGCGGCATGAAAGGTGTGCGCGCTAAACAACAGCACATCGCCAGCGTTGAGCTCCACAACACGCTGCGTAGCCAGCCGTTCTTGGTTGTATTCGTGATCTAACCTCAGAAATTGGTGCGCATCTAAGGCGTGCTCAGGTACTTCCCATCGGTGAGAGCCGGGCAATACTCTAATTGCGCCATTAGCAGCGCGCTCGTCGCGTAAGGGAAACCAAGCGTTAATCAAGTATTTGTCAGTAAAATGCCAATAGCGAGTGTCGCGATGCCAGAGGGTTTCGCTGCTGTAAGCAGGTTGCTTAGTCATTACGCAATTATGGTGGTTTGGGTTTATATTCAGCTTTTTTACATCTAAAATTTCCCGGATGCCCTCAGTGATAATTGGGTGCTTCGCAGTTTCAGAAAACAAGACATGCCGATCATAAGCGCGCAGCAACCTACGAATAGTCCCGCCGCCTGTTGATTGCTGAGAATTAGGCGCGCCAGGATAGGCTACTTCGGCTTCTAGTTCAAAGGGTGCATCGCGCGTTTTTAATTGTTGCAATGCAATACCTAATAATTGCTCGGTAAGTGATAAATCTAAAAGCTTAGGTAGAACAAGGTATCCATCAATCTTAAATTGTTGAACTTGCGAGAGTGATAGCGACTGCATGTGAGTGTACTTATAAAATACCGAGTCTAACGACTAATTGCTTGTTCTAACAGTCTACGGTTCACTAAATATCATGTTTTATGAATCTATCGTTAGCTAAACCAAATCCAATCCTTTGATAGAGTGTCATGACATGACGAAATAGTGCTATTTTTATGCCATAGAATTTGGTCAAATAGCCAACCAGAAAAGCCACTACTATTCATTTCTCTCACTCGGTTGGTGCCACCATAAATGCAAAACGATTTAGTTATAAAAGAAATTCGCGCAGCGGTAGCAAGCTTATGCGAAGGCTATGGAGAAGAATACTGGCGTAAATTGGATGCTGAGCGTGGCTATCCTACGGAGTTTGTTAATGAGATGATCGAAGCGGGGTTTCTCAATGTGCTGATCCCCGAACAATACGGCGGTTCAGGGCTGGGCTTGCTTGAAGGGTGCGCAGTGCTTGAAGAACTGAGTCGAAGCGGAGCACATGCCGGTGCTTGTCATGCGAGTTATGCCTGAAAGTGGTGTATGGAGTAGTTGACTAAAAGCGGCGTATCGGGATGAATTGAGTTTACAACAACTTAAACTTCCACAGACATACGCCACTATGAAACAGAATAAAATTATTTCCTTTGAAAAGCCAGAGCAAAGCATCGATCCGCTGCAAGAATTGATTCGCAATGGCGCTAGGCAACTCATTCAAACCGCGATCGAGAGTGAGTTATCTGAACTGCTGTATCGCAATTGTGACAAAGTCTCAGATTCAGGACACGCTGGTGTCGTTCGTAACGGCTATTTGCCAGAACGTGAACTGCAAACCGGGATCGGCCCAGTCAAAGTACGTATCCCCAAGGTGCGCTCCCGCACTGGAGTACCGATCACCTTTCGGTCTGCTTTAGTGCCGCCGTATGTGCGTAAAACGAGAACACTGGAAGCGGCCTTGTCTTGGCTGTATCTCAAGGGTGTCAGCACTGGAGAAATGGGGGATGCACTGAGCGTGCTAGTGGGTCAATCAGCGACTGGGTTATCATCAAGCACAGTGAGTAAGCTCAAAGCAACGTGGTCTCAGGAGTACAAGGATTGGAATAGAGAAGGTTTAGATCGAGATCGATGGGTTTATCTATGGGCGGACGGGATACACAGCGGCCTGCGCGGCGATGAGGGCCGACTCTGTGCCTTAGTTGTCATCGGAGTGAATGAGCGCGGTCACAAGAAATTACTGGCGATTGAAGACGGTGAGCGAGAGTCTACGCAGAGTTGGCGAGAGGTGTTGTTGGCACTCAAGGAGCGAGGCCTGAATCAACCAGAGCTGGGCATCGGTGATGGTGCTTTAGGCTTTTGGAATGCCCTGGAAGAAGTCTATCCTGGCACTAAACATCAACGGTGTTGGGTGCATAAAACGGCCAACGTGCTGAACAAGCTGCCTAAATCGGTGCAGCCCAAAGCAAAAGCAGCTCTGCATAACATTTGGCAGGAAGAAACCAAAGAAGCGGCGCAAAGCGCCTATCAATTATTCATTAAAACCTGTCAAGACAAGTATCCAAAAGCCACGCAGTGCTTGGAAAAAGATCGCGAAGAGTTAATGACGTTCTACTCGTTCCCTGCCAAGCACTGGATGAGCATACGTACTACGAATCCAATTGAATCAACATTCGCGACTATCCGACACCGTACCAAACGATGCAAGGGATGTCTTAGCCGTGATGGCATGTTAAGTATGATGTTCAAGCTGGGTCAGTGCGCAGAGAAAAAGTGGAACCGAATACGCGGGTTCGCCTATCTAGCAAAAGTGATTCAAGGGGTTCCATTTAAAGATGGAATAGAGCAAACTAATGACTACTCAGATCAAACCGAGGCCGCTTGAAGAAAATGCCTCATACACCAGATTCGGGCATAACTCTTGTCATGCGCAAATGTATGTGATGGGTTCGGTGCTGAAGCATGGCTCAGAGGAGCAGAAAAAGCACTATCTACCAGATATTGCCACAGGAAAACTACGATTGCAAAGCTTTGGAGTAACAGAGCCGAGTACCGGAACGGATACCACTAATCTAAAAACCACCGCAAAAAGGCAGGGCGATAGCTACATCATTAATGGCCAAAAAGTATGGATAAGCCGTGTGCAACATTCTGACTTAATGGTGATGTTAGCGCGCACTACGCCTAAGGAGCAATGCGCGAAAAAAACCGATGGCATGTCGGCTTTTATTGTTGATCTGCGTGAAGCTATAGACAACGGCTTAACTGTGCGGCCAATTGATGCGATGATTAACCATCATGCTTGCGAGCTGTTTTTCGATGACCTAAAAGTTGAAGTGGACCCCATGATTAGGACAGGTTGAAGGCCAAAATAAGGAGTTATTTTCTGTTTTATAATTGTTCAAAACGAGGAACAGAAAATGAGTAAAAAGCGTAGAAACCATGCCCCACAATTCAAAGCCAAAGCTGCTCTTGCAGCAATCAAAGGTGATGAAACATTAAGCAATCTTGCTAGTCGTTATGACATCAATGCAAATCTTATCGTCAAGTGGAAGAAACAATTGCTCGATAGCTCAGCTGAAGTCTTTGCATCAGGCACAGGCTTATCTCCAAACCGAGAATCAGAGATTAAATCATTACAGGCAAAGATCGGTGAAATCACCATGGGAAACGATTTTTTATCAAAAGCGCTCGGTCGTTAAACAGACCTGAGCGCAAAACTATGATTAATAAAAGCAATAAACTATCGTTAGTTCGTCAGTGTAAATTGTTGAAGATTCATCGTTCCCATGTTTATTACAAAACCTCACCTGCTAATGAGGATGACTTGGAACTGATGCATCTGATTGATCGCATTCACCTCAATCGGCCCTTTCTTGGCAGTAGACGCATTCGTGATGTGTTGCAAGATGTAGGCCACCGAGTTGACCGTAAACATGTGCGACGCTTAATGCGTAAGATGGGCATTAAAGCCATCTATCCTAGGCCTAACACCAGCAAGAAGAAGGCGGGGCACAAGATTTATCCTTATCTGCTAGGTGGGTTGGCCATCAATCAACCCAATCAAGCTTGGTGTACCGATATAACTTATATCCCGATGCCTAAGGGCTTTGCTTATCTTACCGTTGTGATGGATTGGTATTCTCGTAAAGTGCTGTCATGGCGGCTTAGCAACAGCATGGATAGCGCATTCTGCGTAGATGCTTTGGAAGAGGCACTGCATTACTACGGCAAGCCTGATATCTTTAACAGCGATCAAGGTGCGCAATTTACCAGTGAGGCGTTTACCGGTGTACTCAAAGACAATGGTATTCGCATCAGCATGGATGGCAAAGGTGCTTGGCGTGACAATGTATTTGTTGAGCGCTTATGGCGCAGCGTGAAATATGAGGAAGTCTATTTGCAAGCCTACCAATCGATGAAAGAGGCAAAAGACGGCATTGGCTCCTGGATAAACTATTACAACCAAGAGCGTAAACATCAAACATTGGGCATGGTCCCTGACATGATGTATGATCCATGTCGCGGCCTGAAATTGGCTGCTTAATCAGCTGAAAATAACTCCTAAGCCATCTGTCCTAAAAAGCGGGTCCACTTCTAGTCCCAGCTAAGAACCTATTGGGTGAAGAGGGTAAAGGCTTTCGGGTTGTACTCGATGGTATGAATGCTGAGCGCATACTAATTGCGGCAGAATGTATCGGGGACGCAAAATATTTTATCGAAAAAGCCGTGCGGTATGCTAACGACAGAGTGGTGTTTGGCAAACCTATCGGGTGCAACCAAGGGATTCAATTTCCTCTAGCAAAAGCCTATGCACAAATGCAAGCGGCTAGCCTAATGGTGGACAAAGCGGCACAATTGTTTGATGCCAACCAGGCCTGCGGCGCAGAGGCCAACATGGCGAAAATGTTGGCCGCTGAAGTGAGTTGGCAAGACGGAGATGCCGCCATGCAGACTCACGGCGGTTTCGCGTTTAGCCGCGAATACCATTTAGAGCGCAAGTTTAGAGAAACACGTTTATATCAAATCGCTCCGATCTCCACCAATTTAATCTTAAGTTATATTGCTGAGTGCGAACTAGGCTTGCCGCGCAGTTTCTAATGGATAGCTTAGCCGGTTGTTTAGTCGTCTCAGTTGAGCAAGCTGTAGCGGCTCCGTTATGTACCGCGCGGTTGGCTGACGCGGGCGCGCGGGTGATTAAGATTGAGCGCGAAGGAGGTGACTTTGCGCGTGGCTACGATAGCGCCGCTAAGGGCAACAGTTCGTATTTTGTCTGGATTAACCAAGGCAAGGAATCTTTGGCGCTTGATCTAAAATCGGATTCTGATCAGCAGTTATTGCACAAAATTTTGGTAAAAGCTGATGTATTTGTGCAGAACCTCGCTTTAGGCGCAACAGAGCGGATTGGATTTGGCGCTAAACAATTGAGTAAACTTTATCCGACGTTAATTACTTGCGATATATCTGGGTATGGGGAAAATCCAGAAATGGAGGGCATGAAAGCCTATGACTTTCTAGTACAAGCAGAATCCGGTTTGGTTAGTGTATCCGGCGGTGAAAACGAGATGGGGCGAATTGGCGTATCAATTTGCGATATTGGTGCCGGGATGTCGGCCCATGCGGCGATTGTGGAAGCGCTATACCGACGCGAGAAAACCGGCCTCGGGGCCTCATTAAAAGTGTCTTTGTTTGATGTGGCTGCCGAATGGATGGCGGTGCCGCTAGTACACAATGATTTTGGTGAAGGCCCTCCAACGCGTCAAGGCTTGCGTCATCCGTCTATCGCCCCTTACGGCGCTTATCGCACACAAGATGGTGTTGACACCGTGTTGTCAATTCAAAACGGGCGCGAATGGCAACGTTTTTGCACTGATGTGCTGGAAAAGCCTGAATTGGCTGAGGATAAGCACTTTGCGAATAATACTAGCCGGGTTACTAATCGCGATGAAATGGATAAACAAATAAATGCGGTGCTGTTCTCAATCACTGCACAACAATTTCGCGATCGTATGCTAGCTGCATCGATCGCTTTTGGTGGTTTAAACTCTGTGGATGCTTTTAGCCAGCATAAAGCACTGAGGCGGCGGGAGGTCATTAACTCCCATGGTGAGTTAATAACGGTTCCAATGCCACCTGTATTGTGGGACGGCGAAGCCACAAATGCAGAACACTCAATTCCTAAGGAAGGTCAACATTCTGCTTCCATTCGCGAAGAATTCTGTCAGTAATTATGGCCGCTAACGTCGATGAAGAGGAGTTAAAGCAGTGGGTTGGCAACACTGAACAAGCCAGCACTCTGATCGACCAGCGCTCGGTTAGTCAGATGCAGTCGATTATCGGCCGTACTCCTGCCCCTGTTATGGGCGAAGCATTACCTCATTTGTGGCACTGGATGTATACCTTTCCTTTGGTCCCATTAGGTGAACTTAATACCGACGGGCACCCCAAAGCTGGCGGATTTTTGCCTCCTGTCGCCCTGCCAAGTCGAATGTGGGCAGGTGCGCGCCTAGAATTTGTCGCACCATTGAAAGTGGGCGAGACAATGCACAGGATGTCTACCATTGATAAGATAAGCCATAAGGAAGGGCGCAGCGGTCCACTATGTTTTGTTACGATTCAGCATCAATTTAGCAACGCTAGTGGTATATGCATTCTCGAAGAACACGATATCGTTTATCGCGCGGATCCGGTTAAAGGGGCGAAAGTTGTGCGGCCGCCAAGACCAGCGCATTCGGCAACTTGGTCTAAATCTATTACCCCTAGCTCCACTATTTTATTCCGTTATTCGGCGGCAACTTTTAATACACATCGGATTCACTATGACCGAGAATTTTGTTACACCGAAAATTATCCCGGCTTAGTATTTCATGGGCCGTTGACGGCCACCTTGTTGGTCGATCAACTTGAGTCTCGCTACCCCAAACGTGAACTACAAAGTTTCCATTTTAAAGCCCTAAGTCCTTTGTTTGATACCGCAGCCTTTACGCTAAATGGATGCACGATTCAAAACGAAGACGGCGAATATCTGTGGGCAGAAAATCCGCAAGGGGAATTGGCTATACAAGCAAAAGCGCTGTTTAGAAAATGAAATGTTTGCGTTCTATACTGTTTACACCAGCATACAATTTATCTTTGATCGAAAAGGCTGCACATTCTTATGCAGATGGGGTGTGTATAGATCTTGAAGATAGCGTACCGCTACAGGCTAAGGAGTTTGCTGGAGCAGTGCAGTCGCGTCGGTGGATGGAAAAATGATAGATCAGCCTGTGTGCTTAAGAGCCCAATCCATTCTCGCCAATTAAGTTTATGAGCTTAACTACCCACTTAATTAAACTGATACGCGACAAACCCGTAGCGAAATCTGATTACGCTGCTGCCGCCACGTTCACCCTAGATACGCTTGCAGCTGCTTACGCTGGTCGAGTAACTCCTGTAGGAGAAACTTTGATCGCGTGGGCAAAGTCAGTAGCTATGGATACCAAACGCCAGGCCTTGCTAATGGGGGCGCTCACTCATATTACTGAAACCGATGATTTGCATCGTGCCTCAGTGACACACCCGGGGTGCGTAGTGGTGCCGACTGCTTTGGTTTTAGGTGAACAGTTAAAAGCAAGCCCTCGAAAAATACTGCTGGCAATTTTGCACGGATACGAGGCCATGTGTCGCATCGGTGCTGCGGTAGGGCCCACGCATTATAAAGTTTGGCATAACACGGCAACCTGCGGCCCTTATGGTTCGGCAATGGCAGCTGCGACATTGCTGGATTTAGATACTGAACAAACGATGCACGCCTTAGGTAATGCGGGCACACAGTCATCCGGTTTTTGGCAGTTCATGCAAACCGGTGCAATGAGTAAACACTTACATGCGGGCCGCGCTGCGGAGTCAGGCTGGCTAGCGGCTGAGCTTGCGGCGTTTGGCTTTACTGGGTCACCCGAAATCTTAGAGGGTGAGAAGGGTATGTTTGCGGGTATGTGTGTTGACCCTATACCAAAGGCAATATTGGCTAAGCGTGATGGCTCTTGGCAATTACCACTAACATCCATTAAGCCTTGGCCTTCGTGTCGCCATACACATCCAACAATAGATTGCGCCTTGGAGCTGCATAGCGCGATAAAAGACCAACAAATAAGCAGTATAGAGGTCGATACCTACCAAGCGGCCCTGGATGTGTGTGATCGTCCACAACCCGAAAACCAATATCAAGCAAAGTTCTCCTTATTTCATACCGTGTCAATTGCACTACTAGATGGGCTTGTCGGATAATTAATAGAATACGTGAGATAATATGGGCTGATTCTAGTCAGCCTGCAATTTTGAGCAAACGTCATCAAAGCCAACTGTTCCTAACCTTAGATTCTCTGGTTAGCTCTGAACATCCCTACCGTAAACTCGATGAGCTATTATGTTTTGGTGCATTGAGTAAACCCTTCTCTAAAATATATGCCACCCGTGGCCCTAAAGGCCGAGGTGTTGAGTTCGGCTTACGTGCCTTGGTGCTTCAGTTCATGGAAGATTTAAGTGATAGAGAAATGGAGCGATACTTATCAGAGAATCTGGCCGCTAAGTGGTTTTGTGATTCAGGACTGGAACAGAGCACTCCTGATCATAGTTACTTTGGTGATTTTCGCTCACGCATTGGAACCAGGGGTATGATGAATTTATTTGACCGTGTTCGGAGCGGGTTAGTTTCAATGGGCTTAGTAAGAGAAGTATTCACATTTGTCGATGCCAGCCAGTTGGTCAGTAAGCTAACCACTTGGGATGATAGAGATAAGGCGATAAAGATGGGATTAGAGGAGTTCAACAATAAGACAGTTGATAAAGTTGCGGCGGACAAGCAAGCACGGTTTGGGTGCAAGGGAAATAGCAAATATTGGTATGGTTACAAAGAGCATGCATCAGTGGATATGCAAAGTGGCTTGATCAATAAAATAGCGGCCACCTCGGCTGAGGTAACGGATGCAAGCGGCTTGAAGCATGTTTGCCCTAAGTCGGGTGCTGTTTATGCGGACAAGGGTTATTGCGTGAGCCCGGCCAAAACCACGCTCAGGCGCAACGGTTGCCATGATGCAACAATCAAGAAGAACAATATGCATGGCAAGAATAGAGACAAAGACCGTTGGATTAGCAAAATTCGTTCACCATATGAGCGAGTGTTTGCTCATCGCAATAAGCGAGTTCGTTATAAAGGGTTGGCTAAAGTCCAGTTCCAAGTTGGAATCAGGGGCTTATGTTTTAACCTTAAGCGATTAATGGCATTGGGAGTTGAACGAGTTGAATTGGTGCCGGCCTAGGGATAGATCCGTCTATTGGTGGCAAAATGGCTGCTAATAGACGGTTTATTGCACAAAAAACGCGTTGCTGAGCAAACTAAAAGCGACTTCGGCGAAAACCCTGTTTGAAATTGTATTAACCGACGAGCCCTAGATGGGGAAGTAACGCTAAGCTCGTTTACCGCGCAACAGCGCGAGCGCACTGCGCAATTAAGGCTAAATACCAAAGTACGCGTAGCGAATCCTTTTGCAAGTGCCTACCCACGATCATGGGGCGGTGGGGTAAAAGTAACAACACAAAGCGGTAAGGTATTTAGCACTGAGCGCAAAGATTGTAAAGGTGACCCCGAGTTTGCGCTAAATGACGTAGAAATGCGCGCTAAAGCAGTTAACTTGATCCAATATGGTGGTTTACAGCAGGATCGAGCATTGCGAATATGTGATGAAGTGTTGGCTCTGACAGAAAGTGGTGATTCTTCAAAAATATTTAGTAAATACATAGCAAAAACAATACATTGAAGAGCTAATCTCATGTCAGAAAAAACAGTAATTGGTGAGCCAATGGTGTTGGGTGGTCGAACTCTTTCGCTTTCTAGAGCCATTCGCGTTGGAGATTTTGTGTTCGTCACCGGACAGCTACCCTTTAAAGACGGCGAGGTGATGACCGATGGTGATATCGAAGATCAGACACGGGCTTGCATTGAAGGTATCAGTGATATTCTACAGCAGGCAGGATGCGAGCTAAGCGACGTGGTTAAATCAATGGTGTGGCTTAAAAATAAACAGGATTTTCCCGGTTTTAACGCCGTGTATTCTGAGTATTTTCCACAAGAACCGCCTACAAGATCAGCTTTAGTCGGCGAGTTTCTGGTCGATATTTTAGTGGAAATTGAAGTCACTGCGTATAAACCATTAGACACCAAAAAATGAAAACGGCAGATTTAGTCGACGACTTCGACGAGCAACTTAGTTTTTGTAACTTACCATTTAAGTCATATGGCCAGCGCAAGGCGTTCTACGGGGCAGTGCAAACAGTTAAGTGTTTTGAAGACAACGCCTTGCTCAAAGCTCAACTACAAATGCCTGGTGATAAAAGAGTGATGGTGGTTGACGCGGGGGCGTCCACCCGTGTTGCGGTGCTTGGTGATATGTTGGCGGAATTTATGCGCATGAATGATTGGGCCGAAATCATCATAAATGGCTACATTCGCGACAGTGAAATGATTGACAACATGGATGTGGGGGTGCGTTGTTTAGGGACGTCGCCCAAAAAAAGCAGCAAGCAGGGTGAGGGCGTTTTAGGCGAGAATGTCAGCTTTGGTGGCGTGGAGTTTAAGCGTGGCTCCTTTGTATATTGCGATGCAGACGGGGTGTTAAGCTCCGAAAGCAAGCTCTTGGCGTAGTTGTCTCTCGATTACTAGACCTTTTATGCCAATGCAGGAACACAATAAGGGCATATTGCTGGTTACCTTCGCCACCTTCTTGTTTGCTTCGCAAGATGCGATGACCAAGCAATTGGGCATAACCGTGCCGCTGAGTGTTTTCATTTTCTTTCGCTATGTTGCCTTTTGCGCTTTTGCCTATTGGTGGGCCACGCGTAGCAAGCCAATCACTGAAGTATTGCGAGTGCATAATGTGCCCTTACAGATTACCCGCGGCTTGTTGTTAGTATTTGAAGTGTTTTTATTTGCCTACGTCTTAAAAGTATTGGTTTAGGTGAAATTCATACTATTATGGTAACTTTCCCCCTCATCATTACTGCTTTATCTCCATGGATATTGGGTGAGCAGGTAGGTTGGCGGAGGTGGATTGCGGTTTGCGTGGGTTTTATTGGTACGGTTTTCATTATCTCCCCGGGATCGGTTACCTTTAATCGATATAGCCTGATGGCCTTGGCCTGTGCGTTTATGTTTGCTTTTTATAATTTATTAACCCGTAAGGCCGCCCGAACTGATAGCTCAGAATCTACATTGTTATATACTGGTTTAGTCGGTTTAGTAGTGAGCATTCCATTAGCTTTGATTAATTGGCAACCGGTGCCGGATGAGGCAATAGGGTGGTTGGTAGCTTTATGTTTTTGCAGTGTGTTTAGTCATTTATGCAATATCCAAGCGCTGAAATGGGCACCAGCAGTTACTTTGCAACCATTTAATTACCTTGTATTACCTTGGGCCATTTTTATTGGTTTTGTTATGTTCGCCGAGCGTATTCCAGCGCATCAATATATTGGAGCGGCATTGATTGGTGCTAGTGGCTTATACGTTGCCTACCGTCAACGGGTGTTAGACCGCGCTTAGTTTTTTCTGCCCATAAGTCCTTTATACCGAAATAGATACTCTTAATAAGGTATTCGCCAACCGATCACAAAAAAACGCTAGAATCGTGTTTATCTAGCGCCCTGGTCAGCGTTGCTATTCACTTTTACCCTATTTGTCTGATGTCTGAAATTCCACTCGATTGCTTGTCGCCTGATATCCAAGTTGGTGTTCGGGAATTATTCCAAATTGACTCCGATTTAATGGTTCCTGCGTTTAGTGCTCGTGACGATCACGTGCCTGAGATTGACACCTCGTATCGCTTTAACAAGGAGGTCACCTTGGCCATTCTCGCGGGCTTTGCAAAAGACCGCCGGGTAATGGTGCAGGGCTTTCACGGTACGGGCAAATCTACGCATATCGAGCAGATTGCTGCACGTCTTAATTGGCCTTGTATCCGGGTCAATTTGGACGGTCATATCAGCCGATTAGATCTTGTGGGCCGTGACGTAATTTCACTTAAAGATGGTAAGCAAGTTACACAATTTCAGGAAGGTATCGTGCCCTGGGCCTTACAGCGACCAGTCGCACTTATTTTTGACGAATTTGATGCTGGGCGGCCGGACGTCATGTTTGTCATTCAGCGTATTCTAGAACGCGATGGCAAATTCACGCTACTAGATCAAAATCGTGTGATTCGCCCGCATGTGGGTTTCAGGCTATTCGCAACCGCTAATACAGTTGGTTTAGGAAACCTAAATGGCCTATACAGTGGCTCACAAGTGCTTAATCAAGCCCAGATAGATCGTTGGAACATTGTAGCGACCTTGAATTATTTACCAGATGATGAAGAAATGGACATCGTCATGGCGCAGGTTGATTCGGTAAAAGATAACCGTGATTTAGTGAAATCTATGGTGGGCTTGGCGAACCTAACTAGAAAAGCCTTCGAAGCGGGGGATATATCTACCGTAATGTCGCCGCGCACGGTGATAACCTGGGCTGAAAACGTTGAGATATTTGACGACGTTGCCTATGCCTTTCGTTTGTCTTTCCTAAATAAATGCGACGACGCAGAGCGTTCCCTAATTGCCGAATATTATCAACGTGCGTTTGGTACCGAGTTAGAAGAATCGATCGCAGGTGACGAAACGGCCTAAATGTCGTGAAGTCGATTCACAAATGACTGCAATCAGCGAACATTTAAGACGCAGAAGGCTTGAGCGACATTGTGCGGCCTCGGTGCGCGCGATTGCGGGCCGGCGCAACGCCGAATATCGCCAACAGCGTTTGTTTTCTAATGGCAAGCCAATTAATTTTTTCACGCCACATTTGAGCGTTAATTCTGCAACAGACCAATTGCTTAAAGTTAGAGGCGTGACCGATGGGATGGCCTTGCGCTTATCTTTTTCAGACCAACCTCTGCACCGCGCTAAGTTACCTGATGAGCAAATCGCACGTTTAGTTTTTGATACGCTTGAGCAGCTTCGGACTGAAGCGCTGGTGCCCGTAATTTATGCAGGCGTACGCCAAAATATGCAAACGGCCTTCGAAGCTTGGTGTTGGCAGTGCCGCACCGATGGGCTGCTGGAAAATGAATTGGGTGAACTGATATATGGTGTTACGCATATTGTTCGTTCACGACTTATTCAATCCGTGACTGACACCGAAGTTGAGGGTGCTTTAGAGCACGCGCGTTTTCTTTTAGCACCACTAATCGGTAGAGATTTACTCAAGTTAAGAGAGCACCTTGCAGACCAGGAGGCCTATAGTGTTTATGCGCTAAATATCGCCAAGACGCTCAGCGATCTAGCTGCCAACATTGAAGGCACTACTGACGATAGTAAGGCTGTTATTACCCGCATCCGTTTGCCTATGCCTCCTTCAGATGATAGTGATGATCGTTACCGCGATGGCGGTGGGGTGGGAGAAGGAGGTTTTGCAGTAAGCGACGTATTTGGCGAATTGTATGAAGTTTTCACAACAGATTTTGATCGCGAAGTCCGCGGGGCAGATATGTATCGGATTACGCAGCGCGAAACATTGCGACGTCAATTGGATAGTTTAATACGTGCTCAAGCCATCAGCGTGCCGCGTCTTGCACAACGCCTACAACGTATTTTTGCTATTTCTCACTTAGCGGGGTGGGACTTTGGTGAAGATGAGGGATTTATTGATGGTAGGCGATTAAGCCAGTTGGTATCCAATCCAGCTAATCACCGTGTGTTTAAAAAAGAAAAGAGTGCCCCACATTGCGACACCGTACTGACTTTCTTGGTCGACACTTCCGGTTCGATGAAGCAACAACGCTATGAAACAGTGGCCGTGCTGGTGGACATCTATACCCGCGCTTTGGAACTAGCCGGCGTAAAGACAGAGATATTAGGGTTTTCAACTGACGGGTGGAGTGGTGGTAAATCGCTCAAAGCGTGGAAAAAAGCGGGTTCGCCTGAACACCCTGGTCGCCTAAATGATCGTCTACATATTATATATAAAGACGCCGATACTTCTTGGCGACGGTCGCGTTTAAGTGTTGCTTCAATGCTGCACACTTCACACTACCGTGAAGGTTTAGACGGAGAAGCCATGCAGTGGGCGTGCGAGCGCTTAAGCGCAAGAAACGAGTCTAGAAAATGCGTGGTAATGATTTCTGATGGTGCGCCAATGGACAGCGCGACTAGTCAGCAAAATAGTGAAGCCTATTTACATCAACATCTTTCACGGGTGGTTGACGAGTGGAATAGGCACCGAGATTTTGATATTGCGGCTATTGGCATCGATTTAGACATGGAATACTTTTTTGATAATGCCTTATCAGTGGATTTAACCGGCACCTTGGGCACAAAAGCGTTTAAGGCGCTAGAAATATTGTTTTCTAAGCTTTAAATTTCGAGCACAGGCTTGTTTTTTATTGTCGCTGTAGAGCGAAGTTTCTCAATATTTTCGGCGGCTATTCATTGTTGTGCTGCGATTATGTAAAACTCCCGGGCGAGTAAGGAAGCTATATTAATCACGGTATTTGGCAATGATTATTCTGCACTAGGGATGAGCGCGTCCTCAATAGAATCAATAGGAGAGAATATCTTGCCAATATGATAGTTATGGCATGTTAGGCAGTTATCGGGTGCGCGGTCTTCTTGGTGGCAACTGGCGCAGGTTTCTTTGGATATCGGTGTAAAATTGCTATGGAAATCCTCTGGCCTGGTGTCGTCATAAGATTCCATATACTCCGCTTCGCTATTTAGTACATGGCAAGTACTACATCCTTTATCGTTCATTAGAGTAAAATGCGAGGTGTGTGAATAACGAGTAAAACCGTTTAATTGCGCATCAGGTTTAAAACTATGCCAGTTAATGAGAGCGGAAGGCTCGCCAATCTGCTCATTGACCACGGTTGGAGTCTCAACGCTGTGACACTTTATGCATGTCCCAACAGAACTTTTATCACTTAAGGACCTAAAAACGCGCTGTGATATTGCATTATCTACGCTCGCGGTTAATGTGAGCCAAGTTTCTAGGAATGGATCCGCATGCACGGCTGGACGATATCGAATGACACTTTCATCTTGATACCAGCCACCATTAGCTAACCAAGGGTTTTGATCTTGAGTCGTCATAGTCGGCTCAGTTTCCTCGTTGCCATCAAAATTACTATCCAAGTCTTCGACTAGGATGTCATCGTCTAATAAGATGTCATCTTCAGCTATCAAATCCTCATCGCCAGTTGTCAATATCTCACCTTCGTCTAGAATATCCTCGCCCAGAATGTCTTCACCTAGAATATCCTCTTGCGCTGGATCTTGGTTGTTCTGAGCGGCCAATGCATCAGCTTGTTGCTGAGCTTTTGCGAGCAATTCTTGTTTTACTAATTCGAATTGGGCCATTTCATCAGCTGGCATTTGTTCGTTGCTACGTAGCGTAATTTCGCCAAAGCGAAAGGCCTCAACTTCAAGCTTTAGTGTTGGTAACCACCGGTTAAAAGTGCTCAACACAACTTCTTCCGGTAGCGCGGAAATGGCGGCTCCCACTTCCTGGTAACTCAATTGTTGTCCTAAACCAGCTTGTAATCGTGATTGTAATTCAGCGACCCCTCCCTCTGATATATCGTATAGCAATTCTTTTATCAGCCATACCAATTCAGTGGCGCGTTTGCGTTGGCAGTAATTTGTGGTAGTTAGATCAAATAAATCAATACTGCCCAAATCAGCGGTAATTTCCGCATAGCGTGGGTCACTTTGAAGCAATAGCTGCATCAAAGGCGAAAGGTCACTAGCTCCGCTTTTAGGCCATTCACCTGTATAGAACCCTGCCAATTCAAGCGACTCTATGTCCAGCTCTGGAATCGAGAGCATGGCCACTCCGTTATTCGACGCGCGGTTCACACCGCGAATTTGGTCTAAGTGACAACTACTGCAAGCCGCTTCAAAATTTGTGGTTTCCATCCATTGACCAGTCGCATCAGGCAAATGACATTGTTTACAACCTAATGGCGCATATTCACTGACATCTTCATCGCTAAAATGCTTGTTAAAGTGCGATACATGATCAAATTTTATACGAGTGCTTTTGGCATAAGGGAAGTTCTCGAACTCGGGGTGGCCGTTCTTTAAGCTATGAAATTGCGTTTGGTGGCAAGATTGGCATTCGTCGTTGGACATGACAGTTAAATCTTCAACGCTACTTTTGTGCTCGCTGTGGCAGCTAGCACAATATATTAGGTCGCTGGTTTGGTTGCCCCCAAAAATGTCGTTAGATAATTTAAGTAACGAACTACCATTTTGGTGTCTTATAGTAGCCTCGGTGGCTGCTAACAAGTCTTGGTTATGTGGCAGCAATGGCCGTTTTTGTATTTTGTGACAATTCTGGCATTTGCCAGAGTCATCTGACCCGGTCAGGGATAGCGCATGACCAAGCTTACCTCGTAAGGAGTCGCTAGCACCGCTATGGCAGGTTTCGCATCGCAGTAGACCAGCGTGTCCAGAACTCAAATCTCCAGGATTGAACAGAGTTTTGCCCCCGTCATGTTGATATAAAAGCATTAAAAGGCCGAGCGTAATCGCGAGGGCACCTAAGGTAATACGTTTACGCCGGTGATAGGCATTAAGTCTAGGTTGGCAGGGCTTATCGGGTTGCATGCAGCACCCCTTCAAACTCGGGCCATTTTCGCATGGTCGTCCATCAGTGCTACGCCCGCATACCCATTTTTGCGTAGGGCGCTCGTATTGACTGTCTCGTATACCAAACTTTTGCAGTAGCTTCTTTGTCATAAACTACTCCTATAGGCGTAGGAGCTAACGATATGAATAAGAATGACGGGTAGCAAAGCGACTGCAAGCGGTACGTGTATAAACAGCCAATGTTTTAAAACCCCTTGCAAGGAGTGGTGGCTGTCGAGTTCATCTTTTTGTAATACCAGGGAAAGCAATTTGCCCGCATATTCAACCTCTTGGTCGTTTAAGAAACGCTGGTGATTTCTGATTTGCGAACGCATTGCTTCGAGGTGGTAACTTGATCCTAACAAATGGGCTACACGGTGCGAGGGGCCTGAAAAATAAACGGCAAAGGATTGCTCATACAAATTAAGTATGCCTGAAGAGCCAGTTTTCTCAGCCGCTTCAAGCACCAGCGCCTGTGCTTTTTCTTTTAGGGTGTTTCTGTGATACGGAATGCGTTCGAAAATTATTTCCTCGGATAAATGACGGAGCCGTTTTGCGTATAGTCTAGACAAAAAAATGCCAAGGATGCCAGTGATTGCTGTACCTAAAAAGAATGTAGTAAGCATCAAGCCAAGTTGAGTTCTAGGCAGTGACCAATCAATGTGAAGACTAAAAACAATGATAGTCAACACTCCAACGTATAAATGCAACTGTAACCAAGCTGCATTAGAGCCGATGGGCAAGGTGCGAATTTTTTTGCGTATTTGATATGCCATTAACAACGTAATGCACGCTATTAATACCCAACCAGAGGTGTAAGCAGAGTTTTGTAAATCCAGTTCAACTATTCGAACACTTAACCAAACGAGTGCTACAACAGCCGCAGTAATTAGGCTGTTGCGAAGATGCCTGCGCTTAAGTTTAGGTCGCATGCGGTAAACGCTACTGATTGAGAGTAGATAAATCGAGCCTGACTAAGGCATCATGTGGGCAGGCTCTTTCGCAGGCCGGGCCCCCTATTTGATCTGAGCACAAATCACATTTAGTTGCTTTTAGTACAGGCTTCGAGGTTTCACTGTCTTTCAATATAGCGCCGCTGGTACTACGGGTTTTCACCATACGAATGTTTTCGTAAGGACATGAATTCGCGCAACTGGAACAACCTATACAGGTTTTATCGTTGATTTGTACCACGCCATCGGGTGCGCGATGGACCGCTCCGGTAGGGCAGCCAATCAAACAAATTGGATCATAGCAATGCATGCAAGCATTTGCGGTCATAGTCTTGTCCAACATGAAATGATACTGAGCGAAGGGACTGATTCTAATCGGAAATGATACCGAACTAATCTAATTTCTGTTCATGATGGTGAATGAATACCATTATGAATGACCACCATATAGATACCCTTGATAAGGCACGCTTGTTGCTACAAGGCACTGATGAAATCGATCTGGCAATCGACGGTAAACGCAATCGCTATGATTTCATCAAACGCACCTTAATGCGTTTCAAATACAGCAAACTGGGTCGAGCCGATAAGGGTCTTGTGCTGCGTTATATCACACGCATCAGCGGTTACTCTTATGTGCAAGTGAAACGCCTGGCTGCCAGCTATCTCAAGCACGGTAGAATCCAGTGGCGACATCGTGCCACAAGGGGCTTTGCTAGACGCTATAGCAATCAAGACATTAAGCTTCTAGCAGATATGGATGAACTCCACGGTACGTTATCAGGCCATGCCACTAAGAAACTCTGTGAGCGCGCCTTAGTTGTCTATGAGCAAACTGAGTAAGAAGTGGACCCGCTTTTTAGGACAGATGGCTTAGGAGTTATTTTCAGCTGATTAAGCAGCCAATTTCAGGTCGCGACATGGATCATACATCATGTCAGGGACCATGCCCAATGTTTGATGTTTACGCTCTTGGTTGTAATAGTTTATCCAGGAGCCAATGCCGTCTTTTGCCTCTTTCATCGATTGGTAGGCTTGCAAATAGACTTCCTCATATTTCACGCTGCGCCATAAGCACTCAACAAATACATTGTCACGCCAAGCACCTTTGCCATCCATGCTGATGCGAATACCATTGTCTTTGAGTACACCGGTAAACGCCTCACTGGTAAATTGCGCACCTTGATCGCTGTTAAAGATATCAGGCTTGCCGTAGTAATGCAGTGCCTCTTCCAAAGCATCTACGCAGAATGCGCTATCCATGCTGTTGCTAAGCCGCCATGACAGCACTTTACGAGAATACCAATCCATCACAACGGTAAGATAAGCAAAGCCCTTAGGCATCGGGATATAAGTTATATCGGTACACCAAGCTTGATTGGGTTGATTGATGGCCAACCCACCTAGCAGATAAGGATAAATCTTGTGCCCCGCCTTCTTCTTGCTGGTGTTAGGCCTAGGATAGATGGCTTTAATGCCCATCTTACGCATTAAGCGTCGCACATGCTTACGGTCAACTCGGTGGCCTACATCTTGCAACACATCACGAATGCGTCTACTGCCAAGAAAGGGCCGATTGAGGTGAATGCGATCAATCAGATGCATCAGTTCCAAGTCATCCTCATTAGCAGGTGAGGTTTTGTAATAAACATGGGAACGATGAATCTTCAACAATTTACACTGACGAACTAACGATAGTTTATTGCTTTTATTAATCATAGTTTTGCGCTCAGGTCTGTTTAACGACCGAGCGCTTTTGATAAAAAATCGTTTTCCATGGTGATTTCACTGATCTTTGCCTGTAATGATTTAATCTCTGATTCTCGGTTTGGAGATAAGCCTGTGCCTGATGCAAAGACTTCAGCTGAGCTATCGAGCAATTGTTTCTTCCACTTGACGATAAGATTTGCATTGATGTCATAACGACTAGCAAGATTGCTTAATGTTTCATCACCTTTGATTGCTGCAAGAGCAACTTTGGCTTTGAATTGTGGGGCATGGTTTCTACGCTTTTTACTCATTTTCTGTTCCTCGTTTTGAACAATTATAAAACAGAAAATAACTCCTTATTTTGGCCTTCAACCTGTCCTAATCATGGGGTCCACTTCAGTATGCCAACCTAGCACGTATCTCGGTTTCTCATCTATACAATCTACGCCGATCTAAACCCTACCAGAACAATCTCCGTCACTTTGAAAAGACACATTCCAAGCCTTCTTCTATCGGCCAAAGACGTAAGCCACAGCCAGAAGGTCAACCTGGCTATAGCCGTGTAGATACAGTGCATCAGGGCGATAAGGACAAGGTTAAAGGGGTCTATCATATCAACGCCGTTGATGAGATCACCCCGTTTGAAGTCGTGTCTTCTACACAGAAAATATCAGAGCCATTCTTGATGCCTATTCTCACTCAAATGCTAGAGCAATTCCCCTTTGTGATTAAAGGCTTTCATGCCGATAATGGCAGTGAATACATTAACCAATCGGTGGTGCGATTGTTGAATAAGCTATTAATCGAGTTGACCAAATCCAGGGCTAGACACCGTAACGACAATGCCTTAGTTGAGTGCAACAATGGGGCCATCGTGCGCAAGCATCTTGGCTTCATGCATATCCCGCAAAAATATGCGCCTGATATTAATCAATTTGCCACCGACTTTCTTAACCCTTATTTGAATTATCACCGACCTTGTTTCTTCCCACAGGTCAGCACTAACAACAAAGGAAAACAAGTCAAAACCTATCCATATCGAAACATGATGACGCCTTATGAAAAACTCAAATCGTTGACCAATGCACAGTCATATCTTAAAACTCACATCTCGTTTACAATGCTTGACGATATCGTTTATCAGATGACTGATAATGAGGCGGCAAAACAACTCAATGAGGAAAAAACTAAACTCTTTAAAAACATCTTTGAACAGAAATGACAATCAACTTCTCGGTATCATTCCTGTATTGGAATAGACTGTGCCCTTGCAGTTCAAGAACTTCAGAGATTAGACGGAAACCTTAAGTGAGCTTCACCAAGGCAGCCAAATTAATCATAGCAGGCATATGGTTGGCGGTATTATCGGGCTGCGTTTCAGTACAACCGAGAAATACCGAGAATATCTGCGACCTTTTTTCAGAAAAACCTAAATGGTATAGAGCGTCAGTAAAAGCCGCTAAAAAATGGGAAAGCAATGTCAGCGTGCCGATGGCCATTATGGCACAAGAATCGGCTTTTAAAGCGCGAGCGCGCCCGCCAATGAAATATTTTTTAGGGATTATTCCCACTGGGCGAGCTAGCAATGCTTATGGTTACCCCCAAGCACTTAACTCGACTTGGGCGAACTATAAGGAGCAAGCAGGCAGTTTTATCAGTCGCCGCGACAATTTCGGCGACGCGGTAGACTTTATTCAGTGGTATATGAACGTCACTACGCTACAACACAAGATACCTAAATCTGATGGTTATAAGCATTACCTAAATTATCATGAAGGGCAAGGTGGCTACGCTAGAGGCACATACAAAAATAAAAGCTGGTTGATTAATACAGCCAAACGAGTCGATTCGCGGGCGAAGCGATTTGATAAACAATTTAAGCAATGTTCTGCAATGCTCAAAAGGGCTAATCGATGGAGTTTATTTTAGTCTGTATTTATATGCCGAAAGTCTAGTGGTTTCGACAAGCTTCGTTGACGGTGTATTTGAGTTTGAGTGTGTGTGATCTCCATCCGTGGCTCGCTGAGTAGTTACGTGTTTTTATAGCCATACCAAGGCCAGCTCTGCTTTGAGCTAAGATTAGGCGATAATGAATCCTGAACAAAATCTGCTGTAGGCTGAGCCTTAGTTTAGGACCAAAAAAACCCCGCTAAGTGAGGCTTTTTTTGACTCGGAAGAAGAAGGGGCTTAGGCTTTTTCTTTACGTTCCTTCACTTCTTTAATAACCGCTTCTGCAATATTCTTCGGGCAAGGCATGTAGTTTTCAAACTCCATTGAGAACTGACCACGGCCCGATGTCATAGTACGTAAGTCGCCAATGTAACCAAACATTTCACCTAGTGGTACGTTCGCCTTAATGCGTGCACCGTTAGTGTTGATGTCTTGTGATTTGATCATGCCGCGGCGACGGTTTAAATCACCGATAACGTCACCTACGTGGTCTTCAGGGGTGAATACGTCTACCTTCATGATAGGTTCGATTAGTTGCGGGCCAGCCTTTGGAATTGACTGGCGATAAGCACCTTTAGCCGCTGCTTCAAACGCCATCGGAGATGAATCTACTGCGTGAAAAGTGCCGTCTTGAAGTGTTACCTGCACGTCTAAGCAAGGGAAGCCAGCTAACACGCCTTCTTCCATCATCATTGCAAAGCCTTTTTGTACTGAAGGCCAGTATTCGCGTGGTACGTTACCGCCTGTAACCTTAGATTCAAATACATAACCACTGCCTGGCTCGCCAGGCGAAACGGTGTAGTCGATACGGCCGAATTGACCCGAACCACCGGTTTGCTTCTTGTGGGTGTAACTGTCTTCAACCGTCTGGGTGATGGTTTCACGGTAAGCCACTTGAGGCTTGCCCACCTCGACTTCGACACCGTGCGTACGCTTCAAGATATCAACCTTGATATCTAGGTGCAATTCGCCCATGCCTTTAAGGATGGTTTCGCCGCTGTCTTCGTCCGTTTCAACGTGGAAAGAAGGATCTTCAGCGATCATCTTACCTAACGCCATACCTAACTTCTCGGATATGCTCTTGTCTTTAGGGGCTACCGCCATCGAGATGACAGGGTCTGGGAATACCATTGGCTCCAAGGTGGCAGGGTTGTTTGGGTCACATAATGTGTGGCCAGTCTGTACATTCTTCATGCCAAGTACGGCAACGATGTCTCCTGCCTGCGCAGAGGCCAGTTCTTCACGTGAATTCGCGTGCATCTCTACGATACGGCCGATACGCTCTGTCTTGCCCGTAAACGTGTTTAGTACCATGGTACCTTTAGCTAGTTTACCTGAGTAAATACGAATAAAGGTTAGAGCACCGAAACGGTCGTCCATAATTTTGAATGCCAGGGCGCGCAATGGTTTTTCAACGTCAACCACCGCGAACTCGCCTGTCTCGTTACCTTCAAGGTCAACTTCTGGCTGAGGTTTTACTTCTGTTGGGCTGGGCAAATAATCAACTACCGCATTGAGTACCAGCTGAATACCTTTGTTTTTGAATGCTGAACCGCAATATGTTGGGAAGAAATCTAGTGCGATCGTGCCTTTGCGAATACACGCTTTTAGGGTTTCGATGCTGGGCTCTTCGCCATCAAGATAAGCTTCCATCGCATCGTCGTCTTGCTCTAGTACAGCTTCAACTAATTTTTCACGATATTCTTCAACCTTGTCGACCATCTCGGCAGGCATTTCTTTAATTTTATAGTTCAATGGGTCGCTAGAATCATCCCATACCCAAGCTTCACGGGTTAATAGGTCAACAACGCCAGAGAATTCGTCTTCGATGCCGATAGGCAATATCATCACCAATGGATTAGCACCCAATACGTTTTCTACTTGGTCTACCACGCGGTAGAAGTCCGCGCCTATTCGGTCTAGCTTGTTTACTAGAATAATACGCGCTACTTCCGAGTCGTTCGCATAACGCCAGTTGGTTTCCGATTGAGGCTCAACACCACCTGAACCACAGAATACGCCTATGCCGCCGTCAAGTACTTTGAGCGAACGATAGACTTCGATAGTGAAGTCAACGTGACCAGGTGTATCGATAATGTTTAAGCGATGGTCATCCCACACACAGCTAGTCGCGGCTGATTGAATAGTGATTCCGCGCTCGCGCTCTTGATCCATGAAGTCAGTGGTGGCTTCGCCATCATGTACTTCACCGATTTTGTGAATTTTACCAGTGAGGCTTAGTATGCGTTCGGTAGTCGTGGTTTTACCGGCATCTACGTGGGCAAATATACCAATATTTCTATAATGATTTAAATCTGTCATGTTTCAAGTTCTAACATAAAATTCAAATTTGGTGGTCCATATGACCCGATTTTTCAAGCGGGCCGCATGATACAACAAGTGGGCTACGAAAGCACAAAATATCGGGGCATTAAAGTCAGTTTCAAGCATAATTCCCCTGTATAAACTCCATATTCGAGATTTAAGCTTACCTGACCGAGTAGCGCTCAGATAAGTAGCCGAAAAACCACTGGTTTACTGCCAATATGTAACCTGACAAACCCACTGACCATGACTGACTCACGCCCCCATCAAACTATTACCGATAAGCGTGTTTGGGTATTGGCCGGTCCGATGATATTGTCCAATATCTCGGTCCCCTTAGTGGGGGCGGTAGATACTGCCGTGGTAGGTCACTTAGGGGCAACGCACTACATCGGCGCGGTTGCAGTGGGCGCACTGATTTTTAGCTTCTTGTACTGGGGTTTTGGCTTTTTGCGTATGGGTACAACTGGCTTTGTAGCCCAAGCGCTGGGCGCACACAATGATCGAGAAGTTGCTCATATATTTTTAAGAGTGATTAGCTTGGCACTTGGTATTGGCCTACTTGTTGTTGCTGTTGGGCCTTGGCTAATCGATTTTGCGTTGCAGCTAATAGAAAGCACGCCCGCTGTGGAATCGTTAGCAAAGGAGTACGCGCTTATTCGCGTATTTAGCGCGCCAGCCACTTTGTGCGTATTCGCCTTTACAGGGGTGTTAATAGGCCTACAGAATACTAAAGGCGCATTGATGTTGCAGTTGGTGCTAAGTGTCAGCAATATTTCATTAGACCTGCTCTTTGTGCCCGTGTTAAATATGGGCGTTGCTGGGGTAGCTTGGGCAACGCTAATTTCAGAGTATTTAGCGATGTTTGCAGGCTTCTTTTTGCTTAGAAATGTCGCGAAAACTGCGCTAGCAAAATTTAATGCTAAAGCAGTGTTTGAATATAGCACTATTAAGCAATTAATGTTAGCCAATGCTGATATCTTCATAAGAACATTGTGCCTGGTATTTGCTTTCGCTTACTTTACTGCGCAAGGCGCCAAGCTGGGCGAATTGTATCTAGCGGTTAACGCCATTTTATTGCATTTTCAAAGTATTGCTGCTTATGCAATGGATGGGTTTACCTTTGCAGTAGAGGCCCTAGTGGGTAGCGCTTTTGGAGAACGTAATCGACAACGTTTTAATTTGGCTGTGTCAATCTCCGCTAAATGGGCTGTTATAAGTGCTGCCGTTCTCGCTGTAATTTATGGCATCTTTAGTGACATATTTATGGCATTGTTTACCAACCAGCAAGAAGTCTTAGTGCTGGCACGAAGTTATACCCCTTGGCTAGTGATTTTGCCATTGGTGTCGGTTTGGAGCTTTGTGCTCGACGGTGTTTTTATTGGCACTACCCAAACTGGCGCAATGCGCAATGCGATGATAGTGTCTACTGGGGTTTATCTGCTTTGTGTTTGGGGGATGGTGCCATTGTGGGGTAATCAAGGGCTGTTACTGAGCTTGTGCATTTTTATGGTGGTACGTGCGCTATCACTTTGGTTGCTTTACCCTAAGTTGCTAGCGCAATTTGAGGAAACTCAGGCTTAGCGTTTTAAAGTACACCTGCATCTAAATCTGTCGTCATAAAGATCTATGTCTTGGCACTGGGTTACAAAATTAACTTGAAAATCTCCTTGTAGGAGCAAGGCAGGTTGCACTAATTTTCAGCGTAAGCCCTATAGGGTTTTCTCGACTCCAATATGACTGAAAATGGTTACTTCATTAATCGCCACTGTGCTTACCGTGAAGCCCGGGTAGTTCGATAGGCCTAATGACGGCAGCTAGTGATGGAGCGTAAGGACATGGGCAGGCATTGTATCCTTTGTCGATAGACACGATTTACAGGTATTTTAAAATGGCGTAAGCTGATCGTGTTACAATGCGTTTGCCAAGCGAGCGGCGTCTAGAATTGCGGCATGGACGTTTCGGCTGGCTACCGCGTCACCGATACGATGAAGCTGGTATGTGCCTAGCGAATTTAGAATTTTGTTTTGTGCTGTCCCTTCGATACAGTGCATCTAAGTCGGTTACGCCGAGATTAGACGAGTTGGATTTGAGATCATGATAAACATCATCCATTGGTAATGTGCCGCGATCAACGACTATTGCTGACAACGTTTTTGCGTCTCTTTACCGGTAGCTTCATTCACAAAGAAAGCAATTATATGGTCATTATCGCGGTCGATGCGAACCAGTTGTTGGTCGAATTGTGTCGGAACACGTAATTCGTAGAAATGCTTTTTGAAAACTGTTTTTTCGGCATAGGATACTTCCTGACAAAGGTCTCCATCGAGCCCTATGAGTTCTACGGTCTTGCCATTTGTTGCGATAAATTCTGCACAGGAAACGGCGCCATGGCGTCCAGTCCCATCGTAAACAATGCTGTCGTCAACGATAGGTACGTGCCCCGAGAGAACATCCCAAACAGCTGTGCAGTGCTCACCGCCTTCAAGATTGTCAAGATTAGGCAAGCCACCGGTTGCAATGATCACGCAATCAGGAGCCAGTGTAGAAACCTCCTCCGCCTCGACATAACTATTGAAGTAAACCGTAACACCCAGTCGTTCGAGTTCCTGAACTCGCCAGTCGATAATGCCGATCAAATCTTTGCGCCATTCGTTACGTGCCGCAATGAGAAGCTGTCCGCCCAAGTTTGATGTGGCTTCAAATAATGTCACTCGATGACCTCGGCTTGCGGCAATTCGTGCGGCTTCCAATCCTGCGAGACCGCCGCCAACTACAATTACTTTTTTAAAACTAGATGCTAGTAAAACAATATGTGGTAAAACTCTCTCGCGGCCGGCCGAAGCATTATGCAGGCAGGCGGGGCGATAGCCTGTCATACAATGTGAAGCACCGACACATGAACGGATGCGTTCCTCTTCCCCACGGATAATTTTGCTGACTATATGTGGATCTGCGATGTGTGCTCTAGTCATACCGACCATATCCAGCAAACCGTTTTTAATTGCGTGCCGCGCTGTGGCAATATCGGCAATTCGCGCTGCATGGAAGATAGGTAAATCGACTTCTTTTTTGAAACGACCGACGATTTCCAGCCAAGGGGCGAGGGGGCGTCCATGCTCGGCATGCAATCGGACGCTAGCTTGTATAAATTGTCCATGCGGCCAAAATTGGCATTAATGAAATCAATGCCTCCAGATTCTTGGAATATCAATGCGGCAGCGACACTGTCCTCAAAATTTAATCCTCCGCCTGGGCCTTCGTCGACGTTATAACGCATGCCAACGAGAAAATTGTCACCCGTTTGCCGACGGATCTCGTCGTGAACCATTAACCCGAATCGGCAGCGATTCTCTAGTGAACCGCCGAATTTGTCGGTGCGAAAATTTGTTTGCGGCGACAAAAACTGACCTATCAGGTGCGATGAATCCATGGTTTCAATGCCATCAAGCCCACCTTCTTTGCAACGCCTGGCGGCGGCGCCGTAGGCCTTGACGATACGTTTTATATCGTTTTCATCCATTTCCCTGGGTATTGCGCGGTGTAGCGTTTCTCGGATAACAGAGGGAGCGATTGCCGGTAACCAGTTGTCAGCATAGGGGTCACCGCGCCGACCTAAATGAGTAATCTGACACATTAGGGCGGCTCCTTGGGCATGCATTCTTTCAGAAAATTTTTGCAAATGCGGGATAATGGCATCGATGCCAACATTTAATTGCTGGAATATTGAAGGTGAGTCTAGTGCTATATTCGATGATCCGCCGAACATCGACAACGCCAAACCACCTTTTGCTTTCTCTTCACGATAGGTTTGATATCGGTCTTGAGGAAAACCGCCTTCTTCCAGGCCGCAGGCATGGCTAGTGCTCATCACTCTATTTTTTAGCACTAGATGCTTGAGCTGGAGTGGTATTAGTAAGGGGTCGTTAGATATCTTTTTCGCTGTCATGTGATCATTACTCCAAAGTAAATACTGCACATTGATAGCTAGAATGTGCTGGGCAAAAAATAATTACCATTACTCTCATCATCGATATGTTCGTCGTTGAGAGCAATGGCTAATCAATGCCGTTACTATTGTGCGGCCCTCTTTGCTTGATCCACCCATGCCATAAATTGAGTTTCATTTTTCTTGACCCATTCTTCTGCATGACCGCGAATTTGCTTGACACTCTTCTCTCCTTCGTACTGTCGCAGAATTGCGGCATTAATGTCATCTAGTGGAATATTCAATAATTCGAAATATTTCTTAGCCGCAGGATTTTTTGCCAAAAATTCCTTGTTTGCAAGAATACCGATGGTGTTTACCGTGAAGCCGGGATTTTTGCCATTCGGTAATGCTGTGCCGGCATCAGCCTGATCGGGCAGCGAAGAAAAGGGCACATCTAACCAAACAGTATCGACTTGTGGTTTTAAGATCGAACTAACCCACAGTGGCGACCAAGTGTAATACAGGATAGATTCTCCTGCTTCAAAGCGAGTGATTGTATCCGCAATAATAGCGAAGTAAGTGCCCTGATCATGAGTAACGGTGTCACGTAATTCAAAGGAATCTAATTGATGTTCAATAACACCTTCACAGCCCCAGCCAGGGTTGCAACCCGTCAAGTTAGCTTTGCCATCATCATCGCTATCGAATAGTTTTGCGATCGCAGAGTCTTTCAATTGACCAAGGTTGGTAATGTTGTGCTTATCTGCAGTGGCTTTGTCGATAAGGTAACCCTGTGCGGCACCTGTTACCAGTTGACCAACACGTTCCATCGATGCACTGCCGCCTGCTTTTTCATAAAACTGACCGTGAGTCTATTCCAATACAGGAATGATACCGAGAAGTTGATTGTCATTTCTGTTCAAAGATGTTTTTAAAGAGTTTAGTTTTTTCCTCATTGAGTTGTTTTGCTGCCTCATTATCAGTCATCTGATAAACGATATCGTCAAGCATTGTAAACGAGATGTGAGTTTTAAGATATGACTGTGCATTGGTCAACGATTTGAGTTTTTCATAAGGCATCATCATGTTTCGATATGGATAGGTTTTGACTTGTTTTCCTTTGTTGTTAGTGCTGGTCTGTGGGAAGAAACAAGGTCGGTGATAATTCAAATAAGGGTTAAGAAAGTCGGTGGCAAATTGATTAATATCAGGCGCATATTTTTGCGGGATATGCATGAAGCCAAGATGCTTGCGCACGATGGCCCCATTGTTGCACTCAACTAAGGCATGGTCGTTACGGTGTCTAGCCCTGGATTTGGTCAACTCGATTAATAGCTTATTCAACAATCGCACCACCGATTGGTTAATGTATTCACTGCCATTATCGGCATGAAAGCCTTTAATCACAAAGGGGAACTGCTCTAGCATTTGAGTGAGAATAGGCATCAAGAATGGCTCTGATATTTTCTGTGTAGAAGACACGACTTCAAACGGGGTGATCTCATCAACGGCGTTGATATGATAGACCCCTTTAACCTTGTCCTTATCGCCCTGATGCACTGTATCTACACGGCTATAGCCAGGTTGACCTTCTGGCTGTGGCTTACGTCTTTGGCCGATAGAAGAAGGCTTGGAATGTGTCTTTTCAAAGTGACGGAGATTGTTCTGGTAGGGTTTAGATCGGCGTAGATTGTATAGATGAGAAACCGAGATACGTGCTAGGTTGGCATACTCAGCTTACTCATAGACAACTAAGGCGCGCTCACAGAGTTTCTTAGTGGCATGGCCTGATAACGTACCGTGGAGTTCATCCATATCTGCTAGAAGCTTAATGTCTTGATTGCTATAGCGTCTAGCAAAGCCCCTTGTGGCACGATGTCGCCACTGGATTCTACCGTGCTTGAGATAGCTGGCAGCCAGGCGTTTCACTTGCACATAAGAGTAACCGCTGATGCGTGTGATATAACGCAGCACAAGACCCTTATCGGCTCGACCCGGTTTGCTGTATTTGAAACGCATTAAGGTGCGTTTGATGAAATCATAGCGATTGCGTTTACCGTCGATTGCCAGATCGATTTCATCAGTGCCTTGTAGCAACAAGCGTGCCTTATCAAGGGTATCTATATGGTGGTCATTCATAATGGTATTCATTCACCATCATGAACAGAAATTAGATTAGTTCGGTATCATTTCCGATTAGAATCAGTCCCTTCGCTCAGTATCATTTCATGTTGGACAAGACTCCGTGTAGCGGATTCCAGTGTACGGCCGTATAATCGGCCTCTCCTTGGCCAATAGTTAGGTGCATTGCAGGGTATTGGGCTTCCAAGTGCGTCCCGACAGTGTATCCCAGCTTTTCGAGCCCGATTTGGACTATAAAATGCTGGAAGTATTGATCCGCACGTCCCGTTGCGATGGGTTGAATTGTTTTACCCGCTCCAGGGAGCGACGATGCCATCGAAGTTGGGATACTTAAACTAAGCACTCCAATGGTACAAACGCCGACGGCTAGTGCGTTGACCAGCGATTTGCGTACTGCTTTAGGGTTAATTTGTGTTTTCATTCTTCATCCTCATTTTGGGTTAAGTATTAATTATTGAATGGCATACATTGCCAAATGCTTATCAAACTCCTTATATATTTACATCTAGCCCGATTTTAAATCAGACTTTTTGATCAATTTAATGATCATTCCTATCGGCCCGACCTGATACCAGTTGCGGTGACCTCGATCACGTCGGGAAAGACCAAATCCCTGGGAAATTCGGTCGATCGTGATTGCGATCAATACAATACCTAAGCCTCCGGTTGAAGCAACTGACATATCCAACCGACCAATGCCGCGCAATACCATCTGACCTAGTCCGGTGACCGAAATCATTGACGCCACTACACTCATCGCCTCCGGCGCTGGCATTTTTTCGATCACTCCATACCGTTCCAAAGGCACCATAGCTTGCTGTGCAGTGACGTAACGCAGTTGAGATATTCCCTTTACAAAACTTTTGACATAATCGTCAGTTGGGTTATGTAGAATATCTTCTGGTGTGCCCACTTGAACGATGACGCCGTCTTTCATGATTGCACTCGGGGCTCGTCGGTTAATACAATTTCAAACAGGGTTTTCGCCGAAGTCGCTTTTAGTTTGCTCAGCAACGCGTTTTTTGTGCAATAAACCGTCTATTAGCAGCCATTTTGCCACCAATAGACGGATCTATCCCTAGGCCGGCACCAATTCAACTCGTTCAACTCCCAATGCCATTAATCGCTTAAGGTTAAAACATAAGCCCCTGATTCCAACTTGGAACTGGACTTTAGCCAACCCTTTATAACGAACTCGCTTATTGCGATGAGCAAACACTCGCTCATATGGTGAACGAATTTTGCTAATCCAACGGTCTTTGTCTCTATTCTTGCCATGCATATTGTTCTTCTTGATTGTTGCATCATGGCAACCGTTGCGCCTGAGCGTGGTTTTGGCCGGGCTCACGCAATAACCCTTGTCCGCATAAACAGCGCCCGACTTAGGGCAAACATGCTTCAAGCCGCTTGCATCCGTTACCTCAGCCGAGGTGGCCGCTATTTTATTGATCAAGCCACTTTGCATATCCACTGATGCATGCTCTTTGTAACCATACCAATATTTGCTATTTCCCTTGCACCCAAACCGTGCTTGCTTGTCCGCCGCAACTTTATCAACTGTCTTATTGTTGAACTCCTCTAATCCCATCTTTATCGCCTTATCTCTATCATCCCAAGTGGTTAGCTTACTGACCAACTGGCTGGCATCGACAAATGTGAATACTTCTCGTACTAAGCCCATTGAAACTAACCCGCTCCGAACACGGTCAAATAAATTCATCATACCCCTGGTTCCAATGCGTGAGCGAAAATCACCAAAGTAACTATGATCAGGAGTGCTCTGTTCCAGTCCTGAATCACAAAACCACTTAGCGGCCAGATTCTCTGATAAGTATCGCTCCATTTCTCTATCACTTAAATCTTCCATGAACTGAAGCACCAAGGCACGTAAGCCGAACTCAACACCTCGGCCTTTAGGGCCACGGGTGGCATATATTTTAGAGAAGGGTTTACTCAATGCACCAAAACATAATAGCTCATCGAGTTTACGGTAGGGATGTTCAGAGCTAACCAGAGAATCTAAGGTTAGGAACAGTTGGCTTTGATGACGTTTGCTCAAAATTGCAGGCTGACTAGAATCAGCCCATATTATCTCACGTATTCTATTAATTATCCGACAAGCCCACTCGGTGTCCCAGGCGAATGGCCTCTTCAAGATCATGAGTGATAAACAGTGTAGTCGTATTTAGTGTTGCGGATAGCTCCAGAAATTGTTGCTGCAATTCAGCTCTTATTAGGGGATCCAGGGCCGAGAAAGGCTCATCCATTAGCAAGATATCGGGGTTTCCGGCAAGCACTCTAGCCAGTCCAACCCGTTGCTGCATTCCACCGGACAATTCGTCCGGATATTTTCTGTCCCAGCCTTTAAGTTTCATTTGTTCCAGAACTGCTGCCGCGGCTTTATAACGCTCTGCTTTTTTCACACCTCTGAGTTCGAGGCTGTACGCTACATTGTCCCTGATGCTGCGATGAGGCCATAAAGCCATGTGTTGAAACACCATGCCAACGGTATTCGAGCGGAAAGAGGCCAGGCTTTTTGCATTAAGCGTGGCTATGTCTACCCCATCGACAATAACTTGGCCTGATGTCGGTTCGATCAAACGATTGATGTGACGAACAAGGGTAGATTTTCCGCTCCCCGAAAGGCCCATAATACAAAAAATTTCGCTTTCTAATCGATGACAGCTACATAGATCTCGCAAAAGAAGGCATCGATGTGGCTATTCGCTACGGCAATTTTGACCCGAATAATTACGTTGCCACATTTCTCGAAAGTGAGTTTATTGCGCCAGTTTGCGCCCCTTCATATGTATTGTTAAACGGAAAGCCGCACACACCGGCGGACCTTCAAAATGAGAATTTGATTCAGTTAGTCGGCTCTTATGATGCACAAACCCGCTGGGAAAAATGGTTTGAGAAAAAGCAAATTAAATCTAAAAGTACGAGCAACGGCATTACCGTAAATACTTACGTAAACCTAGTACAAGCGACTCTCGAAGGTCAGGGTGTTGCTCTCTTAGGTCCTTCCGTTGATTAGCCAATATCTAAAGAGTGGTGCTTTGATCAATTTGCTTGGTAGCGACTCTATAAACCGCAATGCTTTTTACTTAGTGACTCCCAAAGGAAAGCCATTATCAGCTTCCGCACGGTTACTATGCGACTGGATTAGTGCACAATTCTCCGCCTCTATCCACCGCCCCAATGTGGGCAAATAAGTTAGCAATATTATTCACGAATCTGAGCTAGTTTTCTACGTCTTCGATTAAAAGCAGTGTGGTCAATCAGGGCGCCAAGCTAATCTGGAAGATGTTTGAACATGCACCCCTTCGAGTCGATGCCCAAAGATTTAGCAGTTACGCGCAATGTGAAGAAACCCAGGCTTGACGAAACGTAGGCTTAGAGTTTTAAAACACACCCGCATCTAAACCAGCGGCCATATATAAACCCAGCTCCTCGCATTGTTCAATAAATGAGATTTGAAATTCACCGTGTAGCAATAGGGTGGGCCGCACCAGTTTCCAACGCAAGCCGGTTAATATTTTTTCTATGCCAGTTTGCGTTCCTGTGCCGTCTAGGCTGGCTTTTACGTACACACCCACTGCTAAACCCTGTTTTATTTCTAAACAAGGGTAGTAAATGCGCTCAAAAAAATCCTTTATTAATCCGCTCATTGCGCCAAAATGTTCAGTGCTACCGATGATAATACCGTCTGCCCAAATGACATCATCAGCATTAGCTTGTAGCGGTTGTTTAACTTTAACATCTAGCCCTTCAAAAACTTCTTTCTGTGCGCCGTTGGTTACCGCGTCGCACAATTTACGCGTGTTATCCGTTGGTGTATTGCAAACAATGAGCAGCTTAGGCATGGTCAGATTTTACCCTCTTTCTGGCCCGGTGTTTGATTAAGCAAGTACAATAAGCACCTATGTCATTGGTTGAATCTTCAATAAGGCGCATAGCCATGTGGTCTGGTCCGCGTAATATATCTACAGCCATGATGCGCGCTTGGGAAAATAGGCCAGATACTGTGGTGGTTGACGAGCCCTTATACGGCCAATATTTGCATTACACACGAATAGATCACCCAGGAGCCCAAGAAGTGATTGCGCAGCAAGGAAAACAATGGCAACCGGGTGTACAGGCTTGCTTTGCAAAATTAGAAGAGGGCAAGTTTATTCACTATCAAAAGCATATGACGATGCACTTGCTCGATCATATAGATAAAGCGTGGTTATCGAAGCTAGAACACTGCTTTTTGATACGTCACCCAGAAGAAGTATTGGCGTCGTATTCTGCGGTTCGTGGAGAAACAACGCTATACGATATTGGGTTTGTCCAGCAAGCTCGGCTTTATGAATTTGTGACTCAAGAACTCGGTCTTCCTTGCGTAGTGGTCGACTCAAAGGATTTTTTGCAATGCCCAGAAAAGATGTTGCCAAAACTGTGCGAGGCCTTGAATATCACATTTGATAAGCGGATGCTTAATTGGTCAGTTGGGAGGCGAGAAACAGACGGAATTTGGAGTAAATATTGGTATGAGTCGGTGAATAAATCCACTGGGTTTATACCGTACAAAGCAAAAAATATCACCTTGAGTTCTCATTCTATCGGCATAGTCGAAAAAGCTCTACCATACTATCAACGGCTCTATTCGAGCAGATTGATATAGCCGAATATCATATTAATACTACCGTTAAACTAAATAATACTTGCGCTTATACGTAAAAAAGAGCATTATACTTCTGTCCTCGGGGTGTTTGTGATATGAAGATAGATTGGGGTTTATTGTTTAACAGCACACTTACGATGGTGATCGTATTTATGCTGCTAAATATATTTGGGGTGGTTAGTCCCTTCCCTGCGGCTAGTGGCGAGTTATTTCCAGTTCTTTTAAACGTGGCGGCGGTTATTATTGTTGCCGCTTTGGTTGTTGCGTTAATAGTTGGCAGCGCACGCCAAAAGTTTGTGGGGGAGGTAATGAAGCGAGTCGATAATCAGGTTTACGATACGCTTCCCCTATCAGATTACACAGTGTCCAAACCCATCAGGAACTTGGGTAACGCTATTAACAGCCTATTCGGAGAAGCGCTTGAAAAACAAACTCAAGTAGCATTTGCAAGCCTTGCTGCATTCCCAAATAAAGGATTTGGAAGGGATTTTGAAAGTATTCCCGGACAGTCTATTTTACTTGGCTGCGGGTAGCATAATTTTGGATTATCGTGCTAAGTATTGCGCAGATTTGTTTGCTAATGATGATATCGATGAACAGGATGCTTCTCTGAAAGGACTACGTATGCTTGACCTATTAAAGCCTGAGATAGCGATTTCTTTAGGCGAACGTATTGACTATTTAATCGAAGCTGGCGGCAACAAACCGGAAAATGAGCAATGGCAATTTACTACCCCTACGGAGCAGGGGAGCAGAGTATTTGAAGCGCGTTTACCAAAATAATTGATGCTGATGCCTTCTTACTTATAGTCAGGGAAATGGCAGAATAAGAAAACAAACCTATTGGCTAAGCAGCCTAAGTTTTACCTTTCTTCGGTTTTTTACTAAATCTTGTTCCGCCCAACTTTTCACCGTTAGACTTAAGTTTTGGCTTGGCTTTTTTCTCCTTTTTAGGCTCGGCTTCTAAACTAGAAATGTTCTGATTGCTCTTCCTATTTTTTGCCTTGTTTGGCCTTTTAGTTTTCTCAGTGTTTCGTGGATTGCTTGCGCGTTTTAGGGAAGTTTTCTTTGCTTGCGGCGCGCGAAATTTTAATTTGTTGCCCAGCGACCCACACTTTCTTAAGATTGTTAAAAATGTCTTTCGGCATGCCTTTAGGCAGATCAATCAAACTATGGTTTTCGCGAATATCTATGCGCCCAATATGTTGTCCTTCTATTCCCGCTTCATTAGCTATTGCGCCAACTATATTACCCGGTTTTACATCGTGGTTACTGCCCACTTCTATTCTGAAACGCTCCATGCCTTCATCGGTAGGGCTGCTGCGCTTTTCGCGCTTCCCTTGGTTTCTCGAGTCTGATTGGTTGCGTTCCCTGCGTGTTTTATGATTGAAGCGGTCTGCACCTGCATCATTGCCTCCGAAGGAGGAATCAACAATTGGTTTGTTAGATAGTAAAAAGGGATGCTCACCTTGCATTTGATGCGCTAGGGCAGCAGCTACGATCGAAGCATCGGTATTAGTTTCGAGTTGATATTCTTCAATCATCTTTTCAAAGAATTTCAAATCCGAGTGCTCAATCGTATCGGTAATCTGCTTTTTAAATCGTTCAACTCGCCGCTGATTAATTGAATCAGTTGAAGGCAGCTCTAAGTTTTCAATCTTTTGCCGTGTGGCTTTTTCAATCGCGTTTAATAACCTTCTCTCTCTAGGCGCAACAAACAATATCGCATCCCCGGTACGGCCAGCGCGGCCAGTGCGTCCGATACGGTGTATATATGCTTCCGTGTCGTAGGGGATATCAAAATTGATTACGTGGCTAATGCGGTCTACATCGAGCCCACGCGCTGCTACATCCGTTGCAACGAGAATATCTATCTTTTTATTTTTAAGGCGTTCAATGGTTTTTTCGCGCTGGTTTTGCGCAATATCACCATTTAAAGGGGCGACAGAGTAACCCCGCGCTTCGAGTTTTTGCGCCAATTCTAAAGTAGCGTTTTTAGTGCGCACAAATACGATGATTGCGTCGAACTCTTCAGCTTCAAGAATGCGCGTCATCGCCTCTAGTTTCTGATGGCCCTTGACGACTAAACAGCACTGTCGAATGGTGCTGGCGGTGGCGGTCGATTCTTTAATAGAGATGATAGCTGGGTCATTGAGGTGTCGCTTAGCAATGCGCTCTATTTCTTTTGGTATGGTGGCCGAGAACAGTGCAATTTGGCGTGTGGATGGAGATTGCTCCAGCACCCATTCAACGTCATCAATAAATCCCATGCGCAGCATTTCATCGGCTTCATCAAGTACTAGAGCTTGCAGCGTGTTGAGCTTTAGAGTGCCGCGGCGCATATGGTCCATAACGCGACCGGGGGTACCGACAATAACGTGCACGCCTCTGCTAAGTCCACGAATCTGGGTACGGTATTCTTGCCCGCCATAAATGGGTAGCACTCGAAAGCCGTCAATCAATTTGGCGTATTGTTGAAATGCTTCAGCAACCTGTATCGCTAATTCACGCGTAGGGGTTAACACCAACACTTGCGGTGCATTGAGCTTTAAATCGAGTCTAGTGACTAAGGGCAGCGCGAAGGCAGCCGTTTTCCCGGTTCCGGTTTGCGCTTGGCCTAATACATCTTTGCCTTCTAACAACCGAGGAATTGTTTGCGCTTGAATAGGTGTAGGCGCCTCATACCCTAGTTGGTTTAACGCCGTTAGCAAAGGTTTAGCTAGTGCTAATTGGTTAAATTGAGTGACCGATTCGCTTGACATGGTTTTGCCTCTTATACGAGGGGATAGTGAGGTTTTTCTTGGTTATTTAGGAAGCTGCTGCTTAAACTACAGGTTTCAACCGAGAAGGCGCGCGAGTTTAACGCTTTATCTCTCTCGATGCATGGTATCTTTAGCCGGATTCAAAGCGCAAGTAAACCATGGGTTCGATAACATTACGTAAGTACAACAATAATGATAACGCCGCGCTAGTTACGTTTTGGGAAACTCAGTTTCCTGATGATCCAGCGCACAACTCCCCTGTGGTTGTGATTCCAGCAAAACTAAAGGTGGACGATTTGATATTCATCTGCCAGTCTGCAGGCCAGATTGTCGGAGCGTGCATGGCTGGATATGATGGTCACCGTGGTTGGTTGTATGCCGTAGCAGTTGACCAAACAATGCGCCGGCGTGGTATAGGGGAACGCTTAGTCGCTTACGCTACTGCCGAGCTAAAAAAGAGGGGGTGCAAGAAGTTAAACTTACAAATTCGTGCTGATAACTATTCGGTCGAAGCTTTTTATAAGGATTTGGGGTTTAATGTAGAAGAGCGCCTTAGTATGGGTAAACACGTTTAAATAGGTTCTGAATATGACTGTTAGTAAGTGCAAGGGTAGTTGTTTATGCGGGGCAGCTGAATATGAAATTAGTGGGCACATCAATATCTTTCAACACTGTCATTGCTCTCGGTGCCGTAAGTTTACGGGCAGCGCATTTGCCTCCAACCTCTTTGTTCGGCCTGTACAATTTAGGTGGCTAAAAGAAAATGAAAGTATCACGCGATTTGAACCTATAGGCACAAAATATTTTGCGACGACATTTTGTAATGTCTGTGGTTCCTCATTGCCGTGGTTATCAAAAAATGCTTCAGTGGTAATTATTCCTGCAGGTACCTTGGATGACGATTTGGATATTAAACCATCGCAGAACATACATTGCGCATCAGCTGCAAGCTGGTATCGGGACACGGGTGGTTTGCCGAAATACGACGAATTACCACCGCGGGGGAAGCGTTAACGGTCCAAAAAACAAATAAGGGCGCATCGGATAATGCGCCCTTTGGCAGGATAGCGTTTAAGCCTTAAACGAAATCTTTGTACTTCGCTAAATGACGAACTGGCTTGCTTAGCGCGTCTTTACGGAAAGGGTCGCCCAATTCGCGCGTTGCAAAAATTTCGATTACACAAGTTTTCTTCTCGATCATTTGCATGTCGATAGCTTTCTTAAGTGCTGGTCCTACTTCCTCTAGCTTAGTCACGGTGATTGCTTCGGTGCCCATTGCGATGGCAATGTTAGTGAAGTTCTGATCGGTTAGCTCGGCTGCGACAAAACGGCGGTCGTAAAAATCTACCTGATTTTTCTTTTCTGCGCCCCATTGGCCGTTGTGGAACACAATAGCCGTGACAGGAATGTCGTGGCGTACGCAGGTCATGATTTCCGTCATACTCATGGCCCAAGCGCCGTCGCCTGCATACGAAATAGCAGGGCGTTCAGGGCATGCTTTTTTGGCACCGATCATAGTGGGTAGTGCGTAACCACAGTTACCCCAAGACATCGGTGCGAAAAAGCTGCGTGGCTCTTCAAAGCGCAAGTAGCTATTGGCAACTGAGTTGATGTTCCCAATATCAGTTGAAACCATCGCGTGCGGAGGCATCGCTTTTTCTAGCTCGCGCAGAATTTGGCGTGGAGAAGCATAGCCTAAGCCTGCGTCTTCGTTTTCAGCTATCATGTCTAAGCTAAACTGATCTGTTTCATGTGTCCAGTTAGTCAGTTCTTCTTCCCATGCCGATTTTTCATCCGCAATTTTCTGTGCGCGCTGTGCTTTAGTTGCGTCACAAACCAATGTACGGCCTGCAAGGCGTTCGGTTAGCGCGTCTGCCGATTCGCCAGCGTCACCGCAAATCCCAACCGAAATTTTCTTAACTAAACCAAGCATTTTATTGTCAGCATCAATTTGTATGATGTTGGCGTCTTTTGGCCAATAATCCATACCGTGCTGCGCCAAGGTGCCAAATGGGCCCAAGCGGGTGCCTAAAGCAATAACCGTATCGGCTTGTGAGATCAAGCGCATTGCGGCTTTTGAGCCTTGATAACCTAGCGGTCCACACCACAAATCGTGGCTGGCTGGGAATGAATCGTTATGCAAATAGCTGTTTACTACGGGCGCACCTAAACGCTCAGCCAGTGCTTTGGCTTGCTCGACGGCATTGCCCATAACTACGCCACCGCCAGCAACGATAACAGGGAACTTGGCGCTGGCCAGCATTTCAGCAGCTTCATCCAGCTTGTTCTTGCCGCCTGGACCGCGTTCTAAAACCATCGGTTGTGGGATTTCTACATCGATGTCGCCGTAAAAATAATCACGCGGGATGTTTAGCTGGGTTGGGCCCATCTCTGACATGGCGCGGTCAAAGCAACGTGCAGTATATTCAGCCATACGGTTAGGGTTATTTACGTGGCCTTGGTATTTAACATGCTCTTGGAACATTGGCAGTTGGTTGCCTTCTTGGAAGCCACCTAAACCGGTACCTATGGTGCCTGCTTCAGGGGTAACGATTACCACCGGCGTGTGTGCCCAATAAGCAGCCGCAATAGCCGTTACACAGTTCGAGATGCCTGGCCCATTTTGACCTATGACCACACCATGACGGCCGCTCGCACGTGCATATCCGTCAGCCATATGGGCTGCACCTTGCTCGTGTACTACAGGGACTAGTTCAATGCCTGCTGGAGCAAAGATATCCATTGCATCCATGAACGCTGAGCCCATAATGCCAAACATCGTAGTGACATTGTTGGCAACTAATGTTTCTACGAACGCTTCACTCGGAGTCATTCTCATACTTGTATCCTCAATAGAGTTGTTAGTTCAAAAAAGCTGGCACATTATGGCTAACTTTATAATTGATATAAAAAAAGGTTTCTTTAAACTAGTGTGTCTAAAGCAGGGACATAGTCGTAGCCCAAATCTTGAGCGACTGCTTTCTCGGTGATCTTACCAGAAATTACGTTCAAGCCATTTCGCAAGTGCTCATCATCTAGCAGAGCCTGTTTATAACCCTTATTAGCAATATTTATTGCGTGCGGCAAAGTGACATTGTTCAAGGCATAAGTTGAGGTGCGCGGCACAGCGCCAGGCATATTAGCCACGCAGTAATGCACTACATCGTCAACTATATAAGTAGGCTCAGCGTGCGTGGTGGCTTTTGAGGTTTCAAAACAACCGCCTTGATCAATGGCTACATCGACCACTACAGAGCCTTTTTGCATTTGACTGATCATGTCGCGAGTAACTAATTTAGGCGCTTCAGCACCTGGGATCAATACCCCTCCAACTACGACATCAGCTGACAATACATGCTCTTCTAGCACTGCACGAGTTGAGTAAACTGCGTTAGTTGTACGGCCGAACTGTTCCCAGTGGCGTTCTAATACGTCAGGGTTACGATCAAGCACCCATACGTCAGCGCCCATGCCTACAGCAATGTGCGATGCGTGGGTTCCGACAACACCAGCACCAATGATTGTGACTTTAGCAGGTGGAACACCCGGAACGCCGCCCAGTAATTTGCCTAAACCACCTTGTGGTTGTTCTAGATGGTGTGCGCCAGCTTGTATGGCCAAACGGCCTGCCACTTTAGACATTGGGGCTAACAACGGCAATCCGCCTATGGCAGAGGTAACCGTCTCGTAAGCGATGCAAACTGCGCCACTGGCTACCAGCGCCTTGGTTTGTTCAGGGTCTGGAGCAAGGTGCAGATAGGTATATAAAATTTGACCTTCGCGTAGCATTGCGCATTCGGTTGCTTGCGGTTCCTTCACCTTAACAATCATGTCGGCTTTTGCGAAAATATCTTCGGCTTGCTCCATGATGGTCGCACCCGCGACAGTATAGTCTGCGTCGCTTGCACCGATACCCAAACCTGCATTAGCTTGAACCAACACAGAATGACCATTTACCGTCATCTCTTGCACACTTGATGGCGTCATGCCGACTCGGTATTCGTGGTTTTTTATCTCTTTAGGTACACCTAGTAGCATTGCTTGATCCTCTAAAAAATCAATAACAAATAGAACGAGCTTGCTGATGCAAATTCGCGGAAGTTTTAGGGTCGCTAAGGTAGGCTCAGATAGCCTACCAAAATAGTACCAGCACTTAGGTTTTTTTCAGGCCAGATTCGAATTTACCGTGCAAGGCTTAGGTCCATTCATTATCTTCTTCCATCGCATCTTCAGTATGCTGAGCGATCGCTTCCATCACAATGGCGGTGCCTCGCAAAGGCACGACTTGATACTGAACTTGATGTTCATCAGCCACTCGCCCGCGGCGAGAGATGTGGTGACAGGTGATAACAACTATGGCCAAGTGAATAAGGGCTAAATATATAAAGTAACTATTTGCACCGGCGAAATCTAAGACGACGCCTACGGTTAACGGCCCTATTACTGAGCCTAAGCCAAAGGTAAAGACCAAAGCACTACTTGCGCCTACGAGCTGGCTGGGATCAAGACGATCGTTTGCATGGGCGATGCTGATTGCGTACAGAGGAAGGTTTAGTGCGCCTAACACACCGTAGATCCAAATAAATTTGGATTGTAATGGGTCCAAAAAATAAAGGAAGGCGCATACACCCGTTGCTAGAGTCGCTAGGATAACCATGACAACGCGACGATCGAATAGGTCCGACACTTTGCCTAGCGGCCATTGTGACACGGCGCCGAAGGCAATCATGATGCTCATGAACGAAGCAATTTGAGTGGTATTCATACCAACTTGCTTTGCATACAGCGTACCCATGGCGAACATGGCACTTTGCGCCATACCGATGAGTATTAGGCCAGACACACCGGCGGGCGAAATTCTGTAAAGCTTGAACATGCCGATAGAGTCAGTATGTTCAACTTCGGGTGTTTCGGTGCGGCTGATAAGCAAAGGAATTAGCGACAAAGACAGTAACACCGAGGCGATAATGAACAGATTAACGCCGCTTGGATCACTCAACTTAAACAACCATTGGCCAGCCGTTAGACTGGCGAAAGTGACTACCATATAGATGGAAAACAAACTACCGCGAGTTAGATTTGTAGCACGTTGATTTAGCCAACTTTCAACTACAACGTACGAACCAGCAAAACAAAATCCAGTGACGATGCGCATCGCAAACCAAACGCGCTCGTCAATAAACACTAATTGCAGCAATATTGCAGCAGAGGCCACCGAGGCTAGAGCGGCAAAAACACGAATGTGTCCGACATTTTCCACAATGGACTTGGAAAACTTAGAGCCACCCATAAAGCCCAAGAAATACCCCGCCATAATGATACCCATGGTGGTGCTGGTGAAGCCTTCATGGTCGCCGCGCCAACCAATTAGTGTGCCTTGCAAGCCATTGCCTAACATTAGAAAACTAACGCCTAGAAACAGTGGCCAGGTACTTTTAAGAATGGACCCCAACATTGGTGCTTACCTGAATGATTAAAGCGCGAATGTATTCGATAATCGATTAACTAAACAAGTAAAATGTTAGTAATTGTGAATAATTTTAACCTCCGCGGCTAAACGGTTTGTTGCCATTCAGTTTGGCTGGTTTTGAAATAGTTATTTAGTGCTAGTACAAAGATAAAGTTATTCTGGCGGTTACGAGCGCACGGTTTTAGGCATGGCTATCTATCTGTATCGCCATGTCGTTGACATACGCAAGACTCCGGTTTGGTGGCGATTGTCGAAGGTGAAATGGAGATGGATCCATTCTCTTCGTCCTTGTTCATATTCTGCAATGCCAGTCGTACCTTGCCCCAGACGTCAGGGTAGTTGCACACATTTTAATTCACAAGGGGCGGCGGAGAAATACTCATGCCGAAATATAGCGTAGAACGAAGAGAAGCTGTTTTATCTAAATTATTATCATCAAATAGTCAGTCCTTCGCAGAAATATCTAGAGAAGAAGGAATCAGTGTTCAAACCTTGTATGATTGGCGAAATAAAGCCAGACGATCAGGAGTTTTAATGCCTAATAGTGATTCATCTAATCAGTGGGATTGCCAAACTAAGTTCACCGTAGTTCTTGAAACTGCTGCGATGAATGAACAAGAATTATCTGCGTATTGCCGAGAGAAAGGCCTATACCCTACTCAAATAACGCAATGGCGAGAAGCTTGTATTAATGGTGTTGATGAGGCTCTCATTAGCCCTAAAGTTGCGCGTGATGAAATACGTGCGTTAAAAAAAGACAAGAAGAAGCTAGAAACCCAGCTGCGCCGCAAAGATAAAGCCTTGGCTGAAACGGCCGCATTATTAGTATTACAAAAAAAGTTTCAGGCGCTTTGGGAGGACGAGGAAGTATGATTACGACTCAGACGCGCATTAAAGTAATCAATGATGTTAATGAAGCAGTAGACGCAGGTTCAAAGCGTTCAAGTGCTTGTGAGTTGGTTGGCCTTGCCGAGTCTACGCTTAGACGTTGGAAGCCAAAAGGAGAAGATAGTATCCGCAGTGATCAACGTCCTTTGGTAGAAAAGCCAGTACCTGGCAATAAACTAAGCGAGCAAGAGCAGCAACACATTTTATCGATATGTAATGAATCGGCATACAATCATTTGCCGCCGTCGCAAATAGTACCGCAGTTGGCTGACAAAGGTATTTATGTGGCCAGCGAGTCTAGCTTTTATCGAGTTCTCAAGGCGCATGGGCAATTGAAGCACCGCGGCCGCGCCAAACAAAAGCAGTCCCGAACACCCGATACTCATATAGCACTAAAACCTAATGCTGTGTGGATGTGGGATATCACCTATTTGGCGACGCGTACTATTGGCAAGCATTATTACCTGTACATGGTAGAAGACCTTTACAGTCGCTATGGCGTTCACTGGGAAGTACATCCTGTTGAAAGCGGTGAATTAGGTGCGCAGTTGATGTCTCAGGCGGCTCTAAAAGTGGCTAGCTGCGATGGCATGCCCGTCTTACACAGTGATAATGGCAGCCCAATGAAATCGTTCACAATGAGAGCGAAGTTAGAAGCATTAGGAATAAAGCCCTCTTACTCAAGGCCAAGAGTAAGCAATGACAACGCTTATATTGAATCCATGTTTAGAACGGTAAAGTATTGCCCTGCGTGGCCTTCTCAAGGCTTCGATAGCTTAGAGGCCGCCCGCCAATGGGTGGGTAAGTTTATGCAATGGTATAACGAAGAACATCGTCACAGTGCTATACGCTACGTTACACCTGGCCAGCGTTATCGCGGTGAAGATAGTGCCCTATTAGCAAAACGAGAAGTTGTTTATCAGGAAGCTAAAGCAGCAAAACCTAATCGGTGGTCTGGCCAAACCCGAAATTGGCGGCCTTGTGGTGCGGTTGCGCTGAACCCACAAAAAGAAGTATTATTGGCTGCGTAGGAAAATGTGCAACTACCCTGAAAATTGCCGCTTGGTGAAGCTGGTAGGTTGGGAAGGCAATGGTTTTATCCTGTGGATGAAGCGCATCGACAAGGCACGGTTTCGGTGGCCGATGAATTTACCGCTCGATAGTGTTGAGCTGACGGCGCAGCAAATCAACTGGCTACTGGATGGCTATGATTTAACCCTACTACAGGGCCATGCCAGCCTACCGCACTATACAGTTCTATAAGGCTTTTATCGAGGCCATATGGTAAAATATCGACCATGAATTCGGCCCTAGAATCACTGCCTGATGACCTTGATAAACTCAAGCAAATGGTGCTCCAACTACAAACTAAACTCGGGTTACACGAATGTTGCCTTTATCCTAGATAAATCAGTTAAACGCGGAAAAGACATGTAAGCAATTGAAGTGCATAGTGAAATCAAAAAAGTCGCGGTCACCTTATTGGTGATAAGGTTTTTTTGATTTTTCTAGGTGCATCAAGAGCTTGCATGGACTTTCGTGTTTTAACTGATTTATCTAGGTTTATGCGCACTATTAATCATGTTAATTGAATTCAATGAGTAAATTTCAAATTAACGGAAAACAGAATGATATAAGAGAGTATTACTCTCCTTATGTAAAACATAACGCGAATGGGGAGATACTTTACAGTAAAGAGGGACATGCAGACAAATTGCACCAATATTTACATATGGATTTCAGAAGTCATGTTTTAAGCAAAGGTTACGCGCCAACGCGATCACAAGAAGTACCCGTAGAGTTATTGGGTGATTATGCTGGGTATCTGCAGATAGATGGTTATGAGGGCTATAACAAGGTTTGTGCACTTAATGAGATAACGCCGCTTGGGTGCGATTACGCAACATTGGGTATGGACTTTTTGTCTAGCAAGTTGACTCATTGTCGTTCCACACGATATATCGATGATTAGCATTAGCCCATTCGTCGTCTATTTCAATCAGAATGGCACTGACTAATCGTAACCAAGCCTCTCGGTTAGGAAAGACTCTGACCAAGCGGGTTCGCCGCTTAAGTTCTTGTTGAACCGTCCGTTCAATGCGGTTGGAGGTTCGCATTTTCTTTTGGTGTCTATCTGGCAAGGCAAACACATTTAACCCTTCAGGCACATTGTTTTCTAGCCACTGCGCCCAGTGAGCATGCTTTTCCTGGTACTGGCTCACAAGGACTTTTAGATTAACCTGAGCAGCTGCCATATTGGGTGCATTCCAAACACTACGCAGCTCACCACCAATGCGCTGCTTGATCTTGTGATTGGGGGCATGATGCATTGCATTCTGCGCCAGATGAAACTGGCAACGCTGCCAAGGTATACCTGGGAACACTGCCTTTCTAGCGGCTTTTAAGCCACGGTGATCATCACTGACAATAAACTCAATACCATGTATGCCCCGGTCAACCAAGCCTTTGAGGAACTCTCGCCAGTTAACCTCGGCTTCATTAAGCGCCATTGCCGTTCCTAATACGCAACGCCGTCCACAAGGCAATACACCCACCGCACTCAACACCGCCATATCAATCACTTGGTGGCCCTCACGCACCTTTTCATAACGCGCATCAAGGATTAGGTAAGAGACTTTACCCAACGGACGATCACGCCAGACTTTTAACGCCTCATCCATGCTCTGGTTAGCCCGTGAGACCGGTGTAGAGGAGATGCTTTCAATACCCATGCTCTGCATGACTTTTTCGACTCGGCGCGTGCTAACGCCCGTCACGTACATTTCAGCAACGGTCAGCAGCATCGCACGTTGGCTGCGTCAGCCGCGTTCTAGCGATTGAGGGTAAAAAGGTTCATCAACGTGTTTAGCGGTCTTTGGGATACGCAGATTGAGCGTACCGGCTTGCGTATCGATACGCTTATCCTGGTAGCCATGGGCAAACCCTGGCCGGTCTTGACTATGCTCATAGTGTGATGCGCCTGGAAACGGCTCTCTTTCAATCTTCATCGCCTCATTGAGCAGTGCGGTGAGCACGGGGCGCATGGCATCGGGGCCTTCTGAGATGTGTGTTCCACTACTACGTCAAATACGTTATTGTTTGATTGGGTCATTTGGGTGTCTCCAGTATTTTAATTGCTTAAACCTAGATAAATCAGTTAAAACACGAAAGTCCATGCAAGCTCTTGATGCACCTAGCAAAATCAAAAAAAACCTTATCACCAATAAGGTGACCGCGACTTTTTTGATTTCACTATGCACTTCAATTGCTTACATGTCTTTTCCGCGTTTAACTGATTTATCTAGGTTAAAACAGGGAACGCACAAATGGCTCAACTTACAAGACACCAAGATAGAAAATTTGAATAAATCAAAAATTCGGAAAAATTCCCCCTAGGGGGAAAAGGCCATACTGCTCTATCTAATATAAAAGTCCATACCTGAAGTTACAGTATCTTGGGTGCATGGCGCATGTGCGGCGTAAGTTTGATCAGGCACTCAAGGCGCATGGCAATCTTAAACTCAGAAAGGCGTCACTGGCACAACAAGCTCTGCTACGGATCCAGTTGCTGTACAAGATTGAGAAACAGGCGAAGGGCCTGAATGATGAACAACGCACCGACTTACGTCAATTCAGAGCGGTGCCGGTGCTGGACGGGTTACGCGAATGGCTGGATCAGCACTTACCCGTGGTGGTAAATCAATCGGCACTGGGCAAGGCGATGCATTATATGAACAAACAATGGCCGCGGCTCATCACGTATACCGAAGATGGTCGATTAAAGATTGATAACAATCTATGTGAGAATGCCATTCGGCCCTTTGTGATCGGGCGCAAGAACAGCTTGTTCAGTGATACGGTCTCAGGGGCCAAAGCCAGTGCTAACCTGTACAGTTTAATTGAAACAGCCAAAGCTAATGGCGTTGAGCCGTATGCCTATCTAAAGCAAGTATTCACTGAGCTGCCTAATGCCCTCACTTATGATGATGTCGATAAATTATTGCCGAGCAATGTCAATGACGGAAATGCTTAATCGGTTACAAATAACCAATAAACTGATATGTATTAACCTGTCAAACAATGCCTCCCAATCTTGTTGGTTAAGTGGCTCATCCATTGTTTGAAACAGAACCTGCCGTAAAGCACTCTTCCATTGCCCCTGATTATGTACTGACCCGATGATGTGAAGCATCTTTTAACCTAGATAAATCAGTTAAAACACGAAAGTCCATGCAAGCTCTTGATGCACCTGGCAAAATCAAAAAAAACCTTATCACCAATAAGGTGACCGCGACTTTTTTGATTTCACTATGCACTTCAATTGCTTACATGTCTTTTCCGCGTTTAACTGATTTATCTAGGTTTAACCGTGAAAGTAGGAGCTAGCAAATATCATTCATAAAGTGAAAATATTTATTTTTCTAGTCGCCTGCTCCTCATTATCTTTCGAAGGAGATCGGCCGGAAGTAAAGGTAGGGCCTGTTTAAGCAAGTGTGCGGAAGTCCTAATGGCTTGAAAGCTGGTCATCTGTTTTGGCTGAGAGGCGATATTTTCTTCTAGCCAACCATCAGTGGAAGTGTTTTTCCCATGTACATTCTGATGATAATAATTTAGATAAAACAGCTTCTCTTCGTTCTACGCTATATTTCGGCATGAGTATTTCTCCGCCGCCCCTTGTGAATTAAAATGTGTGCAACTACCCTGACGTCCCCTGACGTCTGGGGGATTATAATTCATGTCATCATGTTAGTAAATGACACTTTAAAATGGCGACACCGTAGCATTCAATTTGTCACATTTAGCTGACTTGTCCACATGGGCTCGGTTTACCCAGATTATCGGGTGGTATCTGACCGAACTATGGACAGCCATATCAAAAATTTGCGTAAAAAATCAAACCCTTCAGTGATCAGGAAGACCTCATTAGATCGGTCTACGGAGTAGGTTAATAGTTGCGAGTCTGCTTAATTTTGCCGTTGAACCTACATAGGCAACTGTGTAAACTTCGCGGCCTGATTTTTTAGGCGCGTAGCTCAGTTGGTTAGAGCACCACCTTGACATGGTGGGGGTCGTTGGTTCGAATCCAATCGCGCCTACCAAAAATAGGTACTTATTACTAGCGGCAAGGGAATGACATTAAGATATTCGGTGGCTAAGCAGGTGATCTCCGAGTTGGATTTTAGATAAAGCTAAATCGTGTTTAGCCACGCTATCCAGTGCTTGCAATGAGAATAACCCCACACGCTACGATTGCCGCGGCTAGAATTCTGGGCTTCCACGGGCGTTCCCCAAAGTAGAGTACGCCAATTAGGGCGGCAATGATGACACTAGATTCACGTACTGCTGAAACCAAACCCAATGAGGTAAGGCTTTTAGCGTAAATGGCTAGGCCGTATGCTATGGCTGAAATGATGCCGCCAGCTAAGCCCATTACGCCGGTTTTTAGGGTGATGAGATGAAGGTGCTTTCGTCTCCAAACCAATAAGCCTACACCCGAAGCGAATTCAAGTACGAATAACCAACCGATATAACCTAAAGGGTTGACGGCAATGCGCACGCCTAAGCCGTCGACAACTGAGTACGCTGCAATTGTAAATCCGACTATAAGGGCTGAAATTATCGCACGGTTGTCTACATCCTGTTTTTGTCTGCTGAAATAAATAATACTGATGCCGCCGGAGATTAAAAATATGCCGGCCCAAGCGATAAGCGGAAGAATTTCACCAGCAAATACTTGGCCGCCTAATGCGACGAGAATTGGTGCTATACCTCGGGCTATCGGATAAACTTGCGATAAATCCCCATAGTGGTAAGCGCGCAGTAAAAAGCCATAGTAAAAATAATGAATTAAAGTGGAGGCAAGTAAAAATCGCCAACTTTCTATTGCCGGTGGTAAGAACGCGATTACCATTGCAGCACCCAGTATACCGTGGCCAACGTTAAGCAAGCCCATCATAACAGCACGGTCAGCCGCGCCCTTGATAAGCGCGTTCCATAGCGCATGCAAAAAAGCCGCAATCAGAACAAGCGTTATCGCGAAACTAAATTGATCAGCCACTTGGGCTAGGGCAGGGTGGTGTCTTTAGGTAATCAACAAGGGCAGTTTATATAGTCAGCAAAATAAACTGCCCAAAGGAAAATTTTGGCTTAACGGGGCCAGGGCAATGAATAGGTTTTCACGTTGGTGAAGAACTTCATCGCCTCCAGTACGCCTTCTTTAACTCCGTTGCCGGAATCTTTAATGCCACCAAATGGAGACATTTCTATTCGGTAACCAGGCTGTTCCCATATATTTACGGTGCCCACATGTAAACCGTTGATGTAGGCCATAATACGATTCAGATCGTTAGTGCAAACCCCAGCCGAGAGCCCGAACGGGGTGGAATTTGAAATCTTCATTAACTCAATATCATCGTCGGGGACGCGCACGACCGGAATGATCGGGCCGAATGTTTCTTCAAAAACCAAATCCGAATCATGTGGTACGTAATCGACCACAATAGGCGGTAACAAAGCGCCAACCCGGCCAGGGTCATATAGCACCTTTGCGCCTTGCTCTACGGCTTCATATACTCTTTTTTCAAACAATTCAGCGGCCTCTGCGTGAATAACGCAGCCAAGCTGTGTTTCAGGGTCCATTGGATCACCAAAGCGAATCTTTTTGGCTTTTTCGAGAATCATCGGCACCACTTTATCGGCGATAGATTCTTGTATCAGAATACGTTTAATGGCCGTACAACGCTGGCCTGAGTTACCACAAGCACCTGCAACGGCCAGCATTGCTGCTTTTTCGAGGTCTTCATCATTTAGGTCATTAAGGATGATAAGCGGGTCATTACCGCCGAGCTCTAATGCTGTGCGCTTGTATCCTGCTTTGTCCGCGATCATTTTTCCAACTGGTACGCCGCCGGTAAAGGTGATGATATCAATTTCTTTATTAGTGATCATTTCATCGCCGATATCTGCTGGCATGCCCGTGACCACTTGGAACATTTCTGGCGGCAAACCTGCTTCGTAAAGAATGTCGGCCAAGGTAATGCAGGTGAGCGGTGTTAATTCTGTTGGCTTACAAACCATGCAATTGTTGGTTGCAATGGATGGCGCGATTTTATGCGACACCATATTGAGCGGGTGGTTAAATGGTGTGATCGCAGATATAACGTTGACGGGTTCACGCAGTGTGTAGATTTTGCGGTCTTTGCCGTGAGGTGTTAGGTCACAAGAAAATATCTGCCCATCGTCTAAAATGGCCATCTGGCCGGCAAGGGTGAACACATCGTATGAACGCCCAGCTTCATATAAGGCGTGCTGTTGGCAAATGCCAAGCTCCAGCGTCAGCCAATAGGCGATCTCTTTTTTTCGTTCGCGAATCAGCTCAGCAGCGCGAAACAAAATTTGTTGGCGTTCGTAACGAGTCAGCTTGGGTTTGTAATCAGCCGCTATTTTAAATGCTTTAGCCGCATGTTCTTTGGTGCCTGCCGGCACGGTGCCGATCACCTCATTGGTATACGGGTAATGCACATTAAAATGTTCTTTGGTGTCGACTTTCTCTCCGCCAATGCGCATGGTTTCATGGCGAATTTCTGTAACCGCATAGCTGCTCACTTGGGTGCTCATTAAGCTGTCCCTGTCATTGCGGCTGCTTTAGTCGCATAAAAATAGGCATCAAAGTTGCGTAACACGGGTGCATCGGGCACGTCTTTTATCGCGCGGTTAATAATAAATGGCACGCGCTGCTCAGAGACGCCGCCGTGCGAGCGCAGTGGCTCGGTTAAACCAGACAAGTCATGGCGATGTTCGCTGGTGCCTAACACTACGTTTTTGTCGGACACCACTACGATGTCACCTACGCGGTCGGCCGGCAGCTCAAATTCGGCGCAAGCAGCTTCACGGCTTTGTGCGTTCATGATGCCTTGCTTCGCATTTAAACGTTCGATAAGCGCGTCACGGTCGACACCTTCTTGAAGATAAGCTGTTGCATACGAGCCTAAAGCACCATGATGCACAACGTATGGGTCGGTAATAGGCAAGATAACGCGAGCTTGTTCTGGTGCTAGCCAGCCGTCTAGCAAGTCTTGTAAATAGATAACGTCTGGTGTGCCATCTGCTTTATGTTTTGCATTCATACCGTGGTCACCCGTCATCACAATAGCTGCGCCGAGTTCGTCGAGTTGACCTAGGTATTTGTCAAACATTTCATAAAACTCGTTAGCTTTAGGCGTGCCGGGTGCATGTTTGTGCTGCACATAATCAGTGGTGGTCAAATACAACAGGTCTGGTTTTTCCTCTGCCAATAATTTAACGCCTGCTGCAAATACGAATTCAGATAGTTCGGCTGAATAAACATCTGGAACGGGCATGCCTAGCCAGTTAGATGCGTTTTCCATGCCGTGTTCGGCCACCGTAGAAGTGCCCGATTTTTCCGCAGAAAAGCACATGTTTTGACCGCTTTCAAAATTTAAACCGTAGCCAAGTAAAGAGCGTAGTTTGTCTTTAGCGGTGACAATGATTACTTTTTTGCCCGCATCGGCAAAGGTTTGGAAAATAGTCGGTGCACGCAAAAATTTAGCGTCATTCATCATCACTTCTTCGCCGGTGTCTGGGTCGTATACGAAGTTGCCGCAAATGCCGTGTACCGAAGGAGGGCGACCAGTGGCGATAGACAAATTATTTGGATTGGTAAAACTTGGGATTACGCAGTGAGAAATGCAATCTGTTCCAGTTTCTTTTATGCGCTTTAAATTAGGCATTACGCCAGCGTTAATTGCTTCGTCGAAGTAATCTGGTTCGCAGCCATCTATGCAAATAGTTACGGCACAAGTATTGGAAACTAAATATTCACGGTCATTTACGTTAAAGGAAGAGTGGTTCATTTATAGATTCAATTTAAATAAGAAGTAAGGTTACTGATTGAGTAGTTTTGCGCGCTCGGTTATGGCTTCTTGCGGTGGCGCCGCATCTACGACACCCATCTCTGCAAGCGATAGCTTGGCCGCATTAACTACTTGGTGCATGACATTGCCGTCGATATGCCCGATGCAGCCAATTCTAAAACTGTCTACTACGGTTAATTTGCCCGGATAAATAATAAATCCTCTTTGCTTCATTTGGTCGTAAAAACGACTAAATTCGAATTTATCGTCACTGGGGTTGAAAAACGTAACAATTATTGGAGAGAGCCAACGGTCTTCTAGCAAAGTTTCAAGGCCAAGATTTCTCATGCCAGCGACTAAAATATCGCGGTTTTGGATGTAACGTGCGCCACGTCCTAACACACCACCTTCGGCCTTGTGTTGTTCGAGCGCTTGCATAAATGCCGCGACGACATGCGTAGGCGGAGTAAAGCGCCACTGACCTGTTTTCCCCATGTGTTGCCACTGATCATAAACATCTAAACTAAGGGAGTGGCATTGACCTTTCGCCGCTTCTAGCGCGGTTTTTCGCGCAATGATAAAGCCAAACCCGGGTACGCCCTCTATGCATTTATTGGCAGATGATACAAACGCTTCACATTCTATTGTTTGCATATTCAAATCAATAGCCCCGAAGGCACTCATGGTGTCGATTAATAACTTGCACCTGGCTTCTGCAACCACCTTTGATATTTCCTCAACAGGATTTAGTATCCCGGACGAGGTTTCGCAATGCACAACCACTACGTGAGTTATCTGTGCGTCTGCTGCTAAAATAGCTGCGACTTCAGTACCCCTGGGAGGCAGGTAATCGCCTTTATCGAGTAATTGATAATCGCGACCAATGTAGTCAAGTGATTTCGCTATTCGAAGGCCGTAAGTGCCATTAGCTAATACTAACGTTTTACTTATTTTCGGTAAAAATGAGCCAAGCATGGCTTCGACGGCAAATGTTCCGCTACCTTGCATCGGAACACAGTCAAAATCGTTATTAACCGCACCGACCATGTTAAGTAATTCAGACCTGAGTTTGGCCGTCATATCGCGAAAATCTTGGTCCCAAGACCCCCAATCAATCAGCATACTTTCTTTAACCTCAATAGAGGTGGTTAAGGGCCCAGGAGTTAAAAGTATGGGTTCCCTGAATTTCGGTGAGGCAAGAAATGATGGCATCGAGTTGATTTTGTTACTGGCTTGCATGGCCTGATCCTCGTTCACAAACAATATATTAAAGATGAAGAAATTCGCAAAATAGCGATAAGTTCTTTGTGTTTAGATATTGTATTGACATATTGATTGGTTGGCAAAATCGTTATTATGAATCTATCTATAGATTTAATAAATAGTTGCTTTGTGTTACTAGTTCTTCTGGATGAGCAATATTGTTGATAACTTAGGAAGCTTTAGTAGTTGAATGCGAGCTAAAAAGTGGTGTGTATCTATATCGATAGTCTCAACATGTAAAATGATGATTCAAGCTGCTCTCAGTGTACTGCGCGCTTTATAATGCTTTAGAGGCCAGACAGACTGCTTACTACTGCACAACCAAATTTAATATGTTTTGCAATACGAACAGTCCGAAATAACAAAGGAGTGCAGCAAAAAATGGGGTGATCACCCAGCCTAGTGCTATCGAACCCAGCACCCCCCATCGGATGCGTTCACTTCCGCGTATTAGTCCAAGCCCAATAATTGCGCCCACAACTGCTTGCGAGCTTGAGACCGGCACTAGGGGGATGGTGGGCAGCCCAGAGTCCAGTAGCAATGCTTCTAAACCTTTGGATGCAAATAAAAATAATACGATTGAGTGAGCCACGACGACTACCCAAGCCGCGACTGGCGACATAGATACCAAGTTTTGGCCAACTGTCATCATGACTCTTTTTGAATAGGTAAACACACCGACGGCGATGGATAATGCGCCGAGCAAAAATAGCTGTTGCACAGCAGAAAAGGTAAACCAGTCTCCGACTCTGAATTCGGTGAATGGAGAAGCCGGTACAAAAACGCCAACAACGTTGGCAATATTGTTCGCTCCTAAACTATAAGCGCCCAAGGCACCAGCAATGATTAAGGCAAAGCGTGTATAGGCGTCCAAACGTAATATATGTAACTTGATGGAGCCTAAAACTCGCCGTACTAACATGAATAGAGGCACAGCGATAAATCCGGCCAGCACTGGACATGCAATCCACGTTATCACAATCTTTGTCAGCGTCTGTGAGTCAGTAGGGGACCCGCTAAACAAATTCCAACCAATAATGGCGCCGACGATTGCTTGGCTGGTTGATACTGGCAAGCCACGTTTTGTCATTATATAAACCGTGAGAGCAGCGGCAAACGCTGCCATAAACGCCGCGGGAAGTTTATTAATAGTGCCTAGCTTTCCTAAGGTTTCCGTCGTACCCGCACCACTAATTACTGCCCCCAGAACGATAAATATACTACAAACAATAGCGGCGGTAGAAAACTTGACCATGCGCGTTCCAACCGCAGTGCCAAATACATTAGCGGCATCGTTAGCACCAAGAGACCAGCCTAGGAATAGGCCGCTGCCTAAAAAGATTAGTACAGATAATTCCATCTACTATTTATAGTGTTGGGCCTAAATCAATTAGATAATTCTTTTGATGGCATAAATCGAGAGTTCGTCCGCCACGTCTTCTGCACAATTGGCTAGGTCATCTATATGTTCGGTAAAATATTGTAAATGTCGTTTTCGCGTAAGATCGAGATCGCTTGTGAATATTTTGCGCTGCAGCTTAGTGCTTATTCTGTCCGCTTCAGATTCGTAAAATAAAACCTTTCGAACATGATCCCGAACCGAATTGATATCTCGAAAAAAAGCCCGTGAAGCGAAAACAAGAGACTCTACGCTATTTATTGCCTGCTCTGTCAATTTGCGAAACCCTCGGTTAAATTCTGCCGGGACTTCTGGAGTTTGAATAGAAAACCGATATAGTGTGCCTTCGTACATATTTATAATGTTGTCCACATTTTCCAAAAGTTTTAGTACATCTCCGCGTAGGTCTGGTATTAAGGTCTGAACATAAAGTTTATTTTCGATATCTCTTCTTAGTTCATCAGCTCGGGTTTCAATCCCTGATGCTCTGGCTAACAGTTCATCAAAATCCTTGCACGCCCCCTTATCCAAATAAATATCAATCGCGCGGTTAAAAATCAGTCCACTTTGCGTAACAATGTCCAGAAATTCGTCAATTTGCCCCTCCAATTCTATGGTGCGGCCAAATAAGGAAGGTGTTTTTACAGTGTTGAAATTCATCTTATTTAAATTTTAGATCAGAATTTAGCTCGTGTGAATTTATACCAGTGCTAGTTAGTAGAAAGCAAACTATTAGATTTTATACTTGCCACAGCAGTACCTATATAGCGTTTTAGTCACTAAAAGATGCCAACGCTTCAGAAAGCTATTTTAGAATTGACCGAATTTCCTCAACCATGGTTAATCCTAGATAAATCAGTTAAACGCGGAAAAGACATGTAAGCAATTGAAGTGCATAGTGAAATCAAAAAAGTCGCGGTCACCTTATTGGTGATAAGGTTTTTTTTGATTTTGCTAGGTGCATCAAGAGCTTGCATGGACTTTCGTGTTTTAACTGATTTATCTAGGTTAATAGAGTAGGGAAATTTGACTTAATGAATTTTGCATTTACTGAGAATACCCAATAGCCACCTTGCATAAAGAGATCAGCGCGAAAGTTATTTAGCTGAGCCTTATTGGTTGATAACCAATCGCCCAAGGCAACATCAGTTGAGAGTTATGCCTGAAAGTGGTGTATGGAGTAGTTGACTAAAAGCGGCGTATCGGGATGAATTGAGTTTACAACAACTTAAACTTCCACAGACATACGCCACTATGAAACAGAATAAAATTATTTCCTTTGAAAAGCCAGAGCAAAGCATCGATCCGCTGCAAGAATTGATTCGCAATGGCGCTAGGCAACTCATTCAAACCGCGATCGAGAGTGAGTTATCTGAACTGCTGTATCGCAATTGTGACAAAGTCTCAGATTCAGGACACGCTGGTGTCGTTCGTAACGGCTATTTGCCAGAACGTGAACTGCAAACCGGGATCGGCCCAGTCAAAGTACGTATCCCCAAGGTGCGCTCCCGCACTGGAGTACCGATCACCTTTCGGTCTGCTTTAGTGCCGCCGTATGTGCGTAAAACGAGAACACTAGAAGCGGCCTTGCCTTGGCTGTATCTCAAGGGTGTCAGCACTGGAGAAATGGGGGATGCACTGAGCGTGCTAGTGGGTCAATCAGCGACTGGGTTATCATCAAGCACAGTGAGTAAGCTCAAAGCAACGTGGTCTCAGGAGTACAAGGATTGGAATAGAGAAGGTTTAGATCGAGATCGATGGGTTTATCTATGGGCGGACGGGATACACAGCGGCCTGCGCGGCGATGAGGGCCGACTCTGTGCCTTAGTTGTCATCGGAGTGAATGAGCGCGGTCACAAGAAATTACTGGCGATTGAAGACGGTGAGCGAGAGTCTACGCAGAGTTGGCGAGAGGTGTTGTTGGCACTCAAGGAGCGAGGCCTGAATCAACCAGAGCGGGGCATCGGTGATGGTGCTTTAGGCTTTTGGAATGCCCTGGAAGAAGTCTATCCTGGCACTAAACATCAACGGTGTTGGGTGCATAAAACGGCCAACGTGCTGAACAAGCTGCCTAAATCGGTGCAGCCCAAAGCAAAAGCAGCTCTGCATAACATTTGGCAGGAAGAAACCAAAGAAGCGGCGCAAAGCGCCTATCAATTATTCATTAAAACCTGTCAAGACAAGTATCCAAAAGCCACGCAGTGCTTGGAAAAAGATCGCGAAGAGTTAATGACGTTCTACTCGTTCCCTGCCAAGCACTGGATGAGCATACGTACTACGAATCCAATTGAATCAACATTCGCGACTATCCGACACCGTACCAAACGATGCAAGGGACGTCTTAGCCGTGATGACATGTTAAGTATGATGTTCAAGCTGGGTCAGTGCGCAGAGAAAAAGTGGAACCGAATACGCGGGTTCGCCTATCTAGCAAAAGTGATTCAAGGGGTTCCATTTAAAGATGGAATAGAGCAAACTAATGACTACTCAGATCAAACCTAGGCCGCTTGAAGAAAATGCCTCATACACCAGATTCGGGCATAACTCATCAGTTGAGCCAGCCAGGTAATTTTCGTGATTTGATATTTCTAATAGGCTTTCAACACGCTGACTATTTCGCATAAAATCCGTGGTAGATAACGGCAATTTTCAGGGTAGTTGCACATTTTCCTACGCAGCCAATAATACTTCTTTTTGTGGGTTCAGCGCAACCGCACCACAAGGCCGCCAATTTCGGGTTTGGCCAGACCACCGATTAGGTTTTGCTGCTTTAGCTTCCTGATAAACAACTTCTCGTTTTGCTAATAGGGCACTATCTTCACCGCGATAACGCTGGCCAGGTGTAACGTAGCGTATAGCACTGTGACGATGTTCTTCGTTATACCATTGCATAAACTTACCCACCCATTGGCGGGCGGCCTCTAAGCTATCGAAGCCTTGAGAAGGCCACGCAGGGCAATACTTTACCGTTCTAAACATGGATTCAATATAAGCGTTGTCATTGCTTACTCTTGGCCTTGAGTAAGAGGGCTTTATTCCTAATGCTTCTAACTTCGCTCTCATTGTGAACGATTTCATTGGGCTGCCATTATCACTGTGTAAGACGGGCATGCCATCGCAGCTGGCCACTTTTAGAGCCGCCTGAGACATCAACTGCGCACCTAATTCACCGCTTTCAACAGGATGTACTTCCCAGTGAACGCCATAGCGACTGTAAAGGTCTTCTACCATGTACAGGTAATAATGCTTGCCAATAGTACGCGTCGCCAAATAGGTGATATCCCACATCCACACAGCATTAGGTTTTAGCGCTATATGAGTATCGGGTGTTCGGGACTGCTTTTGTTTGGCGCGGCCGCGGTGCTTCAATTGCCCATGCGCCTTGAGAACTCGATAAAAGCTAGACTCGCTGGCCACATAAATACCTTTGTCAGCCAACTGCGGTACTATTTGCGACGGCGGCAAATGATTGTATGCCGATTCATTACATATCGATAAAATGTGTTGCTGCTCTTGCTCGCTTAGTTTATTGCCAGGTACTGGCTTTTCTACCAAAGGACGTTGATCACTGCGGATACTATCTTCTCCTTTTGGCTTCCAACGTCTAAGCGTAGACTCGGCAAGGCCAACCAACTCACAAGCACTTGAACGCTTTGAACCTGCGTCTACTGCTTCATTAACATCATTGATTACTTTAATGCGCGTCTGAGTCGTAATCATACTTCCTCGTCCTCCCAAAGCGCCTGAAACTTTTTTGTAATACTAATAATGCGGCCGTTTCAGCCAAGGCTTTATCTTTGCGGCGCAGCTGGGTTTCTAGCTTCTTCTTGTCTTTTTTTAACGCACGTATTTCATCGCGCGCAACTTTAGGGCTAATGAGAGCCTCATCAACACCATTAATACAAGCTTCTCGCCATTGCGTTATTTGAGTAGGGTATAGGCCTTTCTCTCGGCAATACGCAGATAATTCTTGTTCATTCATCGCAGCAGTTTCAAGAACTACGGTGAACTTAGTTTGGCAATCCCACTGATTAGATGAATCACTATTAGGCATTAAAACTCCTGATCGTCTGGCTTTATTTCGCCAATCATACAAGGTTTGAACACTGATTCCTTCTTCTCTAGATATTTCTGCGAAGGACTGACTATTTGATGATAATAATTTAGATAAAACAGCTTCTCTTCGTTCTACGCTATATTTCGGCATGAGTATTTCTCCGCCGCCCCTTGTGAATTAAAATGTGTGCAACTACCCTGACGTCTGGGGATAACGAACTTAACAGTTCATGTCTGCTGGAGAAAAGTACTTTAGCCCCTGAGAATTTATTGGGAATATTGCTGACAAACCACACGGTTTTTTGAAATAGCTTCTATTTTCACCTCTAAAAAGATAACCAACTCTGCTAGTTGACTTACGCTTTTCAATTAGTAACCCCGAACAACACCAAAAACCTGATGGAGACATAAACGATTCAGATATAGAAACTGAATTAGAGCGTGTATAGGTGTGACGTGTCTTGAGGAAGCCATAGTATTCAGTAAATTTTTGTGATGGATCTGATGAAACGGTTTGATTATTTGAAAATATCGACACCCGTTCAGTCTTCAGTTGAGGAGACAGTGATTTGGAGACGAAGCCGTTTAAATTCAGGTTTTTACGTAATTGTTTTATTCTGTTCCTTGGTGCTATTAGAATTTGGTAAATAAGAGCACTAATACAGAAAAGCAGAAATCCACCAACTATAAATGTTTCAGCTTTAAGCATATTTATGGGGTACAAATGGAGTCAGGTCTTCGAATTTTGTTCGTGCGCGGCATAGCATTCAACAAGCCTTTATTAATATATTGGACAAGGCTTTCTTGTGACACTAGTATGCGCGAAATTAGTATGATGGTAACTATAAGTTAAAATGTTATTATCGAGGTACTATAGTTTCAAGTTTTAGTTCAATTATTCGAGTTTGGCTATGCATAGAACCTATAGCACACCGTAAATAAACCAAGAACTAATTGTATGAGATACGTACAGATTAGAGCTTTTCACTATGTTGCAATTTGTGGCGGGTTCTCGCGGGCAGCTGATGCTTTATTTTTGACGCAACCTGCGATATCAGATCAAGTTAGAAAGCTGGAAGCCGAAAATGACGTGCGCTTATTTGATCGTCATAGCAAAAAAGTTGTGCTCACTGCGGCCGGAGAGAAATTGCTACAAATAACTCGGCGGATGTTTGAAGCGGAAGAAAGTGTCGCCGATTTCTTATCGGAATCCCGAGTTCTTAGCGCTGGACAATTAAACATCATGGCTGATTCGGTGCACCATATTACCGATATTTTAAAAGTGTTTCGTACGCGTTACCCTGAAGTGTTTATATCACTGCAAGTGGGCAACACCGAGGCTATATTGCATAGCTTAGAGCAATATGACTGTGATATTGGCGTGTTGGGTGAGTTGCCTAAAAGCCAAGAGTATTGTGCGCTTCGCCTGAACTCCACACCTATTGTGGCTTTTGTAGCGAAACGCAGCAAACTTATCACCAAAGCCCGTATTACCTTAAAAGAGCTAGCCAGCTTGCCATTGGTGTTAAGGGAGCGAGGTTCTAAAACTCGGGCCAAACTCGAAGAAGTTACCTCGGCCGCTGGGATTGATCTCAACGCAATCATTGAAACAGAAGGACGTGAAGCAGTACGTGAAATCGTAGCGTCGGATGGTAGAGTGGGCGTAGTTTCTGAAGCAGAGTTTGGTAGTGGGGATGGTTTGAGAAAAGTGCCTATTAGCGGAAGAAAAATGATAATGGATGAGGCTATTGTGTTTTTGCGAGAGCGTAAGGACAGTAAGCTGATAAGAGCTTTTATGGAAGTCTCAGAGGAATTAAAGAACTAAGGCAGCTAAGTACAAACTATTAAGATCCGCTGACTATCACATTGAGTTCTTATCGAACACGGCAATTTTCAGGGTAGTTGCACATTTTCCTACGCAGCCAATAATACTTCTTTTTGTGGGTTCAGCGCAACCGCACCACAAGGCCGCCAATTTCGGGTTTGGCCAGACCACCGATTAGGTTTTGCTGCTTTAGCTTCCTGATAAACAACTTCTCGTTTTGCTAATAGGGCACTATCTTCACCGCGATAACGCTGGCCAGGTGTAACGTAGCGTATAGCACTGTGACGATGTTCTTCGTTATACCATTGCATAAACTTACCCACCCATTGGCGGGCGGCCTCTAAGCTATCGAAGCCTTGAGAAGGCCACGCAGGGCAATACTTTACCGTTCTAAACATGGATTCAATATAAGCGTTGTCATTGCTTACTCTTGGCCTTGAGTAAGAGGGCTTTATTCCTAATGCTTCTAACTTCGCTCTCATTGTGAACGATTTCATTGGGCTGCCATTATCACTGTGTAAGACGGGCATGCCATCGCAGCTAGCCACTTTTAGAGCCGCCTGAGACATCAACTGCGCACCTAATTCACCGCTTTCAACAGGATGTACTTCCCAGTGAACGCCATAGCGACTGTAAAGGTCTTCTACCATGTACAGGTAATAATGCTTGCCAATAGTACGCGTCGCCAAATAGGTGATATCCCACATCCACACAGCATTAGGTTTTAGTGCTATATGAGTATCGGGTGTTCGGGACTGCTTTTGTTTGGCGCGGCCGCGGTGCTTCAATTGCCCATGCGCCTTGAGAACTCGATAAAAGCTAGACTCGCTGGCCACATAAATACCTTTGTCAGCCAACTGCGGTACTATTTGCGACGGCGGCAAATGATTGTATGCCGATTCATTACATATCGATAAAATGTGTTGCTGCTCTTGCTCGCTTAGTTTATTGCCAGGGACTGGCTTTTCTACCAAAGGACGTTGATCACTGCGGATACTATCTTCTCCTTTTGGCTTCCAACGTCTAAGCGTAGACTCGGCAAGGCCAACCAACTCACAAGCACTTGAACGCTTTGAACCTGCGTCTACTGCTTCATTAACATCATTGATTACTTTAATGCGCGTCTGAGTCGTAATCATACTTCCTCGTCCTCCCAAAGCGCCTGAAACTTTTTTTGTAATACTAATAATGCGGCCGTTTCAGCCAAGGCTTTATCTTTGCGGCGCAGCTGGGTTTCTAGCTTCTTCTTGTCTTTTTTTAACGCACGTATTTCATCGCGCGCAACTTTAGGGCTAATGAGAGCCTCATCAACACCATTAATACAAGCTTCTCGCCATTGCGTTATTTGAGTAGGGTATAGGCCTTTCTCTCGGCAATACGCAGATAATTCTTGTTCATTCATCGCAGCAGTTTCAAGAACTACGGTGAACTTAGTTTGGCAATCCCACTGATTAGATGAATCACTATTAGGCATTAAAACTCCTGATCGTCTGGCTTTATTTCGCCAATCATACAAGGTTTGAACACTGATTCCTTCTTCTCTAGATATTTCTGCGAAGGACTGACTATTTGATGATAATAATTTAGATAAAACAGCTTCTCTTCGTTCTACGCTATATTTCGGCATGAGTATTTCTCCGCCGCCCCTTGTGAATTAAAATGTGTGCAACTACCCTGACGTCTGGGGAACATTGCTTGAGATAGATTGGCTTCTTCAACTAACCATTGCCTAAATAAAGCGATCTGGGGTTCTTTTTCTTTGCCGACGCCGCATACGAAATAGTAAGACAAGCTAGAGTGGTATTCAACTTCTGGGCATAGATGTATCAAGCGACCTGCTAAAACATCGTCTAGGACATGGGCACTGCGCGCTAAGGCAATACCCAAACCATCTAATGCGGCTTGTACTGCCAAGGAGCTATCTGCGAAGGTGATGCCGCCAGGGAATTCGCTAATTTTAACTGCAGCATGGGCAAACCAATCTCGCCATCTAGATGAGATGCTCTGGTTTCCTCTGGATTACGCAACATTGGGTATGGACTTTTTGTCTAGCAAGTTGACTCATTGTCGTTCCACACGATATATCGATGATTAGCATTAGCCCATTCGTCGTCAATTTCAATCAGAATGGCACTGACTAATCGTAACCAAGCCTCTCGGTTACAACCAAAAGGGGTCAGACCCCTTTACACTCAGGTAACCAGTCGTAATATCCGATGTATACTTCCATAAAATTTTATGAGAGAGCTGAGTATTGGATTTAATAAACAAACTTAAAAGAGCAAGAACTGGCAAATTTAAACACATCGTGGCCATTGGCTATGAGGTGTTGGTAAATACGGAACTCCTGATAGAACGAGCATTAGATTTCATTATTAGCCGCCCATGTCGAGATGAAAGGTTGAAGGCCATCACGGCCATTATTAAAACTTTCGAGCGCCCAAATAAATTAAAGAAGCTCGTTAAGAGCATCAAACGGTTATATCCAGATTTAAAAATTATTGTCGTAGATGATAGCAAACATCCATCGAAACTAGAGGGTGTTGAAACCATAGTTCTCTCTTATGACAGCGGTGTTTCAGCTGGCAGAAACGCTGGACTAAAAGCCGTAGACACAAAGTATCTACTTTGTTTGGATGACGATTTTGTGTTTAACAGGAGCACCAGTTTACTCAATGTGCTTGATAGCATGGAGAGAAATTTAGAGGTAGATATATTAGCTGGCGAAGTTATATACCTACCACTACGAATTGTTCATGATTACACTCAAACTCCCGTATTTCCCACAGATAAAGCCCCACTTATTGAGCCAAGTACTTATATTGATCGCTTTAGGGTGCATTTAAAAGTGCCTAACTTTTATATTGGAAGAACCCCCAGACGTCAGGGTAGTTGCACACATTTTAATTCACAAGGGGCGGCGGAGAAATACTCATGCCGAAATATAGCGTAGAACGAAGAGAAGCTGTTTTATCTAAATTATTATCATCAAATAGTCAGTCCTTCGCAGAAATATCTAGAGAAGAAGGAATCAGTGTTCAAACCTTGTATGATTGGCGAAATAAAGCCAGACGATCAGGAGTTTTAATGCCTAATAGTGATTCATCTAATCAGTGGGATTGCCAAACTAAGTTCACCGTAGTTCTTGAAACTGCTGCGATGAATGAACAAGAATTATCTGCGTATTGCCGAGAGAAAGGCCTATACCCTACTCAAATAACGCAATGGCGAGAAGCTTGTATTAATGGTGTTGATGAGGCTCTCATTAGCCCTAAAGTTGCGCGCGATGAAATACGTGCGTTAAAAAAAGACAAGAAGAAGCTAGAAACCCAGCTGCGCCGCAAAGATAAAGCCTTGGCTGAAACGGCCGCATTATTAGTATTACAAAAAAAGTTTCAGGCGCTTTGGGAGGACGAGGAAGTATGATTACGACTCAGACGCGCATTAAAGTAATCAATGATGTTAATGAAGCAGTAGACGCAGGTTCAAAGCGTTCAAGTGCTTGTGAGTTGGTTGGCCTTGCCGAGTCTACGCTTAGACGTTGGAAGCCAAAAGGAGAAGATAGTATCCGCAGTGATCAACGTCCTTTGGTAGAAAAGCCAGTCCCTGGCAATAAACTAAGCGAGCAAGAGCAGCAACACATTTTATCGATATGTAATGAATCGGCATACAATCATTTGCCGCCGTCGCAAATAGTACCGCAGTTGGCTGACAAAGGTATTTATGTGGCCAGCGAGTCTAGCTTTTATCGAGTTCTCAAGGCGCATGGGCAATTGAAGCGCCGCGGCCGCGCCAAACAAAAGCAGTCCCGAACACCCGATACTCATATAGCGCTAAAACCTAATGCTGTGTGGATGTGGGATATCACCTATTTGGCGACGCGTACTATTGGCAAGCATTATTACCTGTACATGGTAGAAGACCTTTACAGTCGCTATGGCGTTCACTGGGAAGTACATCCTGTTGAAAGCGGTGAATTAGGTGCGCAGTTGATGTCTCAGGCGGCTCTAAAAGTGGCCAGCTGCGATGGCATGCCCGTCTTACACAGTGATAATGGCAGCCCAATGAAATCGTTCACAATGAGAGCGAAGTTAGAAGCATTAGGAATAAAGCCCTCTTACTCAAGGCCAAGAGTAAGCAATGACAACGCTTATATTGAATCCATGTTTAGAACGGTAAAGTATTGCCCTGCGTGGCCTTCTCAAGGCTTCGATAGCTTAGAGGCCGCCCGCCAATGGGTGGGTAAGTTTATGCAATGGTATAACGAAGAACATCGTCACAGTGCTATACGCTACGTTACACCTGGCCAGCGTTATCGCGGTGAAGATAGTGCCCTATTAGCAAAACGAGAAGTTGTTTATCAGGAAGCTAAAGCAGCAAAACCTAATCGGTGGTCTGGCCAAACCCGAAATTGGCGGCCTTGTGGTGCGGTTGCGCTGAACCCACAAAAAGAAGTATTATTGGCTGCGTAGGAAAATGTGCAACTACCCTGAAAATTGCCGGAACAGAGAAAATTCGTTTAGTGGGATGGGATGAAAATTTAAAAAGGCTAGACCACGCTGATTTTTTCACAAGAGCAGTAGGCGTTTTAGTCACTGTCCAGGATCGCGAATTTAGGGTTTTACATTACCCTACGTACTTCAACAAAGCATACATGGAGAGGAAGAATGATACCCGACATGATGCGCTAGTTTTATCTACTAAATACCACAACTTTAACTTTAAAGGGGTCTGACCCCTTTTGGTTATGTTAGAAGGGCATATTTTCGACAAAACCCGATACTGGTTTAGGTAAAGCATCTTCTGGTAAAGGCATAGAGCTAACGATATAAAGATTCAGTATATCTTCTCTGTCCATAAATAATATTTGGCTTCGTTGCGTCGCATTAAGTTTTTGTCCGAGCCAGTTTTTAGCTTGTTTGGTTATCTCGCCACCAGCGACCACAAAGCCGTGATCCACTAGAACATTTTTATTTGTTTCAGGGTCAAAGATTTCATGCCCTAACATCATAACCACTTGATTATAGATTTCCGCAATGTTGGCATTTGACTTTCTAGTCTGCCCTGCGGCATCAAGCTTTCCCTTTTTTACCTGAAGACCGAAATAGAGTACGTTCTGCGTTGGCAATACATACCTCATCCAGATATCTTTCCCGTATTCCAGTGCTTTATCTTTGTGTCCAGCAGCGCTAATTCGATGGAAGCCTAGCTGCCTATATAGAGGTAGTAATACCTTTTCGATTAGTTCATCTTCTGAGCACTTATTAAGATATTCTATTAGTTGATTTCGCCTTTCAATTTCTTGTGGGGTAAACGGTCTATGGGGGTTACTGGTAACAGAAATCGTTTTTGTGCCAATGTGTCGAATGTAAAGTAAGTTATCTTCGCCGTAGAAAGCTTCATAACCCTCTCTAATAAGCGGTTTGTTAAGAACTTCAAGCGCGAGTGAACGGTCTGGGTCATCAGGCTCAGCATCAAATTTCTCCATAAGGACGCGTAATAAATGCACGAATCTATCTGGTAAAGCGTGAGCTGTTGGCTGTGGTTCCTTTAACAACTCCTTAACCCGTTCGGCTGCCCATCTCCATCTAGTTGAGCCATCATGCGCGTATTCCAGATCGCACTCGTCAAAGAATTCTGTGATGACACTACTAGATCGATAACGAAAGTGATCTGCGTTGCCAACTATTGCTTCGGCAATTCCCCTTAGGTTCCTCTTCTTAAAATTCATAAGTTACAAAGAAAGCAAAGAAAGCAAAGAAAGGGGTCAGACCCCTTTAAAGCTGCGTGACTGCTTCTTATGCTCCGCATCTGGCTCGTGACTCCAGTTAAACCCCGCCTTGGTGTGTTGAATCTGCATTATACAACAGAAAATACCGCAATAAGCAAGTCGATTATTTTTTAATGTGGCACTGGGGGTGCTTTCGGTCTTGCCGAAACACTAGCCGTAGCTGCATCTTTAGGATCATTAGTAAAAGGATTAGTATTAGTCATAGGATATGTCGGATCTAGATCCGAGTTGTTTTCGGATTCAGATCCGAGTTTTGATGATTACGCAACATTGGGTATGGACTTTTTGTCTAGCAAGTTGACTCATTGTCGTTCCACACGATATATCGATGATTAGCATTAGCCCATTCGTCGTCAATTTCAATCAGAATGGCACTGACTAATCGTAACCAAGCCTCTCGGTTAGGAAAGACTCTGACCAAGCGGGTTCGCCGCTTAAGTTCTTGTTGAACCGTCCGTTCAATGCGGTTGGAGCTTCGCATTTTCTTTTGGTGTCTATCTGGCAAGGCAAACACATTTAACCCTTCAGGCACATTGTTTTCTAGCCACTGCGCCAAGTGAGCATGCTTTTCCTGGTACTGGCTCACAAGGACTTTTAGATTAACCTGAGCAGCTGCCCTATTGGGTGCATTCCAAACACTACGCAGCTCACCACCAATGCGCTGCTTGATCTTGTGATTGGGGCATGATGCATTGCATTCTGCGCCAGATGAAACTGGCAACGCTGCCAAGGTATACCTGGGAACACTGCCTTTCTAGCGGCTTTTAAGCCACGGTGATCATCACTGACAATAAACTCAATACCATGTATGCCCCGGTCAACCAAGCCTTTGAGGAACGCTCGCCAGTTAACCTCGGCTTCATTAACCTAGATAAATCAGTTAAACGCGGAAAAGTCATGTAAGCAATTGAAGTGCATAGTGAAATCAAAAAAGTCGCGGTCACCTTATTGGTGATAAGGTTTTTTTTGATTTTGCCAGGTGCATCAAGAGCTTGCATGGACTTTCGTGTTTTAACTGATTTATCTAGGATTAAGCGCCATTGCCGTTCCTAATACGCAACGCCGTCCACAAGGCAATACACCCACCGCACTCAACACCGCCATATCAATCACTTGGTGGCCCTCACCCACCTTTTCATAACGCGCATCAAGGATTAGGTAAGAGACTTTACCCAACGGACGATCACGCCAGACTTTTAACGCCTCATCCATGCTCTGGTTAGCCCGTGAGACCGGTGTAGAGGAGATGCTTTCAATACCCATGCTCTGCATGACTTTTTCGACTCGGCGCGTGCTAACGCCCGTCACGTACATTTCAGCAACGGTCAGCAGCATCGCACGTTGGCTGCGTCAGCCGCGTTCTAGCGATTGAGGGTAAAAAGGTTCATCAACGTGTTTAGCGGTCTTTGGGATACGCAGATTGAGCGTACCGGCTTGCGTATCGATACGCTTATCTTGGTAGCCATTGGCAAACCCTGGCCGGTCTTGACTATGCTCATAGTGTGATGCGCCTGGAAACGGCTCTCTTTCAATCTTCATCGCCTCATTGAGCAGTGCGGTGAGCACGGGGCGCATGGCATCGGGGCCTTCTGAGATGTGTGTTCCACTACTACGTCAAATACGTTATTGTTTGATTGGGTCATTTGGGTGTCTCCAGTATGTTAATTGCTTAAAACAGGGAACGCACAAATGGCTCAACTTACAAGACACCAAGATAGAAAATTTGAATAAATCAAAAATTCGAAAAAAATCCCCCTAGGGGGAAAAGGCCATACTGCTCTATCTAATATAAAAGTCCATACCTGAAGTTACAGTATCTTCCTCTGCGAAATAAAGGATAGTTCAACAAATCTTGTGGGTGCTTTGGTCGTCCGTTTTGCTCAACGAAACTGGGGCTACACACAGGGAAAACCAATTCACTAAGAATTTTTTCGGCATAGACTTCTGGCCAATCACCGTAGCCTAAGCGAATGGCTACATCTACTTCATCGTTATGTAAGTTGGCTAGCTCAGTAGAAGTAGATAGCCAAATCTCTACAGCTGGATTTTTTTGATTAAAATGGCCTAAACGCGGAACCAGCCACTTCATTGCAAAAGATTGCAGTAAACTTACCTTTAGCGTGTTGCCTTGATATTCATCCTTAATATCTTCTACTGAGGCGGTGAGTCGTTGAATGAAATCCCGCACAATAGGTACGATGGAGTGACCCGATTCAGTCAGCACGCGTTTTCGTCCGTCCTGAGTAAACAACTTAATGTTCCACACTTCTTCGGCGTGCTTAATTTGATGACTGATCGCGCTTTGTGTTACGTGGAGTTCTTCTGCTGCACGTGTGTAGCTTTTCAATCTAGCGGCGGCTTCAAGAGCGCGTAAGGCGGAAATGGGTGGAAATCGAATAGACATGTTATTATTCTTATGGAAATAGTGTATGTTCAATTATCTAGGATTATGCATTTTGGATTCATTATTGAATAAAAATTCACATTAATTTTCTTTGATAAAACGCTATGGTACGTATAAATTAAATTGCTGAAACCATCAGAAAGAACGATTTTATTTGTAGGTGTGATGCGGCATTATAGCCGCTGGTTGTGTAGACAATTTCAAATATTATAGTGTGTATATCTAGTGACAGTGTCTCACAATTTTAAGGTGATTTGAGCTAATTGCTGGCAGTTAGTGGCAACAAAGCACTAGAATAATAAGTTGCCTCGCTGTATTAGTTTAAAGAATAAGGTGACAGCTTCTAAGAGCAAGGCTATATTTACTTGCAAATAACACTCAACAATCTTGTAGGAGGATTGAAATATGATTAGAACAAAATTAAATAAACTGGGAATAAGTGTCGCATTGTCTGCGATGCTAGTGCCTACCACAATCGCGGGCGAGCTAACGGTTTATTCTGCGATAGAAGCGGAAGACTTACCTAAATATGCTGACGCTTTTAATGCGGATCATCCTGATATCAAAATTAACTGGGTGCGCGATTCTACCGGTATTGTTACGGCAAAGCTATTAGCTGAAAAGAATAACCCACAGGCCGATATCGTTTGGGGCTTGGCAGCAACATCACTTTTACTATTGAAGTCTGAAGGTATGTTAGAAGCTTACGCACCAAAGGGCGTTGAAAAGCTTGATTCAAAGTTTGTGGATAAGAGTAGCCCACCAGCGTGGACGGGTATGGATGCTTGGGTAGCTTCAGTATGTTTTAACACTGTAGAGGGTGAAAATTGGGGGCTGACGGCACCAACCAGCTGGGCAGATTTAACTAAACCAGAGTACAAAGGCCACGTTATCATGCCTAACCCGAATTCATCAGGCACTGGGTTCTTAGACGTATCGAGCTGGTTACAAATGTTCGGTGAAGAGGGAGGCTGGGCATTTATGGATTCCTTACATGACAACATCGCCTCTTACACCCATTCTGGTTCTAAGCCATGCAAGTTAGCCGCAGCGGGTGAAATTCCAATTGGCGTATCATTTGCTTTTCGTGGTGCCAAGTCTAAAAATGCCGGCGCGCCGATCGATATCATTGTACCTACTGAAGGTGTGGGCTGGGATATGGAAGCCACCGCAATTGTTGCGGGTACAGACAATTTAGCCGATGCGCAAACATTAGCAGATTGGACAATCACTAAAAAAGCCAACGAAATGTATAACAGTGGCTATGCGGTTGTTGCTTACCCTGGTGTAGCAAAGCTAGTTGAGAACTTCCCATCAAACCTTGCTGAGAAGATGATCGACAACGATTTTGAGTTCGCTGCGAATAATCGTAAGCGTATTCTTAGCGAGTGGCAAAGTCGTTACGATACTAAATCTGAGCCTAAGAGCTAGGTTTCATTCCAGTTAAATCAGGGCACCCTCTAGGATGCCCTTTTTATTCGTAAACACCTTACAAGTAATACAAGAAAATGGATAATTCAGGTGCAGATCAAGAAAACGTTTATTTGCAAATCCAGAATTTGAGCAAGTTTTTTGGGGACTTTCAAGCACTGGATGATATTTCCTTAGAGATTAATTCGGGTGAGTTGGTTTGCTTTTTGGGCCCTTCAGGGTGTGGCAAAACTACCTTACTCAGGGCTATCGCGGGCTTAGACTTACAAACCTCTGGTGTTATTATCCAAGACGGCAATGATGTATCCAATTTGCCGCCGTCGGAGCGAGACTTTGGAATTGTGTTTCAATCTTATGCTTTGTTTCCTAACCTTACGATTAAACAAAATGTGGCGTTTGGCTTAGAAAACACTGGGGTTTCACGGCAAGATATCGATGCGCGCGTAGATGAATTGCTGTCTTTGGTTGATCTGCCAGGTCAGTCTACAAAATATCCAGCACAACTTTCGGGCGGACAGCAACAACGTGTGGCGTTAGCACGTGCATTGGCAATGTCGCCGGGTTTGTTGCTACTTGATGAGCCGCTGTCCGCGCTTGATGCGAAGGTGCGGGTTCGGCTACGCCATGAACTAAAGGACTTACAAAGAAAGCTGGGTGTAACCACCGTCATGGTAACCCATGACCAAGAAGAAGCCATGTCAATGGCGGACCGGATTGTGGTTTTAGTTGATGGGGTCGTCGCACAAGTGGGCACGCCAACCGAAATATATCGAGACCCCATATCGTTTTTTGTGGCTGATTTCATCGGTGAAACCAACAGTTTTAAAGCGCGAGTAAATAGTGCTGAACCGAGTGTTGATATTGGAACTTTAAACTTCACGTGCGCTGCCCATACCTATACAAATCCCGAAGATATTATTGCGGCAATTCGACCAGACGATATCATTCCTCATGCGATGGGTGATAAATCTGTTGGCGACCCGGACCCCATAAAAGAGTCTTCGAACACGATTGAGGTGGAAGTAGATGAAATGGAATTCTTAGGGTCTTTCTGGAGAACTAGATTGAGCAACCCGAACATCGGCGAGAATCAAGTCGTTGCTGATTTATCAGTAAATGCGGTTCGCAGATTGGCCATTGAAGAGGGCGGCAAGATGCTAATCGAACTGCCAAGCGAGCGTTTAAAAATATATCCGCTACAGTGATTTAGAGTTGTAAACCCTATGAGTGATGCAACCACCCAAGTAGTTAATGCCACGCCAAATAAACCTGATTTGGTTAAAGCTAAGTTAGGCTCGGATGATTGGATGAAGCGTGGCTTCATGGTGATTATTGGCTTGTATTTATTTATCGCTCTGGCCTTGCCGTTATATACGATGCTGTCCAAGGCGTTTGAAACCAGTTACTTCGATTTAAACGAGTTTGAAATTCAAGTTAGTGATGAGCAAGGTCAGTACATAGAGGACCCCAAGAGCCTAGATAGCATCAATACCCGCAACGCCGTTTATAGCACCGCGGAGCTAAACACCAGCTCAGATGGTCGCCTTGCTGCAGCTTCGTTTTTCCTAGAATTTAGTTTTCGTAGCCCGGTTAAGTATCGTTTCAGAGGCTTAAAAGACGATTCCACTTACTTGTTCGGTTCTGAGCGTAATAGGGGGTCACAGTGGACGGAGTACTCTTCAAATGATTTTCGAACAGTGTTCATACGCCCAGCAGAATCAAAAGGCCTAGGAAATTTTGTCACCTACTTTTCAACCCCTGCTTTATTTCGGTCTATTAAGAACTCGTTGTTTATTTCGATAATAAGCACCATTATCACGGTGACACTGGCGTTTGCATTTGCCTATTCGTTGAGCCGCAGTTGTATGCGCTTTAAAGGCGTTTTTAAAATGATCGCAATGGCCCCCATCTTGGTGCCATCATTATTGCCTGGTATAGCTTTAGTTTATCTTTTCGGCAATCAAGGCTTACTCAAAGAATTTTTAATGGGGGAGTCGATATATGGCCCTATTGGTATTGTTATTGGGTCGGTGTTTTTCACTTTTCCGCACGCAATGCTAATCATTTTAACTGCGCTTGCCATTTCTGACGCCCGATTGTATGAGGCTGCGGTGTCGTTGCGTGCCTCTAAGTGGCGAACCTTCTGGACTGTCACCATACCCGGTGCTAGATACGGGCTAATATCCGCGGCGTTCGTGGTGTTCAATCTGGTAATCACCGACTTTGGATTGCCCAAAGTCATTGGTGGTCAGTACAATATGCTTGCGGTTGATATTTACAAGCAGGTTATAGGCCAACAAAACTTTCAAATGGGTGCGGTGGTTTCTGTGGTTTTGTTAATACCTGCACTGCTTGCCTTTACCATTGATCGGCAAGTGCAGAAAAAGCAAGTTGCGCTATTATCTGCTAGGTCTGTGGTTTACGAACCTAAACCGTCTACTCGATTTGATTGGGGCTGCCTAGCTTATTGCTCGTTTATCGCAGTATTTATCATAAGCATTATAGGAATTTGCCAATATGCAGCATTGATTAAATTTTGGCCCTACGATTTGTCGTTTAGCTTAAATAACTATGATTTTAATCGCATGGATGGAGGAGGCTGGGGCGCTTACAGAAACTCTATAGTGATGGCCTCAATGACCGCGGTCATCGGCACAATTGTGGTGTTCACGGGCGCGTATATGGTCGAAAAAACGTACGGCTTTAAAACTGGCCGGGGCTTATTTCATTTCTTAGCAATGATGCCAATGGCCATACCTGGCATGGTGTTAGGGCTAGCCTATATTTTCTTTTTCAACAACCCAGATAACCCGCTGAACGTAATTTACGGCACCATGGCTATTTTGGTTATTTGCAGCGTAACGCACTTTTATACGGTCTCCCACCTGACGGCTACCACCGCGCTTAAGCAAATTGATGGTAAGTTTGAATTGGTGGCTTCTTCATTAAAGCAACCGTTCTACAGGTTGTTTAGACGCGTCACTATTCCCGTGTGCTTGCCTGCTGTACTAGATATTTCTATCTATTTATTTGTCAATGCGATGACTACCGTATCGGCGGTTGTATTCTTATACGCGCCTGCTACGGCTTTAGCTTCCGTAGCTGTGCTTAATATGGATGATGCAGGTGATGTGGCACCGGCTGCTGCGATGGGCATGATGATTTTTTATACGAACTTTGCTGCTCGTGCAATTCACACCGTAGTATCCGGTGTGGTGCTTAATCGAACACAAGCGTGGCGTAATCGATAAGGCAATGCGAACTTGGTCGCTGTGGTTAGCGTATTGGTCGGCCTTAAAAAGATGGAAATTCGTGTAAGCACTATAAAGTCGAGTAAGTAGAAATTCGTTGTTTCAACTATTAACTAACCTACTATTTATCTTTTAGTTTATGAGCTCATCAATCCTCAATAAAGCCAGTGCAGTTATCATTGGCGGCGGCGTAATCGGTGCTAGCGTTGCTTATCATCTAGCCAAGCAAGGTTGGCAGGATGTAGTTTTGCTAGAACGCAAACAATTTAGTTGCGGTACAACTTGGCATGCCGCTGGCTTAATCGGTACCATGCGCGCCAATGAGGCGCACGCGAAATTGTGTGAATACTCAATGTCACTGCTCGATGAGATCGAAAAGGAAACTGGTCAAGCGACTGGGTTTCGGCAGGTGGGATCCATCACGGTTGCGCACTCGGAAGCGAGGTTTGAAGAAATAAAGCGAGTTGCCGCAATGAATAATGCTTTTGGGGTTACACAAGTAGATATCATCACTCCGCAAGAGGCTAAGCAGCACTACCCGATACTGAACACCGACGATTTACTCGGTGCTGCTTGGGTTGCACAAGATGGCTATGCCAGCCCAATTGATGTGACGATGGCCTTTATCAGAGGTGCACGTGGTCGCGGCGCACAATGCATTGAAGGCATTGTGGTTGAAAGCGTTTCTCAAGCGAACGGCAAGGTTACTGGAGTGGTGACAGACCAAGGTGAAATTCAAGCAGATTTTGTGGTTAACTGCGGCGGCTTATGGGCCCATCAACTGGGCAAGCAAGCGGGGGTAAATGTGCCCTTGCATGCCTGTGAGCACTACTACGCTGTCACCGAAAAAATGGATGATTTAAGCGACAAATTGCCGGTGTTGCGAGACCACGATGTTTGTGCGTATTTTAAGCAAGATGCCGGGAGTATTTTGGTGGGCGCCTTCGAGAAAAAAGCAATTGCGTGGGGCGAGGCAGGCTTAGCAGTCCCCAAAGATTTCTGCTTTGATGAGTTAGAAGGGCATATGGAAGAACAGTTAATGCCAGTGCTAGAAGCGGCAATGCAGCGCGTTCCATTATTGCAAAACGTGGGTTGGCGCACCTTTTTCTGTGGGCCCGAAAGTTTTACTCCAGACGATCAGTTTCATATGGGCGAAGTGCCCGAATTGAAGAATTATTATGTCGCAGCCGGCCTCAATTCTGTGGGCATCCAAACTTCAGGCGGATTGGGTTATGCATTAGCCAAATGGATGGATACCGGAAAAATGCCAGATGATCTAGGGGGCAATGATATTCGGCGTATGTATTCTTTTCAAGGAACCAAACATTACCTAAAAAACCGAGTTACAGAAAGCTTAGGCTTGTTGTATGAAAATCATTATCCGTTTCGTCAATTTGAAACTTCAAGGAATGTAAAACACTCGCCGATTCATGAGCGTTTGGTTGCCAATAATGCGTGTTTTGGTGAAGCTGCTGGTTGGGAGCGTCCGAACTGGTTTGCACCGGCTGGCATTGAGCCTAAATATGAGTATAGTTTTGGCAAGCAAAACTGGTTTGAGTATTCCGCAGCAGAGCATATGGCAGCGCGTGAAAACGTGGTGCTATTTGATCAGAGCAGTTTTTCTAAATACTTGGTACAAGGCCGTGATTCGTGTCGCCAGTTACAGCGTATTTGCTCCGCCAATGTAGATGTGCCAGTGGGCAAGATGGTGTATACCCATTGGTTAAACGAAGATGGCGGCGTTGAAGCTGATCTTACAGTTACACGAATTGAAGAAAACGAATACTGGGTGGTCAGTGGCGCCGCGGTCACCATCAAGGACTTAAATTGGCTCAAACGCAATATTGACCCAGATTCACATTGCTTGGTTTCAGACATTACCAATGCCTGGGCGGTGTTTGGTGTTCAAGGGCCCAATAGCCGCGCAATGTTAAGCACGGCGATCGATAATGATTTGAGTAACGAACAGTTTCCGTTCGGTATGAGCCAACGCATTGAATTGGGCAGTGCGGTAGGGCGAGCATTTCGTGTTTCTTATGTAGGCGAGCTGGGATGGGAATTGTATATACCTTCAGACCAAGCAAGGCACGCATTTGATTATCTTTGGGGAAAAGGCCAAGCCTTTGGTCAGAAAATGGCGGGCCTTCATGCGCTTGATTCATGCCGAATTGAAAAGAAGTTCGTGCATATGGGGCACGACGTGAGCAACATCGAAACGCCGCTTGAATGTGGTCTTGGTTTTGTATGTGACATGAACAAGGCTGAGCGGTTTATAGGCTATGACGTCATTGCAAAGCAAAAGGACACGGGTTCATGGAAACATAAACGCTTGGTGCAGTTTTTGCTGCAAGATCCTGAAGCAATGCTGTATCACCACGAACCCATTTTATTGGATGGAAAAATCATTGGTCATTTGACATCAGGCAATTACGGCCATGCCTTAGGCGGTTCGGTTGGTTTAGGCTATGTACATAAAGATCACGATATCGATATGGCTTATTTACGCAGCGGACAAATCGCAATCGATGTAGCAGGTATACAAGTGCCTGCAATTGCGAGCTTAAGTGCGCTTTATGATCCTAAGGCAAAGCGGATGCGGAGCCAGTAATCCATGCCGTCTTTAGGATATTCGTCAAGCTGCTTGCCTAAGCAGATAAGAGTAACCGACTATATATTCACGGTTAAACAGCAATTGATCGGCGCTGGGTATGCCGTAGCGATTTTCGGGGCGTAAGCTAGGGGGATTTATGTTCGGATAAGCTTCGCTAGAATAGGTAGTCCTGTGTCAATTTTCTCTTCTGAAATTGAAGAAAAGCCCAATCTGAAATAGTTTTTAGGGCTGTTCTCGCCGTGGAAAAATATCCTGCCGGGTTCGATAAGAATCCCCTTTTCTTTGGCTTTTAAGGCCAAGGCATCTGCATCTAGGTTTTTAGGGCCTTTTACCCAATAAGATGAGCCGCCAAAGGTAGGGCTGGAGATTGATCCAGGCAAGTGTTCGTTCAATAATGACTGCATTAACTTGGATCGATGATGCAAGGTGCTGGTGATTCTGCGAACTAAGGAGTCGTGGTACCCACGCTTTAAAAAATGCGAAATAATAAATTGATTGTTTGCAGGAGGGTGGCGCAACATTAATCTTCGCAAGGCCCGTGCTTGGTCAATAAACGGCTTAGGCCCTACCATGTACCCTAGGCGAATTCCGGGTGCCAGTGTTTTCGATAAGCTTCCGACATGAATAACCCGGTCTTGCGAATCAAGACTTTTCAACGCGGGAGTGGGCTTGCCTAAGTAATTGAACTCCGACTCGTAATCGTCTTCGATAATAAAGAAATTGTATTTTTCCGCTGCCTCTAAAAGGCGTTTGCGCCGTCTAGCCGGCATGGTGACTGTGGTAGGGAAATTATGGCTAGGTGTGGTGTAGACACAATCACACTTCGCAAGGCGATTATCGTCGATCACTAGGCCACGTTCATCAACATCAAGCAGTTGAATGTTCTGAGTTTGAGTTAAAAAGGTATTGCGTGCGTCCACATAGCCTGGGTTTTCCATGCCAACTGTCCGTTCGTCGTTGAGCAATAATTGTGACGCGAGGTGAATTGCATGCTGCGCGCCCAAAGTGATGAGAATTTCATCCGGATTTGACCAAATGCCACGGCGTGGCAGCATTTTTGAGTGAACTTGCTCAATAAGCTGTGGATTATCTTGGTCAATACGATCTCCAGCCCAACCATGAATGGCCGAAATGCTGGCCGCTTCCCTACAGCACTCGCGCCAATCGGCAACCGGGAACAAGGTTTTATCAAATTGGCCATATAAAAATGGATAGGGGTAGGATTGCCAATCTTTGGGTTTGCGATTGTAGGGCAGAGCGTTAGGGTTGAAGGTAATCACTTCATCCCAGTTTATTGCCGAGGTAGGCTCTTTAACCTCTCGCGCCTTGGTTATAACATAACCATCTAATACGTCTGGCCGCACGTAAAATCCGCTTCTCTCCCTTGATTCGATAAACCCTTCGTCGATTAGGTTTTGATAAGCCAATACCACCGTATTGCGAGCAACCCTAAGCTGGTCGGCTAATTTTCTGCCAGAAGGCAAGGCACTCCCAGGCGCGATATGCTGGTTTAATATGGCGTCTACCATCATTTCTTGAATGCGCGCTTGTAAAGTACCGCTGGTGCTTTCGGGCAATTGAAATAGATATTCTGGCATGGCCAGAATATACCATTAAAAAACCGTATAAGTCATTGAGGGAACTATATAACGAGGTCGAAATCTATGTAAAAAAGCAGCGATGATCGCTGCCTTGAACCGCACTTAAGTTGATGTGCTTATAAACGTGCTAGCGCATTATCGATTGAGCCGAATATCTGGTCGAGATCAGATTTTCCCGCGATGAGCGCAGGTGCTAAGCAAAGCGTATTGTTCAGCAATGGCAAACTACGGTTGGTGCGCCCAATAATCACGCCTTGTTCCATACAATCAGCGGCAATAGCTGCGGCGGTAGATTCTGGTACAGGTTCTTTGGTTTTGCGATCTTTAACTAGCTCGAGCCCTAGAAATAAGCCTTTGCCGCGAACCTCGCCGATGAGGTCGTGTTTTTCTTGCAGCTCATGCATCTTGTCCATGGCGTATTCGCCCATATTCGTTACATTTTCAAGTAGGTTTTCTTCGATGATAATGTTCATGTTTTCTAGCGCCGCCGCTGGTCCAGCTGCGCAGCCGCCAAAGGTGCTGATGTCCCTGAAATAAGACATTGGGTCAGCTGGATTGGACTTGAACATGTCGAAAACCCTCTCGGTGGCAACCATGCAAGAAATGGCTGCATAACCGCTCGCCACGCCCTTTGCCATGGTGACAAAGTCTGGTTGGCAATCGTAATGTTGATAACCAAACCAAGTGCCAGTGCGTCCCACACCGCAAACCACTTCGTCAATATGCAATAGCACGTCATATTTTTTGCAAATCTCACCGATAATGCCAAAGTACTCTGGAGGAGGAGGAATAACGCCGCCACCTGCAGTGATCGGTTCTAATATCAATGCGCCGACCGTTTCAGGACCTTCTTCAAGAATAACGTCTTCTAGCGCGGTAGCACATTCAATATTGCAATCTCCATAAGTTTTACCAAAGGGGCAGCGATAACAACAACAGTGCGGCATGGAGACAAAACCGGGCGTATACGGTCCATATTGCGCTTTACGTTCTTCTTGACCCGTTGAGCTTAGTGCGGTGATGGTAGTGCCGTGATAATCGCGGTCACGATAGATGATTTTATGCTTTTCGCCATCAGTGTTAAGAACGGCTAGCTGGCGCACCATTTTATAGACTTTTTCGTTTGCCTCTGAACCTGAATTCGCATAGTAAACTCGCGACATGCCGGGCATTTTTTCGGTGAGTCGTTGTGCAAATTCAGCGCCCGGAATATTGCCGGCGGAGTTGGAAAAGTAGTTCATGTCGCATAATTGATCATAAACGGCTTTAGCGATGCGCTCACGGCCGTAGCCCACGTTGGTAGTCCATACCGCGCCAGAAACAGCATCTAGGTATTCATTACCGTTGGCATCAGTGATTCGCATACCTTCACCTTTAACCATCATCATCGGCGCTTTGTCCTCGTATGGCTTATGTTGAGACAAATGATGCCAAACGTGCTCTTGATCGTTTTCAAGTGCTTCTTCAGCGTTAAAGCTTTCGCTATTATATTTCATGTTAAAGCCTCAAAAAAATGCGGTTCTTGGTTGGTTGAACTGGACAAACTACTCAGCATGCCCAAGTATTACCAAAGTAATCTATTTTAAAAGTGTACTGCAAGTTAGGGCCAAAGAACGACTGATTTTGATACCAATTTAGAGTGGGAGCTTGCCCAATGACCATATCGAATACAAAAACCATTCGATTTGTTCCTTTACACTCCCCTCAAAAGATGCCAAATTTGCCCGCGGCTTATACAGTGCACTCCACGAACACCGACAACAGAAATCTAACTAAGATGATTGGCCTAAAGCTTGAAAATATATCAATGGAGTTTGTCCTTCCCAGTGGGGAGTTAGTGCAAGCTTTAAGTGATATAAGCTTTGAAATGGCCCAAGGACAAATGCTGGCCGTTCTGGGGCCTTCTGGTTGCGGCAAAACCACTTTGCTAAATATCATCGCCGGGTTTTTAGCACCGACTAATGGCACGGTTATCTTAAACGAGCAGCGCGTGTTCATGCCAGGGGCCGAGCGGGGCATGGTATTTCAGCATGGCACCTTATTCGAATGGAAGAGCGTGGCTGAAAATATCGCCTTTGGCTTATTAATGCGCGGTCAAACTGCTGATGAGTCCCGTCATGTAGTTGACGAATTACTAGAGACAATGGGCTTGCAAGGCTTTGGTGACAAGGCGGTATATGAGTTGTCCGGCGGTATGCAGCAGCGTGTCGCTTTAGCGAGGTGCTTGGCTAACGATCCAGACATTATCCTGATGGATGAACCATTGGGTGCACTTGATGCACTCACTCGGGAAAAGATGCAGGGTTTAATTTTAAGGCTGTGGAAAGAGACCGGTAAAACGATCATCTTAATTACCCACAGCGTTGAAGAAGCTCTGTTTTTGGGAGAGCGTTTGTTCGTGATGGCACCTAGACCGGGACGTATCGAGATGGATAGCTATTTACCGTTCGCAGATATGGGCCTGAACACTAATCCACGAGATATAAAATCTAATGCAGAATTTATTGAGCACCGCGAAGAAGTGTTGGCGATGATATGGGAAATGGAAGAAGAAATCATGGGTAGAGTAGAGCTGGGGGCAGCGTAAAGTGTCTACCTTATCTAATTTTAAAAGCCGCGTGTTGATTTGGCTTGGCTTAGAAAAAAGCCGATTCCAAAAACAAAAAACGGTGACCTTTGGTGATGCCTCAACTGTTGTTGGCGGCAAAATTTGGGGCCTCTTAACCGTTTGCCTGTTAGGGTTTATATGGTATCTATCTAGCCATTTCGAGTGGGTTAGTCCCATATTTTGGCCAAAACCTTCTGCTGTGTACGATAGACTCATTCAAATCAGCACTGAGGGTTATCGCCAATTCACATTATTCCAGCATGTTGGCTACAGTATCTATCGCGTTATCACTGGGGTGTTTTTAGGCTGCTTGGTTGGCATCCCTATGGGATTGGCAATGGGACTTTCGTCTCGAATAAGGGGCTTTTTGGATCCGATTGTCGAATTCATGCGACCCATTCCACCTCTGGCTTTAATTCCGTTGGTTATTATTTGGTTTGGCATTGATGAGCAATCGAAAATACTCATTCTATTTTTGGCCTCTGTGTTCATTATGGTGATTGCCGCAAGGTCGGGCGTTTCTGGGGTGCAATTATCTAAAGTACATGCTGCCTATTCCTTAGGAGCTGATAAAAAACAACTACTTAAGCACGTTATATTACCTAACGCCTTACCTGAAATTTTCACCGGTATTCGCACCTCATTGGGCGTGTGTTGGGCAACGGTAGTGGCGGCTGAGTTGGTTGCGGCACAAGTGGGTGTTGGTTTTATGATAATGGCCGCTCAAAAATTTCTAGCCACGGATATTGTCGTACTTGGGATAATTATTATCGGTATTATAGGCTTTGTTATCGAGGTTTTTATGCGCTGGTTAGAACGCAAACTAGTTCCTTGGAAAGGTAAAGGTTAGGCTATTTAGCCATTAATAAAGAACCATCTGGACCCAATAAAATGTCGCTGTGGACGCAGACTCCGTCCTAGCTTGGCAATAGAATAACTTGGTACTAGAACTCATTCACACTTTGTAACTAAATTAGCTATGCAAACAATACAACATTATATTGACGGTGGTTTCGTCGACGGCATCAGCGGTCGATTTGGCGATATTTATAACCCAGCCATTGGTGAAGTAACCAAAAAAGTTCAGCTGGCCTCGAAATCAGAAGTAGAAGCAGCCATTGCTTCAGCCCACGCTGCTTTTCCAGCATGGTCAAATACTGCTCCGGGGCGGCGTGCACAGGTAATGTTCCGCTTCCGTGAGTTATTGGTAGCCAATATGGACGAGCTAGCCGAATTACTATCCAATGAGCACGGTAAAACCGTAGACGACGCAAAGGGCTCGGTTACACGCGGTCTTGAAGTGGTTGAGTTTGCATGCGGCATTTCCCAAATGCTAAAGGGTGAACACTCATCGCAAGTAGCGGGCGGTGTTGACTCTTGGAGCATGCGTCAGCCATTAGGCGTTTGCGCTGGCATTACCCCTTTTAACTTTCCAGCGATGGTGCCAATGTGGATGTTCCCTGTGGCGATTACCTGCGGAAACACATTCGTACTAAAGCCTTCAGAAAAAGACCCATCTGTATCGCTAAGATTGGCGGAACTAATGACTGAAGCAGGGCTGCCTGATGGCGTGTTGAATATGGTCAACGGCGATAAAGAAGCGGTTGATACATTGCTAACAGACCCGCGCGTGATGGGTGTTAGCTTTGTAGGTTCTACCGCGATAGGTGAATACATTTACAAAACCGGTACGGATAACGGCAAACGCGTTCAAGCACTGTGCGGCGCGAAAAACCATATGGTAGTGATGCCAGACGCGGACATTAAGCAAGTAACAGATGCAATCATCGGCGCAGCTTACGGCAGTGCGGGCGAACGTTGCATGGCGATATCAGTGGTTGTGACTACAGATGACGGAACAACTGAAAATATTATCAAGCACTTATTGCCAAGAGCTCAAGCGCTTAAGGTCGGGCCATACACAGATATAAGCAGTGAAATGGGGCCTTTGGTTACACCAGAAGCACAAAAGCGTGTTCAGTCTTATATAGACAAGGGCGAAGCTGAAGGAGCGACACTAGTGGCTGATGGACGTGGCGTTTCAGTCCCCGAGCATGAAGGCGGCTGTTTTGTTGGCGCGACTATTTTCGACAACGTCACCACAGATATGAGTATTTATACGGATGAAATCTTTGGTCCAGTATTAGCAATTGTTCGTGCGGGAAGCTACGAAGCCGCATTACAAATGATCAACGATCACGAATACGGCAACGGAACAGCAATTTTTACCCGCGACGGTGATACCGCACGTGATTTTAGTCATCGCGTACAAATCGGAATGGTCGGTGTGAACGTACCAATTCCTGTGCCGTTGGCTTTCCATAGTTTCGGTGGCTGGAAGCGGTCGCTATTTGGCGATCACGCGATCCACGGCCCTGAAGGCGTGCGTTTTTACACCAAGATTAAAACCGTCACCAGCCGTTGGCCTTCAGGGATTAAAGAAGGCGCTGTATTTAATTTCAAAGCAGGCGGTGAGCACTAAGGCCCTAAGCCCAAGCCCTTACTAGCCTAGCCTAGCCTAGCTAGCCAATAACGTGGAAGGGTCGTTATTACACACTCCAGTGCTGGATCGTCAGCACTGGGTTTTTGATATGGACGGCACGCTCACGCAGAGTGTGCACGACTTTGAGGCGATTCGTGCGGCATTAGGCATCGCATCAGGCGGCGCCCATCATAGAGGTGCTTAATGCCTTACCAGCGAGTGATGCAGTACCTTTGTGGGTTCGCTTAGACGAGCTTGAGCTGGATTATGCAAAAATGGCAAAGCCAATGCCTTACGCGATTGATTGTTTGGAACAATTGTATCAACGTGGTGTAACCTTTGGTATCTTAACCCGGAACTCGCAGCCAGTTGCACACCACACTTTGCAAGCTTGCGGCATGCAAAAATACTTTGAACCGCAGTTTATTATAGATCGTGATGGAGCAGAGCCAAAGCCTTCTGGAGACGGAATTCTCAAGTTGATGAACCAATGGCAATCAACAGTGGACGATACCGTAATGGTCGGAGATTTCTATTACGACTTAAAAGCGGGGCGCAATGCCGCAGTTGCTACCATTCATATTGACCCAGAAGGGCAGTTCGCTTGGCCTGAAGAGGCGGATATTACTATTCGCTGTTTTAGTGAGCTTAAGTTTTAGTTATCGTTATTAGCCTTTGTTAGAACTTGTTTTTACGAGAGCGCAGCGTAACTCACGATTTTAGTTTGATATTTTCGAAGCACTCATTTTTTGAGCTATATTTGCCCAGTTTCGCGTATTCGATCATCATTTAGTCACTATTTTATCAATTCGAGGTAACTTCTCAATAACCCGTGGCAAAGCTGGCGCGTTCCATAATGATATCTGGCAGAGGATCAATATGTTGCTCACCGATACCAAGTCGATGGGTCAGGTAGTGCCAGAACGATATATCCAGTTTTCGGCAGGTCTTTTTCAAACTGGCAAACGTGTCCCGACACTGCTGGCCAGCATCGCTGCGGGTGGAGCCACTCACTTTTCGTTTTTTCACGTAATCGCGAATGTCTGTTTCACTGCCATTGGTGTGTAACGGAATATCTGGTCGATCTAGCACCAACAGTCATTCTGCTTGATTCGCATGGATTCGTTTGAGCGTCTGATTTAATGTTTGGTAGCATGTCTGTTGAGTGAAGATTTCATCGAAACGCTGCTCAAGTATTTTACGTTGGTTCTCGCAAGGCTGGGTTTTATACTCTTTTAACGCCCGATAAAAGCACCAGACTTGGTCGCGTATTTTAGCCATGCCCTGCCGGTGTCCCTCGTTCAGCGGTATCAACTTATGGATTAAGCACTCGGTGTGTATCCAACACAAGGCATGAGCCAAAATGTTAAATTGCCCTGCATCATCACTGACGACAGCGATGTCATCACACAGACCATGATGCAAAATACTACCAAGTAATGCCCCTTCGGTGGTGATACGTCGGTGACGTGCCTTAATGATCAACAGGCTATCGAGCATTTCAAGCCAGTCATCCTCGTTGGCAATACGGCGTTCCCGGTGCTCAGTTACAGCGGCTAAGGCTTGCTTTGGCAATCCATGTTGTTGCCTATAATTCAACGCACTTTGACTCAAACGATAATCCGTATTGCCAGCCCTTAATAGCGGTAGGAAGTTAATTCGACTTTTTGATTGAGTACTTTTAAACCACGCAAACAAGTCATTACCAATGTGCGTTACATAGCCATTTTTGCCCTGATGGCGAGCACCACTATCGTCCACGGTCACGTAAGACGATGCGCTCAGAGCAACGCTTAGTAACGCCTCTTTCTCAGCATGAAAGGGCTCTTTAGTGCTGATCAGTATTGGGTTAATTTGTCCCGAAGAAATATCAATTCCCCACTCTCGCAACTGTTCCAACAAGAGTGGTTGCGTGGTTTGACAATGATGATATTGATAGAGAATATAACTGACCAGACGAGGCCCATAATGTCGCCCTGCCACGGATGTCGGTAACTGGCCTTTGAGCTTTTTATTGTCTGGCGTTACCCAATGCGCTAAACGATAGCGGGTGGTATGAACCTTGATAAGCAAATCTTGCACTACAAAATCCCGATAGCCTTTAAAGCGAGAACCTTCGGGCACGGACTTCGCTGGTTCAATAACCAGATTTAGGTCAATTGACAGCCTTGGTGTTTTCTTTGCCTTGTTCGACCCAGCTCGCTTCTTAGGTTTGTCGCTAGAAGATGAACGTTTTGGCTCTGTTTTCTTATCCATATTACCGCCCTTAACAGTAGGCCGCCTCTTCTGCCCCTTAAGGATATTGATTTCATCTTTAAGCAATGCTATTTCTTCGTCCTGTTGTTGAACTCGCACCAACAGCTGCTCCACTAGCACCCGCAACATTTTTACTGCGGGGGTTTGTTCTTGTTCAGGAATGTCGGGAATAGAGGGTAGCTTACTCAAGGTCTTAAACGTTCGTTAACTGGACAGACCTTAGTGTACCATCGGTTTTGAAAGTCCAATTTTGCCTTCTCAACTGCGCCACAACGAACGTTAAGAAGACACCCCTGAACGTCCTTAAGCGATCTTTGTTATTAGCGTAAAGGGGCCTACAACCACCCTGGAACTCAACCTAAATCGAGTCACTCGACCACGTTGAATTACCTTCCTTTTAGCGTAAAACCCTGTCAAGAAATATTTTGTTTTATTTTACCTGCCACGGGTTATTGAGAAGTTACAATTCGAGCACCTAAGCCATATTAAAGGCACAACTATCCAGCATAGTGCCAATCAGGCAAGCCATACAAGCTTAAGAACTTAGCGCCTTTCGGATATTCGCTGCCATCGCCGCTAGGCCGTAAACAGTCTGGTTCTTCGCTAGCCCCATGAACCGAGTGCGAGCTAAACCATAATGCTGCTTGTAAGTCGCAAAGAGCCGTTCGCCACCTGCTCGCGTTACCGCAATAACTGCATTACGGGTACGGTCTGCATCTGACAACGGATTACCTCGATAGCCCTTGCGTTGAACCTGATCATCAATTCCAAGTTGCTCCAGTTTATCTCGCGTCTCCTCAGAACTATACGCCGCATCAGCATATAGGGCAGTCTCATCGCCCAACAGCAATTCATCGCGCAGTTGGCTGTCATGAACATGCCCTGGCGTCACATTCTGGTGCTGAACAAACCCATCCTCATCAACTCCCGTATGCACTGAGTAGCCATAGGTAGACTTCTTTCGACCTCGGCTGTCATTTTTGACATGCCAGCTCGCTTCAGGGTCTCGCTTAGGCGTCCCGTCTTTGCCGTTACCATTTCCAGAACGAGCCGCTTCTATAGGTGTTGCATCTATAATGTTGATGCGCCCCTTGCTCATAATAATGTTCTTCGCTTCAAGTTGACGATTGATCTCACCTAGCAAGCGATCCCACAGTTCGTGCTCCATTAACTGGTTACGAAAGCGCCCAAGGGTCGGAGCTTCAGGTACATCGCCGCCTAACTCAAAGCGGCAAAACTTACGAAACAATAAATCTCTAAATAAGCACTGTGCTAACTCCCTATCCGACAGTTCATACCAAATTCCCAGCATCAAGCTGCGGAACAAACTAAGTAATGGATAACTAGGGCGGCCAGTAGCGGCAATTTTCAGGGTAGTTGCACATTTTCCTACGCAGCCAATAATACTTCTTTTTGTGGGTTCAGCGCAACCGCACCACAAGGCCGCCAATTTCGGGTTTGGCCAGACCACCGATTAGGTTTTGCTGCTTTAGCTTCCTGATAAACAACTTCTCGTTTTGCTAATAGGGCACTATCTTCACCGCGATAACGCTGGCCAGGTGTAACGTAGCGTATAGCACTGTGACGATGTTCTTCGTTATACCATTGCATAAACTTACCCACCCATTGGCGGGCGGCCTCTAAGCTATCGAAGCCTTGAGAAGGCCACGCAGGGCAATACTTTACCGTTCTAAACATGGATTCAATATAAGCGTTGTCATTGCTTACTCTTGGCCTTGAGTAAGAGGGCTTTATTCCTAATGCTTCTAACTTCGCTCTCATTGTGAACGATTTCATTGGGCTGCCATTATCACTGTGTAAGACGGGCATGCCATCGCAGCTGGCCACTTTTAGAGCCGCCTGAGACATCAACTGCGCACCTAATTCACCGCTTTCAACAGGATGTACTTCCCAGTGAACGCCATAGCGACTGTAAAGGTCTTCTACCATGTACAGGTAATAATGCTTGCCAATAGTACGCGTCGCCAAATAGGTGATATCCCACATCCACACAGCATTAGGTTTTAGCGCTATATGAGTATCGGGTGTTCGGGACTGCTTTTGTTTGGCGCGGCCGCGGTGCTTCAATTGCCCATGCGCCTTGAGAACTCGATAAAAGCTAGACTCGCTGGCCACATAAATACCTTTGTCAGCCAACTGCGGTACTATTTGCGACGGCGGCAAATGATGGTATGCCGATTCATTACATATCGATAAAATGTGTTGCTGCTCTTGCTCGCTTAGTTTATTGCCAGGGACTGGCTTTTCTACCAAAGGACGTTGATCACTGCGGATACTATCTTCTCCTTTTGGCTTCCAACGTCTAAGCGTAGACTCGGCAAGGCCAACCAACTCACAAGCACTTGAACGCTTTGAACCTGCGTCTACTGCTTCATTAACATCATTGATTACTTTAATGCGCGTCTGAGTCGTAATCATACTTCCTCGTCCTCCCAAAGCGCCTGAAACTTTTTTTGTAATACTAATAATGCGGCCGTTTCAGCCAAGGCTTTATCTTTGCGGCGCAGCTGGGTTTCTAGCTTCTTCTTGTCTTTTTTTAACGCACGTATTTCATCGCGCGCAACTTTAGGGCTAATGAGAGCCTCATCAACACCATTAATACAAGCTTCTCGCCATTGCGTTATTTGAGTAGGGTATAGGCCTTTCTCTCGGCAATACGCAGATAATTCTTGTTCATTCATCGCAGCAGTTTCAAGAACTACGGTGAACTTAGTTTGGCAATCCCACTGATTAGATGAATCACTATTAGGCATTAAAACTCCTGATCGTCTGGCTTTATTTCGCCAATCATACAAGGTTTGAACACTGATTCCTTCTTCTCTAGATATTTCTGCGAAGGACTGACTATTTGATGATAATAATTTAGATAAAACAGCTTCTCTTCGTTCTACGCTATATTTCGGCATGAGTATTTCTCCGCCGCCCCTTGTGAATTAAAATGTGTGCAACTACCCTGACGTCTGGGGGAAGGGTGATAGGCAGGCCGATCAGTCGATTTAGGAATCATTCCTTGAAAGCCTAGCTTCTTTAAATCAAGCGCATCAACAAACGCTTCTATAGCTCTAGATTACGCAACATTGGGTATGGACTTTTTGTCTAGCAAGTTGACTCATTGTCGTTCCACACGATATATCGATGATTAGCATTAGCCCATTCGTCGTCAATTTCAATCAGAATGGCACTGACTAATCGTAACCAAGCCTCTCGGTTAGGAAAGACTCTGACCAAGCGGGTTCGCCGCTTAAGTTCTTGTTGAACCGTCCGTTCAATGCGGTTGGAGGTTCGCATTTTCTTTTGGTGTCTATCTGGCAAGGCAAACACATTTAACCCTTCAGGCACATTGTTTTCTAGCCACTGCGCCAAGTGAGCATGCTTTTCCTGGTACTGGCTCACAAGGACTTTTAGATTAACCTGAGCAGCTGCCATATTGGGTGCATTCCAAACACTACGCAGCTCACCACCAATGCGCTGCTCTATCTAATATAAAAGTCCATACCTGAAGTTACAGTATCTAGAACGAACGTACCAACCTTTTGAATTTGGTAGTTGCCTACCAGGTGATAGTCTTTCCCAAACAAGGAAAACCCCAGTGGTAATGATTATTAGAATTGTTGGTAGGGTCATAGTTTACGTATAACGTTGCCATAAAGGGCCAAAGCACACAGTGCGGAGGTCCAGCCGAAGGCGAGCTTTAATGGCCTTGTTATGTTTACGCCCCGGCACTATAATGTGTATAAATATAATTTACCTACACATATAAAACAATGAGAACAAACATAGTTATAGATGATAACTTGATGGCAGAAGCTTTAAAGGCTACTGGACTACACACTAAAAAGGAAGCGGTTGAATTGGGGTTGCAACTTTTAGTTAAGAGAAAAAAGCAGCAGGTGATACGAAGTTTGCGTGGAAAACTTAAATGGGAAGGGAACCTTGATGAGATGCGCGAAGCCTAATGGTTATTGTTGATACAAGTATCTGGATTGATTACTTTAATGGCAACGATAATAAACATACGGATATATTGGATCGTGGCTTAATAGATGGTGTGGTTGCGATTGGGGATTTAATATTTTTGGAGATACTTCAAGGATTTAAGGACGATAAAGATTACCACTTAGCTAAAAAGACCTTAAGCACTTTAGAGCAATACGAGATGTTTGGAGTTTCACAAGCTATTGTGTCAGCTGAAAATTACAGAAAGCTTAGAAAAAAGGGAATTACCATTAGAAAAACAGCAGATGTAATTATTGCGACATTTTGTATTGAGAATAAGCTACCACTATTATTTTTAGATAAAGATTTCCAACCCTTCGTTACTCACCTAGGGTTAATAGATGGGCTTAGTCAGTAAACATAGACATAATGATCCCAAAGGCAAGAGATGCTGACCTCCATATCGTGGGCTAGCATTGGCAGAGCCATAATAGAGTTTCTTTTAAATATCTATAGGAGGTCAGCATCATGAGTAAAGATAACATAGTTTTTATTGGTTTGGATACTCACAAAGCATCCACAGAAGTGGCTTATGTATTGGATAGCCGAGAGAGCACCCCAGAACACCGTGGTAAAATAGCGACGACGAAGCAAGGGCTGGTTAAATTAGCCCGTCAGTTTGAGTCAAAGCACCCCAAAGCAACGTTACACTTTGGGCTTGTCGGATAATTAATAGAATACGTGAAATAATATGGGCTGATTCTAGTCAGCCTGCAATTTTGAGCAAACGTCATCAAAGCCAACTGTTCCTAACCTTAGATTCTCTGGTTAGCTCTGAACATCCCTACCGTAAACTCGAGAGTTATGCCCGAATCTGGTGTATGAGGCATTTTCTTCAAGCGGCCTCGGTTTGATCTGAGTAGTCATTAGTTTGCTCTATTCCATCTTTAAATGGAACCCCTTGAATCACTTTTGCTAGATAGGCGAACCCGCGTATTCGGTTCCACTTTTTCTCTGCGCACTGACCCAGCTTGAACATCATACTTAACATGCCATCACGGCTAAGACATCCCTTGCATCGTTTGGTACGGTGTCGGATAGTCGCGAATGTTGATTCAATTGGATTCGTAGTACCTATGCTCATCCAGTGCTTGGCAGGGAACGAGTAGAACGTCATTAACTCTTCGCGATCTTTTTCCAAGCACTGCGTGGCTTTTGGATACTTGTCTTGATAGGTTTTAATGAATAATTGATAGGCGCTTTGCGCCGCTTCTTTGGTTTCTTCCTGCCAAATGTTATGCAGAGCTGCTTTTGCTTTGGGCTGCACCGATTTAGGCAGCTTGTTCAGCACGTTGGCCGTTTTATGCACCCAGCACCGTTGATGTTTAGTGCCAGGATAGACTTCTTCCAGGGCATTCCAAAAGCCTAAAGCACCATCACCGATGCCCCGCTCTGGTTGATTCAGGCCTCGCTCCTTGAGTGCCAACAACACCTCTCGCCAACTCTGCGTAGACTCTCGCTCACCGTCTTCAATCGCCAGTAATTTCTTGTGACCGCGCTCATTCACTCCGATGACAACTAAGGCACAGAGTCGGCCCTCATCGCCGCGCAGGCCGCTGTGTATCCCGTCCGCCCATAGATAAACCCATCGATCTCGATCTAAACCTTCTCTATTCCAATCCTTGTACTCCTGAGACCACGTTGCTTTGAGCTTACTCACTGTGCTTGATGATAACCCAGTCGCTGATTGACCCACTAGCACGCTCAGTGCATCCCCCATTTCTCCAGTGCTGACACCCTTGAGATACAGCCAAGACAAGGCCGCTTCTAGTGTTCTCGTTTTACGCACATACAGCGGCACTAAAGCAGATCGAAAGGTGATCGGTACTCCAGTGCGGGAGCGCACCTTGGGGATACGTACTTTGACTGGGCCGATCCCGGTTTGCAGTTCACGTTCTGGCAAATAGCCGTTACGAACGACACCAGCGTGTCCTGAATCTGAGACTTTGTCACAATTGCGATACAGCAGTTCAGATAACTCACTCTCGACCGCGGTTTGAATGAGTTGCCTAGCGCCATTGCGAATCAATTCTTGCAGCGGATCGATGCTTTGCTCTGGCTTTTCAAAGGAAATAATTTTATTCTGTTTCATAGTGGCGTATGTCTGTGGAAGTTTAAGTTGTTGTAAACTCAACTCATCCCGATACGCCGCTTTTAGTCAACTACTCCATACACCACTTTCAGGCATAACTCTAAACTCGATGAGCTATTATGTTTTGGTGCATTGAGTAAACCCTTCTCTAAAATATATACCACCCGTGGCCCTAAAGGCCGAGGTGTTGAGTTCGGCTTACGTGCCTTGGTGCTTCAGTTCATGGAAGATTTAAGTGATAGAGAAATGGAGCGATACTTATCAGAGAATCTGGCCGCTAAGTGGTTTTGTGATTCAGGACTGGAACAGAGCACTCCTGATCATAGTTACTTTGGTGATTTTCGCTCACGCATTGGAACCAGGGGTATGATGAATTTATTTGACCGTGTTCGGAGCGGGTTAGTTTCAATGGGCTTAGTAAGAGAAGTATTCACATTTGTCGATGCCAGCCAGTTGGTCAGTAAGCTAACCACTTGGGATGATAGAGATAAGGCGATAAAGATGGGATTAGAGGAGTTCAACAATAAGACAGTTGATAAAGTTGCGGCGGACAAGCAAGCACGGTTTGGGTGCAAGGGAAATAGCAAATATTGGTATGGTTACAAAGAGCATGCATCAGTGGATATGCAAAGTGGCTTGATCAATAAAATAGCGGCCACCTCGGCTGAGGTAACGGATGCAAGCGGCTTGAAGCATGTTTGCCCTAAGTCGGGTGCTGTTTATGCGGACAAGGGTTATTGCGTGAGCCCGGCCAAAACCACGCTCAGGCGCAACGGTTGCCATGATGCAACAATCAAGAAGAACAATATGCATGGCAAGAATAGAGACAAAGACCGTTGGATTAGCAAAATTCGTTCACCATATGAGCGAGTGTTTGCTCATCGCAATAAGCGAGTTCGTTATAAAGGGTTGGCTAAAGTCCAGTTCCAAGTTGGAATCAGGGGCTTATGTTTTAACCTTAAGCGATTAATGGCATTGGGAGTTGAACGAGTTGAATTGGTGCCGGCCTAGGGATAGATCCGTCTATTGGTGGCAAAATGGCTGCTAATAGACGGTTTATTGCACAAAAAACGCGTTGCTGAGCAAACTAAAAGCGACTTCGGCGAAAACCCTGTTTGAAATTGTATTAACCGACGAGCCCACTTTGTATACGAAGCGGGTCCGTGCGGTTATTGGTTGTATCGATTGCTAACGAGCCTTGGTCATTGCTGTTATGTCGTCGCGCCGTCGCTTATTCCTAAGAAGCCTGGGGATAAAGTTAAAACGGATAAACGCGATGCGATGAACTTGGCACGACTGCTTAAGAATGCGGATTTAACCGCAATTTATGTACCCGAACCAGAGGATGAGGCGATACGAGATTTATCCCGTGCGCGCGAGCGGGGCATGTACGACCTTAAAGATGCCAAATACCAACTCAAGGCTTTACTGCTGCGCAATAATATCCGTTATGAGGGGACCGCAAATTGGAGTTTGAAGCATCTGCGTTGGTTAACAGAGTTGGTGTTACCGCAGCCGTGCCAACAGATCGTGTTACAAGAATATATTCAAACGGTAACGGAGCGCACAGATCGAGTTGATCGGCTAGATAACGAGTTATCGCATCAGGTAAAAAGTTGGCGTTATTACCCGGTAGTTAAGGCGCTTCAATCAATGCGGGGAGTGCGTATATTGACGGCCTTGGGTATTGTTGCGGAGCTTGGAGACTTGAAGCGTTTTGATCACCCAAGAAAGCTGATGAGCTATTTGGGATTAGTGTCGAGTTCAGGAGAGCATCGTCGTCAAGAGTTATGCCCGAATCTGGTGTATGAGGCATTTTCTTCAAGCGGCCTCGGTTTGATCTGAGTAGTCATTAGTTTGCTCTATTCCATCTTTAAATGGAACCCCTTGAATCACTTTTGCTAGATAGGCGAACCCGCGTATTCGGTTCCACTTTTTCTCTGCGCACTGACCCAGCTTGAACATCATACTTAACATGCCATCACGGCTAAGACATCCCTTGCATCGTTTGGTACGGTGTCGGATAGTCGCGAATGTTGATTCAATTGGATTCGTAGTACGTATGCTCATCCAGTGCTTGGCAGGGAACGAGTAGAACGTCATTAACTCTTCGCGATCTTTTTCCAAGCACTGCGTGGCTTTTGGATACTTGTCTTGATAGGTTTTAATGAATAATTGATAGGCGCTTTGCGCCGCTTCTTTGGTTTCTTCCTGCCAAATGTTATGCAGAGCTGCTTTTGCTTTGGGCTGCACCGATTTAGGCAGCTTGTTCAGCACGTTGGCCGTTTTATGCACCCAACACCGTTGATGTTTAGTGCCAGGATAGACTTCTTCCAGGGCATTCCAAAAGCCTAAAGCACCATCACCGATGCCCAGCTCTGGTTGATTCAGGCCTCGCTCCTTGAGTGCCAACAACACCTCTCGCCAACTCTGCGTAGACTCTCGCTCACCGTCTTCAATCGCCAGTAATTTCTTGTGACCGCGCTCATTCACTCCGATGACAACTAAGGCACAGAGTCGGCCCTCATCGCCGCGCAGGCCGCTGTGTATCCCGTCCGCCCATAGATAAACCCATCGATCTCGATCTAAACCTTCTCTATTCCAATCCTTGTACTCCTGAGACCACGTTGCTTTGAGCTTACTCACTGTGCTTGATGATAACCCAGTCGCTGATTGACCCACTAGCACGCTCAGTGCATCCCCCATTTCTCCAGTGCTGACACCCTTGAGATACAGCCAAGGCAAGGCCGCTTCCAGTGTTCTCGTTTTACGCACATACGGCGGCACTAAAGCAGATCGAAAGGTGATCGGTACTCCAGTGCGGGAGTGCACCTTGGGGATACGTACTTTGACTGGGCCGATCCCGGTTTGCAGTTCACGTTCTGGCAAATAGCCGTTACGAACGACACCAGCGTGTCCTGAATCTGAGACTTTGTCACAATTGCGATACAGCAGTTCAGATAACTCACTCTCGACCGCGGTTTGAATGAGTTGCCTAGTGCCATTGCGAATCAATTCTTGCAGCGGATCGATGCTTTGCTCTGGCTTTTCAAAGGAAATAATTTTATTCTGTTTCATAGTGGCGTATGTCTGTGGAAGTTTAAGTTGTTGTAAACTCAACTCATCCCGATACGCCGCTTTTAGTCAACTACTCCATACACCACTTTCAGGCATAACTCCGTCGTCAAGGGAGAATCACTAAATGCGGAAATGGTCGTGCCCGGCGGTTATTAGTTGAGGGGGCACACAGTTATCGTTATGCAGCAAATATCTCGACTGAGCTACAAAAGTGCCAAGAAGGGTTGCCGAAAGAGATTATTGATATTGCTTGGAAATCTCAACTACGGTTGTGCCGTCGTTATCATCGTTTACTGAATCGAGGAAAACATCGTAACGTGGTGGTAACGGCGATTGCGCGAGAGATGATAGCAACGATATGGGAGATATCACGCGAAGTGGTGCTGGTTCCGGTAGACCCGAAACAACGTTTATCACGAATGCCCGCGTAACGAGGGAGGACTAAAATCAGATATAAGTCGAATCAGATAGAAATAAAATCAAGAGTTAAAAAAAAGACGATCTTTAAGAACAAGAGCGATTGCGCCAATCAAGCCACGGGATGTGATGTAGCCTCCGACGGCGTTAGGATGGTAGTCAACCGAAAGTTTGGTGAGCCCACGTACCTAGACTGAAGACAGGCATCACGACGTAAAAAGCAAGGTAGGATAGGTTCTTGCAAGAGAGCAGTCCACGAATACCAGCATGATAACCGTCGAAATTGTAGGCTTCATTGTGTGCAGTCGTTCTTCCTTAAAAAGAAAAGAAAGTGAGGTAAACCCTCAGACAATTTAGTGCCCTCTATTGACAAAAGGGATCATACCAACGTTTAAGATCACCGGCAAAATAAAGCGTAGTGAGGAACGAACGTAGCTTTATTTTGTCCGAGTGCAGCGCCTTGTTATATTTGCATTTCACGGGCTACTTCATTTTTTAACCACTTGATTGCGGTTTGTTCGTCTTGCTCTATTGCCATTTCTACGGCTTTTTTTGCACTTTCTAACAGATGCTTGGATTGCTTGCGTAAGCTAAGGGATTCGGTGATTTTTTCTGAATTTCTAATTGTTTTGATTCTGGCAAAATTGGAATAACCGTCTGCTTTACTTGGTCGGGTCGCCAGTGGAGTATGATTGAACCACCAACATCACGGTTGACTTGTTCTTGTGTTAGCACAGAATTAAGCACTAATGTTAAGTATTCGTTATTAACCTTACTGGTTTTACTTTTTAGGCGAAGTATGCCGCTAGATGGTATCATTTTTTGTGGCTGGTCTTTTAAGTAATAGGCAATACCCAGCGTACCATCTTTACTGAATAATATCTCTCCCTGTTTTGGCTGATGATTTTTTGATTTTTCAAAGAGTATATCGTCATCTTGTGGTGTTAGTTCTGTATAGAGTGATTTAGAAATATATTTTTCTTCTGATAATTCAAACGGACTGATATTACTTACTCGCACAAACGGCACGCCTTTATCAAGGTATTCATTGCTTCCAACCTCAATACATTTTTTAATATGAACAAGGTTATTTAGTGTATCCCAACCACCAGAATAGTTTTTAATTGCCTTTATGATTTCTTCATATTTCGGCTGGTAATACTCAGCGTCAATGCGTTCCGCAAGTTGGGTATCAGAATAGTTTTTGATAAAGCTTAATTGGTGTTTGGGTCGCCAGTTGTTTAAATTGAGTTCGTATAGGAGGAGGCTTTGGGATTCTTTAAATATTCTTTTAGATTCACCAGAATATTGAAAATGTGCAGTAACTGCTTTTGCTACCAACTTTTGAAGTCTCTCTGAAAAAAGCGGCACAAAGACACTTCTTGTTGATTCTTTATCAATACTTAAGGGTACTGCTCCCGTTATTCGTTGACTTAGCTGGTTTTGTCCAAACTTTCCTGAAAGATAACAAAAGAGATAATAATTATTGATATTCTCATTGGCACGAATCATAAATTGATTCATCCCCAATGAGGTTGGCCTTTCAATAGGTGGTATAAGATAGACTCTACCTGCATTACCTATTTTATTTATTATTATTTCGCCACCATAGACTTTTGTTTTGGCTAAAAAATTATAAGCATGCTCACTTATATTAATAATGTCATTTTCGAAATCATCACGCTCTATGTCCACAGTTCTAATCATGTGGGCATAATCGTCCTCTGTTTTTAGCTCTACATTCCCTCGCAATATTTCAGAGTTATGCCTGAAAGTGGTGTATGGAGTAGTTGACTAAAAGCGGCGTATCGGGATGAGTTGAGTTTACAACAACTTAAACTTCCACAGACATACGCCACTATGAAACAGAATAAAATTATTTCCTTTGAAAAGCCAGAGCAAAGCATCGATCCGCTGCAAGAATTGATTCGCAATGGTGCTAGGCAACTCATTCAAACCGCGATCGAGAGTGAGTTATCTGAACTGCTGTATCGCAATTGTGACAAAGTCTCAGATTCAGGACACGCTGGTGTCGTTCGTAACGGCTATTTGCCAGAACGTGAACTGCAAACCGGGATCGGCCCAGTCAAAGTACGTATCCCCAAGGTGCGCTCCCGCACTGGAGTACCGATCACCTTTCGGTCTGCTTTAGTGCCGCCGTATGTGCGTAAAACGAGAACACTGGAAGCGGCCTTGCCTTGGCTGTATCTCAAGGGTGTCAGCACTGGAGAAATGGGGGATGCACTGAGCGTGCTAGTGGGTCAATCAGCGACTGGGTTATCATCAGGCACAGTGAGTAAGCTCAAAGCAACGTGGTCTCAGGAGTACAAGGATTGGAATAGAGAAGGTTTAGATCGAGATCGATGGGTTTATCTATGGGCGGACGGGATACACAGCGGCCTGCGCGGCGATGAGGGCCGACTCTGTGCCTTAGTTGTCATCGGAGTGAATGAGCGCGGTCACAAGAAATTACTGGCGATTGAAGACGGTGAGCGAGAGTCTACGCAGAGTTGGCGAGAGGTGTTGTTGGCACTCAAGGAGCGAGGCCTGAATCAACCAGAGCTGGGCATCGGTGATGGTGCTTTAGGCTTTTGGAATGCCCTGGAAGAAGTCTATCCTGGCACTAAACATCAACGGTGTTGGGTGCATAAAACGGCCAACGTGCTGAACAAGCTGCCTAAATCGGTGCAGCCCAAAGCAAAAGCAGCTCTGCATAACATTTGGCAGGAAGAAACCAAAGAAGCGGCGCAAAGCACCTATCAATTATTCATTAAAACCTGTCAAGACAAGTATCCAAAAGCCACGCAGTGCTTGGAAAAAGATCGCGAAGAGTTAATGACGTTCTACTCGTTCCCTGCCAAGCACTGGATGAGCATACGTACTACGAATCCAATTGAATCAACATTCGCGACTATCCGACACCGTACCAAACGATGCAAGGGATGTCTTAGCCGTGATGGCATGTTAAGTATGATGTTCAAGCTGGGTCAGTGCGCAGAGAAAAAGTGGAACCGAATACGCGGGTTCGCCTATCTAGCAAAAGTGATTCAAGGGGTTCCATTTAAAGATGGAATAGAGCAAACTAATGACTACTCAGATCAAACCGAGGCCGCTTGAAGAAAATGCCTCATACACCAGATTCGGGCATAACTCAATATTTCATAGCTGCCGTTTGCATGATAGTCCGTCAATACACTAATTAAGTCTCGTAATTCAGAATATTTATGCTTTTGTATCAATCCTTCTGTTTTTAAGTATTTTGGTTGGAAATACTCAGCATCAAACCTAAAGAGTTTGCTTGTATCTTTAACTTTTGAAAGATGTACTGTTGAGATCTGCATTATTTAGTCCTCAACCCAAAAGGATAGATTTTCACTCTTTGCCCAATCAATAAAGGCTTCAGCAATCCCATCTGACAATTCGCCATCGTGATTATGCAAATCATGGTCAACAATCAAATGCCCGTTTTTGTCCAGCTTTTGTTGACCATTGCCGTTTTTGACATAGATATAATCCCCTGAATTATCTTTACCACCTTTTTCAGATACGGCAAAAAAGATCGGGTAATCATCGACTTTAGGGCAAAGTTTATCGTGCCATTTCTGTACAAACAATACGCTGGTTTTTGTGCCAGTATGCGGTTTAAAGCTATTTCCGTGCAAACCGACCACGCCAAGAATACGCCCATGTTGAGCGATAAATTCCCGTATATGTTTGTCGGAAGTATTGTTAAACCTCCCTTGTGGTAAGACTATCGCCATACGTCCACCTGGCTTGATAAAGTCTAGGTTTCTTTCTATAAACAGAATATCCCGTCCGACTTTGGTTTGCGCCTTTTTACCATCTGCTTTAAAGCCAAGTTCATATTGATGTAGGATACGGCTTTCTTTGATGTCGCCTGCAAAGGGTGGGTTTGCCATTAGAATGTCAAAGTTGAATTGTTTGTCTTCGCCTTTATCGGCTCTTAGTTTTTCGAGGCGTTCAAAACCTTTGCCATAGGTGTTGATCCATTTTTTATCTTTTTCGGTTTTATCTTTCCAGCGATCAAAGTCCAGCGTGTTCAGGTGCAATACATTGGTTTCACCATCTCCAGCAATCAGGTTAAGGGTTCGGGCAACGCGCACGGTCTTTTCGTCAAAGTCAATACCAAATACTTTTAATACATGCTGTTTATCTTCGTCAGGTATTTCAGCATTGGTGAATAAATGCCCTGTAAGTTTAAATATAGTATGTACGGGGAAACCACAACTTCCAGAAGCGGTATCAATCATATACTCACCCCGTTTGGGGTTGAGCATTTGTACGCACATATCAATCACATGACGGGGAGTAAAGTATTGCCCTTTTTCACCTTTAGCGGATTTATTCACTAAGTACTCAAAGGCTTCATCTACTACTAGCAAATTAGAATTAAACAGTTTGACATCTTGCAAGCTGGAAATACAAACGGATAAATGACTATCGGATAGTTCAAAGTTTGAACCCTCTGGGAATACACCCGCCCATTGGCTTTTAGCTTCATCAAACAGAGTTTGAATTTTATTTTTTAATTCGGTATCGGTTTGCCCTGTATTTCTAAACTCCATAACACGGAACTTTTTATCATTGATACCTGGCAAGGTGCTTTTAAGTTGATCGTAATCACCCCTGTCTTCATCATCAAGATTTTGGTCGAAGTAAAACTCAATATTGGCTTTGTCTTTTTTAGAGCCAAATTCATCATAGAGCTTGGTGAATATGAGCTTAAAGACCTCCTCAAATACATCAACGCCCGCATTGGCTAAAACTTCATCTTCCATTTCAAGAATGATGTCTTTCAGGGATTTACGTTCATTGGCAATTTTATCCTTGATAATAAGGTCTTTGAGGGTAAAGCGTTCACTCAGAATATCCTTGAGGCTTTGGTTTGCCTTTGGGATATCCGTTATGTCTTCAAAATAATTGGGGTCTTTACGGTGATAGTGGGATATTTTTTCGCCATTTGTCCATACACCAATTGGTGCGCCTGTGGCGTTGCAGTAGGAACGTAGCTGATTTTTACCGTCTTTGAGCTTTGGCTTTTTTAGCTCAACAATAATAAACGAGGTATCGGAACGGTCTTTATCAAAAATGACGATATCCGCGCTTTTCTTTTCTCTGCCGAAATTGACCGAGTATTCAAAAGCCAATCGTTTTTTGGGGTAGTTATACTCGTTGATAGAGTTATGCCTGAAAGTGGTGTATGGAGTAGTTGACTAAAAGCGGCGTATCGGGATGAGTTGAGTTTACAACAACTTAAACTTCCACAGACATACGCCACTATGAAACAGAATAAAATTATTTCCTTTGAAAAGCCAGAGCAAAGCATCGATCCGCTGCAAGAATTGATTCGCAATGGTGCTAGGCAACTCATTCAAACCGCGGTCGAGAGTGAGTTATCTGAACTGCTGTATCGCAATTGTGACAAAGTCTCAGATTCAGGACACGCTGGTGTCGTTCGTAACGGCTATTTGCCAGAACGTGAACTGCAAACCGGGATCGGCCCAGTCAAAGTACGTATCCCCAAGGTGCGCTCCCGCACTGGAGTACCGATCACCTTTCGATCTGCTTTAGTGCCGCCGTATGTGCGTAAAACGAGAACACTAGAAGCGGCCTTGCCTTGGCTGTATCTCAAGGGTGTCAGCACTGGAGAAATGGGGGATGCACTGAGCGTGCTAGTGGGTCAATCAGCGACTGGGTTATCATCAAGCACAGTGAGTAAGCTCAAAGCAACGTGGTCTCAGGAGTACAAGGATTGGAATAGAGAAGGTTTAGATCGAGATCGATGGGTTTATCTATGGGCGGACGGGATACACAGCGGCCTGCGCGGCGATGAGGGCCGACTCTGTGCCTTAGTTGTCATCGGAGTGAATGAGCGCGGTCACAAGAAATTACTGGCGATTGAAGACGGTGAGCGAGAGTCTACGCAGAGTTGGCGAGAGGTGTTGTTGGCACTCAAGGAGCGAGGCCTGAATCAACCAGAGCTGGGCATCGGTGATGGTGCTTTAGGCTTTTGGAATGCCCTGGAAGAAGTCTATCCTGGCACTAAACATCAACGGTGCTGGGTGCATAAAACGGCCAACGTGCTGAACAAGCTGCCTAAATCGGTGCAGCCCAAAGCAAAAGCAGCTCTGCATAACATTTGGCAGGAAGAAACCAAAGAAGCGGCGCAAAGCGCCTATCAATTATTCATTAAAACCTGTCAAGACAAGTATCCAAAAGCCACGCAGTGCTTGGAAAAAGATCGCGAAGAGTTAATGACGTTCTACTCGTTCCCTGCCAAGCACTGGATGAGCATACGTACTACGAATCCAATTGAATCAACATTCGCGACTATCCGACACCGTACCAAACGATGCAAGGGATGTCTTAGCCGTGATGGCATGTTAAGTATGATGTTCAAGCTGGGTCAGTGCGCAGAGAAAAAGTGGAACCGAATACGCGGGTTCGCCTATCTAGCAAAAGTGATTCAAGGGGTTCCATTTAAAGATGGAATAGAGCAAACTAATGACTACTCAGATCAAACCGAGGCCGCTTGAAGAAAATGCCTCATACACCAGATTCGGGCATAACTCTCGTTGATAAGCCGAGCGGCATACAGTTGGCGGACAATTTCTTCAGGCTTTAGCTGAATATCTTTATCTCGGACGATACATTTAATGTATGGGTTTTTTTTACCTCTGGCAGTTTTGGTAAAGACCTCTTTACGCAATGCTTCAATTTCATCTGCGGAAAATAGAGCAAGATGATAATTACTGTCTTTGAGTATTGTCTGGATGATGTCCGGTTGTGTCATTTATTTTCCATTTTGTTTTCTTCAGTTTTGGGCTGGTACGGTGGTTGGTTTGCAAATATAACAGTGATTGGACGTTAAAGTGACGTGTTTAACCACGTCGTAGTAAAACCTTTTGAGAATCAACATATTCCATACCCATCTATTTATCTACCGTGATTTATTATAACTCAAATTTTGCACGACCTGCGCCAAAAACAGATTGCTACAAGTATCGTGAAATGCGTTAATGAGATGCTCTCATCTGATTATTATGAATACTGCTCCAAAAATGGGCTTAGTCGAATGGCTAATGCTTCTAGGCTTGTCGATACTTTGGGGCGGGTCATTCTTTTTTTTCCAAAATTGCGGTTGCAGAACTGTCGCCCACTTTGCTGGTTTTGTTTCGAGTGAGTATTGCGGCAGCTATTTTACTGCTGTATCTCTTAGCGACCAAGCGATCCTTACCTTCTGGTAAAAAAGTATGGGGTGCGTTTTTTCTGATGGGGCTGATTAACAACGTTATCCCGTTTACGCTGCTGTTCTGGGGGCAAACTGAGATTGCCAGTTCGCTCGCTTCGATTCTGAATGCAACAACACCAATCTTTACCATTATTTTGGCTCATATTTTTACTAAGGATGAAAAAATCAATTTGCCTAGCGTTGTAGGTATCACCCTAGGCTTTCTAGGAGTAGCAACGATGCTGGGTTTGTTTTCCGGCTTCGACCAATCTAATTCGTTACTACATATGCTGGCTTGCGTTGGTGCAGAGATCTCATATGGGTTTGCAACGGTGTTTGGCAGACAGTTTAAGAAAATGGATATAGGGCCAGTTCGCACCTCTTTTGGACAGCTAGCTGCTGCTTCGGTAATAATGCTTTTAGTGGTTGCGGCGGTAGATACGCAACCGGATTACGGATCACTTAGTAGTGCGACTATATGGTCTGTACTGACATTAGCGATTTTTTCTACTGCTTTCGCGTATTTACTGTTTTTCAGGATACTGGCAGTAGGCGGTGCGACTAATATCTCACTTGTCACTTTATTAGTCCCAGCGAGCGCAATATTGTTGGGTGTTTTAATTTTAGGTGAGCGGTTAAGTATGCAAGAGATATATGGTATGTGTTTGATTGCATTGGGTTTGCTGGCAATCGACGGTAGAGTTTTTAATTGGTTTAAAGCTGCGAAATAAGCTTACTGAATAAGCTCTATAACTGCAGAAAAATCAACGTCTGCCTTGCCGCAATCAACAAGCTGTTGATATTGCCTAGCTGCAGTGCTGCCGATAGGCAACTGGATATTGGCCTGGTCTGCCGCGCGCAACGCCAGCTTCATATCTTTAAGCATTAACTCGCTAGAAAACCCTGGTTTAAACCCATTTGAGGATGGAGCGGTAGGGACTAACTCGGGAATAGGGCAGAAGGTTCTAAGTGCGAAGCAATCGCCCGAAGAAGAGCTGGCTACATCAAATAGGATCTGCTGGTTTAAACCGACCTCTTGTGCTAAACGAAAGCTTTCGGCTACTGAGATCATTTGAATACCGAGCATCAAATTATTGCACATTTTCGCAGCTTGGCCCATGCCGTCTGCACCGCAGTGAACCACAACATTACCCATCGCGTCAAAAGCACTTTGAATTTTATCAATCGCACTTTTGTCTCCACCGACCATAAATGACAAAGCCCCATTGTGCGCGCCTACCGTCCCACCTGAAACGGGTGCATCTAACATCGTAAACCCATATTCTTCTGACATCGCGTGAACAGCTTGAGCGTCGTTTATGTCAATGGTGGAGGAATCAACTAGAATGCAATCGGGTGGGCAGTGCTCCAACAAATGGTGCGAGAAAACCTCTTGGACTTCCACTCCAGTTGGCAACATAGTCCATACAATGTTAGCGTTTTCAACAGCTTGTTGGTGATTGTCACACATTGTGACACCATGGCCTTCAATGGCACGCATCTTACTCTCAATTAGGTCGAAAACGCTAACGTCAAAACCAGCTTTCGCAAGGTTAACCGCCATCGGCGCACCCATGTTGCCTGCTCCAATAACGGCAATATGGGTTTGCGACATAATATTCTTTAGATAAGCTCGGCTTTAGTTTGCTTTTGATTGGCGATGGTTAGCGCATCTTCGAGGGTAATTTTCTCGTGGAATAAGGCCCAGCCTATAACAGCCCCCGATATGTTAGGTAATTGGCTGAGTGTTGATACATCGTCGATTGTCCGCACCGTACCACTTGAAATGACTGGGCAGGCAAGTTCATGTGCTAGTTGTGTAGTGTTTGCCATATTACTTTCTGGCAGTTCGTCGTATAGATCGATATCAGTGTAGATAATGCCGGCAGCGCCAGAGCGCTCGAAACGCTTGGCTAAGTCAAATGCTGTGAAAGCAGATTCGTGTTGCCAGCCGTGAGACACGGCCTTGCCATTGCGCGCGTCAATACTGATTACAATTTTGTCAGGATGTTGGGTGCAGGCATTTTCAACGAGGCGTTGGTCCAGCACCGCTGCGGTGCCCATGACTATGCGTTCGGCACCTGCGTTTATCCAGCTGTCGATTACGCTAGAGGAGTTGATACCTCCACCCACTTGTACGGGGATATTAGATTGTTTGATTATTTGCCTAATAAGCTCGCCGTTATCATTTTCGTTGTTGAATACTCTGTCTAAATCAATCACATGCAGCCATTGAGCCCCAGACTGTTCAAAATTTTTGGCGGCTTCAAGCGGTGACAACTTAAAGCGTGTAGGCTCATTAATGCTCCCGTGCTTTAAATTAACGCATTGTCCTTCGTGAACTTCGATGTCGGGGTAGATAATCATATTTGGGCCTCATACATTGTTACGAAGCTCTGTTATATCATGTTTTTTGGCGGTGGCAAACTTAAACCTAGATAACTCAGTTGAACACAAAAGTCTGCACAACTTCTTAATATGCCTAAGAAACCCAGAAGAACACTCATCACCAATAAGGAGACCTCGCGTTTCTGACTGATACTGTAACTTCAGGTATGGACTTTTATATTAGATAGAGCAGTATGGCCTTTTCCCCCCTAGGGGGAATTTTTTAGAATTTTTGATTTATTCAAATTTTCTATCTTGGTGTCTTGTAAGTTGAGCCATTTGTGCGTTCCCTGTTTTAAGCAATTAAAATACTGGAGACACCCAAATGACCCAATCAAACAATAACGTATTTGACGTAGTAGTGGAACACACATCTCAGAAGGCCCCGATGCCATGCGCCCCGTGCTCACCGCACTGCTCAATGAGGCGATGAAGATTGAAAGAGAGCCGTTTCCAGGCGCATCACACTATGAGCATAGTCAAGACCGGCCAGGGTTTGCCAATGGCTACCAAGATAAGCGTATCGATACGCAAGCCGGTACGCTCAATCTGCGTATCCCAAAGACCGCTAAACACGTTGATGAACCTTTTTACCCTCAATCGCTAGAACGCGGCTGACGCAGCCAACGTGCGATGCTGCTGACCGTTGCTGAAATGTACGTGACGGGCGTTAGCACGCGCCGAGTCGAAAAAGTCATGCAGAGCATGGGTATTGAAAGCATCTCCTCTACACCGGTCTCACGGGCTAACCAGAGCATGGATGAGGCGTTAAAAGTCTGGCGTGATCGTCCGTTGGGTAAAGTCTCTTACCTAATCCTTGATGCGCGTTATGAAAAGGTGCGTGAGGGCCACCAAGTGATTGATATGGCGGTGTTGAGTGCGGTTGGGTGTATTGCCTTGTGGACGGCGTTGCGTATTAGGAACGGCAATGGCGCTTAATGAAGCCGAGGTTAACTGGCGAGCGTTCCTCAAAGGCTTGGTTGACCGGGGCATACATGGTATTGAGTTTATTGTCAGTGATGATCACCGTGGCTTAAAAGCCGCTAGAAAGGCAGTGTTCCCAGGTATACCTTGGCAGCGTTGCCAGTTTCATCTGGCGCAGAATGCAATGCATCATGCCCCCAATCACAAGATCAAGCAGCGCATTGGTGGTGAGCTGCGTAGTGTTTGGAATGCACCCAATATGGCAGCTGCTCAGGTTAATCTAAAAGTCCTTGTGAGCCAGTACCAGGAAAAGCATGCTCACTGGGCGCAGTGGCTAGAAAACAATGTGCCTGAAGGATTAAATGTGTTTGCCTTGCCAGATAGACACCAAAAGAAAATGCGAACCTCCAACCGCATTGAACGGACGGTTCAACAAGAACTTAAGCGGCGAACCCGCTTGGTCAGAGTCTTTCCTAACCGAGAGGCTTGGTTACGATTAGTCAGTGCCATTCTGATTGAAATTGACGACGAATGGGCTAATGCTAATCATCGATATATCGTGTGGAACGACAATGAGTCAACTTGCTAGACAAAAAGTCCATACCCAATGTTGCGTAATCTTCTGACTTCCTTATTCATATCAATTAGTTGCACATCTTTTCTGCGTTCAACTGAGTTATCTAGGTTAAAGGGTAACCTATGTTGCTTAACCGATTTAAAGTGAGCCAAATTCTTCATGTATGGCAATGTGTTATGGCCATTAGTAAAACAGGTGACTAAGGCAACTTTATGTCGCGTTTCCCTTTTAGGTAAGCTTGCCCATTGGTTCTGGGAGGCGTTCAATAGCATAACGCAACATCGTTCTTGGCATGAAGTGGTAATACCGGTCAAGAAACAGCGTTTCAGCTTCAAGGTCGCGTTTGCCAATCTCTCTTAGCATCCATCCCGCTACTTTATGAATCAAATCATGCTGGTCTTCTAACAATTGCTGAGCTATTAGTAAGGCGTCGGAGAAATCGTTTTGTTTAATATAATAAAAGCAGCTCATCATGGAGATACGACGTTCCCAGAGGTCGGCTGAGCGGCTTAATTGGTGCAAAATATCGCGCTTTCGGTTTAGCAGATGTGCGCCGACAATATTATGGGCTGAGCTATCGACCAAATCCCAATTATTGATAAATTGGGTGTGGTTGAGATATTTTTGATAAATAGCTTCTTTATTCGTTTCAGTGGTTTTTGGATATTGATAAACCCAAATGAGCAGCGCACAAAGGCGTTGCTCATGCCTAGGGGATTGCAGTGTGCTGGCGACATCTTCCACGCTCAAATGCAAATACTGCTTGGCTATTTGTCTTAATACTGGCACTCGAATACCGATAAAAACATCGCCTTCGCCGTACTCCCCGATGCCAGTTTTAAAAAATCGTTGACTGTGATTAGCAATACTTGGGTTAGCATGACTATCTATAGTAGCAACGAGCGATTGCACTGACACCTTAAAACTACACCTTCATTGCGCTGAACAAAAACCGATTGAAGCACATAAAGAACTCGTCGTTTTGTGCCTTGGTGTCAAGGTCTTGTAGCCAAGCCTGTAGCTCGTCATCGCTGATAACGCCGTGTTTTCTGACTATTTCCCCGTGCCATTCAAGTGCGGTATGCGAAAAATACGCGTTGGAGTTATGTAAATTGATAATGGGAATCGCATTTACTTTAACGCCGACAAAGCCTGCTTTAGTTAAGCGTGACGGCATTGTAGGCGGAAGGTTTGGGCTTGGAACTTCCTTAGGGAAGGCGCTAATAATGCGCCGCGTAATGGCATCATCAAAGCTATTGACCACCAAGCCGCGCCAGTCCGTTTCAATAATAGCTATTCTCCCCCGGGTTTAAGTACTCGATAAAGTTCTTCGATAGCTAGGTCGGCGTTTGCTACATACAATAATACTTGGGTGCAGGTGACCGCATCGAAACTGTTATCGACAAGCGGCAAGGACTCTGCATCCGCTTGGTTTAAGATTATTTGCTTTATGCTGTCGCAGTTCTTATGGGCCGCTTGCAACATGTCATTGCTATAATCCACACCGTGTACTAATCCAGTTTCCCCAACTAAAAAGGCCATTTCAGCGGTTAAAAACCCAGTGCCACAACCTACATCCAGCACATGTTCGCCAACGCGTAAGCCTAACGAGCCGATAGTGGTTAAGCGTTGCCCAGCGATATCTGGAGTGGAATAGCTTTGCTCGATGGACTTGGCCATTGCTTTATCGTATTTAACCATAAGGTAATTTAAGCATAAACAGCAACGGCTTAGAATACCTTATGCAGATTGGTTTGCTAAAATGAGTAGAAATAATTGATCAACGAGAATGGTTAAATATAAAAAAGGCGCGGCCTACGTCTACGGGAAACTAGTTCCGATAAGCGAAGCCAAAATATCGTTACTAGATTGGGGGTTTTTGCATTCCGATGCCACGTACGATGTAGTGCACGTGTGGAATAAACACTATTTCAGATTAGACGACCATTTAGGTCGATTTTATGCCGGAATGGAAAAGCTGAGGATGCAATTACCCATCTCTAGAGACTAATTAAAATCAGCTTTAAATCAATGTGTTGCGGCCACAGGGTTTGATGATGCTTATGTGGAGATGATTTGCACACGTGGACAGCCGGTGCCCGGTTCACGTGATCCTCGCACCTGCACTAATCAGCTTTTCATATTCGTTATACCCTTTGTTTGGATTGCAAACCCCGGGCAGCAACAAACGGGCATGAGCATGATAATTAGCAAGCAACAAAGAATCCCGCCGCAATCTGTAGATCCAGCGGTTAAAAACTATCATTGGCTGGATTTAGTGATGGGGCAGTTCGAAGCCTTTGATTCGGGTGCGCAGACTGCGGTGGTGGTCGACGAGGCAGGAAATGGGCTTGTCGGATAATTAATAGAATACGTGAGATAATATGGGCTGATTCTAGTCAGCCTGCAATTTTGAGCAAACGTCATCAAAGCCAACTGTTCCTAACCTTAGATTCTCTGGTTAGCTCTGAACATCCCTACCGTAAACTCGATGAGCTATTATGTTTTGGTGCATTGAGTAAACCCTTCTCTAAAATATATGCCACCCGTGGCCCTAAAGGCCGAGGTGTTGAGTTCGGCTTACGTGCCTTGGTGCTTCAGTTCATGGAAGATTTAAGTGATAGAGAAATGGAGCGATACTTATCAGAGAATCTGGCCGCTAAGTGGTTTTGTGATTCAGGAGAGTTATGCCCGAATCTGGTGTATGAGGCATTTTCTTCAAGCGGCCTCGGTTTGATCTGAGTAGTCATTAGTTTGCTCTATTCCATCTTTAAATGGAACCCCTTGAATCACTTTTGCTAGATAGGCGAACCCGCGTATTCGGTTCCACTTTTTCTCTGCGCACTGACCCAGCTTGAACATCATACTTAACATGCCATCACGGCTAAGACATCCCTTGCATCGTTTGGTACGGTGTCGGATAGTCGCGAATGTTGATTCAATTGGATTCGTAGTACGTATGCTCATCCAGTGCTTGGCAGGGAACGAGTAGAACGTCATTAACTCTTCGCGATCTTTTTCCAAGCACTGCGTGGCTTTTGGATACTTGTCTTGACAGGTTTTAATGAATAATTGATAGGTGCTTTGCGCCGCTTCTTTGGTTTCTTCCTGCCAAATGTTATGCAGAGCTGCTTTTGCTTTGGGCTGCACCGATTTAGGCAGCTTGTTCAGCACGTTGGCCGTTTTATGCACCCGGCACCGTTGATGTTTAGTGCCAGGATAGACTTCTTCCAGGGCATTCCAAAAGCCTAAAGCACCATCACCGATGCCCCGCTCTGGTTGATTCAGGCCTCGCTCCTTGAGTGCCAACAACACCTCTCGCCAACTCTGCGTAGACTCTCGCTCACCGTCTTCAATCGCCAGTAATTTCTTGTGACCGCGCTCATTCACTCCGATGACAACTAAGGCACAGAGCCGGCCCTCATCGCCGCGCAGGCCGCTGTGTATCCCGTCCGCCCATAGATAAACCCATCGATCTCGATCTAAACCTTCTCTATTCCAATCCTTGTACTCCTGAGACCACGTTGCTTTGAGCTTACTCACTGTGCCTGATGATAACCCAGTCGCTGATTGACCCACTAGCACGCTCAGTGCATCCCCCATTTCTCCAGTGCTGACACCCTTGAGATACAGCCAAGGCAAGGCCGCTTCCAGTGTTCTCGTTTTACGCACATACGGCGGCACTAAAGCAGATCGAAAGGTGATCGGTACTCCAGTGCGGGAGCGCACCTTGGGGATACGTACTTTGACTGGGCCGATCCCGGTTTGCAGTTCACGTTCTGGCAAATAGCCGTTACGAACGACACCAGCGTGTCCTGAATCTGAGACTTTGTCACAATTGCGATACAGCAGTTCAGATAACTCACTCTCGATCGCGGTTTGAATGAGTTGCCTAGCACCATTGCGAATTAATTCTTGCAGCGGATCGATGCTTTGCTCTGGCTTTTCAAAGGAAATAATTTTATTCTGTTTCATAGTGGCGTATGTCTGTGGAAGTTTAAGTTGTTGTAAACTCAATTCATCCCGATACGCCGCTTTTAGTCAACTACTCCATACACCACTTTCAGGCATAACTCGATTCAGGACTGGAACAGAGCACTCCTGATCATAGTTACTTTGGTGATTTTCGCTCACGCATTGGAACCAGGGGTATGATGAATTTATTTGACCGTGTTCGGAGCGGGTTAGTTTCAATGGGCTTAATACGAGAAGTATTCACATTTGTCGATGCCAGCCAGTTGGTCAGTAAGCTAACCACTTGGGATGATAGAGATAAGGCGATAAAGATGGGATTAGAGGAGTTCAACAATAAGACAGTTGATAAAGTTGCGGCGGACAAGCAAGCACGGTTTGGGTGCAAGGGAAATAGCAAATATTGGTATGGTTACAAAGAGCATGCATCAGTGGATATGCAAAGTGGCTTGATCAATAAAATAGCGGCCACCTCGGCTGAGGTAACGGATGCAAGCGGCTTGAAGCATGTTTGCCCTAAGTCGGGTGCTGTTTATGCGGACAAGGGTTATTGCGTGAGCCCGGCCAAAACCACGCTCAGGCGCAACGGTTGCCATGATGCAACAATCAAGAAGAACAATATGCATGGCAAGAATAGAGACAAAGACCGTTGGATTAGCAAAATTCGTTCACCATATGAGCGAGTGTTTGCTCATCGCAATAAGCGAGTTCGTTATAAAGGGTTGGCTAAAGTCCAGTTCCAAGTTGGAATCAGGGGCTTATGTTTTAACCTTAAGCGATTAATGGCATTGGGAGTTGAACGAGTTGAGTTGGTGCCGGCCTAGGGATAGATCCGTCTATTGGTGGCAAAATGGCTGCTAATAGACGGTTTATTGCACAAAAAACGCGTTGCTGAGCAAACTAAAAGCGACTTCGGCGAAAACCCTGTTTGAAATTGTATTAACCGACGAGCCCAAAATGTGATCGAAGGGCCAGGCTTTAACGTTTTTGCTGTTATTAATGGTGGCTTGGTTACTCCCGAGACAGGCGTATTACAGGGCATTACCCGAAAAACTATATTTGAAATTGCCGATAGTTTCGGCGTAAAAGCAGAACAAGGTTTGCTAAGTGCCGATCAATTGCGAATGGCTGACGAAGTGTTTATTACAAGTACAGCAGGCGGAGTAATGCCCGTGACCGTGGTAGATACTAATAAAATCGGCAATGGTTTAGTCGGAACGATGACCAAGCAAATTAAGCAGGCTTATTGGGCTCTGCATGACGACGATCAGTATTGCACTGCAATCAGCTAAAAATGTAACTCGGCTTCATAATGCCTCTCTCAAAAATCTGGTAATCCACTGCGCTAACATGCTGGTATCAGGTGCGTCACCGGCATTAATTTTATCTATTTCTGGTTGTGCACGTTCAGTGGGCACCAAACTTGGTGAGAAGTTTTCAAGCAATGCCATTTGATAATCATTCTCAAACTCTGGGTGCCCCTGAAAGCTAATTGCCTTATCGCCGTAAATCAGTGCTGCGTTTACACAAAATTCCGAGCTGGCGATGACTTGCGCGCCCTCAGGTACTTCAACAACTTGATCTTGATGAAAAGCATTTATTTTTACTTTACCGTTGGGTGAGTGCATCCAGCCGGGTTCATCTTTGAGTTCATACTGATGCACTCCCACTCCCCAACCTTTGTCTGACTTAATAACCTTTCCGCCCAATGCCTGTGCGATAAGCTGGTGGCCAAAGCAAATACCAACAAGGGGAATGTCTTCGGCATAGGCTTCACGCACCAGATTGGATAACGGTTCAATCCAATCATGGTCTTCATATACACCGTGACGTGACCCAGTAATCAACCAAGCATCGCAGTCTTTTGCTGACTCAGGTATTTCACTCTCTACTGCCCTGAAGGTTTTATAATTTAAGTCAGGATCAGCTGAAGATAGCAGGGTTTCAAACATCTGCGGATAAGTATCAAAATCTGCACTGATGTCCTCTCGGACTAGGCCAGCCTCGAGAATGCCTAACGTTATGTCTTTACTCATTTTATAGTTCTCCAACAAGGCGAGGAACCGCGCCTTTTTTAACTGCAAGTAAACACAAATAGTCGTAGGCGATATTAGCCGCCGCAAGGGCAGTTATCTCAGATACATCGTAGGCTGGCGCGACTTCTACAATATCCATCCCTACTAAATTAAGCGAGCCTAAATTGCGTAAAATCTCTAAGGCTTGTGCAGAGCTAAGCCCGCCGCAAACGGGTGTTCCGGTTCCCGGTGCAAACGCGGGGTCTAAGCAATCGATATCAAAGGTCAGGTAGACTTTTTTATCGCCAAGGCGTTGTTTTATTTGCTCTATAGTTTTGGCAACGCCTTCGCGGTGAACCCACGGGCTAGTCAGAACTTTAAAGCCATGATCATCTTCATTGTAAGTACGTAATCCGACTTGTATAGAGTGTTCAACATCAATTAAGCCTTCATTTTTAGCCCGCAGAAGCATACTGCCGTGATCGAAGCGGGTGCCATCGTCTTCCCAAGTATCGCTGTGGGCATCAAAATGCAGAAGAGCGACTGGGCCGTGGTGTTCGGCATAAGCCCGCAAAATTGGGTAAGTGATAAAATGATCTCCTCCAATGCATAATGTGCTTACTCTTGACTTAAGATGTGCGCTCACATGGCTTTGAATGCTTTCGACAATTGTTTCGGGGTGGTGCGGGTCTAACATACAGTCGCCCGTATCCACTACGGCTAGCGTATCAAACGGGTCAAAGCCAAACCCAAAGGCACCTAGTTCGGCAAGTTGCGTAGAGGCGGCGCGCACTGCGCGTGGCCCCAACCTAGCCTCGGATCGATTGGTTACTGCATTGTCAAATGGAATTCCGCTAACAGCAACGTCTACGCCATCTAAATCTCGAGTATATTTTCGACGTAAGAAGCTTAAGGCACCTGCATACGTCATGTCGAAGGATGAACCAAGCTTGCTCTTGCGGACAAATGCGGCATCACCGAGTGGTTTTTTGCTCATAAAATGGGTAGCGGTAGTTTGATTTCAGAGGTTTACGCAGCTTATAATTTATAGGCTATTATGTGATCACAAATAAAAATCTAGGTCAAGCTATCATCAAGCCGAAGTTAGTTTCGTCGCAGCCGATTGAGCCGATTATGCTGCAAAAGAAAAGCGAACAAAAATCCATCAATGGGTATACAGTTTGTTGCGCCAGAACGTAATTTGCGGAAAGATTCCTCTAGGTTTAACCATTCGAGGTTTAGCGCAGCGTCTTGATGTTAGTGCGATGCCTGTGCGTGAAGCACTGAATAGATTAACTTCCGAGGGGCACTTCAAGTGAAGGATAATGTAGGGTGATGACACCGTAAAAATTCGATGAATTATGTGAGCTCCAATATGCTCTCATGCAAGCTTTGCGGGATTTTAATCCCGTCTCTCGCGGTTTTTTCGCGGCCCCGCAAACGACGTTGCCCAGGAAGCCGAGTGCCTTCTTGCGCTAATATGGCGCTAATCAATTGTTCGCCATGGGTCATAAAACCTTCGGGGTCGCCAAATTTTTCCGGATCAAGTGCCAAGATTAACTCACCGCCCTTGGGTGAGCCGCCTTTGCCAGCATCATCGTCTTTTGATTCAAAACTCAAAAATTGGCCTATCAAGGGGCCGGCTATAAGTTCAACCATCATCCCTAACGCCGCGCCTTTATAGCCACCAAATCCAAGTTGAGCACCCTCTAAAATCACATTGGGGTCGGTGGTGGGTTCGCCATCGGGTCCAATGCCAGCGGTTTCTGGAACTCTATGACCATCGCGGGCTGCGAGCATGATTTCACCGCGCGCCATTGACGACGAAGCTTGGTCAAAAACCAACGGAGGCTCGTCTTTACGAGGCCATGCAAACCCCATAGGGTTAGTGCCATAAAGCGGTTTTATCCCCCCAGCAGGAGCCACATAGGGGTATGCTGCGGTGAATGCAAAAGCGCATAAGCCTTCTTCTGCTAATGCTTCAACCTCAGGCCACATAGCAGCTATATGGAACATATCGGTGAACGCTAAGGCGGCGACCCCATTTTGCTTGGCACAATCTACTAAGGGTTGATGTGCGATTTGTAAGCCAAGAGGCGCGAAGCCATTGTCGCCATTTACACGAACAACGGCAGCGGCCAGTTGCTCAAACCAGGGCTTGGCTTTACCATTTACACGGCCACTTTGTAAGCCTTTAACATACAGAGGAATCCGAAATAGGCCGTGTGAATAGCATTGATCAGCTTCAGCTTGGATAATGGTACCTGCAACTGCTTGTGCATTGGCCTGATCACACCCGTTGCTCAGCAAGCATCGGGCGGTGAGAGCATGTGCCTCAGCTAGACTCATGGTGATATGGCTCATGTTGCTTCTTTAGGCAGTCGAGATTGGTTTGAGTATTTTAGGCGTGAAGTACTTGTACTGATTAAAAATATCTTATTCGTAGAAGAGTGAAATTAAGTTTTCATTAGGCTATTAAAAATTGACAAATAGTCAATATTTCGGTTTTCGATTCCCAGATGAATAACGATAATATTCTTGAGTTGAACATGGGTATGCTCAGAATGTTTTTTTGCATGCCAGAAGACGTATCTGATTTGTTCTTCTCCATGGTCAGTAATCATTACGAATTGTTCGGGTGTCATTTCATCTATAGTAATATGGTTGAGATTAGCCTGCCGAATGGACTTAAGCCAACACTTAGATTTTGAACCACAAACCATTACATATAAGCCTCCCATTTCGACTAACCAGCTAGATATTTGGTTTTGCCGGTTCTCACAAACATTATCTTCGATAACTAGCACAGCCTTGAATGGTGCGAGGCAGCTAACATCAGGCAGATCGTTTGTTTCTGTTAACTGGATATATTTCATTCTCTACCTAATTTTCTGATTGTTTACTTTACTATCGAGGCTTTTAACTCGCTCATTGAAGCATTTGCCATGAAATGGCCAGTAAAGTCACGCTCGGAAATGATATCGAAATTGCAGTCGTTATTTTACGCATTATTTCTTTTCCATCCATCTTAGTAGATCGTTGTTGCTTAGGTGCCACATGCTTCAGAGTAGTCCAAATTGCTACAGTTTGGCCAGAATATTTATTTGCGGCCGGTACAAATAAGCCAGCAGTTATGAGGCCAACAATAACGGTTGCTGCTCCAACCCAAAACATGATATTAGCGACTTGTGGGATTTCAAAATCAGTCCACAAAGAACAGGCAACTATTAGAATTAAAATATTAGTTAAAGAACTTATTAGAAACCATTTCAAAAAGTTTGATAAATTATTGCTCATCGATGTCCAAATTCTGAAATGTCTCATTTGAGCATAGTTGGTAACTTCTCAATAACCCGTGGCAGGTAAAATAAAACAAAATATTTCTTGACAGGGTTTTACGCTAAAAGGACACTGCTGTCCCGTTAACACTAAAGAAACAGGCCTGATTTTCTCTCAATTTGATAAAATACGTTTAGCGATAAACCGTTGAATCAAATAGGAAAATCAGACCATGTCACATTGTAATACCGTTCTAAATCAAATACTCAAAATTGTTCCGAGACATGAATTCGAGGCACTCGCAATTCAACATCATTCGGGGCGTTCATTCCGCAGAGCGTCTCGTTGGTCACAGTTCGTGAGCCTGAGTATAGCTCAATTGACTGGCCGTCATAGCTTGCGTGATATTGTTGATAATGTCAGTGCTCAATCACACCGCTTGTATCATCTTGGTAGTGCCGTGTTAACGCGGTCCAATCTTTCACGCATCAATGAGAACAAGCCTTCGAGCCTTTATGAAGCGCTATTCTCTCAATTACTCAAGTGCTGTCAGAGCAAAACGCCAGGGCATAACTTTCGTTTCAAGAATCCCCTGTATTCGCTGGACTCATCTACCATTGATCTGTGCTTATCGGTTTTCCCATGGGCAGACTTTCGATCAACTAAAGGGGCAATCAAACTGCATGTAGGCCTGAATCATGATGGTTACTTACCTGAGTTTGTTAATATCACCGAGGGTAAATGTGCTGATGTTACTGCAGGCAGGAAAGTAGCTTTCCCGAAAGGCAGCATTGTAGTTATTGACCGTGGATACAACGACTATGCCTGGTATAAGCAATTGAATGACAAGGGAATATACTTTGTCACACGATTAAAGAAGAATGCTGCATACCGCCTTATCAAGCGACATAGTGTACGCAAGGGAACGGGACTTAGCAGTGATCAAACGATTGAATTCACGGGGGTCAAAGCAGCAAAGGAGTGTTCGATTCGATTACGCCGTATTGGTTATCGCGATGCCACTACAGGCAAGCATTATGTGTTTTTAACCAACCACTTTAAGCTCAGTGCTCAAACTATCGCCGATATTTATAAAGCCAGATGGCAGGTGGAATTATTCTTCAAGTGGATCAAGCAGAACTTAAAGGTGAAGTCATTTATCGGCACCAGCAAGAACGGAGTTATGCCCGAATCTGGTGTATGAGGCATTTTCTTCAAGCGGCCTCGGTTTGATCTGAGTAGTCATTAGTTTGCTCTATTCCATCTTTAAATGGAACCCCTTGAATCACTTTTGCTAGATAGGCGAACCCGCGTATTCGGTTCCACTTTTTCTCTGCGCACTGACCCAGCTTGAACATCATACTTAACATGCCATCACGGCTAAGACATCCCTTGCATCGTTTGGTACGGTGTCGGATAGTCGCGAATGTTGATTCAATTGGATTCGTAGTACGTATGCTCATCCAGTGCTTGGCAGGGAACGAGTAGAACGTCATTAACTCTTCGCGATCTTTTTCCAAGCACTGCGTGGCTTTTGGATACTTGTCTTGACAGGTTTTAATGAATAATTGATAGGTGCTTTGCGCCGCTTCTTTGGTTTCTTCCTGCCAAATGTTATGCAGAGCTGCTTTTGCTTTGGGCTGCACCGATTTAGGCAGCTTGTTCAGCACGTTGGCCGTTTTATGCACCCGGCACCGTTGATGTTTAGTGCCAGGATAGACTTCTTCCAGGGCATTCCAAAAGCCTAAAGCACCATCACCGATGCCCCGCTCTGGTTGATTCAGGCCTCGCTCCTTGAGTGCCAACAACACCTCTCGCCAACTCTGCGTAGACTCTCGCTCACCGTCTTCAATCGCCAGTAATTTCTTGTGACCGCGCTCATTCACTCCGATGACAACTAAGGCACAGAGCCGGCCCTCATCGCCGCGCAGGCCGCTGTGTATCCCGTCCGCCCATAGATAAACCCATCGATCTCGATCTAAACCTTCTCTATTCCAATCCTTGTACTCCTGAGACCACGTTGCTTTGAGCTTACTCACTGTGCCTGATGATAACCCAGTCGCTGATTGACCCACTAGCACGCTCAGTGCATCCCCCATTTCTCCAGTGCTGACACCCTTGAGATACAGCCAAGACAAGGCCGCTTCCAGTGTTCTCGTTTTACGCACATACGGCGGCACTAAAGCAGATCGAAAGGTGATCGGTACTCCAGTGCGGGAGCGCACCTTGGGGATACGTACTTTGACTGGGCCGATCCCGGTTTGCAGTTCACGTTCTGGCAAATAGCCGTTACGAACGACACCAGCGTGTCCTGAATCTGAGACTTTGTCACAATTGCGATACAGCAGTTCAGATAACTCACTCTCGATCGCGGTTTGAATGAGTTGCCTGGCGCCATTGCGAATTAATTCTTGCAGCGGATCGATGCTTTGCTCTGGCTTTTCAAAGGAAATAATTTTATTCTGTTTCATAGTGGCGTATGTCTGTGGAAGTTTAAGTTGTTGTAAACTCAACTCATCCCGATACGCCGCTTTTAGTCAACTACTCCATACACCACTTTCAGGCATAACTCGCAAGAACGCAGTATTGACCCAAATATGGATTGCGTTATGTATTTACCTAATACTGATGTTCATCAAATTGCAGTCGAAGGCGGGCAAAACGATGCAACAAATATTGAGGGTATTGCAGCTTAATTTGTTTGAAAAACGTGATTTAATGGCACTGTTGCGAGGGGACCCGATGCATCACCCAAACCTTAACCCTAATCAATTTTCGTTGCTGTGAAAGTTAACGGGACAGCAGTGCTAAAAGGAAGGTAATTCAACGTGGTCGAGTGACTCGATTTAGGTTGAGTTCCAGGGTGGTTGTAGGCCCCTTTACGCTAATAACAAAGATCGCTTAAGGACGTTCAGGGGTGTCTTCTTAACGTTCGTTGTGGCGCAGTTGAGAAGGCAAAATTGGACTTTCAAAACCGATGGTACACTAAGGTCTGTCCAGTTAACGAACGTTTAAGACCTTGAGTAAGCTACCCTCTATTCCCGACATTCCTGAACAAGAACAAACCCCCGCAGTAAAAATGTTGCGGGTGCTAGTGGAGCAGCTGTTGGTGCGAGTTCAACAACAGGACGAAGAAATAGCATTGCTTAAAGATGAAATCAATATCCTTAAGGGGCAGAAGAGGCGGCCTACTGTTAAGGGCGGTAATATGGATAAGAAAACAGAGCCAAAACGTTCATCTTCTAGCGACAAACCTAAGAAGCGAGCTGGGTCGAACAAGGCAAAGAAAACACCAAGGCTGTCAATTGACCTAAATCTGGTTATTGAACCAGCGAAGTCCGTGCCCGAAGGTTCTCGCTTTAAAGGCTATCGGGATTTTGTAGTGCAAGATTTGCTTATCAAGGTTCATACCACCCGCTATCGTTTAGCGCATTGGGTAACGCCAGACAATAAAAAGCTCAAAGGCCAGTTACCGACATCCGTGGCAGGGCGACATTATGGGCCTCGTCTGGTCAGTTATATTCTCTATCAATATCATCATTGTCAAACCACGCAACCACTCTTGTTGGAACAGTTGCGAGAGTGGGGAATTGATATTTCTTCGGGACAAATTAACCCAATACTGATCCGCGCTAAAGAGCCCTTTCATGCTGAGAAAGAGGCGTTACTAAGCGTTGCTCTGAGCGCATCGTCTTACGTGACCGTGGACGATAGTGGTGCTCGCCATCAGGGCAAAAATGGCTATGTAACGCACATTGGTAATGACTTGTTTGCGTGGTTTAAAAGTACTCAATCAAAAAGTCGAATTAACTTCCTACTGCTATTAAGGGCTGGCAATACGGATTATCGTTTGAGTCAAAGTGCGTTGAATTATAGGCAACAACATGGATTGCCAAAGCAAGCCTTAGCCGCTGTAACTGAGCACCGGGAACGCCGTATTGCCAACGAGGATGACTGGCTTGAAATGCTCGATAGCCTGTTGATCATTAAGGCACGTCACCGACGTATCACCACCGAAGGGGCATTACTTGGTAGTATTTTGCATCATGGTCTGTGTGATGACATCGCTGTCGTCAGTGATGATGCAGGGCAATTTAACATTTTGGCTCATGCCTTGTGTTGGATACACACCGAGTGCTTAATCCATAAGTTGATACCGCTGAACGAGGGACACCGGCAGGGCATGGCTAAAATACGCGACCAAGTCTGGTGCTTTTATCGGGCGTTAAAAGAGTATAAAACCCAGCCTTGCGAGAACCAACGTAAAATACTTGAGCAGCGTTTCGATGAAATCTTCACTCAACAGACATGCTACCAAACATTAAATCAGACGCTCAAACGAATCCATGCGAATAAAGCAGAATTACTGTTGGTGCTAGATCGACCAGATATTCCGTTACGCACCAATGGCAGTGAAACAGACATTCGCGATTACGTGAAAAAACGAAAAGTGAGTGGCTCCACCCGCAACGATGCTGGCCAGCAGTGTCGGGACACGTTTGCCAGTTTGAAAAAGACCTGCCGAAAACTGGATATATCGTTCTGGCACTACCTGACCCATCGACTTGGTATCGGTGAGCAACATATTGATCCTCTGCCAGATATCATTATGGAACGCGCCAGCTTTGCCACGGGTTATTGAGAAGTTACCATAGTTGAGCCTTTATGGTTGATTAAACTCAGAAAATAATTGTATGCATTTAGTTAAGGGTTCTAAATCTGACTGCGAAACCGATAGGTCTCGTTGAGTAGTGAAAGGTTTTTGCTTGCCTAATTTTAACAAATTACCCGATTGCCCGATGAATTATGCTGGACTCTCTTATTGGCATAACTGTTTAATCATTCGTTTTAGCCGCCTACAACTTACCCAGCGCGACAGCCATTTGGCATGTCAACTTCTGGCATTAGCAAGCAAGGTGTTTGCTTGTCTGCATAACTTACATCGAGAAGCATCCCTTGTGAGAGTTTGCCAGCCATCTTACGTTTCGGTAGGTTTACAACAAACAATGCTTGTTTACCTTCAATTTCAAAGGAGTTATGCCCGAATCTGGTGTATGAGGCATTTTCTTCAAGCGGCCTCGGTTTGATCTGAGTAGTCATTAGCTTGCTCTATTCCATCTTTAAATGGAACCCCTTGAATCACTTTTGCTAGATAGGCGAACCCGCGTATTCGGTTCCACTTTTTCTCTGCGCACTGACCCAGCTTGAACATCATACTTAACATGCCATCACGGCTAAGACATCCCTTGCATCGTTTGGTACGGTGTCGGATAGTCGCGAATGTTGATTCAATTGGATTCGTAGTACGTATGCTCATCCAGTGCTTGGCAGGGAACGAGTAGAACGTCATTAACTCTTCGCGATCTTTTTCCAAGCACTGCGTGGCTTTTGGATACTTGTCTTGACAGGTTTTAATGAATAATTGATAGGTGCTTTGCGCCGCTTCTTTGGTTTCTTCCTGCCAAATGTTATGCAGAGCTGCTTTTGCTTTGGGCTGCACCGATTTAGGCAGCTTGTTCAGCACGTTGGCCGTTTTATGCACCCAGCACCGTTGATGTTTAGTGCCAGGATAGACTTCTTCCAGGGCATTCCAAAAGCCTAAAGCACCATCACCGATGCCCAGCTCTGGTTGATTCAGGCCTCGCTCCTTGAGTGCCAACAACACCTCTCGCCAACTCTGCGTAGACTCTCGCTCACCGTCTTCAATCGCCAGTAATTTCTTGTGACCGCGCTCATTCACTCCGATGACAACTAAGGCACAGAGTCGGCCCTCATCGCCGCGCAGGCCGCTGTGTATCCCGTCCGCCCATAGATAAACCCATCGATCTCGATCTAAACCTTCTCTATTCCAATCCTTGTACTCCTGAGACCACGTTGCTTTGAGCTTACTCACTGTGCCTGATGATAACCCAGTCGCTGATTGACCCACTAGCACGCTCAGTGCATCCCCCATTTCTCCAGTGCTGACACCCTTGAGATACAGCCAAGACAAGGCCGCTTCCAGTGTTCTCGTTTTACGCACATACGGCGGCACTAAAGCAGACCGAAAGGTGATCGGTACTCCAGTGCGGGAGCGCACCTTGGGGATACGTACTTTGACTGGGCCGATCCCGGTTTGCAGTTCACGTTCTGGCAAATAGCCGTTACGAACGACACCAGCGTGTCCTGAATCTGAGACTTTGTCACAATTGCGATACAGCAGTTCAGATAACTCACTCTCGACCGCGGTTTGAATGAGTTGCCTGGCGCCATTGCGAATCAATTCTTGCAGCGGATCGATGCTTTGCTCTGGCTTTTCAAAGGAAATAATTTTATTCTGTTTCATAGTGGCGTATGTCTGTGGAAGTTTAAGTTGTTGTAAACTCAATTCATCCCGATACGCCGCTTTTAGTCAACTACTCCATACACCACTTTCAGGCATAACTCATTTCAAAGGGGTCGGCGCGTTCTTTCTTAATGCTAGAAAGTATCGAGCGAACGTGAACACCAAAATCGACAGTTAGCTTCATTAACTTATCAGCGTTTCAATTCTTAACGTTGGGACACTAGTGTCGCGTCCCATTATCTCCAACGGAATTACAGCTGACTTAGGTATCTTCCTCACTTGGACACTGGATTTGATATAAAGCGGCATCGCCGCGGCTGATAAACATCACTGATTTATCTTGTCGAACGTGAAAATAGGCAGGCAATGATCGGTTAAACTCCCCTGGGAACACATCAATAATGCGCTCTCTTCCTTGCTTATCTCTGATTAACAATTCAACGTCATCAAAAAAAGTATAGTTTGTAGCAAGAAATAAATAATCATTACTGGCAACAATACTCGGTACGCCACTGGAAGTAGATGCTCCAAATTCACTAGCTTTTGACGCCACACCGTTGACATTCACTTTCCATAAGTCGAAATCTGCATCAAAGTAAAATTCATTATTAAAAACCGACGCGCCATCTATGACGAGTTGAGATAATCCATAAAGGCTACCTGGCTTAGTATCTTTTACTAGCTGGGTACCAGTAGCAGTGCCATCACTAACCCATATTTCATGACCATGCTGGGAGTCTATTCCAATACAGGAATGATACCGAGAAGTTGATTGTCATTTCTGTTCAAAGATGTTTTTAAAGAGTTTAGTTTTTTCCTCATTGAGTTGTTTTGCTGCCTCATTATCAGTCATCTGATAAACGATGGGCTTGTCGGATAATTAATAGAATACGTGAGATAATATGGGCTGATTCTAGTCAGCCTGCAATTTTGAGCAAACGTCATCAAAGCCAACTGTTCCTAACCTTAGATTCTCTGGTTAGCTCTGAACATCCCTACCGTAAACTCGATGAGCTATTATGTTTTGGTGCATTGAGTAAACCCTTCTCTAAAATATATGCCACCCGTGGCCCTAAAGGCCGAGGTGTTGAGTTCGGCTTACGTGCCTTGGTGCTTCAGTTCATGGAAGATTTAAGTGATAGAGAAATGGAGCGATACTTATCAGAGAATCTGGCCGCTAAGTGGTTTTGTGATTCAGGACTGGAACAGAGCACTCCTGATCATAGTTACTTTGGTGATTTTCGCTCACGCATTGGAACCAGGGGTATGATGAATTTATTTGACCGTGTTCGGAGCGGGTTAGTTTCAATGGGCTTAGTACGAGAAGTATTCACATTTGTCGATGCCAGCCAGTTGGTCAGTAAGCTAACCACTTGGGATGATAGAGATAAGGCGATAAAGATGGGATTAGAGGAGTTCAACAATAAGACAGTTGATAAAGTTGCGGCGGACAAGCAAGCACGGTTTGGGTGCAAGGGAAATAGCAAATATTGGTATGGTTACAAAGAGCATGCATCAGTGGATATGCAAAGTGGCTTGATCAATAAAATAGCGGCCACCTCGGCTGAGGTAACGGATGCAAGCGGCTTGAAGCATGTTTGCCCTAAGTCGGGTGCTGTTTATGCGGACAAGGGTTATTGCGTGAGCCCGGCCAAAACCACGCTCAGGCGCAACGGTTGCCATGATGCAACAATCAAGAAGAACAATATGCATGGCAAGAATAGAGACAAAGACCGTTGGATTAGCAAAATTCGTTCACCATATGAGCGAGTGTTTGCTCATCGCAATAAGCGAGTTCGTTATAAAGGGTTGGCTAAAGTCCAGTTCCAAGTTGGAATCAGGGGCTTATGTTTTAACCTTAAGCGATTAATGGCATTGGGAGTTGAACGAGTTGAATTGGTGCCGGCCTAGGGATAGATCCGTCTATTGGTGGCAAAATGGCTGCTAATAGACGGTTTATTGCACAAAAAACGCGTTGCTGAGCAAACTAAAAGCGACTTCGGCGAAAACCCTGTTTGAAATTGTATTAACCGACGAGCCCACGATATCGGAGTTATGCCTGAAAGTGGTGTATGGAGTAGTTGACTAAAAGCGGCGTATCGGGATGAGTTGAGTTTACAACAACTTAAACTTCCACAGACATACGCCACTATGAAACAGAATAAAATTATTTCCTTTGAAAAGCCAGAGCAAAGCATCGATCCGCTGCAAGAATTGATTCGCAATGGCGCTAGGCAACTCATTCAAACCGCGGTCGAGAGTGAGTTATCTGAACTGCTGTATCGCAATTGTGACAAAGTCTCAGATTCAGGACACGCTGGTGTCGTTCGTAACGGCTATTTGCCAGAACGTGAACTGCAAACCGGGATCGGCCCAGTCAAAGTACGTATCCCCAAGGTGCGCTCCCGCACTGGAGTACCGATCACCTTTCGATCTGCTTTAGTGCCGCCGTATGTGCGTAAAACGAGAACACTGGAAGCGGCCTTGCCTTGGCTGTATCTCAAGGGTGTCAGCACTGGAGAAATGGGGGATGCACTGAGCGTGCTAGTGGGTCAATCAGCGACTGGGTTATCATCAAGCACAGTGAGTAAGCTCAAAGCAACGTGGTCTCAGGAGTACAAGGATTGGAATAGAGAAGGTTTAGATCGAGATCGATGGGTTTATCTATGGGCGGACGGGATACACAGCGGCCTGCGCGGCGATGAGGGCCGACTCTGTGCCTTAGTTGTCATCGGAGTGAATGAGCGCGGTCACAAGAAATTACTGGCGATTGAAGACGGTGAGCGAGAGTCTACGCAGAGTTGGCGAGAGGTGTTGTTGGCACTCAAGGAGCGAGGCCTGAATCAACCAGAGCTGGGCATCGGTGATGGTGCTTTAGGCTTTTGGAATGCCCTGGAAGAAGTCTATCCTGGCACTAAACATCAACGGTGCTGGGTGCATAAAACGGCCAACGTGCTGAACAAGCTGCCTAAATCGGTGCAGCCCAAAGCAAAAGCAGCTCTGCATAACATTTGGCAGGAAGAAACCAAAGAAGCGGCGCAAAGCGCCTATCAATTATTCATTAAAACCTGTCAAGACAAGTATCCAAAAGCCACGCAGTGCTTGGAAAAAGATCGCGAAGAGTTAATGACGTTCTACTCGTTCCCTGCCAAGCACTGGATGAGCATACGTACTACGAATCCAATTGAATCAACATTCGCGACTATCCGACACCGTACCAAACGATGCAAGGGATGTCTTAGCCGTGATGGCATGTTAAGTATGATGTTCAAGCTGGGTCAGTGCGCAGAGAAAAAGTGGAACCGAATACGCGGGTTCGCCTATCTAGCAAAAGTGATTCAAGGGGTTCCATTTAAAGATGGAATAGAGCAAACTAATGACTACTCAGATCAAACCGAGGCCGCTTGAAGAAAATGCCTCATACACCAGATTCGGGCATAACTCCCGATATCGTCAAGCATTGTAAACGAGATGTGAGTTTTAAGATATGACTGTGCATTGGTCAACGATTTGAGTTTTTCATAAGGCGTCATCATGTTTCGATATGGATAGGTTTTGACTTGTTTTCCTTTGTTGTTAGTGCTGGTCTGTGGGAAGAAACAAGGTCGGTGATAATTCAAATAAGGGTTAAGAAAGTCGGTGGCAAATTGATTAATCTCAGGCGCATATTTTTGCGGGATATGCATGAAGCCAAGATGCTTGCGCACGATGGCCCCATTGTTGCACTCAACTAAGGCATTGTCGTTACGGTGTCTAGCCCTGGATTGGGTCAACTCGATTAATAGCTTATTCAACAATCGCACCACCGATTGGTTAATGTATTCACTGCCATTATCGGCATGAAAGCCTTTAATCACAAAGGGGAATTGCTCTAGCATTTGAGTGAGAATAGGCATCAAGAATGGCTCTGATATTTTCTGTGTAGAAGACACGACTTCAAACGGGGTGATCTCATCAACGGCGTTGATATGATAGACCCCTTTAACCTTGTCCTTATCGCCCTGATGCACTGTATCTACACGGCTATAGCCAGGTTGACCTTCTGGCTGTGGCTTACGTCTTTGGCCGATAGAAGAAGGCTTGGAATGTGTCTTTTCAAAGTGACGGCGATTGTTCTGGTAGGGTTTAGATCGGCGTAGATTGTATAGATGAGAAACCGGGATACGTGCCAGGTTGGCATACTCAGTTTGCTCATAGACAACCAAGGCGCGCTCACAGAGTTTCTTAGTGGCATGGCCTGATAACGTACCGTGGAGTTCATCCATCTCTGCTAGAAGCTTAATGTCTTGATTGCTATCGCGTCTAGCAAAGCCCCTTGTGGCACGATGTCGCCACTGGATTCTACCGTGCTTGAGATAGCTGGCAGCCAGGCGTTTCACTTGCACATAAGAGTAACCGCTGATGCGTGTGATATAACGCAGCACAAGACCCTTATCGGCTCGACCCGGTTTGCTGTATTTGAAACGCATTAAGGTGCGTTTGATGAAATCATAGCGATTGCGTTTACCGTCGATTGCCAGATCGATTTCATCAGTGCCTTGTAGCAACAAGCGTGCCTTATCAAGGGTATCTATATGGTGGTCATTCATAATGGTATTCATTCACCATCATGAACAGAAATTAGATTAGTTCGGTATCATTTCCGATTAGAATCAGTCCCTTCGCTCAGTATCATTTCATGTTGGACAAGACTATTAATCTGGTGTATCGTACGAACTTTAGCTCTATGTCGAATCCCAAACAGAACATATTGCTGTTTGGCTTGATAACATTATTCATCAATAGCGGAGAAAGACATGTCTGTTCGGAAGCATTTACTATTACTATCAATAACATCCATGACTATGATTGCAGGCTGCGCAGAGCTACCGGTCAAAATGGGGGATAGTTCGGCTAAAACAGCTGCGACAGGCTCTGCTGGCGGAGCCAACGCTAATAACACAAATACGAGTTTGGAGTGCTGCGATACCCCTTTAGGCACAATGGCGGTATTAGAAGAGCAACACACGTGGTGGTACACCATGCGAGGATATGGCCTTCAATCAACCGTACCGGTAATTCGATTGTTAGCTCAGCAAAGTAACTGTTTTGTAGTAGTTGAGCGTGGTAGAGGCTTACGCAATATTAAACAAGAACGCGCGTTAAATGATTCTGGAGAATTTGATTTGAGGTCAAACAGTAGTTTTAACAAAGGTCAATTAGTCGCTGCAGATTACACACTAACGCCAACACTTACCTTTTCAAAAAGCAATACATCTGGCATCGGTGGTGCATTGGGTGGGTTATTCGGGTCAGTCGGTGCTGTTATTGGGGGTTCGTTAAGATTTTCGCAAGCGTCTTCTTTAATGACATTGGTTGATAATCGTTCAGGTGTGCAGGTGCTAGCTGCAGAGGGCAGTGCAAAAGGGTCTAGTGTTGGAGGTTTTCTAGGTTTGGGTGGCAGCAAATTGAGCGGTGCTTTGGGCGGGTATGCAAAAACTCCTGAAGCCAAAGTTATCGTTTCGGCGATGATGGACGCTTTTAATAATACTGTACAAGCCAGCAGAAACTATGTGGCACAAGAAACTAAAGGTGGTTTAGGCACAGGCGGTGGCTTAGGTGTCAGTGGTGGTAACAATGCTAACGCGGGCGGAGATGTAACTAGAGAAGCACAGGAAAAATTATCTTCACTAGGCTATAAGCCAGGCGTAGCAGACGGTATCATGGGGCAAAACACTCGAGCGGCATTGAAGCAATATCAGGCCGACCAAGGCTTGCCGGTTACAGGGCGCCCTGATGAAGCGACGCTGTCTAAATTACGGCAAAATTAATTGATGTTAGTTGTGTAAAGGTGTCATATATGACACCTTTATGACTTTATGAAACGTACTTCCCCCATAGGCCATCGGACCCCCGCGAATTCCTACTTGAGTGCTGATTAAACTTCTGCGTGTCATATCTAAAACTAATTATAAATAACCACAGCTCGTTCAGCCGTTTAACAACCCTTAATCATATGCTCGATTAGTTTCGGCACCAAGATCCAGTGCTACCAGTGATTAACGAGGCCATACGCCTTAGCCCGAAAGGCCCCAGACTAGAAAATATATATTTTTACAAATCTCATATTCAGTTTCATTTGCATGATTATGAAGGGTCACTAGAAACTAGTAGGGAAATGAGTGGTGTACTGTCAACGAATACTTGGCGTGTGTTTTATCATCTTATGCGAGCCGCCAATTACGCCCAGCTAGAGGATGATGAAGAAGCCGCAAAAAACATAACGGCTGCTTTGTCCATTAATCCAAAATTATCACTGACTGCGATGAAAAAACAATTCGAAGGAAGTAAAAACCATCCAGAAAACCGTAGATTTTGGTTGGCGAGCCTGGAAAAAGCAGGATTACCAATGTGAGTAACCGCTAGGCTTGGTGTTTCAGCCTTTTTGGCAAAATATTTAAGCAGGCGCAGTGAAAATTTAAACAATATAAAAGGTTTCTTTGCCTTATGTAATATACCTATTAACTTGCATAATTCGGTATATAAAATGCGCTAACCACTACTGGGCCGCGTACTAGGCTTTATTGCTGTTTCGTCGCTTCACGAATGATCCATTTCTTGACGCGCTGTGCCAGTTTTGAAGAGTGCCCGTGTTTTGGCTCTACTAAATAATACGAGTAAATATCTACACTGGTATTAAATGGTGCGATTACCTGACCACTTTCTATTTCCTGCCTTACCAGTTCGCGACAGCTCAATTCGATGCCCTGACCATCGAGGGCTGCTTGAAGCCTAACATTGCTGTCGTCGATAGTGTGGGTCAGCTGGGGTTTTTCGTAATTTCCTTCGACATTGAGAAACCATTTGGCCCAACTATCTGTGTCCATTTCCATTAGCAATGTATAGTTCAGCATGTCATTAGGCTTTTTTATTTTCTCAGCGCCGGGCATATTAGGGCTGAATATCGGTATCAAATCTCCAGGGATAAGTTTGTGGTGTTTAACATCAGGTCGCTCTCCCTTAGACCATTCGATGGCTAAATCAACAGCTTGAGTATTAAAATCAACTACTTTATTAGAATGGTGCAACTGTAACTGTACGTCGGGGTTTTCCGACCAAAATTGATTTAGCCGCGGCGCAAACCATTTGGCTGAAAAATACGGGCGTAAGCTTATCGTTAAAGTATTTTGGTCGGCTCGATTTCTGGTCGTATTAACCGCTTTTGCAATAGTTTGAAATGCCTCTTGTAATACTGGAGCCAATTTGTTTCCTTCATCGGTGAGCTTAATATTTCGGCCTAATTTCGTTATCAATTGGACTTTTAAGTCCCCCTCCAGCCGTTTTATAAGGTGACTGACCGCAGAAGGCGTTACGTTGAGCTCGTCAGCTGCCTCTTTTACATGAATGTGCCGTGATACTGCTTCAAATGTACGTAAGGCGTTAAGCGGTAAGGGGCGGTTGTTTTCTTGCATATGCTGATATTTTCTCAACGAATTATAAATAAATGTCGCTATTATAGACTTTAAATTACTATTAAACTCATTGTTCCAAAAACCAAATTAACGGCTCTAAGTGCCCGAATTGGTTAGTTTATAACAAGGGTGGCTAACCCTAATAAAATCAAGTGAGAGAAAAATGAGTAAACCTTCCGTATATAGAATGAGTGAAATTTCAGATCGCCTAGAAAACCTTGAAGAAGGCGGTACTTTTATCAAACCTTTCATCAACACCAAAATGGGTGCCAGCATGGCGGGAGGAATTAATTTTCTAAACAAGGTTTCAGTTCCCTGGGATTTAACCTGCGATGAAATCATTTATTGTTTTCAAGGTGCGTTTCGCCTTGTAGTAGATGGAGAAAATTATGAGTTAAACCCAGGAGACCTCATGTACGTCCCCAAGGACAACCATGTTACTTACGAAGCAGATGATAAGGCTGTCATTTTTTATGCTGCCTATCCAGTTAATTGGAAAGAGTTATCAGGTGTTACGCATGTGCCAGGGATTGACCCAGATGATATGCCTACTAACGGCTAATAAGAGGTAAATGCCGTGAACTCTTTCGATCATTTTCAAAAAGATGATTCGTTGGTGAAACATGGCTTGCCCAACTTTGCCTACACCAATGCAGATTTCAGGGCGGTTGAAAACGAGACTATTTTTGTAAAGAACTGGGTGTTCGTTGGCTTTGCCCATCAGCTGAGTAAAGTCGGCGATGTTCAACCCATTACCGTAGCGGGGAAGCCATTATTTCTGGTGCGTAATGATAAGAACGAGATTGCTGCATTTCACAATGCCTGTCGACATCGTTGCTTAAAGTTAGTCGATGAACCAAAGAATGCCGGCGGGATGATCGTCTGCCCTTATCACTGTTGGACATACAATCTGCAAGGTGAACTTAAAGCAACTCCGTATTTCGGAGGCCACGAAGTAGCACCGCCTAAAGAGTTTTCTATGGCGGAAAATGGATTGGTGCCGGCTAGATGTGAAACTTGGTACGACTGGGTGTTTGTCAATATTGATGGTAAGGCAGAAGATTTTGAGGTTTTCCTGCAGCCACTCAAAAACCAAATTGGCGATTTACCCATAAACAAAGTAAAGCCTGTCGCAACGGTTGAATTTGGTACGGTTAAAACAAACTGGAAGCTCTTAATGGAGAATTTCATCGAGCCTTACCACGTGCAATTTGTGCATAAAACGACTACCAAACAACCTCTAACTGATCACTACACCATTCAAGAGTCGCATTGCTTGGGCAGTGCTTGCGATATTGATGAATTTTCTGTTGATAATTCTGCTACCACACTCGCTGTTACATCACAGTACCTAACACTGTTCCCCAATTTCGTTTTGGGTACCTACGCTCCAGATCAGGTGGGCGTGCATTTGAATATGCCAGTGGGAGTTGATGAAACCAAACAAAGTCGGGTTATCTATGTTCACCAAGACAGCGATCTATCTGATGGTCAAATCGAGCAACTTAAAACGCTTTGGTATGACGTACATAAAGAAGATCATGAAATGTGTGAACGGCTACAACAGGGGAGGCTGTCAGATGTGGCCGAGTTGGGCGGATATCTTTCGCCCCATTGGGAAACCAGCGTGCGGCGCTTTCAAGAGTTGGTGGTGGATGCGACGTCGGCATATATTCAACCAAAAGATTAACTGCAAAACTAATATCAACAATTATGAACGATACAAGTAAGGCGAAACCCGATTTTCGAATAGATCACGTAATGCTGCGAGTCAGTGACTTAAACAAGACTTTGGACTTTTACATCCGCATTCTTGGGATGAAAGTCCTTCGACAAAATGAATATCCGGATGGCAAATTCACCAATACTTTCATTGGGTATCAAGGCGAAGATGATGGTACTACCATTGAATTGACCTACAACTGGGATCAAGAAGTGCCATACGACCGAGGGAATGCATGGGGGCATATTGCACTGAAAGTTTCAGATGTCTATGCGGCGGGCGAATACCTGAAGGCAGAGGGTGTTGAGTTCATCAAGGAGCCTTCTCCAATGAAAAATGGAACGCGGATTCTGGCATTTATCAAAGACCCAGATGGCTATCCAATTGAACTTAACGAACCTATTAGCAAGTAAATTTAGATTTCGGCATAGCCCTCTAAGCGCAGCGGTTATGTTGAGATTCCCGATAAACTTAAAATTAATCACAGTACATTCAAAATGAGCAATCAATACTACGAAAAATTTTCCGATGCCCTGCCTACTACCGAGTGCCTTACAGAAGAAAAGAAGAAGCTAGAAGCGGCTGGGGTAAAATATATTTTATCCTGTTGGGTAGATATGTTCGGCGTGCCTAAAACGAAGCCCGTTCCAATGAGCGATTTTGAATTGCTGTGTATGGGTAAGGGGCCGCAATTTGCTGTGCATTCAATTTCTTTCGTTCCGGAACTAGGTCCAGCGGATTCCGACCAAGTGCCGCTTCCCGACCTCGATACCATCCAAATTTGCCCGTGGGACACCACTATCGCCTGGGTGTTTTCTGATTTATGGTGGGAAGATAAGCCTTACAATTTGTGTCCTCGCCAAGCTCTAAAGAGAGCAATTCACGATGCTGCAAAAGAAGGCTACGCAATGTATGCCGGTATTGAGCCCGAATTTATTGTGATGAAATGGGATGACAATGGTCAGCCTGTGAAGGCTTATGATGATGATCCCCAACCAGGCCATGGGTTGCGCGCCCGCCGGCAAGCGTTTGGCTATGATGTTGAATATTCGTTGAATTCGATGGGTTTCTTGGGTGAGCTGATCGATATTTTGGAAGATTTAGGCTGGAATATTCATGACGTGGTTGCCGAAGGTGCGTATTCACAGTTTGAATTAGATTTTCACTATACTGATTTGTTAGAAATGGCAGATCGATTCGTATTTTTACGTATACTACTTAAAGAAATTGCCAAAAAACATGGCAACTTTGTGACCTTCATGCCTAAGCCAACCACCGGTGATTGGCGGTCGGGAGCGCATATGAATGTTTCTGTTCAAAAAATCGACAACCTCGGGGTAAATATCTTTGAGGGTGAAAATGGTAAATGGAGCCAAGAGGCACTGAACGCTGTTGGCGGCATTCTGAACCACGGCGGAGCCATAACAGCGATTGCTTGCTGTACGGTTAACTCATACAATGGCCTTGTGCCTAAAGTAGGCGGATTTGAAGGCGGTACTTACACTTGGGCACCGACTCACATGACCTATGGGAAGAATAATCGATCCGCAATGTTAAGGCTTCCTCAAAGCCGATTCGCGATTGAGAACCGAGCTGCGGATATGTGTATGAATGTATATCTTGGGCTCGGTATGATGTTATCGGCCTCTATCGATGGCATCGTAAATAAAACGGACCCTGGGAAATCTCTGGATGAAGACCTATATGTGATGGAAGAAAAAGAGAAACAAGAACGGTCAATCACGCCGTTACCGAGGAATTTACTAGAAGCAACTGGGCTACTTTCGAAAAGCCCACTAGCAAAAAAAGTATTAGGTCCAGTGCTTCTAAATTCGTTTCTTCAATATAAAGTAGATGAATGGGAGCGCTATCACCAAACGGTGACTGACTGGGAAGTGGAAGAGTATTTGAGGTTGTACTAATTAAATAGATATATTGATTACATCGAAAACGCTAGGCTAACCAGCTATGAACTTAAGGGTAAGAGTCAATCGAACTCTTCTCGAAGCAGGAGGCGTAAATTCATTAGAATGGGTGATTTGCCGCTGTCCTAGTACTCTTTCAAGGTGATATTGCCTAATTCAGTGAGCCTGTCCGCGTATCTGGCAAGGTGCCGCTTGCGGCAAATGGTCGCTCCATTTGCAAAAGCGACAACGCAGTCCAGGTGCGTGGACAGGCTCACCCAAAGTGCACCAACGCGCCGTCCCACAGCCGCGTTATATCGCTTTTGAAGGGAGCGGCAATTTTCAGGGTAGTTGCACATTTTCCTACGCAGCCAATAATACTTCTTTTTGTGGGTTCAGCGCAACCGCACCACAAGGCCGCCAATTTCGGGTTTGGCCAGACCACCGATTAGGTTTTGCTGCTTTAGCTTCCTGATAAACAACTTCTCGTTTTGCTAATAGGGCACTATCTTCACCGCGATAACGCTGGCCAGGTGTAACGTAGCGTATAGCACTGTGACGATGTTCTTCGTTATACCATTGCATAAACTTACCCACCCATTGGCGGGCGGCCTCTAAGCTATCGAAGCCTTGAGAAGGCCACGCAGGGCAATACTTTACCGTTCTAAACATGGATTCAATATAAGCGTTGTCATTGCTTACTCTTGGCCTTGAGTAAGAGGGCTTTATTCCTAATGCTTCTAACTTCGCTCTCATTGTGAACGATTTCATTGGGCTGCCATTATCACTGTGTAAGACGGGCATGCCATCGCAGCTGGCCACTTTTAGAGCCGCCTGAGACATCAACTGCGCACCTAATTCACCGCTTTCAACAGGATGTACTTCCCAGTGAACGCCATAGCGACTGTAAAGGTCTTCTACCATGTACAGGTAATAATGCTTGCCAATAGTACGCGTCGCCAAATAGGTGATATCCCACATCCACACAGCATTAGGTTTTAGTGCTATATGAGTATCGGGTGTTCGGGACTGCTTTTGTTTGGCGCGGCCGCGGTGCTTCAATTGCCCATGCGCCTTGAGAACTCGATAAAAGCTAGACTCGCTGGCCACATAAATACCTTTGTCAGCCAACTGCGGTACTATTTGCGACGGCGGCAAATGATTGTATGCCGATTCATTACATATCGATAAAATGTGTTGCTGCTCTTGCTCGCTTAGTTTATTGCCAGGTACTGGCTTTTCTACCAAAGGACGTTGATCACTGCGGATACTATCTTCTCCTTTTGGCTTCCAACGTCTAAGCGTAGACTCGGCAAGGCCAACCAACTCACAAGCACTTGAACGCTTTGAACCTGCGTCTACTGCTTCATTAACATCATTGATTACTTTAATGCGCGTCTGAGTCGTAATCATACTTCCTCGTCCTCCCAAAGCGCCTGAAACTTTTTTTGTAATACTAATAATGCGGCCGTTTCAGCCAAGGCTTTATCTTTGCGGCGCAGCTGGGTTTCTAGCTTCTTCTTGTCTTTTTTTAACGCACGTATTTCATCGCGCGCAACTTTAGGGCTAATGAGAGCCTCATCAACACCATTAATACAAGCTTCTCGCCATTGCGTTATTTGAGTAGGGTATAGGCCTTTCTCTCGGCAATACGCAGATAATTCTTGTTCATTCATCGCAGCAGTTTCAAGAACTACGGTGAACTTAGTTTGGCAATCCCACTGATTAGATGAATCACTATTAGGCATTAAAACTCCTGATCGTCTGGCTTTATTTCGCCAATCATACAAGGTTTGAACACTGATTCCTTCTTCTCTAGATATTTCTGCGAAGGACTGACTATTTGATGATAATAATTTAGATAAAACAGCTTCTCTTCGTTCTACGCTATATTTCGGCATGAGTATTTCTCCGCCGCCCCTTGTGAATTAAAATGTGTGCAACTACCCTGACGTCTGGGGATATCGACCCGTGATGGTGTCATGACCGTAAGAAACCAGGCTCTAACGTGAATATTGCCTATCTCAGTCCACGTAACTGTAAGGTTGAAAAACTATCAAATCCCCGTGACGTTTTTGGTACCTTTGCTCCGATAGATCCAGTATGTTGCTTTGAATCTTGCTGTCGCAGTTGTTTTTCACCAATTTACGTAATTATTCGCTTATAGGCAGTAACCATATTTTGCTCATTGTGCCTTGCTGAGTCATAAAACAGCAGCGGCAGAGACATGTATCTTATTGATTGAGAACGCCCTCTAAACTAAAGGGAGCGACTTTTGCTTTCTATAAGCGATAGGTGCAATTCCAAATTGCTTTTTAAATACACGGCTGAATGCGGCCTCTGATTGATACCCGACTTTCTCAGCAATATCTATGACTGCTGCATTTGTGTCTTTTAGATTTTGTCGTGCTATTTGCATTCTCCATTGCGTCATATAGCCAAGCGGGGTGACTGAGAGCAGCTCTTTAAACCGATTAGCGAAAGAAGTGCGCGATAAACCCGCAATTTTAGCCAGTTCGGCAAGTGACCAAGGATGTTCGGGTGCTTGGTGAATCATTTTAATGGCCCTTGCTAGCTTTGGGTCAGCATAACCCGCTAAATCGCTACTGCGTGCAGTTTCGCTTTGCAAATATGCGCGCATGGCTTGGGCGTAAATTATTTCGGACATTTTCAGCGCGATAAGATCACTGCAGATATTATCTCTACCCGCTTCAGAACCGATAACTTTTAGGGTGCTTTCCATCCAACTACCGGATTCCGCGCCATAATTTTGGATATGAATATATTCCGGCAAGGCATCGATAAGCGGGTGTTGAGCATCTTTATCAAATGCAAAATGTCCGCAAATTAACTGGGTCTCATGGTGTGAACCGAGCTCGCCATACACCAACGCACCTTGGCCGGTAAAACCAGACTGCTCTATAACAGTGTCTAGTAGGGTCGGCGGATTCTCGGTGGTTGGGTCACAATATAATGTGTGTGCAGATCCATGCGTAATGATTACTAAGTCGCCTTGCTCTAATCGAAGATTACGCAACATTTGGTATGGACTTTTTGTCTAGCAAGTTGACTCATTGTCGTTCCACACGATATATCGATGATTAGCATTAGCCCATTCGTCGTCAATTTCAATCAGAATGGCACTGACTAATCGTAACCAAGCCTCTCGGTTAGGAAAGACTCTGACCAAGCGGGTTCGCCGCTTAAGTTCTTGTTGAACCGTCCGTTCAATGCGGTTGGAGGTTCGCATTTTCTTTTGGTGTCTATCTGGCAAGGCAAACACATTTAACCCTTCAGGCACATTGTTTTCTAGCCACTGCGCCCAGTGAGCATGCTTTTCCTGGTACTGGCTCACAAGGACTTTTAGATTAACCTGAGCAGCTGCCATATTGGGTGCATTCCAAACACTACGCAGCTCACCACCAATGCGCTGCTTGATCTTGTGATTGGGGGCATGATGCATTGCATTCTGCGCCAGATGAAACTGGCAACGCTGCCAAGGTATACCTGGGAACACTGCCTTTCTAGCGGCTTTTAAGCCACTGTGATCATCACTGACAATAAACTCAATACCATGTATGCCCCGGTCAACCAAGCCTTTGAGGAACTCTCGCCAGTTAACCTCGGCTTCATTAAGTGCCATCGCCGTTCCTAATACGCAACGCCGTCCACAAGGCAATACACCCACCGCACTCAACACCGCCATATCAATCACTTGGTGGCCCTCACGCACCTTTTCATAACGCGCATCAAGGATTAGGTAAGAGACTTTGTCAATCAGCGTTTAAAACTGGACACCTGTCAGCGAGTAAAACTGAACAATTAAATACAATGAGAGCGCAGCGTAACTCACGATTTTAGTTTGATATTTTCGAAGCACTCATTTTTTGAGCTATATTTGCCCAGTTTCGCGTATTCGATCATCATTTAGTCACTATTTTATCAATTCGAGCACCTAAGCCATATTAAAGGCACAACTATCCAGCATAGTGCCAATCAGGCAAGCCATACAAGCTTAAGAACTTAGCACCTTTACGGATATTCGCTGCCATCGCCGCTAGGCCGTAAACAGTCTGGTTCTTCGCTAGCCCCATGAACCGAGTGCGAGCTAAACCATAATGCTGCTTGTAAGTCGCAAAGAGCCGTTCGCCACCTGCTCGCGTTACCGCAATAACTGCATTACGGGTACGGTCTGCATCTGACAACGGATTACCTCGATAGCCCTTGCGTTGAACCTGATCATCAATTCCAAGTTGCTCCAGTTTATCTCGCGTCTCCTCAGAACTATACGCCGCATCAGCATATAGGGCAGTCTCATCGCCCAACAGCAATTCATCGCGCAGTTGGCTGTCATGAACATGCCCTGGCGTCACATTCTGGTGCTGAACAAACCCATCCTCATCAACTCCCGTATGCACTGAGTAGCCATAGGTAGACTTCTTTCGACCTCGGCTGTCATTTTTGACATGCCAGCTCGCTTCAGGGTCTCGCTTAGGCGTCCCGTCTTTGCCGTTACCATTTCCAGAACGAGCCGCTTCTATAGGTGTTGCATCTATAATGTTGATGCGCCCCCTGCTCATAATAATGTTCTTCGCTTCAAGTTGACGATTGATCTCACCTAGCAAGCGATCCCACAGTTCGTGCTCCATTAACTGGTTACGAAAGCGCCCAAGGGTCGAAGCTTCAGGTACATCGCCGCCTAACTCAAAGCGGCAAAACTTACGAAACAATAAATCTCTAAATAAGCACTGTGCTAACTCCCTATCCGACAGTTCATACCAAATTCCCAGCATCAAGCTGCGGAACAAACTAAGTAATGGATAACTAGGGCGGCCAGTAGCGGCAATTTTCAGGGTAGTTGCACATTTTCCTACGCAGCCAATAATACTTCTTTTTGTGGGTTCAGCGCAACCGCACCACAAGGCCGCCAATTTCGGGTTTGGCCAGACCACCGATTAGGTTTTGCTGCTTTAGCTTCCTGATAAACAACTTCTCGTTTTGCTAATAGGGCACTATCTTCACCGCGATAACGCTGGCCAGGTGTAACGTAGCGTATAGCACTGTGACGATGTTCTTCGTTATACCATTGCATAAACTTACCCACCCATTGGCGGGCGGCCTCTAAGCTATCGAAGCCTTGAGAAGGCCACGCAGGGCAATACTTTACCGTTCTAAACATGGATTCAATATAAGCGTTGTCATTGCTTACTCTTGGCCTTGAGTAAGAGGGCTTTATTCCTAATGCTTCTAACTTCGCTCTCATTGTGAACGATTTCATTGGGCTGCCATTATCACTGTGTAAGACGGGCATGCCATCGCAGCTAGCCACTTTTAGAGCCGCCTGAGACATCAACTGCGCACCTAATTCACCGCTTTCAACAGGATGTACTTCCCAGTGAACGCCATAGCGACTGTAAAGGTCTTCTACCATGTACAGGTAATAATGCTTGCCAATAGTACGCGTCGCCAAATAGGTGATATCCCACATCCACACAGCATTAGGTTTTAGTGCTATATGAGTATCGGGTGTTCGGGACTGCTTTTGTTTGGCGCGGCCGCGGTGCTTCAATTGCCCATGCGCCTTGAGAACTCGATAAAAGCTAGACTCGCTGGCCACATAAATACCTTTGTCAGCCAACTGCGGTACTATTTGCGACGGCGGCAAATGATGGTATGCCGATTCATTACATATCGATAAAATGTGTTGCTGCTCTTGCTCGCTTAGTTTATTGCCAGGGACTGGCTTTTCTACCAAAGGACGTTGATCACTGCGGATACTATCTTCTCCTTTTGGCTTCCAACGTCTAAGCGTAGACTCGGCAAGGCCAACCAACTCACAAGCACTTGAACGCTTTGAACCTGCGTCTACTGCTTCATTAACATCATTGATTACTTTAATGCGCGTCTGAGTCGTAATCATACTTCCTCGTCCTCCCAAAGCGCCTGAAACTTTTTTGTAATACTAATAATGCGGCCGTTTCAGCCAAGGCTTTATCTTTGCGGCGCAGCTGGGTTTCTAGCTTCTTCTTGTCTTTTTTTAACGCACGTATTTCATCGCGCGCAACTTTAGGGCTAATGAGAGCCTCATCAACACCATTAATACAAGCTTCTCGCCATTGCGTTATTTGAGTAGGGTATAGGCCTTTCTCTCGGCAATACGCAGATAATTCTTGTTCATTCATCGCAGCAGTTTCAAGAACTACGGTGAACTTAGTTTGGCAATCCCACTGATTAGATGAATCACTATTAGGCATTAAAACTCCTGATCGTCTGGCTTTATTTCGCCAATCATACAAGGTTTGAACACTGATTCCTTCTTCTCTAGATATTTCTGCGAAGGACTGACTATTTGATGATAATAATTTAGATAAAACAGCTTCTCTTCGTTCTACGCTATATTTCGGCATGAGTATTTCTCCGCCGCCCCTTGTGAATTAAAATGTGTGCAACTAAATAGCACTTCTGTATCATCAAGACTATGCAGAATTGGATGATCCAAATCTGATCTTGATACTAATAAATCTCGTTGGGTGGCGAATGGTTTTTGCATGCCTAATTTTAACAAATTATGTAGATACTCGATGAGTTATGCTGCACTCTCACAATAATATTTCTTTATCATCAACTCAAGTGAAGCGTAGCGAAACTTGAGTTGATGAATCAATCCTGCTTTCTTGCGATGTTATTTTTTAGTGACAGTCTTGAGCTTTGCTTTAGTGCTAGACTGCTTGAATCGATATGAGTCGTTACCCGTTTCAATAATTGAGCAATGATGAGTCACTCTGTCGAGCAAAGCCGTGGTCATTTTCTCGTCGCCAAATACCTGCACCCATTCACTGACATTAAGCTTGGTGGTAAACACGATGGAGGTTTTCTCGTATAGCTTGCTGATCAGGTGGAATAATAGTGCGCCACCCGATGCGGGGAAGGGTAAATATCCCAGCTCATCGAATATCACCGCATCTAACGGTTGCATAATTCGTGCTAGCCGCCCCTGCTTCTCATCCTGCTGTTCTTTGATCAGCAGATTAACCAGGTCCACCACATTGTAAAACCGAACCCGATGACCTGAATGAATGGCTTTAATGCCTAAGGCCGTAGCTATAATGGGTTTTGCCTGTTCCAGTGCCACCGACAAAGATGGGGTTATGGGTTCTGTCCATATAGTCAGCCTGAGACAAATCCTCGATGAGCGCGGGTTCAACTTCGCTCTGGGTAAAGTCAAATTGCTGTAAATCACGGTGATGAGGGAATTTAGCCACCTTCATTGGGTAGTTAAGCCGCCTCACTTCTCGGTCCGTTCGCTCGGCATCCATCAATTTAATTAACCCAGATTGCAACGTTACTTTAGAACGAGGCGAATCTATCAACTCAGGTAAGCATGGTGCCATACCGTGTAGTTTAAGGGCTTTAAGATCATCAACAAGTTCAAGCATGGCTCACCTCCGCGCACAGCGGGCCATAGCGGGTCACGTTCGCTGCCGAGGGGACAGCTAATACAGGCGCATTGGTAATTGTCATCACTTGGGCCGAATCAGGTTCCGTTAACCGATGCACCAAATTGGTAATGACTGATAGCTGAGTCGTATTGGCATCTAATGCCCGCTCACAGGCCACCGTGACTGTTTCCAAGCCATGCTGGTGAATCAATAGTAACAATGGTACAAACTCTCGGTCACCGCCATCACGTTTGAGGTACTGTTTTTTGAGTGTTAGCAGTGCCTTGGGTAAATCCCAATCAACAAACGGTGCGCCCTTGCGTAATGCGCCAGGTTTAATCTCCAGTACGGGCAGATAATGCCAAGGATCAAAGATCATTTGATGACGACCGAAACAGCGAGCATGTGAAGTCACTTCCACATCGTCAACCACGACTTTAATCCTATCTGCATAGGCTCTAACAGAAACAGCTTGGCCAACATACCGACAGGGTACGGAGTATTAATGGCGGTCGTAGTGCACCACACCGGTTTTATGCACACGCGCCAAACGCTCATAATATCCATCAAAGGCTACCATCGCGGGACGTAAGCTCGGCTGCTCCTCGGCAAACACTTCATCAATTAGTCTTGATTTGTCAGTCGGGTGTGGGCGTTCACCAAGTCGAGCACAACGTTGCTCCAGCCATTGGTTTAATTCATCTAAATCAGCAAAGCGCACCCGTGGAACAAACAGCCTTTGGCGCATAACACCGACCTGGCGTTCAACCTGGCCTTTCTCCCAACCCGCTGCCGGTGTACAGGCAATCGGTTCAATCAGATAATCCTAGATAAATCAGTTAAACGCGGAAAAGACATGTAAGCAATTGAAGTGCATAGTGAAATCAAAAAAGTCGCGGTCACCTTATTGGTGATAAGGTTTTTTTTGATTTTGCTAGGTGCATCAAGAGCTTGCATGGGCTTTCGTGTTTTAACTGATTTATCTAGGATAATGATTCATCCGGCTTAGAAAGCGGCGATTAAACTCACGCCGCTTACCCTTAAACAATGCACTGACTATGGTCTTAGGGTGATCGTATATCATCTTCTGAGGTAAGCCCTCAAAGAAATCAAACGCCCGAATATGTGCATCAAACACCCTCTCCTGTGTTTCTCTGGGATAGGCCCTAAGATATGATTTACGCGAATGACATAAACGAAAGTGGGCTAGTTTGATCTTGACACCAAACCCACCCAGAATGACTTGTTCATGTGACCAATCAAACTGACAGGCTTCACCTGGTGCAAAAACCAATGGCACAAATGCTTGTTTAATACATGACCGCGAGTGATCCTTCCACGCTTTGACAAACCGTTGAACGCTGTCATAAGCCCCTCGATACCCTTGCAACTCAATCTCTTCATACAGTTGAACTGCATTACGTCTTTCTCGCACTGAGCGAGCTGCGTCCACTTCAAGCAAATTGATCAACTGAGGTTTGAACTTATCCAGCTTCGGACAGACTATTGGCACCGACCGCTGATATTCAGGTTCGCTTGGCGCGTTGTTTAAATATTTATAAATAGTGGTGCGTGATAAATTGAATTCACGCGACACCTCGCTTACTTTGCGACCTTCTACTAAACACAAACGTCGTATCTTGGTACATATAGGCATACAAATCACCTGACAGTTTCCTCGGATTAATGGCTCCGAGACAGTTAACAATAAAGGTGTTCAGTTTTGTACGCTGATCACCCACGAAACTGTTCATTTTTGCACGCTGTTCAACAAGAGACTTTACCCAAAGGACGATCACGCCAGACTTTTAACGCCTCATCCATGCTCTGGTTAGCCCGTGAGACCGGTGTAGAGGAGATGCTTTCAATACCCATGCTCTGCATGACTTTTTCGACTCGGCGCGTGCTAACGCCCGTCACGTACATTTCAGCAACGGTCAGCATCATCGCACGTTGGCTGCGTAAGCCGCGTTCTAGCGATTGAGGGTAAAAAGGTTCATCAACGTGTTGAGCGGTCTTTGGGATACGCAGATTGAGCGTACCGGCTTGCGTATCGATACGCTTATCTTGGTTAGCCATTGGCAAACCCTGGCCGGTCTTGACTATGCTCATAGTGTGATGCGCCTGGAAACGGCTCTCTTTCAATCTTCATCGCCTCATTGAGCAGTGCGGTGAGCACGGGGCGCATGGCATCGGGGCCTTCTGAGATGTGTGTTCCACTACTACGTCAAATACGTTATTGTTTGATTGGGTCATTTGGGTGTCTCCAGTATTTTAATTGCTTAAAACAGGGAACGCACAAATGGTTCAACTTACAAGACACCAAGATAGAAAATTTGAATAAATCAAAAATTCGAAAAAATTCCCCCTAGGGGGAAAAGGCCATACTGCTCTATCTAATATAAAAGTCCATACCTGAAGTTACAGTATCCTTCATAACGCCAGCAACGGCTGAGTCACCTGCCGATTTAAATGATTTGCAAATCGCTCATGTCGCGTATAACGCGGATAACATAGACATTCGTTATGCGCATCTTGCGATGGCGATTTCAGCTAACCCTGCTATACACGAGTTTGCGCAGACAATGATTCGAGATCACAATGCGGTAAACGAACAGGCATTGGCTTTGCTGAACAAACTCGGAGCGCAACCTCAAGACAATTTTTTAAGCCAATCTTTGCTTGAAGGTGCAGACAAGCTTATCGACGAAATGAGTGCATTACGCGGTGGTGAATTTGACAAACGCTATGCACAAAATGAACTGGCTTATCACCAAGCGGTAAACGATCTCGTAGAGAACGCATTTATACCAAACATCGAAAATGCAGAAGTCAAAGCTCTGTTCGAAACAGGACTGCAAATATTTAAGGCCCATGAACCTAGAAAAATCAGTTGAACCTCCACTAACGGATGTATTATCGTTGCAATCAATTGAATTAAAAGGAGAAACACCATGGTCGCCAAAGATAAATCCTTTCACCCAGAGGGTGCGCTAAAACCGGAGGTTTCAAACGCTGTTTCCACCTTATTATCGACTGAAACGTTCGATGGAAAAATTCACGTTGAATGGGATCCGTCAGCGGCAGTAACGCCCATAGGACCGTTGCCTTTTTTCATCCAATATTTAAAACTTGGTGGTCTGTTTAAGCCATGGGTGAGCAGTTGCCCATTGGAATATCGAAGCAATAACGCACCTGAGAAGATCAATGTGTTGGGCTCATTTTTGTTGTCTGTTCTCTCGGGTCACAATCGCTACGCACACATGGCCAGCTTAATGGGCGATCGTATCAACACCAAAATGCTTGGAATGACCAAAGCGGTTAGCGACGATTCGGCGCGCCGTGCGCTGAAGAAGATGAATGAGGAACAAGGTGGGCTTGTCGGATAATTAATAGAATACGTGAGATAATATGGGCTAATTCTAGTCAGCCTGCAATTTTGAGCAAACGTCATCAAAGCCAACTGTTCCTAACCTTAGATTCTCTGGTTAGCTCTGAACATCCCTACCGTAAACTCGATGAGCTATTATGTTTTGGTGCATTGAGTAAACCCTTCTCTAAAATATATGCCACCCGTGGCCCTAAAGGCCGAGGTGTTGAGTTCGGCTTACGTGCCTTGGTGCTTCAGTTCATGGAAGATTTAAGTGATAGAGAAATGGAGCGATACTTATCAGAGAATCTGGCCGCTAAGTGGTTTTGTGATTCAGGACTGGAACAGAGCACTCCTGATCATAGTTACTTTGGTGATTTTCGCTCACGCATTGGAACCAGGGGTATGATGAATTTATTTGACCGTGTTCGGAGCGGGTTAGTTTCAATGGGCTTAGTACGAGAAGTATTCACATTTGTCGATGCCAGCCAGTTGGTCAGTAAGCTAACCACTTGGGATGATAGAGATAAGGCGATAAAGATGGGATTAGAGGAGTTCAACAATAAGACAGTTGATAAAGTTGCGGCGGACAAGCAAGCACGGTTTGGGTGCAAGGGAAATAGCAAATATTGGTATGGTTACAAAGAGCATGCATCAGTGGATATGCAAAGTGGCTTGATCAATAAAATAGCGGCCACCTCGGCTGAGGTAACGGATGCAAGCGGCTTGAAGCATGTTTGCCCTAAGTCGGGCGCTGTTTATGCGGACAAGGGTTATTGCGTGAGCCCGGCCAAAACCACGCTCAGGCGCAACAAACTAAAAGCGACTTCGGCGAAAACCCTGTTTGAAATTGTATTAACCGACGAGCCCATGTTTAGAACGGTAAAGTATTGCCCTGCGTGGCCTTCTCAAGGCTTCGATAGCTTAGAGGCCGCCCGCCAATGGGTGGGTAAGTTTATGCAATGGTATAACGAAGAACATCGTCACAGTGCTATACGCTAATTGGCTGCGTAGGAAAATGTGCAACTACCCTGAAAATTGCCGTATCATTCCTGTATTGGAATAGACTGCTCAACGAACGGTAGGTTGTCCAACGCCGTCATTCAGTCTTGCTGATAAAAGGAGAAACCAAGTTTCTTAATTATCATATCATCTACTGCCCGAACTGTTGCGGTTAAACGAACCACTGAGCAATAACGACTTTAGCTGCTCATGTCGCTAAACTGTGGGTATTAGAAATAAAGTAGGTATTTACGATGACTACCCTTAGTGTTAACTTAAATAAGATTGCACTTCTTAGAAACTCTAGAGGACGTGATTATCCCAATGTGTTGGAATTTGCTGAGAAGGTAATATCTCTCGGTGTTCATGGTATAACAATACATCCACGACCAGATGAACGCCATATAACGAGACAGGATGCTTACGAATTAGGCTGTTATTTAAGAAGCCTAAATGGATTTGAATTAAATATTGAAGGCTATCCATCCGATGAGTTTTTGTCGATGGTAGAAGAAATACAACCAGACCAGTGTACTCTTGTTCCAGATGACCCAAATCAGTTGACATCCGATCACGGCTGGAACCTACAGAGAGAATTTGACTTCGTTGGATCATCAATCGAAAGGTTAAATCTACATGACATCAGGTCAGCATTATTTTTAGACCCCGATCTTGAGCAAGTTAAGTTAGTTTCGAAGACAACGGCAAAAAGAATTGAGCTTTATACAGAGCATTATGCCTCAACTTTTAACACCTCAGATGAAGCCAACGTGTTTCAACAATATAAGGCAGTTGCAACAGAGGCTAAACGTTTAAACATCGGTGTGAATGCTGGGCATGATCTAGATTTACTCAATTTGGCAAGCTTTTTAAAGATAGAGGGAATTATGGAAGTATCTATCGGTCATGCATTGATGGTCGAAAGTATTGAAAAAGGAATATCCAACGTGGTTCGAGAATACTTAGATATTTGCGTAAGTTAAGAGGCAGTAAAAATGCTACAAAATAGCCCTTATTTTGAAAGTGCCGAACGGCTGTTTTGAGTACAGGCTGTGTATCTCAGAGACAGATTGGAAAGTCGAGGATCGCAAGTTTTCCCAACCTGATTCCATGGATAGGATGGCTGGCTCTGCTTTGCCCAAAGCAGTCAAACATAATAAAGGATTCGGCACCTTTATAGTTAATCAATATCTCTTTTGTACAGAATAATATTCAGCTAATTTTTCAATTTCATCATCTGTCCTTACGGACATCAATAAGGACATTTTACCGTCTTCTCTAGCGCCAGATCGATAATCTTTCATTGCTTTCATTAAAATAGCTTTTAGGTTGTCCAGCCAGCTTCGGTACGTTATGGGTAGAATGCCCAGCATTCCCGGACATGCCATGGTGTCAATCAGCGTTTAAAACTGGACACCTGTCAGCGAGTAAAACTGAACAATTAAATCACTGCTGTCCCGTTAACTTTCACAGCAACGAAAATTGATTAGGATTAAGGTTTGGGTGATGCATCGGGTCCCCTCGCAACAGTGCCATTAAATCACGTTTTTCAAACAAATTAAGCTGCAATACCCTCAATATTTGTTGCATCGTTTTGCCCACCTTCGACTGCAATTTGATGAACATCAGTATTAGGTAAATACATAACGCAATCCATATTTGGGTCAATACTGCGTTCTTGCTGGTGCCGATAAATGACTTCACCTTTAAGTTCTGCTTGATCCACTTGAAGAATAATTCCACCTGCCATCTGGCTTTATAAATATCGGCGATAGTTTGAGCACTGAGCTTAAAGTGGTTGGTTAAAAACACATAATGCTTGCCTGTAGTGGCATCGCGATAACCAATACGGCGTAATCGAATCGAACACTCCTTTGCTGCTTTGACCCCCGTGAATTCAATCGTTTGATCACTGCTAAGTCCCGTTCCCTTGCGTACACTATGTCGCTTGATAAGGCGGTATGCAGCATTCTTCTTTAATCGTGTGACAAAGTATATTCCCTTGTCATTCAATTGCTTATACCAAGCATAGTCGTTGTATCCACGGTCAATAACTACAATGCTGCCTTTCGGGAAAGCTACTTTCCTGCCCGCAGTAACATCAGCACATTTACCCTCGGTGATATTAACAAACTCAGGTAAGTAACCATCATGATTCAGGCCTACATGCAGTTTGATTGCCCCTTTAGTTGATCGAAAGTCTGCCCATGGGAAAACCGATAACAGATCAATGGTAGATGAGTCCAGCGAATACAGGGGATTCTTGAAACGAAAGTTATGCCCTGGCGTTTTGCTCTGACAGCACTTGAGTAATTGAGAGAATAGCGCTTCATAAAGGCTCGAAGGCTTGTTCTCATTGATGCGTGAAAGATTGGACCGCGTTAACACTGCACTACCAAGATGATACAAGCGGTGTGATTGAGCACTGACATTATCAACAATATCACGCAAGCTATGACGGCCAGTCAATTGAGCTATAGTCAGGCTCACGAACTGTGACCAACGAGACGCTCTGCGGAATGAACGCCCCGAATGATGTTGAATTGCGAGTGCCTCGAATTCATGTCTCGGAACAATTTTGAGTATTTGATTTAGAACGGTATTACAATGTGACATGGTCTGATTTTCCTATTTGATTCAACGGCTTATCGCTAAACGTATTTTATCAAATTGAGAGAAAATCAGGCCTGTTTCTTTAGTGTTAACGGGACAGCAGTGCAATTAAATACAATAATATTTCTTTATCATCAACTCAAGTGAAGCGTAGCGAAACTTGAGTTGATGAATCAATCCTGCTTTCTTGCGATGTTATTTTTTAGTGACAGTCTTGAGCTTTGCTTTAGCACTAGACTGCTTGAATCGATATGAGTCGTTACCCGTTTCAATAATTGAGCAATGATGAGTCACTCTGTCGAGCAAAGCCGTGGTCATTTTCTTGTCGCCAAATACCTGCACCCATTCACTGACATTAAGCTTGGTGGTAAACACGATGGAGGTTTTCTCGTATAGCTTGCTGATCAGGTGGAATAATAGTGCGCCACCCGATGCTGGGAAGGGTAAATATCCCAGCTCATCGAATATCACCGCATCTAACGGTTGCATAATTCGTGCTAGCCGCCCCTGCTTCTCATCCTGCTGTTCTTTGATCAGCAGATTAACCAGGTCCACCACATTGTAAAACCGAACCCGATGACCTGAATGAATGGCTTTAATGCCTAAGGCCGTAGCTAAATGGGTTTTGCCTGTTCCAGTGCCACCGACAAAGATGAGGTTATGGGCTCTGTCCATATAGTCAGCCTGAGACAAATCCTCGATGAGCACTGGTTCAACTTCGCTCTGGGTAAAGTCAAATTGCTGTAAATCACGGTGATGAGGGAATTTAGCCACCTCACTTCTCGGTCCGTTCGCTCGGCATCCATCAATTTAATTAACCCAGATTGCAACGTTACTTTAGAACGAGGCGAATCTATCAACTCAGGTAAGCATGGTGCCATACCGTGTAGTTTAAGGGCTTTAAGATCATCAACAAGTTCAAGCATGGCTCACCTCCGCGCACAGCGGGTCATAGCGGGTCACGTTCGCTGCCGAGGGGACAGCTAATACAGGCGCATTGGTAATTGTCATCACTTGGGCCGAATCAGGTTCCGTTAACCGATGCACCAAATTGGTAATGACTGATAGCTGAGTCGCATTGGCATCTAATGCCCGCTCACAGGCCACCGTGACTGTTTCCAAGCCATGCTGGTGAATCAATAGTAACAATGGTACAAACTCTCGGTCACCGCCATCACGTTTGAGGTACTGTTTTTTGAGTGTTAGCAGCGCCTTGGGTAAATCCCAATCAACAAACGGTGCGCCCTTGCGTAATGCGCCAGGTTTAATCTCCAGTACGGGCAGATAATGCCAAGGATCAAAGATCATTTGATGACGACCGAAACAGCGAGCATGTGAAGTCACTTCCACATCGTCAACCACGACTTTAATCCTATCTGCATAGGCTCTAACAGAAACAGCTTGGCCAACATACCGACAGGGTACGGAGTATTGATTGCGGTCGTAGTGCACCACACCGGTTTTATGCACACGCGCCAAACGCTCATAATATCCATCAAAGGCTACCATCGCGGGACGTAAGCTCGGCTGCTCCTCGGCAAACACTTCATCAATTAGTCTTGATTTGTCAGTCGGGTGTGGGCGTTCACCAAGTTGAGCACAACGTTGCTCCAGCCATTGGTTTAATTCATGGGCTCGTCGGTTAATACAATTTCAAACAGGGTTTTCGCCGAAGTCGCTTTTAGTTTGCTCAGCAACGCGTTTTTTGTGCAATAAACCGTCTATTAGCAGCCATTTTGCCACCAATAGACGGATCTATCCCTAGGCCGGCACCAATTCAACTCGTTCAACTCCCAATGCCATTAATCGCTTAAGGTTAAAACATAAGCCCCTGATTCCAACTTGGAACTGGACTTTAGCCAACCCTTTATAACGAACTCGCTTATTGCGATGAGCAAACACTCGCTCATATGGTGAACGAATTTTGCTAATCCAACGGTCTTTGTCTCTATTCTTGCCATGCATATTGTTCTTCTTGATTGTTGCATCATGGCAACCGTTGCGCCTGAGCGTGGTTTTGGCCGGGCTCACGCAATAACCCTTGTCCGCATAAACAGCGCCCGACTTAGGGCAAACATGCTTCAAGCCGCTTGCATCCGTTACCTCAGCCGAGGTGGCCGCTATTTTATTGATCAAGCCACTTTGCATATCCACTGATGCATGCTCTTTGTAACCATACCAATATTTGCTATTTCCCTTGCACCCAAACCGTGCTTGCTTGTCCGCCGCAACTTTATCAACTGTCTTATTGTTGAACTCCTCTAATCCCATCTTTATCGCCTTATCTCTATCATCCCAAGTGGTTAGCTTACTGACCAACTGGCTGGCATCGACAAATGTGAATACTTCTCGTACTAAGCCCATTGAAACTAACCCGCTCCGAACACGGTCAAATAAATTCATCATACCCCTGGTTCCAATGCGTGAGCGAAAATCACCAAAGTAACTATGATCAGGAGTGCTCTGTTCCAGTCCTGAATCACAAAACCACTTAGCGGCCAGATTCTCTGATAAGTATCGCTCCATTTCTCTATCACTTAAATCTTCCATGAACTGAAGCACCAAGGCACGTAAGCCGAACTCAACACCTCGGCCTTTAGGGCCACGGGTGGCATATATTTTAGAGAAGGGTTTACTCAATGCACCAAAACATAATAGCTCATCGAGTTTACGGTAGGGATGTTCAGAGCTAACCAGAGAATCTAAGGTTAGGAACAGTTGGCTTTGATGACGTTTGCTCAAAATTGCAGGCTGACTAGAATTAGCCCATATTATCTCACGTATTCTATTAATTATCCGACAAGCCCTTCATCTAAAGCAGCAAAGCGCACCCGTGGAACAAACAGCCTTTGGCGCATAACACCGACCTGACGTTCAACCTGGCCTTTCTCCCAACCCGCTGCCGGTGTACAGGCAATCGGTTCAATCAGATAATGATTCATCCGGCTTAGAAAGCGGCGATTAAACTCACGCCGCTTACCCTTAAACAATGCACTGACTATGGTCTTAGGGTTATCGTATATCATCTTCTGAGGTAAGCCCTCAAAGAAATCAAACGCCCGAATATGTGCATCAAACACCCTCTCCTGTGTTTCTCTGGGATAGGCCCTAAGATATGATTTACGCGAATGACATAAACGAAAGTGGGCTAGTTTGATCTTGACACCAAACCCACCCAGAATGACTTGTTCATGTGAACAATCAAACTGACAGGCTTCACCTGGTGCAAAAACCAATGGCACAAATGCTTGTTTAATACATGACCGCGAGTGATCCTTCCACGCTTTGACAAACCGTTGAACGCTGTCATAAGCCCCTCGATACCCTTGCAACTCAATCTCTTCATACAGTTGAACTGCATTACGTCTTTCTCGCACTGAGCGAGCTGCGTCCACTTCAAGCAAATTGATCAACTGAGGTTTGAACTTATCCAGCTTCGGACAGACTATTGGCACCGACCGCTGATATTCAGGTTCGCTTGGCGCGTTGTTTAAATATTTATAAATAGTGGTGCGTGATAAATTGAATTCACGCGACACCTCGCTTACTTTGCGACCTTCTACTAAACACAAACGTCGTATCTTGGTACATATAGGCATACAAATCACCTGACAGTTTCCTCGGATTAATGGCTCCGAGACAGTTAACAATAAAGGTGTTCAGTTTTGTACGCTGATCACCCACGAAACTGTTCATTTTTGCACGCTGTTCAACAGTATCGCATTGAACTTGATGGTATCCGCGGCTTAGCCGCGCTTTTAGTGGTACTCGAGCATACTTGGTGGAGATTTGGCGGTGCGGGTGCCACCGGTGTTTGGCTATTTTTTGCTTTAAGCGGATATTTACTCAGCCAACCCTTCGTCTCGAAACCGGAACGAGCGGTCGACGCTCGCTATGTGTCGCAATATCTTATGCGCCGACTAACCAGAATCATTCCTCTATATTACCTTGCGTTGTTTTTATACTATGGGGTAACGGGTCGGGCACAATTACTGTTTAATCATATGTTATTCATCCAAGCTGAAGGACACCTATGGACAATTCCGCAAGAAATCATTTTCTACCTAGGGCTACCGTTCCTGATGTTAGCGGCATGGTTTATTTGCAAACACTCCCGCGCTTTATTCTTGCTTGTTTTAAGCGTAACAACGCTAGTATTACTTTATCAACCGCACCGGATTGGCATCGAGCTATATGGTCTGGGCTACAACCGGCATCCCTATGTTGCCTGGTTTTTAATTGGCGTATTGGTTGCCTACCTAAAACCTGAAAGTTATGCGCAAATGCTTAGCGACAAGCCAAAGCTTAAACAGGGTATATCGGCATTTGGAATAGTATTGTTGTTGGCACTTCTAGTTGCCTCAACCACTTCTATCACCCAGTACCTAACTGGATATAAAAATGCCCTACCCGCGGTCTTTTCACAGGGTTTTGCGATTGCGCTTAGCGGCTTGATATTTTTGGTCTTGATCACACCGAACACCGCACTTAGCAAAGTCTTCTCAAATTTCGTACTCCGCTCTATTGGGATTATTGGTTACAGTTATTATCTATTGAGTTATGCCTGAAAGTGGTGTATGGAGTAGTTGACTAAAAGCGGCGTATCGGGATGAGTTGAGTTTACAACAACTTAAACTTCCACAGACATACGCCACTATGAAACAGAATAAAATTATTTCCTTTGAAAAGCCAGAGCAAAGCATCGATCCGCTGCAAGAATTGATTCGCAATGGCGCTAGGCAACTCATTCAAACCGCGGTCGAGAGTGAGTTATCTGAACTGCTGTATCGCAATTGTGACAAAGTCTCAGATTCAGGACACGCTGGTGTCGTTCGTAACGGCTATTTGCCAGAACGTGAACTGCAAACCGGGATCGGCCCAGTCAAAGTACGTATCCCCAAGGTGCGCTCCCGCACTGGAGTACCGATCACCTTTCGATCTGCTTTAGTGCCGCCGTATGTGCGTAAAACGAGAACACTAGAAGCGGCCTTGCCTTGGCTGTATCTCAAGGGTGTCAGCACTGGAGAAATGGGGGATGCACTGAGCGTGCTAGTGGGTCAATCAGCGACTGGGTTATCATCAAGCACAGTGAGTAAGCTCAAAGCAACGTGGTCTCAGGAGTACAAGGATTGGAATAGAGAAGGTTTAGATCGAGATCGATGGGTTTATCTATGGGCGGACGGGATACACAGCGGCCTGCGCGGCGATGAGGGCCGACTCTGTGCCTTAGTTGTCATCGGAGTGAATGAGCGCGGTCACAAGAAATTACTGGCGATTGAAGACGGTGAGCGAGAGTCTACGCAGAGTTGGCGAGAGGTGTTGTTGGCACTCAAGGAGCGAGGCCTGAATCAACCAGAGCGGGGCATCGGTGATGGTGCTTTAGGCTTTTGGAATGCCCTGGAAGAAGTCTATCCTGGCACTAAACATCAACGGTGTTGGGTGCATAAAACGGCCAACGTGCTGAACAAGCTGCCTAAATCGGTGCAGCCCAAAGCAAAAGCAGCTCTGCATAACATTTGGCAGGAAGAAACCAAAGAAGCGGCGCAAAGCGCCTATCAATTATTCATTAAAACCTATCAAGACAAGTATCCAAAAGCCACGCAGTGCTTGGAAAAAGATCGCGAAGAGTTAATGACGTTCTACTCGTTCCCTGCCAAGCACTGGATGAGCATACGTACTACGAATCCAATTGAATCAACATTCGCGACTATCCGACACCGTACCAAACGATGCAAGGGATGTCTTAGCCGTGATGGCATGTTAAGTATGATGTTCAAGCTGGGTCAGTGCGCAGAGAAAAAGTGGAACCGAATACGCGGGTTCGCCTATCTAGCAAAAGTGATTCAAGGGGTTCCATTTAAAGATGGAATAGAGCAAACTAATGACTACTCAGATCAAACCGAGGCCGCTTGAAGAAAATGCCTCATACACCAGATTCGGGCATAACTCTTATCTATTACACCCGTTAGTAATTTCAATACTGCTGGAATTGTCTCAAGCCTATTTCAACTATGATTTGGCAAATTCGTTGTTATTCATCATAACCGCGGCTGTTACTTGGATAGTTAGCTTGTTTACTTATTCTTACATTGAGCGACCTTTCCTTGTAAAAAATAATGCTTAAACTCCATATTGCTCATCGCCTACAACATGAACTTAAACTGTCCACAGTAGCCTCAGCATCACTATTCAAACACACGACTAAAATAGGAAATTAATTATGTCACAAACGCAAATTACCAGACGTAAACTAATTCAAGGCTCGCTAATTGCGGGGACGGGTTTAGTTTCATTACAGGCACAAAGTGTGCAAACCCCGGTGGGAGAGAATATGTCTGATGTGGCTCCTCGAGAGCCTGATTTTAGATATGAAGTGCACCATACAGAGGCCCAGTGGCGAGAGAAATTGAGCGATGATGAATATCGAATCCTGCGCCAGGCTAAAACAGAGAAACCTAAAAGTAGCCCGCTGTGGAAAGAACAGAGTAAGGGTGATTATCGCTGCAAAGGCTGCAATCTACTGGTCTATGCCTCGGAGAAAAAAATTGTTCTAGACAAGGGCTGAGTGTTTTTTACCCATACAGAACCTGATAGCGTTTTAACTGGCATTGATCAATCTGCTGAATACGATTCAAACGTCCTTAAGAACTTAATTGAGGCTCACTGCCGGCACTGCGGGAGCCATCTAGGGCACATTTTATATATTAATAAAACGATTCTAAATTGTATCAACGGCGCTTCGTTGTTGTTTGAGAAAAGTAACGATCCATCACGCAAACGCAGCGCAAGGGTGCGGACAGGGGTAGAGCCCTAGTTTTGAGCATGGCTAAATACGACTAGTCTCTCTATTAGCTTTCCAGAAAAGCCTTGCGAAAGCTGAAAGCAAATTCAGTTTCACCATCGGACTTTAGAGCCTCAAGACGTTGCTTTGCTTGGGCAAGACTTGGGATATGCCCTTCGGGCACCCACCACAATACGTGATTAGGGCCATCTGCTTTATTGAACCACAGCGTTTTCCTTTGTAAAAAGGATAAATGGTGTGTCTTAGACATAAAGGATTTTAGAGCCTCAATTGAAACCCAAACTGACATATTCACCAGTAGCGTGGGATCGTCAAAAGCTTTAACAGCCGTTGCATCCCCACTTTCGTCTTGAAGGTGCCAAATAAAACCCGCGCTGGCATCAGCAATTTGGTTGATCGGCACCAAATTCTCCACAAACTCGAACATAATGGGGCTGTCTAGCGGCGCTTTTGCCTTGGCGATATTAAGCTGAGCGATATGCATGAGGTCAAATTTTCTTGTCACTAAACAGCAGGTCTATTCGTTCCAGGTCTTATCTTTTGAAACTAAAGAGCCTTGATACTTGGGCAAGTCATCTGCAACCTCATACCAACTTATCTTTTCGCCGCAATGTACGTGCGCTTGTGGTTTGATCTGTTCGGGATTATCAAAAGCGCCTATATAGAGCTGAATATAGTTTGGGAATCTTTGCGCCTCATAACTTAATGGGGAACCACAATCACCGCAAAATCCGCGAACCACAGCGGCGCCTTCTGTGTAGAAAATCTAATCCTTGTGCAGTGGCAACCGCCTGTTATTCCCTCACGAGTAATCAAAATAGTTAGTTATAGCGACTTGGGGGCGAAGAAACTAAGAACACGGAACCACCTACTTTTAAGTAAGCTGGGGCACTAAATCCTGCTCCAGGTCGACTAAATCGATAGGTGGCACGATTGCCATTGGTGTGGCCAACGTAGCGCCCTGTTTCAACGGCGACCCCTGACGCATCTAATACGGAAACATCGGGTTTTCCATAACTGGTTGGCGTTAATACTACTAGATTGCCATCTCCTTCAGAGACTGGTTTCCATACGATCCCAGTACCTGCCAAAGACTGCGTACTTATTTGTGGAGTCGTTGTGGTGTCTGTACCCGTTGAATCGGTTGTGCTAGTTGATGTCGTCCCTTCATCGGGGCTTGTATCTACGACGTTGGTAGGCACCAAGTTCTCGCCTATCGCTTGAACATTAGGGGAGAAGGTGGTGAAATCTTGCCCCGCTTCCGAGCTAGACCCACTGATTTTGTCGCAAGCAATTAAGCCGCTTATTGCTAAGGACAGCATGATCAGCCAAGCTACTATTTTAAAAATCCTCATTATCACCTTTATGGTTGTTTCTTATAATTTTCTTTGTTATTTTTTTCTTGTATCTTAAAACTAGTCGCGCTGCGGATAAGCTCATAGCCTCAAACCGTCTAACGTGAGTTGTTATCGGCTACCTATAAAAATAACTAAACAATAGTCGGTTCGAGGTTTCCACAACAGGCCACATATTAGGGCGTTACATTCGATATTGAATGTAACGCCCTAATTAAAATGGATATATGAACTTAATCGAGCGAGTGTAGATTAGTCGAGTGACTTTCTGCTGAACACCAAGTGGCTGCGTACCATGAACACTCGGTAGGCTATCGGCACACAAATAAGGTCATTATTGTAGACACCCCTAAGCCCTCGACTATCGCCGTGGCAACCGGCTCCCACAGTAAAGACTCGCCGACCAGACCGACTGCCAGAGAAAACAAACCAGCCACCGTGGTTAAAGAAGTAATCAAAAAGGCTACCACCCTTCTTCTGGCGGCATACACAGCAGCATAGACCACGCCGACACCTTTTTGCTGAGGTAGCTAACCTACTTTCCTTAAGTGGAGAGATTTACACACAGACGCGTATCAATCTCCTCTTCGCAGCGAGTTTACCCGCCTACAATATCGATAAAACTGCTGCGGCTTTTCTTAAAACTTATCACGCATCATGCCTTCTCAACACAGCAAACATTACACACATGTGCGTAAAGCCTAAGGTTTTCTACTCCAGGAATAGGCCCGCTCTACTTTTGCTACCTCAACCGTAAATTCGTCATACCAACTTTGTTTACCCATTTCACGCGCAGCGGCGTGTTCATCCTGTTGCTTCCAATTTACAATATCGGCTTCGGTCTGCCAATAACTGGTCGCAATGGTGCGCCCGTCTTCACAGGTAGACGCGACAAAATCGAGATACCCGGGCTGCAGGGCGGCAAGAGTTTCCATTTTGTCAGCCATTTGCGCGTAATTAAGCAAGTTACTAGATTTTTTTGACGTAAAAATAACGGCATAATACGGGGGCTTTAAATTACTCATAAGTACTGTAGAAAATTATGTCTATAACAACCAATGCTTGGCGAAAATTTCTTATTAAGAAAGGTTTTAATCAAAGTGATAGTAACCTATTAACGGGTAAAAATACGCCTGTATCTAAACAATCAGCACTCTACGATTTATCCGAGCTAGGCGCGCTAGTATGCTCTGGTGAAGACGCGACCAATTTTTTACAAGGTCAACTGAGTAACGACATTACTTTTCTTGATAACACACAAACTACCCAACTTAGTGCGTACTGCACTCCAAAGGGCCGAATGTTGGCGCTATTTAACATCGCAAAACATCCAGTCGATGGATATATTTTAGTGGCTCCTTTTGCGGTCATAGAACAAGTTATAGGCCGATTACAAATGTTCGTAATGCGCGCTAAAGTCACCTTTGACCACACTGAGCAAGCTGTAGTATTAGGTGCTAGCGTGCAAGATCATGACCTTGATCAGTTTCGCAAAGACTGTGCAGATAACGCCATTTTGCCTATTGCGCTTGCTGGAACCACTAAGCGATACCTACTAGTAACGGATGCTGACCGCGCCAATGCTTTAGGCCAATCGTTGGAAAGTAAGTTTGGCTTTGCATACTATCTGCATTGGCAATCACTGAATATTCACGATGGTTTACCCGAACTACACTTGAATTTGCTTGAAGAACTCATTCCGCAATCTATAAATCTAGACTTAGTTGAAGGTGTCAATTTCAAAAAAGGCTGTTATCCAGGGCAAGAAATCATTGCGCGGATTAAATACCGCGGCAAACCCAAAACGAGAATGATCACGGCAAGTATTCCAGGCGAGGAGAAAGTAGAAATCGGCTCGCCCATCTTTATCGATGGCAGAACTCAGTCAGCCGGGATGATCGTTAATATTGGCGCAAACTTGAGAGGGCAAATCCCCGTCTCTATTACTACCCCTGTCAATGCGCTAGAAGCAACACATTATCTGGGCGAGCCCGATGGCGTCAGATTTAGACGCCTTGCACAAGCCTACCCTATAAGCACCTGAGCACAGCTGCGAATATCGACCATTTTGCGCTGCCTAGACTTAACTAAAGCCTTACTGCAGTGCCATAAGTAGACCCAATTAAATTCACAAATCGGGTAAACTTATCGGCTATAAATATCCGTTTACACCATGTTACAAACCCTTCGAAATAAAGTTGGCTCGAAAGTCATAGGATGGCTAACCAAGTCGCTTGAGCCTTACGACGAGGGTTTGATTGATTTTGATCGCATGAAGGACGAAATTCTGCCTGGGGACGTGCTATTAGTAGAAGGTCAGGCTCAGATTAGCCGGATTATACAAACCATCACACAAAGTCGGTGGTCGCATTCGGCTATTTGTGTAGGCCGCTCTGCCGATTTTCTAGAACACCTACCCGCAAGCCTTGACCCAAGTGAGTTTGACGGTTCACTAAATGAACCCTATGTGGTCGAGGCAGAACTTGGCAAAGGCACTATTGTTGAAAACATTGAACAATATCGTAAGTTTAGGGTGCGCATTTGCCGCCCCAATGGTTTGTCGCACAATGATCGTAGCAAAGTCATTGCATATGTCTGTAAGCACTTAGGTGCAGAATATAATGTACGACAATTGCTCGACCTAGCACGATTCTTATTTCCCTATGGTGTATTGCCGCGTCGCTGGCGATCAAGCCTTTTTGAACACAATGCCGGTCCTGAAACTAAAATTGTATGCTCCACGTTAATTGCAGATGCATTTCAAGCTGTTAATTTTCCTATCTTGCCCATTTTGTCGCCCAATAACGAAGGGCATCGACGCTTATTCAAACGCAACGCCAAGTTGTTTTCACCATCAGATTTTGATATCTCACCCTTTTTCACCATTGTAAAGTTTCCCAAATACACCTGGAACGAGCGGCGTTATTATCATCATTTACCCTGGGCTAATGGCGAAAAGGGTTATCCCGACAACCCCAACATTGCACCGGAATACCAGAAAAAAGACACCGAGGAGACCACGTGAATACTTATGTGGTTTTGGGGACGCTTATTTCACTACTATTCGTAGCCTATTTTCGACTAGGCGCGCCCATCGCATTCGCCCTAACTGCACTAGGCTTGATAGCGGGTTTTAGCCTAGGCGCTTTGGGCTTTATTAGCCTTAGCCTTTTACTAATTTTGTTATGTATCTTTGCTATTTTTAGCATCAGTAGTGTGCGCCGCAAATTGATTAGCCTACCCGTTATGAAACTGTTTAAACAGGTAATGCCAAAAGTGTCGAAAACTGAACAAGAGGCACTGGAAGCAGGCACCGTGTGGTGGGATGGGGAGATTTTTTCGGGCAACCCAAATTGGAATCAATTACTTGACTACCCCAGCGCTAAGCTCAGTCTTGAAGAACAAGCGTTTATGGATGGCCCGGTTGAAACGCTGTGTGCCATGATCGACGACTGGGAGAGCACCTTTGAGTTGCATGATTTAAGCCCTAGTGTATGGGACTATATAAAATCACAGCGTTTTTTAGGAATGATTATTCCGCGCCAATATGGCGGCTTAGAATTTTCCCACTATGCCCATTCTTGCGTGGTGACGAAAATAGCCACGCGATCTATCAGTGCGGCCGTCACGGTAATGGTGCCTAATTCATTGGGCCCGGGAGAATTATTGCTGCACTATGGCACCCAAGCGCAGCGCGATCAATACTTACCGAGATTAGCAGTGGGCCAGGAAATCCCATGCTTTGCGCTGACCAGCCCAGAAGCCGGCAGCGATGCCGCCGCCATTCCAGACCAAGGCATAGTTTGCGTACAACAAGATAAATTCGGTCAAGACCATCTGGGCATTCGTGTTACTTGGAATAAGCGGTATATCACTTTAGCGCCAGTAGCCACCGTCATGGGATTGGCTTTTGATTTACTTGACCCGGACAACTTACTTGGCGACGATCAAGAGCTCGGGATTACCTGCGCCCTCATTCCGACCAGCACCCCCGGTGTTGAGATCGGTGAACGCCACTTCCCCCTAGATTCCGCTTTTATGAATGGCCCCACCAGAGGCAAAGAGGTATTTATCCCAATGCAATGGGTGATTGGCGGCCAAGAAGGGGTGGGCAAAGGTTGGAAAATGCTGATGGAAAGCTTGGCGACTGGTCGTTGCATATCCTTGCCGGCGCTAAGCTGCGGAGGCGCAACACTGGCAGCCAAATCAACGGGCGCTTACTCACGTATTCGAAAGCAATTCAACACCGCTATTGGTAACTTTGAAGGCGTTCAAGAAGCGCTAGCGCGTATTGGCGGTTATTGCTACCAAATGAATGCAGCACGAAAGATGACCTGCGCCGCGCTAGACAATGGCGAGCGGCCTTCGGTTATATCAGCAATTTTAAAATTTCATCTAACAGAAAAGCTGCGTACCACCGTGAACGATGCGATGGATATTCAAGGTGGGTCCGGCATTTGCCTGGGCCCAAACAACTTGTTTGCGCGAGCTTATCAAACCATACCCATCGCGATTACAGTTGAAGGCGCGAATATCTTAACCCGCTCGTTAATCATCTTTGGTCAAGGTGCGATGCGCTGCCACCCACATTTACTGGATGAAATTCATGCGGTTCAGTCCTCAGCGGCTGATAGCTTGGATGTCTTTGACAGTGCGTTTAACTCTCATATAGGAAGCACCCTTAGCGCAGCAACCCACGGCTTGTGGCACGGGTTGACTAATGGTCCTTTCGCCAGTGCTCCAAAAACGACACGGGCGAAGCGCCATTATCAGCGCGCCACACGTTACAGCACTACCTACGCTTTTCTAGCCGACGTATCTATTGCGGTACTCGGCAGTCGATTAAAACGCCGCGAGCGCCTTTCTGCACGCTTGGGCGATGCATTAAGCCAACTCTACCTATGCTCAGGGAGCTTAAAACGCTTTCACGATGAAGGAGAGCTAGAGGACGACCGCCCGCTACTCGATTGGGCTTGTCAACAATCACTTTATGAAACCGAGCAAGCACTTATACAAACACTAGATAACTACCCCAGCAAATTGTTGGGGCGAGTTCTAAAGTGGGCCTATTTTCCTTTCTATGCGAGAGCCAAAAAGCCGTCAGATAAGCTAGACGCCCGCATTGCGAAAATCTTGATCAATCCTTCTGCAACCCGAGACCGCCTATGTGAAGGTGTGTTTACTAGCAATGCGAGTGGACGCAGCGGACAAATTGAAAATGCACTCCCTTTGGTCATTGAAGCTGAAGCAATTGAGCGAAAAATTCGCAAACAAACTGGCAACAGCGCGATGACATTTGATAAGGTTGTCGATCTGGCAAATGCGATGGTGCAACAACGCGTTATAGTGCAGGCAGAAGCGGATATTGTTATTCAAGCAGCCACCGCGAGAAATGAGATAGTGCAGGTGGACCATTTCCCTGCTGCGACATTTAAATAGACCAAGCTTAGGAATTTATTATGACCAAATCTGCACTTAATACCCCAGATGTCTATTTGATTGATGGCAGCCGCACACCCTTTTTAAAAGCGCAGAGTGCCCCTGGACCGTTCAAGGCATCTGATTTAGCGGTTAATGCCGGCAGGCCATTGCTCGCGCGCCAACCGTTCAGACCTGACCAACTTGATGAAGTCATTTTAGGTTGCATGATTCCGGCTGCGGATGAGGCCAACATTGGCCGCGTGGTTGCTTTGCGTTTAGGTTGCGGAAAGCAAGTGCCAGGCTGGACGGTACAACGAAACTGCGCATCGGGCATGCAGGCCGTGGACTCTGCACGAAAAGACATTCAACTGGGCCGCGCTAACTTAGTGTTAGCGGGCGGCACCGAGGCCATGAGTCACTCACCAGTGCTATTTAACCACAGCATGGTGAAATGGCTGGGATCATGGATGAGATCAAAGTCTATTGGTCAGAAAATTTCTGCTATAACCAAATTCAGACCGAGCATGTTAGCACCAGAAATAGCGCTTCTGAAGGGACTGAGTGACCCTATAGTGGGCCTATCTATGGGGCAAACCACCGAAGTGATAGCCGAACGTTTTGACATCACCCGCACTGAAATGGATGAATACGCGGTGCGTAGTCACCAGAGATTGGCCGCAGCCATTGACGAAGGTTTGTTAAGCGAAGAAGTAGAAACTATTATCGACGGAAACGGCCGGTATTACGATGTTGATGACGGGCTAAGGCGCGATTCTAGTGTTGAGAGGTTAGCTAAATTGCGTTCCATATTTGATCGCCCATACGGCAAAGTAACAGCGGCCAACAGCTCACAAGTTACCGATGGCAGTGCATGGTGCCTGTTAGCGAGCGCAGACGCGGTGCAGGAACATGGCCTTAAACCGCGCGCCAAAATCACTCAAATTGAATGGGCCGGACTCGACCCGCGCCAAATGGGGCTCGGGCCGGTGCACGCAACAACCCCGATTCTGCAGGCACATAATCTAAGCCTGCAAGACATAGATTATTGGGAAATCAACGAAGCTTTTGCGGGGCAAGTGCTAGGTTGTTTGGCTGCATGGGAAAGCACCGAGTACTGTCAACAAGAACTAGGTTTAGACGCAGCAATGGGTAGCATTTCGCCGGATAGACTTAACCTTGATGGCGGCGGCGTAAGTCTGGGCCATCCGGTTGGCGCGACGGGCGCTAGAATTATTTTGCATTTACTGCGTGTGCTTGAACGCCACGATGCCAAACGCGGTATCGCCACTTTATGCATTGGCGGTGGACAAGGTGGCGCAACCCTTATTGAGCGGCTGGAGGCTTAATCATGAGTACTAAAAAATCACCCACTGTTAAGCATTGGAAGTTAAGCATCGATGATCAGGGCATCGCATGGCTAAAGTTTGATCAACGCGGAAGCGCTGTCAATACCTTATCATCTTCAGCTATTGTCGAATTGGCTAAGCTGCTGGACTATCTTGATGCTAATCTACCTACTGCGTTGGTCATCGCCTCAGCCAAGGAGTCGAGTTTTATAGTCGGCGCGGATATCGAAGAATTTACGCACATCAAATCAGAACAAGACGCACGTGACCTCGTTGCCAGCGGGCAACAAGTGTGTGCGCGCATTGAAAAGCTCAGCGTCCCAAGCATTGCGCTTATCCACGGATTTTGCTTAGGCGGCGGGTTGGAACTGGCATTGGCCTGCGATTATCGCATAGCCGAAGATGACCCGAGTTGCCGAGTAGGCTTGCCCGAAGTGCGCTTAGGTATTCATCCCGCTTTTGGCGGCACCGTACGCATAATTGAAACAGTCGGCCCGACTTTAGGTTTAGACCTTATGTTGAGTGGGCGCAGCATGATATCGCGTTCTGCGGCAAAATCAGGTTTAGTAGACCTCGCCATTCCCAAACGACATTTTGACCTTGCGGTCGCCGATTACGTTAAGCGCAAACCCGCTAAGTGCCGAGCAGGAAAAATCCAGGGAGTGCTTAACTCTAAACTAGTTCGTCCGCTGCTGGGTGCTTACCTTGAAAAGCAAGTGTCGAAAAAAGCACGCGAGCAACATTATCCAGCACCCTACTCGCTAATCGATTTATGGGAAACCCATGGCTCAGACCGTGAAGCCATGTTTCAAGCCGAAGCCGACTCAGTGGCTGAGCTGGCCTCGCACCCTACTTCACGCAATTTGGTGCGGGTGTTTTTCTTACAGGAAGCCCTCAAAAAAGCAGGAAAGGCAAATAATGCCCAAACCATTAAACACATTCACGTTATTGGCACTGGCGTAATGGGCGGAGACATAGCTGCGTGGTCGGCATTGCAAGGCTTACGCGTCACCTTGCAAGACCGTAACCCAGAAAGCATCACCAAAGCGCTCAAACGCGCACGCAAACTATTCAAGAAGAAGCTAAAAATTAATCGGGCGGTACAAGGTGCGATGGACCGACTCATTCCCGACCTTAAAGGTGACGGCATTAAGAGTGCGGATCTCATTCTTGAAGCTATTTTTGAAGACTTAAGCGTTAAACAAGAAGTTTTCAAAAATGTCGAAGCGCAAGCGCGACGCGATGCGATTTTAGCCAGTAACACCAGCAGTATTCCAATTGAAGATATTGCTAAAGCACTCAAAAAACCGGGCAGATTAGTCGGCATTCACTTTTTCAACCCGGTAGCGAACATGCAACTTATCGAAGTGGTATCTGGCCCCAAAACTTTAAAGAAAACCGCGGCTAGTGCGGCGCAATTTGCTGGGCAAATAAAACGCCTACCTATTCCGGTGAAAAGCAGCCCTGGTTTTTTAGTAAACCGTGTGTTGGTGCCCTACCTCATCGAAGCCGTACGCCTACATCAAGAAGGGGTAACTATGGAAACCATAGATGAAGCGGCGCTGCTTTATGGCATGCCAATGGGGCCAGTTGAGTTAGCCGATGTGGTTGGTTTGGATATTTGCAAACATGTTGCAGAAAACATTCTCGGTGCCGAGAATGTACCGGCAGAACTCGTCAAGCTCGTAGACGAAGGCAGTTTAGGCAAAAAATCAGGCAAAGGCTTTTATCAGTACAAAAAAGGCAAGCCTAAAAAACAAAAAGTACACATCGAACCCGAGCAAATCGAACAAATTCAAGACAGACTCATATTGCCATTTCTCAATGAAAGCGTGGCTTGCTTACATGAGCAGATCGTGCAAAACGAAGAGCACCTAGACGCAGGCGTGATATTCGGCACGGGATATGCCCCATTTATGGGCGGACCGATCAATAGCATTCGCGATCGCGGTGCACAACAAATGTTAAGTAAGCTCGAAGCACTTGCCAAGCAGCACGGCGAGCGTTACACCCCCAATGCAGGCTGGACTAATTTGGTCTGATTTTACTAGAGAGGCAATCATATGAGTCATAAAGCATACAAGGAATTCGACGAGTCCGCGGTTCCCGCACACATGATAGGTTTGAACAAAGCCCTCACATTGGACGGCCTGTTTAGGGCTCGACTCAAACGCTCTCCCGACACCGAAGCTTATCGTTTTTACAAGCCGGATACCCAGCAATGGGAGGCCATGACTTGGTCTCAAATGGCCGCGCAAGTGCAAAAATGGCAAAGAGCCTTGGTCGCAGACGGCTTGCGCGCAGGCGATCGAGTCGCTGTAATGATGGACAATTGTGTAGAGTGGGTCATTCTCGATCAAGCCGCGCTGGGCTTAGGCTTGGTGCTGGTACCGTTATACGCCAATGATCGTGCTGAAAATTCAATTTATATCCTACAAAACTCTGGCAGCAAATTGCTGCTAATTAAGGACCAAGTACAAGCTGATCAATTAGCGCGTGCCGCGGATGATCTTGAATCTGTACTGCTACGCTGTGTCCACCCTTGCCAATCGACACAGTTGAAGGTGATGCCAATTGAAACTTGGTTAAGCGCCGCAAAGCACACAACCTTACCCACTAGCCACCAAAACGACCCCGAAGACCTCGCCAGTATAGTCTATACCTCCGGTACTACCGGCCAGCCCAAGGGGGTGATGCTGAGCCACAAAAATATTTTATGGAATGCATGGTCTGGCTTACATAGCGTGATAGTTACACCAGAAGACCAACATTTGTCATTTCTGCCGCTTTCACACACTCTTGAACGAAGCGTTGGTTATTATCTAATGATGATGGCTGGGGCGAAGGTGGCTTTTAATCGCTCGATTCCCGAATTAGTCGATGACTTAGGCATCATCAAGCCGACGGTAATGATAACCGTACCTAGAATATTCGAACGGGTGTACGGTAAAATTAATGACTCCCTTGAAGGTGAATCAGCCATCAAGCGGTTTTTATTTAAGCAGGCGGTCGCCACAGGATGGCAGCAGTTTCAGTACACTCAAGGTCGCAAAGGCTGGTCGCCACGCCAGCTATTATTTCCTCTATTGGACAAATTAGTTGGCCAGAAAGTGCGTGATCGCTTAGGTGGTCGCGTGCGTATTGCTATCGTTGGCGGCGCGGCCATGCCGGCCAAGATCGCAGAATTCTTTCTAGGTTTAGGTATACCCATACTACAAGGCTATGGCTTGACCGAAACCAGCCCTATTTTGAGCGTGAACACGCACGAGAACAATCTCCCACATAGTGTTGGGCCTTTGCTCAAAGATGTAAAGGCGCGCTTTGATGACGACACGGGAGAGCTGATTGTATTTAGCCCTGGCATTATGATGGGCTACTGGGGAAACCCTGGGGCAACCGCCGAGGACATGACTGACGACGGTTGGTTACACACCGGCGATGTTGCCCGTTTTGAGGGTGAAAGCTTGGTAATTACGGGTAGATTAAAGGAAATCTTGGTGCTGGCCAATGGGGAAAAGGTGCCGCCTGCTGATATCGAGTCCGCGCTAATCCTTGACCCATTGATTGAACAATCTCTGGTTATCGGCGAAGGGAAGCCCTTCTTAACTGCATTGCTGGTTTTAGAAGAAGAAGAAAAAGCCAAATGGCAACAGCGCAACAACAGCGACGAAGACTTACGCGCGGTGCTGGCCCTGCGCATAAAAAAGCATCTACGTGAATTTCCGGGATACGCGCGTATTTACAATTTTGCCATTATGGATCAACCTTGGACCATTGATGATGAAACGCTAACACCCACACTTAAAGTCCGTCGAAAGCGAGTGTTGGAAAAAAGCGCTGATATTGTCGCTTCTTTGTACGAAGGGCACAGTTAGCTAATAACTTCCGTACACGACAACCGCAAAGATGTTCGACCGCCAACCTTCCTTATCAGGGAATTTAATTTCTATACGCCCGCTTGAAGCAGAAGACTTTGAGGCACTTTACGCTGCGGCAAACGACCCACTACTGTGGGCGGGCCACCCTTCTAAAGATCGCCATGAACTACCCATTTTCAAGCAATACTTTGATGACGCCTTGCAGTCATTAGGTGCACTCATAGTGGTTAATACGCAAACAAAGCAAGTTATCGGCTCTTCGCGCTACCACGGCTATGATGAAGAGCGCAGTGAAATTGAAATCGGCTGGACGTTTTTAGCTCGCTCGCATTGGGGAGGCGCAGCCAATCGCCAACTAAAACAATTAATGCTTACACATGCCTTTAACTTCGTGAAGCAAGTGTTACTTGTGATAGAAGTAAGTAATATTCGCTCACATAAAGGCCGCAGAAAAAATAGGCGGCGAGCTTATTGATAAACACTTCGTACGCTTTGGGCAAACTAACGTCGTTTACCGACTTACTGAAAGAACCTTTGCGAAGTAACGCTGAACCAGTGACTGAACTTTACTTTTCTGACAGGCAGAGCCATACTCTTCTCGGTCATTCAATGTTCAAATATTCAGACCACTATGTCCGCTTCCATAACAGCTAGAATTCCGACGATTGATTGGAACAAATCAATCAATAAACATTGGAATAATAGTAATCCAGTTGCCTCTCACGTGTTCAACGCATTGTCCTTTATGTTTCCTCAAGGGGAGCAATTTTTTATTGATTCAGCTAAGGAGGTTTCTAGTCTAACCGACCTTAGCGAGGAGCCTGAGTTGAAAGAAGAAATAAGGCTTTTCATTTCGCAAGAAGCGATTCATGGCGCGCAACACACCCAGTGCAACATGGCGTTGGAAAAAAACGGTTATAGGAATGTAGTATATGGTTTGATGGATAGAGAACAGAGGTTCGCTCATAAATATTTCTCTCCGATTACTAAATTAGCCTTCGTTTGTGGATATGAGCATTTCACTGCGATGTTGGGGGATTACTTGCTTAGTAAGCCTTCAGTTATAGCTAACGCAGAACCTGACTTTAAGCTTATTTGGGAATGGCATGCAGTTGAAGAAATTGAGCATAAATCAGTGTGCTTTGATTTATACAAACATGCGGGTGGAGGGTGGTTCAAAAGAGCATTCGTATATTTATTCGTGACACTTGATTTTTTTATACTATTCTCTACTCTATTCTGGTCAATGTTATATAAGGATGGACTTTTAACCCAGAATGCTGTTCCAAACGATAAGGCAGTTTTTATCTTTCTTCTATGGAAAGGACGGCGTTATTTGGCATTTTGTGAAGTATAGTTTTCAGTATCTAAGTCCAAGATTTGCCCCTTGGAATCTTGATAATAGAACAAAAACTAAAGAATGGCTTGCAAAAAATGAAGGGGGTTTAAGGACTTTATGACTGCCTGAAACGGGCAGTGGGCTCAATTGATCGACGCGACACTTTATCTTTAGCTTAAAAGAACACAATACTCTCTATCGCTACCTCACCTTGTGATCTAGGCTAATACTGCTTCACATTCCTATCTAGGGATTTTGTGCTGAATGCGGAACCATTTCATGAGTCAGCACAGGTATATCGCCCTATACCCCTATAGAAAAATGAGAATAGTCTGCGTGAGCTAGCGTCTTTATAATGAAGTCTTATTCTTATTCTCGCCCTATTTGAATATGGACTTGCAGCAAACTGCCAAAAAGGCTTGGTTTCAATACTACCCCGGTATTTTGGTTGCGTTTGTAATTGCAGCGACGGCCACGTTTTTGTCGGAACACTACGGGGCACCCGTGATGTTGTTTGCTTTATTAATTGGCATTGCCTTTCATTTTTTAACCGAGGCCCCTAAGTGCGAGCCGGGAATTGATTTCGCGGCTAAGCGTTTGCTTAAAATTGGCATTGCGTTGCTGGGCGTACGCATTACTTTCGCAGACTTATCTAGTTTAGGAGCAACCCCGGTTTTGGCGGTTCTTGGCTTAATCGTGATGATTATTTGTGTTGGCGTCGTTGTCTAAAAAATATTCGGGCGCAGCTTACGGTTTGGCCTGCTTTCGGGAAGTTCTGTGGCAATTTTCGGGGCATCTGCAGCCCTCGCCGTATCATCTGTACTGCGTCAAGACGACCAATTGCGTTACAGCCCTTGATAAGGGAACACCATTCACGGTGGGCTGTGCCTTTTCTTGGATCGTTTGGGAGGCTCTGATATATACGATCTATTATAATACACGACACTAGCTTGGACATACCTTATTTAAACTTACGCTAGCTCAAACACGGCAATTGATTCAACGTGCGCGGTATGCGGAAACATATCAATTGCACCCGCGCTAAACAGCTTATAACCTTGTTGATTAACTAAGATATTGGCATCTCTCGCCAAAGTAGCGGGGTTGCAAGAGACATAAACAATGCGCTGCGGTTTAAGTATCGGCACATACTCACTCACAATAAGCTGCGCGCCAGAACGCGGTGGATCTAGCAACAGTTTATTAAAACCCGATGCAGGCAAGCTTTTTTCGGCCCCTTCGAGGTGGATACTGTAACTTCAGGTATGGACTTTTATATTAGATAGAGCAGTATGGCCTTTTCCCCCTAGGGGGATTTTTTTCGAATTTTTGATTTATTCAAATTTTCTATCTTGGTGTCTTGTAAGTTGAGCCATTTGTGCGTTCCCTGTTTTAAGCAATTAACATACTGGAGACACCCAAATGACCCAATCAAACAATAACGTATTTGACGTAGTAGTGGAACACACATCTCAGAAGGCCCCGATGCCATGCGCCCCGTGCTCACCGCACTGCTCAATGAGGCGATGAAGATTGAAAGAGAGCCGTTTCCAGGCGCATCACACTATGAGCATAGTCAAGACCGGCCAGGTTTTGCCCATGGCTACCAGGATAAGCGTATCGATACGCAAGCCGGTACGCTCAATCTGCGTATCCCAAAGACCGCTAAACACGTTGATGAACCTTTTTACCCTCAATCGCTAGAACGCGGCTTACGCAGCCAACGTGCGATGCTGCTGACCGTTGCTGAAATGTACGTGACGGGCGTTAGCACGCGCCGAGTCGAAAAAGTCATGCAGAGCATGGGTATTGAAAGCATCTCCTCTACACCGGTCTCACGGGCTAACCAGAGCATGGATGAGGCGTTAAAAGTCTGGCGTGATCGTCCGTTGGGTAAAGTCTCTTACCTAATCCTTGATGCGCGTTATGAAAAGGTGCGTGAGGGCCACCAAGTGATTGATATGGCGGTGTTGAGTGCGGTGGGTGTATTGCCTTGTGGACGGCGTTGCGTATTAGGAACGGCAATGGCGCTTAATGAAGCCGAGGTTAACTGGCGAGCGTTCCTCAAAGGCTTGGTTGACCGGGGCATACATGGTATTGAGTTTATTGTCAGTGATGATCACCGTGGCTTAAAAGCCGCTAGAAAGGCAGTGTTCCCAGGTATACCTTGGCAGCGTTGCCAGTTTCATCTGGCGCAGAATGCAATGCATCATGCCCCCAATCACAAGATCAAGCAGCGCATTGGTGGTGAGCTGCGTAGTGTTTGGAATGCACCCAATATGGCAGCTGCTCAGGTTAATCTAAAAGTCCTTGTGAGCCAGTACCAGGAAAAGCATGCTCACTTGGCGCAGTGGCTAGAAAACAATGTGCCTGAAGGGTTAAATGTGTTTGCCTTGCCAGATAGACACCAAAAGAAAATGCGAACCTCCAACCGCATTGAACGGACGGTTCAACAAGAACTTAAGCGGCGAACCCGCTTGGTCAGAGTCTTTCCTAACCGAGAGGCTTGGTTACGATTAGTCAGTGCCATTCTGATTGAAATTGACGACGATGGGCTAATGCTAATCATCGATATATCGTGTGGAACGACAATGAGTCAACTTGCCAGACAAAAAGTCCATACCAAATGTTGCATAATCTCTAAGTGCAAATTAGTTGTTAAGAATTGTGCGTTATCAATACTGTTCAAACGGGCATTATGCTCAGCTTGGGCCACCATGGCTTGCTCTCCTTCAACACCTACTACGCTGGCGCCGATGCGCGCCAAAGCCAAGCTAAAGTTTCCCAAACCACAGAACAAATCTAACACTTTGTCATCTGGCTTAAGCGCAAGGTAGGCTGCTGCCAAACTCACCATCTTTTGGTTCATCGGCTCATTGACCTGAATAAAGTCACTGGGCCTAAATTCCAGCAATTCCCGCCCAATTAACAAACCAAGCAAACAAGCGGGTTACAGGGGTTCTGAAAAAATAGTTTTCGTAAACTATTCCGAGGATACAGTATGATACAGCCAATTTCACAGATTAGAGTTGAAGAACCATGGCTAAACCTCTACTTCGTAAACACCTCAGCGCGCCGGGATTACTCAAGTCGATTAGGCAAGTGTTTAGTCAGATAGAAGCTACAGATTCATGCCACGCCCGTAATGATATTTCTCTAGCAGATTGTCTGATGTCAGGGATGGCTATTTTCGGGTTGAAGTATCCCTCATTACTTCAGTTCGACCAAGATAAGCAAACCATCCAAGCTAATTTACGCAGCTTATACGGGATTAAGAAAGCCCCTTGTGATACGACATTACGTGAGCGGCTAGACAATGTTGACCCTGCACTATTACGCCAAGCCTTTACCCGTATCTTTGCCAATCTTCAACGCGGCAAGGGTTTAGAAGGTATGGAGTTTATGGATGAGCACTATCTACTATCGGTGGATGGGACAGGTTACTTCTCATCCAAGCAGGTGCATTGCAAGCAGTGCTGTGAAAAGCATCATCGCAATGGTCAGATCACGTATTATCATCAATTGCTGGCGGCGGTATTGGTGCATCCTGATCAGTCTGAGGTATTTACATTGGCACCCGAGGCGATCTTGAAGCAAGATGGCGAGGCCAAGAATGACTGTGAACGTAATGCAGCCAAGCGTTTGTTCAAAGACATTCGCAGGGAACACCCTCATTTAAAGCTGGTGGTCGTAGAGGATGGTTTGTCGTCTAATGGCCCTCATATTGAATGACTTAAGTCACTGGACATGCGTTTTATTCTAGGCGCAAAACAAAGTGACCATGGGTTTCTATTTGACTGGGTGAGTCACACAAAAGCCACAAAAACAGTGGAACTCATAGATTCCAAAGGGGTGCATCATTGTTTTCGATACTGTAATCAAGTGCCGCTTAATGATGCGAATTTCCAGATGCAGATCAATTTCTTGGAATACTGGGAAACCAAAGCATCGGGTAAAACACAGCACTTCTCGTGGGTGACGGATATTGAAATCACCTCTGACAATATGATGACGCTAATGCGCGGCGGCCGCGCTCGTTGGCGCATTGAGAATGAAACCTTCAACACCCTGAAAAACCCTTGGCTATCACTTCGAGCATAACTTTGGTCATGGCAAACAGCACCTAGCGACGGTGTTTGCTTACTTGATGATGCTGGCGTTTCTAGTTGATCAGATTCAGCAATGCTGTTGCAAGCTATTTGGTCAGGTGCTGGAGGCGAGGTTTTCAGGGTATAAACATCAGCCGAGACAATGAGCTAGCGACAGCTGGACAGAGATTAGACCCTGCATCAAACTCAGCGAGACAAAGCTAACGACGATTTGGGCTAAATCTTGGTAGGCGGGAATTTCTGCCTAAATTCTAGTTTTAAATCAAATTCTGGTATGAGGTAGTATAATACCTTCAGTTGCGCTGGCCACACTGGAAAAATAGAATCAGGTCCTGCAGGTTGCAGCAATACTTGTACCTCGCGCTGTTTCGCAAAGTGCGTTAACTTAGCCATATCCTCTGGTGTCATGGCTTCTAAGTTACGAATCACTAACGCCACCGACTCCTCGGCAGCCGCCACCTCTATTTGCGGAATACGGTTGGGCGCACTTAGACTTTCAATTAGTTCGTGCAAGCCCGGCAACAAATCTGAAATGCGCTTATCAAGCGTTATACATGACTTAAGCGAGGTTAGATACGCGGTGCCCTTCTCTCTAAAACCCACCAGCACCCCGCCTTTTTTTGGCACAAATTTCACGCCTAGTCGCGCCTTACGGCGGTAGTGCGTCCAGTCAGCCGTTATCGGTTCTAACCACTTCTCTGGCGTTACCTGCCCTATACGTTGTAGGTTATCTATCAAGGTTTGCGCTTTAAACTTAAGCTGCGCTGATGGTGCTAGGTGTTGGGTAGCACAGCCGCCGCACACTCCAAAATACTCACACGGCGGGTCGACTCGATCAGGATTGGCTTTATGAATTTCCTCTAAACGGCCAGCATAACTGCCTCGCTGTTTATGAAATGGCGTAAATAACACCTCTTCTTCGGGCAGCACTCCTGGCACAAAATAAACTCGCTGGTTATGGCGAATCACCCCGCGTCCGTCATGCGCCAAAGACGGCTCAGAGAGCGCAACAACAGGATCATTTCTTTTTCGGGCCATGATTAGGTAAAATGGGAGTTTATAGTGAGGACAAAGGTCTCCTTATTATCCCTTTTAACATGCGATAAATAAATCGATGGATTCCTTATGCATATTTTTACCAACCGTGGCCAGTTAATTTTACGTAGCGAGGCCACCTAATTTTACCAACCGTGGCCACTGATTTTTATCGAAGCGCGGACACTTTTTCGCTTCCGTAAAATTCCTCCACAGCCTTCTTGCGGTTAACACTATAACCGTTAACCTGCCGTTCTTTTATTTGTATTGGAACAGCTATGAAACCCAAGAAGGTCACTATGTTAAAACTCAAAGACATTCTGCGCTTGCACTATGAGGCGCAACTATCCTCCCGTAAAATCGCGCTCAGCTTAAACCTGTCACGCAGTGCCGTATCCAAATATCTCGTCAGAGCAACAAATGCCCAATTAAGCTGGCCCCTGCCAGCAGGCATGGATGAACAACAGCTGCAGGCGATATTAAAGCCGCCCAAATGCAGAGGCCCCTGCCACTGCTTTATTGTGTGAGCCAGACTTTGCACAAATATCAGTTGAACTGTCTCGTAAACCTAGATAAATCAGTTAAACGCGGAAAAGACATGTAAGCAATTGAAGTGCATAGTGAAATCAAAAAAGTCGCGGTCACCTTATTGGTGATAAGGTTTTTTTTGATTTTGCCAGGTGCATCAAGAGCTTGCATGGACTTTCGTGTTTTAACTGATTTATCTAGGGTAAAGGGATGACTCGCCAATTACTGTGGGAAGAATACGCCGAGCATCATCCAGTCAACCATTACAGCTATTCTCGCTTCACGGTGTTGTTCGGTCAGTGGCGCAAGAAGCAAAGAATCTCGATGCGCCAGACTCATATTGCTGGAGATAAACTGTTTGTTGATTATGCTGGTTTAACCTTAGGTATTATTGATGCTCGTACGGGTGAAGCACGCCCTGCCCAAGTATTCGTTTCAGTGCTCGGAGTCAGTTCCTATACCTACGCCGAGGCCACATGGACACAGAGCTTGCCTGACTGGATAGGCTCACACGTTCGCGCCTTTGAATTTTATGGCGGTGTTACTCAAACAGTGGTGCCCGATAACCTCAAGAGTGCTGTTTCTAAAGCCGGTCGTTATGACCCCGAACTCAACCCCAGCTATGCACAATTAGCCGCCTATTACGGTGTGGCGGTGATGCCTGCCAGACCTTATAAGCCTAAGGATAAATCTAAAGCCGAGGTGGGCGTACAGATTGTCGAACGCTGGATCATGATGCGGCTGCGCAAGCTGCAATTGTTTAGTTTGGATGAGGCTAATCAAGCTATTCGAGGATTGCTAGATGATCTAAACAATCGCCCCTTTAAACAACGCCCGGGTTCTCGCCGCTCACAGTTTGAATCAATTGATAAGCCTGCTCTTAAATCATTGCCTGGCACGCCTTATAGCTATCGCCATGTAGTAAAAGCACGGGCGCACATCGATTATCACGTTAGCTATGATGGACATCATTACTCGGTTCCCTATCAATTGCGCGGCGAGGCAGTAATGTTACACGTGGGCGAGCACTGTATTGATGTGTTCTACCAAGGCAAGGGTGTCGCGCAACATCCGCGAGCAATGGGCCAAGGCGGACACACAACCCATGTCGCTCACATGCCTAAAGCTCATGCTAAACACCAAGAGTGGACGCTTGGTCGGTTTCTTAATTGGGCAAGTCAGGTCGGTGCGGCGACAGAGCGCGTGGTGCATTATCAATTAGAAAATCGCCCCCATCCAGAACATGGTTATCGTGCTTGTTTGGGCATTCTTAACCTTGCCAAGAAATACGGCAAGACGCGTTTAGAGAATGCCTGTTTACGCGCAGAGAAGATTGGCGGCCTGCATTACAAACACCTTGCATCAATACTACAAACCCGTCTCGACAAGCTACCTACCGAACCCGATAAGCAACAGACTTTGCCAAGCACCCATGCCAATGTGCGCGGAGCCGATTACTACCATTAACCCAAACCATTTCATCTATAACCAACAGGAAAATACTATGACTCCACAACAAACCCTTACCCAACTGAATGAATTACGCCTAACGGGCATGGCCGAGCAACTGTGCTATCAGTTCGACCCACCTAACACTTATGATGAGCTGGGCTTTATCGAACGACTCAGTTTGCTCGTAAACCACGAGGCCACCGTGCGGGATAACCGCAAAGTCACGCGTTTACTCAAGCAAGCGAAGTTACGATATCGTGCCCAAGCAGACGACATCGATTACCGAACTAGACGAGGTTTACACAAAGACACGGTAGCGCAGTTACTGGCCCTAGACGGGGTAAACAAAAGCCGCAATGTCATCATCCAGGGCCCTACAGGCACCGGCAAAACCTTCTTGGCCTGTGTGTTAGGACAAGCGGCTTGTGAGCACGGCATTAGCACAAAATATATTCGTGCTAGCCGCTTATTTGAAGCAATGACCTTGAGCCATGGTGATGGCAGTTACACCAAGCTACTGGCACAAATAGCAAAAATCAAACTATTGATTATCGATGACTGGGGCTTGGATACACTGACTCAGCAAAACCGTAATGACCGATTAGAAATAATAGAAGATCGCCACGGTAATGGTGCCACCTTAATCACCAGTCAATTGCCCACACAACATTGGCATGATGCGATTGGTGAAGCCACTTTGGCTGATGCGATTCTGGATCGCTTATTACACAACGCGCACAAAATACAATTAGAGGGGGAATCGATGAGAAAAATCCAGTCACAACAGAGCAAAGTGTAGCCACTTTACGTTAAAATCACTTGACCGTTTGAAGGCTTGGTGCAAGTGGCCACGGTTGTAAAAATACGCACCTTAATTGACCAAGTATTAAATTCTATATTGCACGCTGCTATATGGCGTGGCATCCCTCGATTAGACAGCATGACACTGCTTGCGATAGGCGTAGCAGTATTTATAATTCTGGCGATAAGGTGCCGACGCTAGTTTATTCCTACACTAGTCAGCGGCTGAATAACAAGCAGGCAATAAAAAACCCACCGCCGTCACAGACGGGGTAGGTCTTACATGCTGTGTAGTAACCTATGCGTAAACTGGGAATCGCTTACATAAAGCAGTTACTTGGCCTTTAATGCGGTTAATGGTGTCATCGTCGTCGATATTCTCCAACACTTCGCACATCCACCCTACCATTTGCTCTACTTGTTCTTCTTTAAAACCACGAGTAGTGATAGCGGGAGAACCTAAACGTAAGCCGCTCGTCACAAAAGGTGAACGTGGGTCATTAGGTACCGCGTTTTTATTAACGGTAATGTTAGCTCGCCCTAGTGCTGCATCCGCATCCTTTCCGGTAATGTCTTTATCAACCAAATCTAATAGGAATAAGTGGTTGTCTGTACCGCCCGAAACCACTTTATAGCCGCGTTCAATAAACGCGTTAGCCATGGCTTGCGCATTCACAACAACTTGCTTTTGGTATTGTGCAAATTCTGGCTGTAAGGCTTCCTTAAATGCGACTGCCTTGGCAGCGATAACGTGCATTAATGGGCCACCTTGAATGCCCGGGAAGATACTGGCATTAAGCTTTTTCTCAATATCTGGGTTTTTCTTAGCCAAAATCAAGCCACCGCGCGGACCACGTAGTGTCTTATGTGTTGTTGTGGTCGTAACGTCAGCGATTTGCACCGGGCTTGGGTATAGACCTGTCGCAACCAATCCAGCGACGTGCGCCATGTCTACAAACAAATAAGCGCCAACGGAATCAGCTATATCACGAAAACGCTGCCAATCCATGATACGTGAATAGGCTGAGAACCCCGCAATAATCATCTTTGGCTTATGTTCTGTAGCGAGCACTTGAACTTGGTCGTAATCAACTTCGCCGGTTGCTTCGTTCAAACCGTACTGCACCGCATTGTAGATTTTACCCGAGAAGTTTACATGCGAGCCATGCGTTAAGTGCCCGCCATGCGCCAAGCTCATACCCAGTAGCGTATCACCCGGTTCCATCAGTGCCAAGAAAACGCCTGCATTGGCTTGAGAGCCCGAATGAGGCTGAACGTTTGCATAATCAGCGCCAAATAGTTCTTTTATACGTGAAATCGCTAAAGACTCAGCTGTGTCTACATTTTCACAACCACCGTAATAGCGCTTACCGGGGTAGCCCTCAGCATACTTATTGGTCAGGTCAGAGCCCTGCACTTGCATAACACGTTGGCTGGTGTAATTTTCCGAAGCAATTAATTCGATGTGCTCTTCTTGGCGTTGGGTCTCGAGTTGCATTGCTGCCCATAAGTCCGTATCGAAATCTGCTATGTTATCGCTTTTTTTAAACATGGTAGGTTACCGGTAAAAAGATGAAATTTTCAGTGCGCGAGTGTAGCCCGCATGAGGCTCAAAAAACCGTTTAAGTGCACCATTTATTTAACTATTGACTCTATGGTATTAAAATGGATTTAACTATTCAATATTACTTCTGCAAACCATAAAAAGGATTTATAGCCCAGAATCTGCGAAATACCTAACTAACTTGATGTAGTGCTAACAGTTGTGTCAATAAGGTTTCCATCTTATCTAACGGCCAAGCATTAGCTCCATCACTCCAAGCATGTTCTGGGTCGGGATGGGTTTCCATAAATAAACCATCTACACCAACCGCCACAGCGGCGCGCGATAACACAGGCACAAACTCCCTTTGCCCCCCAGACTTACCGTTAGCGCCGCCCGGGAGTTGCACGGAATGCGTGGCATCAAATACTACCGGGCAACCGGTTTCGCGCATGATTTCTAAATTGCGCATATCCACCACTAAGTTGTTATAACCAAAACTATTACCGCGCTCACAAACTGCAATGGATGCTTCAGGATTGGCTGCTTTGGCTTTGGCAACAACATGCGCCATTTCAGGGCCAGACAGAAATTGACCTTTTTTAATATTGACTGGAGTGCCGCTAGTTGCCACCGCTTCTATAAGGTCAGTTTGCCTACATAAAAACGCTGGAGTTTGAATCGCGTCCACCACTTCACTGGCTGCCTTAACGTCGTCGAGGTTATGTACATCTGTCAACACTGAACAGCCAATTTGCTCACGCACGGTTTGCAATATTCGTAAGCCTTCATCACGGCCGGGACCACGCTTTGAGTTAATCGAAGTACGATTGGCTTTATCAAACGATGACTTATACAAAAATGGAATATCCAGTTTGTCAGTGATTGCTTTCAATTCGCTGGCGGTGCTCAGAGCCAAATCAAGTGATTCGATCACACAAGGCCCCGTTATAAGAAAAAATGGATGCCCTGGACCTGTTTCAAATTGATAGAACAACATCCTAAACCTGCTCTCTTAACTTACGCGCAGCCGCGACGTAACTGGTAAATAACGGGTGACCATCACGCGGCGAAGACGTAAATTCCGGGTGAAACTGACAAGCCACAAACCAAGGGTGATCGGGTAGTTCAATCATTTCAACTAATCCGTCACCAGACATACCAGAAAAATCTAGGCCCGCCTTATTCAGCTGATCAAGATAATTATTGTTGAATTCATAACGGTGGCGGTGGCGGTCATAAATGGTATCCGCACCATAAATCTTCCTAACCTTGCTATCTGCTCTAAGATGACTTGCCTGTGCGCCGAGACGCATTGTACCGCCTAAGTCTGATCCTTCGTCGCGTAACTCCACGTCGCCTGCATCGGTTTTCCATTCACTAATCAAGCCAATCACCGGGTGCAGTGTTTGCGCATCAAACTCGGTGCTATTCGCACCATTTAGTTTAGCTACGTTACGGGCGTATTCAATCACTGCAACTTGCATGCCTAGGCAAATACCTAAGTAAGGTATGCCGTGTTGACGTGCATACCCGGCTGCTGCCACTTTACCCTCTGTACCGCGCTGACCAAAACCACCGGGCACCAATATGGCGTCAACACCTGCTAGCACTGCACCGCCGTCACGTTCGACATCTTCGGCGCTTACATAATTCACATTAACTTTAGTTAGGGTATGAATGCCTGCATGATCCAAAGCTTCAGAAAGCGATTTGTATGACTCTTTAAGCTCAACGTATTTACCCACCATAGCGATGGTGATTTTACCGGTTGGGTTTTCACCATTTTCAACCACTTTGTCCCATTCGGTCAAATCGGGTGGCGGCACGTCCAAACGCAAATGATTAACCACAATGTCGTCCAAGCCTTGCTGGTGATAAATACGTGGGACCTTATAGATGTTATCCACATCATAAGCGGAAATAACCGCTTTTTCGGCGACGTTTGTGAACAATGCAATCTTTTTACGTGCATCTTCTGGCAACGGAAGATCAGATCGGCAGAATAAAACATCGGGCTGAATACCGATCGAGCGCATCTCTTTTACGGAGTGTTGGGTCGGCTTGGTTTTGATTTCACCGTCCGCGGCTTTGATGGTTGGTACCAGCGTGAGGTGCATATACAAAGTATTCTCGATGCCCATATCTACCCGCAGTTGACGAATAGCCTCTAAGAACGGCAGTGATTCGATATCGCCTACTGTACCGCCAATTTCAACCAAACTCACATCCATGCCCTTCGCTGCCTTGTGAATCCACTCCTTCATTTGGTCAGTGATATGAGGTATTACCTGCACGGTGCCGCCTAAATAATCGCCCTTGCGTTCGCGATTGATTACTTTCTCATACACCTGCCCCGTAGTGAAGTTATTGGCCTTTTTCATAGGCGTGCGGATAAAGCGCTCGTAATGGCCCAAATCTAGGTCAGTTTCGGCGCCGTCTTCGGTTACAAATACCTCGCCATGTTGTAAGGGGCTCATCGTCCCTGGGTCAACATTGATGTAAGGGTCAAGCTTCATCATACTGACTTTTAAGCCACGCGCCTCAAGCAAGGCCGCTAAGGAAGCACCAGTAAGTCCTTTACCCAATGAGGAAACTACACCGCCTGTAATAAATATATACTTCGTCGCCAACTTTTGTTCCGGGAGAGAGTGGATTTTGGGCACAAATTTATGCGCCTCAGACGGTGGGATAGATTAACAAACCCGAGGGGTTTACTCAAACTAATTCACTAATTAACTTTGTACATAACAAAGCGAATTGCTCGCCCATTAGCATTGAAAATCGCGTCGGTAAAGGTCTCTAAAGCACCCGACCACACAATCTGCTCATTCGACTTTATTAGCGGCAAATAGTCTCGCTCCCACGGTGGCACGCGCGCCTCTTGTAAGCATTTTTTATAGGATTGGCTGTGCACCCTACCTCTTTGGTTAATTCGCTCACCGCCGCGCCGCCAACAAACCGACACATTGTTTGGGTCAATATTTGCAGCGCCCACGCCTTCGCTCGATTCAATATCAAGTGCTTCAAGCCGAATACCTATACTTGGTAATTCGAGTGGCTTTTTAAGGTTCCAGCGTAAAGGTAATAAGTCGCTTTTCGAAATTTTGCCTAGCAAGTGCACACACCCATTGTAATAGCGCAACTGGCTTCGTTCATGCTCCAGCATCGGCATGCTTTCGCCACTTACCTCCCTTAGTTGTGTCAAAAAATGCATTAGTTGCGCTCTCCGGATAGCATATTCAAAGTGCCCACTTGTCCACGCATCAATTATATTAACGGTTCGATCAATTGACAGTGTGCTCAATTGTTTCCAACTAAGCGGTGTAACCAAATCAAAATAACTTTTACGTTCAACCGCTAAACACGATTCAATATCTATTGCACCTAGCTCATTAAGCAAGCCCTGAGCCAATTGCGTATTGCAGGCAAGCTTTGATAACGCCCTTTCACAATCGGGCCAGCGTGATTTCAACAACGGCAGCACTTGGTTACGCAAAAAATTACGATCGTATTTCGAATCTTGATTAGATGCATCTTCTACCCAACGGATGTTATTTTGTTCGGCGTAGGCTACGATGTCAGCTTTCGCAAATTCCAACAAAGGGCGCACTAGCTGCGCTTCTCCTAAATTGCGACCAGCGGCAATTGCGCTTAAACCCTTAACACCCGTGCCACGCAGGGAGCGCATCAACACTGTTTCAGCTTGATCGCCCTGGTGGTGCGCGGTGAGCAGTACGTCTCCCAGAGACAAATGCTTAGAGAAAAACGCGTAACGGGCCACCCGCGCGGCTTGCTCAAAATTGGCTTCAACGGGAGATAAATCAAATTTGCCTGTAATGCACTCGATACCCTGCTCTTCGCATTGGCGTTCGCAAAACATTTGCCAATCCTTAGCATCTTTGGATACCCCATGATTAACATGCAAAGCCTTGAGTGTATGCCCACTGTCCTTAGTAGCTTTCACGGCTAAATGCAACATCACGCTGGAATCTATCCCACCGCTATAGCCCACATAAAGGGTGCATCCCTTTTCAAAGTTAGGCAGTAATCGCGCTAAGCTCTGCGCGAAGACGACCTGATTAAGTCCAGACAAAGGGAGATTTTAGCTAGTGAACTTACCGTAAGCGGTTAAACGCTTATAACGTGCCTCTAGCAACGCGTCTGATGATAGAGCGGATAAGTTATCCAACTGCTTAGCTAGAACGCTGCGTAACGAGGCAACGACCGGCGCAATATCTCGGTGCACGCCGCCTAATGGTTCATTAATAACTTCGTCTACCAAGCCGTGCTGAGTAAGATGCTTTGTGGTTACGCCCATCGCTTCTGCTGCTTCCTTTGATTTTTCTGCACTTTTCCACAAAATTGCGGCGCAACCTTCGGGGGAAATCACCGAATAGGTAGAAAACTCCAGCATAATTAAATAATCGCACACGCCAATTGCTAAAGCACCACCTGAGCCACCTTCGCCAATAACAGTGGAGATAATCGGGGTTTTCAGCTCGGAGAGCTTTTCCAAAGAAAAGGCAATGGCCTCGGCTTGACCTCGCTCCTCAGCACCTACGCCGGGATAAGCACCCGGTGTATCGATAAGGGTAATCAAGGGCAAATTAAAACGCTCTGCCATATCCATGATGCGCTGTGCCTTACGATAACCTTCTGGTCGCGGCATACCCCAATTTCGATAAGTTCGTTCTCTCGCATTACGGCCTTTTTGGTGACCAATCACAGCAACGCCTCTACCTTCAAATCGGCCAATACCAGCTACAATAGCGGGGTCATCAGCATAGTGGCGATCACCGTGTAATTCTTGAAAATCAGTCAGTAATTCGCCAATATAATCAAGCGTATACGGGCGGTCAGGATGGCGTGCAATCTGAGTTATTTGGGCAGCGTCTAAACGCGAAAAGATTTCTTTGGTTTTCTCTTTACACTTGTTTTTCAGCTTAGTTATCTCTGCGGTAAAATCAATACCATCGTCGCTCTTTGAGCTAACACGCTCGAGCTCTTCAATTTTCACTTCAAGCTCAGCAATCGGTTTTTCAAACTCAAGATGATCGTATACCATGGTTTTTATATGGGTTTAATTTCGTCTAATTCTACCTTAGAACAATTATTGTTATCGACATTTGCATCGAGCCAACAGCACTGTTTATGGCTATTTTGATGTCAAGAAAGTCGAATTAGATGCTATATTCGCGCCTGCTTTCCTTCACTCTAGGAGCCTGTCTGACTTAGGTGACCGTAGCGAGGGAAAGTCATATTGAGTCAGATTTTTTGATCGAATGAGGCGAATAGTTGTTCTATTCAACGAATTGGATCGAGAAATCTGGACAAAATGGCTTTTCCACAGTAGATTTATCCTAAATCCGACAGACTCCTAGCTGATGACACGACAACGCAAAGCAGTCGCATTGATCTCCGGCGGCCTTGATTCTTTACTTGCCGCAAAAATAGTGCAAGAACAAGGCGTGCATGTGGAAGGTATCAACTTTTTCACTGGCTTTTGCGTGGAAGGTCATACCCACGCTATACGTAACACTTCAGATGAGAAAAAGCTAAAAAAACGCAACAATGCACTTTGGACAGCAGAACAGCTTAGTATCAAATTGCACATCATAGATATCATTGAGCCGTATAAAGATGTGGTGCTGAATCCAAAATATGGTTATGGGAGCAATCTTAACCCGTGTTTGGATTGCAAGATTTTCATGGTAAAAAAGGCTCATGAGTGGATTTTAGAAAACGGTTTTGACTTTATTATTACGGGCGAGGTGATGGGACAGCGCCCCAAATCGCAGCGTAAAGAAACTTTGCCAATCGTGCAAAAAGAATCAGGTGTGATGGACTTATTGCTGCGCCCACTATGTGCACAACATCTCGCAGAAACCCTGCCTGAAAGACAAGGGTGGGTAAATCGTAAACAGATGTTAGCATTTCACGGACGCAACCGTAAGCCGCAAATTGCACTTGCTAAAGAAAAAGGCTTCGAAGATTTTGCGCAGCCTGCCGGCGGATGCTGTTTTTTAACTGACGCGGCGTATTCGTCCAAATTACAAGACATGTGGGACAACCGACCCGATCGAGATTACACACTTGATGATATTGTTCTGCTAAAGGTAGGCCGGCATCTTCGTCCGAAACCACATTTTAAAATGATCATTGCCCGCGACAGCGGTGAAACCCGTTATTTAGACGGCTATCGCAAACAATTCAAGCACCTCATTATGCGCTCACATAACGGCCCAATCACCTTAATAGAAGGCGACCTAACTATCGATGACATTGAATTAGCCGCCAAAATTGTAGGGCGATACAGCCAAGGACGTGATGCGAAGCAAATTGACTTTGACTATATCGACAAAACGCAAACACCCACGACGCTAAGCGTTAAGCGCTGACACCCGAACAGTTTGGCGAAAACTGGGCAATCTAATGCACCAACTCAATGCGCGAAATTTAATGTGTCCGATGCCAGTCATCCGCACTCAAAATACAATCAAGGAATTGGACACCGGCGAACAATTGCGCGTGGAATGCACCGACCCTGGCACCTTAAATGATATTCCTGCGTGGTGTCGCATCAATGGACATAAGTTAATTAGTGCGCAAGATGACGGGGACGCGGTAATTATTGTTGTCGAAGTGGGAGAGAAATGAGCTTTTACCTGTATATCTTTTACAGGGTTTAGTCAGCGTTCAGATACTATTCAAGCGCAGTTCAGACAGCTAAGCTTATAGTCCTTGCCATCATCATAAATGGTAATTAGCTATGTTAAAAAACAATCTGAATTTAAGCGCAATTTGTACTGCAATCGTTAGTGTAGCACTCATTAGCAGCCCTGCGGTGCTAGCTAAAAAATCTGATCGATACTTCGACGAAGCTCGCGTTCTAAGCGCCACACCGGTTTACGACGAAATTAGCGTCAATCAACCACGCGAAGAATGCTGGCTTGAGTCCGTGCGAGAGCCTGCTCGTAGCAGTCGCCGTAATTCAAAAACCCCAGAAATTATCGGAGCACTATTAGGTGCTGCGGTAGGCCATCAGTTTGGCGGCAGCAAACGCTCGCAACATGCAGCGGCAGCAGCTGGTGCGGTGCTTGGCACATCAGTCGGTCACGATTGGGATAATAAACGTAATACTCGAATAGCGAGCAGTGGAAAAATAACACGCGTAGAACGCTGCGAAACCGTTGATAGTTGGCACACTGAGCAACAGTTATCTGGCTATGATGTTAGCTATCGCTATCATGGAGATGTGTACCATACTTTTACGCAAAATCACCCTGGTGACACCTTGCGAGTCAAAGTAAGCGTTATACCAGCAGAATAAGCTACTCAATCAGCAAGACTCGAAATAGCGCGTAAACTTGTGTAAGCTTAACCCTAATAGTCTTTCAAGATGATATTGCCTAATTCAGTGAGTCTGTCCGCGTACCTGGCAAGGCGTCGCTTGCAGGAAATGGTCGCTCCCTTTGCAAAAAGCGGCAACGCAGTCCAGATGTGCGCGGACAGGCTCACCCAAAGGGCGCCAACGCACTGTCCCACAGCTGCGTTGTATCGCTTATGAAGAGAATGACCATTCATTGCGCAATGCGCCTTGCTGTGAAACAGCGCGTTGACGCTGAATTAGGCAATATCATCTTGAAAGAGTACTAGTATGTGAAGAAGACATAATTGACACCTATAAAAAACAACAAAGTCATGGTCCAAGACATTCTCAATGTAAATTTTGCCGAGATGACGAAGGGCTTCGACTTGAATAAAGTAAACTGGTTGATGATAAATTTAGCAGGCCTAGTCGGCCTGCTAGGCTTATTGTTTTCAGGTTATGCGATGGGACTTAAACCCGAAGAGGAAGTTTCATTAGAGAAGCGCCTTCGGCCCAATCAAGCACAAAGTGTAGATGACATAGCTCGACAGATTCGTCAGCAGCATAAATGGCGAATTCTCGCAGCGGAGCCTACAGTGAGTGACGAAAAAACTTTTTATCGTTTTAAATTACTCAATAAAAAACGCGGCCGGGTCACAGTAGTAGTGATTGATCCGAATGAACCCAATCTTAAGACTTTAAACTAATATGCGACTGCTAATCGTTGAAGACGAACCCAATCTAAGAACTCAGCTAGAAGCCAAGTTTAGGCAAGCAGGCTATGCCGTGGATTCGTCAGGAGATGGCGAAGAGGGCCTCTACTATGCCTCCGAATACCCTATTGACCTAGCGATTATCGATTTAGGTCTGCCGAAGATGACAGGCATTGAGCTAATCCGTAATTTACGCAAAGCAGGCAAAGATGTACCCGTTTTAATCCTTACGGCACGTAATAAGTGGCAAGACAAGGTCGAGGGTTTAGAAGCAGGCGCGGATGATTATTTAGCCAAGCCATTTCATTTTGAAGAATTGGCGGCACGCGTTAAAGCACTCATACGCCGCGCCGCTGGTCAGGCTGACCCGCTCATTACCGTTGGCGACGTGAGCTTAAACACCACAACTCAGGACGTGAAATACGGAGACCGTCTATTGGACTTAACCGCCTATGAGTATCGCTTATTACACTATTTAATGCTCAACTCCGGCAAAGTGATCTCCAAGATGGAATTAACCGAACACCTATACGACGAAGACTCAGACCGGGATAGCAATGTAATCGAAGTATTTATTCGCCGTTTGCGTAAAAAACTAGACCCGGATGGCACCCTAGAGCCGATTGAAACATTAAGAGGCCGGGGCTACCGTTACGTCACTATAGCGTAGATCCGGGCTACGCAGCACCCAGCCAGCATGAGACCGATCTCGTGAATTCGCTGCGCAGGCGCATATTGTTCGCTACTTTTGGCACCATTATTTTATTTCTATTGCTCGCTGGAATCGCGCTGGATAAAGCATTTCAGCGGGTCATTCGTTCTAACATTCATGACCAGTTAGAGAGCATGACTTTCGCATTATTGGCAACCGCCGAAATGGATGAAAGCGGTCTACTCCACGTGCCGCAGCAACTACCTCAAATCGATATCACTATTCCTGGTTCTGGCCTGATAGCAACGATTGTCAATCAAGATAGCAAGGTTATTTGGCGCTCCCCTTCTGCCTTAGGAGAAACATTACCTAAAATAACGCCTCTACCGCCAGGAGCAGCGCAATTCATACCGAATAAAGATGCAAGGCAGGCGCCTTTTATATTTAGTTTTGGTTCGGTCTGGGGAAACGATTTAATCGGAGACCAATATCTAACTTTTTCTTTTATTCAATCCAAGGACTCTTATTTGCGTCAAATTGGCGGTTACCGCGAAACCCTGATTCAATGGTTGGGAGGCGGCGCTTTGCTGATCTTTATCTTGCACGGTCTGGTGGTGTTGCGAGAGTTGCGTCCGTTATCTCGCGTTGTGAAGGAAATTGACAAAATTGAAGCCGGTCAAAGTGAAGAAATATCTGAAGGTTATCCTGACGAACTAGCGCATTTAACTGGGCGCATTAACCGCTTTATTAAAAACGAACGCGCCCAATTGCAGCATTATCGGCACGGTCTAGACGATTTGGCGCATAGTTTAAAAACACCGTTAGCCGTAATTCGTGGAATTGAAAGTAGTAGCGAGGAGTCAGAAGATTCTGAGCAGCTCCGGCAACAGGTCGACCGTATGGCCGATATTATCGATTACCAATTAAAACGTGCATCCAGCGCCGGCAAGCAAACATTAGGCCATAGCGTAGTCGAAGTACGACCCGTTATTGAAAGTACTGCCAACTCAATACAAAAGGTCTACGCCGAAAAACCTATCTCCCTGAAGCTCAATTGTGACGGGCAAGCCTACTACCGAGGTGACAAAGACGACCTTTTTGAAATGGTAGGCAACCTAACCGACAACGCTTTTAAATGGGCCAAGCAACAAGTTGGCATAAGTTGTAATGTAGTGCGCACTAAAGACAAAGCCAACACGTTGATTATTCGATTTGAAGACGACGGGCCGGGCATAAGTGATGCGATGCGAAAATCCATTGTGAAACGTGGTGTTCGCGCTGACGAGCAAACCCCAGGACAAGGCATTGGTTTAGCGGTAATTAACAGCATCCTAGAAAACTCCGAGGGCAGCTTATCAATTAGCCGCAGCGAGCTAGGTGGGGCAAAGATTCAATTAGAGCTTTCGGCTGCGCAAAAGTAAATTGGATATTATTACAAAGCTGTTGACCTGATTTGTTGGCTACGTAGAGGCAACAAACTACCTTCTCCCAAAATGATTTGGACGACTTATAGCGTATTGAAGTTTATTCAAGCTCCCAGATGCCGTTCGGGATGCAGACCTCTTACTTGGGCGGTTTAAATACCGACATAATCCCGGTTTCTACAAAGCTTAGTGCCTCTCCATCTGCCACAATAATATGGTCCAGCACAGGGATATCAATCAAACCTAGTGCTTGAACTAATCTATTGGTTAGCTCTTTATCTTGCTCAGAAGCCTGTAAATGGCCGCTAGGGTGATTATGCGCCAAAATCACGGAACTTGCTTGGTAGCGCAATGCCAGCTCCACTACTTTACGTGGGTGAACATAAGCATCTTTAACCGTGCCGCGACTGACTAACGCTGGAAAGGTGACACGCAAGCGGCTGTCTAAACATAGCAAATAAAACACTTCGGTTCGTCTACCTATAAGCAGCGGCTTTAGATATTCTGCAACCGACGCAGAAGTATTAAGTACGGGCTGGTCACGCTTGATTCTGTCATGCAAATAACGACGAGCAAGAGAAGGCTGCATACTTAACAGCACAGCAGCTTGCTCACCTACACCACTGATTTGTTGCAACTCCTCTACCGTAGAATCCAACACCGCAGATAAGCTGCCGAAACGTTTTATTAACGCATGGGCAATGCGGTTGGTATCAGCGCGTACCAACGAATAATAGAGCAACATCTCCAATACTTCGTGATCGTGCAACTCCGACAAACCCGAATGGATATAGCGGTCCCTTAATCTTTGGCGGTGCCCTTTATTGTGGTTTTCTTCCATGACTCCGTTGTTCATTAGTAGCCTGATATTTTAACACTAATTGGCGTTTAGAATATTTCTCAAATTGGCAATATGGGCTCGACCACTGTCTTGTTGTTCTTGCACTGTAGGCTTCTCGGCATTATCCCAATTTAAATCCTCCTGAGGCAACTCCTTTAAAAATCGGCTCGGCAAGCATTCTATTGTTTCGCCAAAACGCCGACGTTTATGCGCATAAGACAAAGTTAAGGCGCGCATGGCACGGGTAATGCCAACGTATAACAAGCGGCGTTCTTCTTGCACCGAACCTTCATTAACCGAAACATGATGCGGTAAGATATCCTCTTCCACCCCAACGATAAACACATATTTAAACTCAAGGCCTTTGGCAGCATGCAAAGTCATCATACTAAGCTGATCAAAGTCTGAATCTTCTTCTTGCTTATCAAGTATGTCTCGCAGTATTAACTGCGATACGATATCGCCCAGACCAGCATCATCGCCGGCATTTGCTTGCAGTTTAGCCATCCAATCTACCAATTCTCGCACATTCTTCCAACGTCGCCATGCTAGCTCTAGGTCATCTGAGTCCTCTAACCAAGCTTCGTAACCAATGGTCTGTAATACGCTCTCAAACACCGCTATTGGATCACCCAGTTCAGCATCACTACCCCACTCAACTACTTGCTGGCAAAATGAATGCATCGCTTTATAAGTATTCTTTCGTAGGATTTGTTGTACTTCGGACTCAAATACGGCATCGAATAAACTAAGGTTTCTGGCGCTGGCAAATTGCGCTAGTTTTTCGATACTGCCTGGGCCAACACCGCGCCTAGGGGTATTGATCACCCGTAAAAAAGCGCGATCATCCGCCGAGTTAGTCATTAAACGCAAATAAGCCAACATGTCTCGAATTTCCGCACGGTCAAAAAACGATAAACCACCACTGATATAGTAAGGGATACGCATCTCACGCAATTTCTGCTCAAAAATGCGCGCTTGATGATTACTACGATATAAGATCGCGAAGTCTTTGAACTTGGCATTGTGCTCGAGTTGTAAACCCAATATCGACGACACCACGCGCTCAGCCTCGTGGTGTTCATCGCGCCCTGACATCACTTCAATGGCGTCCCCATAGCCTAGTTCACACCACAATTTTTTCTCGTAGTGGCGTTGATTGTGCTGAATCAAGGCATTCGCGATCTTTAGGATACGCCCCATTGAGCGGTAATTTTGCTCTAGCTTCACCACTTTAAGCTCAGGGTAATCACTTTGCAGCTGACCAATGTTTTCAGGTAAGGCACCGCGCCAACCATAAATAGATTGGTCATCGTCACCTACCACCGTCAAACCTTCGCCCGAACCAGCTAGGGCACGCACAAAATCATATTGTGCGCCGTTGGTATCGGCAATTTTCAGGGTAGTTGCACATTTTCCTACGCAGCCAATAATACTTCTTTTTGTGGGTTCAGCGCAACCGCACCACAAGGCCGCCAATTTCGGGTTTGGCCAGACCACCGATTAGGTTTTGCTGCTTTAGCTTCCTGATAAACAACTTCTCGTTTTGCTAATAGGGCACTATCTTCACCGCGATAACGCTGGCCAGGTGTAACGTAGCGTATAGCACTGTGACGATGTTCTTCGTTATACCATTGCATAAACTTACCCACCCATTGGCGGGCGGCCTCTAAGCTATCGAAGCCTTGAGAAGGCCACGCAGGGCAATACTTTACCGTTCTAAACATGGATTCAATATAAGCGTTGTCATTGCTTACTCTTGGCCTTGAGTAAGAGGGCTTTATTCCTAATGCTTCTAACTTCGCTCTCATTGTGAACGATTTCATTGGGCTGCCATTATCACTGTGTAAGACGGGCATGCCATCGCAGCTGGCCACTTTTAGAGCCGCCTGAGACATCAACTGCGCACCTAATTCACCGCTTTCAACAGGATGTACTTCCCAGTGAACGCCATAGCGACTGTAAAGGTCTTCTACCATGTACAGGTAATAATGCTTGCCAATAGTACGCGTCGCCAAATAGGTGATATCCCACATCCACACAGCATTAGGTTTTAGCGCTATATGAGTATCGGGTGTTCGGGACTGCTTTTGTTTGGCGCGGCCGCGGTGCTTCAATTGCCCATGCGCCTTGAGAACTCGATAAAAGCTAGACTCGCTGGCCACATAAATACCTTTGTCAGCCAACTGCGGTACTATTTGCGACGGCGGCAAATGATTGTATGCCGATTCATTACATATCGATAAAATGTGTTGCTGCTCTTGCTCGCTTAGTTTATTGCCAGGGACTGGCTTTTCTACCAAAGGACGTTGATCACTGCGGATACTATCTTCTCCTTTTGGCTTCCAACGTCTAAGCGTAGACTCGGCAAGGCCAACCAACTCACAAGCACTTGAACGCTTTGAACCTGCGTCTACTGCTTCATTAACATCATTGATTACTTTAATGCGCGTCTGAGTCGTAATCATACTTCCTCGTCCTCCCAAAGCGCCTGAAACTTTTTTGTAATACTAATAATGCGGCCGTTTCAGCCAAGGCTTTATCTTTGCGGCGCAGCTGGGTTTCTAGCTTCTTCTTGTCTTTTTTTAACGCACGTATTTCATCGCGCGCAACTTTAGGGCTAATGAGAGCCTCATCAACACCATTAATACAAGCTTCTCGCCATTGCGTTATTTGAGTAGGGTATAGGCCTTTCTCTCGGCAATACGCAGATAATTCTTGTTCATTCATCGCAGCAGTTTCAAGAACTACGGTGAACTTAGTTTGGCAATCCCACTGATTAGATGAATCACTATTAGGCATTAAAACTCCTGATCGTCTGGCTTTATTTCGCCAATCATACAAGGTTTGAACACTGATTCCTTCTTCTCTAGATATTTCTGCGAAGGACTGACTATTTGATGATAATAATTTAGATAAAACAGCTTCTCTTCGTTCTACGCTATATTTCGGCATGAGTATTTCTCCGCCGCCCCTTGTGAATTAAAATGTGTGCAACTACCCTGACGTCTGGGGGTATCTTGATATTCGTCCACCAAAATATAGCGAAAGGTGGATTGCCAACGTAAACGTACCGCTTCGTCGTTTTGTAACAATGCGCTGGGCTTTAAAATCAAATCGTCCAAATCGACACAGTTGCAACTGAGCAAATAGCTTTCATACTTTGGATAGATGCGAATAGCGCTGTTTATGATCGGCCCAGTACCACTTACCTTAAGTTGCTCGGCGACTATCCCAGCATTTTTCCAAGCAGATATTTGGCCATGGATTTTTTCATAGATGCTGGTATCTCCATTGCTATCGCCGCGCATTAACTCACTCACCAATCCCACTGCATCTTTTGGATCTAACAAACTAAAGCCATCACGTAGGCCCACGCTGGCAGCTTCTGCGCGTAATAACTTTAGGCCCAACGAATGGAAAGTGGAAACGGTTAATCCCTTGCTATCCACCGGTGCTTTAAGTAATTTACCAATGCGCACTTTCATTTCCCGGGCGGCTTTGTTGGTAAATGTTACCGCCACGATGCTACTTGGGGAAACAGCTCGCTTGGTAATTAACCAAGCAATTTTCTGCGTAATAACGCGGGTTTTACCGCTGCCCGCGCCAGCCAAAACCAACAAGGGCGAACCCAAGTGTTTACGCGCCGCATCTTGCTGCGGATTCATACGACTGCTCATATGGATGATTACTTATCTAGTAACAGCACAATAGCTTGTGCGGCAATGCCTTTTTGCTTGCCTGCAAAACCCAGACCTTCAGTGGTTGTGGCTTTTACGCTTACTTGACTCTTTGCAACAGCAACGCATTGTGCGATGCATTCGCGCATCGCCGAAATATGCGGCCGCATCATTGGCAATTCGGCCACTATGGTGCAATCAATATTGCCAACCACATAACCCGCTTGGTCAGCCAGTGCGACAGCTGAGCGCAAAAAATGTTGGCTGTCTGCATTTTTGTAAGCCGTATCTTGGGGTGAGAATTGGGTGCCAATATCCCCAAGAGCAGCCGCGCCATAGATTGCATCACATATTGCATGCAACAAAACGTCAGCGTCAGAATGCCCTTCAACGCCCATCGCATGCGGTATTTTCACCCCGCCAATAATCAACTCACGACCTTTTACCAAGCGATGCACGTCGTAACCTTGCCCTATTCTCATCGTTTTATTGTACCTTTTGTGAGCTTAAAATTAATTCAGCCAACGCCAAATCACTTGGGTGGGTGATTTTAATGTTATCTGCCGCACCTTCAAGTAAAAACACTTGCTCTCCTGACTTTTCAATCGCGCCTGCTTCATCGGTAACATCGGTGCAGAAATTCAAGGCATTGAACAAGCTTTCTACCGAAAAAAGTTGCGGCGTAAACGCCCGCCATAAAGCTTCTCTTGGCACAGTTTTTTCAATCACATTCCCATCTTTTACCTGCTTAACGGTGTCGTTAATTGGCGTGCCCAACACACCGCCATAACCCCGCTCTCGGGCCGTTGCAACCAAATTCTCAATGTCGTTTTCGCTCACGCAGGGGCGCACCGCATCGTGCACCAAGGCCCAAGCGGAGGAATCAATCGTAATCACTTCTTGCAGCATATTTAACACGCTGTCACCACGTTGCAATCCGCCAGTTACCACTCCATGTAATTTTGGGTGAGCAAAATTTAGTGACTGCCAACGTCCGTCATCAGCTGCTATGGCTACCAATAATTTATCGATAGAGGGGCACGCGCACAGTCGTTCTAAAGTATGTTCAAGAATGGTTTTCTCGGCAATTTCTAAATATTGCTTCGGTATTGAACCACCCATACGCCTGCCACATCCACTGGCTGGCACTAAGGCCCATACTTGAGATTTATTCACCTAATCTAACCACGATATGCATAGCCCATTTTAACCTATCAAAGTCTATTCCAATACAGGAATGATACCGAGAAGTTGATTGTCATTTCTGTTCAAAGATGTTTTTAAAGAGTTTAGTTTTTTCCTCATTGAGTTGTTTTGTTGCCTCATTATCAGTCATCTGATAAACGATATCGTCAAGCATTGTAAACGAGATGTGAGTTTTAAGATATGACTGTGCATTGGTCAACGATTTGAGTTTTTCATAAGGCGTCATCATGTTTCGATATGGATAGGTTTTGACTTGTTTTCCTTTGTTGTTAGTGCTGATCTGTGGGAAGAAACAAGGTCGGTGATAATTCAAATAAGGGTTAAGAAAGTCGGTGGCAAATTGATTAGTCTCAGGCGCATATTTTTGCGGGATATGCATGAAGCCAAGATGCTTGCGCACGATGGCCCCATTGTTGCACTCAACTAAGGCATTGTCGTTACGGTATCTAGCCCTGGATTTGGTCAACTCGATTAATAGCTTATTCAACAATCGCACCACCGATTGGTTAATGTATTCACTGCCATTATCGGCATGAAAGCCTTTAATCACAAAGGGGAATTGCTCTAGCATTTGAGTGAGAATAGGCATCAAGAATGGCTCTGATATTTTCTGTGTAGAAGACACGACTTCAAACGGGGTGATCTCATCAACGGCGTTGATATGATAGACCCCTTTAACCTTGTCCTTATCGCCCTGATGCACTGTATCTACACGGCTATAGCCAGGTTGACCTTCTGGCTGTGGCTTACGTCTTTGGCCGATAGAAGAAGGCTTGGAATGTGTCTTTTCAAAGTGACGGAGATTGTTCTGGTAGGGTTTAGATCGGCGTAGATTGTATAGATGAGAAACCGAGATACGTGCCAGGTTGGCATACTCAGTTTGCTCATAGACAACTAAGGCGCGCTCACAGAGTTTCTTAGTGGCATGGCCTGATAACGTACCGTGGAGTTCATCCATATCTGCTAGAAGCTTAATGTCTTGATTGCTATAGCGTCTAGCAAAGCCCCTTGTGGCACGATGTCGCCACTGGATTCTACCGTGCTTGAGATAGCTGGCAGCCAGGCGTTTCACTTGCACATAAGAGTAACCGCTGATGCGTGTGATATAACGCAGCACAAGACCCTTATCGGCTCGACCCAGTTTGCTGTATTTGAAACGCATTAAGGTGCGTTTGATAAAATCATAGCGATTGCGTTTACCGTCGATTGCCAGATCGATTTCATCAGTGCCTTGTAGCAACAAGCGTGCCTTATCAAGGGTATCTATATGGTGGTCATTCATAATGGTATTCATTCACCATCATGAACAGAAATTAGATTAGTTCGGTATCATTTCTGATTAGAATCAGTCCCTTCGCTCAGTATCATTTCATGTTGGACAAGACTATCAATTGACATTTAGTAATGATGCCCTACAATCTCGCCGCTCGATTCCTGCGCTAGATATGTGATTACCAGTTATCAACCCAAGCTGCCCGATTCACCAGCTCATCCCGTGCGCTGGTCGCACTTATTTGGGTCTGGATTAAGTTTGGCAATAGCGCAGGCAAGCGAGCAATACGCTGGCTTGTTGCTTGTTGCGCTGGCCGACGCGAGACAGGTACAAATTGTCGCAGAAGAACTAAACTTTTTTCTGAATCAGTCAAAGCCTAAAGGCCAAGAAGCCCTGGCAGATGATCGTACTGTTCACATCTTCCCCGAGTGGGAAACCTTGGCATACGATATATTTTCGCCGCACCAAGACATCATTTCAAACCGGCTTAAATTGCTGTCGGCTCTGCCAAAACTCAATAATGGCATATTATTAACCACCACAGAATCGCTATTACAACGCCTGCCACCGCTTGATTTTGTGCTGGCGCACAGCTTTAGCTTAAAAAGCGGCGAAACCGTTAATTTAGAAAGCTTAAGACTGCAGCTACAAGACGTAGGCTATTACCACGTTAACCAAGTGCTGAGCCAAGGCGAATTCGCCATACGCGGCGGTTTGATCGATATTTTCCCAATGGGTACCGCACGGCCTTTTCGGCTCGATTTATTCGATGAAGAAATTGAATCCATCCGCTATTTCGACCCAGAAACGCAAAAATCGACCGATAACACCCAATCCATCAATTTACTTCCAGCCCGCGAGGTTCCACTAACCGAATCCGGCATCAAACACTTTAGGCGCGCATTCCGAGAACAGTTTGAAGGCGACCCGAGCAAGCAACATGTTTATGAAGAAATCAGCGAAGGCAGAACTACACCAGGGATTGAATTCTATTTACCGTTGTTTTTTGAAAACACGGCCAGTCTTTTTGATTATTTACCCGAAACAACTCTATGCATCTTGGAAGGCGATCATCAAGACCGTGTCAGTGCAATTAGTGCCCAAATTAAAGACCGCTATGAGGCAAGAAAAGACGAGCCTAGCCGTAAAATATTGCCGCCCAATAAGCTATATCTAGGCCAAGATCAATATTCGGCAGGGCTGAAAAAATTCGTGCAAGTTACGCATTTTGGCAGTACCAACAAAAACTCCGACTGGCGCGCACCGAGCAAACCACCTAAAGAGTATCCAGTAGATACTCGAGCCGAACGCCCATACGCCGTTTTATCAGCGTATTTACACCAAGCGAAGCACCGCATCTTGTTGACGGTCGAAACCGCTGGCCGTCGTGAGGCACTAGAAGGCGTTTTAATTGAGTATGACTTAATACCTGAACCGCAATCAAGTTGGCGGGCATTTACTGACGGGCCTAATAGTTTAGGCATTGTTGTGGGTGAGATCGTTCGTGGCTTGCAAATTGACGACCCCAAAATTGAATTGATCACTGAAGGCCAACTTTATGGTGAAAAGGTCTTACAACGTCGTCAGTGCTCACAGCGCACTGCTCAAGACCCAGAAGCGATTATTCGCTCCCTAGCTGAACTTCAAATTGGCGCACCTGTTGTGCACATCGATCACGGTGTTGGTCGTTACCAAGGTTTGCAGGTACTTAGCATTAGCGAACTTAGCGAAGAGTTTTTAGTGGTTACTTATCAGGGTGCAGATAAGCTATACGTACCCATTCAATCCTTACAGATGATTAGCCGATTTGTCGGCGGTGACCCAGAATTGGCCCCGTTGCATAAACTCGGCAGCCTAAGTTGGGACCGAGCCAAGAAAAAGGCACAAGAAAAATCTTATGATGTGGCAGTTGAGTTACTTGAAATGCAAGCTGCACGTGATTCCCGTGAAGGCTTGGCATTTGAAGTACCGCTTAAAGACTATCACCTGTTTGCTGATCGCTTTGGTTTCGAAGAAACCCACGATCAGCAACGGGCAATCAACGAGGTAATTGGTGATTTAGAGTCCACAGCCCCGATGGACCGATTAGTATGTGGGGATGTCGGATTCGGCAAAACTGAGGTGGCACTACGCGCTGCTTTTATCGCTGCTTCAGACAGTAAGCAAGTGGTCATGTTGGTGCCCACCACCCTATTGGCGCAACAACACTTTGAGACTTTTCAAGACCGCTTTGCAGATATGCCGATCTCTATTGGGATTTTATCGCGCTTCTCGTCCAAGAAAGAGTCCACGGCCTTACTAGAGCAAATGCAACAGGGACAGCCAGATATTGTGATCGGCACCCATCGGCTTATTCAAGATGATATTAAGTTTAAAAATCTTGGCTTGATCATCATCGACGAAGAACACCGCTTTGGCGTACGGCAAAAAGAAAAACTAAAACGCTTACGTAACGAGGTTGATATTTTGACACTCACTGCAACGCCGATTCCGCGCACGCTTAATATGACGATGTCGGGCCTGCGTGATATATCGATTATTGCCACACCGCCTGAGCAAAGGCTGGCAATCAAAACCTTCGTTATGAATCATAATGAAGCAATTATTCGCGAAGCTTGTTTGCGTGAAATTCATCGCGGCGGACAGATGTATTTTCTGCACAACGAAGTTAAAACAATTCAGCGCGTTACTGAAGAACTGACCGAACTACTGCCCGAAGCTAAGATCGCATTTGCCCACGGCCAGATGGGCGAGGTTAAGCTTGAGCAAATAATGCGTGATTTTTATCATCAACGTTTCAATATGTTGGTAGCCACCACAATTATTGAAAGTGGCATAGACGTGCCTTCGGCAAATACAATCATCATTAATCGAGCTGAGAAGTTTGGCTTGGCGCAACTACATCAATTGCGGGGTCGTGTGGGCCGCTCGCATCACCAAGCATTTGCATATCTATTGGTTCCAAACCGCAAACACATCAGCAAGGACGCCAACAAACGGCTTTTAGCCATTGAACAGCTGGACGATTTAGGTGCCGGTTTTTCCTTGGCCTCGCATGATCTCGAAATACGCGGTGCAGGTGAGTTATTAGGCGAAACCCAAAGCGGGTTGATCGACGACGTAGGGTTTAATTTGTATACCGAATACTTAAACCGCGCGATCGCCGCCATCAAAAATGCTGGGGGTGGCACTAAACCAACCGTCAGTTTAGAAGCGAAGGCCCAAACTGAAGTTTCAATGGGCGTAGCGGCATTATTCCCAGACAGCTACCTTAACGATATTCACCTGCGCTTGGTGATGTATAAACGCATTGCCAGTGCTAAAAGCACCGAAGAGCTAAAAGAACTTGAGGTGGAATCAATCGATCGCTTTGGCCTACTACCCGATGCGGGGAAATACCTGTTCCGTTGCACACTACTCAAGCTTAAATGTATGCCGCTAGGCATTAGCAAAATAGATATAGACGACGATGGAGGAAAAATTGAGTTTGTTCAAAACGCCACTATCGACCCAGTTTCAATTATTGAATTGGTTCAAGAACAACCGCGTGTATTCTCTCTGCAAGGCCCTACCATTCTTAAAATTGACAAAGAGCTTGAGGAAGTAGAATCAAGGTTTGGTTTTGTTGATCAATTAATTAGTCACTTTTTAAATAGCCTAATTGGGTAATTGACTCAGAGTTTGGTATATTGCGATACTTATGAAAAAATTACTGCTTCACAGCTTTCTAGCCTGCGTAATCGTTGTATGTAGTGCAACAACCGCTAGTGCGCGAACTTACATCGTGGAAATGATTACCTTCACCAATGAAGGCGTTACTCCGGAGCGTTGGGATCATGGTTCAACGCTATCAACGACGCGGCGCAACAAGGTAAATTCGGTGTTTGCTAAAGCGGAAAACCTTAACTCAGGGGGCAACTTAGCCTATCTCGGCAGTGTACATTCTGCCTTATCCAGCAGTAATGAGCACCGCATATTGAAGGTCGCTCGCTGGACCCAAGAAACAGCGAATTATGCTCGTTCACCGCTGGTGAATATTTCTAATGCTGATCTCAGCATTAAGGGTGGAGTTCGCGTTTACGCGCCTAATTTACTGTTTGCAGAACTGAATTTAATGTACGCACCCAACGGAAATTCTTTAGCGGTCACCGCCACCAGCGGTAGAGAAGCCTACTTTATTGACGAACGGCGTAGAATGAAGCTCAAGGAAACGCATTATTTTGACCATTCAAAATTTGGCGCCGTGTTGATCGTAGTGCCTTTATAGGCCTTTCGATTCAGGCACCAAGACCTGTTTTTTCTCCAATAAAATGGGCACATCGGTCAGCACTGAGTAAACGGTAGTGCCATTTTTTGTTATCAGGAATTGTACTTCACTTCCTTTAACCAACTCACCATTTGCGTAGTAAAGCTCATCTGACTTTAGGGCTTTGTCTAGAATCATTTTCAATCGCAGACTAACCGGCAGCAAATGCTGCTTAGTAATCGGGCAAACTATAATATCTCGAAGTGCGCGTTTCAAAAGTATTTATTGGGTATCGATTGCATTGGGCTTAAAAATCTTCTCCATTTTAGCATGTCAAAGCCATGTGTCATTCTACAATGCCTGATACCATTACAAGCCATTTCGAATTATTCTGAACAAACTGCGTAATGTTTAGCTGGATTAATCGCTTTCATACTTGGCTAGAAAACTTCCGCACCTCTTTTCCACAAGACGTACCTGAAAAGCCGCCTGCCAGCTTATTCGGATTCATTAAGCACTACGCTCAGCCATTTTGGCCTTTGATTCTAGTCGGCGCACTGTTTTCAATTACCATTTCAATCACTGAAGTTTACCTGTTCTCTTTCATTGGGAATTTAGTTGATTGGCTGGCGGAATCTAATCGCGACGGCTTTTGGCAAGCCCACCGCAGCCAACTCATCTTCGTTAGTGTGCTAACGCTAATTTTTTTGCCCGCACTTAAGTTTTTTTATGAGTCCGTCACCCATCAAGGCTTGTTAGGTAATTTCGCCATGCGCACCCGCTGGCAAGCACATCGATATTTACTACGACAAAGTGTTGAGTTTTATCAAAACGATTTCGCCGGAAGAATAGCGGCCAAGATGATGCAAACCTCTTTAGGGGTTCGCGACGCAGTAATAAAAGTGACAGAAGTAATGCTGTACGTCGTCGTCTATTTCACCAGCGCGGTCGTATTGTTCGCCGCCAGTGACTTACGATTAACCGCACCGATGATTGCTTGGCTAATAGGCTATATTTTTGTATTAAGGCATTTCATTCCTAAACTCAGACAGGTATCTATCGAACAAGCTGAAGCTCGCTCAATGGTAACGGGGCGTGTTGTCGACAGCTATACCAACATTCCCACCGTAAAGATGTTCGCGCACGCCAAATCGGAAGATGAGTATGCACAAGAAGGAATGCAGGCCTTCTTAAACACGGTATATCTCCAAATGCGTATATCGACTTGGTTGACTGTCTCGCTGACTACTATGAACGCGTGTTTGTTGTTCGCCATTGCAGCCACTTCTATTTATCTATGGCAACTCAGTGCCGTTACTGTAGGTTCGATCGCCTTCGCTATGGGTTTGGTGATGCGTATGCAAGGTATGTCGCAGTGGATTATGTGGGAAATTGCCGGCTTATTTGAAAATATTGGCGTTATTCAAGACGGCATCGATACGATCTCTCGTAATATCGCAGTGAACGACACGCAATCGGCTACTGATCTAAGCGTGAACGATGCGAAGATTAACTTCACAGGGGTGACATTTAACTACGGTAAAGCGATGCAAAGCGGTGCAGGAGGCATTATTGACGATTTCAACCTCACGGTAAGCGGAGGGGAAAAAATTGGCTTGGTCGGCCGCTCCGGCGCAGGTAAGTCTACTTTAGTCAATCTGCTGCTGCGGTTTTACGATATTGAAAGTGGCGCAATTAGCATAGACGATAGCGATATAGCTAAAGTAACGCAAGATAGCTTACGCGCAAACATTGGAATGGTCACCCAAGACACCTCCTTACTGCATCGCTCGGTGACAGATAATATTCGCTATGGCAACGCCGATGCGACCGCCGAAGACGTAATTCGTGCTGCTAAACTCGCAAAAGCGCACGACTTCATCCTAGATTTAGAAGACTTGTCGGGCCGCACAGGATACGACGCGCATGTGGGCGAACGAGGGGTTAAATTATCAGGGGGTCAGCGCCAGCGTATTGCCATTGCTAGAGTACTGCTTAAAGATGCACCCATACTCATTTTAGACGAGGCAACCAGCGCCTTAGATTCAGAAGTGGAAACCGTTATACAAGAAAGTTTGGCAGACTTGATGCAAGGAAAAACCGTGATTGCCATTGCGCACAGGCTGTCAACCATTGCCGCCATGGACCGCCTAGTGATAATGGATGAAGGCAAAATTGTCGAATCAGGCACACATCAAAAACTGATACAGGAAGATGGCCTATATGCCAACTTATGGGCACATCAGTCGGGCGGCTTTTTAAAAAGCAATTATAGAGAGCCGAGCATAGCGTAGCGAGCGATGAAAAGGCTAGGCCCAACAACATAAACTAGGCGAACGAGAAAGCGCAGCCTATACTAAATAGATGAGCATTTTGAGCGAGTTTTTAACCACGCATTTTCAACCGCAGTAGTTATGTTGGGCTCTCAATAAACTACTCGGGCAGCAAATCTATAATCGTTATCTCGTTGGAGGTTCCCAAGCGCATCAACGGGCCCCAAGTACCTGTTCCGCTATTCACGTACAGCCACGCATCCTCTTTCGTATAAAGTCCAGCAATACGGTCGAACTGTTGTTTTACTATCCAATTAAATGGGAATATTTGCCCATTATGAGTATGCCCGCTTAGCATCAAATCAATTGTACCCTGACGGGCTGCCGCCCAGCCTACAGGGCGATGATAAAGCAATACGTTAAATAACCCTGATTGCAAATCGATAGCGGGCAACATCTGCTCAACCTGATTGCGCTGATCAGCGTCGTCAATACCCACTAGCTGTATTTCGTCAATTACTGTCGATTGCTGACGTAAAGTGGTAATGCCTAAGCCCCTTACGATTTTAAGTACCTTTTTTAGGTCGGCGTGCCGTTCATGGTTTCCAATAACAAAAAAGGTGGGCACGTTAATATCATTCAAAGCTTGTAAATCAACTGCGTTTACCGCGCTTGAGTCGATCAAATCTCCCGTAATCACTACGATATCGGGTTGCTCAGCATTGAGTTTATCAACCGCCCTTCGCATAAACTTTGCTTGCCTAGAACCAATATGCACGTCACTAAGCTGCGCCAGTTTTATCGGCCTAGTTAGTCTTTTAGAACGTAAGGTAATCGTCTTGACTTTAAAAAAATGAGACGCAATCAACGCACCTACCGCTAAAAATGTGCCAAGCACGACAACTACAATAGCAACCTGCTTCGCCATTTGGCCCCAAAATAGCAGCGGCAACTCAGCTACTAACGTAAGGCTCATAAACACAAAGCTAACCCCCATCCAGTGCACCATAATGTAGCGCACAAGCATTTTTGGCCCATTAAAGGAATACCACATAGCCATTGTTGAGAATACCCAAAGTAATACGGTATAGAGCAATCCCAATCCACTTCCTTCGGTAAGCCAATGACTTAATCTACCTAAGGGGTAGGCAAACACCCAAAAGCTAACGATTGGGAATACAAGATAGAAAATCTGTCTAGTGCTCATTGAAATGGAATACGGCTCGGTTTGATAACTTGTTTGAGTAGCGATTTTAAAGTACGTTCCTTACAAATTAGCCCTTTTTATGCAAAAACCTGGCGCAATAAAACCACACCCATCAAAAAGGAAGAGCTTAAATTGGAAACAACCACTGTCTCTCTCAATAATATCCAGACCACGACTGAGCAAGTGCTAGTCGCGCATGGCACTAAACGGTGGATAGCACAATCTGTCGCCCATGCGGTGCGTAAAGCGGAAGAATATAGAAATCTAATTTGCGGCCTGTATTATCTAGAAAGTTATTGCACGCAATTGAAAACTGGCAGAGTAGATGGCACTGCCGAACCTGAGGTAACGCTACCTAAGCCGTCTTCAATAAAAGTAAATGCTAAGTTGGGCTTCGCGCAACCCGCATAATCTTGGTCAGTTTTACTTCTTAGTCGGCCCTACCACGTTCTCAGGTGATGATTTCTGGAGCCGGCTAGGAACAATTACTGAGACTGTGAACGAACAAGAAGGCGCACGGCTACCGGGTTCTGCTAGAGAGACTGTGAGCGAAGTTTCTATTGACTCCTCACTTTGGGAAAGAGTATTGGTCTTAGCAGTTGAGTAGAAAATAGCCTTTAGTACTATCGAAAAATACAGCTATAAGCCTTTTACTTAGAACCTTATTTTCACTATATTATCCGCCCTACAAATCAGTTACAAATACAGTCTAAAATGCCAGCTACTGTTGTTAATTCTTGGAATGAATTCGATCCTTTAACCCATGTTATTGTGGGTCGTGCGGATAATACCTGCATTCCACCAGACGAAGCGGCAACGGAAGCCAAAGTGCCAAAAGACAGCGATATGCACGGCATGTGGGGGCCACGACCTCTAGAAACAGTTGAAAAAGCCAATATTCAACTCGATGCGCTGGCAAAAGTACTGACTGATCGCGGCATTAAAGTTGACCGACCTACTCCATTACAATGGAATCAAGCGGTAGTTACCCCTGATTTTATGACAGCAAGCCAATTTGGCTGTATGCCTCCGCGTGACGTGCTATTAACCGTGGGCAATGAAATTCTTAGCGCGCCCATGTCATTTCGATGTCGCTTTTTTGAGTATTTGGCCTACCACGACCTAATGCAACGCTACTTTGACGAAGACCCTAATTTTAAATGGGAACAAGCACCCCGCCCGCGATTAGGAAACGCTTCTTATCAACAAGGCTATTTTGACGAAATAACCATTGAGCAAAGGCTCTCGCGCACTGCTGCGTTGGATTTTGTCACCACCGAACACGAACCTCTATTTGATGCTGCAGATATAATGCGCTTGGGTAAAGACTTATTTTGCCAACACGGTTTAACCACTAACCGGCGCGGCATGCAGTGGCTACAGCGTCACTTTCCTGATCACCGCATACATGCGGTAAATTTCCCAGGAGACCCTTACCCTATTCATATTGACGCAACATTTGTGCCGTTACGCCCTGGGCTTATCATTAACAACCCAAATCGTCGCCTACCTAAGGCGCAACGTAAGATATTTGAAGCCAACGGTTGGGAGATTGTAGATGCCGCGCAGCCAGCGCACGATACGCCTCCACCGCTTTGCTATTCCAGCGTTTGGTTATCAATGAACTGCCTAGTGTTAGATCACAATACAGTTATTGTGGAAGCCAGTGAAGTAAACCAACTAGAGCAGATGGATAAACTAGGTATGAATGTTATTCCTTTAGACTTCAGAGACGCTTATCCCTTTGGCGGCGGCATACATTGTGCGACGGGTGACGTGCACCGCGAGGGCAACTGCGAGGATTATTTTCCTAATCAGATTGCCGAGACTAGGATTTAACCAATTCTCAGCTAACCATTCGGACATTAGAATTAGCCATCATACCGCTTTTATCAAATCACGAGAACGGTTCTATCAACGGTATAATGTTTGTCGAAGGCTTGATAATCGTCCCATCTGTGGAGCAGACTAAAGTTGCTTCCACAAGAATTGTCGTAAGCGGCCGCCCATATCTAATAGGAACATCATCCGCTGGATAACAAGTTATCTGATCGGTAACTGGGCCACCTACTGTCATTTTATAAGGCGTAGCTGTGGTAATATTTGCTGGCACAGAGTCAAACCCTGTGATATCCCAGCCTTCAGCGGTAACGGCTGGGACTGCATCTATAGTGAGAGTCGAAGCGTCCGTGGGCGTGATAAATATATCAATCGCACCCCTCGTGCAGCGCAGAAGGGTTGCAGTAATTTCGGCTGTTCCGCACGCAGGATCGCAGGGCTCCGTTGTACAACTATGTTCAGGTAAATCAACTTGCGCGATGATTGGTCGAACCCAACCTGTGCTGGCGATGCTTGATACAATAGCGGAATTGACACCAAACCTCCGTATAGATTTTAGCGTTCGCCTTTTGTCGTCAGATTTTAATGTAGTCATTTTATTAAGTTATTGAAGGTTTCTTATTCTGTTAATGATCGTTAAGACTATTTATCTTCTAATGAATGCTTAACTCGGGAAAGCCTAATAGTTGCCAGCCTAATATCACATCTCTGTTATTTGGTTTACGGTTCGCGAGCGTATGCTTTGCCTGTAATATTGCGTCTCCCAACTTTAACCCGCCATTGCTGAACAATTTCTGACTGAAATACTTCGCGAACAATAGTACTGAAGCGGCACCTGTGTTTGCAACAGACCCCGCGACGGACACGGCTCCACTATCTGTTGCAAGTAACAATTGGACAGCTAATGCTTCTTCGCTCGGCTCTACATGATAGGTGTTCCAGCAACCCCATTGTGTAACTATTGTTGGCTTATTGCTATTATTCAATAAAGGCAAATCTGAACTATCAAATACCCCATATGACCATCTATTTCTAGATGAGTGCCCATAATAGCTAACTAGTGAGGTGCCATTATTGATCTGATTAACAATTTTATCTCGCACCTCTTCCGCTGAGGCTTCATCTCGATATGCTGTTGATACAGTCCAATCTTGGAAAAATTGATTTCTATCAAATTCTGCCTCTGTTGCAAAATCGTTTGAATCGCTCATATCTGCAACAAAAAGTGCTTTTTCTTTATAGTTCCGGTTTTGATAACTATCACGTTTGATTAGCAAATCGTGAAGCTCATCGGTGGTGCGGACAGGTAAACGACCTAGCTGCAAATCGGGGAGATTATCATCATTGACATCAGCGAATAAGCTATCGAGAGGAATATGATTTTGATCCTGTGATATTTTCCCATAAACAGAAGGTAGATAACTGACCGCGTTGTAACCAAGATTGTTATGGTAATCGTAGTTATCCGCACCTACTAATAGAATCACATTTGTACCACGCAGAGCTGCAGCGTCTTTGATATAGGCACGTATTGCATTTGCATCCTTTATGTGGCCATTGTATTGGGCATAGATGGAGTCAGTGCTCACCACGTCTACATTCTCATATTCGGAATCTAGACTAGTTAAATAACCTGCATGGTTATTTATCTCTTCAATAAAGAGAGGGTGTGAAATAATAAGATACTCTGCAGAACCAGAAAGCAAATCTACCTGTTCGGGGGCATCGCTAATGGCAGCTGAACTAATGTCTTCACTTGTTGCAACGTAATATTCTGCTAGCTCACCATTGCCAGCAAATGTTACCGTGCAACCATAACTGGTATCGCAGTATCGTTGATTGTAATTGCTTAAAAATTCCACCGACCCATCTTCCCCCTTCCTATAAATAGAGGTCACTGGATTAGTAAAACCGGTTACAGTAAACTTTTGCCCACTAGATTGGAAAAATAACGACTGCCCGTCTCTCGATACAAAGCGACGCGGGTAATTTAGGATGACTTTATCGACATTGACTCGATCAAACACTTGTCCATTTGGCGGAATCGCTAAAGTTACCTGATTGTTACCATTGCCTATGACGCTATCAGATAATTGTTTTTGAGTGTTGTTTTTGTTGAACCCATCAAAAGCTACTACCGCCACGGAGTTATTATTTACCCCAATGTGTACTAAGTGATCTAGTTCACTGCTTAGCGAAGTTGAGGCCCCCCACATGTCAGCGCTGATCTTAGCCGATTGATAGGGTACTTGGCTGGCACCCCCTGTAGAAGGGAAAAATACTCTAGGCGCATAATGATCTACTGAGAGATCGATCGTAATCGATGGGTTTTCATTATTTGGGTCACGATAAAGCTTTTCAGCAAACCAAGAGTCATTTTCATCTGGCGATGAATAAGAATAATTTTGCTGTGGGTCGTGCCTTACCTCTTCTAAATAACTATATTGAGAATATCCATTGGGTATGGCCTCGTCGCTATTGATAACCTGTGTTGCACTCCCTTCATCGCCCAGCGTTAGAGTATAAATGTTTTTATCAGCATATATGGAATAGTAAGCTTCACCCACAAACTCGATGTAGCTATTCTCATCGAAGTAAGTTTCGTCGCTGAAACCACCCACTCGCACCGGGATTGCACCGACTCGATTAGTTAGTCCGATACGACTGATTACAAAGCCGCTAAGATCAATGCCTTGCTCTATTAGCTGTAAGTGCGAAACTTTTACTACACCTGCTTCAGCCACTTCAAAGTTAAGTAACGTTTCTGCATCCGTAGCGTGAGCAGATGAAATAACAGCACCTAATAACATAGCAAACCAGCTGTTTTGTTTTGACTTATGCAATGTCATCGGTTTACCTCCTTGGTGTATTTTCTGTTTATTCTGCCTTTCGACAGGTGACATTCTATTATTTAATTTCTGCATTCTACGTTCACCTAATTCAGCCTTGTTCTTTTCCTTACTTTCACGCGTCCGCGTGTTGCTTTGCTTGATCTTCTCCCAGTCAGTAGGTTGCGCAGAAGATAGCTTGCCGATGGACTGATTAAGCATATAAGGCCCATTAATCTTTTGTTGACCACGGATGTTTACTTCAGTTATAGCAAACGAACTTGCTTGAATATCAGCTTGAACCTCATATTGATAACGTTGTGATGTGGTTCCATCACCGTTGGTAGAAACAAATACACCATTATCAATTTTCAACCATTCAGCGTCTGTGGATTTGTAATACAAAGCAAATCCAGCATTCCCCACCTCAGTGACCGTTTCCCATTCAATAACTATAGGGCCAGTTTGATCGCTTACCTGTACCCACGTTAACGAAACGGGAAGGGGTTGGGTTTCTTGGTTGATTAGGGTACAGACAACATCATCCCCAGGGTTAATCTCTAGGGTGCCGGTGCCTCTGCCTGGCATGATATCCCCTGGAGGAGGCAATAAGGGATCGCGTACAATTTCAATAGAGCCAGTAAAAGTGCCATTTCCATCTGCGAGACAATCCCAGCCTGTTGGTACACCTTCATATCTGCCTAGCACTCCTTCTGACCCAACAGCTTCTGATTCATCCAAGTTATAGATGCCTGCAATAACATCGACATTAGTAACCGATGAAGCCCCTGATAGCCCTGAGAAAGAATCTTGAGAATCTATATCAGTATTGGCTTCGAGTACAAAATCACTGACTTGCGCAAGGGAATAGCCAAACCTAATGTCTACTACCTTAATTAAAGTCAGTTCAGCTAGGTTGAAATCGTTTGTAAAGGTACAGTCTATTGGGCCGCCTATATCACCTAATTTAACAATATATTGGCCAGTCAAAGCATTTTCTGCGACTTCTAGTACTCCGTCTATAGCAGGAGATGTACAAGTAAGTGTTTTGGTGTAATTTTCTGCTATACCAGTTGTAAACTCTTCGGCAAAAGTCAAAGTATCTCCAGCTAACGCAGTTGCCGTTGCCGTTGCATCCATTGGCTGCGCTCCTACCATAGCACTCCCATCTACTTTAGGAACAGATCCAGTACCCCCTAAGATTTCGAGTTCTACAACGTCGCCAGAGTTACCATTTATCCACAACTTGGTTAAGGTCACTGGCGTATCATTCTGTGTATTCGTAAAAGTACACGCAATCGGGCCTCCTGCATCACCTACTACCACTGAGTAGTTACCCGTCAACGCGTCTGCTGCTATCACTTGCGCAGTTTGCGTCGGCGATGTACAAGTCAGTACCTTCGTGTAGTTACCCGCATCACCCGTAGTAAAGGCTTCAGTCAATGTCACTGTATCACCTACAAGAGCCGTTGCCGTTGCCGTCGCGTCGCTTGCTGCTCCGTCAACTATTGAAGCACCGTCCACTGCCGCTACCGATCCCGTAACTCCCGTGATCGCTAAACTTACTGCATCAGCTGTAATACCATCTACCCAAACCTTGGTTAAGGTCACTGGCGTATCATTCTGTGTATTCGTAAAAGTACACGCAATCGGGCCTCCTGCATCACCTACTACCACTGAGTAGTTACCCGTCAACGCGTCTGCTGCTATCACTTGCGCAGTTTGCGTCGGTGAAGTACAAGTCAGTACCTTCGTGTAGTTACCCGCATCACCCGTAGTAAAGGCTTCAGTCAATGTCACTGTATCACCTACAAGAGCCGTTGCCGTTGCCGTCGCGTCGCTTGCTGCTCCGTCAACTATTGAAGCGCCGTCCACTGCCGCTACCGATCCCGTAACTCCCGTGATCGCTAAACTTACTGCATCAGCTGCTATTCCATCTACCCAAACCTTGGTTAAGGTCACTGGCGTATCATTCTGTGTATTCGTAAAAGTACACGCAATCGGGCCTCCTGCATCACCTACTACCACTGAGTAGTTACCCGTCAACGCGTCTGCTGCTATCACTTGCGCAGTAAGCTGCGTCGGTGAAGTACAAGTCAGTACCTTCGTGTAGTTACCCGCATCACCCGTAGTAAAGGCTTCAGTCAATGTCACTGTATCACCTACAAGAGCCGTTGCCGTCGCGTCGCTTGCTGCTCCGTCAACTATTGAAGCACCGTCCACTGCCGCTACCGATCCCGTAACTCCCGTGATCGCTAAACTTACTGCATCAGCTGTAATACCACCTACCCAAACCTTGGTTAAGGTCACTGGCGTATCATTCTGTGTATTCGTAAAGGTACACGCAATCGGGCCTCCTGCATCACCTACTACCACTGAGTAGTTACCCGTCAACGCGTCTGCTGCTATCACTTGCGCAGTAAGCTGCGTCGGTGAAGTACAAGTCAGTACCTTCGTGTAGTTACCCGCATCACCCGTAGTAAAGGCTTCAGTCAATGTCACTGTATCACCTACAAGAGCCGTTGCCGTTGCCGTCGCGTCGCTTGCTGCTCCGTCAACTATTGAAGCGCCGTCCACTGCCGCTACCGATCCCGTAACTCCCGTGATCGCTAAACTTACTGCATCAGCTGCTATTCCATCTACCCAAACCTTGGTTAAGGTCACTGGCGTATCATTCTGTGTATTCGTAAAGGTACATGCGATCGGGCCTCCTGCATCACCTACTACCACTGAGTAGTTACCCGTCAACGCGTCTGCCGCAATCTCTTGCGCAGTAAGCTGCGTCGGTGAAGTACAAGTCAGTACCTTCGTGTAGTTACCCGCATCACCCGTAGTAAAGGCTTCAGTCAATGTCACTGTATCACCTACAAGAGCCGTTGCCGTCGCGTCGCTTGCTGCTCCGTCAACTATTGAAGCGCCGTCCACTGCCGCTACCGATCCCGTAACTCCCGTGATCGCTAAACTTACTGCATCAGCTGTAATACCACCTACCCAAACCTTGGTTAAGGTCACTGGCGTATCATTCTGTGTATTCGTAAAGGTACACGCGATCGGTCCGCCCGCATCACCTACTACCACTGAGTAGTTACCCGTCAACGCGTCTGCCGCAATCTCTTGCGCAGTAAGCTGCGTCGGTGAAGTACAAGTCAGTACCTTCGTGTAGTTACCCGCATCACCCGTAGTAAAGGCTTCAGTCAATGTCACTGTATCACCTACAAGAGCCGTTGCCGTCGCGTCGCTTGCTGCTCCGTCAACTATTGAAGCGCCGTCCACTGCCGCTACCGATCCCGTAACTCCCGTGATCGCTAAACTTACTGCATCAGCTGTAATACCACCTACCCAAACCTTGGTTAAGGTCACTGGCGTATCATTCTGTGTATTCGTAAAGGTACACGCAATCGGGCCTCCTGCATCACCTACTACCACTGAGTAGTTACCCGTCAACGCGTCTGCCGCAATCTCTTGCGCAGTAAGCTGCGTCGGTGAAGTACAAGTCAGTACCTTCGTGTAGTTACCCGCATCACCCGTAGTAAAGGCTTCAGTCAATGTCACTGTATCACCTACAAGAGCCGTTGCCGTCGCGTCGCTTGCTGCTCCGTCAACTATTGAAGCGCCGTCCACTGCCGCTACCGATCCCGTAACTCCCGTGATCGCTAAACTTACTGCATCAGCTGTAATACCACCTACCCAAACCTTGGTTAAGGTCACTGGCGTATCATTCTGTGTATTCGTAAAGGTACACGCGATCGGTCCGCCCGCATCACCTACTACCACTGAGTAGTTACCCGTCAACGCGTCTGCCGCAATCTCTTGCGCAGTAAGCTGCGTCGGTGAAGTACAAGTCAGTACCTTCGTGTAGTTACCCGCATCACCCGTAGTAAAGGCTTCAGTCAATGTCACTGTATCACCTACAAGAGCCGTTGCCGTCGCGTCGCTTGCTGCTCCGTCAACTATTGAAGCGCCGTCCACTGCCGCTACCGATCCCGTAACTCCCGTGATCGCTAAACTTACTGCATCAGCTGTAATACCACCTACCCAAACCTTGGTTAAGGTCACTGGCGTATCATTCTGTGTATTCGTAAAGGTACATGCGATCGGTCCGCCTTCATCGCCGACCACTACCGCGTAATCTCCCGTCAACGCGTCTGCTGCTATCACTTGCGCAGTTTGCGTCGGCGATGTACAAGTTAGTACCTTCGTGTAGTTACCCGCATCACCCGTAGTAAAGGCTTCAGTCAATGTCACTGTATCACCTACAGAGGCATCTGCCGTTGCCATTACGACTGCAGTGCCCACAACCGATGAACCGCTGGTAGTCATGCCTGATGCGCCAGTAATCGTTAAACTTACTGCATCAGCTGTAATACCATCTACCCAAACCTTGGTTAAGGTCACTGGCGTATCATTCTGTGTATTCGTAAAAGTACACGCAATCGGGCCTCCTGCATCACCTACTACCACTGAGTAGTTACCCGTCAACGCGTCTGCTGCTATCACTTGCGCAGTTTGCGTCGGCGATGTACAAATTAGTACCTTCGTGTAGTTACCCGCATCACCCGTAGTAAAGGCTTCAGTCAATGTCACTGTATCACCTACAGAGGCATCTGCCGTTGCCATTACGACTGCAGTGCCCACAACCGATGAACCGCTGGTAGTCATGCCTGATGCGCCAGTAATCGTTAAACTTACTGCATCAGCTGTAATACCATCTACCCAAACCTTGGTTAAGGTCACTGGCGTATCATTCTGTGTATTCGTAAAAGTACACGCAATCGGGCCTCCTGCATCACCTACTACCACTGAGTAGTTACCCGTCAACGCGTCTGCCGCAATCTCTTGCGCAGTAAGCTGCGTCGGTGAAGTACAAGTCAGTACCTTCGTGTAGTTACCCGCATCACCCGTAGTAAAGGCTTCAGTCAATGTCACTGTATCACCTACAAGAGCCGTTGCCGTCGCGTCGCTTGCTGCTCCGTCAACTATTGAAGCGCCGTCCACTGCCGCTACCGACCCCGTAACTCCCGTGATCGCTAAACTTACTGCATCAGCTGTAATACCACCTACCCAAACCTTGGTTAAGGTCACTGGCGTATCATTCTGTGTATTCGTAAAGGTACACGCAATCGGGCCTCCTGCATCACCTACTACCACTGAGTAGTTACCCGTCAACGCGTCTGCCGCAATCTCTTGCGCAGTAAGCTGCGTCGGTGAAGTACAAGTCAGTACCTTCGTGTAGTTACCCGCATCACCCGTAGTAAAGGCTTCAGTCAATGTCACTGTATCACCTACAAGAGCCGTTGCCGTTGCCGTCGCGTCGCTTGCTGCTCCGTCAACTATTGAAGCACCGTCCACTGCCGCTACCGATCCCGTAACTCCCGTGATCGCTAAACTTACTGCATCAGCTGTAATACCACCTACCCAAACCTTGGTTAAGGTCACTGGCGTATCATTCTGTGTATTCGTAAAGGTACACGCAATCGGGCCTCCCGCATCACCTACTACCACTGAGTAGTTACCCGTCAACGCGTCTGCCGCAATCTCTTGCGCAGTAAGCTGCGTCGGTGAAGTACAAGTCAGTACCTTCGTGTAGTTACCCGCATCACCCGTAGTAAAGGCTTCAGTCAATGTCACTGTATCACCTACAAAAGCCGTTGCCGTCGCGTCGCTTGCTGCTCCGTCAACTATTGAAGCACCGTCCACTGCCGCTACCGATCCCGTAACTCCCGTGATCGCTAAACTTACTGCATCAGCTGTAATACCACCTACCCAAACCTTGGTTAAGGTCACTGGCGTATCATTCTGTGTATTCGTAAAGGTACACGCGATCGGTCCGCCCGCATCACCTACTACCACTGAGTAGTTACCCGTCAACGCGTCTGCCGCAATCTCTTGCGCAGTAAGCTGCGTCGGTGAAGTACAAGTCAGTACCTTCGTGTAGTTACCCGCATCACCCGTAGTAAAGGCTTCAGTCAATGTCACTGTATCACCTACAAAAGCCGTTGCCGTCGCGTCGCTTGCTGCTCCGTCAACTATTGAAGCACCGTCCACTGCCGCTACCGATCCCGTAACTCCCGTGATCGCTAAACTTACTGCATCAGCTGTAATACCACCTACCCAAACCTTGGTTAAGGTCACTGGCGTATCATTCTGTGTATTCGTAAAGGTACACGCGATCGGTCCGCCCGCATCACCTACTACCACTGAGTAGTTACCCGTCAACGCGTCTGCCGCAATCTCTTGCGCAGTAAGCTGCGTCGGTGAAGTACAAGTCAGTACCTTCGTGTAGTTACCCGCATCACCCGTAGTAAAGGCTTCAGTCAATGTCACTGTATCACCTACAAGAGCCGTTGCCGTCGCGTCGCTTGCTGCTCCGTCAACTATTGAAGCGCCGTCCACTGCCGCTACCGATCCCGTAACTCCCGTGATCGCTAAACTTACTGCATCAGCTGTAATACCACCTACCCAAACCTTGGTTAAGGTCACTGGCGTATCATTCTGTGTATTCGTAAAGGTACACGCAATCGGGCCTCCTGCATCACCTACTACCACTGAGTAGTTACCCGTCAACGCGTCTGCCGCAATCTCTTGCGCAGTAAGCTGCGTCGGTGAAGTACAAGTCAGTACCTTCGTGTAGTTACCCGCATCACCCGTAGTAAAGGCTTCAGTCAATGTCACTGTATCACCTACAAGAGCCGTTGCCGTCGCGTCGCTTGCTGCTCCGTCAACTATTGAAGCGCCGTCCACTGCCGCTACCGATCCCGTAACTCCCGTGATCGCTAAACTTACTGCATCAGCTGTAATACCACCTACCCAAACCTTGGTTAAGGTCACTGGCGTATCATTCTGTGTATTCGTAAAAGTACACGCGATCGGTCCGCCCGCATCACCTACTACCACTGAGTAGTTACCCGTCAACGCGTCTGCCGCAATCTCTTGCGCAGTAAGCTGCGTCGGTGAAGTACAAGTCAGTACCTTCGTGTAGTTACCCGCATCACCCGTAGTAAAGGCTTCAGTCAATGTCACTGTATCACCTACAAGAGCCGTTGCCGTCGCGTCGCTTGCTGCTCCGTCAACTATTGAAGCGCCGTCCACTGCCGCTACCGATCCCGTAACTCCCGTGATCGCTAAACTTACTGCATCAGCTGTAATGCCACCTACCCAAACCTTGGTTAAGGTCACTGGCGTATCATTCTGTGTATTCGTAAAGGTACACGCAATCGGTCCGCCTTCATCGCCGACCACTACCGCGTAATCTCCCGTCAACGCGTCTGCTGCTATCACTTGCGCAGTTTGCGTCGGTGAAGTACAAGTCAGTACCTTCGTGTAGTTACCCGCATCACCCGTAGTAAAGGCTTCAGTCAATGTCACTGTATCACCTACAAGAGCCGTTGCCGTCGCGTCGCTTGCTGCTCCGTCAACTATTGAAGCGCCGTCCACTGCCGCTACCGATCCCGTAACTCCCGTGATCGCTAAACTTACTGCATCAGCTGTAATACCACCTACCCAAACCTTGGTTAAGGTCACTGGCGTATCATTCTGTGTATTCGTAAAGGTACATGCGATCGGTCCGCCCGCATCACCTACTACCACTGAGTAGTTACCCGTCAACGCGTCTGCCGCAATCTCTTGCGCAGTAAGCTGCGTCGGTGAAGTACAAGTCAGTACCTTCGTGTAGTTACCCGCATCACCCGTAGTAAAGGCTTCAGTCAATGTCACTGTATCACCTACAAGAGCCGTTGCCGTCGCGTCGCTTGCTGCTCCGTCAACTATTGAAGCGCCGTCCACTGCCGCTACCGATCCCGTAACTCCCGTGATCGCTAAACTTACTGCATCAGCTGTAATACCACCTACCCAAACCTTGGTTAAGGTCACTGGCGTATCATTCTGTGTATTCGTAAACGTACACGTCACTGCTACTGGCGTCGCCGGTACTGTATAGGTACCTGATACGCCTGGCGTATTGGTTGCACCACCATCACAACTCCAGGTAGTTGTGTAATTTGCCAAATTTGTCGCTGCCAGGCCCGCCACTTCACTAAAGTTTATCGTCTCACCAGCAAACACTGTCATGGTATTCACCGCCACTGCGCCCGCTGGTGCTGTCGCCGTTGTGCTAATCGAGTTCGTGGCCGTTGCAGTTAATAAATTAACCACATCGCCAGCGACTGGACTCACCCAAGTTTTGTCCAGCGTGAAGACCGCTGACTTACGTGTGTTGGTGAACGTACACGTGATCGTTTCCCCTGAGGCCGACACAGGGACCTCGAAGCTTCCAGACGTTGTGCCGCCGGGATCTGTGACACCTCCGCCTGAGCAAGTTAGGGTTGAATTATAATTACCAAGATTGGTTCCCGGCGCATTAGTGCCCGCTATCTCCGTGACGGTTATCATCTCGCCAATGTTGACTGCTATCGGCGCGGGATTACCACCTAGCCCATCATTGGTATCGCCGTGAGTTGCTTCATCAACAACTACTGCACCGTTGATGCTTAAATCAAAGATACCCGAATCAGTAGTTGGAGATAATGCTTTTCCAACAACTATTAACGCTTGCTCGGTATTCGTATAGGTGCAGGTGACTTCGTCGCCCCATGAAAGATTGGTGATTGTTGCTACGCCTGTGGCTAGTACGGTGGTTACTGTAACAGGGTCGCCATCAAAGTTAGTAGCCGTACAGACCAAGCCGGTAAGCTCCCGCCCGGCCGCGACTTGCTCGGTAATGGTGAAATCACCCGCGTCCACTTCGAAAGTCATTGACGATGAAGCTGTGCCATCGGCGGTGAGGGAGAAAGAACCCGCGGCATTTCCGCCATCGACTCCGTTTGCCAGTCCATCGTTCAATGTGTCATCGGATAGATCTGTGATGTCGGGAGTTATACCATCTACTGCTAACAGGCCATTTAGGGCGGAGGTGGCAGTAAAATCGAAAGATTGGCTATCGGAGGGCGAACCGACCTTGGTAACAGTAATGGTTGGATTTTTACGGTTGACAAAAGTACAAACAATGTCTTCCGAAAGCGTTGAATTGCTCGCCAAAACTGAATCTAGGTCGATCAGCGCTGCGGTTTCTGAAACCGCGTTGACCCAGGGTGTGGAGTTAGCATTGTAGATGGGGCCGAAGGTTTCGTCAGGATCGACACAAGTAATTGACTCAAACTCCCAGCCCGCAGGAATGCTAGCTGGCACCTCTTCAACTTTTATAAAACCAGGGGTTGTTGGGAGTAAACCTGTGCTACCAGCCCCGCCAGCCGTGGTTACTGCAGTAACAATTGGTGTACTTACTTCCTGTCCTTGTGTATTGCCCGGCGGATCGGACTGGATTTGGCCCAGTTCAACATGACGAATTTCAAAAGTAGTGTCACCGCCCACAGCGACTTTATCGATTTGTAGATTTCCAGTGGTAACCGTGCCAAATGCGCAACCAGTAGTGGAGCCACCTTCAGCCGTAAAGAAAGCACTCGCAGGTGTGGCAGTGGTATCGCAATTCCCATTTGTGTCTAGTGGTAAAAATTGATCAACATCAATCGAGACCAAAGACCCGCCAATAGTGACCGTTGGCGGCACAGCAGGGCCGATAATAACAGTTCTGTCGGCACAGCCATTTGAGTTATCAGCCGCCGGATAAAGGCATGAACTTACATTGAGGGTCTCGTTAAACTCAATTCCATAATCGATTACTAGCTGCACATTCTGTGGAGTTGGGCCTGTCAAATCATGAAATACATACTGACCAGTCAACCCTAAAGTAACATAAGCACCATTTCCGAAATCAGTGGGAGGAAAACCCGGAACCGCAATGTTATAATGAGTAAGTGTGCCTACTTGGAAAAACGCTGAATCCACCACAGTTACAGTTCCTTGCGTTGCTGCTACTATACCCACATAACCTTGCCCGGATCGTCCCGCACAAGGCGCGGCACCACTGCCATTCCATCTCCATTGATTCTCTGTTAATGGGTTAGAGGATTGCGGGAATTCTGGGTCACTACCCGTGGGATTGTCCATTTGATTGCTGCCCGTTGGAAGGCCAACACCAACTGTGGTGCAGGGCGCAGTCAATTGAATTCCAGTTTGACCAGGCGCTGACCATACTTCGAAATTTGTTATGTCCCAGACGGCGTTAACCTCGACCAAACCAAGTCCATCGAGTGCCAGCGTTGGCGGCACCGCGGTGGTCAGAAGAATAGCCGCTATGACCGAAATTCTATTTTTCAATTGTCTAATATGCATAACTATCTACCCTATAACCTAAATTTTTTGTTTTCCACCTATTGTTAGGTAATTATTGATTTAAATACCTAGTCTTGTCCATACCTGAAGTTACAGTATCCAAATTTACACCAAGCTATAACAAGTTACAGTAGATATCAGTACTAAATACTATAATAAATTGCAGTATATATCAAACACCAAATTAAAAAATATTCACCAAACTGAGTGGAAACTCAGAGACAACCTTCAAATCCAAAAATTCTATAGCTTTTGTGTAAGGTTGTTGCCATTTATTTGAGCTAATCAACCTCTCTTTGATTTGGTCTATCTTATCTACTCCATACCACTGCAGTTTCGGCTACAGCTTTTTGCGGCGCTCTGTATAACTATATTGAAGTTCGCAGTTAGCCAAGTGAAACGCTATTAGTGACTAACCGTGATTGCTATAAATAAAATTTTCTAGTCTTTTGCAAACTATAACCATTAAAAGAATAAATACCCGTATTGAGTGATCAGAAAGCATGAATATAGACGAAAGGCGATATATTGTAGATAAGTGGTAATATTTATGATATTATAGGCAAATAATAAGAATTAACGGTGTATTTACATACTCATTGACGAACGTCCAGCCTGATTTAATTAAAATATTAAATTCAATCTTGCACCTTCATATATATGGCACCCAATCAATAAACATAATATTGAAAAGCTAATCATGAAATTTATATTGAATAAAACTCTCACTAAGCTGCTCGGTGGTTTGCTTTGTCTTGCGCCGCTAGTTATTTATGCGTCTACCAGTCCTGAAGAGTCTGACGAGGCAAGTGTCTATGAACCTAGCTATCTGGATATTCTTCATAGCGCGGGTCAGTATTTTGATGTCGAACCGTGTGCAAAGCTGGTCTCGACAATATTGCTCGGTCCACAGCAGGTAACGACACTAAGAAAAGCGGGTGATTGCGCTTTAAGCCACTCCATCACTAAGATTCGTGATCGAGAAGAGGACATCGATAACCTAGCTACGCACTCGATATTAGTTTTAACCTTTGACGTTGACGAGCATAGAGTCGAATTAACGCAAGAGTATTTCAATCTACTTAAAGAGTCATTAATCCATCCTGTTGCCTTAAATGACTTTTCGGAAACTAAAAAGTATGCGGTTACTGTAGAAGACTTAGCCTGCCACACCTCTATAGAACAAAGGGGCAAGCTTTCCTGTGTAATAGATTTAACCGCAGCGCAAGCAAGAACTATCAACCGTACCCCACACAATCTTGGCATTGCATATGAAACTGTCTCGCGAGGATCAACTTCTGTTTTAAGTGGGTCTAGCTCTACGGCAGTGGCTTCACTAAAGCCAGCCACCTTTGTAACCACCGAGTCTATAGAAGAGCCATCCCCTTCTGATCAGCCTAAACCTACGGCCATTCGGCAGGCGACCCAACCTAACGTGGTGTCGATCACACGATTTAGAGCAGCCCAATCACAAACTCAAAATGTGGAAATCGTAGCCATTACTCCTGATGCAAGCGACCGCAAGCCGTCAGCCTCTATTAAAACAGATGACGGCAAAGAGCAACAAAACAGTAATTGCGAGGGATCACAGAATTTATCTTGTTTTTCAAACGTTCAATCTGAAAGCAGCGGCACCGCTGAATTAACCCTAGTTAACACTATCGTTAATTCGGATGTTGATACCCCCATTATCAGCACCTTAAGGCTTACCGCAGATGGCCCAGGGCATGAGATATCGGGCATAGGCGGAGAGCCAAAGGTCACCAATGCTTCAGTGGTGGCTGGAATTTATCGATTATCTGATGCCGTTGCGAGCGATAAAAAAGAATTACTTTCAGTTGTTAACGGAGACGTCGCTCAATGGAGTTGCGCTGCCGACCAGGGTGGCAAATTTACTGGCAGTTTGTCATCAGTGGTAGATGATAGATTACCTTCTGAACCTATTTTGCCCGGTTTAGCTTGGCTAACATTAAAGGCTGGTGATGATGTTGTTTGTACTCTGACAAGTGAAGCTAAGCAATTTTCATCCGTTCCTCTGAGCTGGGCTTTGGTCAGTGGAGAAGAAAATGGTGAACACCCGTTATTTGAATCGCAAGCCGGGCTAGAGCCTCACAATACTGGCTTTTCCCTCTATTACAAATCGCATGATGGCCCATGGAGGGATATTGATGGGGGTGTGTTTGTTCCGGTTAAACCCAGCGCGCGAGGCAATCATATCTACCGTTATGAAGTACAAACACCTATTGCTGCACAATCATTTGCCATCGTAAATGTAGCTATTTATGGAAGCCAAAGTGTATTTGGACCGTTTGCCTTGAACGAAGCTTTTGGCGAATTGACCGCTAACAATGCAATAGATTGGGACATTATTAAGCAACAAAACACACTTAGTGAAGCCGCAAACGAAACTGATGTTAGCGCTCTTCGTGATGCACGGAAGCAACAAATTTTACAACGTTTATCGCCCAGCGAAAAGGCACTTCGAAAACAAATGATGGACGAGCAAGTGGTACCGCTTAGCGCGGTTATTAAACCAAACTGGCCTGTTTGGATGGATTTACTTAATTTATTGGTGGCTCCAGCCCACGCAACAGAGCCAGATGACTATTTAAACTTTAGTATTACTGAACAAGGCGTTTATAAAATGACGCATAGCCAATTAATGGGTTTTAGTGTTGATTTTCGGGGCTCTGACATCACTCGCATCGGTTTGGAGAACAGCCAGGGGCCCGTTGCTATTAAAATTGGCTCTCCAAGTTCTTCTGGCAACTTCCAGTCGAGTAGCTTTATTGAGTTTATTGGGGAGCCGTACCAAAGCATCTACTCATCGACAAATATTTATACACTGACTCTGGGGGATGTTGGCTCTGCTGAGCACGTCAACGACGTGAGTGATGCGGTTCCTGTAGGCCAATCGCAGTACAGTTATCTTGCAGAAGTCAAATATGAGCCGCGTAATTATCACTCTGTTTACTCTCCCGAACCGACTGATGCGTGGTATGCCGACGATATCGGGCGTAATTATAACGAAGGTGCGAATACGCACGCTGTCAACATCACGCTTGACCATTATGCAGAGCGTATATTTTTCCCAGCTTCAGGAACTGGCGTTCCGCAGGCACCCTATCAAGCAGCTAAGTTTTCCACCCAAGTGTGGGGCTCATCTGATTTGTTGGCAGGCTCCGGGCCTGACCATATGCTACGAATTTCAATCAACGACAGCACAATTATTAATACTAGCTTTGATGGCATAGTGAGTAAAACTTTTGAGAAAGAATTTAGCGACGGCATGGTTAGTAATGGTACTAACCCTATATCCTTTCATGTGCCGATGAGTGGTCGAGCGCAAGACTTAATTAAACTCAACTCCATTACTTTAAATTATCCACGAAGGTTTGTGTCCAAAGACGGCACCTCATTAGTCTTTCGCTCTAGTGGTTCTAAATTTACGGTTTCTGGATTCGATAACGCGGTGACCTCTATCTTCAGGAAAAATGATGATGGTTCGGTTGATTACTTAACTAATTATGATCAACAACTATGCGGCACGGCATACGGATGCACCGTGTCTTTTGCGGGCAATGGAGTTGATTCAATGTATTATGTGTACACCAGTCAAACTACCCCAACATCTTCAATTCCAGACGCTCCGTCGCCAACAGATTTATTAGCGGGAAACGCTGAATATTTGATCATCTCACATCCGCTATTTTTAAATAAAATTAATACTTTTTCAGGTTATTTGTCTGGGTTAAATGCGACTCATAATGGCGTTGATGTAGTGAGCACCGATGATATTTATGCCCAGTATAATAATTATATTGTCGATGCAAGTGCAATCCACTCCTACATAAAAGATGCGGTGGCCCAGCGTGGCACTGAAATTGTTCTATTAGTGGGTGGTGACACTTTAAGATTATTTAGATGAATTGGGGTTTGGCGGCGAAAGTTTCGTCCCCTCAATTTTTGGGCCTATTTCTCAGATTGAAACGCATGTGCCATTAGATGGTGCCTATGCAGATGTTAGTAATCCAGCAGATGATGTACCTGATATCCAATTGGCGCGGCTGCCCGTTCGTACTGAAGTAGAGTTAGACCAACTATTAACTAAACGTGCAACCTATCTAAACAGGTCTTATGCAAGCAAAACGCTATTCGTCGCTGATATTGTCGGTGCTTATGATTTTAAGGGAGAAGCGGATTTTGCCCAAAGTGTGTATTTCAACGGTAATCCTTGGAGTAACTCAACCGTGTATTTAGACGACTTACGTCAAACGTATTCTAATAATCAAGCGAACCAAGTCGCGCGCGATATGATTGAGTCTGAGATAAATAGTGGTGTCTCGTTCATCAGCTATTACGGTCACTCTTCGACTGACAGATGGTCGACGGAAGCCTCCATGCTAACGGCTTCACAAATAGACCAAGTTTTTACTGGGAACAAGCCAGCTATTGTTACGCAGTGGGGATGTTGGAATACCTATTATGTTGATCCTGCTGCAAACACTATGGCACACGAGTTGTTGCTTAGAAATAACGGAGCAGTATCCGTTGCTGGCGCCGCATCACAAACAAGCGGATCAGTAGAAAATACATTTTCTTTGTATTTTAACAACCATGTTAGCAGTGGGAAAACCATTGGCGAAGCCGTATTGGCCTCTAAACAAAATTTAGCTTTCAGTAGGCCAGGAAATCGAGATATCAACTTGGCTTGGCTGTTATTGGGTTTTCCTGAATTAACCATAGATTGAAAGTTCGGATAGTAACTTGACTTGCCCCAAGATTTTAGTAACACTGTGAGTGTAAGATCTTAGTAAAGTAAACGAAAAAAAGGAAAATGAATCGAAGTGGTTAGTGACAGCATGCTTTTGTGTAATCAGCACTATTACACTAGCTGCAAGTGCTGTTAATAATGAAGCCGAAAAGATGACTAGCGTGATTATCACCCTAGAAGAGGCCGGCAGTGAAACTAGACAATTTAGAGGGAAGGGTTCGTTTCAAGCACAAAACAAGTTAATAAAAAGAACGATTGCCAAACATCAACAAAAACTACTAAAAAAGCTTAATAAAGCCGACTATCTCATGCAATATAAATATAGCATGCTGCCAGCAATGTCGTTGCGGGTGAATAAATCGGCACGAAAACGATTAGAAAAACAACCAGGCATTAGCGTATCAGAGGATATCGCTTTTAAACCCCTGTTGGATACGAGCACTCCTACATAGTGCTTAATATCGACCCCGACCCACCCGGAAATTATGATGCGACTGCCACATACGATCGCGGTGCGGGTTGGAGTGTGGCGATATTAGATACTGGGGTAGAGAAAACCCATTCATTTTTAAGCCGTCGGGTAGGCGGTCGGGTGGTCAGTCGGGTGGTGTCTGAGGCTTGTTATTCTAATGGTGGATTAGCCGAACATACCTCACATACCTCCTTATGTCCTGGAGCAGTAAATCAATCAACGAAGGTTGGGTCTGGCGTACCTTGTACCGTTGCCATTCAATGTAATCATGGGACAGTGGTTGCTGGAGTAGCGGTAGGGGACGGCGCAACGTCCGATGGAGTTGCCCCAGCGTCTACTATAGTATCCATTCAGGTTTATACGCAATTGGGAGGACCTCCTGGCCCCCCCATTTGGGGCCTTAAAGTCAGATATTATTGCGGGGATGAATCGCGTACTGGTCCTGCATAATGCTGACAATGACATTGAGATAGCTTCGGTCTTGTTAGCCTTGGGTGACCCAGTGATTGGAACTTGCAATACACAGCTAGCCCCGATCAAAGTCGCTATCGATAGTTTGCGGTTTGCGGGCATTGCCACCGTGGTAGCTTCTGGTAATGGAGGGTCAAACAGCGTTAATGGGCCTGCATGTATCTCTACAGCCGTGTCAGTAGGTGCCTCTACGGATGGTGATGAGAAATGGGAAAAAACTAACGAAGACAGCGGCCTAGATCTATATGCCCCTGGGGTATTCATTATCACTTCGGATACGGGCAACAAAATGACCGCAGCACGATCTGGCACTTCCTTGGCCGCAGCGCATGTCGCAGGTGCGTGGGCTGTTCTTAAGAAGGATGCACCGCACGCTACGGTGGATAAAATTAGAACTGTTCTCAGAGATACCGGCGAAGCGGTTACAGGGGCAACGTCTAGCGCTACTCGAATTAATCTCGAAGCGGCGACTAGTATAGAAATTCCAGAAATAGACGATTCCATATTTTTTATCATTAAATCTAAAAACGGCAAGATCGCTGTTATCTCGTTATAACTCAGTAAAGGCAAAGACCATAAGTAGTGGGAGCCGACTACTTATCCAACCCTCCCAAAATACAACCTTATTGCTAATCATCCCCCCAGAAACAACCGCCCTACTTCTGGGTTGTTTAACAACTCATTTCCTTTGCCCGCGATCGCAACTTGACCAGATACTAGTACGTAGCCGATATCAGCAAATTCGAGGCCTTTTTTCGCATTTTGTTCTACCAATATGATTGTTTTATGGTCAGTGATTTGAATGTCCCTAAGAATCTCGAAAACCATATCTATGTATCTGGGTTCCAAGCCAATTGATGGCTCATCGACCAAAAGAACAGTAGGTTTCATTACTAACGCTCTTGAGATTTCCAATAATCTTCGCTCTCCGCCCGATAGCACTTTGGCAGGCTGATTTCGTCGATTCCTTAGCCGATCATATTTTTCGAAAATCTTCTCAGCTTCTTCATACGACTGTTCAATATTATCTGCGAGATACCCCCCCATAAGCAGATTCTCTTCGACTGTCATATCTGGAAACACAGAATTATCTTGTAAAATATACGCAATACCAGCTGATCTAAGCTTTTCTGCAGATGAAAGATGGGTAATATCCTTGCCCTCTATTTCAATTCGGCCGCCATATATATCGGTAAAACCATAAATAGAGTGCAGAATAGTTGATTTGCCCGCACCGTTAGGGCCAATCAGGCACAATGATTGCCCTTTACTGACAAATAAATCTAGGCCGTGAAGAATCTCCATCTTGCCGTATCCAGCTGAAAGGGCACTTATACTGAGGCTAATTTCGCTGGGTGATAGTGCTTTTAGTGCTGGCTTGTCTGGAGCCTGACCTAAAACGGCATATTGGTCAGACATTATTGGACCCCTAAGTACGCGTCAATCACACGCTTGTCATTTTTTATCTCATTGGGGCCGCCTTCTGCCAAAAGCTGTCCATGCGCCAGACAAAAGATATTCTCGGCTAAGGCCATGATTACCCTCATATTGTGCTCAATCACCAACAAAGTAATGCCAAAGTCTTTGTTAATGGTGATAAGCCGATCAATAATACCGTTTATCAATGTTGGGTTGATCCCCGCAGTAGGCTCATCCAGAAGCAGCATCTTGGGCTCATTCATCAATGCCATGGCTAGTTCAAGCAACTTTTGCTGACCAAATGAGAGCTCCTCTGCCCTTAGGTTTCTTTTGCCATATAAACCAACGAATTCTAAATGCTTTTCAGCTTTCCTAACCAGTGACTGAGGTAGCTTCGAAAATACCGTCCTAAGATTTTGGTTAGCTGGTTTATGGCTGATTAACATATTGTTGACGCAGTTTAATTTTCCATAAATTCTGGTTTGTTGAAAAGTCCTTATCAAGCCTTGTTTGGCTATTGCTATTACAGGTAGCTCTGATATTTCACGGCCTTCAAACTTAATTGAACCACTGTCGATTGGATGAGTGCCAACGATTGAATTGAATAATGTGGTTTTACCAGACCCGTTTGGCCCAATTAGCCCAACGATACTTCCTTGCTCAACGGATAACGAAATATCTTGGTTGGCCTTTACCCCTCCGAAGCTTTTATGCAACGCAGAGACGTCTAAAATAGGTCCCATTACTTTAAATGAATCTGTACTGTGCGCTCAGCATCTTCGACAACTTCACCGAACCAATCAGGGCGTTTTACCCGAAGCCAGCCCATCACCCCCTCAGGGAAAAAGACGACGATCACCACAATCAATAAGCCTAGGGCAACGTATTGCCACCCTAGGAAAAACGTCCAGAAACCTTCTTTGAATAGATGAAATATTGTGGCGCCTATCACTGGCCCCCAAAGAGTTCCCTTACCGCCTAAAATGGCCATCAAAACCATAAACACACCGAATGTCGGCCCAGCAAACGCGACCTCCACTGGTTCAATATACCCTACCATATTCCCCATTAGCGCACCCGCGATTCCGACAAAAAAGGCGGAAACCATCCAACCGATGATTTTATATTTCATCGTTGGAATTCCCATCGCTTCAGCTTTGTCTTCATTGTCCCTGATCGCATTTAGCGTTAATCCAAAACGGGTTTGGTATGCCCACCTTAAGAACATAAAGGTTGCAATTAATAGTAGAAAGCACAAGTAGTAGAAAAATTCGGACCTTAGCTCAGTGTCGCCAATGTTTTTCGGCCACGGCGGGGTCGTCATCCCCTGTCCAGCGCCGATTAATTCAATTCCCCCCGCAATTTCTCCCGCTGCAATGCCAAGTCCAAGAGTACAGATTGCGAAATAATGCCCTCTAAGCCCTAATATGCCATAGCCAATCACGCCCGCAACGATCATCGGCACGACCCCTGCGAAAGCCAACCCTATCATCAGCCCCTGAAAATATTGTTGCGGCGTATGTACAAACGTTTTTTCGCCGCCCCCTGCGGTCCATTCGGCTAAGGGAAAAAACAACCCAATTTGTATTCCTGCACATAGATACATACCCACGCCAAAGAATAGAATATTACCAAAGGTGTTGTAGCCCATCTGGCCACCCTGGACGTCCCAAGTCAGCGCCAGAATAATCAGCACCCAGAGAAATGAAAGTTGCAGCTTATAGGCGGGAAACAAAAACGGAGCAATCAACCCAAACAGCAACAAACCACTATATAGCAATGCTTGTTTTCGGTTCATTTTAGATATTCCCTCTTTCTTGACAACTTAAATCGTCTGAATACCAAAATGAGCACTAACAATAGAAATACTGAGCCAACTCTGAATTCGGTTCCCAAAATGTAATCGGCAAACTCCTCGAACACACCTAAACCCATGCCCGATAAGGCCACGCCTGGCAAATTACCAAGACCCGCGATAATCACTATCATGAATGATCTAACCGTATACGGCAGCCCCACATACGGGTGTAAAGTAAATGTAATGGATATTAGCGCCCCAGCAACACCGCACAAAGCGGCATTGATACCAAACGTCGCCGCATACACTTTTTCGGTGTCGACGCCCAATATTTTTGCCGCGCGCGGGTTTTGTGCAGTTGCCCTGATAGCCCGTCCGAGCTTGGATTTTTTCATGTAAAAAACCGTGCCTACTGCAAATACAACACTCACTACTGCGGCAAATATTTTCGCGTTAGGCAGAGTAACTGAACCACCAAACAGGAAAGTAGTGCCGAAATTAGACTGCGCAACCACCACATCAGCACCAAATAGGAAGTTCATTAGCTGTTGGGTAAGAATGCTGATGCCGAAGGTAGCTAAGATAGACGTGAACAAATCTCTGTCAACGACCCGATGCATGATCAGCTTATACAGGACCCAACCAACAAAATACATAACGATTGGCGAAACGATCACCCCAAACGCGGGATGGATCCCGATCGAATACATAAAGTAAGCGATATACCCGCCCAGTATTACCAGCTCGCCCTGCGCGATATTGATGATGTTCATTACTCCCCACTGCAATGCCATGCCATAGGCGATCACCGCAAATAGTATGCCCAACAATATTCCATCCAGAGAGGCTTGCACCATCAGAATTGGCGCTTTGAAGATTAAGAAGTCCATACAAACAATAAATAATGCCCTCTATATTAAGAGGGCATTTATTTAGTTAAGGTGACTTACTTTTTTTAGTAAAAAGACCGCTATCTTTCGGACCATTTTGGAACGGGATGCACTAATTCGGTCGAAGCCCACTCCGTTGGTGCGACCACTTTATTTTCGCAGATCTCCCCTTCGCATCTAACTTGAAACAACACCATAGGCTTGGCAATATTTTGCCCTGCATCACCAAACTTCACATTGCCATAAAAGGTTTGTATGTCCGTAGTTGCTAAAGCGTCACGCAGTTTTTCACGATCAAAAGAATTAGCGCGTTCAAAGGCATCTTTATAAACCAGCAACGCTGCAGAGGATTCTGCAGCCTGATAAGGTGGTGCATAACCAAAGGCTTCAGTAAATTCTTTGTCGTATTGCTCACCACTGCCAAAGAACCCATCGCTGTAGCTTAATGATTTATGCCATTGTGCAGCGCATAGCGCGTACTCAGACTTCTTACCATGCTGCTTTGCAAGTTTTGACGCATCACAGTGAGTCATCGCCAGCATGGGCACATCTACCTGCATTTCCGACATCTGCCTAATCGCAGTTAGCGCCCCTTTGGAGTGACCAGAAATCACTAATACATCTGGTTTAGTAACTTTTACCTTAGAAAGGGTTGCAGCCATGTCATTCAACTCCTTAGGCAACTTATCATCAACGACTATGTTTGAGCCGGTCCTCGCGGCCGCTTCAACGACACCCAGTCTAACGTCCTGAGAAAATGCGTCCTGCTCAAAAGCCATGGCTATGTCAACCGGATTCCCACCATTTCTCTCTACCGCTAGATCGATTGCAACCTCAAGGTATTGATTTGCTGCGGATAGGACGGCGAACAAATATTTATACCCTTTGGTAAATAAGGAGCGCGACGCACCATTAGCCTCAACCATAGGAATTTTGTTTTCCTCGGTAATCGGTGCCATTGCTTTGGTTAGACCCGAGCTATACGGGCCAAGCATATATTGCACGCCATCTTGCTTGATCAACCTTTCTGCAAGTTGCGCCGCCCGCCCAGAATTCGATTCATCATCATAATAAACAATCTTAAACTTGTAGGCTTTACCTTCAACAGTCACTCCGCCCATTTCATTGATTCTTTTAACCGCGAACTCATAGCCATTTTGTGTGTGTTCGCCGTTAGTAGAGTACTTTCCGGTAAGGGAAACTGCTGCACCCAAAATAATAGTATCGCCTTCTACTTTGGCAATAGACACAGTGGCTGCGCTGACAAATAAAACGGTGATTGATATAAGGCTTAAAACCAATTGATTGAAATATTTCATTTTGATGTTCCTCTATTTGGTGTTCAACGGTGATTAAGACACCCTAACTGGCCACGAGCATTCTGAGCTGACTTATAATACTCCGCGCAGATAATTTCTTTACGATGTCGTCGCTTCATTGTACCTACTATCGGCAGAAAATTGCAAATTAAGTCACTGCTGTCCCGTTAACACTAAAGAAACAGGCCTGATTTTCTCTCAATTTGATAAAATACGTTTAGCGATAAACCGTTGAATCAAATAGGAAAATCAGACCATGTCACATTGTAATACCGTTCTAAATCAAATACTCAAAATTGTTCCGAGACATGAATTCGAGGCACTCGCAATTCAACATCATTCGGGGCGTTCATTCCGCAGAGCGTCTCGTTGGTCACAGTTCGTGAGCCTGACTATAGCTCAATTGACTGGCCGTCATAGCTTGCGTGATATTGTTGATAATGTCAGCGCTCAATCACACCGCTTGTATCATCCTGGTAGTGCCGTGTTAACGCGGTCCAATCTTTCACGCATCAATGAGAACAAGCCTTCGAGCCTTTATGAAGCGCTATTCTCTCAATTACTCAAGCGCTGTCAGAGCAAAACGCCAGGGCATAACTTTCGTTTCAAGAATCCCCTGTATTCGCTGGACTCATCTACCATTGATCTGTGCTTATCGGTTTTCCCATGGGCAGACTTTCGATCAACTAAAGGGGCAATCAAACTGCATGTAGGCCTGAATCATGATGGTTACTTACCTGAGTTTGTTAATATCACCGAGGGTAAATGTGCTGATGTTACTGCAGGCAGGAAAGTAGCTTTCCCGAAAGGCAGCATTGTAGTTATTGACCGTGGATACAACGACTATGCCTGGTATAAGCAATTGAATGACAAGGGAATATACTTTGTCACACGATTAAAGAAGAATGCTGCATACCGCCTTATCAAGCGACATAGTGTACGCAAGGGAACGGGACTTAGCAGTGATCAAACGATTGAATTCACGGGGGTCAAAGCAGCAAAGGAGTGTTCGATTCGATTACGCCGTATTGGTTATCGCGATGCCACTACAGGCAAGCATTATGTGTTTTTAACCAACCACTTTAAGCTCAGTGCTCAAACTATCGCCGATATTTATAAAGCCAGATGGCAGGTGGAATTATTCTTCAAGTGGATCAAGCAGAACTTAAAGGTGAAGTCATTTATCGGCACCAGCAAGAACGCAGTATTGACCCAAATATGGATTGCGTTATGTATTTACCTAATACTGATGTTCATCAAATTGCAGTCGAAGGCGGGCAAAACGATGCAACAAATATTGAGGGTATTGCAGCTTAATTTGTTTGAAAAACGTGATTTAATGGCACTGTTGCGAGGAGACCCGATGCATCACCCAAACCTTAATCCTAATCAATTTTCGTTGCTGTGAAAGTTAACGGGACAGCAGTGAAATTAAGTAGCTAAATCGCGGGGATGGTTTGGACAGGTTTGTTTCTAGCGTTGTGTAGGTAACTTTATTTATTAACCCAGAATGGTTAATTGAAATACAAATAGATGCTATTGTCTGTGCAGATCAAATACGTATCATATAAGCGCAGTAAGAGGGATGCCGCAAGCGGTGCCCCTTCTCGAAGCGTTGTGTTGCACTGGAAAATAGAACATGACCGAATTAATAATTATAGTTGGCGCTCTGACGTTCCTGGCTGGAGTAGTAATCCTTATTAGTCCAGAAGTTATATACGGATATCTAAGAAGTAATATTGATAAGCTAACAATACATATTCTAGCGGTTGTAGTGAGACTGATTATCGGTGCTTTACTAATAAGCCAATCCAGTCTATCCAAGTATCCATTAGTAATTGAAATCCTTGGGTGGCTCTCAATTGTTGCTGCTTTATCTTTGGCTGCAATGGGGCGCCACAACTTTCAACGGCTAATTTCATGGGCATTGACTTTCGTAAACCCCTATGGTCGTGCTGCTGGCATTTTTGCCGCAGCTTTCGGTGGCTTTCTTATTTATGTTTTCATTTAAACTTTTAGCATCGCAACATAACGAATAAGGATAAGTCGCCGCGCAGCCGCGACTTTATCCAATTGTTGAACAAGCCCGGGGGGTTACCTCTATTAAGTAAATATATCCGCTACTGGTCCTTGTGACTTTAAGCGTTCAGGGTTTCGCTTAAGATTGCAGGCGAGTGGGCGTCTCACTCGCCGAGTGATGGTACTTTCTTATTGCATAAAGCTGGGGTCCTCCGTATTAAGTGACTTTAGTGAGCTTGTTGGATCTAAGCAATTAACCTGATTCGAAGCGACGGCGACAAAAGCCAATGATAACCAGAGGCGTGGCGCAGTGCTTGCAACGCCAAATTGGTCTTTGTCGTTTTGGCCTGATTGGTCCGGACGGTACAACCACCTGCAAGGCCCATTGCACTCGCTTTAAGGTTTGTTTGGCGTTGCCGTGCACAAAACCGTAATCGCGCACCCGGCGAAACCCCTTTGGTAGAACGTGTTGCAAAACCAATGCAATGAACGCCTTTGAGTCGAGGCAGCGGGTGCGGGATTTGCCTTTGTTGTCCTGATAACGAAAGGTGATTTGACCATCGCGATCACTGAGAATATTGTTCTCACTAATAACCCCGCGATACAGATACCGCGAGAGATATTTAAACGCCGGTAAGCCTTTGCCAATCTGCTTGCAGTGCACGATCCAGTGTTTTGGGGTGCAGGGAAGATCAAGATCGGCTGCTCGCAAAGCCCGTAGTAGCCGAGCACGGAACACGCAGGCAAGCGCCTTGCCATTGAACAAGTAGTTGCCGGGCTTGGATTGCCACAACGCTTTGTCCTTTGATAAGCCCCCATTGGGAAACACCACATGCACATGCGGGTGGTAATCGAGCTTGCGAGTATGGGTGTGTAAAACGGTGCTAAAGCCAATGTGCTCTGCACACTTAATATCGTTCTTGGCGAAGGTTTTAAGCGTACTGGCGGCGCAATCCATGAGTGCGTCATACACGGTTTTGGAATGGTGCTTGGCTATACGACGCAGTTCATAAGGCAAGGTAAAGGTCACCATAAAGTAATCACAAGGCAATAATTTTGTGCTCTGGCGATCCAGCCATTCACTGCTGGCATGATTCAGACAGCGAGGGCAACTGCGGTGGCCACAGGAGCGCGGGTGGTTTTGTGATTCATTGCACTGGCCACAATGCGTAAGCATAAGACCATATTGGGCCGTGCGGCACCCGCTAATGGCGTTGGCGGTGCTGCGCTCTGCGCCGCCCAACAGGCACAAAGCATCGGGATGGCGGTTTAGTATCGAGGCGAGTTCCATTAGGCGATCACCTCAAAGTCCAAGCCATCAATCAAGGTGTTTATCCGCGAGCCGGTGTTGCGTTGCACCACGTCGGTGAGTTGCGTGTAAAGCACCGTTGTCTTGGGACATTCATGGCCCATCTCGCGCTGGATGGCGCGCAAGTGAACGCCTGACTCGACCAAGTGTGCGCCATAGCAGTGGCGAAAGGTGTGAATGGTAACGCGCTTATGAATGCCGCAACTTTTGACGATGACCTTAACCGATTTTTGCAAGCCGCCGCGGTCCATCGGTGCGCTGGCTGAGCGGCGAAGTTGGTTGGTTTTTCCCTGAGGAAATAGCCATTTAGGGTTACGATGACTGGCCCAATAAGTGCGCAATAAATCGAGCGTTCGATCAGGCAAAAATACAAACCGATCTTTACGACCTTTGCCGCAACGTACATGCACTTTATGGCGAGCACTGTCGATGTCAGCAATGGTCAGGTTGAGCGCCTCGCTCAAGCGCAGCCCCATGCTGTACACGCACAAAAGATAAGTTTGGTAACGCGCTTCGCGTGTCTGGTTGATGACGCGGCCCACTTCCTCCGTCGACAGAATATCAGGCAGAGTTTGAACCCTAGGCGGTTTTACAATCTCTATCCACTGCCAAGATTTGTTGAGAATGTAGCGATAAAAGAATTGCAGGCCGTTACGGTCGAGTTTTACCGTAGACCAGGAATGGCTGTGCACCAGAGACAAGAAGTAGTCCCGTAATTGTTGTTGGCTGAGCTGGTCGGGACAACAATCAAAGAACGCCGACACTCGGCGCACAGCTCGCGAATAGCTATCTATAGTTGCGTCGGCTTTGCCTTGCAGGCGAAGTACGTTAATATGTTGTTGGTAAAGAGAGTCAAAACGAGTTTGATCTGATGAGTTCATTATTTATTCCTATAAAACACACACTCAACATTGAGGGTGATAGGAATAGTGTGCTCGTTGTTGGCTCTCTTTGCCGCTTAGCGGCTTCGTTCAACAAGCAGTTGCAGTGGGACAAAGTACCTGCTGAACCGAGCGTTATAAGTTGAGCTCGGGGGACAGTTGACTTAATTAGACTAGGGGCAATGCCCCTTACGATATTAATGCTAGATGTGCAGTACCGCCTTAGCGTGTAAAATCTCCTTGTTATTTTGTCCTTAATCTTTATTCTGCACGATGCCTAAACTGCTTGTTTATTATGCTCACCCCGGGCAATCACATTCCCATGTTAATGCCAGAATGGCACGCGTTGCCGAGCGAGAAGATGGTGTTAGTTTTGTCGATCTATATGCAGATTATCCACGGTTTGAAATTGATATCGACAATGAGCAGCAACGTCTTATCGACCACGAGGTGATCTTATTTCAGTTTCCGGTGTTTTGGTATTCCACACCCTCTATTATCAAAGAATGGCTAGATCTGGTGTTAGAGCAAGGGTTCGCGTATGGCGACGAAGGTGACAAACTTGCTGGCAAAACGCTAATGTTAGCGCTTACGGCGGCAGGTCCAGCAGAGGCCTACACCACTGACGGCTACCAAAACCATACCTTGCGCACTTTTTTATCTCCGCTTGAGCAAAGCACCACACTTTGCAAAATGCACTTTGCCACGCCCTATGTATTATTCGGCGCATTACACGCACCCGACAACGGCGAAGCAGAACTACACATTAATGCCTATCAACAGTTAATTCGGGCGCTACGCGACAATACTTACGATTTTGAAGCTGCGGTAAAGTTAGAAACCGTCGCCCACACTGACATCGCCAATTTAGGAGGCAAAGCAAATGGATAGTTTCTTGGCACTGGCGTTTATCTTTCTTATTGCTGGGGTCGTCGCAGTTCCGATTGCCTCGAAATTGGGCCTCGGCTCGGTATTGGGCTACTTAATTGCAGGCATAGCCATCAGCCCGCTGCTGCACACTATGCACGTAGACGTAATTAGCTTGCAGCATTTCGCCGAATTTGGCGTAGTGATGATGCTATTTTTAGTTGGCCTAGAACTTGAACCGCGCATGCTTTGGCAAATGAAGAACAAACTACTGGGTTTGGGCGGCTTACAAGTCGGCCTGACCACGCTTGCAGTAATGGGCATTGCGATGCTGACCGGGCAAGTTTGGTCGGTTTCCTTGGCCATTGGCTTGGTGTTTGCTTTGTCGTCAACGGCTATCGTGCTACAGACACTTAACGAAAAAGGCTTGATGAAAAGCGACGGCGGTGAAGCCAGCTTTTCAGTACTTTTGTTTCAAGACATCGCGGTTATTCCGATGCTGGCGTTTATACCGCTATTAGCGCTGCCCGAACTTCAAGACGCCTTACTCAGTGCTGCAGATAGCAGTGACCACAGCAACGGGCCTAGTTTTATTGAAGGCCTAGCAGGCTGGCAAAGAGGCGGCTTAACTTTGGCGGCAATTGCTGCCGTTGTGGTGGGCGGGAGTTATCTAACACGGCCCGTATTTCGCTATATTGCGGTAGCCAAGCTTAGAGAGCTGTTTACCGCCGCCGCTTTACTGATGGTAATCGGCATTGCATTGTTAATGACCGTAGTCGGCCTTTCCCCCGCACTGAGCACCTTCTTGGCCGGAGTTGTATTAGCGAACAGCGAATACCGACACGAACTAGAAAGCAGCATTGCGCCATTTAAGGGATTACTGTTGGGTTTGTTCTTTATGACGGTAGGCGCAGGTATTAATTTTGGCTTATTGTCCGAAAATTTAGGGCTGATTATTAGTTTAACCATTGGATTAATGGCACTTAAAGCCATTATTTTACTCCTGTTGTCAACTATCTTTAAAATTCGCGGTAGCGACCGTTGGCTGTTTGCGCTTGGCCTTGCTCAAGCGGGCGAATTTGGATTTGTACTGCTATCTTTCACCGTGGCTAGTGCCGTTATTCCTGCTGCTATTGCTGATAAATTATTACTGGTAGTTGCGCTATCTATGCTGCTAACTCCAGCCCTTTTTATCGCTTACGATAAGCTTATCGCACCGCGTTTTTCAGGCTCGCAAGCGCCCGAGGAAGAAGAAATTGACCACAAGGGTTCTATCATTATCGCTGGCCATGGCCGCTTTGGCGGTATCGTGAACCGAATGTTATTAGGGTCGGGCTTTCAAACAGTCGTGCTTGATCATCATTCGGAGCAACTAAAAAGGTTGCGAGCCTTCGACGTTAAAGTATTTTAGGGTGACGCCACTCGCCCCGACATGCTGCACGCAGCTGGCATTGAGGAAGCCAGCACCCTAGTTGTCGCGATTGACGAGAAGCAACAAGCCACCGAACTAGTACACCACGTTTCCACCAACTACCCGCACGTTCACATTGCGGCCCGCGCGATTGACCGCGACCATGTGTATGAACTCTATGCTGCTGGGGCCAATGACATAATTCGAGATTATTTCGATAGCGCGGTTAGAACCGGGCGTTCGGTGTTTGAGGCACTGGGTATGCATGCCTATGCAGCAGAACGACAAGCCAAAGCCTTTGTCGAACATGATAAAGCGGCCATTCTCGCACTAGCAGAAGTGTATGACCCAGAAATCCCAGCTCATGAAAATGTGGCGTATGTAGAAAAAGCCAAAGCCATACGCGCTGAGCAAGACGAGGCTTTGCGCAACGGCCGCAACCCATTTGCGAATCGTAACGACAGAGGGTGGACACCGCCAAAGTTATAGAGATTTCATTGACGCAAACAACGCGCCTAGGCACACTTCGCGCATAACAACATAACCCCCTATTACATACCCGTGCCGATATCTAACTGGGCTTCACATCGTTTTTTCCTTTATGTCATGCTGTTCCTGATTGGTATTATTTGGGGGTTAACGTTTTCGATTGCTAAGATTATCACCGCGCAAGACGCCCACCCATTTGGGGCTCGTCGGTTAATACAATTTCAAACAGGGTTTTCGCCGAAGTCGCTTTTAGTTTGCTCAGCAACGCGTTTTTTGTGCAATAAACCGTCTATTAGCAGCCATTTTGCCACCAATAGACGGATCTATCCCTAGGCCGGCACCAATTCAACTCGTTCAACTCCCAATGCCATTAATCGCTTAAGGTTAAAACATAAGCCCCTGATTCCAACTTGGAACTGGACTTTAGCCAACCCTTTATAACGAACTCGCTTATTGCGATGAGCAAACACTCGCTCATATGGTGAACGAATTTTGCTAATCCAACGGTCTTTGTCTCTATTCTTGCCATGCATATTGTTCTTCTTGATTGTTGCATCATGGCAACCGTTGCGCCTGAGCGTGGTTTTGGCCGGGCTCACGCAATAACCCTTGTCCGCATAAACAGCACCCGACTTAGGGCAAACATGCTTCAAGCCGCTTGCATCCGTTACCTCAGCCGAGGTGGCCGCTATTTTATTGATCAAGCCACTTTGCATATCCACTGATGCATGCTCTTTGTAACCATACCAATATTTGCTATTTCCCTTGCACCCAAACCGTGCTTGCTTGTCCGCCGCAACTTTATCAACTGTCTTATTGTTGAACTCCTCTAATCCCATCTTTATCGCCTTATCTCTATCATCCCAAGTGGTTAGCTTACTGACCAACTGGCTGGCATCGACAAATGTGAATACTTCTCGTACTAAGCCCATTGAAACTAACCCGCTCCGAACACGGTCAAATAAATTCATCATACCCCTGGTTCCAATGCGTGAGCGAAAATCACCAAAGTAACTATGATCAGGAGTGCTCTGTTCCAGTCCTGAATCACAAAACCACTTAGCGGCCAGATTCTCTGATAAGTATCGCTCCATTTCTCTATCACTTAAATCTTCCATGAACTGAAGCACCAAGGCACGTAAGCCGAACTCAACACCTCGGCCTTTAGGGCCACGGGTGGCATATATTTTAGAGAAGGGTTTACTCAATGCACCAAAACATAATAGCTCATCGAGTTTACGGTAGGGATGTTCAGAGCTAACCAGAGAATCTAAGGTTAGGAACAGTTGGCTTTGATGACGTTTGCTCAAAATTGCAGGCTGACTAGAATTAGCCCATATTATCTCACGTATTCTATTAATTATCCGACAAGCCCATTTGGCCTGTCTTTTTGGCAAGCCTGTAGCGGTTCAGTGGTATTGCTATTAGTCTGCGCGCTGCGCAATAGTTACCCAAAGCTAAATTTAACTTCGCTTAAACATTATCCCCGGCACCGTTTATGTTTACGCTGCCTCTAAAGTAGATGCCAGTATTTTAGCCATGATCAGTGCTGGAGTATATTTGGGGGTGATAATTTTTAACCAATCACACTCGCTCTGGCTCTAGTAACCCCTAGAGACACGCCTGCCAAATCAGCAGCGGTGACTCAGCCACCGCTTTAAAAAATCGACTAATTGCCAAAGCGTTCAGACAGGATGCAAAGAATCTCAAACATCATTGTCGCCCCTACCAAAGCCGTAGCCCCTGATGGATCAAACGGCGGTGCGACTTCAACCACATCGCCGCCCACCAAGGTTAGGCCGCTTAGGCCACGTATCATCATTTGCGCTTCAAGCGTTGAATAGCCTCCCACCTCTGGAGTGCCGGTGCCTGGCGCAAACACGGGGTCAAGTGCATCGACATCAAAACTGATGTAGGTTGGGCCATCACCAACGATTTTTCGTGCCTCTTTGATCACCGCCTCGTAACCCATCTCTAAATACTCTTCGATATAGATTACGCGCATGCCCGAATCATGGCTGAATTTCCACACATCGGGGTCATTTAGCGAACCGCGTATTCCAATTTGAATCGTTCGCTTCGGGTCAAGCAGCCCTTCTTCAACTGCACGGCTAAACGGCGCGCCATGATGGAATTTAGAACCCATATAGTCATCACCGGTGTCACAGTGCGCATCGAAATGCACCATGCCTATGGGCCCATCTTTGGCTATCGCTCTGAATATTGGTAAGGTGATAGAATGGTCACCACCCGCAGTTAAAGGCACCACATTGTTATTAGCCACCTGCTCATAAAAAGCTTGGATCTCGCCATGGCTAGATTCCAGATTAAAGGGTCGCTCGACTACTGCATCACCAATGTCGGCCACCCGACAGCACTCGTGTGGCGATACCCCCGTCGCTTGGTTCATTTTACGAATGAGGCTAGATTGATTGCGAATCTCCCTAGGCCCATGGCGTGCACCGGGGCGATTGGTTACGCCGCCATCAAACGGAACACCGATTAGGCCTATATCAACATTCGATAAGTCGGTTACGTGCTGCGCTCTGAAAAAGGTGGGTATTCCCGTATACCGAGGCGCGGTGATTTGATCTGTTGGAAACGAAGCCATATGGTTAATTTATTAAACTTTAAAAGTAGTTAGATGGGTTACCTGTTTATAGACCGTAGCCACGTTCTTCATGTGAAGCAATATCTAATCCTTGCGCTTCTTGATCTTCGCTGACTCTTAGGCCGCCAGTCATTAGTGCAACCATTTTGAATATTAGGTAAGTTAGCACCGCGGTATATACCAAGGTTGAAACCACTCCGATAAGCTGAATGCCAAATTGCTCACCAATAGTAAGCACGCCGCCAGCTAAACCTTGTCCACCAAACAAACCCAGTGCTGGACCAGCAAACACCGCCACCAATAAAGTGCCTAATATTCCACCCACACCATGAACTGAAAACACATCCAGCGAGTCATCTATTTTGAACTTATTCTTTATTAGTAGGGTCGCGTGAAAACAAACAAAACCAGCTAGTACACCAATAATGAGTGCCCCGCCTGGGCCAACAAAACCCGATGCGGGCGTAATCGTACCCAAACCCGCTACCATGCCAGTTACCGTGCCTAGTGCTGTCGGGTTTCCATAACGCTTCCATTCAACAAACATCCACGTAAGCGCGCCAGTAGCTGCTGAAATATGGGTAACCAACATCGCCATTGCGGCATCGCCATTTGCTGCTAAAGCACTGCCGCCATTGAAACCAAACCAAACCACCCAGAGCATGCCAGCACCCATGGTGGTTAAAGTCATATTGTGTGGCGGCAAAGGTCGCGTACCAAAACCCTCGCGCGGGCCAATCATCAATGCAGCTACTAACGCGGCGGTTCCTGCGGTAATGTGTACTACGGTGCCGCCAGCAAAATCTAATAAGCCTATTTCTTGCAACCAGCCACCACCCCATACCCAATGGGTGGTCGGAACGTAAACCAACAATAGCCAAAAAACCGTAAATAAAAGTACTGCAGAGAATTTAATACGCTCCGCAAACGCACCGATTACTAAAGCAGGCGTGATTATCGCAAAAGTCATTTGAAACAAACCAAAAGCGGTTTCTGGAATTGTGCCGACCGTGCTGCGTTCAATAACCCCAGCAAATAGAATTTTTTTAAAGCCGCCAATAAACGCATTGGCCGATCCGCCATCTGTAAAGGCTAGGCTATAACCGCAAATCAGCCATACTACAGTCGCAACCCCGCTGATCGCAAAACACTGCACAATGACAGAAAGCACATTTCGAGAGCGCACTAAGCCACCGTAAAACAGCGCGAGGCCAGGTAATGTCATAAACAAAACTAAAGCAGTGGCACTTAGCACCCACGCTGTATCGCCCGAATCGATATCGCCCGCAAATGCCATAGTTGGCACCAAACTTAGCACCAACAATATGCTTAACTTAAGCACGCTACAAAGCGTCACTGTCGAGTTCACCGGTGCGGATTCGAACTACGTTTTCAATGCTGGCTACAAATATTTTTCCATCACCTACTTTTCCGGTTTGCGCTGCGCCCATAATCGCTTCAATAGCTTGGTCCAATAGGCCGCTGTCTACTGCTACTTCTACTTTCGCTTTGGGCTGAAAATCAACTGTGTATTCTGCACCTCGATATAACTCGGTGTGGCCTTTTTGCCGACCAAAGCCTTTCACTTCGGTTACGGTCATGCCACTTACGCCAAGCTCGTTGAGTGCTGCACGCACGTCATCTAAACGAAATGGCTTGATTATTGCGGTGATCATTTTCATTATTGGGGTCGCTCAAGGTTTATGATTGGTGCGACAATTCTACAACGATTACAAATACAGATTAAATAAATTAAGCATATTCTCGTGCGTCGCTAATAGCCCTATTGAAAAAAGCCAGTTCTCACCCATTGTTATGATTTATACCGCTACCGAGTAAGTCTTTAAGAAATGTCGCAATACCTCAAGTATGTTACCGCCCTCATTGGATATGCAATGGGCGGCCTCTTTGGTGCCTTGATTGGTTATTTCGCTGGTCAATTTCTTAGCTCGTTTAGATTGATATCCTTGGGCGAACCCAAGATAAACGCCGAACAAAGAGACCGCCAAACGCAGGCCTTCGCCAAAACGGTATTTATGTTAATGGGCGCGTTAGCTAAAGCTGATAACCGCGTGTCCGAGCAAGAAATTGCTCAGGCCGAACTTTATATGACGAATCTGCAGCTGACCGGTGAACGCCGCAATCTAGCCATTGGCTATTTTAAGACCGGCTCGAGCAAAGATTTTGATATCGACGCCACCTTGAGCGCCTTTATTGATATTTGCGGACGCTCAGCAAAGCTCAAGCATTTGGTGGTGGTTTATCTGATCGGGATTGCCATTGCCGATGGCACCATTGACCCTGCCGAAGATACCTTACTCAGAAAAATCGCTTTACAGTTAGGGTATGCACCAAGAGCATACGACTTACTACTCAGCATGGTGCTAGGACAAAGCCACTTTTCGCAAAAACAAGCGGGAGGCTATCAACATCATAATCAGCACTCATACCAAAGAACGCACACTCAGCCTAACGCGCAAAGTGAGTTAAAGGCAGCGTACCAAGCCCTAGGCGTTAAAAAAACCGACAGCGACAAATCCATCAAAAAGGCGTATCGTAAACTGATCAGCGAATTCCACCCAGATAAACTAATTGGTCAAGGAGTGCCAGAAGAAATGGTCAAGGTGGCTACTCAGCGTTCGCAAGAAATTCAAACTGCATACCAAATTATTGAAGACAGTCGCAAAGCTTAGCTTGCAAACCCGTTGGACATAAGTTTTCTTTTTGTATTCCAGAGATGATCAATTAGGTGTATAACGGCGGTTAGCTTAGCCTTTGCTTGCAACCAAGCAAGACTTATTACAACTATGCACTGACCTTGGTGCTGCAATGACATCACACAAATACGGTACCGCCACTGAAGACGCGCAGCAGCGCGTGGCGTTTTATCTGTGCAACCACTTCAATATGCTACCTTTTATTTCGGCTGTGGAGCCGTTGCGGATTGCCAACCGCCGTGCGGGCAAGGCTTTATATCAATGGGTGGTTGTTACGGCTGATGGCGAATCGGTAGTTGCTTCAAATGAAATGGTGCAAGCGGCAGATTGCTCGATCGAAGACATCTCGCTTTACGATATGGTTTTTGTAGCAGGCCCTTATGAACCCAATGATTTTAATCATGCGCCAAGCTTAAACTGGCTAAGGCATCAGGCCAGAGAAAATGCGTTGATCGGCGGTTTAGAAACGGGTTGTCATATCCTCGCCAAGGCCGGCTTACTCAACAAAGTAAAATGCACCACTCACTGGGAGAACTTGGCGCAATTTGAGACAGACTTCCCAAAACACGACGTCAACTCTGATGTGTATGAAGTCGACCGTAATCGAGTCACTTGTTCAGGCGGCGCAGCAGCGCTTGATATGATGCTGTACTTAATCGAAAACGAACATGGCCACGAACTCGCGGCTTCTGTAGCGGACAGCATGATCCACCCCTACATTCGCTCGCCTAACGAACCACAGCGCATGGATTTACAAGCTCGAACTGGAGTGAGCCACCCTACCCTATTGGAATGCATCGAATTGATGGAGGCCAATGTCGAAGAGCCGCTAACGCCCAACGAGCTGGCAGAGCTAACCAAGGTTTCAAAGCGTCAAGTAGAACGCTTATTCCAACGTTATTTGAATGTAACGCCAGGGCGTTATTACTTGGGTTTACGCTTGGAGGCGGCTAATCACCTACTACAAACCAGCACGATTAAGGTTGTTGAAGCCGCACTGGCCTGCGGTTTTAAATCATCTGGGCATTTTAGTAATTGTTATCAATCACGCTATGGCACTACGCCGCGGGCTGGAAGAAAACTACAAGCCTAACATTACAATAGAATATGCAATCGATTGACCAAATAATTCGTTTTTTATCTGCAACCAGTGCATCCACTAATGCGCTGACCATTTTGCTAGGTGCATTGGCGTCTAGTTTATTGCTAAGGTTTCTAGTTGCGAGACTTAAACCACGCGTTAAAAGCAGCGCGATGTATTGGGACGACGCCTTAGCGTACTCCATCGAGTCCCCGCTGCAAGTTTTGATTTGGCTCGTAGCAATCTGCACCGCCCTGAGCTTGGCTTACTCAGGCGAGGAAAACGGCTTTATTCGGGTTATCAACTCATTTCGTGATATTACGGTTATCGCTAGCCTCGCTTGGTTTCTTGTTCGCTTTATCAAGTTTTCGCACGCTAACTTCGTTCAAGCTAAAGCAACAAGTGGCCACATAGACCGCGCCGCAATAGATGCATTCGCCGAAGTACTTCGGCTTTGTGTATTTGTTATTGCGGTATTGGTTGCAATGCAAACATTGGGGTTTAGCATAGCAGGCTTGCTCACTTTCGGTGGTGTAGGCGGCATTGTTGTTGGTTTTGCCGCAAAAGACATGCTGGCCAATTTTTTTGGGGGGTTTTTAATTTACCTAGATCGACCCTTTGCTGTGGGCGATTGGGTGCGTTCGTCAGACCGTGAAATTGAAGGCACCGTTGAAGATATTGGTTGGAGAGTAACGGTTATCCGAAAATTTGATAGCCGCCCCTTATATGTACCTAACTCTATTTTCTCGACCATTGTGGTAGAAAACCCATCGCGAATGACAACCCGGCGAATCATGGAAACCATCGGTATACGCCACCAAGATGCTGGGATAATGGCGAAAATTGTCAGCGAGGTAGAGGCCTATTTAACTGCCCACCCAAGTATTGACCAGCAACAAAACATTATGGTGAATTTCGCTAAATTTGCCCCTTCCTCATTAGACTTTACGGTGTACTGTTTTTGCAAGACAGTGGATGGGCCACGGTTTCATCAGCTTAAACAAGAAATATTGCTACACATCTTACGCGTGATTAAAGAAAACGGTGCTGAATGTGCCTCCCCCACTAGCGTCGTAAAGCTGCAAGGAGAGGTAAGCACACAATAAAATTAGCAGTGGGACCGCGATTTGGCATTCACACATCTCGCGACGCACAAAAGCAAATTGCCGTCGCAAAGTTAGATTTTTATATCTACCGCATAAATGATACTGTTTGTTCACAATTGTAATTATTTTCAACTATGACAAGAAGACCTGGCGGACGCGCAGCGCGTCATGCATTACGTGCAGCACCCTTAGCAGAAGAAGATAAACCAGTTCACCCCGGACAACTTGGCGGTAAATTCCAGGCCCTTTCTAAAGATGATATGGATCGCATTGATGCGGCTATATTTGACTTACTGGAGAATGTTGGTTTTTCCCGTTCTACCCCTACTTGCATAGAGTATGTGACCAAGGCTGGCGGCATACTAACCGAAGACAACCGCTTATTATTTCCAAGCGCGTTGATCGAAAAAACCTTGGAAATATGCGCGCGCAATATTACCTTGCACGGCCAAGACCCTAAATATGACCTTCACCTAAGTGGCAACAAAGTGTACTTTGGTACTGCCGGCGCTGCTGTACATGTCGTTGATGACTGGAAAAAGCATGCCGCCTATCCCGACAAAGGTTCTTATAGAGAGTCTACAGTACAAGATTTGTACGACGCTTCTCGGCTTATTGATCATCACGAGCATGTTCATTTTTTCCAACGCTGCATGGTTGCCCGGGACATTGAGGAGCCTGATGTAATGGATATTAATACCACTTACGCGTCGATTGCTGGAACTACAAAACATGTGGGGGTTAGCTACACCGACGGTGAAAATGCGAAGCAAGGGTTGAAATTACTACATGAAATAGCGGGTAGCGAAGCTAAATGGCGTGAGTGCCCGTTTGCGAGCCTATCATGCTGTTTTGTGGTCCCGCCTTTGCGATTTGCTGAAGATGCATGCTCTGGCCTAGAAGTCTGTGTCAAAGGCGGCATGCCCATCTTATTGCTGGCTGCAGGTCAAGCAGGCGCGACCAGCCCCGCCACATTGGCCGGTGCTGTAGTGCAAGAAGTGGCTGAAGTTCTAGCCGCGTTAGCTTACGCAAACGCAATAGTGCCCGGCCACCCTTGTATCGCTGGCCCATGGCCTTTTGTGTCAGATTTACGTACCGGCGCAATGAGCGGCGGCAGCGGCGAACAAGCTGTATTAATGGCTGCATGTGGCCAAATGGGTCGTTACTACGATTTGCCCACTGGTATTGCAGCAGGCATGGCGGATTCAAAAATCCCCGACGCTCAATCGGGGTTCGAAAAAGGTTACACGCTCACACTCGCAGGCCACAGTGGCGCCAATATGATTTACGAATCAGTGGGCATGCACGCCAGCTTGCTGGGTTTTAGCTTTGAAGGCGCAACTATTGATAACGACATGTTAGGCGCAATTAACCGCAGCATTCGCGGCATTGAAATAGACGACGATACCTTGGCACTTAAAACTATTGAGTCCGTCTGCCTTGAAGGACCAGAGCATTTTCTTGGCCACGAAGACACCTTATCGCGTATGCAACGAGATTATGTGTATCCAGAAGTAGGTAATCGATTTCCGCCCGCTCTGTGGGAAGAGCTAGGCTCTAATCCCATCAACGTACCTGCTAGGGAGAAGACTCAAGCCATTTTGGCAGAACACTTTCCCAGCCACATAAGTGACGAATTGGATGCCCGTATTCGCACACAGTTCGATATACGCTTACCCCGTGAATTGATGAAGCCTACTAAAAGTTGAATCACCAACCAATCAAAAATAATTCAATTACGGCTTTTACCATGAATGAGAAAACTCTCCCATCGATATCTAAAGCAGTCATCATTGGCGGTGGCGTAATGGGTGTGAGCCTTGCATACCATTTAGCCCTAGAAGGCTGGACCGACGTGACCTTGGTTGAAAAAGGCGAGCTAACCTCAGGCTCTACTTGGCACGCGGCGGGTCTATGTCCTAGTTTTAACCCTAACTACAACATGGCGAAAATTCACAACCATGGTATTCAGCTCTACCCTAAGCTAGAGGAAATTACGGGCCAATATGTCAGCTGGCATGGCTGCGGGGGAATACGATTTGCGCTAACTGAAGCTGAAGTTGAGTTTTTTCATCGCGTTGCTAGTGTAGGAAAACTGATTGGATTTGACTGCGAAATTATAGACCCTGCGAAAATAAAACAAATTAACCCGCACGTAAATACGGATGGGGTTCTAGCGGGTGCTTGGACCACTTCTGATGGCCACGTCGACCCAGCCGGCGTTACCAATGCGATGGCAAAAGGAGCGAAAGATCTGGGCGTCAATATCGTCACACGAAACCGCGTATTAGACGTAAACCAAAAGCAATCGGGCGATTGGGAAGTAAAAACAGAACAAGGCACAATAAGCTGCGAGCACGTAGTAAATGCAGCGGGCTGTTATGCGCGCCAAGTGAGTCAAATGGTAGGCACCGATATTCCAATCACCAACATGAAGCACACCTATATTGTGACTGACTCGGTGCCTGAGTTTATGCAAACTGACGCAGAAATGCCGGTGATGCGTGACCCCTATCCATCTGCTTATTACCGGCAGGAACAAAAATCAGCTTTGATCGGCATTTATGAAACAGCAAAGTCTGAAGAATGCTGGACTCATCGAGGCGGTTGGCCGCAATGGGAGTCCGAGAACGAATTGTTTGATCCAGATTTCGATAATTTAATGCCGTTCATTGAACGCGTCGTATCTGAACGCATACCGAGCTGGGAAGAACTCAGTATTAAACGGGTTGTGTGCGGCGCGATTCCACATACGCCTGACGCGAACCCGTTCTTAGGCCCAGCCGCGGGTTTACGTAATTTCTGGCATTGTAACGGCGCGTCCATTGGTATTGCAGCTGGAGCGGGTTCTGGGAAGTACCTTGCACAATGGATGGTTTACGGCGATTCTGAAATTAATATGGCCGGTTTAGACCCAAGGCGTTTTGGGGATTATGCGCCAGGTGAATACACCAAGGCGATGTCGCATCAAGACTATGAGCACATGTACGCCTTGCATCTACCCGGTGATGAACGACCCGCTGCTCGCAATCAACGGGTTACACCGTTATTTGATAAGTTACTCAGTCACGGCGCTGTATACACCACTGCTAACGGCTGGGAACGACCCAAATGGTTTTCTTTAGATGGCCGTAAAGAGCAAGAAGGATTCCGTCAAAATAACACCTTCGAGGTGGTTGCAGCGGAATGCCAAGCAGTTCGCGAACGGGTGGGCGTTCTAGATTTATCAAGTTTTGCTAAATACGACGTAAGGGGTAAAGACGCTGAAACTTTCTTAAACCGTGTTAGTGCGAACAAAATGCCAAAGCGCACGGGCGGCATTACGTTGACACACTATTTATCCGATGCCGGTCGAATTGCGGGTGAATCAACCATTACGCGATTAGGTGATGACCATTTCTACGTGTTATCGGGCGCGGGTGCAGAAGACCGCGATTTAGACACTCTCACCCAAGGGGTGATGGAGGGCGAAGCCGTGCAGATAACCAACATTACCGATGATTGGGGTGTGATCGTTGTTGCAGGCCCAAAGACCCGCGATTTAATGGGCAAAATTACCAAGGCTGATTTTAGTAATGAAAGCTTTAAGTGGCTTACAGGCCAGAAAATCAACGTAGCTGGAGTAGATCTTCGAGCATTACGCGTTAATTACGTAGGCGAGCTGGGCTGGGAATTACACTGCCGCATGGAAGACATGTTAGCAGTCTACGACGCGGTATGGGAGGCCGGTCAAGAATTCGAGATTGCCAATTTCGGCACCTACGCCGTCAATTCCATGCGCATGGAAAAAGCCTATAAAGGTTGGGGCGCAGAATTAACCAACGAAATCACTATGGTCGAAGCTGATGTAAATCGATTCTTCTCAAGTACTAAAGGTGATTTCACGGGTAAAGAAGCCACACTAAAGGTGAAAGAATCTGGGCATAACATTCAAATCGTCTATCTAGACGTTGAGGTGGGCGACAACGATGTAGCGGGCAACGAGCCGGTTTTCGCTGACGGTAAGCCTATCGGGATAACCACCTCAGGCGGTTTTGGTCACACCACAGGCAAGAGTTTAGCCTTTGCCTATGTTGAATCCAAGTATGCGGCAGAGGGCTCTGAGCTCACGATTGATATGCTAGGCGCGGAACGCAATGCCACCGTCATCATCGACCCAGTATGGGATGCAAATGCCACTCGCTCCCGCGCATAAACCGCTGCAATGAGTGCGCCAGCATCACCAACGCATGCAAGTAATGCGTGACTTATGCCTTGTCTCCAAAGCAGACGGCCGAGCCACCCAAAAAGAAAGAGCCGTGCTAAATGAAGTTGTCGATCAGCTAGAGATCTCGCGGAACTAAACATAGATGAAGCATCTGTCACAACCGTCAAATCGGGGGCATCTGTAGCATTAACCACCAAATTACTACAGCCTTCAAAAGCACTATTCATTGATATCCATGCAATTGTGCCCCATTGCTCAACCGAGAGAATTTTTTCATAATCTCCTATGTTATTAAAATAGATGCGCGGAAAATCTCCCCGAATGGTGACGGTATACGTACCTGCAGCTACATAAGTATGAGTAATCGAACCTGTTACCCCCACGTCATTCTGACCATCCCCCCACAAAATGTCATAGTTATAGCCCGTGCCTTCGGTAGGGATAGTGATTTGGTCGTCGTTTGATGTGCCCGCGTTGTCGGTTTTCCATGTGGTAATAAAATCATCTAGGGTCGCCGCTCATAGACCGTTTGAAACAAACAGGGTTAGCAGCAGCAAAAGTCTTTTCCGCCTTGCACCCAATAACCCATGCGTCCAAATAGGTTGTTTAAAACTTCTTTTCTTTGTTTCGCCTGACTCTACTAAAATTTTTCTGCTCTCGTCGCGAGTAGCTCCCTTATCAATATATTGCATTGCTTTACCTCTAACCATTAGTAAACAGCACCAATGCTTGTTACCGCTTTGGCACGGGCACGGCACGCCAGCCTAGCCCTTACTTATAAATGCTAGAAAGCACGCAAAATTGGCTCAATTATTTCAATTAATTTAAAAAGTAAGGATTGCGCGCAAACAATGCACGAACTGAAACGCTTTAATTAAAAACGGGCTTCCCTGCCACCCTTAGTTTAAGCCCGACCTAAAGGCATATCACCGCCACCGCACCGCTTGTAGCCTTAACAGGAAAACACAGGCTATCATCGGAGCACAAGGCATCAGCACAATCTTTTATATCACCTGAGAATGTCCATCCGTAAGTCGATGCTATACTGTCTCTGGTTGCTTCTGCATTGCAATAAGCTAAACCGTCAGCTCCAAGCGTTTCACCAAAAATTAAAACCTGAATATTCCAACCGTTTAGCAGTTGATCATAGTTGCATGTGGAAAGTGCTGTACCATCCAACAAAAAATTTAAGTCAGTGACATTGCTAACGTCCCATTCGCCTAAAGGTTGATTAAATGCAGTTGCGTCATCAAACATATGCCTCATATCTGTCACGCTACTTACATGCCAATCGCCAATAGGTTGATTGAACGATTCAGCATAGTTAAACATTTCACTCATATCTGTAACCAAACTCACATCCCAAACACCAATTTGCTGATCGAACATTATTGCTTCTGAAAACACACTACTCATATCTACAACACTGCTCACATCCCAGTTTTCTAGAGGCTGATTAAATGCGTCGGAATAGTTAAACATATAGCCCATATCCGTAACATTGCTCACGTCCCAAGTGCTGATGGGTTGATTAAACGTATTGGCATCTAAAAACATGCTACCCATGTCCGTCACGTTGCTCACGTCCCACAAATCAATAGGTTGATTGAACAATTCGGCTGAGCTAAACATAGAACTCATATCTGTTACGTTGCTCACATTCCAAGAATCGATGGGTTGATTAACGGCAATTTTCAGGGTAGTTGCACATTTTCCTACGCAGCCAATAATACTTCTTTTTGTGGGTTCAGCGCAACCGCACCACAAGGCCGCCAATTTCGGGTTTGGCCAGACCACCGATTAGGTTTTGCTGCTTTAGCTTCCTGATAAACAACTTCTCGTTTTGCTAATAGGGCACTATCTTCATCGCGATAACGCTGGCCAGGTGTAACGTAGCGTATAGCACTGTGACGATGTTCTTCGTTATACCATTGCATAAACTTACCCACCCATTGGCGGGCGGCCTCTAAGCTATCGAAGCCTTGAGAAGGCCACGCAGGGCAATACTTTACCGTTCTAAACATGGATTCAATATAAGCGTTGTCATTGCTTACTCTTGGCCTTGAGTAAGAGGGCTTTATTCCTAATGCTTCTAACTTCGCTCTCATTGTGAACGATTTCATTGGGCTGCCATTATCACTGTGTAAGACGGGCATGCCATCGCAGCTGGCCACTTTTAGAGCCGCCTGAGACATCAACTGCGCACCTAATTCACCGCTTTCAACAGGATGTACTTCCCAGTGAACGCCATAGCGACTGTAAAGGTCTTCTACCATGTACAGGTAATAATGCTTGCCAATAGTACGCGTCGCCAAATAGGTGATATCCCACATCCACACAGCATTAGGTTTTAGCACTATATGAGTATCGGGTGTTCGGGACTGCTTTTGTTTGGCGCGGCCGCGGTGCTTCAATTGCCCATGCGCCTTGAGAACTCGATAAAAGCTGGGCTCGCTGGCCACATAAATACCTTTGTCAGCCAACTGCGGTACTATTTGCGACGGCGGCAAATGATGGTATGCCGATTCATTACATATCGATAAAATGTGTTGCTGCTCTTGCTCGCTTAGTTTATTGCCAGGGACTGGCTTTTCTACCAAAGGACGTTGATCACTGCGGATACTATCTTCTCCTTTTGGCTTCCAACGTCTAAGCGTAGACTCGGCAAGGCCAACCAACTCACAAGCACTTGAACGCTTTGAACCTGCGTCTACTGCTTCATTAACATCATTGATTACTTTAATGCGCGTCTGAGTCGTAATCATACTTCCTCGTCCTCCCAAAGCGCCTGAAACTTTTTTGTAATACTAATAATGCGGCCGTTTCAGCCAAGGCTTTATCTTTGCCGCGCAGCTGGGTTTCTAGCTTCTTCTTGTCTTTTTTTAACGCACGTATTTCATCGCGCGCAACTTTAGGGCTAATGAGAGCCTCATCAACACCATTAATACAAGCTTCTCGCCATTGCGTTATTTGAGTAGGGTATAGGCCTTTCTCTCGGCAATACGCAGATAATTCTTGTTCATTCATCGCAGCAGTTTCAAGAACTACGGTGAACTTAGTTTGGCAATCCCACTGATTAGATGAATCACTATTAGGCATTAAAACTCCTGATCGTCTGGCTTTATTTCGCCAATCATACAAGGTTTGAACACTGATTCCTTCTTCTCTAGATATTTCTGCGAAGGACTGACTATTTGATGATAATAATTTAGATAAAACAGCTTCTCTTCGTTCTACGCTATATTTCGGCATGAGTATTTCTCCGCCGCCCCTTGTGAATTAAAATGTGTGCAACTACCCTGACGTCTGGGGTTAAACGCATCGGCATTGTAAAACATGCCACCCATATCCGTAACACTACTTACATTCCAAGAATTAATTGGCTGATTAAATTCATCAGCATAGGTAAACATGTTACCCATATCCGTAACGCTACTCACATCCCAAGTGCCAATAGGTTGATTAAACGTATCGGTGGAGTAAAACATGCTACCCATATCCGTAACCCTACTTACATCCCAAGTACCAAGGGGTTGGTTAAATGCATCAATACTGGCAAACATGAGACTCATATTCGTAATATTGCTCACATCCCAATGATCTAAACTTGAATTAAGCGAGCTTGCGAAAAACATACTTGATGCATCGGTCACAGCCGACAAATCGGGGGCATCTGTCGCATTAACCAATAAATTAGTACAGCCATAAAAAGCTTTATTCATTGATGTCCATGCAATTGTGCCCCATTGCTCTACTGAGAGAATTTTCTCCTCATCTCCCGTGTTATTAAAATAAATGCGTGGAAAATCACCTCGAATGGTGACGGTATACGTGCCCGCAGCTGCATACGTGTGAGTAATCGAACCTGTTACCCCCATGTCATTCTGGCCATCCCCCCACAAAATGTCATAGTTATAGCCTGCGCCTTCGGTAGGGATAGTGATTTGGTCGTCGTTTGATGCACCCACATTATCCGTTTTCCATGTGGTAATAAAATCATCTAAGGTCGCTGCCCATAGGCCATTTGAAGCAAGCAGAGTGAGCAGCAGCAAAAGTCTTTTCCGCCTTGCTCCCAATAACCCATTCGCCCAAATAGCTTGTTTAAAACTTGCCTTCTTTGTTTCGCCTGACTCTACTAAATTTTTTCTGCTCTCATCACGAGCAGCTCCCTGATAAATAAGTTGCATTGCTTTGCCTCAACTAACCATTAGTAATCACCGCCATTACTTATTACAGCTTTGGCGCGAGCGCGACAACCAGCCTAGCCCTTACTAATAAATGCTAGAAAGCACGCGAAATTGGTTCAATTAATTTGAAATTAGCTAAAATGGCTAAGGCAGCCTAAGAAACAAATCGGAATTATATACTTAATTGTACTAAACTGTAAATTTTTGATAATGGTTGTAAAGATGACGCAAGTTGTCATACTTAACTTGAAACTTAGTGCCGTGATTTCTTAGTCCCCTGCCATTGTTCGTTCTAGCGTCAAAATCTATCGCCACAATTCCATGCTCAACCGCATTAGCAAATTGGGTTATTTGTGGTTCCCAATATAGATAAGCTGTTTCGTATTTTACTCGGTTGTTTTTCTTTGTCCCCTTGACGACAATTAGCCGTCTAAGTTTTGATGCAAAGGCATTTAATAGTTTATCATGTGTCCAGTATGGCGAAACCACATCGCTTTCGCTGTCATTGCATACAGATATTCTATTGCTCTCATTAGTGATATAGAACCCTCTGTCTGATCGTCCAAGTATGGTATGCCTAAAGCTGGTTCTACCTTTATCATCGGGCCATCCAAAAGTCCTAACCATCTGGTGCATATGACCTTTAGGCGCCGCCTCTAAATGAAACAGCGTTAAAAGTCCTGCGTTTTTACCTGAAAATTTGATCTCCCACTTTCCTGCATCAGGTGTGTCACGATTACCACCATCTACACCTAGCAATTCTTCTAGGATTAACCCGGGTGCGCCAGTACCGCGATAGCCGTAATAGTCGGGTATGTCAATCCAATCACGATTCAGGACGCCTTTTAGTCGTGCGTATAGTGTTTCATCTGTCATGGTAATACTCATTATAGCGACCTGCTGATAAAGCTATTTACGCGCTCTGTTGTCATGTTTATATATTTTTGCGAATTGTCTATCCCTAGCCATTCAACCCCTGCCATTTCAGCCGCGAGGGCGGTGGTGCCACTACCCATAAATGGGTCAAGTATCGGCCCCTCTCCTACCGCTTCAATACACCTCGAAGCAAGACCAACAGGGAATGGTGCTGGGTGGGAGTTTTTGCTTTCTTGGGTGCTTTTCCAAATACACCCCCATGCATTCGTTTTGGGGGCGAGTTTAAAATCAGGCTTGGCAATTAGATAAATAACTTCATAGTTAGGCAAGAAATACCTCGGGTTAAAATTGATACCTCCGGCCCTATGCCAGATGATGATTTGCCTAACGGGGAATCCATCGACAATATCTGATCTATCTTGTAATAGCCCATTCTGTACCCTCCATTTATGATTGTAGAAAATAGCACCATCGGGGCGTAATAGACGCATCATTTCAGTTAGGCATTGCCTTTGCCACTCAACGTATTCATCATGGGGCATACAGTCGTCATAATTCGCATATCCGGCCTGTAGAGCGGCCTTGGGCCACTTACCCCCTCTGCCATTTTTTAAGCCGTTACCTGTGCTGTTTTTGATGTTATAGGGCGGTGATGTCACAATGGCTTTGATTGATTCATCTGGTAGCGACTGCATGACTTCAATACAGTCACCCAAATAAATCTTGCCATTAACGACGCGCTTAGACTTGGCTTTCTTTCGCTGTTTTTTCGGGGTAGGCTTTGCCTTGACTACACGGCTCACCGCTTGCTCAAATTTTAGCGGTATTGGTTCTATTATTTTTGACACATTGTTCTCCAAATGTCTTAGGCGATTAGTTGAGAATAGCGCAATCTCTTACCTACGCTTTTTCTAATTAATCCGCCGATAGCTGGTTCACCAGAAATACCGATTGTATTATGGCGATAGGTGTATTCTGCCACATAACGCGCTAGATGTTTAAAGCTGTACCAATGGTGAGTGCCGTAATAGCCGCGCTTTAATAACGCCCAAAATGATTCTATCCCGTTAGTGCTTGCTTGACCATTCACATATTCCCCCGCGCTATGGGAGACTGAAAGGTGCTTGTATCCCTCCATCCCAAGATAAGCCCTATGCTCATCGGTGTAAACGATTGTGCCTTTTTCAATATATTGGGCTAGCTTGGCATGAATTGTTGGCTTATCCGTCCGTGAAATTGGCATTGCTCGAATTGCCCCACCTCGCTCTCGCATACCCATTACTGGTTGTTTGCCAACCGCACCGCGTCCGGCGCGGAGTTTTTTATGAGCGTGTTTGTTTTTCTCTTTGCCTCCGATGTACGTCTCATCTACTTCGACTTCCCCGCGTAACATACCGCCACCATTAGCGCAAGCCTCTCTGATTCTGTTTGATAGAAACCAAGCGGTTTTTTGTGTCACACCTAACTCCTTAGCAAACGGTACGCTAGATATTTCTTTTCGCGCTGTAGTCATGATGTACATTGCAAGCAACCATGTTTGTAATGGTAATCTTGATTGCTCCATAACCGTATCTGTGCGAACGCTGAACCGTTGTTTACAATCACCGCACTTAAACTGCATCCCTCCTGTTAAGGTATAGATTTTATTATCTCCACAATAAGGGCATTCTGGCTTTCCATTCCATCGTTCCTGTATGATAAAGTCTCTGCATGCATTCTCATCAGGGTATCGCTTATAAAACTGCGGAATGCTCATGTGCTTTTTCATTATAGCCTCACCATTTATCGAGACTTAATTGTACCCATACGCGGCGACTAATTCAAGCGTTTAGTACAATTAAGTATATATTTCCCAAACAAATAGGGAAACTTACTGAAGGTTTACTGGTGATACAACATCTGAAAACGAAAAGGTTAATTGCTCACGAATTGATTGCCACCCCTCTGGCGGAGGTGCGGGTAGTTGGATTAATTGAAGGTCATCGCAATTAAATCTGCTTAGCCACTGCTGTTGCTCAGCTTGCGTCAAGTCAAGTTGCGCATCAATATGGAGCTGCAAGTTTGCCTGCATTTCGTTTGCCGTCGCGTAGCGGTTTTTCATCCATTTTGTAAAAGCCGCTGAGGGAAATGCCGCCGCAAGTTTATCTGCAATACCTTTTGCCTCTCTCAATTCCTTGGCTGCGAGGTTGAAATCAGCCTGATCTAACATAGCAATACACGCTAAAGAATGGTGCGCTTTAAGTTGACGCTGTTTATCTATCCACAGTTTCTTGCCTTCGTGACGCTTTAGCACCGCCTGATATTTATCACGCGCTGCATCATAATCACCGCTTAGCAGGGCAAACATAGCTTCTACATCTAGGGCAACATTCTTACCTCGCTGTGCCCGTTCTTTACTAAAGTCGGACATTTCGTCTGTAGGTGAGATATACAATGGGCTTGTCGGATAATTAATAGAATACGTGAGATAATATGGGCTGATTCTAGTCAGCCTGCAATTTTGAGCAAACGTCATCAAAGCCAACTGTTCCTAACCTTAGATTCTCTGGTTAGCTCTGAACATCCCTACCGTAAACTCGATGAGCTATTATGTTTTGGTGCATTGAGTAAACCCTTCTCTAAAATATATGCCACCCGTGGCCCTAAAGGCCGAGGTGTTGAGTTCGGCTTACGTGCCTTGGTGCTTCAGTTCATGGAAGATTTAAGTGATAGAGAAATGGAGCGATACTTATCAGAGAATCTGGCCGTTAAGTGGTTTTGTGATTCAGGACTGGAACAGAGCACTCCTGATCATAGTTACTTTGGTGATTTTCGCTCACGCATTGGAACCAGGGGTATGATGAATTTATTTGACCGTGTTCGGAGCGGGTTAGTTTCAATGGGCTTAGTACGAGAAGTATTCACATTTGTCGATGCCAGCCAGTTGGTCAGTAAGCTAACCACTTGGGATGATAGAGATAAGGCGATAAAGATGGGATTAGAGGAGTTCAACAATAAGACAGTTGATAAAGTTGCGGCGGACAAGCAAGCACGGTTTGGGTGCAAGGGAAATAGCAAATATTGGTATGGTTACAAAGAGCATGCATCAGTGGATATGCAAAGTGGCTTGATCAATAAAATAGCGGCCACCTCGGCTGAGGTAACGGATGCAAGCGGCTTGAAGCATGTTTGCCCTAAGTCGGGCGCTGTTTATGCGGACAAGGGTTATTGCGTGAGCCCGGCCAAAACCACGCTCAGGCGCAACGGTTGCCATGATGCAACAATCAAGAAGAACAATATGCATGGCAAGAATAGAGACAAAGACCGTTGGATTAGCAAAATTCGTTCACCATATGAGCGAGTGTTTGCTCATCGCAATAAGCGAGTTCGTTATAAAGGGTTGGCTAAAGTCCAGTTCCAAGTTGGAATCAGGGGCTTATGTTTTAACCTTAAGCGATTAATGGCATTGGGAGTTGAACGAGTTGAATTGGTGCCGGCCTAGGGATAGATCCGTCTATTGGTGGCAAAATGGCTGCTAATAGACGGTTTATTGCACAAAAAACGCGTTGCTGAGCAAACTAAAAGCGACTTCGGCGAAAACCCTGTTTGAAATTGTATTAACCGACGAGCCCACAATTCACGGGCTAACGCAAATTGCTCACCCGCTTCTTCTAAGCGGCCGTTAAAAATGAACATGCGTCCAGTGGTCGTATACTGCGTAGCCATTTGGGTTCGAACAGCAGGGTTATCACTTGCTTGGTGTTTTTTCGCTTCGCTTAATAGACTTAGCTCTAGTTGCAAAGCCTCCTTGGCCTTTCCCTCAATAAGGTGCAGCTGCGCCCCCACATAGCGATTAGCGATAATGAGAGGAATAAAATTCTTTAAACTGGGCTTGGCTTCATACACTTCTTTAGACAACAAATAAGCCCGTTTTAAATGTGCCCGCCCGCGATTGAACTCACCCGTATGAAGTTTATGTGGGAAGCTTAAGATCTTAGACACTAACCTTTGCGCTTGCGCGAGTGCTGATTTTATTTTTAGGTTATTAGGCTGTGCTTGATGCAATTCTTCTAGTTGCGCCAAGGCACTTTCTGCGGAGGCTAAGCGCGTTAATGTTGAACCATCTAGTAATGCAAGCTTGTCATCCAGTTCTTGGCTGATGGTTTTGGTTAACTGCGTTGCTACCCGAACTTGTCCTTCATTGAGCACTTGCGATTTTTCCACCTGTGTTTTCTGCCAAGCTGCAATAGAACTGACAATAGCGACCCCTGCCAGCAACAAAGCGGCTACCCATGCAAGCCAACTGCGCCTAAGGGATTTACGCAAACGGTAAACTAGCCCCCCCTTAAGCGCAGCCACGGGGCGATGGCTAAGCCATGTTCTAAGCTCATTAGCAAAGCTCTCTGCACTAGAGTAGCGGTCAACCGCTTGAAGTGCTGTTGCTTTCTCGAATATTGCCCTAGGCTCGGCTGTTAACGAATTTGCAATTAATTGTTTGAGAGCGCAGCGTAACTCACGATTTTAGTTTGATATTTTCGAAGCACTCATTTTTTGAGCTATATTTGCCCAGTTTCGCGTATTCGATCATCATTTAGTCACTATTTTATCAATTCGAGCACCTAAGCCATATTAAAGGCACAACTATCCAGCATAGTGCCAATCAGGCAAGCCATACAAGCTTAAGAACTTAGCGCCTTTCGGATATTCGCTGCCATCGCCGCTAGGCCGTAAACAGTCTGGTTCTTCGCTAGCCCCATGAACCGAGTGCGAGCTAAACCATAATGCTGCTTGTAAGTCGCAAAGAGCCGTTCGCCACCTGCTCGCGTTACCGCAATAACTGCATTACGGGTACGGTCTGCATCTGACAACGGATTACCTCGATAGCCCTTGCGTTGAACCTGATCATCAATTCCAAGTTGCTCCAGTTTATCTCGCGTCTCCTCAGAACTATACGCCGCATCAGCATATAGGGCAGTCTCATCGCCCAACAGCAATTCATCGCGCAGTTGGCTGTCATGAACATGCCCTGGCGTCACATTCTGGTGCTGAACAAACCCATCCTCATCAACTCCCGTATGCACTGAGTAGCCATAGGTAGACTTCTTTCGACCTCGGCTGTCATTTTTGACATGCCAGCTCGCTTCAGGGTCTCGCTTAGGCGTCCCGTCTTTGCCGTTACCATTTCCAGAACGAGCCGCTTCTATAGGTGTTGCATCTATAATGTTGATGCGCCCCTTGCTCATAATAATGTTCTTCGCTTCAAGTTGACGATTGATCTCACCTAGCAAGCGATCCCACAGTTCGTGCTCCATTAACTGGTTACGAAAGCGCCCAAGGGTCGGAGCTTCAGGTACATCGCCGCCTAACTCAAAGCGGCAAAACTTACGAAACAATAAATCTCTAAATAAGCACTGTGCTAACTCCCTATCCGACAGTTCATACCAAATTCCCAGCATCAAGCTGCGGAACAAACTAAGTAATGGATAACTAGGGCGGCCAGTAGTGGAGTTATGCCTGAAAGTGGTGTATGGAGTAGTTGACTAAAAGCGGCGTATCGGGATGAGTTGAGTTTACAACAACTTAAACTTCCACAGACATACGCCACTATGAAACAGAATAAAATTATTTCCTTTGAAAAGCCAGAGCAAAGCATCGATCCGCTGCAAGAATTGATTCGCAATGGCGCTAGGCAACTCATTCAAACCGCGGTCGAGAGTGAGTTATCTGAACTGCTGTATCGCAATTGTGACAAAGTCTCAGATTCAGGACACGCTGGTGTCGTTCGTAACGGCTATTTGCCAGAACGTGAACTGCAAACCGGGATCGGCCCAGTCAAAGTACGTATCCCCAAGGTGCGCTCCCGCACTGGAGTACCGATCACCTTTCGGTCTGCTTTAGTGCCGCCGTATGTGCGTAAAACGAGAACACTGGAAGCGGCCTTGCCTTGGCTGTATCTCAAGGGTGTCAGCACTGGAGAAATGGGGGATGCACTGAGCGTGCTAGTGGGTCAATCAGCGACTGGGTTATCATCAGGCACAGTGAGTAAGCTCAAAGCAACGTGGTCTCAGGAGTACAAGGATTGGAATAGAGAAGGTTTAGATCGAGATCGATGGGTTTATCTATGGGCGGACGGGATACACAGCGGCCTGCGCGGCGATGAGGGCCGGCTCTGTGCCTTAGTTGTCATCGGAGTGAATGAGCGCGGTCACAAGAAATTACTGGCGATTGAAGACGGTGAGCGAGAGTCTACGCAGAGTTGGCGAGAGGTGTTGTTGGCACTCAAGGAGCGAGGCCTGAATCAACCAGAGCTGGGCATCGGTGATGGTGCTTTAGGCTTTTGGAATGCCCTGGAAGAAGTCTATCCTGGCACTAAACATCAACGGTGTTGGGTGCATAAAACGGCCAACGTGCTGAACAAGCTGCCTAAATCGGTGCAGCCCAAAGCAAAAGCAGCTCTGCATAACATTTGGCAGGAAGAAACCAAAGAAGCGGCGCAAAGCGCCTATCAATTATTCATTAAAACCTGTCAAGACAAGTATCCAAAAGCCACGCAGTGCTTGGAAAAAGATCGCGAAGAGTTAATGACGTTCTACTCGTTCCCTGCCAAGCACTGGATGAGCATACGTACTACGAATCCAATTGAATCAACATTCGCGACTATCCGACACCGTACCAAACGATGCAAGGGATGTCTTAGCCGTGATGGCATGTTAAGTATGATGTTCAAGCTGGGTCAGTGCGCAGAGAAAAAGTGGAACCGAATACGCGGGTTCGCCTATCTAGCAAAAGTGATTCAAGGGGTTCCATTTAAAGATGGAATAGAGCAAACTAATGACTACTCAGATCAAACCGAAGCCGCTTGAAGAAAATGCCTCATACACCAGATTCGGGCATAACTCAAGCAAAAGCAGCTCTGCATAACATTTGGCAGGAAGAAACCAAAGAAGCGGCGCAAAGCGCCTATCAATTATTCATTAAAACCTGTCAAGACAAGTATCCAAAAGCCACGCAGTGCTTGGAAAAAGATCGCGAAGAGTTAATGACGTTCTACTCGTTCCCTGCCAAGCACTGGATGAGCATACGTACTACGAATCCAATTGAATCAACATTCGCGACTATCCGACACCGTACCAAACGATGCAAGGGATGTCTTAGCCGTGATGGCATGTTAAGTATGATGTTCAAGCTGGGTCAGTGCGCAAAGAAAAAGTGGAACCGAATACGCGGGTTCGCCTATCTAGCAAAAGTGATTCAAGGGGTTCCATTTAAAGATGGAATAGAGCAAACTAATGACTACTCAGATCAAACCGAGGCCGCTTGAAGAAAATGCCTCATACACCAGATTCGGGCATAACTCCCAGTAGTGCCAGCATAAATAGATGAAAACAGTGTCTCTATTTCGCTCCAATCTAATAGCACTTCTGTATCATCAAGACTATGCAGGATTGGATGATCCAAATCTGATCTTGATACTAATAAATCTCGTTGGGTGGCGAATGGTTTTTGCATGCCTAATTTTAACAAATTATGTAGATACTCGATGAGTTATGCTGCACTCTCTTAATATAATTAGCCAAATAAAAATCACGGTAACGTTACGGTTGCTGGGGTCGCTGGTTCTGCTGGTTTATCCTGGTAGTGTTGCAGCTAGCAATCAGGGTTTTACTAAACCGGCAACGGCACAGACTCAGACTGCGTTATCTCAGCTATCAAATTCGGCCCAAAAAAGCATTTTCCAGCAAATAGGAAGACCAGTATCGGCTGCACCCGCTGGCTGGGGGCACAAGTTGGCGAGCGCCGAACCGCAAGCAAGCCTACCAAACGGTGTTCGGGACTGATGGCCCGTCGTTATCACTGCTTAGTGGCGCACCGGCCTTAGACTTGCGTCTAGCTTCAATCAGCAATGGTCGGCAAAGCTTAAGTCCAGCAGTGCGGTCAATCCAGGTTGACCCAAACCAGGCCAACCGTCTGGTGTATCGGCGGGAGCATGCGGTTCAAGAATGGTATGTCAATCGAGCCCGCGGGGTAGAGCAAGGCTTCACACTCCAGCAACCGCTGTTTGGTGCAAAAGACGACCAATTATATATCGACTTAGCCGTAAACCAAGCGTGGAAGGTGACGGTGCAAGCAGGGAATATCTACTTCAAACAGGGGGCGTCACAGCTACGCTATAGCGGTCTGAAGGCTTGGGATGCCGAGGGTTCGCGTGCTGGGGCAGCCAAATGCAGCTGGGGGCAGATCAACACATCAGGCTGGAGATTAACATCCGAGATGCGCGCTATCCGGTGACCGTTGACCCGCTAATCGAGAACGAGGACCATAAATTAATGGCCAGCGATGCGGCGCAATATGATGAATTTGGCACCTCGGTGGCGGTGAGCGGCGACACGGTGGTGGTCGGGGCGCCCCTGAACGGTGACGCGGGGTATAGTTCAGGCTCGGCCTATGTATTTGATAAGGGCCTGGACGGAACCAATAGCTTAGGATTGGTAAGGAAGCTGACAGCCAGCGATGCGGCACAAGGTGATAAATTTGGCATCTCGGTCGCGGTGAGCGGCGACACGGTTGTTGTTGGGGCAGATGAGAACGAAGACGCGGGGAGTCAATCCGGCTCAGCATATGTATTCGATCGTGACCAGGGCGGAAACAATAACTTTGGCGAAGTAAAGAAGCTGACGGCCAGTGATGCGGCGCAAGCTGATTTATTTGGCGGCTCGGTCTCGATAAGCGGCGATACGGTGGTGGTTGGGGCGCATGGGAACGACGACGCGGGAAGTCGTTCCGGCTCGGCGTATGTATTCGGTCGCGACCAAGGCGGGACCAATAATTTTGGTGAGGTAAAGAAGCTGACGACCAGCGATGCAGCCGTAAACGACGATTTTGGCCTTTCGGTCTCGATAAGCGGCGATACGGTGGTGGTTGGGGCGCATGGGAACGACGACGCAGGGAATTTGTCTGGTTCAGCGTATGTATTTGATCGCAACCAGGGCGGAACCAATAATTTTGGTGAGGTAAAGAAGCTGACGGCCAGCGATGCGGCGAAAAATGATTTATTTGCGAGTCGGTCTCGATAAGCGGCGATACGGTGGTAGTCGGGGCGTGGGGTAATGAAGACGTAAGGAGTGCTGAAGTGGACCCCATGATTAGGACAGGTTGAAGGCCAAAATAAGGAGTTATTTTCTGTTTTATAATTGTTCAAAACGAGGAACAGAAAATGAGTAAAAAGCGTAGAAACCATGCCCCACAATTCAAAGCCAAAGTTGCTCTTGCAGCAATCAAAGGTGATGAAACATTAAGCAATCTTGCTAGTCGTTATGACATCAATGCAAATCTTATCGTCAAGTGGAAGAAACAATTGCTCGATAGCTCAGCTGAAGTCTTTGCATCAGGCACAGGCTTATCTCCAAACCGAGAATCAGAGATTAAATCATTACAGGCAAAGATCGGTGAAATCACCATGGAAAACGATTTTTTATCAAAAGCGCTCGGTCGTTAAACAGACCTGAGCGCAAAACTATGATTAATAAAAGCAATAAACTATCGTTAGTTCGTCAGTGTAAATTGTTGAAGATTCATCGTTCCCATGTTTATTACAAAACCTCACCTGCTAATGAGGATGACTTGGAACTGATGCATCTGATTGATCGCATTCACCTCAATCGGCCCTTTCTTGGCAGTAGACGCATTCGTGATGTGTTGCAAGATGTAGGCCACCGAGTTGACCGTAAACATGTGCGACGCTTAATGCGTAAGATGGGCATTAAAGCCATCTATCCTAGGCCTAACACCAGCAAGAAGAAGGCGGGGCACAAGATTTATCCTTATCTGCTAGGTGGGTTGGCCATCAATCAACCCAATCAAGCTTGGTGTACCGATATAACTTATATCCCGATGCCTAAGGGCTTTGCTTATCTTACCGTTGTGATGGATTGGTATTCTCGTAAAGTGCTGTCATGGCGGCTTAGCAACAGCATGGATAGCGCATTCTGCGTAGATGCTTTGGAAGAGGCACTGCATTACTACGGCAAGCCTGATATCTTTAACAGCGATCAAGGTGCGCAATTTACCAGTGAGGCGTTTACCGGTGTACTCAAAGACAATGGTATTCGCATCAGCATGGATGGCAAAGGTGCTTGGCGTGACAATGTATTTGTTGAGCGCTTATGGCGCAGCGTGAAATATGAGGAAGTCTATTTGCAAGCCTACCAATCGATGAAAGAGGCAAAAGACGGCATTGGCTCCTGGATAAACTATTACAACCAAGAGCGTAAACATCAAACATTGGGCATGGTCCCTGACATGATGTATGATCCATGTCGCGGCCTGAAATTGGCTGCTTAATCAGCTGAAAATAACTCCTAAGCCATCTGTCCTAAAAAGCGGGTCCACTTCTTGCCTCTGGTTCAGCGTATGTATTTGATCGCGACCAAGGCGGGGCCAATAATTTTGGTGAGGTAAAAAAACTCACGGCCAGCGATGCGGCGCAAAGTGATCATTTTGGCACATCGGTCGCGGTGAGCGGCGATACGTTGGTGGTCGGGGCGCATGGGAACGACGACGCGGGGAATTTGTCTGGTTCAGCGTATGTATTTGATCGCAGCCAAGGCGGGGCCAATAATTTTGGTGAGGTAAAAAAACTCACGGCCAGCGATGTGGCGCAAGGTGATCAATTTGGTCGTTCGGTGGCGGTAAGCGGCGACACAGTGGTGGTTGGGGCGAGATTTGACGACGACGGGGAGAGTTCTGGTTCGACCTATGTATTTGATCGCAGCCAAGGCGGGGCCAATAACTTCGGTGAGATAAAAAAACTCACGGCCAGCGATGCAGCGGAATACGATTATTTTGGCACCTCTGTCTCGATAAGCGGCGATACGGTGGTGGTTGGGGCGTTTGAAGATGGTGATGGGGACAATGTTTACGGCTCGGCGTTTGTATTTGATCGTGACCAGGGCGGGGCCAATAACTTTGGTGAGGTAAAGAAGCTGACGGCCAGCGATGTGGTGGAATACGCTTATTTTGGCACCTCGGTTTCGATAAGCGGTGATACGGTAGTGATCGGGGCGCCTAGACATAATGATCCCGAAGGCGAAAGACGCTGACCTCCATATCGTGGGCTAGCATTGCCAGAGCCATAATAGAGTTTTTTAAATGTCTATAGGAGATCAGCATCATGAGTAAAGATAACATAGTTTTTATTGGATTAGATACCCACAAAGGGCTTGTCGGATAATTAATAGAATACGTGAGATAATATGGGCTGATTCTAGTCAGCCTGCAATTTTGAGCAAACGTCATCAAAGCCAACTGTTCCTAACCTTAGATTCTCTGGTTAGCTCTGAACATCCCTACCGTAAACTCGATGAGCTATTATGTTTTGGTGCATTGAGTAAACCCTTCTCTAAAATATATGCCACCCGTGGCCCTAAAGGCCGAGGTGTTGAGTTCGGCTTACGTGCCTTGGTGCTTCAGTTCATGGAAGATTTAAGTGATAGAGAAATGGAGCGATACTTATCAGAGAATCTGGCCGCTAAGTGGTTTTGTGATTCAGGACTGGAACAGAGCACTCCTGATCATAGTTACTTTGGTGATTTTCGCTCACGCATTGGAACCAGGGGTATGATGAATTTATTTGACCGTGTTCGGAGCGGGTTAGTTTCAATGGGCTTAGTACGAGAAGTATTCACATTTGTCGATGCCAGCCAGTTGGTCAGTAAGCTAACCACTTGGGATGATAGAGATAAGGCGATAAAGATGGGATTAGAGGAGTTCAACAATAAGACAGTTGATAAAGTTGCGGCGGACAAGCAAGCACGGTTTGGGTGCAAGGGAAATAGCAAATATTGGTATGGTTACAAAGAGCATGCATCAGTGGATATGCAAAGTGGCTTGATCAATAAAATAGCGGCCACCTCGGCTGAGGTAACGGATGCAAGCGGCTTAAAGCATGTTTGCCCTAAGTCGGGTGCTGTTTATGCGGACAAGGGTTATTGCGTGAGCCCGGCCAAAACCACGCTCAGGCGCAACGGTTGCCATGATGCAACAATCAAGAAGAACAATATGCATGGCAAGAATAGAGACAAAGACCGTTGGATTAGCAAAATTCGTTCACCATATGAGCGAGTGTTTGCTCATCGCAATAAGCGAGTTCGTTATAAAGGGTTGGCTAAAGTCCAGTTCCAAGTTGGAATCAGGGGCTTATGTTTTAACCTTAAGCGATTAATGGCATTGGGAGTTGAACGAGTTGAATTGGTGCCGGCCTAGGGATAGATCCGTCTATTGGTGGCAAAATGGCTGCTAATAGACGGTTTATTGCACAAAAAACGCGTTGCTGAGCAAACTAAAAGCGACTTCGGCGAAAACCCTGTTTGAAATTGTATTAACCGACGAGCCCACAAAGAATCGACCGAGGTGGCGTATGTATTGGATGGCCGAGAGAACACCCCGGAACACCTTGGTAAGATAGCAACGACGAAACAATGTTTAGTTAAATTAGCGCGTCAATTTGAGTCAAAGCACCTCAGTGCCACATTGCACTTTGTTTACGAAGCGGGTCCGTGTGGTTATTGGGTTTATCGTTTGTTAACCAGCCTTGGGCATTGTTGTTATGTTGTTGCGCCGTCGCTTATTCCTAAAAAGCCAGGGGATAAAGTAAAAACGGATAAGCGTGACGCAATGAATTTGGCTCGATTACTTAAGAATGCGGATTTAACCGCAATTTATGTACCCGAACCAGAGGATGAGGCGATACGAGATTTATCCCGTGCGCGCGAGCGGGGCATGTACGACCTTAAAGATGCCAAATACCAACTCAAGGCTTTACTGCTGCGCAATAATATCCGTTATGAGGGGATCGCAAATTGGAGTTTGAAGCATCTGCGTTGGTTAACAGAGTTGGTGTTACCGCAGCCGTGCCAACAGATCGTGTTACAAGAATATATTCAAACGGTAACGGAGCGCACAGATCGAGTTGATCGGTTAGATAACGAGTTATCCTATCAGGTAAAAAGTTGGCGTTATTACCCGGTAGTTAAGGCGCTTCAATCAATTGCATATTTTTACCAACCGTGGCCAGTTAATTTTACGTAGCGAGGCCACCTAATTTTACCAACCGTGGCCACTGATTTTTATCGAAGCGCGGACACTTTTTCGCTTCCGTAAAATTCCTCCACAGCCTTCTTGCGGTTAACACTATAACCGTTAACCTGCCGTTCTTTTATTTGTATTGGAACAGCTATGAAACCCAAGAAGGTCACTATGTTAAAACTCAAAGACATTCTGCGCTTGCACTATGAGGCGCAACTATCCTCCCGTAAAATCGCGCTCAGCTTAAACCTGTCACGCAGCGCCGTATCCAAATATCTCGTCAGAGCAACAAATGCCCAATTAAGCTGGCCCCTGCCAGCAGGCATGGATGAACAACAGCTGCAGGCGATATTAAAGCCGCCCAAATGCAGAGGCCCTGCCACTGCTTTATTGTGTGAGCCAGACTTTGCACAAATATCAGTTGAACGGTCTCGTAAAGGGATGACTCGCCAATTACTGTGGGAAGAATACGCCGAGCATCATCCAGTCAACCATTACAGCTATTCTCGCTTCACGGTGTTGTTCGGTCAGTGGCGCAAGAAGCAAAGAATCTCGATGCGCCAGACTCATATTGCTGGAGATAAACTGTTTGTTGATTATGCTGGTTTAACCTTAGGTATTATTGATGCTCGTACGGGTGAAGCACGCCCTGCCCAAGTATTCGTTTCAGTGCTCGGAGTCAGTTCCTATACCTACGCCGAGGCCACATGGACACAGAGCTTGCCTGACTGGATAGGCCCACACGTTCGCGCCTTTGAATTTTATGGCGGTGTTACTCAAACAGTGGTGCCCGATAACCTCAAGAGTGCTGTTTCTAAAGCCGGTCGTTATGACCCCGAACTCAACCCCAGCTATGCACAATTAGCCGCCTATTACGGTGTGGCGGTGATGCCTGCCAGACCTTATAAGCCTAAGGATAAATCTAAAGCCGAGGTGGGCGTACAGATTGTCGAACGCTGGATCATGATGCGGCTGCGCAAGCTGCAATTGTTTAGTTTGGATGAGGCTAATCAAGCTATTCGAGGATTGCTAGATGATCTAAACAATCGCCCCTTTAACCTAGATAAATCAGTTAAACGCGGAAAAGACATGTAAGCAATTGAAGTGCATAGTGAAATCAAAAAAGTCGCGGTCACCTTATTGGTGATAAGGTTTTTTTTGATTTTGCCAGGTGCATCAAGAGCTTGCATGGACTTTCGTGTTTTAACTGATTTATCTAGGTTTAAACAACGCCCGGGTTCTCGCCGCTCACAGTTTGAATCAATTATAAGCCTGCTCTTAAATCATTGCCTGGCACGCCTTATAGCTATCGCCATGTAGTAAAAGCACGGGCGCACATCGATTATCACGTTAGCTATGATGGACATCATTACTCGGTTCCCTATCAATTGCGCGGCGAGGCAGTAATGTTACACGTGGGCGAGCACTGTATTGATGTGTTCTACCAAGGCAAGGGTGTCGCGCAACATCCGCGAGCAATGGGCCAAGGCGGACACACAACCCATGTCGCTCACATGCCTAAAGCTCATGCTAAACACCAAGAGTGGACGCTTGGTCGGTTTCTTAATTGGGCAAGTCAGGTCGGTGCGGCGACAGAGCGCGTGGTGCGTTATCAATTAGAAAATCGCCCCCATCCAGAACATGGTTATCGTGCTTGTTTGGGCATTCTTAACCTTGCCAAGAAATACGGCAAGACGCGTTTAGAGAATGCCTGTTTACGCGCAGAGAAGATTGGCGGCCTGCATTACAAACACCTTGCATCAATACTACAAACCCGTCTCGACAAGCTACCTACCGAACCCGATAAGCAACAGACTTTGCCAAGCACCCATGCCAATGTGCGCGGAGCCGATTACTACCATTAACCCAAACCATTTCATCTATAACCAACAGGAAAATACTATGACTCCACAACAAACCCTTACCCAACTGAATGAATTACGCCTAACGGGCATGGCCGAGCAACTGTGCTATCAGTTCGACCCACCTAACACTTATGATGAGCTGGGCTTTATCGAACGACTCAGTTTGCTCGTAAACCACGAGGCCACCGTGCGGGATAACCGCAAAGTCACGCGTTTACTCAAGCAAGCGAAGTTACGATATCGCGCCCAAGCAGACGACATCGATTACCGAACTAGACGAGGTTTACACAAAGACACGGTAGCGCAGTTACTGGCCCTAGACGGGGTAAACAAAAGCCGCAATGTCATCATCCAGGGCCCTACAGGCACCGGCAAAACCTTCTTGGCCTGTGTGTTAGGACAAGCGACTTGTGAGCACGGCATTAGCACAAAATATATTCGTGCTAGCCGCTTATTTGAAGCAATGACCTTGAGCCATGGTGATGGCAGTTACACCAAGCTACTGGCACAAATAGCAAAAATCAAACTATTGATTATCGATGACTGGGGCTTGGATACACTGACTCAGCAAAACCGTAATGACCTATTAGAAATAATAGAAGGAGAGTGCAGCATAACTCATCGAGTATCTACATAATTTGTTAAAATTAGGCATGCAAAAACCATTCGCCACCCAACGAGATTTATTAGTATCAAGATCAGATTTGGATCATCCAATTCTGCATAGTCTTGATGATACAGAAGCACTATTAGATTGGAGCGAAATAGAGACACTGCTTTCATCTATTTATGCTGGCACTACTGGCCGCCCTAGTTATCCATTACTTAGTTTGTTCCGCAGCTTGATGCTGGGAATTTGGTATGAACTGTCGGATTGGGAGTTAGCACAGTGCTTATTTAGAGATTTATTGTTTCGTAAGTTTTGCCGCTTTGAGTTAGGCGGCGATGTACCTGAAGCTTCGACCCTTGGGTGCTTTCGTAACCAGTTAATGGAGCACGAACTGTGGGATCGCTTGCTAGGTGAGATCAATCGTCAACTTGAAGCGAAGAACATTATTATGAGCAGGGGGCGCATCAACATTATAGATGCAACACCTATAGAAGCGGCTCGTTCTGGAAATGGTAACGGCAAAGACGGGACGCCTAAGCGAGACCCTGAAGCGAGCTGGCATGTCAAAAATGACAGCCGAGGTCGAAAGAAGTCTACCTATGGCTACTCAGTGCATACGGGAGTTGATGAGGATGGGTTTGTTCAGCGCCAGAATGTGACGCCAGGGCATGTTCATGACAGCCAACTGCGCGATGAATTGCTGTTGGGCGATGAGACTGCCCTATATGCTGATGCGGCGTATAGTTCTGAGGAGACGCGAGATAAACTGGAGCAACTTGGAATTGATGATCAGGTTCAACGCAAGGGCTATCGAGGTAATCCGTTGTCAGATGCAGACCGTACCCGTAATGCAGTTATTGCGGTAACGCGAGCAGGTGGCGAACGGCTCTTTGCGACTTACAAGCAGCATTATGGTTTAGCTCGCACTCGGTTCATGGGGCTAGCGAAGAACCAGACTGTTTACGGCCTAGCGGCGATGGCAGCGAATATCCGTAAAGGCGCTAAGTTCTTAAGCTTGTATGGCTTGCCTGATTGGCACTATGCTGGATAGTTGTGCCTTTAATATGGCTTAGGTGCTCGAATTGATAAAATAGTGACTAAATGATGATCGAATACGCGAAACTGGGCAAATATAGCTCAAAAAATGAGTGCTTCGAAAATATCAAACTAAATCGTGAGTTACGCTGCGCTCTCAAATTTATTCATACTTTTTGTATCCCATTTTAATTTTAAAGGGGACGTTACCCTTTATTTGAACGCTGCGCCATCTTGACCAGTTGCCTTTGTGCTAGGCCTTTCGCAATATCCCTTATTACTGTTTTGGGTAACCACTCACTATAATAAAGATCGCGCAGAAGTTACATAGGGGGTAACCCCTACAAAACGGGAAAAGTGGTTTGTTAAGTCTGGCTCTCTAGAAGTGGTTTTTTGTGATCCGCAGCCCAATACAATAAGCTGTTTTTCTCTCGCGGTAATTTTAACTTTCGGCATATATTATATCGGTGGTTTTCTACCGTTTTATAAGATATGCCTAAATGATTGGCAATTTCTTGGGATGTGAGATGATTGGCAATCATCAGTGTAATACGCTTTTCAGCTTTTGTGAGGAGCACTGTTGCAGAATCAGCAGAACGATTCTCTTGCGTTTGTTGCAAAGCGTTTGCGAGGGCCAATTGAACCGCAATTTGCACCTGCCTTTCGTCAAAAGGTTTAACGATAAAGTTACACGGTTGTTCCAGCTGCGCACGTGTTACTGTTTTAGTATCGGAATGCGCTGAAATAAAAATAATCTCGCAAGGACGTATATGGCCCAGCGCACTTGCAATCGCTATGCCGTCTTTATCTGCGTTAAGATTGATATCAAGCAAAATCAGGTGCGGCTGTAACGATAGGATTTTGGCAATGGCAGATTCGTAGCTAATAGCAATCTGCACTTTTTGCACACCGAATTTTTTGACTATTCGCTGCAGATCTCGAGCGATGATAACTTCATCATCTACCACGAGGACTCGGCGGTTATTCATAACCCGTACCAAATGCAGGTGCCCCGTTTGTTGGGGTAGTTGCTGTCAAACAGAAGCTCACGAATGTCATTTTTGTTGCTCTAGCGGAATTTCAATGCGAAATTGTGTGCCCTCGTCTGCCTTGATGTGTAGAGTTCCTTTAAGTTGAGCAACTAAATCTCGAATCAGCTGCAAACCAAATGACCTATTCTCCTTTGCGGCTTCGCTTTGCTGTAATTCTGAGTAGGATACTCCCGAACCATTGTCTTCAATAGACAACCACATTGAGTCTCCTTTCATCTCAGAAAGCACAGTAAGGGTAGTTATGTTCGCGTGCTCACGATGTTGGTACGCGTTGGTGACAATCTCATTTACCACAAGACCTATAGGTACGGTTGTCCCTATGGTGCATAGGATAGATGCTAGTTTATGTTCTAATTGAATCGGCGCAGAAGGGTCTTCATATAGCTGCTCCAGATGCGCTAATAGTTTAGGAATGTATTTCGCGGTATCCACCCACTTAACCTCATCAGATTGATACAGTTCTTGATGAACCATAGACATAGATTGAATTCTATTTTTGCTGATGTTAAGCGCGTCTAGTACAGATTGATTCTGCACGTGTTCGGCCTGCAAGTTGAGCAGGCTATAAACCATTTGAAGATTATTTTTAACGCGATGATGAACCTCTTTTAGCAGCAATTCTTTTTCACGCAGAGATTTTTGAATTACTACGTTTTGTTTCCTAATGATGTGCATCGCAGCGGTATACGCAAGTGTTCTCTTATGGTCGACGTAGTGATATCCCAAGGTACCCAACACCAAGAAGGGAAGGCAGAATATATTTGCGAGCATAGGAACAGGCGACAACGGAAGCGCAATTCCAAACAAGGCACTAAGCCCTAGAAGCGCCACGAAAAACGGCAGTAGTGTGGTAACAAACAGTCGGGGTCCTCCTACCCCCATATTGGTGGCTGAGTTCACAACGAAAAACGAGATAAGTGCCATCGGAAACTGTTGAACAGCGTGCAAAAATGAACAGTTTCGTGGGTGATCAGCGTACAAAACTGAACACCTTTATTGTTAACTGTCTCGGAGCCATTAATCCGAGGAAACTGTCAGGTGATTTGTATGCCTATATGTACCAAGATACGACGTTTGTGTTTAGTAGAAGGTCGCAAAGTAAGCGAGGTGTCGCGTGAATTCAATTTATCACGCACCACTATTTATAAATATTTAAACAACGCGCCAAGCGAACCTGAATATCAGCGGTCGGTGCCAATAGTCTGTCCGAAGCTGGATAAGTTCAAACCTCAGTTGATCAATTTGCTTGAAGTGGACGCAGCTCGCTCAGTGCGAGAAAGACGTAATGCAGTTCAACTGTATGAAGAGATTGAGTTGCAAGGGTATCGAGGGGCTTATGACAGCGTTCAACGGTTTGTCAAAGCGTGGAAGGATCACTCGCGGTCATGTATTAAACAAGCATTTGTGCCATTGGTTTTTGCACCAGGTGAAGCCTGTCAGTTTGATTGGTCACATGAACAAGTCATTCTGGGTGGGTTTGGTGTCAAGATCAAACTAGCCCACTTTCGTTTATGTCATTCGCGTAAATCATATCTTAGGGCCTATCCCAGAGAAACACAGGAGAGGGTGTTTGATGCACATATTCGGGCGTTTGATTTCTTTGAGGGCTTACCTCAGAAGATGATATACGATCACCCTAAGACCATAGTCAGTGCATTGTTTAAGGGTAAGCGGCGTGAGTTTAATCGCCGCTTTCTAAGCCGGATGAATCATTATCTGATTGAACCGATTGCCTGTACACCGGCAGCGGGTTGGGAGAAAGGCCAGGTTGAACGTCAGGTCGGTGTTATGCGCCAAAGGCTGTTTGTTCCACGGGTGCGCTTTGCTGCTTTAGATGAATTAAACCAATGGCTGGAGCAACGTTGTGCTCGACTTGGTGAACGCCCACACCCGACTGACAAATCAAGATTAATTGATGAAGTGTTTGCCGAGGAGCAGCCGAGCTTACGTCCCGCGATGGTAGCCTTTGATGGATATTATGAGCGTTTGGCGCGTGTGCATAAAACCGGTGTGGTGCACTACGACCGCCATTAATACTCCGTACCCTGTCGGTATGTTGGCCAAGCTGTTTCTGTTAGAGCCTATGCAGATAGGATTAAAGTCGTGGTTGACGATGTGGAAGTGACTTCACATGCTCGCTGTTTCGGTCGTCATCAAATGATCTTTGATCCTTGGCATTATCTGCCCGTACTGGAGATTAAACCTGGCGCATTACGCAAGGGCGCACCGTTTGTTGATTGGGATTTACCCAAGGCGCGGCTAACACTCAAAAAACAGTACCTCAAACGTGATGGCGGTGACCGAGAGTTTGTACCATTGTTACTATTGATTCACCAGCATGGCTTGGAAACAGTCACGGTGGCCTGTGAGCGGGCATTAGATGCCAATACGACTCAGCTATCAGTCATTACCAATTTGGTGCATCGGTTAACGGAACCTGATTCGGCCCAAGTGATGACAATTACCAATGCGCCTGTATTAGCTGTCCCCTCGGCAGCGAACGTGACCCGCTATGACCCGCTGTGCGCGGAGGTGAGCCATGCTTGAACTTGTTGATGATCTTAAAGCCCTTAAACTACACGGTATGGCACCATGCTTACCTGAGTTGATAGATTCGCCTCGTTCTAAAGTAACGTTGCAATCTGGGTTAATTAAATTGATGGATGCCGAGCGAACGGACCGAGAAGTGAGGCGGCTTAACTACCCAATGAAGGTGGCTAAATTCCCTCATCACCGTGATTTACAGCAATTTGACTTTACCCAGAGCGAAGTTGAACCCGCGCTCATCGAGGATTTGTCTCAGGCTGACTATATGGACAGAGCCCATAACCTCATCTTTGTCGGTGGCACTGGAACAGGCAAAACCCATTTAGCTACGGCCTTAGGCATTAAAGCCATTCATTCAGGTCATCGGGTTCGGTTTTACAATGTGGTGGACCTGGTTAATCTGCTGATCAAAGAACAGCAGGATGAGAAGCAGGGGCGGCTAGCACGAATTATGCAACCGTTAGATGCGGTGATATTCGATGAGCTGGGATATTTACCCTTCCCCGCATCGGGTGGCGCACTATTATTCCACCTGATCAGCAAGCTATACGAGAAAACCTCCATCGTGTTTACCACCAAGCTTAATTTCAGTGAATGGGTGCAGGTATTTGGCGACGAGAAAATGACCACGGCTTTGCTCGACAGAGTGACTCATCATTGCTCAATTATTGAAACGGGTAACGACTCATATCGATTCAAGCAGTCTAGCACTAAAGCAAAGCTCAAGACTGTCACTAAAAAATAACATCGCAAGAAAGCAGGATTGATTCATCAACTCAAGTTTCGCTACGCTTCACTTGAGTTGATGATAAAGAAATATTATTGTATTTAATTGTTCAGTTTTACTCGCTGACAGGTGTCCAGTTTTAAACGCTGATTGACAATCGGAAACATATCAACTTGATAAATAAAGCCGCCAATTAGGAACATATCTATATGCAAATATAATTTTTCTAACGCACTAGAGCATCCGCGTTTAACATAAAACCACATCGCTATATGCGGATAAACAAGAAACCCCAAGACGAGTGTAATGTCGATTGCAGATAGCGCAGAAAATGTCTGACGGTAGGCTACTAAAGTTAGAGTTATGCCTGAAAGTGGTGTATGGAGTAGTTGACTAAAAGCGGCGTATCGGGATGAGTTGAGTTTACAACAACTTAAACTTCCACAGACATACGCCACTATGAAACAGAATAAAATTATTTCCTTTGAAAAGCCAGAGCAAAGCATCGATCCGCTGCAAGAATTGATTCGCAATGGTGCTAGGCAACTCATTCAAACCGCGGTCGAGAGTGAGTTATCTGAACTGCTGTATCGCAATTGTGACAAAGTCTCAGATTCAGGACACGCTGGTGTCGTTCGTAACGGCTATTTGCCAGAACGTGAACTGCAAACCGGGATCGGCCCAGTCAAAGTACGTATCCCCAAGGTGCGCTCCCGCACTGGAGTACCGATCACCTTTCGATCTGCTTTAGTGCCGCCGTATGTGCGTAAAACGAGAACACTGGAAGCGGCCTTGCCTTGGCTGTATCTCAAGGGTGTCAGCACTGGAGAAATGGGGGATGCACTGAGCGTGCTAGTGGGTCAATCAGCGACTGGGTTATCATCAAGCACAGTGAGTAAGCTCAAAGCAACGTGGTCTCAGGAGTACAAGGATTGGAATAGAGAAGGTTTAGATCGAGATCGATGGGTTTATCTATGGGCGGACGGGATACACAGCGGCCTGCGCGGCGATGAGGGCCGACTCTGTGCCTTAGTTGTCATCGGAGTGAATGAGCGCGGTCACAAGAAATTACTGGCGATTGAAGACGGTGAGCGAGAGTCTACGCAGAGTTGGCGAGAGGTGTTGTTGGCACTCAAGGAGCGAGGCCTGAATCAACCAGAGCTGGGCATCGGTGATGGTGCTTTAGGCTTTTGGAATGCCCTGGAAGAAGTCTATCCTGGCACTAAACATCAACGGTGCTGGGTGCATAAAACGGCCAACGTGCTGAACAAGCTGCCTAAATCGGTGCAGCCCAAAGCAAAAGCAGCTCTGCATAACATTTGGCAGGAAGAAACCAAAGAAGCGGCGCAAAGCGCCTATCAATTATTCATTAAAACCTGTCAAGACAAGTATCCAAAAGCCACGCAGTGCTTGGAAAAAGATCGCGAAGAGTTAATGACGTTCTACTCGTTCCCTGCCAAGCACTGGATGAGCATACGTACTACGAATCCAATTGAATCAACATTCGCGACTATCCGACACCGTACCAAACGATGCAAGGGATGTCTTAGCCGTGATGGCATGTTAAGTATGATGTTCAAGCTGGGTCAGTGCGCAGAGAAAAAGTGGAACCGAATACGCGGGTTCGCCTATCTAGCAAAAGTGATTCAAGGGGTTCCATTTAAAGATGGAATAGAGCAAACTAATGACTACTCAGATCAAACCGAGGCCGCTTGAAGAAAATGCCTCATACACCAGATTCGGGCATAACTCCTAAAGTTAAGACCCCAAACAAATAACCAGCAATGCGGGTTGGGTAAATCCCTTTACCAATACCATGGGCTTTGTTGTACCAGTCAATTATACTAATCACGAACACACCTCATGACGCGCGGTAGTGCTGCTTGGAGATCTTGAGCATTGTTAAATGCTCCACCGATGGGACGACGAATTTGCAGGGTGGCGTTGGGGGTATCGTGTTTGGCAAACACTGGTTTCATGTAATGTTCAAAAACCACTTATTCTGCGGTGTGTATATATGTCCCATTTCACCTTTGCGTTGCATCTTGGAGCGAGGGTTCGAACAAAATATTCGAATACCTTAACACACAAATTTCGAGTGAATGGATATAGTTTTATCCCAACCCTGAGCCTAAATATCGTACATAAAAACGTACTAATATTTACTTTATAGAGACCCCAGCATGCCGTAGCGAGCGTAGAAAATACTAGGCAAAAATGAGAGAAAAAGCGTAGTTTACATGTATAAATGAGCATTTTGAAAGAGTACTAAAGCCTCGTAGAATTAACCCCTATAGTTAAGAGTAAAGTAATTGAATCTTAATTAAGAGAAACCTGCTGCTCTTTGCCTCCAAACCCATCTTTTAGATCATGAGCGCGAACGATAACTGTGTTTACATCGTCCGGAATTACAATACCGTTTTGGCTGCGGGTAAACGGCTGCTCCCCCACATGTGGGTGCCATAAGGTGCGTGTAAATTGGTTCTGTGCATTGGGCTTTATCACTTCTCCGTTAGGCAAAAGCACGCCCCAGCCATTGGCATAGTCTTCCCAACCAGTATCTGGGTGATTAACGGTCACCGTAAACGTCCAAGAATTATCGCTGCTTTGTTTTGTTTCAACTTTAACGACATCTGCATCACCCGCTGCCAAAACCAAAGCAGGGTGTATCAGCACTACAAGTGCTAAGCTTGTTTTGAGAAATAGCTTAATTTTAAGTTTCATCATAATCTTTGTTCGCCGTAGCGACCTCTCAAGGTATTATTGGTGTTTGAGTCAACCGAGCAACAATAGTTTTCACGCTTTGAATAAAAACCTTCTCATACTATATACGGGTGGCACTTTTGGCATGCAGCCTACTGCAAACGGCTTGGTTCCGCATGGCGAACTCGCACAATGCATTGCACCCCTTTTAGCACCGTTTGAAGCTAGAGGACTGAAGTGGCAAGTACAGTCTTTGTCTCCTCTACTCGACAGCGCCAATATGCAACCCGAACATTGGAACCAGTTAGCCGAGTCAGTAATTAAGCATGTACAAAGTAATGCTGTAATCCTAATACATGGCACTGATTCGATGGCGTACACCGCCAGCGCACTCAGTTTTTTACTGCATCAACGTATTGATAAGCCCGTAATCTTAACCGGCTCACAATATCCATTAGGCTACGAAGGTGGTGATGCTCAATCTAACTTTGTTGAAGCAGTCGAACACAGCACAGCACTAAGCAATGGCATTTTTGTAAGCTTTGCTGGGCAACTTATTCTTGGGGCGCGTAGCGTTAAAGTGGACGCTAATGGCCTAGCCGCATTTGCCGCGCCAAAGCAGCAAACGATGCAAGTGAACTCAACCGCCATAGGCTTTGACTTCACCCAACCAAGACGGCCATTTGAGGACATCAACGTTTGGGTATTAAAAATAACCCCTGCACTTAGCCTTAAGCAAATAACAACAATATTAGATAACAAACCTGATGCCATCATACTTGAGGTCTACGGCGTAGGAACCTTAGCAGATCAAAATATTGAGCTGATTAAGTCGCTTAAAAACGCCAGCACAGAAGGCACTCTTTTGTTGGCGGTAACCCAATGCCATGCGGGCGGGGTAGACTTAGATGTTTACGCAATCAGCCAAGCACTGCATGATATAGAGGTAATCGATGGCAAAGACATGACCACCGAAGCCGCTTTAACCAAAATCATGGTGTTACTGCATTTGGGATACCCCAAATCGATGATACGTACCCTAATGCCGCGCAATATTTGTGGAGAGCTAACCGATGCTTGAACCCAAAGACCCGCAAGAACTCAGCGAGCTTAAACGCACAAAAATTAACTTGGAAACTGCAAAGGTGAACTGGACAGAAATCGAGCGCTTCTTCGCCCAAGGTAGTTTGATATCGGTCGACAGACATTTAGATTTAGTCACTGCTGTCCCGTTAACACTAAAGAAACAGGCCTGATTTTCTCTCAATTTGATAAAATACGTTTAGCGATAAACCGTTGAATCAAATAGGAAAATCAGACCATGTCACATTGTAATACCGTTCTAAATCAAATACTCAAAATTGTTCCGAGACATGAATTCGAGGCACTCGCAATTCAACATCATTCGGGGCGTTCATTCCGCAGAGCGTCTCGTTGGTCACAGTTCGTGAGCCTGAGTATAGCTCAATTGACTGGCCGTCATAGCTTGCGTGATATTGTTGATAATGTCAGTGCTCAATCACACCGCTTGTATCATCTTGGTAGTGCAGTGTTAACGCGGTCCAATCTTTCACGCATCAATGAGAACAAGCCTTCGAGCCTTTATGAAGCGCTATTCTCTCAATTACTCAAGCGCTGTCAGAGCAAAACGCCAGGGCATAACTTTCGTTTCAAGAATCCCCTGTATTCGCTGGACTCATCTACCATTGATCTGTTATCGGTTTTCCCATGGGCAGACTTTCGATCAACTAAAGGGGCAATCAAACTGCATGTAGGCCTGAATCATGATGGTTACTTACCTGAGTTTGTTAATATCACCGAGGGTAAATGTGCTGATGTTACTGCAGGCAGGAAAGTAGCTTTCCCGAAAGGCAGCATTGTAGTTATTGATCGTGGATACAACGACTATGCTTGGTATAAGCAATTGAATGACAAGGGAATATACTTTGTCACACGATTAAAGAAGAATGCTGCATACCGCCTTATCAAGCGACATAGTGTACGCAAGGGAACGGGACTTAGCAGTGATCAAACGATTGAATTCACGGGGGTCAAAGCAGCAAAGGAGTGTTCGATTCGATTACGCCGTATTGGTTATCGCGATGCCACTACAGGCAAGCATTATGTGTTTTTAACCAACCACTTTAAGCTCAGTGCTCAAACTATCGCCGATATTTATAAAGCCAGATGGCAGGTGGAATTATTCTTCAAGTGGATCAAGCAGAACTTAAAGGTGAAGTCATTTATCGGCACCAGCAAGAACGCAGTATTGACCCAAATATGGATTGCGTTATGTATTTACCTAATACTGATGTTCATCAAATTGCAGTCGAAGGCGGGCAAAACGATGCAACAAATATTGAGGGTATTGCAGCTTAATTTGTTTGAAAAACGTGATTTAATGGCACTGTTGCGAGGGGACCCGATGCATCACCCAAACCTTAACCCTAATCAATTTTCGTTGCTGTGAAAGTTAACGGGACAGCAGTGAGATTTAGTAGAAGTTGCGCATGCTGTATCAGATGATGATGTAAAAAAAATAGCGGCATTTCAGCAGCAAAAGCTAGTGCAAGCGGTAACAACTGAGCAAGCCAAAGTTTGGCAAAAGCACAATGCAGTTTTGTGGGCAGTTGTCGTTCGCCCGCTGGTGTTTGTTCAAGATTCACATAAAGCACCATCAAAGAACGAATAATATTTGAAGGTGTCTGAACAACAAATTTATTAAGCTTAAGAAAAAATGCAACGCAGCAAAATTACATTTGACAACCAACACGGCGAGCCGCTAGCGGCATTACTTGAATCTCCGAATGGACAGCCCTCTGCATATGCCCTGTTCGCGCACTGCTTTACCTGCAACAAAGACATCGCAGCGGCATCACGTATTTCAAGGGCCTTAGCCAAGCAAGGCATTGCTACTTTACGTTTTGACTTCACTGGGCTGGGCAATAGTGACGTTGATTTTTCCAACACCAATTTTTCATCCAACTTAGAAGACTTACTTAGTGCCGCTGAATTTATGGCTTCGGAAAATAAAGTGCCAAGCATACTAATCGGGCATAGTCTTGGCGGCGCTGCGGTTTTAGCGGTCGCTAAAAAAATGGATTCAGTAAAAGCAGTGGTCACCATCGCTGCGCCCGCAACTGGAAAACATATTGGCCATCTGTTTTGTGCACATGAGGATGAAATAAAAGCCGAAAACGAAGCAGCGGTTAATTTAGCAGGTCGGCAATTTACTATTCGCAAGCAATTTTTAGAGGATATTGAGCGTTATAACGGCACTGAGCATATCGCCAGCTTGGGTAAAGCCTTACTCATTTTCCACTCGCCCGTAGATCCGCAAGTGTCAATTGACGAGGCCGCTAAAATTTATACAGCAGCTAAGCACCCTAAGAGTTTTATTTCTTTGGATCATGCTGATCATTTGCTGAGTAAAAATGAAGATGCAGAATATGTTGCGATGATGACGGTCAGCTGGTTAGGGCGTTATTTGGATTTATCAACGCAGAACAGTCCGCAGCAAAATGCGATACTAGCCGGCGATATTCTAGTGGACGAGGCCGACCGTGCCTTCACCTGCAATGTCTACACCGCCGACCATTCAATGATCGCGGATGAACCCATTGCGATGGATGGGCAAAACTTAGGGCCTAGCCCTTTCGAATACCTTTCGGCGAGTCTAGGCATTTGTACGGTAATGACCATCAGAATGGTGGCTAAGCGTGAGGACATCCCTCTTAAGGATGTAAAAGTGAAAGTGAGCCGACAATCCCGAGAAGAGCCTAATGAAGATGGCAGCGGCAAGCTTAAGGTGTTGAATATACATCGAGAAGTCACACTCGAAGGCAATCTAACTGATGCTCAAAATACCCGCTTGATGGCTGTCGCTGATCGCTGTCCGGTGCATCGTACACTGCACGGCAAAATAACGATAAGTACCGAACAAGGTACAACCTAGGTATAAGTAATAGCCACGCCGATGACTTGACCGCGGGATAAAACAAGCATTATATTAACTCAACGAGACCTCAGCATAACTACTACGCTTGAAAATACGTGGTTAAAAATTCGCTCAAAATGCTCATGTATAAATATACACTGCGCTTTTTCGCTCATTTTTGGCTAGTCTTTTCTGCGCTCGCTACGTTATGCTGAGGCCTCTCCACAGCAATAATTTGATAAACGAGAACTAAGCCAGAATCGAGATGCCAGAAGAAAATGAATTCGTAGTGCACTTGCAAGACCAACTCGAAGCACTCGGCCCAGTACAGGTTAAGTATATGTTTGGCGGCCGCGGGATATTTTTAGATAACCTTATGTTCGCTCTAGTTGCAGACGACGTGTTGTATCTAAAAGCAGATGATCAAAACGAAAAGAATTTCCTCGACCTTGACTTAGAACCCTTTACCTATCACAAAAAAGGCAAGCCTTTTTCTCTGTCCTATTTCGAAGCGCCAGAAGAGGCGATGGATGATCCTAAAAAACGCAGTTAAAGCCTCTCCAATGAGGCCAACATAAACAACCCTTCCATCGTCGCTACTGCCTCCGAGACACTTTAGCCAAGTAAACAGCGGTCATCTGGCGGTTGAAGAATCGTTCCACCAAGATATTTCTTCATCGCCTCGCTTAGAATGCGGCACCAAACTTGCGCCACGCTCAACTGCGGCGCAATCGCCTTCAATGAATTAAAGACGTGTTGTATTTGGTCAAACGTGTCGCGAATTAAGTCGGCCTTGGCGTGCGTGCTAGTAATCGTCATAGTCTTTTTCCGCCCCGATTCAGTAACGCGCCCCACCGAACTCAGTAATAGCGGTCGACTAGTAATCGCTTCCATATGTTTGTCTGGGTTAGCCAGCCTAGTGAATATATTCCACCCGTTATAAATCAAGGCAATGATCCGCGCTATAAAGCGACAGGGCTTGATATCGGCGGTAGTAAACCCGCCCCAACCCCAATGGTTCTTGATTTCATCAAAATTGTTTTCGCAGTCGGCTCGATCTCGATAATGTTGGACGATGCTAATCACCTCATCGTCTAATGAGGTGACCAGAACAGCGTATTCAAACGCGCGAATATCATCCGCTTCTTGCAAAAAAACAAAGCTCTGCTGGCCTTGACTTTTCTCTTCCAATACCAGCAGCGCGTCCTTTGCTAAACGACGACGAACGATTACCACGCGCCGATGATCGTTCCACGCAGCCAACTTCAAACAACTTTCTTTGGCTTCCCAGCCATCGATAACATAATCCCAGCCCGACACGCTATGCTGCTGCTGTATCAGTTGCTTAACGTACTTAGACTTCCACAAGTAATTGACGCCTCTTTGTTCTGCAGCGCTCATCACATCCTGGGTACCCCAGTCACAATCGCCTCGAATAAAGTGCGGCCAAGATGAACGTGGCAATCGATCCAACAGCTCCCATAGACCCGGCGAAGAATGACTAGCAGCTACCTCAGTGCCAGACTTGACCTCAACATCCAATACAAGACGAAGATTGACAATCATATAGGTGTGATACGTGTGCGAGGGCCGGCCAGGTTTGTGTGGATTATAGCCAACCTTGGCACCTTCTTGATGACCGTATAGCGGTTTAACCGTTACGTCACAATCCAATATCCATGGCTGTGTGAGCAAGGGCTCGTAGCAACGCTGCAAATGAGTTTGTAGCCAGGCTATACCTTGTTCCTCATCCATCTTCTTCAGCGCACGGCGCGCCGAATCGTCGCTAACCGCTTTGGTCATTCCAAGCATTTTGGTGTTGATACGATCGCCCATTAAGCTGGCCATGTGTGCGTAGCGATTGTGACCCGAGAGAACAGACAACAAAAATGAGCCCAACACATTGATCTTCTCAGGTGCGTTATTGCTTCGATATTCCAATGGGCAACTGCTCACCCATGGCTTAAACAGACCACCAAGTTTTAAATATTGGATGAAAAAAGGCAACGGTCCTATGGGCGTTACTGCCGCTGACGGATCCCATTCAACGTGAATTTTTCCATCGAACGTTTCAGTCGATAATAAGGTGGAAACAGCGTTTGAAACCTCCGGTTTTAGCGCACCCTCTGGGTGAAAGGATTTATCTTTGGCGACCATGGTGTTTCTCCTTTTAATTCAATTGATTGCAACGATAATACATCCGTTAGTGGAGGTTCAACTGATTTTTCTAGGTTGATCGGCGAATGTAAAGGAGTAGTGACCAAGTACACTATTGCGGTAACGCGCGCAGGAGGCGAACGGCCCTTTGCGACTTACAAACAGCATTATGGTTTAGCTCGGACTCGATTCATGGGGCTAGTCAAGAACCAGACTGTTTACGGCCTAGTAGCGATGGCGGCGAACATTCGCAAAGGAGCTAAATTCTTAAGCTTGTATGGCTTGCCTGATTGGCAATATGCAGGAAAGTTACGCCTTTGAATATGGGATTAGGTGCTCGAATCGATAAAAGGGTGACTAAATCATGATCGAATACGCGAAATTAGGCAAATATAGCTCAAAAAATGACCACTTCGGAAATATCAAGCTAAAGCCGTGAGTTATGCTGCGCTCTCAGTAAATAATAACGCTTCGATACCAGTTAGCCATGTATCGTGCAGTGCTTGTTCTTCTGCGAGAACTAGACAACGCCAACAATTGCTTTTTTCGCCATACAACATTTGAATGGACTCCTCCATTTCAGCCAGGTGTTGTTCTTCTTCAGCTATGATACCGCGCACTGAAACAGGGCTTCTTGCCGCTTTTAAGTGACCTTCGTAAACCCCGTAAACTTCATCCGCTCGAACTTCTATTGCGTAAGTAACTAACACATAAGCATGTTGCCGTAATTCACGCCCGTGCAAGCCTAATTTTTTTCTTAGCAATCGCGAAATCCGAGTATCTAATAAATTGAGGTATTGATAGCTGCTTCTGGCATTCACTAAATGCTTTGGGGCAAAACTAGGGCAGGCGCCTGGTTGCAGTTTCTTAATTTGACGCTTTAAATAATATGCGTGACGCGTCTCCTCCGCTGCGTGTTTTAGCATTGACTCATTGACCGCTAAAGGGTGCTCACTCTTTACTATTTTTTGTGCGCCCACGTTCTCCATTAAGGACAAAGTATTAATCCATCGACAATGCAGATGGTCATCATTTACAAATTGTTCAATAATGCGACTAAGACGGGTTGAATTTATGGACATAAGAAATTAATACAATGTGTTGATAGTGTGAATGACGCTGTGGCAGAGTTTCGCCTGCTCTTGCGGGGTCAGAATATAGGGTGGCATGACATAAATTAGTCGTCCAAATGGCCTCACCCACACTCCCTGCTCAACTAGCGATGCTTGTACTTTGGCTACGTCCAGTACTGCTGCCATTTCCACTACACCAATAGCACCTAAGATTCGCACATTGGCCACCGCTGGATGTGATTCAACAGCTTTGAGTGCTTGTAGAGAGTGCTCGATAATATTGACTGTGTTCTGCCACCCTTTTGGGTAAGGTGAGCCCTCACCACTACTGAGTAATAAGTCAATGCTCGCACAAGCTGCTGCACAAGCTAAAGGGTTGGCCATGAATGTAGGGCCATGCATTAAAACAGGCACACTACCGCTTGAAATTCCTTCTGATACCTTAGTGCTGGCCAAGGTGGCCGCCAAAGTCATCATACCACCAGTTAACGCCTTGCCGACCGACAAGATGTCTGGACAAACACCCGCGTGATGCATGGCGAACATTTCGCCAGTACGACCAAAGCCCGTGGCAATTTCATCGAATATCAATAACACGGAAAATTCATCGCAAAGTATTCTGAGCTGTTTTAAGTACTCTGGATGATAAAAGCGCATACTTACTGCACCTTGCACTATCGGCTCCAAAATTACGGCAGCTATATCAGCATGCTGTTGCTCTAACGCTTGGCGCAGCGACGAGATGTCTTCATCATGCCACGCACCTTCAAATTCAATCTCCGGACGGTCTACATACAACTGTTGACTAATTACTCCTTTGAACAAATGGTGCTTACCGTTTTCAGGGTCCCCAACCGACATACAGACAAATGGGTCGCCGTGATAACCGCCTCTCACGGTGAGTAACTGCCGCTTGTCCGTTTGTCCTAATGACTGCCAGTATTGTAACGCCATTTTAATAGCCACTTCGATAGCTATCGAACCTGAGTCGGCTAAAAAGACATGCTGTAATGGTTCTGGTGTGATGTCGATTAAGCGTTGACCTAGCTCCGATGCCATCGGGTGTGCAATGCCTCCAAACATAACATGTGACATTTGTTCTAACTGTTCACTCACCGCAGCGCATAACTTAGGGTGGTTATAACCATGTGCGGCACTCCACCAAGACGACATGCCGTCTAGTAAATGCCTGCCGTCAGCTAACTCAAGATAAGCTCCGCTAGCGGCCACCACTGGATAACACGGCAATGGTTCATGCATTGACGTATATGGGTGCCAAAGATGACTTCGATCAAAGTCGAGCCATTGCTGGGTGTTTGAGAAGTATCTCTGCATGGGTTTGTATAAAGGTTGTATCTATGCCGTCGCTCTGCGGAATATCGGCCAAGGCTGAAACACCGCCTTGCTTCAAAATAATATCACGGCTTTGTAAATTAGGCTCACCGTTAAAGATTATGCCTAGCACATCAATACCACTAGTCTTCAGCAAGTGCAACGACAACAAGCTGTGATTAATACTGCCTAAGTAGTAATTAGCTACTAGCACTACTGGGCATACAAGTTGTCGTACAAGATCGATTGTTGAAGACTGCTCTGACAAGGGCACCATCAGGCCACCCGCAAGTTCAATGATTAGGTGTTTTTTACTCGTGATGGTGGGAGGTGTGAGCGCCTTTAAATCGATTTCAACCCCGTCAATTTTAGCCGCCGCATGCGGTGACATGGGCTCAATCAAACGATAAGTCTCAGCATGAACCGTACTCTCCTCACCTTCCAACATTCGCGCAACAAAGTGGCTATCTGTGTCACTCAAACTTCCCGCTTGAATAGGCTTCCAATAATCAGCTCGCAAGGCTCTACACAAGATGGCCGACACCACTGTTTTGCCTACATCGGTACCAATACCTGCGATTATGATATTCATTCGATTCCGACGTGTTTCGCCAAACTTTGTGCAAATTGATCTATTTCGATAGCAGTATTCGTACTATGGATACAAATTCTTATACGCTCACTGCCTTCGGCAACTGTGGGGCTAACTATTGCTTTCAATGCGAAACCCGAATCACGTAAAAGTAGTTCGAGTTGCTTGGCTTGTTTAGTTTCGCCTATTACTAAACCTTGAATGGGGCTATCACTACCTATCCATTTAGCTTTCTTTAACGGTAACGATTTAACTTTCTGCTCAAAATAAGCCAAGTTAGACGCAAGTATCTCACGCGCCTCGTCAGCGCCCTTCATTTTCTGGTAGGCCTGACTTAATTGAATTACGTTACGCGGGGACGGCGCGGTGGTATAGATAAATGGTCGACAATAATTAACCAAGTATTCGCGCAAAGTTTTCGATCCAGCAATGACTGCGCCATGAATCCCCACTGCCTTACCAAAGGTATATACAGCGGCAAAGACGTCTTCTTGTAACTCCAGTTCAGCAATTAACCCCGCACCCTGCTTTCCATATAACCCTACAGAATGGGCTTCATCCACAACTAAGCAGGCGTTCAAGCGTTTGCAAACCGTAACCAACTGGAGAAGCGGCGCAATATCCCCATCCATCGAATAGACTGCTTCAACCACTACGAAAGCTTGTTGCGATAAAACGCTTTTATTGGCATTAAATTTAGATATTTGATTTGCGACATCGTCAACATCGTTATGACTAAACCGGGCACGTTTAGCGAAGCTTAGGCGAGCACCATCAATCAAGCTGGCATGAGCCAAAGAATCTAATAGCATTAGATCCCCTTTTTTGCCTAAGCAAGCCAATAACCCTGAATTTGCGGCGTAACCAGAGCTAAATAGCAAGCATTGCTCAAAGCCATGGAAATGAGCCAGGCTGCTTTCAAAAGACAGTATTTCAGGAGTATTGCCACTCACTAACCTAGAGCCGGTCGACCCGTGTGGGAGAAGGTCGAGTTCATCAGCTGAGGAAATAGATCGATGAGCAAGCCCTAAGTAATCATTCGAGCAAAAATCAACGCCTTCGACTAACTCAAGGCTACGTAGCTGGCCTAATTCCTGACGAGATTTCAATTCATCATGTAATCGCTGCTCAATCGCGCAAGATTTGACCTTCGCCATATCAGATTGCTTTAGTTTGATCCAACAGCGACAGGCATTTCAGTAACTTGTCGTGTCGAAGCGGGTAATTCCGTGTCTGGTTTTTTAGGAAACAAACCCAACAGCTCAAATAAGTCGCTATCATCTTTAAAGCCTGGGTTAGGTGTCGTTAGCAGCTTATCTCCCGCGAAAATAGAATTGGCCCCTGCTAAGAAGCAAAACGCTTGTTCCACCGTACTCATTTCATTTCTACCCGCTGACAACCTGACAACTGTTTTCGGCATCAAAATACGTGTGGTTGCTATCATGCGCAGCATTTCCCATATATTTACCTTGGGCTGATCACCTAAAGGAGTGCCTTCAATAGGCACTAGAGCATTTATAGGAACAGACTCGGGCGGAACGGGTAAGTTAGCAAGCGTCACTAACATGCTGATGCGATCATCTTCAGATTCACCCAAGCCGATGATTCCACCCGAGCAGACTGTGATACCTGCTTTGCGAACATGATCGATAGTTTCTAGGCGATCATCATAAGTACGTGTAGTAATAACTTTATCGTAGTACTCCCGGCTGGTGTCTAAATTATGGTTATACGCATACAAACCAGCTTCTGCTAATTTTTCGGCCTGCTCGGCTGTCAACATTCCTAAAGTAGCGCATACTTCTAAACCCAAGTCATTCACATGGGTCACCATATCTAAGACTCTATCGAAGTCTTTGTTGTCTTTAACACTGCGCCATGCTGCACCCATACACAATCGAGAGGCACCGCCATTTTTTGCTGCCTGGGCTTTATCCATTACTTCGTTTAGAGGCATCAGTTTTTCAATTTTAATATCTGTCTTAAACCGCGCGGACTGAGAGCAATAAGAGCAATCTTCAGGGCAGGCACCTGTTTTTATAGAAACTAAACTACTGACCTGCACCTCATTAGCTGAATTATTCTCACGATGAACAGACGCAGCTTGGAAAACCAGATCAAGTAGTGGCTGGCGATATATGGAGCTAATGGATTCGTGTGATATAAGCTTTTTCATGATTTAACGGATAATGTAGGTGTAATTATTGTTGGGTTAATACGTTGGAAAGGCTTATGCGCCGTTTATAATTTCCATAGTATTAACGACGTTTTCAGCCATTTTAGCTGACGCTGCATCAATGAGTTTGCCATCTAGTGAGGCTGCGCCGCGACCCGCAGCTGCTGCTATAGCTAGTTCTTCCAAAACACGCGTAGCTCGTTTAATTTCAGCTGGGGGAGGTGATATAACATTATTGGCCAAGTCAATTTGTGATGGGTGAATGGCCCATTTACCTTCGAATCCCATTGCAGCAACACGGCGGGCAGCATCCTCAAAGCCACTAGGATTACTAAAGTCGCCAAATGGACCATCAATTGCACGTAAGCCATAAGCACGGCACGCTATTAACATGCGTTGTAAGCTGGCATGCCATTGATCACCTGGATAATCTGGATTTAAGCCACCAATATTAACGGTGCGCGCACGACAACTGGCAGCATAATCGGCAACTCCAAAATGCAAAGCTTCTAGTCGTGGACTACATTGCGCTATTTCTTCCACATTTGCCATACCTAAGGTCGTTTCAATCAATGCTTCTAAGCCAATTTTATGCTTGAACCCTTTGGCATCTTCAATTTGTTGGCATAAGCACTCAACCATGTAGACATCATCTGGAACACCTACCTTAGGAATTAATATAGTGTCTAGATTATTACCGGCTTGTTCAACAATATCGACCACATCACGGTACATCCAGTGGGTGTCTAGACCGTTGATCCACACGGACATAGTTTTATTGCCCCAATCAAGCGAGTTAAGGGCTTCAATAATGTTTACACGAGCTTTTTCTTTGTCGGTCGGTGCTACAGCATCTTCACAATCTAAAAATATATAGTCAGCATTTGAGTCTGCTGCTTTTTGAAACATTTTAGGATTAGAACCGGGTACCGCGAGTTCACTACGTTGTAATCTAGTGCGTCTAGGGGGATGTTGCGTAAAGCTCATTTCTAATTCCTAAGAATGTTATGATATATGCGTTGTGACAATGATTTCTATTGAATAATGGGCCTGTTGAACCACATTTACCCTGCCGATCATATAGCGCCCATCCTCCCAAGCGAGCTTAGCTTGTCGTCGCTATAGCCCAATAGGTCTTTGAAAATAGTTCTATTTGCGCAGACGTGTGGCAAACCTGGAAACTTAATTCGTGCAGGTTGGCCCGACATGCGAAATGGTACATCAGGCATTTTTATTTCGATCCCGTTAACTGGATCCGTAACCGTTGTAAAGGTGCCACGTTCCTCACAATGAGGATCATTATCGATACATGCCATGGTCTTTATTGGACCGGCAGTGATGCCATCTTGATGGAAAACATGCAGGGCTTCATCTTCGGTTATTTCATTCAACCAAGTTTGTATTACCTTGTTCAAAGCTTCGCGATGAGGCCGTTTGATTCTGTCATTGTTAGTTAAAAACCTCGGATCACGAATTAAATGTTCATGGCCCATTATTTTTGCCAGTTGTTTCCACGTTCCTTGGGATGAACAAGATAACGCTATCCAACGTCGATCTTTGGTTCTGAAAATATTTCGTGGGGCGGCCGAACGTAATTCGTTTCCAAAGGGCTGAGGATTTATTCCACTTAACTTATAACCGACAAACTCACCAGCCAAAAATCCAAATAGTGGTTCGTACAAAGAAATATCAATTAGTTGTCCACCACTTGCGTTCCGCTTTTGATGATGTAGTGCCAAGCTTACTGCGTAAGCCAAGTGAATGCCTGCCGTCATGTTAGCCAAAGCCATTGGTGGACTTGCTGGGCCTTCCTTTGCGTTACCATTTAAGTGTGTGAAGCCACTATAAGCCTCAGCCAACGTCCCAAATCCTGGCTGTTTAGCATGCGAGCCTGTCATACCATAGCCTGAGATTTTACCAATAATCAGGCCAGGGTTAATTTTTTGAAGAGCTTCATGTGATAAGCCAAAGCGATCTATTGCCCCTACACGCATATTCTCTATAAGAATATCAGAGTTCTTAATTAGATCGATAAACGTCTCTTTCCCCGCGTCTGATTTCAAGTTTATAGTAACCGGTAATTTATTTCGCCCGATTACAGCATGGTAAGGTTCAATTCCAGTTTCTTCGCAAGTTCCCCATGACCGTAACGCATCTGGAACATTCGGATTTTCGACTTTTATAACCTCAGCTCCCGCATCGCCTAGCATTGCTGCTGCAAAAGGTGCCGCAATAACAGTGGACAAATCTAAAACACGTACGCCACTTAAGGGCAGTTTTTCTTCCTGGCTACTAGAGCGTTGAAGTGAAATGAAATTCGACAATGAGTTCATGTTTGGCATTGAGTTTAGTGACTTAGAATAACTAAGAACGGGAAGTTGACACGCATACTTTATTTCAAGGTAATCATCGAGGCCATATTTAGAGCCTTCACGCCCTTGTCCAGATTGTTTAATTCCACCAAATGGAGCTACTTCGCTTGAAATAAATCCAGTATTAACGCCTACCATACCGTATTCTAGTTCTTCGATTAATCGCCATACCTTAGAAAGATCTTTCGCATAAAAGTAGGAAGCTAAACCAAATTCAGTGTCATTCGCCTGACGAATAACATCTTCAATTGAAGTGAATTTAAAAATAGGAGCTATCGGACCGAACGCCTCCTCTCGTGCTATTCTCATTGTGTTGGTAACGTTTATTAAAACAGCAGGTTCAAAATAAGTTCCTTTAGTGAAATCGTTGAGTACCGTATTAAGCATTGTGGCTCCCTTATAAACGGCATCGGTGATATGGGCTTGGACCTTCGCTACTGCTTTTTCATCTATCAAAGGACCTATCGTTATTCCACTCTCAGATCCGTTTCCTACTTTGAGCTGTTTGACTTTCGCCGCCAACTTTTGAGAAAATTCATCATAAACATCTTCCTCCACATAAAAACGGTTGACACAAACACAGGTCTGACCCGCATTCCTATATTTCGCCAACATAGCTCCTTCAACTGCAGCATCAATATCTGCATCGCTAAATACTATAAATGGAGCATTTCCACCGAGCTCTAAAGTTATCTTCTTGATTTGGTCAGAACATTGTCGCATTAAAATTCTTCCTACATTAGTCGAGCCTGTAAATGTAAGCTTGCGCAGCTTCGGGTTAGTACATAACTCTAGACCGACTTCTTTACTGTTAGTAGTGGTAATTACATTGAACAAGCCAGAGGGTAGCCCTGCCCGGTAGCATAGTTCTGCTAACGCAACTGCAGATAAAGGAGTTTCAGCCGCAGGTTTACTTACCAATGCACACCCTGCTGCTAGGGCTGGAGCCAACTTTCGCGCTAGCATAGCGTTTGGGAAGTTCCACGGTGTTATTGAACCAACAACGCACACAGGTTGCTTAAGAACAACGATCCTTGTTTCTTTCTGAGTGGAGGGCGGCAATTTTCAGGGTAGTTGCACATTTTCCTACGCAGCCAATAATACTTCTTTTTGTGGGTTCAGCGCAACCGCACCACAAGGCCGCCAATTTCGGGTTTGGCCAGACCACCGATTAGGTTTTGCTGCTTTAGCTTCCTGATAAACAACTTCTCGTTTTGCTAATAGGGCACTATCTTCACCGCGATAACGCTGGCCAGGTGTAACGTAGCGTATAGCACTGTGACGATGTTCTTCGTTATACCATTGCATAAACTTACCCACCCATTGGCGGGCGGCCTCTAAGCTATCGAAGCCTTGAGAAGGCCACGCAGGGCAATACTTTACCGTTCTAAACATGGATTCAATATAAGCGTTGTCATTGCTTACTCTTGGCCTTGAGTAAGAGGGCTTTATTCCTAATGCTTCTAACTTCGCTCTCATTGTGAACGATTTCATTGGGCTGCCATTATCACTGTGTAAGACGGGCATGCCATCGCAGCTGGCCACTTTTAGAGCCGCCTGAGACATCAACTGCGCACCTAATTCACCGCTTTCAACAGGATGTACTTCCCAGTGAACGCCATAGCGACTGTAAAGGTCTTCTACCATGTACAGGTAATAATGCTTGCCAATAGTACGCGTCGCCAAATAGGTGATATCCCACATCCACACAGCATTAGGTTTTAGCGCTATATGAGTATCGGGTGTTCGGGACTGCTTTTGTTTGGCGCGGCCGCGGTGCTTCAATTGCCCATGCGCCTTGAGAACTCGATAAAAGCTAGACTCGCTGGCCACATAAATACCTTTGTCAGCCAACTGCGGTACTATTTGCGACGGCGGCAAATGATTGTATGCCGATTCATTACATATCGATAAAATGTGTTGCTGCTCTTGCTCGCTTAGTTTATTGCCAGGGACTGGCTTTTCTACCAAAGGACGTTGATCACTGCGGATACTATCTTCTCCTTTTGGCTTCCAACGTCTAAGCGTAGACTCGGCAAGGCCAACCAACTCACAAGCACTTGAACGCTTTGAACCTGCGTCTACTGCTTCATTAACATCATTGATTACTTTAATGCGCGTCTGAGTCGTAATCATACTTCCTCGTCCTCCCAAAGCGCCTGAAACTTTTTTTGTAATACTAATAATGCGGCCGTTTCAGCCAAGGCTTTATCTTTGCGGCGCAGCTGGGTTTCTAGCTTCTTCTTGTCTTTTTTTAACGCACGTATTTCATCACGCGCAACTTTAGGGCTAATGAGAGCCTCATCAACACCATTAATACAAGCTTCTCGCCATTGCGTTATTTGAGTAGGGTATAGGCCTTTCTCTCGGCAATACGCAGATAATTCTTGTTCATTCATCGCAGCAGTTTCAAGAACTACGGTGAACTTAGTTTGGCAATCCCACTGATTAGATGAATCACTATTAGGCATTAAAACTCCTGATCGTCTGGCTTTATTTCGCCAATCATACAAGGTTTGAACACTGATTCCTTCTTCTCTAGATATTTCTGCGAAGGACTGACTATTTGATGATAATAATTTAGATAAAACAGCTTCTCTTCGTTCTACGCTATATTTCGGCATGAGTATTTCTCCGCCGCCCCTTGTGAATTAAAATGTGTGCAACTACCCTGACGTCTGGGGAGGGAATGACATCTCCATAGGTTCGCTTTGCTTCTTCAGAAAACCACTCGACATAAGAAGCACCATAAAGAATTTCACCCCGTGCTTCTGCTAATGGCTTACCCATCTCATGAGTCAAAATTGTGGCCAAATCATCTAAGTGATCTAGCAACAATTGATAGAGTTTTTTCAACAATATAGACCTCTCCTTGCCCGTTTGTTGAGACCAACTTTTTTGCGCATCATACGCAGAGTCAATTGCTGCTTTAGTGTGCTCAACCCCAAGATTAGGCAAGGTGGCAATTACTTCACCATTTGCAGGGTTAATAATCTCAAACGATTCTGGCTCGTCTTCCAAATTAATCCACTCCCCCGCAACAAATCCGGCAGCATGCAGTAACTTTTTATCAGAGAGCTTTGAAACTAAAACTTTTGATATAGACATTTACTTAGATTCTCTTGCAGTTTTTATAGCCTTATCAAGTATCTCTAATGCTTCAGTAAAAACTATCTCTGAAATTGTTAAGGGAGCGAGGAATCGAATCACGTTTCCATATACACCGCAAGTTAACAAAATCAGTCCATTATCAAGAGCATTATCTCGAACCCTATTCGCAAAACCTGCATCTGGTAAGCCAGTCTCCGCATGGTTAAATTCAACTGCGCTCATAAATCCAACGCCGCGTATATCAGATATTTCGGGTACGTCAGTTTGTATTTTGGTAAGTGCTTTTACTAACAAGCCACCAAATTTAACCGCTCTATCGCAAAGATCTTCTTCTTTAATAATGTCTAACACAGCGTGTGCAGCAGCGATTCCAAGGGGGTTGCCCCCATAAGTACCTCCCAAGCTACCTACGTTCGGGGCATCCATGATTTCGGCCGTCCCTATCACCGCCGCTAGAGGGAAGCCCCCAGCGAGGCTCTTCGCCACCGTGGTCATATCAGCTTCAACGTCATAATGCTCCATTGCAAATAATTTTCCTGTGCGACCGAACCCGGTTTGTATTTCGTCCGCAATCATTAAAATACCGTGCTCATCGCAGAAATCTCTTAGCTGACATACAAAATCATTCGGCGCTTGGTAGAACCCACCTTCGCCTTGCACAGGCTCGAAAATCACAGCAGCAATATTTTTCGCACTTACCTCTGATTTGATGAGCTGATGAAGTGCAGAAATACTAGCTTCAGTCGAAATACCATGTTGTGGGATTGGGTATGGCACATGAAATACGTCAGCCAACATGCTTCCGAAATCGGCCTTGTAAGGTGCCACTTTTCCGGTTAACGACATCCCCATAAAGGTTCTGCCATGAAACCCTCCGTTGAACGCAATTATGACCTGCCTGCCCGTTGCGGCTCGTGCAATTTTGATGGCGTTTTCAACAGCCTCTGCACCTGTTGTTACGAAAACAGTTTTGCTTTCCTTTTTGCTAGGAATGAGAGAGTTAAGTCGCTCTGCTAGCGAAATATAGTTTTCGTACGGAACCACCTGGTGACAAGTATGAGTAAATCTCTTTAGCTGATTCTCTACGGCCTTAATAATTCTTGGATGACAGTGTCCCGTATTCACTACAGCGATACCTGAAGCGAAATCTATATACCTATTACCTTCAACATCCCATATTTGGTCGTTTTTTGCGCGGTCCACGTAAACTTGAGTCATCATACCTACGCCGCGAGCGATAGCAGTTTCTTTTCGTTTGGATATGTCGTTATTGTTCATCTTATTCTTCAGTTAAATTGCCTTTTGAGGTATTTTCAAAACTCCGGCCAGAAATAGAAAATCAATAACTTACGGCCGAAAAAGCGACGTAACCCGTTGATTTTTGGTTAGCCGAAATAGTTTTGAAAATACCTCTTTTCTCATTAATTTAAAAGCGCTAGGTAATTACCTAGCACTAAAAATGACGTATCGAAGAGTTGTACGCTTGGTCTGTACGTCAGTCAGATACAAGTTCTATGTTTTATGCGAAATGCTAACCCTCTAGTTTTACAAGTGTTGGATAAACTGCATTAAAAGAAGACATGGTTAAATTTCCAAAGTTATGTGAATAGGGATTTAGCGAGTGCCTACGATCATTCGGTAACGAAATTGATCTAAAATTACTGCGAGTATTAGTAGAGCCCCCAGCAGAATCATCTGCATGTATGAACCTACTTTAGTTAAGTTCATTCCATTTTGGACTAAGATAATAAAGAATGCTCCAAGTACCACATTTTCTACCCTCCCTATCCCACCTCTAAGGGACACGCCCGCTATTACGCACGCAGCGATTGACTCAAGAGCGATGGTGCCACCTAAGTTCGTTTCTCCAGATTCTACTCTAGCAGTGAGCAATAACCCAGCTACAGAGGCCAAAAGAGCACAGATTCCGTATGCTATGAATAAGGTGCGTTTGGTATCTACCCCAGAGAGATGCGCCGCTCTTATATTTCCCCCAATTGCATAGACGTGGGCGCCAAACTTAGTTCGGTACATTAGTGTCCACATTGCAATTGCTGTTACTACAGCTATAAGCACTGGAACGGGAATATCGAATACCCTACCAAATCCAAAAAAATCAGCAAATTCATAGGGTAATCCAGCCACCGGAACTCCCCCAGTGATGTATAAAGCGACACCAGCTCCAACAGATTGAACACCTAGTGTCATGATAAAAGGCGAAACGTTGAATCTAGCAACGCCGTATCCATTTATCGCTCCGATCAATCCTGCAGCTACTAGGCCCGCTAGAGATCCAATAAAGATTACGAACCATATATATTCAGGAAACACAGAAGCTAATGCCAGCATCACGCTCGCTGAGACGACTGATGTGATCGCTATAGCCGTACCGACCGATAAATCGAAACCACCCGTAATAAGTACAAGCATTTGCCCTAACGACACCAAGATAAGGTATACCGATTGCCTAGCAACGTTTGTGATATTCTGAAACGTTAAAAAATGGGAGGATAATAAACTGAATATCAAGATTGACCCGATAAGGAAAAATGGCAGCACACCTACTTTTACAAATAGATTGAGTGCATGTTTTTTAATAGAAGACATACTTGTAAGTCACTAAATTATTAGTTAAGGCCTTTAATAGCGATCAGGCGACTGCATTTAATTCGGCGAAGAAATACTTCAAAACTTGTTCTTCTGAAACCTCCTCCCCCGTTAGTTCAGCTGCTATCTCTCCATTTGAAAAAACCAGTAATCGATGCGATATATTCATCACTTCTGAGAGGTCAGACGAGATCACAACAACCGCTTTTCCAGACTCTGCAATTACCTTTAGTAAACGATAAAGAGCCGCTCTCGTACCCATATCTACCCCAACGGTTGGCTCGTCAAAAATATAAACATCTCTATCGGTTGAAAGCCCCTTGCCGAACAACACCTTTTGTTTATTGCCTCCAGATAATTGAGACACTGTTTTTTCAATGTATTCTTGCGAAAGGTTGACCCGTTCACTAAGCTCATTAACCGCTAGTTCTATTTTCGAAGGTGATAAAAAACCCATTGTGCCTTTGGAACTTTTTAAGTTAGCTAGGTCGACACTTAAATTATCTCTACTAGTTGCTGATAATTGTAATCCTTCATATTTTCTGTCGGGCGGCAAATAGTAAAGTCCGTTTTCGATGATCGTTTTAGTTTTTGCTTTAGTAATGTCCTTACCTTTTAGAGTAACGATGCCACCATGGATAGGCTGAAGGCCCACTACGCTGCGCCAAATTCTTGATTTCGCACTCCCGACTAAGCCAGCGATACCAAGCACCTCGCCGGCTTTAACATCAAGGCTTACGTTCTTAACCCCGTGTGAAACAATATTACGTAGCGAGAGTAAAGTCGGACACTGCTCCATTCGGTTGATTTTTGGATAAATGGCTCCGATTTCTCTTCCAGTCATTAATTCAACTAACTTCTCCTCAGAAACCCCTTTACCAGGGAGCGTTGCGATAGTTTTACCGTCTCTTAATATTGTGATCCGGTCTGCTATTTTTTCGAATTCATGTATGCGATGAGAAATATAGATAATGCCTACGCCTTGTTCTTTAGCACGACCTATAAACGAAAAGAGTTTTGATGTTTCTTTATCAGTTAGCGAAGCTGTTGGTTCGTCTAATATTAGAATATCTGCTTTAAAGTGAAAGGCTTTCGCTATTTCCACCATCTGTTGTTCTGCCCGAGACAATTTAGAAACTCGGCTTGTTACATTAATATGAAACCCCAGATCTTGAAAAAGCTTAGTGGTTCCTTGAATCATTTGAGGGTGAGAAACAAACAAACCTTTGCCCAGTTCATTTCCAAGATAAATATTTTCGTAAACTCGTAAAGTCGAGACAAGAGAAAATTCTTGGAATACGGTTCCTACCCCTGCGTTTGAGGCATCGTGAACCGAATTGAATTTTACTTGTTCGCCGTACTTAGTAATGGTTCCTTCCGTTGGATGATAAACGCCTGATAAGATCGAAATAAGCGTAGATTTTCCAGCACCATTCTCACCAAAAAGTACATGCACTTCTCCTGCTTCTAAGGTGAAATCAACACCGTCAAGAGCCCGAACGCCTGGGAACTCTTTAATAACACCTTTCATTGCAATTAATTTTCTTTTTGGATCACTCATCAGTAGTTCCTTAAAACCCCTAATTGCTAATATAACAATTAGGGGCAGGTTAACAATTTAGTTTATGTTGAATACTGGCTTAAATCCGTTAGGAGGTAAGATGTTAGTCCTCGACACTTGATCAATATTAGTTGGGTCAACCACAAAGATTTTCGGCCCAACATGCTTTACATAATCCTTCCCTTCTAGGATACGTACGGCTTGATCAACAGCAACTCGCCCTTGGATAACCATTGAGTCAGCTGGAGCAGCAAGAATGAACCCGCGTTTGATGCCTTCATACACACCCGGGGTCATGTAAAATGCTAGTAAATCGACCTTGCCTTGTAATCTTCTTTCGCGAATTACACCTTGAGCGGCTTCTGCTGTTACCGCTGTACCCGCTAAATATCGGACATCCGGATTACCCTGCAATACGTCTTCTACCAGCTTTAATTGTGTCTCTTTACCAGTATCTCCGAACTTTGGCTCTAAGACAGTGACAGCAGACCCTTCAACAGCTTCCATAAAACCCTTGTGAGCAGCTTCTACCCAACCTGCACCTGCCGGTCCAGGAAACCACCCAACCTTTACAGCATCAGATCCTGCAGGATGTTTTTTAGCTAAATAAGCGCCTGTTTCTTGCCCCATTGTGTAGAATGAAACCAAAGATTTAGCTGAAATATCTGGAGAGGACATGCCGTTAACTAAATCGACTACTGGAACGCCTTTCTTGCTGATTTCAGCAACGACGTTATTCAACCCGTCGTATGAAATTGCACCGATAACAACTGCATCAGCACCCCCAGCAACGCAATCTTCGATTTGAGAAATCTGTTTACTTAGTTCAGTGTAACCGCCAGCCTCTACGAGGTTAAGATTTACGCCCAATCGTTTTGCTTCCGCTGCAACACCGTAATCAACACCTAACCAGTAGGCGTCCTTCATATGAGGAAAGGAAACGCAAAGATTCCAAGCCTTAGATGCCTTTTCTAAGGCCTCGTAAGAAACGTCACTAGTCGTGCCTTCTGCAGAAAATGCCGGCGTGACTTGCGCCGCATCGTAAGGGAACCACTCAGCATTTGCTGATTGGACATTTATCGAAGCCAGTATTGCTACTGTTGTACTCATTGTGAGTAATTTTTTCATTATCTTTTTCCTCTCTTAATAGTTAATAAAACGACTTAATCAGGTCAAACTTGACCGAATTTTGTTCAATATTTCCTTTCGATTTGCCCTAGCATCTAAGGCTTGTTCCATAGTTACTTTTACAAATTTAGTAGGTGTATGAGGCTGCATTTGTCCTATGAGGTCCATATCTGCTGAAATGACGGCTCCAACCATAAAATACCCGCCTCCAGAAACAGCGTCTCGGTGCAGGATTATTGGCTCCTTTCCACCCGGTACTTGTATAGACCCATACGGATAGCAGCTATCTACAATATTTGAAGGATCAGAACCCGAACCAAATGGTTGTTCTTTTTCAACAAACTTGAGTGGACGGCCACCGCAAAATCGATACCCCATCCGATCAGCTTCTGGTGCCACCTTCCATTCGTCATCATAAAAGCTAGCCTTAGACTCTTCCGTAATTCGATGCCAATACAAGCCTGGCAATACTCTTAACTCAGCTGGCTGTTTTGAGCGATTTCTTAATTCTGATGAAATTGATTTGCCCGTAGAACCTTCAGTGGCTTTTCCTATCGGTAATTTATCGCCAGATAGAATCGCTCGACCTTTGTATCCACCTAACGCGCCAATTGGATAAGTAGATCGACTGTCCAATGCAATAGGTACATTTATACCTCCAGCTATTGATATATAAATTCTCGCTCCTGAACTTAGATAATCAAACTTAAGTGATTGCCCCGCTTTCACAGCATAGGACTTCCATGTTTCGCACGGCGTATCATCAATTGAAAAAGGGATCTCGGCACCCGTTACAGCTATAACTGAGTTCGCTTCAAATACTATCGCTGGACCGACAAAGACGCTTTCTAGGCAGGCCGCTCCCTCATCGTTTCCTACAAGTAAGTTTGCGCAACGTAGAGCAAACCTATCCATAGCTCCACCCATTGGTATACCAAGATGGAAGTACCCAGGTCTTCCCAAATCTTGGATGGTTGTTGCAATACCTGCTTTTTCAATCCTAATTGCCATTGAGCAACCCCTCTATTTTCTGGTTATATGCAGAGATATCATTTTTAAAATCGTTAAGATCAAACGTAACCTCACGTATTTTCGGTTCAAACTCGTCTCTCTCGATTGCTTCTAGGCACTCGTCGTACTGTTGTTGATTTATCGGTTTAAATTTGACGATATCCCCGGGTTTGAAGAACACCATGAAATCCTTGAGATAAGAAACCTTTTGATCTGGGTCGAAGATTGGCATCGGTGTGATACCAAACATTTGATATCCACCAGCGCCCCTAACAGAGTAAATACAAGAAAAACAACCACCATAGCCAACTGTTAGTTTAGGAGTATCCGTACGAGGACTTAAGTATTTAGGAACTTGAATTTGTTTTGCACGTTCAACCATTTGGTACATAAACGGGAGTCCAGAAACAAAGCCCACCATGGATACAAACCACGGCGCGCCCGAGTGAGCTGCAATGAATTCATCAATAGATGAAAAACCATTTATCTCAGCTGCATACGCAATATCCGTTGATTCAGGATCTTGATGCCTTTCTCGAAAACGCATCAAAGTCTCGTGAGTCCAAGGGTCTTGGTAGAAAACTGGAATTTCTACTACTCTTGTAGAAATTTTAGGTTCTGTTTCCTCCGCTTCCTTTTCAATCTCTTTAATCCGTGCAAGTAACGATTCAGGATGAATAACGTCTGGATCAAACTTTATTTGAAATGAAGCGTTTGCTGAGCAGATTTCCGTTACACCATCTATTTTTGCTTCTCGAATTTTTGTGGTAATGGACAAGCTTTTGAAAAATGCTTGAAGGGACATCTCTTGACCGCATTCGACTAAGATATGTTCATCTCCACCAAAGGAATACCGTGTATTCATAGCCCCAGACGTCAGGGTAGTTGCACACATTTTAATTCACAAGGGGCGGCGGAGAAATACTCATGCCGAAATATAGCGTAGAACGAAGAGAAGCTGTTTTATCTAAATTATTATCATCAAATAGTCAGTCCTTCGCAGAAATATCTAGAGAAGAAGGAATCAGTGTTCAAACCTTGTATGATTGGCGAAATAAAGTCAGACGATCAGGAGTTTTAATGCCTAATAGTGATTCATCTAATCAGTGGGATTGCCAAACTAAGTTCACCGTAGTTCTTGAAACTGCTGCGATGAATGAACAAGAATTATCTGCGTATTGCCGAGAGAAAGGCCTATACCCTACTCAAATAACGCAATGGCGAGAAGCTTGTATTAATGGTGTTGATGAGGCTCTCATTAGCCCTAAAGTTGCGCGCGATGAAATACGTGCGTTAAAAAAAGACAAGAAGAAGCTAGAAACCCAGCTGCGCCGCAAAGATAAAGCCTTGGCTGAAACGGCCGCATTATTAGTATTACAAAAAAAGTTTCAGGCGCTTTGGGAGGACGAGGAAGTATGATTACGACTCAGACGCGCATTAAAGTAATCAATGATGTTAATGAAGCAGTAGACGCAGGTTCAAAGCGTTCAAGTGCTTGTGAGTTGGTTGGCCTTGCCGAGTCTACGCTTAGACGTTGGAAGCCAAAAGGAGAAGATAGTATCCGCAGTGATCAACGTCCTTTGGTAGAAAAGCCAGTCCCTGGCAATAAACTAAGCGAGCAAGAGCAGCAACACATTTTATCGATATGTAATGAATCGGCATACAATCATTTGCCGCCGTCGCAAATAGTACCGCAGTTGGCTGACAAAGGTATTTATGTGGCCAGCGAGTCTAGCTTTTATCGAGTTCTCAAGGCGCATGGGCAATTGAAGCACCGCGGCCGCGCCAAACAAAAGCAGTCCCGAACACCCGATACTCATATAGTGCTAAAACCTAATGCTGTGTGGATGTGGGATATCACCTATTTGGCGACGCGTACTATTGGCAAGCATTATTACCTGTACATGGTAGAAGACCTTTACAGTCGCTATGGCGTTCACTGGGAAGTACATCCTGTTGAAAGCGGTGAATTAGGTGCGCAGTTGATGTCTCAGGCGGCTCTAAAAGTGGCCAGCTGCGATGGCATGCCCGTCTTACACAGTGATAATGGCAGCCCAATGAAATCGTTCACAATGAGAGCGAAGTTAGAAGCATTAGGAATAAAGCCCTCTTACTCAAGGCCAAGAGTAAGCAATGACAACGCTTATATTGAATCCATGTTTAGAACGGTAAAGTATTGCCCTGCGTGGCCTTCTCAAGGCTTCGATAGCTTAGAGGCCGCCCGCCAATGGGTGGGTAAGTTTATGCAATGGTATAACGAAGAACATCGTCACAGTGCTATACGCTACGTTACACCTGGCCAGCGTTATCGCGGTGAAGATAGTGCCCTATTAGCAAAACGAGAAGTTGTTTATCAGGAAGCTAAAGCAGCAAAACCTAATCGGTGGTCTGGCCAAACCCGAAATTGGCGGCCTTGTGGTGCGGTTGCGCTGAACCCACAAAAAGAAGTATTATTGGCTGCGTAGGAAAATGTGCAACTACCCTGAAAATTGCCGATAGTGATGCCTCCCTAGAGCTGCTTTTATTTGAATTGAAAGTAGATTCAAGCCAGCGTTCCAAGAACTTAGTGTCGTAATTACCCGCTATTACATCTTTGTCTTGAGCTAAAGCTGCATGCAAAGGGATTGTGGTTGGAATGCCTTTTACTTTTAATTCTTCTAAAGCGGTTACAAGGCTATTAATGCAGTCCTCTCTAGATTTTCCATGGACTATGAGTTTCCCAAGTAGAGAATCATAGAAAGGTGAAATACTGTATCCAGAATAGATAAATGTATCGAAGCGCACATTTGGTGAACTTGGCTCAACCAGTTCCTCAACTAAGCCCGGCCAAGGCATAAAATCCTTGCTGGGGTCTTCTGCGTTAATTCGACATTCAATCGCGTGCCCGGTTACCGTCACGTCTTCTTGTTTAATAGAGAGCATTTCACCACCGGCGACACGAATCATTTCCTGCACTAAATCGATTCCAGTTATAGCTTCGGTAATTGGATGCTCGACTTGAATTCGAGTGTTTACTTCTATGAAATAAAACGATTGAGTTGCAGAGTCGTATAAATACTTAACTGTTCCAGCCCCCTTGTATTTAACCTGTCGAGCTAGTGCGATAGCACTACCACAGAGTGCCTCCCTTACATCCGCAGGCAAGTTGATCGCTGGAGCTTCCTCCCAAACTTTTTGACGCCTTCGCTGCAAGGAGCATTCTCGTTCGTAACAGTGAACAAAATTAGATCCATCTCCCAGCAATTGAACCTCTATATGTCTAGCCGAAGAAATAAGTTTTTCCATATACAAACTTCCGTCACCGAAAATCGCTTCCGCTTCAGCGCTAGCTTGGGGATACAACTCGTTAAGTTCCTCAATAGAATTCGCTATACGTATTCCACGCCCTCCACCGCCAGCTGACGCCTTAATCATTACCGGGAAGCCAACAGACAGAGCAATATCTCTACCTTCTTCAATATTGTTGATCTTTCCGTTACTGCCGGGCACTGTTGGGACGCCAGCTGCTTCTGCTATCTGCCTTGCAGTTGCCTTATTTCCAAGCTGTCGAATGGAGTCACCAGATGGACCAACAAATGCGATCCCGGACGCTTCAATTGCATCCGCAAAATCAGCATTTTCGGATAAGAAACCATAACCAGGATGTACTGCATCTATGCCGTATTCCTTAGCAACTTCAATTATTTTGTCAACATTGAGATAAGATTTAGCAGCCGCTGCAGGACCTACACAAACGCTTTCATCAGCCAGTTTGACCGCTAATGTGTCTAAATCTGCTTCGCTATATATTTGTAAGGTGTGAATTTCAAGTGCTTTTGCAGCACGAATAACTCTTACAGCTATCTCCCCACGATTCGCTATTAGCAGTCGTTTGATCTTCATTCATCTACCTCTGCGATCACTTCTCCGGCTGTTACGGGGTCTGAATCTTCCAGTAAAAACGTAAGGTTTGTTCCTGTAACCCCAGAGGCTATCTGGTGAAAGGTTTTCATGACTTCTACTAGTCCCACGATGTCATTTTCAGAAACCGATGCTCCATCCTTCTGAAAATTGGGCTCACTTGGTGCTGGGCGCCTATAAAATGTTCCTGGAATAGGTGATTTAATTTGTATTTTGCTCATAATATTGACTCCTATAGTTAGAATTCAGCGTTTTAATCGATACTTCGTTTCACGCTTATATTGTGCTTTTTGAAAGCCTCCCCCAGTGAAATGGCTATCTCCTTGCTTCCAGGCGTATCTGAATGAAAACAGACTGATTCGAACGCAATATCAATCAACTTGTCTTCGACAGTCATCACTTTTCCTTCCAAGCATGCGAGTACAACTTTTTCTGCAATTTGCGTTGGATTCAATTGCCCTACATTTCTTGTAAATACTATTGACCCAGAGTTTCCGTAATGCCTATCAGCATAAAACTCTCTTACGGTAGGATGTCCAAGTTCCTTCGCTACACGATATGTCTCAGATTCACCCATGCAATATAGTGGTGTATTGGGTGCAATCTTTTGGAGTGATTCTATTAGGTGCGTTGATAGAGATTTATTAACAGCAAGCTCCATGTACAAAGCTCCATGAGGTTTAACGTGACTAAGGTCAGTTCCGTGCCTTTTGCAGAATTCCCTCAATGCTCCAACTTGGTAAATAATATCGTTAACTAATTCGTGGTCGTTACCCGTTATTTTTCTTCGACCAAATCCTTGGAGATCACGATACCCAGGATGTGCGCCAATATTTACTCCATTTTGTAAAGCTAGCTGTACTGTGTGATCCATCAAATTTGGATCCCCCGCATGAAACCCAGCAGCTATACTTGCTGAGCTTATATACTTCATTAATAGCCCGTCATCGGCATCTCCCATATTCCATACACCGTAGGCTTCACCCATGTCGCAATTCAAATCTATACTGTTTAAGGGCATCTCTATACTCCACTATTAATATATGTAAGCTTCTATTAGGTGGAATAAAATTTCTCACCTAAACGTTGACGGGGAAAATCTAACAAAAGGAAGCTACATAAGATAATTGTATTTTTAGTTGCCTTTGTATCTATTATTTAGATACTATTAAGAAAGAAATATCTAATGGGCAGAGATCGATACTGTAACTTCAGGTATGGACTTTTATATTAGATAGAGCAGTATGGCCTTTTCGGGGAATTTTTTCGAATTTTTGATTTATTCAAATTTTCTATCTTGGTGTCTTGTAAGTTGAGCCATTTGTGCGTTCCCTGTTTTAAGCAATTAACATACTGGAGACACCCAAATGACCCAATCAAACAATAACGTATTTGACGTAGTAGTGGAACACACATCTCAGAAGGCCCCGATGCCATGCGCCCCGTGCTCACCGCACTGCTCAATGAGGCGATGAAGATTGAAAGAGAGCCGTTTCCAGGCGTATCACACTATGAGCATAGTCAAGACCGGCCAGGGTTTGCCCATGGCTACCAGGATAAGCGTATCGATACGCAAGCCGGTACGCTCAATCTGCGTATCCCAAAGACCGCTAAACACGTTGATGAACCTTTTTACCCTCAATCGCTAGAACGCGGCTTACGCAGCCAACGTGCGATGATGCTGACCGTTGCTGAAATGTACGTGACGGGCGTTAGCACGCGCCGAGTCGAAAAAGTCATGCAGAGCATGGGTATTGAAAGCATCTCCTCTACACCGGTCTCACGGGCTAACCAGAGCATGGATGAGGCGTTAAAAGTCTGGCGTGATCGTCCGTTGGGTAAAGTCTCTTACCTAATCCTTGATGCGCGTTATGAAAAGGTGCGTGAGGGCCACCAAGTGATTGATATGGCGGTGTTGAGTGCGGTGGGTGTATTGCCTTGTGGACGGCGTTGCGTATTAGGAACGGCGATGGCACTTAATGAAGCCGAGGTTAACTGGCGAGCGTTCCTCAAAGGCTTGGTTGACCGGGGCATACATGGTATTGAGTTTATTGTCAGTGATGATCACAGTGGCTTAAAAGCCGCTAGAAAGGCAGTGTTCCCAGGTATACCTTGGCAGCGTTGCCAGTTTCATCTGGCGCAGAATGCAATGCATCATGCCCCCAATCACAAGATCAAGCAGCGCATTGGTGGTGAGCTGCGTAGTGTTTGGAATGCACCCAATATGGCAGCTGCTCAGGTTAATCTAAAAGTCCTTGTGAGCCAGTACCAGGAAAAGCATGCTCACTGGGCGCAGTGGCTAGAAAACAATGTGCCTGAAGGGTTAAATGTGTTTGCCTTGCCAGATAGACACCAAAAGAAAATGCGAACCTCCAACCGCATTGAACGGACGGTTCAACAAGAACTTAAGCGGCGAACCCGCTTGGTCAGAGTCTTTCCTAACCGAGAGGCTTGGTTACGATTAGTCAGTGCCATTCTGATTGAAATTGACGACGAATGGGCTAATGCTAATCATCGATATATCGTGTGGAACGACAATGAGTCAACTTGCTAGACAAAAAGTCCATACCCAATGTTGCGTAATCCAGAGATCTTCACTAGGAAATGACTTAGTCAGAAAAAAGTAGTGAACTTGCATTGGCTATTGTTTCTTAGATATCACCAACAATAACTCAAAGCACATCACATTTACTGCGAGATAAATTTCTATATGGCCTCTTCCATTAGTCTTAAACAAATAAAATATTTCATCGCTACTGCTGAGCATGGCCAAATATCCCAAGCTGCTGTAGCTCTCTATATTTCTCAATCAGCCGTTACTACGGCAATTAAAGAGTTGGAAAGTCAAATAGGCGTAAAGCTGTTTTTACGTTCTCAACAAGGAATGGAGCTCACCTCTGCAGGTAGGCAGTTTTTATCTCACGCTCACGAAATACTCGATAAGGTCCACGAGGCCACGAACCTAGATTCTCTCGAAAGCGAATTTGAAGGTTCTCTCTCCGTTGTCGTTAGTTACACCGTTATGGGTTACTTCTTACCATCACACTTACGAAAGCTTGCTTCGGCATTTCCTCGCCTAGATATAAATCTATTCGAATTATCCAGGGAAGCAATTGAAGAGGGCTTGTTATCTGAAAAATACGACATCGCGGTAATGCTTACTGCAAACACCTTAAACTCTGAAATATCAACGGAGACCCTATTTAGTTCTATTCGCCGATTGTGGGTACCTGCTAGACATCATTTTCTAGAAAAGGAGCTTATTAATTTTGAAGACATCTCAAAAGAACCTTACATCATGCTGACTGTTGATGAGGCTGCGAACACAGCTCACAGATATTGGAACAACACTGACTATCAGCCGGCTGTGTCTTTACGGACCTCGTCTGTGGAAGCTGTTCGATCTATTGTAGGCAATGGTCAAGGGATATCAATCTTATCCGATATGGTCCACCGCCCGTGGTCACTTGAAGGAAAAAGAATAGAAACGATGTTACCAAAAGAAACGATACCCGCAATGGAAATCGGTTTAGCTTGGAAAAAAGGAATCAAATTCACTCCTGCGATGAGCTCATTCCGGTCTTACTTCAGAAGTGCATACTCGATACCTGGAAATGCTTAGCAAAACTAGCGGAAGTATTTGAGAAACCGATTAATCATTAAAGTACGTTTTCGTATCGCTGGACTTAATGCTCCTTTACGAATCAATAACCATAAGCATTACCTTATTAAATTCATTGGTTTTTGTTTGGTATGTACCATGCTTATACCTCTTGCATCTGCTAAAGTACACAAAAACAACGCGTGCTAAGTTTAGCACTCAAAGATTAGCCAGAAAATATCAGTCCTAATTCAGTACCGAAAATGACTTCAAAATCAATAGCCGCCGAAGACAGCACGCAATTCATAAACGAAAATCTGAAAGGCAACATCAGGTTACTTGGTTCTATTCTGGGCGACACCTTACGTAACCAGTGCGGTGATGAGCTTTATGATCGCGTTGAATCGGTTCGTAAACTCGCGATCGCATCCCGCTTGGGTGAGACCAGTGAAACCGAAGCCTTGCATCAGCAATTAAGTGGCCTGCCAGCAAAAGATGTTTATCTACTTGCGCGGTCGTTCACGCTTTTCCTTAATCTAGCCAACATCGCGGAGCAGCATGCGCAGCTCAAGATTGACTTGCAGGCTGAAGGTGATGAAAAGATGGATAAATCAGTATTTTGTAAACTCAGTGACAAAATGCAATCATTTATCGACCAAGGAATTGAGCCTGACGAGCTTTACGCAAAGACTTGCGCATTAGCGATTGAGCCAGTTCTTACAGCCCACCCGACCGAAGTGGTGCGACGTACCATTTCAAATAAATATCTTCGTATCACCAAACTGCTGGAGAACTTAGACCAAAAGCCGCTTAAAAAGAGCCAACGCGCTGCTATATTGGGCGAACTTTCACGTGTGGTGACTGAAATTTGGGAAACCGATGAGATTCGCCGCACTCAACCGACGCCCGTTGACGAAGCAAAATCAGGTCAAGTGGTAGTTGAGCACACTTTATGGGACGCCCTGCCCCACGCTGTTAGAACGCTGAGCAATACCCTAGAGTTGCACACCGGCAAAACTTTGCCGCTGTCATGCACACCCATACGCATTTGTTCATGGATGGGCGGTGATCGTGATGGCAACCCCAATGTCACTCCAGCTATAACGGAAGAAGTTATACGGGTATCACGCTGGAAAGCGGCAGACCTATTTCATGGTGAGATATACGCGCTTAGGCGGGAGTTGTCCATGAATCAAGCTAACATGGCACTTTCAGAAGCGGCACAAGAGCAACATGAGCCATATCGAGTGGTACTGCACTCTTTGCTCGATAAACTTAACCGCACGATGCGGTGTATGGAAAATGGCGACGACGGCCTTGATCTACCACCAGGTGAACTTCTGGTCACTAAACACGACCTGCTTGAACCATTATTATTGTGTTATCAATCGCTGATTGATTGCAACGCACAGATTATCGCCGAAGGCAGATTGACCGACCTCATTCGCCGTGCGTACGCTTTCGGTGCCATCTTAATGCCGCTTGATATCCGTCAAGAGTCAGACCGCCACTCACAGGCATTAGATGAAATAACCCAATATCTGGGCTTAGGCTCTTACTTGGATTGGTCCGAAGCAGAGCGCCAAGACTTTCTAAGCACTGAGTTAAATAATAAACGGCCACTCATTCCTGACAATTTCCCTGCTAGCACGCCAGTGCAAATTGTATTAGATACCTTTCGCATGATAGCGCGGCAAAACCCTGAATATTTAGGGGCTTACATTATCTCAATGGCAACTTGTGCTTCAGATGTGCTGGCGGTTGCAGTGTTACAAAAGGCTTGCAGCATTCAAAAACCACAGCGGATTGTGCCGTTGTTTGAACGCTTGGCGGATCTGCAAAGTGCTGCAGAGACAATGGCTGCTTTGTGGAATAACCCAACTTATATCAACCGCATCACCGGCCACCAAGAGGTGATGATCGGCTATTCTGATTCTGCCAAAGATGCGGGCCAGTTAGCCGCTGCTTGGGCACTATACCGCGCGCAAGAGCAATTGGTAGAATTGGCTAAGGAGCATAAGATTAAACTTACTTTGTTTCATGGCCGCGGAGGCAGCGTGGCGCGCGGTGGCGGGCCTGCGCACAGTGCGATCCGTTCGCAACCCCCAGGGTCAGTTAACGGTAGCATTCGAGTGACTGAGCAAGGTGAAGTCATACAAGCAAAGTATGGCTTACCGGGGCACGCGATTGAGAACTTAAAGATTTACCTGTGCGCCGTATTAGATGCCACGCTAACGCCAGCACCCAAGCCAAAGCAAGAATGGCGTGATAAAATGGATATCCTCGCCGAAAAGGCCCTGCATGACTTTCGTTCGATTATTCGAGAGAACCCGGACTTCGTGCCCTATTTCGTGCAAGCCACGCCTGAAGGTGAGCTAGCAACGCTTAAAATAGGCAGCCGCCCTGCGCGTCGACGTAAAGGCGCGGGCATTACCTATCTTCGAGCAATTCCTTGGATTTTTGCTTGGACTCAAACCCGTTTAATGCTGCCAGCATGGCTAGGTATCGGCACTGCCCTGCGCGCAGCTATCGATAACAACCATGCTGAGATGTTAAGGGACATGCAACAACACTGGCCATTTTTCAAAGCTACTATTGATCAAATTGAAATGGTGTTAGCGAAAGCCGACCCAAATGTTGCCGCCTTATATGACGCTGTTTTGGTTGAGGAAAAACTACAGCCACTGGGCCAAGAATTGCGTGATAAATTTCAGGTTGTAATAGAGACGATCCTGGAGTTGACTGGTCATGAAGGCCTGGTAGCGCACCAACCTTTTGTACTTCAAGGTGTGCGGGTGCGTAACCCGTATGTTGATCCACTCAATATTCTACAGGTTGAAATTTTATCCAGACTTCGTAGTGGGGAAACGGGCATAATCGAGGATGCGATGGTTATCGCAATTAACGGTATCTCAGCTGGGATGCGAAATACGGGGTAAACTTTAGGTGATGGGTGTTGGATCAATCAGACTTAAGCGGTAAAAACATTCTCATCACTGGCGCCGCCTTCGATATTGGCAAAGTGCTTTGTTTAAATTTTGCCAGACTCGGCGCCACCTTACTATTGCTGGACCACGATGCTGCAGCCTTAGATGCAGTTTATGATGAAATTGTAGCGCAAAGTAGCGCGCAACCCACCATTGTAGAACTGGATTTAGCCGAGCTGACAATTGGAACAGCGGCTTCAATTAATGACCAGCTGATTGCGGAATTTGGCCAACTCGACGCGCTTATTCACACAGCCAATTGGGCTTTTCCGTTGGGCCCTTTAGCGGCCTATAAAACCAGCATTTGGGAACAAGCAATGCACCATCTGCACTACGTCCCCTTCTTACTATCTCAGCAGTTATTACCTTCATTAAGCGTAGCGAAGGCAGCGCGAGTAGTTTTTACGGTGCATAGCTGCGGCCAAACACCCAAAGCGTTTTGGGGGCCGTATGGCGCAGCGCATGCTGCCTTGCAGAATACCTGCGACACTTGGAATATTGAACTTAAAGCCCAAAGGACTCGATTTACTACTTTAGATCCCGGAAACGTTTTAACTCAAGTGCGGGTTAAACATTATCCTGCAGAACCCAAGGACCTGATCATTCCCGCGGACGACCCCGATCTTATGGGCAACTATTTAAATGCAATAAGCTAAAAATTAGTGTTTTTTTGCGAGCACCATTTAGGGGTCTGCTTACAATATGTGTAAAAATAGGACACATCTTCCGTAGCTTCTTGGCGGGGTCATCATAGGAAATAAAAATATTGTACGTTAAGGGTTTGGCGACTGTCTTAAAGTTACGCCCACCAGTTGAGCTCACACCATATAGCGGCAATTCAACTTCATAGTAATGTGCTTTATGTAAGGCTTAATGATACGTTCATTTCGATACATCAGCACCCCACATTGTCAATCAGCGTTTAAAACTGGACACCTGTCAGTGAGTAAAACTGAACAATTAAATACAATAATATTTCTTTATCATCAACTCAAGTGAAGCGTAGCGAAACTTGAGTTGATGAATCAATCCTGCTTTCTTGCGATGTTATTTTTTAGTGACAGTCTTGAGCTTTGCTTTAGTGCTAGACTGCTTGAATCGATATGAGTCGTTACCCGTTTCAATAATTGAGCAATGATGAGTCACTCTGTCGAGCAAAGCCGTGGTCATTTTCTCGTCGCCAAATACCTGCACCCATTCACTGACATTAAGCTTGGTGGTAAACACGATGGAGGTTTTCTCGTATAGCTTGCTGATCAGGTGGAATAATAGTGCGCCACCCGATGCGGTGAAGGGTAAATATCCCAGCTCATCGAATATCACCGCATCTAACGGTTGCATAATTCGTGCTAGCCGCCCCTGCTTCTCATCCTGCTATTCTTTGATCAGCAGATTAACCAGGTCCACCGACAAAGATGAGGTTATGGGCTCTGTCCATATAGTCAGCTTGAGACAAATCCTCGATGAGCGCTGGTTCAACTTCGCTCTGGGTAAAGTCAAATTGCTGTAAATCACGGTGATGAGGGAATTTAGCCACCTCACTTCTCGGTCCGTTCGCTCGGCATCCATCAATTTAATTAACCCAGATTGCAACGTTACTTTAGAACGAGGCGAATCTATCAACTCAGGTAAGCATGGTGCCATACCGTGTAGTTTAAGGGCTTTAAGATCATCAACAAGTTCAAGCATGGCTCACCTCCGCGCACAGCGGGTCATAGCGGGTCACGTTCGCTGCCGAGGGGACAGCTAATACAGGCGCATTGGTAATTGTCATCACTTGGGCCGAATCAGGTTCCGTTAACCGATGCACCAAATTGGTAATGACTGATAGCTGAGTCGTATTGGCATCTAATGCCAGCTCACAGGCCACCGTGACTGTTTCCAAGCCATGCTGGTGAATCAATAGTAACAATTGTACAAACTCTCGATCACCGCCATCACGTTTGAGGTACTGTTTTTTGAGTGTTAGCAGTGCCTTGGGTAAATCCCAATCAACAAACGGTGCGCCATTGCGTAATGCGCCAGGTTTAATCTCCAGTACGGGCAGATAATGCCAAGGATCAAAGATCATTTGATGACGACCGAAACAGCGAGCATGTGAAGTCACTTCCACATCGTCAACCACGACTTTAATCCTATCTGCATAGGCTCTAACAGAAACAGCTTGGCCAACATACCGACAGGGTACGGAGTATTAATGGCGGTCGTAGTGCACCACACCGGTTTTATGCACACGCGCCAAACGCTCATAATATCCATCAAAGGCTACCATCGCGGGACGTAAGCTCGGCTGCTCCTCGGCAAACACTTCATCAATTAGTCTTGATTTGTCAGTCGGGTGTGGGCGTTCACCAAGTCGAGCACAACGTTGCTCCAGCCATTGGTTTAATTCATCTAAATCAGCAAAGCGCACCCGTGGAACAAACAGCCTTTGGCGCATAACACCGACCTGACGTTCAACCTGGCCTTTCTCCCAACCCGCTGCCGGTGTACAGGCAATCGGTTCAATCAGATAATGATTCATCCGGCTTAGAAAGCGGCGATTAAACTCACGCCGCTTACCCTTAAACAATGCACTGACTATGGTCTTAGGGTGATCGTATATCATCTTCTGAGGTAAGCCCTCAAAGAAATCAAACGCCCGAATATGTGCATCAAACACCCTCTCCTGTGTTTCTCTGGGATAGGCCCTAAGATATGATTTACGCGAATGACATAAACGAAAGTGGGCTAGTTTGATCTTGACACCAAACCCACCCAGAATGACTTGTTCATGTGACCAATCAAACTGACAGGCTTCACCTGGTGCAAAAACCAATGGCACAAATGCTTGTTTAATACATGACTGCGAGTGATCCTTCCACGCTTTGACAGACCGTTGAACGCTGTCATAAGCCCCTCGATACCCTTGCAACCGGCAATTTTCAGGGTAGTTGCACATTTTCCTACGCAACCAATAATACTTCTTTTTGTAGGTTCAGCGCAACCGCACCACAAGGCCGCCAATTTCGGGTTTGGCCAGACCACCGATTAGGTTTTGCTGCTTTAGCTTCCTGATAAACAACTTCTCGTTTTGCTAATAGGGCACTATCTTCACCGCGATAACGCTGGCCAGGTGTAACGTAGCGTATAGCACTGTGACGATGTTCTTCGTTATACCATTGCATAAACTTACCCACCCATTGGCGGGCGGCCTCTAAGCTATCGAAGCCTTGAGAAGGCCACGCAGGGCAATACTTTACCGTTCTAAACATGGATTCAATATAAGCGTTGTCATTGCTTACTCTTGGCCTTGAGTAAGAGGGCTTTATTCCTAATGCTTCTAACTTCGCTCTCATTGTGAACGATTTCATTGGGCTGCCATTATCACTGTGTAAGACGGGCATGCCATCGCAGCTGGCCACTTTTAGAGCCGCCTGAGACATCAACTGCGCACCTAATTCACCGCTTTCAACAGGATGTACTTCCCAGTGAACGCCATAGCGACTGTAAAGGTCTTCTACCATGTACAGGTAATAATGCTTGCCAATAGTACGCGTCGCCAAATAGGTGATATCCCACATCCACACAGCATTAGGTTTTAGCGCTATATGAGTATCGGGTGTTCGGGACTGCTTTTGTTTGGCGCGGCCGCGGTGCTTCAATTGCCCATGCGCCTTGAGAACTCGATAAAAGCTAGACTCGCTGGCCACATAAATACCTTTGTCAGCCAACTGCGGTACTATTTGCGACGGCGGCAAATGATTGTATGCCGATTCATTACATATCGATAAAATGTGTTGCTGCTCTTGCTCGCTTAGTTTATTGCCAGGGACTGGCTTTTCTACCAAAGGACGTTGATCACTGCGGATACTATCTTCTCCTTTTGGCTTCCAACGTCTAAGCGTAGACTCGGCAAGGCCAACCAACTCACAAGCACTTGAACGCTTTGAACCTGCGTCTACTGCTTCATTAACATCATTGATTACTTTAATGCGCGTCTGAGTCGTAATCATACTTCCTCGTCCTCCCAAAGCGCCTGAAACTTTTTTTGTAATACTAATAATGCGGCCGTTTCAGCCAAGGCTTTATCTTTGCGGCGCAGCTGGGTTTCTAGCTTCTTCTTGTCTTTTTTTAACGCACGTATTTCATCGCGCGCAACTTTAGGGCTAATGAGAGCCTCATCAACACCATTAATACAAGCTTCTCGCCATTGCGTTATTTGAGTAGGGTATAGGCCTTTCTCTCGGCAATACGCAGATAATTCTTGTTCATTCATCGCAGCAGTTTCAAGAACTACGGTGAACTTAGTTTGGCAATCCCACTGATTAGATGAATCACTATTAGGCATTAAAACTCCTGATCGTCTGGCTTTATTTCGCCAATCATACAAGGTTTGAACACTGATTCCTTCTTCTCTAGATATTTCTGCGAAGGACTGACTATTTGATGATAATAATTTAGATAAAACAGCTTCTCTTCGTTCTACGCTATATTTCGGCATGAGTATTTCTCCGCCGCCCCTTGTGAATTAAAATGTGTGCAACTACCCTGACGTCTGGGGCAACTCAATCTCTTCATACAGTTGAACTGCATTACGTCTTTCTCGCACTGAGCGAGCTGCGTCCACTTCAAGCAAATTGATCAACTGAGGTTTGAACTTATCCAGCTTCGGACAGACTATTGGCACCGACCGCTGATATTCAGGTTCGCTTGGCGCGTTGTTTAAATATTTATAAATAGTGGTGCGTGATAAATTGAATTCACGCGACACCTCGCTTACTTTGCGACCTTCTACTAAACACAAACGTCGTATCTTGGGATACTGTAACTTCAGGTATGGACTTTTATATTAGATAGAGCAGTATGGCCTTTTCCCCCTAGGGGGAATTTTTTCGAATTTTTGATTTATTCAAATTTTCTATCTTGGTGTCTTGTAAGTTGAACCATTTGTGCGTTCCCTGTTTTAAGCAATTAAAATACTGGAGACACCCAAATGACCCAATCAAACAATAACGTATTTGACGTAGTAGTGGAACACACATCTCAGAAGGCCCCGATGCCATGCGCCCCGTGCTCACCGCACTGCTCAATGAGGCGATGAAGATTGAAAGAGAGCCGTTTCCAGGCGCATCACACTATGAGCATAGTCAAGACCGGCCAGGGTTTGCCAATGGCTACCAGGATAAGCGTATCGATACGCAAGCCGGTACGCTCAATCTGCGTATCCCAAAGACCGCTCAACACGTTGATGAACCTTTTTACCCTCAATCGCTAGAACGCGGCTTACGCAGCCAACGTGCGATGATGCTGACCGTTGCTGAAATGTACGTGACGGGCGTTAGCACGCGCCGAGTCGAAAAAGTCATGCAGAGCATGGGTATTGAAAGCATCTCCTCTACACCGGTCTCACGGGCTAACCAGAGCATGGATGAGGCGTTAAAAGTCTGGCGTGATCGTCCGTTGGGTAAAGTCTCTTACCCCAGACGTCAGGGTAGTTGCACACATTTTAATTCACAAGGGGCGGCGGAGAAATACTCATGCCGAAATATAGCGTAGAACGAAGAGAAGCTGTTTTATCTAAATTATTATCATCAAATAGTCAGTCCTTCGCAGAAATATCTAGAGAAGAAGGAATCAGTGTTCAAACCTTGTATGATTGGCGAAATAAAGCCAGACGATCAGGAGTTTTAATGCCTAATAGTGATTCATCTAATCAGTGGGATTGCCAAACTAAGTTCACCGTAGTTCTTGAAACTGCTGCGATGAATGAACAAGAATTATCTGCGTATTGCCGAGAGAAAGGCCTATACCCTACTCAAATAACGCAATGGCGAGAAGCTTGTATTAATGGTGTTGATGAGGCTCTCATTAGCCCTAAAGTTGCGCGTGATGAAATACGTGCGTTAAAAAAAGACAAGAAGAAGCTAGAAACCCAGCTGCGCGGCAAAGATAAAGCCTTGGCTGAAACGGCCGCATTATTAGTATTACAAAAAAAGTTTCAGGCGCTTTGGGAGGACGAGGAAGTATGATTACGACTCAGACGCGCATTAAAGTAATCAATGATGTTAATGAAGCAGTAGACGCAGGTTCAAAGCGTTCAAGTGCTTGTGAGTTGGTTGGCCTTGCCGAGTCTACGCTTAGACGTTGGAAGCCAAAAGGAGAAGATAGTATCTGCAGTGATCAACGTCCTTTGGTAGAAAAGCCAGTCCCTGGCAATAAACTAAGCGAGCAAGAGCAGCAACACATTTTATCGATATGTAATGAATCGGCATACCATCATTTGCCGCCGTCGCAAATAGTACCGCAGTTGGCTGACAAAGGTATTTATGTGGCCAGCGAGTCTAGCTTTTATCGAGTTCTCAAGGCGCATGGGCAATTGAAGCACCGCGGCCGCGCCAAACAAAAGCAGTCCCGAACACCCGATACTCATATAGCGCTAAAACCTAATGCTGTGTGGATGTGGGATATCACCTATTTGGCGACGCGTACTATTGGCAAGCATTATTACCTGTACATGGTAGAAGACCTTTACAGTCGCTATGGCGTTCACTGGGAAGTACATCCTGTTGAAAGCGGTGAATTAGGTGCGCAGTTGATGTCTCAGGCGGCTCTAAAAGTGGCCAGCTGCGATGGCATGCCCGTCTTACACAGTGATAATGGCAGCCCAATGAAATCGTTCACAATGAGAGCGAAGTTAGAAGCATTAGGAATAAAGCCCTCTTACTCAAGGCCAAGAGTAAGCAATGACAACGCTTATATTGAATCCATGTTTAGAACGGTAAAGTATTGCCCTGCGTGGCCTTCTCAAGGCTTCGATAGCTTAGAGGCCGCCCGCCAATGGGTGGGTAAGTTTATGCAATGGTATAACGAAGAACATCGTCACAGTGCTATACGCTACGTTACACCTGGCCAGCGTTATCGCGGTGAAGATAGTGCCCTATTAGCAAAACGAGAAGTTGTTTATCAGGAAGCTAAAGCAGCAAAACCTAATCGGTGGTCTGGCCAAACCCGAAATTGGCGGCCTTGTGGTGCGGTTGCGCTGAACCCACAAAAAGAAGTATTATTGGCTGCGTAGGAAAATGTGCAACTACCCTGAAAATTGCCGCTTACCTAATCCTTGATGCGCGTTATGAAAAGGTGCGTGAGGGCCACCAAGTGATTGATATGGCGGTGTTGAGTGCGGTGGGTGTATTGCCTTGTGGACGGCGTTGCGTATTAGGAACGGCAATGGCACTTAATGAAGCCGAGGTTAACTGGCGAGCGTTCCTCAAAGGCTTGGTTGACCGGGGCATACATGGTATTGAGTTTATTGTCAGTGATGATCACCGTGGCTTAAAAGCCGCTAGAAAGGCAGTGTTCCCAGGTATACCTTGGCAGCGTTGCCAGTTTCATCTGGCGCAGAATGCAATGCATCATGCCCCCAATCACAAGATCAAGCAGCGCATTGGTGGTGAGCTGCGTAGTGTTTGGAATGCACCCAATATGGCAACTGCTCAGGTTAATCTAAAAGTCCTTGTGAGCCAGTACCAGGAAAAGCATGCTCACTTGGCGCAGTGGCTAGAAAACAATGTGCCTGAAGGGTTAAATGTGTTTGCCTTGCCAGATAGACACCAAAAGAAAATGCGAAGCTCCAACCGCATTGAACGGACGGTTCAACAAGAACTTAAGCGGCGAACCCGCTTGGTCAGAGTCTTTCCTAACCGAGAGGCTTGGTTACGATTAGTCAGTGCCATTCTGATTGAAATTGACGACGAATGGGCTAATGCTAATCATCGATATATCGTGTGGAACGACAATGAGTCAACTTGCTAGACAAAAAGTCCATACCCAATGTTGCGTAATCGTTCATTTTTGCACGCTGTTCAACAGTTTATATATGCGAAAACATAAAAACGTGTGAAATACACACTATTTCTATTATTTATAAGAATATTTGAAAACTAAATAGTTATATAGTTGTTTATTATCAATATGTTAAACTATTTATTTGATATTTAGAATGTTTATGTCATCAGATATATCATAAAGTTAACCTTATGTTTGCCATAAAAAACTAAATTATTTGGTCTAATAAAATGACGTAATATCCGCACCAATTACATTTTAATCGGTATACAACAATGAGTTTCACCCAGCACCCACCAAGACGTACTCGACTTCAACGTAGCGAACTTGCGGTACCAGGCTCTAGCCCGCAGATGTTCCAAAAGGCGGCTGATTCAAATGCAGACTTTATCTTCTTAGATTGCGAAGACGCAGTGGCACCTAACGACAAGGAACAAGCACGTGAGAACATCATTGAAGCATTAAACACGATCGATTGGGGAAACAAAACCATGTCCGTACGTATCAACGGTTTGGATACGCACTGGATGTATCGAGATGTAGTCGATATTGTTGAGCAAGCTGGAAACAATCTGGACACGATATTAATTCCTAAAGTCGGCGTACCCGGTGACGTATATATGGTTGAATGTCTATGCCAACAAATAGAAGATGCCAAAAGCTTAAAGCATAAAATCGGCCTCGAGGCCTTGATTGAAACCACGTTAGGCATGGCAAATGTCGAGGCGATTGCACAATGCAGCTCGCGGTTAGAAGCATTACACTTTGGTGTTGCTGATTATGCTGCTAGCTGTCGAGCGCGGACGGTTAATATCGGCGGCCTCAACCCTGATTACCCGGGTGATCAGTGGCACGCAAGTTTGCAGCGCATGTTAATTGCTTGCCGTGCATATGGCTTGCGCGCTATCGATGGCCCTTTCGGTGATTTTAGTGATCCAGAAGGCTTTAATGACGCAGCGCGACGTGTTGCTGCAATGGGCTTTGAAGGCAAATGGGCTATTCATCCATCACAAATTGATTTAGCGAACGATGTAATGTCCCCTCCTCCTGCTGAAGTTGAACGTGCAAACCGAGTTTTAGAAGAGCTTGCTAAAGCAGCAGCGGAAGGCCGTGGTGCTGCTTCATTAGATGGCAAACTGATCGACGCGGCATCAGCCAAGATGGCAGAGAATGTGGTGAATACCATGAAAATTATCAACGGCGCATAGGCCTTGGTTTCTTATTAATTAATTACACGGATAAAAACAGTGGAAATTCATGAATATCAAGCCAAAACCTTATTGGCTGAAAAAGGCGTAGCCATTGCACGTGGCAGTATTGCATACACGCGAGACGAGGCACTCATGCGCTGTAGAGAGATTGGTGGCACAACTTGGGTAGTTAAGGCACAGATCCATTCTGGCGCACGCGGCAAGGCCGGCGGCGTGGTGCTGTGTCGCAATGAAGATGATGTGGTCGCAGCAACTGAAAAGCTGCTGGGCACGCATTTAGTTACCCACCAAACTGGCCCCGGTGGGTTGCCTGTTCATCGTTTATATATCGAAGAAGCAAGTGACATCGATAAAGAACTCTATATATCATTCGTGCTTGATCGCGCCCATGAACGTATCGCGGTTATTGCCTCACCTCAAGGCGGCATGGATATTGAAGCAGTGGCAGAGAGTGATCCAGATGCGATCACACGTATATTTATCGAACCTGCGGTCGGCTTTTTATCTTTTGAAGCGCGCGAGCTTGCATTTGCTCTAGATATTGAACCGAGCTTAGTGAATTCTTTTGTAGCCACAGTTAAAGGGGCTTATCGAGCAATGCGGGATAGCGATGCAACAATGCTTGAAATCAACCCATTAGTGATCACTAAAGACCGCCATATTATCGCACTCGATGCAAAAATGTCATTTGATGACAACGCCCTATTTCGTCAGAGCAACATCGTTGCATTTCGTGATAAGTCCCAAGAAGACCCACGTGAAACCGCTGCGGGAGACTTAGGCTTATCTTATGTAGGTCTAGATGGCAACATCGGCTGTATCATTAATGGTGCGGGCCTTGCGATGGCCACCATGGACATGATCAAGCACGTTGGCGGCGAACCAGCAAACTTCCTAGATATTGGCGGTGGCGCATCACCAGACCGGGTTGCTGAAGCGTTTAATCTAGTTCTGTCAGACGACGGCGTAAAAGTCATATTAGTCAACATCTTTGCAGGCATTAACCGATGTGATTGGGTTGCCGAAGGGGTCATTCAAGCCATGAAAGCCGTTGATCTAAAAGTGCCGTTGGTGGTGCGTTTATCTGGCACAAATGTAGAACAAGGTCGCAAAATACTAGCGGACAGTGGATTGCCTATTATGACTCCAGATACGCTAGCCGAAGCCGCCACCATGGCGGTAGAAGCCCTTTCTTGAACCTAACGATTACACATTTATACTTATGGCTATATTACTAACAGACGAAACCAAGGTTATCGTTCAAGGCTTCACTGGCAAAATTGGCACCTTTCACAGCCAAGAAATGATGAATTACGGAACCAATGTTGTGGGCGGTATAACGCCTGGCAAAGGCGGGCAAACACATTTGGGCAAACCCGTTTTTAACACTGTTAAAGATGCAGTAGACGCCACGGGCGCGGAAGCCAGCATTGTATTCGTTCCACCACCCTTTGCAGCAGACAGCATTATGGAGGCCGCAGACGGGGGCATGAAGTTTTGCGTATGTGTTACCGACGGTATCCCAGCGCAATCAATGATGCGGGTAAAACGCTATATGCGCCGTTATCAGATGGAAAAGCGCATGTGCCTAACTGGCCCTAACTGCGCCGGCACAATCAGCCCAGGTAAAGCCATGATGGGCATCATGCCGGGCCATATTTACCAAGCAGGCCGCATCGGCATAATTGCGCGTTCTGGCACCTTAGGTTATGAGGCCGCCTCACAGCTAAAAGCAGTGGGTATTGGCATCAGCACCAGCGTAGGTATTGGTGGAGATATCATCAACGGCAGTGCGTTCTTAGACCACTTAAAACGTTTTGAAAAAGACCCAGATACCGATGCGGTGATTATGATCGGCGAGATTGGTGGGCCGCAAGAAGTACAAGCTGGAGAGTGGGCACACAACAACATGAGCAAACCATTGATGGCTTATATCGCTGGTAGAACTGCGCCTAAAGGTCGCAGAATGGGCCATGCAGGTGCAATTGTCTCGTCAGCGGGCGAAACCGCAGCCGAAAAAGTAGAGCTATTAACCGCTTGTGGTGTCAGTATTGTGCCGAATCCTTCTGCATTTGCAGAAACTGTTAAGTCAGTGATGGGGTAAAAAGTCTAAAAACGATGCCCAGCTTTTGTTGGGCACTGGTTAAGCTGCGCTAGATAATTTTAGCGCACTGCAATTACATATCAGTTAAGGAAGCGGTATGATACAAGAATGGAGCTTTACCCTATTGTAAAAACCGTTCACGTTCTGTCGTCTACAATCCTATTTGGCACAGGAATTGGCATCGCTTTCTTTATGTTTCGGTCGCAGTTTAGCGATGATATGCGAACCAAGCAATTTGCAATACAGACTACTGTATTAGCAGATAAATGGTTTACGTTTCCTGCTGTAATCATTCAGCCTTTCTCGGGTGCTTGACTGATTGCAAATAGCGGTTTTAGCTGGACAGAGTCATGGTTAATTATTACGTATTTTTTCACTGCTGTCCCGTTAACACTAAAGAAACAGGCCTGATTTTCTCTCAATTTGATAAAATACGTTTAGCGATAAACCGTTGAACCAAATAGGAAAATCAGACCATGTCACATTGTAATACCGTTCTAAATCAAATACTCAAAATTGTTCCGAGACATGAATTCGAGGCACTCGCAATTCAACATCATTCGGGGCGTTCATTCCGCAGAGCGTCTCGTTGGTCACAGTTCGTGAGCCTGACTATAGCTCAATTGACTGGCCGTCATAGCTTGCGTGATATTGTTGATAATGTCAGCGCTCAATCACACCGCTTGTATCATCTTGGTAGTGCCGTGTTAACGCGGTCCAATCTTTCACGCATCAATGAGAACAAGCCTTCGAGCCTTTATGAAGCACTATTCTCTCAATTACTCAAGTGCTGTCAGAGCAAAACGCCAGGGCATAACTTTCGTTTCAAGAATCCCCTGTATTCGCTGGACTCATCTACCATTGATCTGTGCTTATCGGTTTTCCCATGGGCAGACTTTCGATCAACTAAAGGGGCAATCAAACTGCATGTAGGCCTGAATCATGATCCTAGATAAATCAGTTAAACGCGGAAAAGACATGTAAGCAATTGAAGTGCATAGTGAAATCAAAAAAGTCGCGGTCACCTTATTGGTGATAAGGTTTTTTTTGATTTTGCTAGGTGCATCAAGAGCTTGCATGGACTTTCGTGTTTTAACTGATTTATCTAGGATGATGGTTACTTACCTGAGTTTGTTAATATCACCGAGGGTAAATGTGCTGATGTTACTGCAGGCAGGAAAGTAGCTTTCCCGAAAGGCAGCATTGTAGTTATTGACCGTGGATACAACGACTATGCTTGGTATAAGCAATTGAATGACAAGGGAATATACTTTGTCACACGATTAAAGAAGAATGCTGCATACCGCCTTATCAAGCGACATAGTGTACGCAAGGGAACGGGACTTAGCAGTGATCAAACGATTGAATTCACGGGGGTCAAAGCAGCAAAGGAGTGTTCGATTCGATTACGCCGTATTGGTTATCGCGATGCCACTACAGGCAAGCATTATGTGTTTTTAACCAACCACTTTAAGCTCAGTGCTCAAACTATCGCCGATATTTATAAAGCCAGATGGCAGGTGGAATTATTCTTCAAGTGGATCAAGCAGAACTTAAAGGTGAAGTCATTTATCGGCACCAGCAAGAACGCAGTATTGACCCAAATATGGATTGCGTTATGTATTTACCTAATACTGATGTTCATCAAATTGCAGTCGAAGGCGGGCAAAACGATGCAACAAATATTGAGGGTATTGCAGCTTAATTTGTTTGAAAAACGTGATTTAATGGCACTGTTGCGAGGGGACCCGATGCATCACCCAAACCTTAACCCTAATCAATTTTCGTTGCTGTGAAAGTTAACGGGACAGCAGTGGTGTTTTTTATATGTGGTAATTGGTTGTTGTTGGCTTCCTGTGGTTAAGATACAACTTAAGTTACTTTCGCACGTAGAGGAAACTATTGAGTCTAACGTGCCGTTACCAAATGCTTTCTATCGTTTAGAGAAAAAGTGGTTCTTTCTCGGGTGGCCTGCGTTCATTAGTTTGCTGATAATTTTCTTTTTGATGGTTACCAAACCATGACAAGCTCTTCCTCTAGCGAACCTATTTTCGCTAACGTTTTTGGGCAGTCATGGGACTCGATGCCAGAAGTATTTAAAAAGCACTACGCTAATCGCCCATTTAGTTCCGATTTAGTGACAGTTGAAGGTTTATTGAATATACGCGCTCGAAGTGTTTTTTTGCTTTTGCGTCCAATCTACCGCTTTCTTGGTTGGGTTCCCGTGATACTGTAACTTCAGGTATGGACTTTTATATTAGATAGAGCAGTATGGCCTTTTCCCCCTAGGGGGATTTTTTTCGAATTTTTGATTTATTCAAATTTTCTATCTTGGTGTCTTGTAAGTTGAGCCATTTGTGCGTTCCCTGTTTTAAGCAATTAAAATACTGGAGACACCCAAATGACCCAATCAAACAATAACGTATTTGACGTAGTAGTGGAACACACATCTCAGAAGGCCCCGATGCCATGCGCCCCGTGCTCACCGCACTGCTCAATGAGGCGATGAAGATTGAAAGAGAGCCGTTTCCAGGCGCATCACACTATGAGCATAGTCAAGACCGGCTAGGTTTTGCCAATGGCTACCAGGATAAGCGTATCGATACGCAAGCCGGTACGCTCAATCTGCGTATCCCAAAGACCGCTCAACACGTTGATGAACCTTTTTACCCTCAATCGCTAGAACGCGGCTTACGCAGCCAACGTGCGATGATGCTGACCGTTGCTGAAATGTACGTGACGGGCGTTAGCACGCGCCGAGTCGAAAAAGTCATGCAGAGCATGGGTATTGAAAGCATCTCCTCTACACCGGTCTCACGGGCTAATCAGAGCATGGATGAGGCGTTAAAAGTCTGGCGTGATCGTCCGTTGGGTAAAGTCTCTTACCTAATCCTTGATGCGCGTTATGAAAAGGTGCGTGAGGGCCACCAAGTGATTGATATGGCGGTGTTGAGTGCGGTTGGGTGTATTGCCTTGTGGACGGCGTTGCGTATTAGGAACGGCAATGGCACTTAATGAAGCCGAGGTTAACTGGCGAGCGTTCCTCAAAGGCTTGGTTGACCGGGGCATACATGGTATTGAGTTTATTGTCAGTGATGATCACAGTGGCTTAAAAGCCGCTAGAAAGGCAGTGTTCCCAGGTATACCTTGGCAGCGTTGCCAGTTTCATCTGGCGCAGAATGCAATGCATCATGCCCCAATCACAAGATCAAGCAGCGCATTGGTGGTGAGCTGCGTAGTGTTTGGAATGCACCCAATAGGGCAGCTGCTCAGGTTAATCTAAAAGTCCTTGTGAGCCAGTACCAGGAAAAGCATGCTCACTTGGCGCAGTGGCTAGAAAACAATGTGCCTGAAGGATTAAATGTGTTTGCCTTGCCAGATAGACACCAAAAGAAAATGCGAACCTCCAACCGCATTGAACGGACGGTTCAACAAGAACTTAAGCGGCGAACCCGCTTGGTCAGAGTCTTTCCTAACCAAGAGGCTTGGCTACGATTAGTCAGTGCCATTCTGATTGAAATTGACGACGAATGGGCTAATGCTAATCATCGATATATCGTGTGGAACGACAATGAGTCAACTTGCTAGACAAAAAGTCCATACCCAATGTTGCGTAATCGTTCCCGTTGAAAATGCCAATAATGTGCCAGTTTCCGTACACTTTAAAAGCGTTCCATCTGACAGCGCTTTTCAATTTAATCGAAATTTCCATTTCAAGGATGTAGCGCACTATCAATTCAATTCTAGAATGATCAACACTGCAGGCTCAGATATTGTTGAAATAATGCGGTACAGAGTCTGTTGGTGTAGCAAGTTTAATTACCAAGATAATCAAGTGATAATGCGGCATAAAGGATATGCGCTTTACCTGTTTGACCGACTATTCCCATTGCCAATTACATGGCTAATCGGCAGAAGCGATGCTATTGAGACAGCCATTGATGCTGAACAATTCGATATGAAAGTTGAAATCAGCCACCCTATTTTTAAGGTAATTTATTCTTACTCTGGACGCTTCCGGATAACTGAAGTAGCGTGAACAAGAGAATACTAATAATTGGGGGTTACGGCAATTTTGGTCGCTTTATCACCTCTGAATTGAGTAAGGAATCTGATTTAGTGCTGTTTGTAGGGGGACGTAACCCCAACAAAGCACACACTGTGTTGCAGTCCATACAAAATAGCGCGGCGATTAATTTCGTTTATTTAGACATCTACGCCAATTTAGCTAGTGTGCTGGCCGAGATAAAGCCGGTTCTTGTGATACACACATCTGGCCCCTATCAGTCACAAAGTTATTTTGTAGCTAAAGCTTGCATCGAAAATGGTTGCCATTACGTTGATCTTGCAGATGCAAGGGAATTTGTATGCGGCATTTCGGCACTGGATAAGGCGGCGCGAAAGGCTAAGGTATTAGTCACCAGTGGAGCTAGCTCTGTGCCGACACTAACTAGCGCTATTATCGACGCCCATATCGACGAATTCGAAGAATTACAACACATTGAATATGCCATTTCTTCTGCTCAATTGACCAATCAAGGCTTAGCAACAACGCAAGCTATTTTGAGTTATGCGGGAATAGGATTCACTAGATTGGATGAGGGAAAGCACTCAACCGTATATGGTTGGCAAGGGCTACGCGTACGACCCCTTTGGGGTATGAATACGCGTTTGTTAGGTCATTGTAATATCCCTGATCTAGGGCTTTTCCCTTTACGCTACCAAAGCCTACAATCAATGCTGTTTCAAGCAGGCATAGAATCAAAAGTTCAACACTTCGGGCTGTACTTATTAACGTGGTTAGTCCGATTAAAGTTAGTTAGCAATTTGCAACCAGCAGGTAAGTGGCTCCTTAAGATATCGAGGTGGTTCGACGTTATAGGTTCTAATAATAGTGGGTTTTACATGCTTATGCGGGGCCGTGACAAAGTCCATACAAAAAAATCACTATTGTTTGAAATAGTGGCACGCGAGGGCGATGGACTTTATATTCCGTGTATTCCGGCCATATTAATGGCTAAGAAACTAGCACGAAGTGAAATCTCCGATGTCGGAGCACTCCCCTGCATGGGTTTTATCAATTTGCCGCAATACCTAGATGCTTTAAAAGACCTAGATATTAGGTGGCGCGTGACGCAGTCAAACTAGTGGCCTAAGGTTCATAGGATAAATGCTTTTGTAATACAACTTGCTTAGCGTAAGTCTCCGAATGTAGACCTAATTAAACTTAAGAAGAACTGCCCTTCCAGTTAGTGGACTAAGTGCGGCAACCAAATTATCCGCAAAAATTTAGCGTTTCTCTTCCACTAAAAACGATGTAGTAGTGCCATTAGATGGGAGTGAGATATCCTAGAATATTGGACTTTGTGTAAATTATTTTAATATGCCTGTTGCTATTTAAATAACCTTAAACTGTCAAATACCACTCTCCCCCCAAGTGCCGTAGCCAGCACTTTGGTTTGATTAATGTTGTTCACGGGTATTGCTGTAATATCCTGGTCTAGAACAATAAAATCTGCGAATTTACCTACTTCTAAAGAGCCTGTGTTGGTTTGTTGATGAAAGTGATGCGCCACGTTAATCGTCATCATTTCGATTGCAGTCTCGACATCCGGCACTTTCTGGGCGGCATTGTCGGGCCGTGTTAGTGCACGTTCAATGGTGCCCAAGGGAGACAATGGGCCAGCGTCGTAATCACTACTTAATATGACGTTAGCCCCACTGTCTAATAGCGACTTAACCGAAAGTAAAGTACCAGCGCGCGTTTCGCCGATAATTTCATCTAAAAAAGGAATGTAAGCCACTGTATCTAAAGACCTCGGGTTGAGTTGGAAATCTGCTACTACCCCCAGTGCTTTGAAGCGGCCAATATCTGCCGGGTCCACGATATACATATGTGTAATCCGATGCCGCTTGTCACTTGAACCATTGGTATCTCTAGCATGCTCAATCGCATCTAAGGCGAGTTTTACACCCCGATCACCCGTCGCATGAAAATGTAGCTGAAAACCTGCGGCTTCTAACTCTGCCGCGTATTTCATCAAATTGACAGGCTCTTCACCCGAGTCGAAATAGGTAAACCCTCTCGGGAAATTAAGCGCGCCCACTACCGTTTGGGTATAGTTAGTTTTAAGTGCTGAAGTGCCTAAACTCAAAATACCATCAACATAGATTTTGGCTGCATATTTTTACCAACCGTGGCCACTGATTTTTATCGAAGCGCGGACACTTTTTCGCTTCCGTAAAATTCCTCCACAGCCTTCTTGCGGTTAACACTATAACCGTTAACCTGCCGTTCTTTTATTTGTATTGGAACAGCTATGAAACCCAAGAAGGTCACTATGTTAAAACTCAAAGACATTCTGCGCTTGCACTATGAGGCGCAACTATCCTCCCGTAAAATCGCGCTCAGCTTAAACCTGTCACGCAGTGCCGTATCCAAATATCTCGTCAGAGCAACAAATGCCCAATTAAGCTGGCCCCTGCCAGCAGGCATGGATGAACAACAGCTGCAGGCGATATTAAAGCCGCCCAAATGCAGAGGCCCCTGCCACTGCTTTATTGTGTGAGCCAGACTTTGCACAAATATCAGTTGAACTGTCTCGTAAACCTAGATAAATCAGTTAAACGCGGAAAAGACATGTAAGCAATTGAAGTGCATAGTGAAATCAAAAAAGTCGCGGTCACCTTATTGGTGATAAGGTTTTTTTTGATTTTGCTAGGTGCATCAAGAGCTTGCATGGACTTTCGTGTTTTAACTGATTTATCTAGGGTAAAGGGATGACTCGCCAATTACTGTGGGAAGAATACGCCGAGCATCATCCAGTCAACCATTACAGCTATTCTCGCTTCACGGTGTTGTTCGGTCAGTGGCGCAAGAAGCAAAGAATCTCGATGCGCCAGACTCATATTGCTGGAGATAAACTGTTTGTTGATTATGCTGGTTTAACCTTAGGTATTATTGATGCTCGTACGGGTGAAGCACGCCCTGCCCAAGTATTCGTTTCAGTGCTCGGAGTCAGTTCCTATACCTACGCCGAGGCCACATGGACACAGAGCTTGCCTGACTGGATAGGCTCACACGTTCGCGCCTTTGAATTTTATGGCGGTGTTACTCAAACAGTGGTGCCCGATAACCTCAAGAGTGCTGTTTCTAAAGCCGGTCGTTATGACCCCGAACTCAACCCCAGCTATGCACAATTAGCCGCCTATTACGGTGTGGCGGTGATGCCTGCCAGACCTTATAAGCCTAAGGATAAATCTAAAGCCGAGGTGGGCGTACAGATTGTCGAACGCTGGATCATGATGCGGCTGCGCAAGCTGCAATTGTTTAGTTTGGATGAGGCTAATCAAGCTATTCGAGGATTGCTAGATGATCTAAACAATCGCCCCTTTAAACAACGCCCGGGTTCTCGCCGCTCACAGTTTGAATCAATTATAAGCCTGCTCTTAAATCATTGCCTGGCACGCCTTATAGCTATCGCCATGTAGTAAAAGCACGGGCGCACATCGATTATCACGTTAGCTATGATGGACATCATTACTCGGTTCCCTATCAATTGCGCGGCGAGGAAGTAATGTTACACGTGGGCGAGCACTGTATTGATGTGTTCTACCAAGGCAAGGGTGTCGCGCAACATCCGCGAGCAATGGGCCAAGGCGGACACACAACCCATGTCGCTCACATGCCTAAAGCTCATGCTAAACACCAAGAGTGGACGCTTGGTCGGTTTCTTAATTGGGCAAGTCAGGTCGGTGCGGCGACAGAGCGCGTGGTGCATTATCAATTAGAAAATCGCCCCCATCCAGAACATGGTTATCGTGCTTGTTTGGGCATTCTTAACCTTGCCAAGAAATACGGCAAGACGCGTTTAGAGAATGCCTGTTTACGCGCAGAGAAGATTGGCGGCCTGCATTACAAACACCTTGCATCAATACTACAAACCCGTCTCGACAAGCTACCTACCGAACCCGATAAGCAACAGACTTTGCCAAGCACCCATGCCAATGTGCGCGGAGCCGATTACTACCATTAACCCAAACCATTTCATCTATAACCAACAGGAAAATACTATGACTCCACAACAAACCCTTACCCAACTGAATGAATTACGCCTAACGGGCATGGCCGAGCAACTGTGCTATCAGTTCGACCCACCTAACACTTATGATGAGCTGGGCTTTATCGAACGACTCAGTTTGCTCGTAAACCACGAGGCCACCGTGCGGGATAACCGCAAAGTCACGCGTTTACTCAAGCAAGCGAAGTTACGATATCGTGCCCAAGCAGACGACATCGATTACCGAACTAGACGAGGTTTACACAAAGACACGGTAGCGCAGTTACTGGCCCTAGACGGGGTAAACAAAAGCCGCAATGTCATCATCCAAGGCCCTACAGGCACCGGCAAAACCTTCTTGGCCTGTGTGTTAGGACAAGCGGCTTGTGAGCACGGCATTAGCACAAAATATATTCGTGCTAGCCGCTTATTTGAAGCAATGACCTTGAGCCATGGTGATGGCAGTTACACCAAGCTACTGGCACAAATAGCAAAAATCAAACTATTGATTATCGATGACTGGGGCTTGGATACACTGACTCAGCAAAACCGTAATGACCGATTAGAAATAATAGAAGATCGCCACGGTAATGGTGCCACCTTAATCACCAGTCAATTGCCCACACAACATTGGCATGATGCGATTGGTGAAGCCACTTTGGCTGATGCGATTCTGGATCGCTTATTACACAACGCGCACAAAATACAATTAGAGGGGGAATCGATGAGAAAAATCCAGTCACAACAGAGCAAAGTGTAGCCACTTTACGTTAAAATCACTTGACCGTTTGAAGGCTTGGTGCAAGTGGCCACGCTTCGTAAAATTCGGTGGCCACGGTTGTAAAAATACGCATTTGGCTTGGTTAAAGCTCGCGAGCTGTCCTTCTTGATAATCATATAAAGCGGTGATCGATTGAATTTGTGCATCAGCATATTTATCAGGGAACACATATAGCGTGTTAAATGCTCGGGTGGTCATTCTGCCTTCGCGCTCGGCTCTCTGCCAAAGCATGTGGTCTTTACGGGTCCAGTAACCACCCGCATCACTAACCGTGGTGATACCGAACTTTGCAACCGTAGCCAAGCCTTGTATCAAGCCTGCGTAGCTAAACGCCTGATCAGGGTCGACTTGGCTAAACGCAATGTCGCGTACACGTTGCTGCGCATTTTCAAACAACTCTCCCGTTGCTCCATTTGCATCTGCTAACAAAATACCGCCTCGCGGTTGTTGTGGATTAGCCAAGTTAATACTCGGAAAAGCCAGTGTGAGCGCCTTGGAGTTTGCCCATGCGCCGTGCCCCAAGTTATCAAGCGCAAGCACAGGTTTAGCGGGGAACAGGCCGTCTAAAAATGCTCTGGGAGTTTGGGAAGTATCAGCAAGCATCTCGGCAACCGAAATACCTGCGCCTAGAACCCAAGGAGAACCAGCATTTTCTGGATCATTATTACAATCTTGAAAGGCTTGCGAATAGTCAGATATGGCGTATTCAGTTTCTTCAAACAAGCACATGATCTCATTAAAACCTGCTTCAGCGACATGCAAGTGAGCGTCTTGAAACCCTGACATGACGAAACGGCCATCTAGATCAAATTTGGGGATATCTTTGGGTGCTGCTGCGTTGACTTCGGCGTTGGTGCCTATCTTAGTAATGGTGCCCTCTTCAACTAACATTGCTTGGGCTGTGTTCTGATTACTGTCTACGGTATAAATGTTTGCATTGGTAATTAATAAGTCACCACTTGCTTGTGCATTAGATAGCAGCAGTTGATAGATCGGTACTAAGTTAGTTTTTGCTAAAGTGACAGAAGCCAATAAGCCACACAAGAATGTGGCGATTACGTGGCGTTTCGTACTTATTTTCATTAGACTTACTAAAGTTTGAGCCAGTCTTGCAGGCCGGTAGAAGAAGCAAATTTTAACGCAATACAAAGGCCAGCCACCTATTTTATTCTCTAGAGACCGCAGCATAACGTCGCGAGCGAAGATAAGACAAGGCAAAAGGGGCGAAAAAGCGCAGTTTATAACTATAAATGAGCATTTTAAGCCCCTTTTTAACGCCGTATTATCGAGCACAGTAGTTATGCTGCAATCTCCTCTAATCAAGTTGATCAATAAATCACATGTCCATAACCAGTAAGTTGCCAAATGTAGGCACTACAATTTTTACCGTGATGTCAATCATGGCAGAGGAATATGGCGCGATCAACTTATCTCAGGGCTTCCCTGATTTTGAGCCTGACTCCGTTCTACTTGAGCGGGTGAACCACCATTTGCATTCGGGTAAGAACCAGTACCCGCCAATGATTGGCGTTCCTGCATTACGTGATGCTATCGCCGATAAGCTAGCCACCCACTCTAATTGCCAAGTAGATCCAGAAACTGAAATCACCATCACCAGCGGTGCCACAGAAGCTTTGTTTTGCGCGATTCATGCGGTTGTGTCTGCAGGGGATGAAGCCATTGTATTTGACCCGGCTTACGATTCCTATGAACCCGCCATTGAGCTTGCGGGCGGCAAAGCAATCCATGTGCCGCTTACTTTGCCTGATTATAGTTTAGATTGGGATGCGTTAGAAAAGGCGTTTACTAGCCGCACACGCTTAGTCATTATTAACAGCCCGCATAATCCGACTGGCTCAATATTGCGTCAAGGTGATTTAGACAAGCTAGCCACTTTGATAGAAAAACGAGCTTGCTACTTAATCAGTGACGAAGTTTACGAACACATCGTATTTGATGGTCAAAAACATGCAAGCTTTCTTAGCCACCCTACTCTTTATAAACGCGCTTTTACGGTATTTTCTTTCGGCAAAACCTACCACGCTACAGGTTGGAAGGTCGGTTATTGTGTCGCGCCCGCGGCGTTATCGACAGAGTTTCGTAAAATACACCAGTTCAATGCTTTTACTACAGTCACGCCCATGCAATGGGCCTTGGCCGACTTTGTAGAATCCCATCCACAAAATTACCTTGAGCTGTCGCAGTTTTATCAACAAAAACGGGATCTGTTTCGCACGCTAATTAGCGAATCAAGGTTCAAGTTACTACCGAGTAACGGCACCTATTTCCAGTTGGCAGATTACTCCGCGATCTCAGGCATGTCTGACACCGAATTCGCTACTTGGATGACCCAAGAAAAAGGAGTGGCTGTCATTCCATTGTCGCCGTTTTATCAAAAATCACCCGACACTAAAATCGTACGCTTTTGCTTTGCCAAACAAGACCAAACCCTACGTGAAGCAGCCCAGATAATATGCCAGATATAAAAGGCACGCCGTTGCGTGTTAGCGTTATTCAAGATGAATTAACTTGGCACCATCCCGCGGCGAATCGTGCGCGTTATGATGGTTATTTCACTGATGATTTAGACACCGATATCGTAGTGCTACCTGAAATGTTTAGCACCGACTTTTCGATGAAGCCCTGGGAAGCCTTTGAACCCATGGAAGGTGAGACTGTTGCTTGGATGTTGGCGCGAGCGCAAAGCCTTAGTGCGGTAGTCACCGGCAGCCTGATCATGAAATTGGGCGATCACTTCGTAAACCGAATGATTTGGGCTAGGCCGGACGGCGAACTCGAATTCTATGACAAGCGGCATCTATTTCGCTTCGGTAAAGAACATTTACACTACGAAGCCGGAGACAAACGGGTAATCGTAAATCACAAAGGCTGGCGCATCGCTTTATTTATTTGCTACGACCTGCGTTTTCCGGTGTGGAGTCGAAATCAAGGTGACTACGATTTAGCGCTGTACGTCGCCAATTGGCCAGATGCTCGACAGTTTGCTTGTAGCCCGAGCGATTGAAAATCAGTGCTATATTGCAGCAAGTAATCGCCTCGGTGCTGACCCATTGGGCAATACATTTTCAGGCGGCAGCACCATACTAGACCCTAAAGGGCACTCGCTGTATGACTTTAACAATAAGGCAGCGATGCACACTGAGAGTTTGTCACTTAAGGAACTAACTCAATTTCGAACACTTTTCCCTGCCGAAAAAGATGCCGATCAGTTTGACATTACCCGCTAAACATCTAGTACTCGTTCAAGATAATATTGCCTAATTCAGCGTCAACACGCTATTTCACAGCAAGGCGTATTGCGCAATTAATGGCCACTCCCTTAAAAAGCGATACTACGCATCTGGGGGACGGCGCGTTGGCGCCTTTTGAGTTCTGCACCCAAACTCCAGACTGGTAGTTCCAACGGCACTCGTTCTTTGTCATCTCTTCGGCTTCATAGTGTCCCCGCTTAGGCCAAGTCATCATCGTTTCGAAAACGCTCGACTGGGTCATATCCGATAGCCAAGGCGGATTTCGAATCCGCCAAATTTGATAATAATTTCTTTTGTTATCAAAACAAAAAAGTCATTTAAGACTCAACAGCCACGGTTCCTTTCATGCCTGCATCATAATGACCTGGAATAAGACAACCAAAGGCAAACTCACCTGCTTCAGAAAACTTCCAAGTGATTGCTCCCTTTTCACCGGGTGCCACGTGGATCATGTACGGCTCTTCATGCTCCATGCCTGGAAACTTTTTCATCAATTCGGCATGTTCATCCAAAGAAGTTGGGGTACCTAAAACAAATTCATGAACCTGTTGGTCGGTATTTTTATGAACGAACTTGATTACGTCTCCTTGCTTCACGTTAATCATGTCAGGGGTAAAACGCATCATATCGCTCATTTCGATTTCTATGGTTTTAGTGACATCCATGTTTTTTTGATACATGCCAAATTCGTTGTGCACAGGATCATATTCAATCGCATGCTTATGATCATGTGTGCCACCCGCATGCAAAGCTGCGGAGGTCAGTCCAATTAAAGCAGTCGTAAGGATAGTGATAAAGAGTGTTATTACTTTTTTCATTTTTGATTTACCTATTGATGTTGAATAAATTTGTTTAAGCAATATCTGCTTCGTAAGAAACAGTGCCTTCGGGATAGTCGTACCAACCTGTGTCGGCGTAATCACCGGCCATCTGGTTTTCGCGGATTTTTAATACCGTAAACATGCCGCCCATTTCGATGGGGCCAAACTGGCCTTCCCCGGTCATCATGGGTAGCGTATTTTTGGGCAAGGGCATCACCATTTCACCCATGTCCGCCATGCCGCGCTCACCCATCACCATGTAGCCAGGTAGTAGTTTGCTAAGGCTTTGCTGAACCTGCCGTTGATCCACGCCGATCATGTTGGGTACTTCGTGGCCCATGGCATTCATGGTGTGATGAGATTTATGACAGTGCATCGCCCAATCACCGGGCGCGTCCGCATTGAATTCAATGGCCCGCATTTGGCCAATGGCAATGTCCGCCGTAACCTCTGGCCAGCGTGCTTCGGGTCGCACCCACCCCCCATCCGTACACGCGACTTCAAAATTAAGACCATGGATATGAATAGGATGATTGGTCATGGTGAGATTACCCATGCGCACGCGGACACGTTCATTGTAACCACACACCAGATGATCAATGCCTGGAAACACCCGGCTATTCCATGTCCACAAATTAAAATCCAGCATAGTGTTGATGCGGGTGGTCATGGTACCGGGATCAATGTCATAGCCGGCCATCAAGAAACAAAAATCGCGATCGACCTTGTGGGTTTCGGGGTCTTTAGGATGAACCACAAAGGATCCCATCATTCCCATGGCCATCTGCACCATTTCATCCGCGTGGGGATGATACATAAATGTTCCAGATTGCTTCAGCTGAAACTCATAGACATATGTTTTGCCAGGTGGAATTTGAGGTTGATTCAACCCCCCTACCCCATCCATACCGGCGGGCAAAAAAATGCCGTGCCAATGAATGGTGGTGTGTTCAGGTAATCGATTGGTCACATAGATCCGCACCTTGTCGCCTTCAACACATTCGATGGTGGGCCCAGGAGATTGCCCGTTGTATCCCCACAACCGCGCCACCATGCCCGGTGCGAGCTCGCGCTCGACAGCCTCGGCCGTTAGATGAAACTCCTTCCATCCGTCTTTCATGCGAAATGGCAATGACCAGCTATTGAGGGTCACGACCGGATTGTACCAAGGGCCCGATGTGGGCTCAGCTGGAGGTTGCATGGTGGCTGAGTCGGAGCTTGGCGATTCTGGTAAGGCCGCCAAGGCACTCTTCGCTACCAGTCCAGCCCCCACTGCCATGGCGGCGCCCGCGCCTTGTAAAAATTGTCTTCGATTTGTCATTTGATAATCTCTCTAATTAGGTGTGCGAACTAATGGCCTTCGCCATCAACGCCGGTCGACGGCATTGCGCCTGCACTGGAAAAGTTCATTTGTGCAGAATCTGCACCCGTGAGCGCTTGTTGTAGGTTGGTATCGGCTAACCAAAATTCCCTGATGGCGTCCACATAGTTGGCCTCAACGTCGATTGCAGATCGAACATCTTTGAGCAAATCAAACACACTGATCAACATGCCGTTATACATCAGCAATTGCTCCTGACTCACGCGTTGTCGCAGGGGCAATACTTCTTCAGCAAAATGGGTGGCGATTTCCCAAGTGCTGCGATAAACCGCCAACGCGCTGCGAGCATTTGAAGCTGCTGCAATTGCCGTTGCTTCTGCATACGCTTGAGCTTGTTCGAATAAAATTTTGGCTTTTTTATCCTTGATGCCGCCGGCGTCGAATATTGGGATCCGAAATTCGAGCTCATAACCGCGCTCTTTTTCACCTTCGAGTTTTTCTACCACTGGGCCTAACTCAACAGCTGAAAAGAACGCGCTTTTGCGGCCCAAATTAAGATTCTTGGCCATTTTCTCAATGTTAAACTTCGCCATTTGTACATCCAGTCGATTTTCTATGGCTTGTTGTTCCACGGATGTAATCTCAATTGGACTAGCAGGAATTTTCGGCAACGTATCTGGTAACGTAAGAATACGCGCTTGGTCGCCCCACAAGCCGAGTTGACGTATCAGTGCTTCTCTGGCCGCTCCTTCAGTCAACTGTTGCTTCGCCAGAGCAGTACGTATTTCACTCAAAAACAATTCAGATTCGGCAGCCTTAATTACGCCACTGTGGCCCAGTGCTGACATTTGCCGAGTAAGGTTATTGCCAGTTTCTGCTGACTCCACTGTACGCAAAAGGAGCTGTGTCTGTTGCTTTTTGGCCACCGCCTCGGTCCATAGTCGACGCGTGTTAGCTAAATGCGTCATCACTGAACCCGCCGCCTCATACTGCGCCATTTGGAGTCGGCGTCCTTCGATTTGGCGCTTTAATGGCATCAAGAATAGTCCACCAATATCAAACAATAGTGAAGCAGTGTAGTCTTGCCCGGAGAATCGCTCATAGCCAAAACCTGGGTTTTCTAAGCGCCCGGCTTGGGCGTAATCGGCTTGAGCAATACCCACCGTTAAAATATTCACCTTTGCCACCGGATTGATTTGCATAGATAATCGCTCGGCATCTGCAATTCCAAGGGGTTTTGACAAAATGGTGTTGACCTGCTCGGCTGATAGGGCCTGATTCGGATTTAACACCGACAACTCGTTTTGCGAACCGATCTGGGCGTCAACCAAGGCCTGGACACCTCCAATCCCGCCATCCTCTGGAACAGTGGTGCAAGCAGATGTCAGAAGGATCGAACCCCAAAGCAGAAATGCCATTCTCAGTGTTTTATTTTTCATGGATACGTTTCTCATTGGCTGGCGGGCTTAATGTTGGTGATTTCAAAACCGCCCGCTGAGTTGTCGATATCAAAATCAACTTCCATATTAGGCTCAACCCACTCCAACATGGCAGGATCCTGGACTTTGAACATCATGGTCATACTGGGCATGCCATATTTATCTATCGCCCCGTGCTCAATTTTAATCTTCCCTTGGGAAAACCGAACAACCTTAACCACGCCCCGTGCATCCATATCACCAGTGTTATTAGGTTGCGATTGACCAGTCTGGTCGCTTCCCATCACCTTCACCGACATGATGTGTGTCACTATAAATCCTCCAGAGGAGATGTCGACGTTAAACCCAACCTCTTGGCCTTCTTCAATGCCTTCAAGCGTCGAAGCGTCCTCGACTTTGAACATCATCGTCATTTTGGGCATGCCATATTTTTCAATTGGGCCATGGGATATTTTTACTTTGCCCTGTTCCGTACGAACCGATTTAACGACTCCCATCCCGTCCATCATCAACTCCGTTGTCTGATTATTTAGTGATGGATCGGATTCTGCTACAATAACCACAGTCTCGCGTTGCGGAAGTATTTGAGTTTCGCTAAAAGTTTCATCACCGTTAAAACGCTCTTTCCAAGAAAGCGTAGTATCTAAAGACAACATATCGCCTTTGTAGATATCGCTGTGTTGGGGCGAACGGGGGTGACCTTGAGAATCAAGTACTGAGTGTTTTTCTCCAGAAGCGAAAGCGGTACCACTCGCATAAAACAGGAATGCAAGCGTACGCAAAGCTGCGTTTTTTAAAATTTGTGTTTTCAATTTTTTAACCTACGGCAATTTTCAGGGTAGTTGCACATTTTCCTACGCAGCCAATAATACTTCTTTTTGTGGGTTCAGCGCAACCGCACCACAAGGTCGCCAATTTCGGGTTTGGCCAGACCACCGATTAGGTTTTGCTGCTTTAGCTTCCTGATAAACAACTTCTCGTTTTGCTAATAGGGCACTATCTTCACCGCGATAACGCTGGCCAGGTGTAACGTAGCGTATAGCACTGTGACGATGTTCTTCGTTATACCATTGCATAAACTTACCCACCCATTGGCGGGCGGCCTCTAAGCTATCGAAGCCTTGAGAAGGCCACGCAGGGCAATACTTTACCGTTCTAAACATGGATTCAATATAAGCGTTGTCATTGCTTACTCTTGGCCTTGAGTAAGAGGGCTTTATTCCTAATGCTTCTAACTTCGCTCTCATTGTGAACGATTTCATTGGGCTGCCATTATCACTGTGTAAGACGGGCATGCCATCGCAGCTGGCCACTTTTAGAGCCGCCTGAGACATCAACTGCGCACCTAATTCACCGCTTTCAACAAGGATGTACTTCCCAGTGAACGCCATAGCGACTGTAAAGGTCTTCTACCATGTACAGGTAATAATGCTTGCCAATAGTACGCGTCGCCAAATAGGTGATATCCCACATCCACACAGCATTAGGTTTTAGTGCTATATGAGTATCGGGGTGTTCGGGACTGCTTTTGTTTGGCGCGGCCGCGGTGCTTCAATTGCCCATGCGCCTTGAGAACTCGATAAAAGCTAGACTCGCTGGCCACATAAATACCTTTGTCAGCCAACTGCGGTACTATTTGCGACGGCGGCAAATGATTGTATGCCGATTCATTACATATCGATAAAATGTGTTGCTGCTCTTGCTCGCTTAGTTTATTGCCAGGTACTGGCTTTTCTACCAAAGGACGTTGATCACTGCGGATACTATCTTCTCCTTTTGGCTTCCAACGTCTAAGCGTAGACTCGGCAAGGCCAACCAACTCACAAGCACTTGAACGCTTTGAACCTGCGTCTACTGCTTCATTAACATCATTGATTACTTTAATGCGCGTCTGAGTCGTAATCATACTTCCTCGTCCTCCCAAAGCGCCTGAAACTTTTTTTGTAATACTAATAATGCGGCCGTTTCAGCCAAGGCTTTATCTTTGCGGCGCAGCTGGGTTTCTAGCTTCTTCTTGTCTTTTTTTAACGCACGTATTTCATCGCGCGCAACTTTAGGGCTAATGAGAGCCTCATCAACACCATTAATACAAGCTTCTCGCCATTGCGTTATTTGAGTAGGGTATAGGCCTTTCTCTCGGCAATACGCAGATAATTCTTGTTCATTCATCGCAGCAGTTTCAAGAACTACGGTGAACTTAGTTTGGCAATCCCACTGATTAGATGAATCACTATTAGGCATTAAAACTCCTGATCGTCTGGCTTTATTTCGCCAATCATACAAGGTTTGAACACTGATTCCTTCTTCTCTAGATATTTCTGCGAAGGACTGACTATTTGATGATAATAATTTAGATAAAACAGCTTCTCTTCGTTCTACGCTATATTTCGGCATGAGTATTTCTCCGCCGCCCCTTGTGAATTAAAATGTGTGCAACTACCCTGACGTCTGGGGCCTAATAATTAATCTATTTGTGCGTTCGTCCGATCTTACCGAACATTCGTGGCCCCATAGGCGTAAAGTATGGTTATGGCGTGTTAGCGCACTTGCTGCAAGCAATCCCGAGCTGGGCGAACCCCGACCGATAGGCGAGACTAGATGCGGGGAGGTTTAAATAAGGCGAGAAAGATCGATTGGATCCGTTGTATTACTTGGTCTGATCGCCACAGATTGGCGATATTGAATGCGGGCGATTCAATTGACGTGACGGGTATCGTGCAGATAGAAACGGTACAAAGGATTTTACAACTCAAACCGCTATCGTGATCGCAGTTTTCGCTGGCATCCGCTGCTTCAAGTTGTTGATGAGGGCAAGGTGCGGTTGCTTCATCGTGCGCAGCATGAAAATGGCTGGGCTGATTTTCGTGTACAACCTGCTCCGTTTGCATATCGGTGGCAGACATATAAAACGCGTGTACCACGGGCGAAAAAGCCACCGACGCTGTCAATAAATAACAGCATACCCTTAATAATCTCTTTTTGAACTTCGAACGCATTAGTCTAGACAGTTTTAACGCCTTGTAATAGTTAGTCGAACAGAAATTGAAGTATAGACTCTGTACCAAGCCCCGAGTCAACCTCTTTTTTCAGTTTCTAATTTACTTCTGGCAGTTGATAAAATATACTTGACCTTGTAGTAAGTACAGAGATAAAAATTCGATAAATTATTCCATGTAACAATTCATAAATTATGTCTATTCTTATCGATGCGATAAAGCGCAACCCTTTTTGGTTCAGTAAGCCCGTCTGGGGTGCTAGTGCCAAAAATACTTTCTGGTGCTTATTGGGGTGTTCAATCGGTGATTTTGGCACCATAGCTTTCTTTCAATACACAGGCATCCCCTGGCCTACCTATCTGATAATGATTTTGGCGATTGTTAACGGCTTACTAACGAGCATCGCATTAGAAACCTTCATACTCACCCGTAACAGGATGAACTTCAAAACTGCCTTTCATACGGCTATTGGTATGAGTATGATTTCGATGATAGGTATGGAAATTGCTATGAATTTAACAGATTGGTATCTCACCGGTGGGGCTGTGTTAATCTGGTGGGTCATACCTATTATGTTGCTTGTCGGATTCATAACTCCGTGGCCGTATAATTACTGGAAATTGAAAAAGTGGGGGAAATCGTGTCACTGAGGAAATGTTTCAGCTACCTTTTCGGAGTTACTTGTCTAAGCATCTTGGTGGCATTGGTCGGACTATCCAGCGAATTCGTACACGCACAGTCAGGGTCGATAACAGACACAGCGATTCTTGACCAGGGCCAAAAACTCTTTAAGCACAATTGTGCCGTTTGCCATGGAGAAAACGCAAAAGGGTCCGCCAATGATTGGCATGTTCAAGGCGATGACGGGAAGTACCCGCCGCCACCCCTAAATGGCACCGCGCATACTTGGCACCATTCGTTAAGCGCACTTTTACTTACCGTTCGTAATGGCACCATCGATATAGGTGGCTCCATGCCTGGGTGGAAAGACCAATTATCGGACGACGAAATCTTTAGTGTTGTGATTTGGATAACGTCTTTATGGCCGGACGAACTTTATCAATCTTGGAACAAGAGAAACAGTCAGTAATCATGCTAACAAGAGGAAAGCTTGCCAAACAAACGGGGTGCCACATTGAAACCATTCGTTACTACGAACGCGTCGGAGTGTTGCCAGAAGCAGAGCGAACTCCGTCGGGTTATAGAATTTATAATGAAGACCATGCCGAGCGGTTGCGTTTTATACTTAAAGCTAAAGCGCTTGGTTTTTCTCCTAAGCATGTGCAGGAACTACTTGAATTATCAGATGGTGGTGATACACATACACGCTCGGAAGTTAAATCGTTAACGGAGGCGCATATCAATGAGGTTTCGGAAAAAATTACGGATTTACAAAAATTAAAATACCGATTGAATCAAATTTCCTCCCATTGTGACGGCTCAAGCAAGAGTGCAATTGATTGCCCGATTTTAATATCGCTATTCGATGACAGTTAAATTAATGCATACGCAAATCAAATTTTTCGACCATTTTACTAAAAAACCTAATCGCATTTTATTGTGGTAAAACAAGTCTTAGAGAAACTACCTTCGGTTGGTGCGATTATCGCTGCCGCAGGTTGCCCGGTGTGCTTTCCTGGTTTGGCTGCGTTCGGTTCCGTATTTGGACTAGGCGCTTTGGCTGCCTATGAAAGTCAGTTTATTATCCTTACCCAAGTATTTATCGCGCTAAGTGTGGTATTTGCAGTAGTGAGTTATCGACGCACACATTACAAGCCCTCATTTTTTATTGCAATTTTCAGCGGAATTCTGTTCTTCTTTGCATGGCACGCAATCGGAAATACACCCCTTATTTATCTTGGCATGGGCGGTATTTTTGTAACAGCAATATGGAATATCTACCTTGATAAACAGACAAAGTCGTGTGCCATTTAATTTGATATCTATATCAAACAAGTTATTCTAAAATCAACACCTATTCGGCACAACAATTGCCCTTGAAAAGGGTATTCGAAATGGTTAATCAATATCTGAAATATATAGTTGTACTTGTTTCTCTGATTGCATATGAATCCTTTGCGCAATCTTCTATCTTTGCTATTGCCAAACCCACTGCAAGTCAACGAAGTGCTGGCTCCAGCATCGAAATTGAATCTCGAGCTTTACCTCCATTTTTAGGCAATGGCCCTTCAAGAATTGTTGGGGGTAATGCAACCACTAGGGCAAAGTATCCAGAATTTGCCACCCTTTGGGTTGATGGGCTTGACGGGTTTTACTATGCGATATGCGGAGCATCACTCATAGCGAACAATAAAATTTTAACCGCTGCACATTGCGTTGTTGATTTGAGCACATCCAGGCTGTTTATCGTACCTAATTTTTATAGCTTTAATGATTCTCTTGTAGCTTCAGATTTTATCCCAGTCAGTGCCAAGAGCGTGCACAATGGATACAACGCTAGTACTTCTAACAATGACATTGCAGTGCTCACCCTTGCGCAAAACGTGAGTTCAGCTAAAGCAAAAGTTTTTGGTGGCTTAGACCAACTTGTAAACCAAACTGCAACCGTCATAGGCATAGGCTTAACTTTTGAAGGTAGTAACAGCCTTGCTACAACTCTGCGTGAAGTCAGTGTGTCAATAGTTACTCAGCAATTCCCGCCCAATTAACAAACCAAGCAAACAAGCGGGTTACAGGGGTTCTGAAAAAATAGTTTTCGTAAACTATTCCGAGGATACAGTATGATACAGCCAATTTCACAGATTAGAGTTGAAGAACCATAGCTAAACCTCTACTTCGTAAACACCTCAGCGCGCCGGGATTACTCAAGTCGATTAGGCAAGTGTTTAGTCAGATAGAAGCTACAGATTCATGCCACGCCCGTAATGATATTTCTCTAGCAGATTGTCTGATGTCAGGGATGGCTATTTTCGGGTTGAAGTATCCCTCATTACTTCAGTTCGACCAAGATAAGCAAACCATCCAAGCTAATTTACGCAGCTTATACGGGATTAAGAAAGCCCCTTGTGATACGACATTACGTGAGCGGCTAGACAATGTTGACCCTGCACTATTACGCCAAGCCTTTACCCGTATCTTTGCCAATCTTCAACGCGGCAAGGGTTTAGAAGGTATGGAGTTTATGGATGAGCACTATCTACTATCGGTGGATGGGACAGGTTACTTCTCATCCAAGCAGGTGCATTGCAAGCAGTGCTGTGAAAAGCATCATCGCAATGGTCAGATCACGTATTATCATCAATTGCTGGCGGCGGTATTGGTGCATCCTGATCAGTCTGAGGTATTTACATTGGCACCCGAGGCGATCTTGAAGCAAGATGGCGAGGCCAAGAATGACTGTGAACGTAATGCAGCCAAGCGTTTGTTCAAAGACATTCGCAGGGAACACCCTCATTTAAAGCTGGTGGTCGTAGAGGATGGTTTGTCGTCTAATGGCCCTCATATTGAATGACTTAAGTCACTGGACATGCGTTTTATTCTAGGCGCAAAACAAAGTGACCATGGGTTTCTATTTGACTGGGTGAGTCACACAAAAGCCACAAAAACAGTGGAACTCATAGATTCCAAAGGGGTGCATCATTGTTTTCGATACTGTAATCAAGTGCCGCTTAATGATGCGAATTTCCAGATGCAGATCAATTTCTTGGAATACTGGGAAACCAAAGCATCGGGTAAAACACAGCACTTCTCGTGGGTGACGGATATTGAAATCACCTCTGACAATATGATGACGCTAATGCGCGGCGGCCGCGCTCGTTGGCGCATTGAGAATGAAACCTTCAACACCCTGAAAAACCCTTGGCTATCACTTCGAACATAACTTTGGTCATGGCAAACAGCACCCAGCGACGGTGTTTGCTTACTTGATGATGCTGGCGTTTCTAGTTGATCAGATTCAGCAATGCTGTTGCAAGCTATTGGGTCAGGTGCTGGAGGCAAAGAAATCGAAAAAGAATTATTGGGAGAAGCTGCGCAGCTTATTCCTTGTTCTTCATGTTCCGAGCTGGGAGGCGACATATAGTGATCTTGCATTTAGAGAAGGGCTGCTGCCCTTTCCAGATACCTCTTGACTAAGATCATGATCAAAGCTGCTTGAGTGCATATTTTTACCAACCGTGGCCAGTTAATTTTACGTAGCGAGGCCACCTAATTTTACCAACCGTGGCCACTGATTTTTATCGAAGCGCGGACACTTTTTCGCTTCCGTAAAATTCCTCCACAGCCTTCTTGCGGTTAACACTATAACCGTTAACCTGCCGTTCTTTTATTTGTATTGGAACAGCTATGAAACCCAAGAAGGTCACTATGTTAAAACTCAAAGACATTCTGCGCTTGCACTATGAGGCGCAACTATCCTCCCGTAAAATCGCGCTCAGCTTAAACCTGTCACGCAGCGCCGTATCCAAATATCTCGTCAGAGCAACAAATGCCCAATTAAGCTGGCCCCTGCCAGCAGGCATGGATGAACAACAGCTGCAGGCGATATTAAAGCCGCCCAAATGCAGAGGCCCTGCCACTGCTTTATTGTGTGAGCCAGACTTTGCACAAATATCAGTTGAACGGTCTCGTAAAGGGATGACTCGCCAATTACTGTGGGAAGAATACGCCGAGCATCATCCAGTCAACCATTACAGCTATTCTCGCTTCACGGTGTTGTTCGGTCAGTGGCGCAAGAAGCAAAGAATCTCGATGCGCCAGACTCATATTGCTGGAGATAAACTGTTTGTTGATTATGCTGGTTTAACCTTAGGTATTATTGATGCTCGTACGGGTGAAGCACGCCCTGCCCAAGTATTCGTTTCAGTGCTCGGAGTCAGTTCCTATACCTACGCCGAGGCCACATGGACACAGAGCTTGCCTGACTGGATAGGCTCACACGTTCGCGCCTTTGAATTTTATGGCGGTGTTACTCAAACAGTGGTGCCCGATAACCTCAAGAGTGCTGTTTCTAAAGCCGGTCGTTATGACCCCGAACTCAACCCCAGCTATGCACAATTAGCCGCCTATTACGGTGTGGCGGTGATGCCTGCCAGACCTTATAAGCCTAAGGATAAATCTAAAGCCGAGGTGGGCGTACAGATTGTCGAACGCTGGATCATGATGCGGCTGCGCAAGCTGCAATTGTTTAGTTTGGATGAGGCTAATCAAGCTATTCGAGGATTGCTAGATGATCTAAACAATCGCCCCTTTAAACAACGCCCGGGTTCTCGCCGCTCACAGTTTGAATCAATTGATAAGCCTGCTCTTAAATCATTGCCTGGCACGCCTTATAGCTATCGCCATGTAGTAAAAGCACGGGCGCACATCGATTATCACGTTAGCTATGATGGACATCATTACTCGGTTCCCTATCAATTGCGCGGCGAGGCAGTAATGTTACACGTGGGCGAGCACTGTATTGATGTGTTCTACCAAGGCAAGGGTGTCGCGCAACATCCGCGAGCAATGGGCCAAGGCGGACACACAACCCATGTCGCTCACATGCCTAAAGCTCATGCTAAACACCAAGAGTGGACGCTTGGTCGGTTTCTTAATTGGGCAAGTCAGGTCGGTGCGGCGACAGAGCGCGTGGTGCGTTATCAATTAGAAAATCGCCCCCATCCAGAACATGGTTATCGTGCTTGTTTGGGCATTCTTAACCTTGCCAAGAAATACGGCAAGACGCGTTTAGAGAATGCCTGTTTACGCGCAGAGAAGATTGGCGGCCTGCATTACAAACACCTTGCATCAATACTACAAACCCGTCTCGACAAGCTACCTACCGAACCCGATAAGCAACAGACTTTGCCAAGCACCCATGCCAATGTGCGCGGAGCCGATTACTACCATTAACCCAAACCATTTCATCTATAACCAACAGGAAAATACTATGACTCCACAACAAACCCTTACCCAACTGAATGAATTACGCCTAACGGGCATGGCCGAGCAACTGTGCTATCAGTTCGACCCACCTAACACTTATGATGAGCTGGGCTTTATCGAACGACTCAGTTTGCTCGTAAACCACGAGGCCACCGTGCGGGATAACCGCAAAGTCACGCGTTTACTCAAGCAAGCGAAGTTACGATATCGCGCCCAAGCAGACGACATCGATTACCGAACTAGACGAGGTTTACACAAAGACACGGTAGCGCAGTTACTGGCCCTAGACGGGGTAAACAAAAGCCGCAATGTCATCATCCAGGGCCCTACAGGCACCGGCAAAACCTTCTTGGCCTGTGTGTTAGGACAAGCGACTTGTGAGCACGGCATTAGCACAAAATATATTCGTGCTAGCCGCTTATTTGAAGCAATGACCTTGAGCCATGGTGATGGCAGTTACACCAAGCTACTGGCACAAATAGCAAAAATCAAACTATTGATTATCGATGACTGGGGCTTGGATACACTGACTCAGCAAAACCGTAATGACCGATTAGAAATAATAGAAGATCGCCACGGTAATGGCGCCACCTTAATCACCAGTCAATTGCCCACACAACATTGGCATGATGCGATTGGTGAAGCCACTTTGGCTGATGCGATTCTGGATCGCTTATTACACAACGCGCACAAAATACAATTAGAGGGGGAATCGATGAGAAAAATCCAGTCACAACAGAGCAAAGTGTAGCCACTTTACGTTAAAATCACTTGACCGTTTGAAGGCTTGGTGCAAGTGGCCACGCTTCGTAAAATTCGGTGGCCACGGTTGTAAAAATACGCACTTGAGGCGAGGTTTTCAGGGTATAAACATCAGCCGAGACAATGAGCTAGCGACAGCTGGACAGAGATTAGACCCTGCATCAAACTCAGCGAGACAAAGCTAACGACGATTTGGGCTAAATCTTGGTAGGCGGGAATTTCTGATAGTTACTAATAGTACTTGTGCTGCGGCTTATAGTGGTATAAATAGTATTACCTCTCAAATGCTTTGTGCTGGGTTAGTTTCAGGAGGTAAAGACTCGTGTCAAGGCGACAGTGGCGGGCCATTGTGGGTAAATTATGGTGGCCAGAGAGTGCAGGCTGGCGTCGTGAGCTTTGGTGTAGGCTGTGCTAGGCCAAACTTTTATGGTGTATATTCTCGCACGAGTGCTCTTCTGGGGTTCATTCAGTCAAACGCAACGGTTACGGTGGTTAGCGATACAACAGAAGTAGAGGCTATTCCAATCATCACTGGCCCTCTATATTTGCTGCTTGGCGAATAATCACCCCAAAAGAAACCATAACAGCATGATATTAATAAGTTAGGGTCTCTTCGGGTATGACTAGTTTTTCAGGGCAGTCTGTCTATGAAATTTGAACGAAACTGACTAGATACACATGGATGTGTGAACTTTATCCTCATAGCAAAATTGATGTAATTGGAGAGATATATTAGAAAGCTGCCTTGCCATAGAGCTGTTAATAATAATGCTTCTATACGTAACCAATTAACAACCTACTTGCTGAGTCGCATATTTTTCGGCCGGATACGCTATAGCTACTTCAGGCGTAAGCAGTTTCACCTCATCTAGCTGATTGTCTAGGGCCAGACGAAAACTGAATTTCTCGAAAAACTGATCATATAGCTCACCGCCAAGAGTGGCGATTGCATAGTAATGGTCAATTTTCTGATCGTGTTTAAGCACTATCGTAGTGAGTGGTTGAGCACTATCGTAGTGAGTGGTTGAGCACTATCGTAGTGAGTGGTTGAGCACTATCGGCAATTTTCAGGGTAGTTGCACATTTTCCTACGCAGCCAATAATACTTCTTTTTGTGGGTTCAGCGCAACCGCACCACAAGGCCGCCAATTTCGGGTTTGGCCAGACCACCGATTAGGTTTTGCTGCTTTAGCTTCCTGATAAACAACTTCTCGTTTTGCTAATAGGGCACTATCTTCACCGCGATAACGCTGGCCAGGTGTAACGTAGCGTATAGCACTGTGACGATGTTCTTCGTTATACCATTGCATAAACTTACCCACCCATTGGCGGGCGGCCTCTAAGCTATCGAAGCCTTGAGAAGGCCACGCAGGGCAATACTTTACCGTTCTAAACATGGATTCAATATAAGCGTTGTCATTGCTTACTCTTGGCCTTGAGTAAGAGGGCTTTATTCCTAATGCTTCTAACTTCGCTCTCATTGTGAACGATTTCATTGGGCTGCCATTATCACTGTGTAAGACGGGCATGCCATCGCAGCTAGCCACTTTTAGAGCCGCCTGAGACATCAACTGCGCACCTAATTCACCGCTTTCAACAGGATGTACTTCCCAGTGAACGCCATAGCGACTGTAAAGGTCTTCTACCATGTACAGGTAATAATGCTTGCCAATAGTACGCGTCGCCAAATAGGTGATATCCCACATCCACACAGCATTAGGTTTTAGCGCTATATGAGTATCGGGTGTTCGGGACTGCTTTTGTTTGGCGCGGCCGCGGTGCTTCAATTGCCCATGCGCCTTGAGAACTCGATAAAAGCTAGACTCGCTGGCCACATAAATACCTTTGTCAGCCAACTGCGGTACTATTTGCGACGGCGGCAAATGATGGTATGCCGATTCATTACATATCGATAAAATGTGTTGCTGCTCTTGCTCGCTTAGTTTATTGCCAGGGACTGGCTTTTCTACCAAAGGACGTTGATCACTGCGGATACTATCTTCTCCTTTTGGCTTCCAACGTCTAAGCGTAGACTCGGCAAGGCCAACCAACTCACAAGCACTTGAACGCTTTGAACCTGCGTCTACTGCTTCATTAACATCATTGATTACTTTAATGCGCGTCTGAGTCGTAATCATACTTCCTCGTCCTCCCAAAGCGCCTGAAACTTTTTTGTAATACTAATAATGCGGCCGTTTCAGCCAAGGCTTTATCTTTGCGGCGCAGCTGGGTTTCTAGCTTCTTCTTGTCTTTTTTTAACGCACGTATTTCATCGCGCGCAACTTTAGGGCTAATGAGAGCCTCATCAACACCATTAATACAAGCTTCTCGCCATTGCGTTATTTGAGTAGGGTATAGGCCTTTCTCTCGGCAATACGCAGATAATTCTTGTTCATTCATCGCAGCAGTTTCAAGAACTACGGTGAACTTAGTTTGGCAATCCCACTGATTAGATGAATCACTATTAGGCATTAAAACTCCTGATCGTCTGGCTTTATTTCGCCAATCATACAAGGTTTGAACACTGATTCCTTCTTCTCTAGATATTTCTGCGAAGGACTGACTATTTGATGATAATAATTTAGATAAAACAGCTTCTCTTCGTTCTACGCTATATTTCGGCATGAGTATTTCTCCGCCGCCCCTTGTGAATTAAAATGTGTGCAACTACCCTGACGTCTGGGGCTATCGTAGTGAGTGGTTGAGACGCCGGCCCACCAAGGACCTTAGCCCCTTTTGCCGGCTCATACACACTACGCTCGGAGCAGCAATAAATTAACTGTTGCTGTTTTACCGCGAGCTCCTGATTATTGATATAGGTGATCTCTTCGGGCCTGAAGTTGATGAAACTAGCTGAACGCGACATATAACTTAATTTATGTGTACAAATTGCGGCAAAGGCAACTATGTTCTGTTGAGGGCCAACACCGCCTAACCATTGATAAGCATCGTTATTTGCAGTTTTTAATCTCTTGCTTTTAACAGTTGGGTGATCAAGCTTAATTAAAAAGCAAGGAGTAGAAATGTAGGGGTAGTGAAATATAAAGTAGCCGCTTAACCCAAACGACTCACTTGTAAGCGGGTTTTCATTCTCATCAACTAGCAAAGTGGCAGCGTAATCTTGTTGCGGTAAGCCACTGCTTGCTAACAAATTTGGATTGGCTGACACGGTTAAAGCGGTCGAAGCACACGTTGGGCTCGTCGGTTAATACAATTTCAAACAGGGTTTTCGCCGAAGTCGCTTTTAGTTTGCTCAGCAACGCGTTTTTTGTGCAATAAACCGTCTATTAGCAGCCATTTTGCCACCAATAGACGGATCTATCCCTAGGCCGGCACCAATTCAACTCGTTCAACTCCCAATGCCATTAATCGCTTAAGGTTAAAACATAAGCCCCTGATTCCAACTTGGAACTGGACTTTAGCCAACCCTTTATAACGAACTCGCTTATTGCGATGAGCAAACACTCGCTCATATGGTGAACGAATTTTGCTAATCCAACGGTCTTTGTCTCTATTCTTGCCATGCATATTGTTCTTCTTGATTGTTGCATCATGGCAACCGTTGCGCCTGAGCGTGGTTTTGGCCGGGCTCACGCAATAACCCTTGTCCGCATAAACAGCACCCGACTTAGGGCAAACATGCTTCAAGCCGCTTGCATCCGTTACCTCAGCCGAGGTGGCCGCTATTTTATTGATCAAGCCACTTTGCATATCCACTGATGCATGCTCTTTGTAACCATACCAATATTTGCTATTTCCCTTGCACCCAAACCGTGCTTGCTTGTCCGCCGCAACTTTATCAACTGTCTTATTGTTGAACTCCTCTAATCCCATCTTTATCGCCTTATCTCTATCATCCCAAGTGGTTAGCTTACTGACCAACTGGCTGGCATCGACAAATGTGAATACTTCTCGTACTAAGCCCATTGAAACTAACCCGCTCCGAACACGGTCAAATAAATTCATCATACCCCTGGTTCCAATGCGTGAGCGAAAATCACCAAAGTAACTATGATCAGGAGTGCTCTGTTCCAGTCCTGAATCACAAAACCACTTAGCGGCCAGATTCTCTGATAAGTATCGCTCCATTTCTCTATCACTTAAATCTTCCATTGAAGTGGACCCCATGATTAGGACAGGTTGAAGGCCAAAATAAGGAGTTATTTTCTGTTTTATAATTGTTCAAAACGAGGAACAGAAAATGAGTAAAAAGCGTAGAAACCATGCCCCACAATTCAAAGCCAAAGTTGCTCTTGCAGCAATCAAAGGTGATGAAACATTAAGCAATCTTGCTAGTCGTTATGACATCAATGCAAATCTTATCGTCAAGTGGAAGAAACAATTGCTCGATAGCTCAGCTGAAGTCTTTGCATCAGGCACAGGCTTATCTCCAAACCGAGAATCAGAGATTAAATCATTACAGGCAAAGATCGGTGAAATCACCATGGAAAACGATTTTTTATCAAAAGTGCTCGGTCATTAAACAGACCTGAGCGCAAAACTATGATTAATAAAAGCAATAAACTATCGTTAGTTCGTCAGTGTAAATTGTTGAAGATTCATCGTTCCCATGTTTATTACAAAACCTCACCTGCTAATGAGGATGACTTGGAACTGATGCATCTGATTGATCGCATTCACCTCAATCGGCCCTTTCTTGGCAGTAGACGCATTCGTGATGTGTTGCAAGATGTAGGCCACCGAGTTGACCGTAAACATGTGCGACGCTTAATGCGTAAGATGGGCATTAAAGCCATCTATCCTAGGCCTAACACCAGCAAGAAGAAGGCGGGGCACAAGATTTATCCTTATCTGCTAGGTGGGTTGGCCATCAATCAACCCAATCAAGCTTGGTGTACCGATATAACTTATATCCCGATGCCTAAGGGCTTTGCTTATCTTACCGTTGTGATGGATTGGTATTCTCGTAAAGTGCTGTCATGGCGGCTTAGCAACAGCATGGATAGCGCATTCTGCGTAGATGCTTTGGAAGAGGCACTGCATTACTACGGCAAGCCTGATATCTTTAACAGCGATCAAGGTGCGCAATTTACCAGTGAGGCGTTTACCGGTGTACTCAAAGACAATGGTATTCGCATCAGCATGGATGGCAAAGGTGCTTGGCGTGACAATGTATTTGTTGAGCGCTTATGGCGCAGCGTGAAATATGAGGAAGTCTATTTGCAAGCCTACCAATCGATGAAAGAGGCAAAAGACGGCATTGGCTCCTGGATAAACTATTACAACCAAGAGCGTAAACATCAAACATTGGGCATGGTCTCTGACATGATGTATGATCCATGTCGCGGCCTGAAATTGGCTGCTTAATCAGCTGAAAATAACTCCTAAGCCATCTGTCCTAAAAAGCGGGTCCACTTCTCATAATAGCTCATCGAGTTTACGGTAGGGATGTTCAGAGCTAACCAGAGAATCTAAGGTTAGGAACAGTTGGCTTTGATGACGTTTGCTCAAAATTGCAGGCTGACTAGAATCAGCCCATATTATCTCACGTATTCTATTAATTATCCGACAAGCCCATGATAAACCCTCGTAATCACATTGCGTTTCTTCAGTTAACTCACGATAGGATTCATAACCTCCATAAGCATCAATAAACAGCACCCCATCATCGCTTAAAGCATTGCGCGTTTTGAGAAAATAATTTCTTAGGCACTCGCGGGTTTGAAATAGCTGATAACTGAAATTCATCGCCAAGATAATTTGCACAGGCTCGATTTCAAGCTTACAAACATCACTTTCAACTAATTCAATTCTTGATTGTTCGTCAGCCGCTAAAGAAGCTAAATGGTGTTGTGCTGACCAAGCTAGAACGTCGGTATCGAGGTCAACGCCGATAGCGCAATTATTCTCCCGCCGCCTAATCCATTCAATACTGGTTTGCGCCGTGCCACAAAAGTCCTCCCGCAATAGATTGGCTTGGTAGCCACGAATTTCGATGAATGTCGCATCGACCATATCGATTTCTGCTTCGACGCACTGAACCGACGCCTCATACAATAAGTGTTTATCGATGCCTTGCGCGATGGTCGGCATGACAAATCTAAATGGTGATATGCGACCAAGCGCGGTATGCGCGCATATGACTGAGCGGCTCATGTACGCGAATCACATCCACGCCTTGCCCGCATAGAGCCATCGAAACGCCCAGGGTTTCTAAGTCACGATCACTATATTGCGCTTGGCTAAATTCATTCATAAACGACTTACGCGAGTGCCCAATGAGCAATCGATGTCCAAGCGCTCGCAAATTTTTGCAATCTTTTAACAATGCTTGATTTTGTAAGCTGGTTTTACCAAAGCCGATGCCCGGATCAAGTAATATGTTATGCAGGTTTAAACCTGCACTTTGCCATTGCGTTTGTCGTTGCCTTAGCCAATCTTCAAGCTGCTCAGTTGCACCACGATCAGCTTCCAGATGGTCCTTTGGGTCGACCGGCACGCTTAGGCTATGCATCGCCACGGTTTGTATGTCTTCACGATTAGCGATTTTTTGCAGTTTGGGTTCGGCTAGGCCAGTGACATCATTAAGCCAATTCATGCCATAACGAAGTGCCTTTTTTGCTACTTTAGCATGGCGCGTATCGACACTGAGCAACGGCGGAAAGGCCAAGGGTTTGCTTAGCTTTTGCACCATCTTGAGAGCTGGTTTTAATCTTTGCCATTCTTCTTTTGGGCTTAGCGGCTTGGCGCTGGGGCGAGTCGATTCGGCGCCAATATCCAAGATATGAATACCTGCATCTATCCACGAATTTAGTTTTTCCTGTAAGTTTTCAAGGTTATCTGCTACCCCACCATCGGAGAATGAATCTGGGGTAACATTAACAATGCCCATCCATAAGGGAATTGGAGTTAAACGCAAATGATGCTCGTAAACGGACTGGCCTTTGATCATCAAACCCGCGTTTAAATGAACTAGCGGCGTAAGCACAAAAGGCCGCTCTAGACAGGCTGGGTGCGGAATAACCAGCTCCTTGGTTTGCAACTCAATGCCCTCCCAAGCAATGATATCTATATCAATCGGCCTTGGTGACCAACGTGGCGCGTCTAAGTCACGCCCAAGCTTTTGCTCAGTGCGCTTACACACTGCCAATAAATCTTTAGGCGGTTTTCCGCACTCGCCTTCAATGATTAAGTTTAGGTAGAGGCGATTCCATTTAGGGTCAGCACCCGACTTTAACCACGCCGGAGATTCAACCACCGGCGATTTGCGCCGTACCTCAAAACCCTCAGCATTGAGCACCTCAATAGCATCACTCAGATGCTGCTTGCGGTCTCCGAGGTTAGAGCCCAACCCAAGATAAATCACTGGCTAAGCCAATCCTTACTGTTGATGTTAGCGATGCATTGATGCAAAAAGTTGATGCTCGATTGCAATTGATTCAGTTCAACAAACTCGTTTGGCCGATGCGCTTGATCAATCGACCCAGGGCCGCAAACAATGGTAGGAATACCTATTTCTGAAAACATGCCTGCTTCGGTACCATAACTCACTGCACCAGAAGATTCACTGCTATCTAAAATTTTGCGAATCCACTGACTAAATTCGTCACCATCTGGTGTGTCTAGTGCAACCTCAGCGTCGGTTTCCCAAGTAAAGCCAGTGTCACTCGAAACAGCCTGCATGGCAGGGAGCAATGATTGATCAGCATAGTTTTGCAACTGATCGAGATAAGGAGTCACGCTGTGCCCGGGAATATTTCTAAACTCAAAGTGGAAGTCACAATGCTGGGGTATGATATTTAACGCCGTGCCGCCGGATATAGTGCCCACATGCACCGTGGTATAGGGTGGTTCAAAGCGTTGATCAAACGGCCCTTTTTGTTTGATGCCGTCACCAATTACTTGCAACATAGTAACCAACTTGGTGGCTTGAAAAATCGCATTTACCCCCTTATCAGGCGCACTAGAGTGGCCCGCACAGCCCTTTACTGCGCATTTAGAGTGCACCAAGCCCTTATGTGCGCCAATACATTGCATGCTGGTGGGTTCGCCAACGATACACCCCAAGGGTTTGACCGGCAACTTATCCAGCCTTGCGAGCAAATCACGTACTCCAATGCAGCCGACTTCTTCGTCGTACGAAAACGAAAAATGGATCGGCACTGGCAGATTCGCCTGCTTAAAAGTATCGGTCATCGCTAAGCAAACGGCGATAAAGCCCTTCATGTCGCAAGTACCGCGACCATATAGCTTACCGCCCTCTTCGACTAACTCAAACGGATTAGTATCCCAAGGTTGACCTGTAACAGGTACAACATCAGTGTGCCCGGATAGCACGATACCCGCAACGGAGGCATCACCTATAGTTGCGTATAAATTGGCTTTGGTGCCTTCTACATTTGGAACCAGCTCTGAACTAATACCGCGATCACTTAAATAAGTCTGCACGTAATCGATCAATTCGAGATTTGAGTATTTACTGGTGGTATCAAAGGCCACTAAATCAATCAGAATCTGCTTAACTTGCTCTATCATTTTTTACCTCAAACTCTAGCGGAATAGGCGTGCACTTCGTCAACCATGGTTTTTACGTTAATGGGGTCAATACCCGGATGAATGCCATGCCCCAGGTTGAAAATATGTCCGTCTCCTGTGCCAAAGTCGTCTAGCACTTTTTGTACTTCCTCCCTTACTATTTCTGGCGTCGCGTAAAGCACGGTTGGGTCCATATTGCCTTGTAAAACAATACCGTTACCCAACTGCTGACGCGCAGCCGCTAAAGAGGTAGTCCAATCAAGGCCAATTGCATCACAACCAGTCGACGCAATCGACTGTAACCATTGTCCTCCTCCTTTGGTGAACAATACAATAGGCGTAGCACGGGTAATAGGCTCTGCCTTAAGTGCGGCAACTATCTGCTGCATATACTGCAAGGAAAAATCTTGATAACCAGTGGTAGATAACAAGCCTCCCCAAGTATCAAATACCATCAATGTTTGGACACCCGCAGAGACTTGTGCCTTTAAATAATCGATCACCGCCGCAGTGAGTTTTGAAAGCAGCGAATGTGCAGACTGGCTCTCATTATAAATCATGCCTTTAGCGTATTTAAAATCTTTGCTACTGCTGCCTTCGACCATATAGGTCATCAATGTCCAAGGGCTACCAGTAAATCCGATTAAGGGCACCGAACCGTCTAGTTCTTGGCGAATAAGCCGCACAGCATCGAATACATAAGCCAAATCCTGTTCGACTTCTAAGCTGGCTAATTGATCTACCTGTGAAGTAGAGCGAATAGGCTTAGCGAATTGTGGGCCGATTCCTTCGTTAAGTGAAAGCCCTAAACCCATTGCATCAGGTATAGTGAGGATGTCAGAAAATAAAATCGCGGCATCGAATTCAAACCGCTCAAGCGGCTGCAAAGTGACTTCACAAGCTAATTCGGGGGTTTTACAGAGCGTTAGAAAATCTCCAGCTTTTTCACGCGTTGCACGATATTCCGGCAGATACCGCCCTGCTTGGCGCATCATCCAAACTGGAGTGCAATCGACGGGTTTACCGGCCAGTGCATTTAAAAATCGGCTACTTCTGTCAGTCATTTACTGATTTTGATGTGCTGGAATAACGCTACTAACGAGGTAGCTCACTTTCGCCCATCAAATAAACATCAACCGATCGTGCGGCTTGACGTCCTTCGCGGATCGCCCATACCACCAACGATTGGCCGCGGCGGGTATCGCCCGTTGCGAAAACGCCTTCTACTGACGAGTGATAAGCTAACTCTCCTTCGGTGCTGGCATCGACATTACCGCGCCCATCAAACTGAACATCTAACTCCTTAAGCATGCCTTGTTGAACTGGGTGCACAAAGCCCATTGCTAAGGTGACTAAATCAGCCTTAATCTCGAATTTTGAACCTTCCACTTCGCTCATCTGCCAAGCACCTTTGTCGTCTTGCTGCCAATCAACTTTAACGCACTCTACATGCGTTAAATTGCCTTTCTTATCTCCAATAAAGCGTTTAGTTAACACGCTCCACATGCGCTCGCAGCCTTCTTCTTGCGACGAAGAAGTGCGCATTTTATTAGGCCAGTCTGGCCATACCAAACCTTTGTCTTCTTGCTCTGGTGGCTGTGGCATAATTTCAATTTGAGTAATACTCGCAGTGCTATGACGACCCGACGTGCCAATACAATCAGACCCCGTATCACCGCCGCCAATCACTAAAACATGCTTTCCTTGTGCAGAGATAAGCTGCTCAGCGGCATCATCATCACCCTGCACCCAAGCTGTATTGCGTCGCAAGAAATCCATCGCAAAATGAACCCCATTTAAATCACGACCGGGTATCGGTAAGTCTCTTGCCTTTTCTGCACCGCCAGCAAGTACGATAGCATCAAACTTGCGCCATAATTTCCATATCGGTAAATCCACACCGACGTGCGTATTAGTATGAAAATGCACGCCTTCACGTCGCATCTGACCCATGCGCCGATCAATAACGTTTTTCTCCAATTTAAAATCAGGGATGCCATAACGCAACAAGCCGCCAATTCGTGGCTGCTTCTCATATACATCAACCTGATGGCCAGCCCGCGCCAATTGCTGTGCGCAGGCCAAACCAGCGGGACCAGAACCGACAATCGCGACCCGTTTGCCGGTTTTGTGTTTGGCAATACGCGGCGACACCCAATTATTTTCCCAGCCTTTTTCGATTATCGCTTGCTCGATAGTTTTAATCGTTACTGGTTCGTTGGTGATATTAAGCGTGCAAGACTCTTGGCAAGGTGCTGGGCAAATACGCCCAGTAAACTCTGGAAAGTTGTTGGTTGAATGCAATTGATCTAAGGCTGCTTGCCATTGGCCGTTATAAACAAGATCATTCCAATCAGGAATCTCATTGTCTACTGGGCAGCCGGTGTGGCAATATGGAATACCGCAATCCATACAGCGTGCGCCTTGTCGCGACACTTCTTCATCATTGAAATTAACTACAAATTCCTTGAAGTGTTTTAAGCGTTCTTCAATAGGCTTGTAACCCCGCTCAACCCGAGGTATTTCGATAAATCCGGTTGGTTTACCCATTAAGTCGCCCCCTTAGATGGCACTTGCGTTTGAGCGACTAATTCTCGCTCTAACAAAGCGCGCTTGTAGTCTACAGGCATCACTTTAACAAATTTGGCTTTCATTTCGTCCCAATTGTCCAAGATGTGTTTAGCGGCAGGGCTGTTGGTGTAATTTTTGTGACGAAGGATTAGATTTTGCAAACGGTTTTCGTCAAAACGGGTTAAATCTGCATTGACTTCATCTTCGCTGGCTTTTGAATATGGCATATTCTCAAGCGACTCTAGCACCACCATTTCAGTATTGCAGCGGGTCTCAAATAAGCCAGATTGATCAAATACATAAGCTATGCCGCCAGACATCCCGGCAGCAAAGTTACGCCCTGTTTCGCCAAGGCAGACCATTATGCCGCCCGTCATATACTCACAACCGTGGTCTCCAACCCCCTCTACCACAGCGATCGCACCTGAGTTACGAACACAAAAACGTTCGCCCGCGACGCCGTTGAAAAAGGCTTCTCCAGCAATTGCACCATACAAAACGGTATTGCCAACAATGATATTCTCTTCAGGCTTGGCAATTGCACTATTGGTGTTGGGATAAACAATCAGGCGGCCACCAGATAAGCCCTTGCCCACATAGTCGTTAGCATCACCCTCAAGCTCAATGGTGACACCGTTGGCTAACCACGCACCGAAAGACTGGCCTGCGCGACCATGTGCTTTTACGTAAATGGTGTCTTCCGGCAAGCCACTATGGCCGTAACGCTTGGCGACTTCACCAGAAATCATCGCCCCTATCGTGCGGTTATAGTTATACACAGGTGTTTCGATTTTTACCGGCTTAGCCGATTCTAGGGCATCTTTAGCTTGCGCTATTAATTGATGATCCAAAGCTTTTTCCAAGCCGTGATCTTGATCTATTGCTCTGAAAACACCCACATCTTCATCGACGTCAGGTTTAGTTAATATACGGCTAAAATCTAATCCTTGTGCCTTCCAATGGTTGATCGCCTTGCGGGTATCTAAACATTGGAACTGCCCAATCATCTCTTCAACTGTTGTAAAGCCTAGGCGAGACATTAACTCCCGCACTTCTTCAGCTACAAAGAAAAAGTAATTGACCACATGTTCCGGCTGACCGGTAAAGCGCTTACGCAATTGCGGGTCTTGTGTGGCCACTCCCACCGGGCAGGTATTCAGATGACATTTACGCATCATAATGCAGCCTTCTGCGATAAGCGGCGCGGTCGCGAAACCAAACTCGTCAGCACCTAACAAGGCGCCAATAACAACATCTCGTCCCGTGCGAAGACCGCCGTCTACTTGCACTGAGATTCGGCTACGCAAATCATTTAAGACCAGTGTTTGATGAGTTTCAGATAAACCGATCTCCCAGGGGGAACCGGCATGTTTGATTGAAGTTAAAGGACTAGCGCCCGTACCGCCGTCATAACCTGCGATAGTGACATGGTCTGCATGGGCTTTCGACACACCCGCGGCGACTGTACCCACACCCACCTCTGACACCAATTTCACTGAAATTCGTGCCTGCGGGTTTACGTTTTTTAGGTCGTGAATAAGCTGTGCGAGATCTTCAATAGAGTAGATATCGTGATGCGGTGGTGGGGAAATTAGGCCGACACCTGGCGTTGAATGTCTCACATTGGCTATGCGCAGGTCTACCTTGTGCCCAGGCAGTTGTCCGCCTTCTCCTGGCTTAGCACCTTGGGCCATTTTAATTTGAATATCGTCCGCATTGACCAAATATTCAGTGGTCACGCCAAAACGCCCCGATGCTATTTGTTTAATGGCGGAACGCTCTGGATTGGGTGATCCATCTGGCAAAGGCTTAAATCGTGCCGCTTCTTCACCACCCTCGCCGGTGTTTGAGCGTCCGCCAATGCTGTTCATCGCAACAGCCAAGGTCGAATGGGCCTCGTGTGAAATTGATCCGAACGACATCGCGCCAGTGGAGAAGCGTTTAACAATCTGTTTAGCAGATTCGACTTGATCTAACTCAATGGCTTTTGAAGCATAATTAAACTTGAACAAGCCGCGCAAATTTAACAAGCGTTCTTGCTGATCATTCATCTGCTTTGAAAACTCTTTAAAACTTTTGGCATCGTTGCCACGCACAGCATGTTGTAAAGCAGAAACCGACTCAGATGTCCAAGCATGCTGCTCACCGCGCAGTCGCATGGCATATTCTCCGCCGACATCTAAATGTTTCTTGTAAATCGGATTGTTGCCATAGGCTGCTTGATGCCAGCGGAAGGTTTCTACCGCTATTTCTTCTAGGCCTGCTCCTTCAATCGTAGTCGAAGTGCCGGTGAAATATTTGGATACGAACTCAGAGGATAAACCCACTGCATCAAAAATCTGCGCGCCACAATAAGACTGATAAGTAGAAATGCCCATTTTTGACATCACTTTTTTCAAGCCTTTACCCACTGCCTTAATGTAGTGATCTCTGGCTTGTTCAAAAGTAAGGTCTTTATTCAAATAATTTAGCTCTGCATGCAAGGTATCCAAGGCAAGATAAGGATTAATAGCCTCTGCACCATAGCCTGCCAATGTAGCGAAATGATGCACCTCAAGTGCCGCTCCCGTTTCGACTACTAAGCCTGTTTGCGTACGCAAGCCCTTGCGAATCAAGTGATGATGTACGGCTGCGGTTGCCAATAAAGCGGGAATTGCGATGTGGTCAACATCTACCCAACGGTCTGAAAGGATCAATATATTATTGCCCTTAAGCACCAATGATTCCGCCTTGCGACATATAGCGCCAAGCGCTGGTTTCATGCCTGGCGCACCTTTATCTGCGGCGTAACAGATATCGATAGTGCGCGTTAAAAAAGCATCGGTGCGGTCTTCAATCTTGCGTATGGCTTCCAATTCGCTATTGGTCAAAATTGGTTGCTGGGTCTCCAAACGCATGGACTTACCGCCAGAATCTCGGCCTAGCAAATTTGGTCTTGGACCAATTAGCGATACCAGTGACATCACCACGTCTTCTCGAATCGGATCGATAGGTGGGTTTGTAACTTGCGCGAAATTTTGCTTAAAGTATGTCGATAAGTGCTTTGATTTAAAAGACAATACAGAAGGTGGCACATCCGTGCCCATCGAGCCTGTCGCTTCCATCGCCGTTTCCAGCATTGGGCGCAACAAAAACTTCACATCCTCTTGGGTGTATCCAAAGGCTTGCTGGGTATTCAGCAAGGTGACTGCGTCAGGCGCCATCGCGCCCACCACCTCAGGTAGAGTGTGCACGTTCATCTGGCTTTGGTCTAACCAGTCTTGATAAGGCTGTGAGCCCGCCAATTGCGCTTTAAGTTCTTCGTCATCGACAATTCGGCCTTGCTCTAAATCTATGAGAAACATCTTCCCCGGTTGCAAGCGCCACTTTTTGACTATTTTTTCTTCGGGGATATCGAGCACACCCGTTTCAGAGGCCATCACACAAAGACCGTCATCAGTTATCACATAACGAGCGGGGCGCAGACCATTTCGATCAAGCGTCGCACCTATTTGTCGGCCATCCGTAAAGGCAACGGCTGCGGGGCCATCCCAGGGCTCCATTAATGCAGCGTGGTATTCATAAAATGCGCGACGGTCTTTATCCATCAGCGGATTGGTTGACCATGCCTCCGGGATGAGCATCATCATCGCGTGCGTGAGCGAATACCCCGACAGGCTAAGAAGTTCTAAAGTGTTGTCAAAGCAAGCTGAGTCAGACTGAGTATCGTCGATTAACGGCCAAATCTTTTCAAGATCGTCACCAAATAAGTCACTCGCCATAGAATGCCGGCGCGCAGCCATCCAGTTCTTATTGCCTCTAACTGTATTAATTTCGCCGTTATGGGCTATCATTCGATAAGGATGCGACAACTGCCACGTGGGGAAGGTATTGGTTGAAAAACGCTGGTGCACCAGCGCCATGGCAGATTCAACGCTTGGGTCGACTAAATCTACGTAATAGTCACCGACTTGGTCAGCCATTAGCAGACCTTTATAATTGACTGTGCGCGATGAGAACGAGGTAAAGTAAACTGTATCACTGCCCGCCCATTGCTCGCGACGTAGCTGATTTTCAATTATTTTACGAATAACAAAAATCTTACGCTCAAAAGCATCTTGATCTACGCAGTTCTCACCGCGGCCCACAAAAAACTGTTTTATCGAGGGTTCAGAAGGTTTTACCGAAACGCCTAAGTCAGTGTTGTCGACAGGCACATCTCGCCAACCTAACACCAGCTGGCCTTCGGCTAAAACTTGGGCCTCAATTTCTGCTATTGCTGAGGCTTGCCCCGATGCATCTTTGGATAAGAACACAAAACCCACTGCATAACTGCCTATTTCAGGTATATCAAACTCAGTATTGTTGCGAAAAAACGTATCTGGCAATTGAATTAAGATACCTGCGCCGTCCCCTGCCTTCGGGTCCGCACCTACCGCGCCCCTATGTTCGAGGCGCTGCAATATATTCAGCCCCATTGAAACGATGGCATGGTTTTTATTCCCCTTGATATTCGCCACAAAACCGACTCCACAAGCATCGTGCTCGTTAGCTGGATCATATAAGCCTTGTTTGCTCGGTAGGCCGTATTGTGTCATGAGGTAACCTCTACTTAATCTTGGTGAGACCTAAGCTCAACTTTTGTCGTACTGCCGTTTACTTGCAGCAATTCATTTACAATTGTACTGCACGATAAAAAAGGCCGTCCTAAGACGGCCTTCAAATAATAATTATTAGACCGCTTACTGACTTGGCACTAGTTTTGGGTTCCAGAACAAGCTGCCTCTTTCATCAATTTCGTCTTTAATTTCTTTGCGCGTCCAATCACGGATTTGCTCGTTATAACCTTCTTTCATTACCCGCAATCGAAACGCGCCTGCTTTTTTGAATTGCTTTTTATCAATTCGGTGCTTGATGTCGATAGGGGTTTTGCCTAAAAACACCCAGTCAGAATCTGCACCTTTAGCGGCCGCCTGAATCTGGTAAGTAACATAAGAGCCTAAAGGATCAGACTGTACCTTGATAGGAACATTTTTAACTCCGCCGCAAGCGGTTAGAAAACTTGCAATAAAAATTAGCGTAATTATCTTAATATTTTTCATAGGTTTTAAAAGTATCGGTTTGCTATATCGTTGATCTAGTGGGTGTCAAGCTGGCACCCCCTTTAATTAAGCTTGTCTAAATTCATTTCAATGGATTGAGCATTCTCAATAGCGGCGTCACGGCTTCTATGTCGTAAAGATACCCAAAAGGAGGTTGTCTTATCCGCATAGCCTTCTTTTTGTATGCGGATATTAACAAATTTACGCTCTCCACTCTCTTTCCAACGACTAATAAAAGGTGTAACGCCTAACAAAGTGCCTTCATTGACATCAACTACCTCAGCGCCACTCGGGTTAGACTCAATCAATGCCGCACCATGGTGTGCGCAACTGGCAAGCATCAGCGTACTAGCTGCAATCAATATTTTTTTTACTCGGCCAATGCCCATAATTCGCTCTCTAAAATTAGTCTTTTTTAGCAATCCCTACGATACCGAAAATGACCTTAATATTCAATTAATATAAACGCTAATATAAACGCTATTGAGTCGCTTAAAGCACAAAAGAATCTAGGGTTTGCATTAGTAATTCATGCTCAACATTGTCCGAGATAACTGCTTTGCCCATACTTTCAAACAGAATAAATCTAACTTTACCCTTAGCCGCCTTTTTATCGACTGCCATTAACTCGAATAATTGTGCAGTGCTAACCCCGTCAACGCCATCAACTGGCAAATTAACCGCCTTAAGTATCGCTTTTACTCTTTGTTGATCAGCAGCACTAATATTTCCCATCCGCCGTGACAAATCAGCCGCCATAAGCAAGCCCAATGCCACCGCTTCGCCATGTAACCACTCTCCGTACCCTTTAGCATTTTCGATAGCGTGCCCAAAGGTATGCCCTAAGTTTAGCAATGCTCTAACACCCTGCTCTTTTTCATCTGCTGCAACAATATCTGCTTTAGCGCGGCAAGAACGCTCAATAATCTGGGTTATGACACCCGACTCACGGCGCATAATAGCGTCGGTCTGGGTTTCAAGGAATTCTAAGAAGTTGATATCGCCCAATAAACCATATTTGATCACCTCAGCCATTCCGGCAGAAAACTGACGGTCATCAAGCGTATCGAGCGTATTGGTATCAATAATTACCGCTTGAGGTTGGTAAAACGCGCCCACCATATTCTTACCTAATGGATGATTAACGCCTGTTTTGCCCCCAACAGAAGAGTCAACTTGAGATAACAAAGTTGTGGGCACTTGAATAAACGGTACGCCGCGTTGATAACAGGCTGCACAAAAACCACTTAAATCGCCAGTAACCCCGCCTCCTAGAGCAATGACCGTAGCCTTTCGGTCACAGGGAATAGACAGCATTTCGGTAAATACTGATGAGGCTGATTCCAACGTTTTAGTGTTTTCTCCGTCAGGCAGTACTAATGTATGCACTTCCCCGAGTGGGCTCAGTGTGGCCTCTAATTGCTGTAAATATAATGGTGCAACCACTTCATTGCTGATCACAAATATTTGATGCCCAGCAATATGTGGAGCATAAAGCTGCTTATTGGTAAGTATATTTGCTCCAATATGAATCGGATAGCTGCGTTCACCTAAATCAATATTCAGCGTTTTCATCAATTAGTCGTTGTACACGTTTGGCCATTTGAAAGGTGCTACCTTTACCCACCGAAACCACGTGCGTAGCCGCACTTTCATACATGGGCTCGCGCAGAGTAATCAGTTCTGCTAATTTTTGCTTCGGATTTTGGGTTTGCAATAAGGGCCTGCTGGAGCTATTTCGCAGTCGGGACCACAAGGTACCGAGCGACGCTTTTAAATAGATCACCTTACCAGAGTTTGCCAACACTTCAAGGTTCTCAGCTTGGGTAACTATGCCGCCGCCAGTGGCTATTATCCCATTAAATTCTTGCCCTAGCTCTTTTAACAAACGAGTTTCACGCAAGCGAAACCCTGCTTCGCCTTCAATATCAAAAATATGATTGATGGTTACGCCGTTGCGTTTTTCTAGCTCTTGGTCGGTATCGATGAAGGGCTTATTGATCAACTTCGCAAGCTTGCGACCAATCGTGGTTTTACCCACACCCATTATGCCTACCAGATAAATATTATCCATGGCCAGCGATCTAACCAGCTTGCGCTAGTCAACCTAGAATTCTGGTTTGATTAGCCGCGGCGTAATAAAAACCAATAGCTCGGTGCGATTATTGCGTTTAGTTTTCTTTTTAAATAAATTACCTAATATCGGAATGTCACCTAATATGGGGGTTTTGGTAATTGACTCCGTCTCTGTCTGTTGATAAATACCACCGATAACAATGGTTTCGCCGTTCTTTAGCTGTGTTTGCGTAACTATTCTTTTAGTATTTAGAGTTGTATCCCCGGAGAAGGTATCGTTAGTTATGTTTACATCCAGAATAATTTCATCGTCAGGCGTCACTTGCGGTGTCACTATTAAACCTAATACCGCCTTTTTAGTGACTGGTTCGCCACCAGACGTGCCAAACACCCGCTCTTGGCCTTGTTCTATACGCGCTTCATGCTTTTCGGTAGTGGTGATTTTGGGGTTAGCGATAACCTTACCTTTACCTTCGGCTTGTAGGGCAGACAACTCTAGATCAAGCAGATGCAAATAGCCTGCACCAATTTTAGCAATTTGGAATGCGTAACGTGCTGCAGTTTCAGTACCAAGATCATCAGCACCTAAATTAACGCTAAGGGAATCAGGGTAAAGTACTTCATTTTCTGTTCTCACCTCGTTGTTTCCCTCGATGCTGCCGCCGCCAAATACAGTTCCTAGACTATTGTTATCGGAAGAGCCTGGGAATCGCGCATTCTCGGTTACGCGGGTAAAACCTAAGCGTGCGCCTAAGCTGCGGCTAAAATCATCTGTCGCTTCAACAATGCGGGTTTCGATTTGAATTTGCCGCACAGGCACATCCAATTTAGCGACCAGCTTACGTACCTCTTTAATCTTTGAAACCGTGTCTTGAATTAAAACTGTATTAGTACGCCAGTCAAGAGAAACAGAGCCACGCTCAGATATCAACGAATTATCAACGGTAACAATTTGGTTACGCGTAATGGTAGTGGGTTCAGAGCCGGAGCTAAAGGTGCCCGTTGCTGGATTAAATACATTGGCATCATTGCCGCTTCGGACCTCAGATGTTTTCGCATCTGTTGAGGCAATCGTTTTGGTCGATTTTAGTAATTCAACGATGTCCTCAGCTTTAGCATAATTGACACGGATTAATTCGGTAACCAAGGGTTCTAATTCTTTAACTTTTTTCTGCGACTCAAATAAAGATAGCTCTTGATCAGCTAGTTCCGCCGTTGGCGCAACTCTGATGACATTGCCCTTCTGACGCATACTCAAATTTTTAGTTTGTAAAATTAAATCAAGTGCTTGGTCCCATGGCACTTCGTTAAGACGCAAGGACAAGTCGCCATCTACAGAATCAGAGGTAATGATATTTAAGCCGGTAAAATCAGCGATCACCTGTAATGCGGAACGCACCGGAATACGTTGAAAGTTCAACGACAGTTTTTCGCCACCATGACCTGCGTTGGCCTTTTCAATCGCTTCTATTTCCTGCTGACTAATAGGGCTGACTTCAAGCACAAACTGCGTATCAGTTTGAGTCACCGTGTGTCGATATTGGCCATTTGGGGTGACCACCATTCGCACATCTTGGCCGTTTTGGAATACGTCAATGGTGTTTACTGGTGTAGCAAAATCGACAACGTCTAAGCGTTTTTCTTGCGATTTCTTCACCGAGCTACGTTTAAAATCAGCTATTAACTCTCCAGATTCTTCTTTGAAATCGACAACTACATTGGGTGAACTTAATGACACAATCACCTTGCCGTTGCCCACAACGGTGCGTCGAAAATCAATGTTATCCAAGCTTGCAGAGCCCGCTTGCTTTGCACTAGAACCCATTACTTTATGCGCTAATTGGTTAGCCACGACTTGCCCGCTACCAGCAGAGCTATCCACAACAAGACGCAGGCCATCGGGCAGCTTATCTACATTAAAAGCCGCCGCTTTAGCTAAATTCATTATCAGACGCAGCTTATCTGTGCTTTGCAACAATAAAACACTCTCGATAATACCTTGGTTAACTTTAACGACTCGCTGCTTGGTTTGGTTTTTAACGCCAAGTAAATCGACAATTACCCGATTAGGTTGCGCCATCAAAAAGTGTTGTACCTCTACGTTTTTATCGCTAAGTGATAAATCGATAGCTGAGCTTCCATCGGTCAACTGATTCGCCTCAAGCGCGGTCAGGTCAGCCGCTGCAACGGCCGATGAGAAGGCAATTAGCAATCCCCACAGTAAACAAGTTTGTTTGATCGTTTCCCAAGCACCACTTCGCGCGATAGTCGCTCCCACATCGAAATTCATGATGCTTTGCCTCAACATTATTCTTGATTTCAATTTAATAAACCGCACTAAATTATTGTATTCGTATATATAGTCTATCTATTCTGGCAAGGCAACACTGACTTTACGTTTTTCCCAAGTGCCTTCACCGGATTCAAAGGTCTCTTCAACCACAACTTGTCCCTCAACTACCTGCAAAATCTCACCTAAATTGGTGCCAATGTAGTTGCCTTTTTTTACACGGTAAATGGTGCCATCGGGCACGATAATCATTGCCCACAGCGCACCACCCTGGTCCAATGTGCCCGCCATCCTCAGTGAATCGAGAGGGAAATACTCCAACTTCTCTCTTTCCCTGTCGAGCTCCGCAACTAAAGGCGCCGCCTTAAGAACCTCTTTTTTTTCCGGCAATACATTGGTTATTGAAAATGGATTGCCTTCAGAAGCGGCCGCGTATTCATACAACTCTGCCGGCTCTATCACCGGCAGTGGCTCTATTTCTGCGGCCTCTGCACTTTTTAGATCAGCTACAAATTTTTCTAAGTCTTGCGTACCGCGTTTTTCTGAACACCCTGAAATGAAGCAAGCCAAAATGACCAGCAACAAAGTTCGAAGATTACCTTGCAATTGCATTGCGCTCATTTCGCCTCGACAGCCTCATCCGGCTGTAGCTCCAGCTCGTTATAATGATAAGTGAGTAAAGTGGCTTTGAAAGTAAGCGGAATAGCTTCGATTTTTACATCAGAATCTTCTTTAAACTGTGAACGCTGCATATCGATATCACCGATCTTGACAACCCGCTGAAAATTAGCGATGTCGCTGACAAAACTTGCCAATTGATGATAAGTTCCAGACGCTTCTATTTCGATGGGCAGTTCGACGTAGAAATCTTTGAGCTGCGCCTTTAAGGGCTTAAATCGCCTAAACTCTAAACCACGTTCTTTACCCACTTGAGAGATATCAGTTAGCAATGCTGGCACCTCAGTTTCGTTTGGTAACTGCTTGAGTAATACATTAAATCGGTCCTGTATTTCAACCATTTGTTTTTGATACGCCGGCAAATTAGCAGCCAGTAATTGCTTATCTCGAAAATCCTGTTTAAGCTTAATCTCAGTCGCCTGCGCGCTATGCAAACGGATTTGCTTAGGCTTGTAAAACAAATGATATCCACCGAATAGTAGGGCTGCCCCCAGCAACAAAGAACCGACCACCTTTAGCCAGTGCGGCCACGAAGAAAGATCAGATAGCTCGGTATCTTGCAGCACTTCAAGGTAATCTTGCATTGCCATTACTGGTCCACCTCGGAAGCGTTACTCTGCGAGAGATTTTTTTCAGTAACGACTAGCTCAAACTGACTTAGTTTGTTGTTCTGGTCGTCTGTAACGTTGACAACAGATAGATCAGATTTCCCAAACCACAATGAAGAATCTAAGCGGTTCATCAATTCTGAAACCCTTGCGTTTGACTGCGCGCGACCGGTTAATTTAATTTCCTTATCCTCTTTGGACATTACATCTAGGGTGACGCCTCGGGGTAATTTGCGCACCATATCATCATAAACGTGCACTATCTGTACGCGATTGTCTTGTAAATTTTGCACCACCTCTATTCGAGACAATAATTCTTCCTTGTCGTCTTTAAGTTTCTCAATATCTTGAATTTGGCGGTTCAATTTGGCAGTTTGGCCCTGTAAGTATTGGTTGCGACTGTCCTGATCATTCACAGATTTAGAAATAGCTGAGAGCATTAAAAACACGCCCGCAATACAGGCAAGCCAGTAAAAGATACTCATCCCCAACAGCCGCTTATCCCGGCGCTGTCGTTGGTCTTCACGCCATGGTAGAAGGTTAATGCCGCTCATCGTGTGCCTGTCCACATCGCTAAACCACAGGCATGGGCTAATTGCGGTGCTAGTTTATTTATTTTTTTTATATCCATACGGCCAGACTTTCTAAGATCTGTGATTGGATTCATCAACTTGACATCAATATGTAGTTTTTTAGCCAAAATGCTTTCCATATTCGGCACTTGAACACTGCCACCAACGAGCAACACTCGCGCTATTTGCCCTGGCGTCCCTGACGATTCGAAGGCATACATTCCACGTTCAACCTCTTTTAGGAATGATTTCACAAACGGCTTAAGCACTCTTTCTTTATAGCCCTTCGGCATGCGTTGGGCATAAATTGCTTGATGGGCCTTATGATTACTGAGCCGGTATTCAGAAGCAAACTCATCCACCAAATAGCTTGCGCCAAAAGGCTCATCTCGGTAGTATACCATATCAGCGTTTGAAAACACATAAAAACGCAATGTGGACATACCCACATCAATGATGGCGGTTAAATCATTTCTTGCTCCACCCGCAAAGCCCTCTAAATCTCCAGCGGCGGCGCGCAGTAGTGCTTGATTTGAAACATCAACAGCATGCGGCTCTAGCCCAGCTTGCTCCAAACACTCTACTGCGTTGTCTACGGCTTGTCGTCGGCAAGCGGTGACGACGATTTGATTTTCAACATCATTAGATTGAACCTCGTCAATTTTATAGTCCACGCTCAGCTCATTCGTAGGATAAGGCACAAATTTACCGATCTCAAACTCAACCCATTGCTCTAATTCGCGTTCATTCATGCTTTTTTGAGCGCGTAGTCTTTTAACCATGACGTCGGAGTAGTTTACTGAGGCAACGGCTGTCTTTATGGATATTTTCTGCCGTTTTAGAGCATGTTGAATTAGGTCTCCAACCTGAGGAACATCAAGCACCCTTCCCTCAACAATCAACCCCGGCGGAACAGGCTCAATATGAAACTTGCTAAAACGGTATTTTTTACCCAAGTGTTGTAACTGAACCATCTTAACTGACGATTCACCGATATCAATACCGAGTATATGTTTATTGCTACTTAATCCAAACAAGGCCGATTACTAAAAATATTTTATTCATTTAAGATTGGGCACAACTCTGTAAAACAAAGAGATAACTATATATATCAGTTACTTATAGTATATTACTATTTATTTTATCGAGAAACAAACCTAAGATGACGATATTAGCCTATATTTTACCTAAAATACCAACTTCATCCGCCCATTCAGGCTTTCTCCTTACTTCGCCCTGCACGCTTTCTATCGCTCTCGCTTAACAGCTTTTTACGAATTCTGATGCTCTGTGGCGTAATCTCAACCAACTCGTCATCTTCAATAATCTCCAAAGCCGATTCTAGAGTCAACTGCATTGGTGGCTCTAAGGTAATGCTGTCGTCCTTTCCTGATGCCCGAACATTGGTTAACTGCTTGCCCTTTAATGGGTTAACCACCAAGTCGTTCCTGCGTGAATGTATTCCTATAACTTGCCCTTCATATACTTGTGTACCGTGGCCTAACATTAATTTACCGCGTTCTTGCAAATTCCACAAAGCATAGGCCAAAGCCTTACCCGTTACCATTGAAATAAGCGCACCGTTGCGCCTTCCAGAAAATTCACCGTCAACCACACTCTGATACTGACTAAATATATGGTTCATCAAGCCAGTGCCCGAAGTAAGCGTCATAAAGTCAGTTTGAAACCCGATTAAGCCTCTTGCGGGCATGAAATAAACAAGGCGGACACGGCCTTTGCCATCTGGCTGCATGTCTTTAAGTTCACCCTTACGCATGCCGATTGCCTCCATCACCGCCCCCTGATGTGCTTCTTCGACATCAATATCAACGTCTTCGAATGGCTCACAGCGCACCCCGTCAATGTCGCGATAGATAACTTGCGGGCGTGACACCGCAATTTCAAAGCCTTCGCGGCGCATGGTTTCCAGCAATATGGACAAATGTAACTCGCCCCTTCCTGCTACCTCGAACATATCTGGATTGGGCGTTTGAGTGACCCGCAGTGCGACATTGTGAATTAACTCTTTTTCGAGGCGTTCCAATAATTGCCTAGAGGTGACAAACTTACCTTCCTTACCACTAAATGGCGAAGTGTTCACTTGAAACATCATGCGCACTGTAGGCTGGTCTACCATCAGTGGTGGTAAAGCCGCGGGGGACGCAGGATCACAAAGGGTGTCGGAAATCGAGAGCTGCTCTATTCCGGTTACGGCAATAATGTCGCCTGCTTGCGCGGTTTCGACTTCAACACGTTGTAAACCGTGAAAGCCTAGAATTTGTAGGATGCGCGCGTTGCGCTTTTTACCTTCGCTGTCCACCACTGTAATTGGTGAGTTACGTTTAATCTTGCCGTTTCGAACTCGGCCAATTCCAATAACCCCTACAAAACTTGAATAGTCTACTGAGGATATCTGCATTTGAAACGGCGCTTCTAAGTCCACATCAGGCTCGGGCGCATGGTCGACCACCGCCTGAAACAGCGTATCCATATTATCCGTGCGTACATCCGCATCCAAGGTCGCATAGCCTTGTATTGCTGAAGTATAAACAACCGGGAAATCCAGTTGCTCATCACTGCCGCCTAAACGGTCAAATAAGTCGAATGTTTGATCTACAACCCAATCTGGTCGCGCGCCATCACGATCAATCTTATTGACTACAACAATTGGCCGCAAACCGTGCTCAAACGCCTTTTGGGTTACAAACCGGGTCTGTGGCATTGGCCCTTCAACGGCGTCAACAAGCAACAAAACACTGTCCACCATAGACAGCACCCTTTCCACTTCGCCACCGAAATCAGCGTGACCCGGGGTATCAACAATGTTGATGCGGTAATCGTTCCATTTGAGCGCTGTATTTTTTGACAGAATAGTGATGCCGCGCTCCTTTTCTAAATCGCTACCATCCATCACTCGCTCAACTGGTCCGAACCGCTCTCCCAAAGTACCAGATTGCTGTAACAGTCGGTCAACCAGCGTAGTTTTGCCGTGATCAACATGCGCGATAATGGCGATATTTCTTAAGTCTTTCATTAGAGTAAGCTGAGGCGGGTGCCCCCAAAAAGGCACTCAATAAAATGGCACGCGATTGTATGCCATTTATGCTCACAATGTGACGCTATGCAGAAACGATTTGAGTGCCGATTCCGGAATCAGTAAACGCTTCTAATAACAAACAGTGGTCCACTCGTCCGTCTAAAATAATGGCCGATCCCACTCCGCCTGATACGGCAGACAGCGCACACTCTACCTTGGGCAACATGCCCCCTTGTATGGTACCGTCGCTTACATATTGATCGATAGATTTAGCAGTCAATTCTGCCAACAAATTACCGCTTTTATCATTTACCCCAGACGTATTAGTGAGCAACAATAATTTCTCTGCGCGCAAAGTTATCGCCAGTTCACCGGCGACGGTATCGGCATTAATGTTATAGGTTTGTCCGTCTTCACCGACACCTACTGGTGCGATCACCGGAATAAAAGATTCTGATTCTAGAAGCTGCACAATACTCGGGTCAATAGATTCGACCGCCCCAACGTGACCATAGTAGATAATCTCATTACGCTGCAGCACAGGGTCATTCTTCTCAACCTTAAGTTTACGCGCTCGAATTAAGCCCCCGTCTTTACCCGTCAATCCAACTGCATGTCCGCCTTGCATATTAATCATACTGACTATTTCTTTATTGACGAGGCCACCTAACACCATTTCGACTACGTCCATGGTTTCGCTATCGGTCACACGCATGCCATCAATAAATGTTGATTCTTTGCCGATGCGTTCCAGTAACTGATTGATCTGCGGCCCACCTCCATGCACCACCACTGGGTTAATTCCAACTGCTTTGAGCAAAACCACATCTCGAGCAAAACTTTCTTTAAGGGTTTCATCAATCATAGCGTTGCCGCCATATTTGATGACCCAAGTCTTGCCGCGATAACGCTGGATATAAGGCAACGCCTCGGTAAGCGTACTGGCTATGGTTTGGGAACTAATTGAGGGGGTGATCGTGGCCATGGCGTTACGGTGATTGCGGGTAGTATATTCGTTTGTTGTTCATTTCGATAATCAACACTTTAGCGCCTTTTTCATTTTCAAAAACCCTCAAGGGCTCACTTCTCATCAGTATAGGAATGTTAATAGCGTAATCCGCGTCTTTATGTTTGACATTAAAAACCAGGTAATCATAATTATTGCGGGCCATTAAAGCTGCGTCTTTATAGATTTTCCAGTATGGCCAATAGGTGTCAACGTGTGCGTCACGTTGAAAGTAATGTTCGATAATACGGTCGTTAGTGTGCACGGTGGCATCGTCTCTAATATTGTGCTCCAGCCACTTCCCCGCATCTTTGAGATAGGTTTTTTCAGTGGCTAAATCTAAGCTTTTTAAACCAGCGAGCACCATCAGACTCATTACCACAACAAAACCTATTTTGCTTTTTCTGTTGGTCGCGCCAAGACGAACTGCCCGCCACCATTTAGCCAATAAAAACGGAATGGGTAGCAACATTAGCATAGCGGCGGCCAAGGGGTAACGATCGCTCAAAAACCACTGAACCAAAACAAATGCGCATAAAATGCCAATAGCTATGATAAGCAAAAAGCGCCATGGCTTGGCCAATTGCGCTTCCCCGAATACCTCTTTGCGACCTACTGCCACAACAAACAAGCCGAAATAGAGGTAGTAAAGCGCGTGCATGAGTTCAAAGAAAACAATGGTGACTGCGGACCACAGCAAAACAACCAGCGCGTAGGAGTGCGAATAACCCACTAACACTTCGGAACGAATTGCGTGAAAGCGTTGGCCAATTTGCTCCAACACTTGAATCCAAACCGTCTCCAAGAAAGCAATTGGATGCGCAAAGATACTCATATAGGTGAGCTTACCGTCAGGCACGAAGTTCCACCAACTCAGCAGCACAATCATCACTAAAGCCAATATCAGCGTAAAGGCAATGGCAATCCAAGGCGCAGCCTTGCTGCCTTTTGACACCACCATCAAGTAGGCTTGCGACGCCACCAAAAAAATTAAGCCTTCGATTCTAAATAGCGCAGATAATCCGAAAAAAACAATGCTCATAACATTTACGCTTCTTTTCTTTTCCAAAAAATACGCAAAGTAGTAGTAAACTGCGGTTAAGAAAAGGGCCAAAAAAGCGGGGTCTCGAATTAGATAAGGCCTAAATTTATTCAAGGTCGGAAAACACAAAATTAGCACTAGCGCCAACCATAGTTCAGTGCGGCCCCCACCTAACAATCTGACCAGTGCGACAAACGCGACAACAACCCAAACAAAGGAAATTGCGTCGATAAGATAAGCTGAAATTTCTAATGACAAGAAAGTAATCTTGCTCACTAGGGCCATAAGCGCAGCGTAGAAGGGCCATTTATAGGTTTCAAGGGCTACACGCCACTGCCCATCGAGCATATTTTGCGCAGATTTTATGTATTCAATGCCATCATTATTAACAACATCGTCTACAATATTGGCCCAAATAGATATGAGCAGGCTGCCGATAAGCGCAACAGCTATCAGCCGCTTGTCTATCTTTAATAATTGCGCTATCACAAGTCTAAAATTCTAAATTTAAGTAAAGATAAATAAGTTGATGAATACTTCGCCGTTAGTCAGCATTGTGATGCCCGCTTACAATCACGAGCAATTCGTGGGGGAAGCGATTGACAGCGTGTTAAACCAAACTTGGCAACACCTTGAGCTCATTATTATCGATGACGGCTCGACCGATAAAACTGCCGATATTGTAAAGGCTTATGATGATCCACGGGTACAATATTTTTATCAACTCAACCAAGATGCCTATAACGCCCTCAACGCAGGCCTTGAAAAAACCCGTGGCGAATTTGTTGGTATTATAAACTCTGATGATGTTTTTCTTGCCACTCGACTTGAGACATTGCTTGAAAAAATGCATGCCTTAAAAGCGCATGCCGTATTTTCAGATGTTGCGCCAGTTGATGGGCAAAGTACCCCATTGACCGACCCTGATTTTGGCTGGAATCAATGGCACCAGAATAATCGACAATTTTATACAGAAAAAGCTGATGATCTATTTCGCGGGTTTCTACATGGCAACCTAATGGTTACCACGTCAAATTTACTGATGACCAGCGAGGCCAAAAATAAAGTCGGCGGATTCGCACCCTACCGTTATCTACACGACTACGATTATATTTTCAGGCTACTGAGTGCCTTCCCGGATCAAGTTCACTATATTGACGATGAAAAATTATTGCACTATCGCATCCACGGTGGCAATACGATAAGCGAAGCCGCGATTACCGGCCGCCAACAAGACCAAGAAATTATTCGCCTCGCAGTGTTGTCGCAAGTGCCCAAAGCGCAGCAACAAAGAGTGAACGCGGGCATTGACCGCTTAGTCTTACTCGAGAAAGAGCTGAGTGAAGTACACCGACAGCTAGCGGACCCAGCAACACCAAATTCTCCAGCCTTTGTTGAAAACACACCTAGCGCGACTTTAGCTAAAACCCTAGCAAAGCGATTATTCGCAAAGGCTCGCGGGAAGTGATCAGTGCCTAGCAAGATGCACAGCTTTTATAATTGGGAAAGCCTGGTAAAACAGGCAAACAAAAACCTCGACCGATTCGACACCATCAGTTTTGACGTATTCGACACGCTGTTTATTCGGCGCGTACCCGACCCTAACATGATCAAAATTCCTGTCGCGCAAATGATTAGCGATGCGGCAAAGCAACAGGGCATTCATACCAGTCCACGTGAAGTAAGACAACTACGCAACAAAATCGAACAAGCGCATCGTGACGCAAATGGTTTGATCTACCCAGATTTCGAGGCACGCTACGACGATTATATGCAGGAGATGTTGGCACAAATTTTTGGCACATCCCTTCCTACAAAATTATTTGCCCAAGTCGCTGAATTTGAAATCAGCATGGAAAGCGCAATGATTGTGGTGCGCAGTGAAGCCCTAGATTGGATTAAACAACTGCACGCACAAGGCAAAAAACTGTTTTTAATCTCCGATATCTATCTGCCCTCGAAATATCTAAAGCAACTGGCTACAGATAAAGGCTTAAGCCCCTATTTTGAAGATCTTATCTCATCGGCGGATACATTTAATGCCAAAGCCTCTGGCGCAGCTTGGCCAATGGTGCAAAAACAATTTGACCTCGACAAAGGCCGATGGTTACACATTGGCGACAACGCCCATTCCGATTTTAACAAACCGATAGAATTTGGAATTACCGCCTATCATTTACGCGACATAGGTGAGCACCACCGCCTGTCCTTAGCCACCCGTTACAATTATTACGCCGCAAAGCGCGACTTCTGGAAGGGCCGCAACCAATTGCAGTGGATGCTGCCGCTGGAACAAGAAAACACTGATCAGCCCGCGCTGTATACAGATGGATTCGGTTTCTTTGGTTATTTACTCAGCTACTTTATCCACCGCTTAATCGAACGCTGTAAGGACGAAGACATTAGACGTGTGTATTTTTGCGCACGCGAAGGTTGGCTGTTTAAGCAAGTTTGGGATGCAATGGTGCCTTGGTTTTACCCGCTAGGTGATGCACCAAAAGCCCGTTACTTATATGTCAGCCGAATGGGGGTAGCCTCCACCGCTTGCGCCCACCAAGGGCTAACGGCACTCAATGCGCATGTCGCGCGCTTCCCCGCAGGAAATAGGGACTTCAATGATATATGCCGCATATTTAAACTCGATGTCGACAAACTATCTGAATATTTAGCCAGATATAATTTGCAATCTGATGAAGCAATAGGCTTTAATTCGGCTGACTACGACGAGGTAGCCGATGGAAAATTTGCGCAACTGATAGACGATATGCAGTTTCAGGAAGAAGTTAAGCGCCAAACCAAAAACGATAACGCCGCCTTTCAACGGTACCTTGAAAGTGAAGGCTTTTTTGAACACGATAAAGTGGCACTAGTAGATATCGGCTGGTTAGGCACCATTCAGCACTATCTGTCCGATGCAATTGAGCCGCGTATTGACAAGCCACGCATTTTTGGCTTTACCCTCGGGGCCATCCGCGCTGCGCCCTATCGCAATGATTATCACAATAGCATTGAAGGCTTGGTTTACGATGCCCATCGTTTGAGCTTTTATAGTTCAATGACCAACACTTTAAAGCCGGTGCTTGAGGAAATTTGCCGGGCGCCACACCCGACCTTAATCGCTTACAAAATTGAACAAGGCAAGTCGAAATTAGTTTTTCGAAACACCGAAGATGCCATTGGACAAGACGAGATTGCCCAAAGTAAATACTACGAGCCCCTACATCAAGGGGTAGTTGAAAGCGCCAAACGCTATGCGGCGGCGGCACAAATATTCAAATACAATACGGGGGAACTTAAAGCTTGGCTTAACTTTATGTATCTAGCTAAGGTTGCCTTTCCGAAATCAGCTGAAATCCTACGAGTAAGACACGAAGCACATCAAGACGATTTTTCTGGCGGACATCAACCCTCGAAGCGTGCGGTTAAAGATGACAAATCGTTGTGGATTGCTAGCGAAGCTCAGTTAAAATTTAATCCATTTAGCCGCTTCTATTGGTTTATTAATAACGCCTATCGGTTACTGCTACACTAATGAAACCCACTGATCAAAATTATGATTTCAACGGCCTAAGCAGCCGCAGAGTTTTAGCTAATTTTTTACGCTGGAAAGCCATGCCATTTGGCTACCTTGGCAAAGGCCCGGGAATTGTTTGGCTAATGAATATTATTTTGCGTCATCACTTTGGCAAAGCCATTGCTATCTTGCAAATAAAATATGAGCATTTGTTCGCGCCCATAAGACGCTTAGTCAGCAAAATAAAGCCTTAATCTGTGATGCCTGCCCCGAAGCACATTGGCATTACTGCCTGCACACTGCTAATTGGCTGCCTGTTGTATTTTTTTGCCGGGGTAAAGTTTATTCCAGACTCGGCTGGCCCTGACATGGGTGCACACGTTGACATCACACAATTTATTAGCGAACACAATCGTCTTCCCGTTTTCCCGCAAGACGCCGACATACTACGGATGAGTCCAGGTGGCACTACGCGGGCAACCCGTCCGCCATTTGCGTATATCGTCGGTGCATTGACGGCGAAATTGGCGCCTGAATCATTGAGCAATACCGATGCCTATTCTTTGGGCTCAGCGCTGTTAATGGCATTAACCGTGGTCATCACATTTTTAACGGTAACACTGGCATTTAAAAGGCTGAGTTATGGTCTGCTTGCGGCCACTGTAATGGCCTTGATGCCGCAGTTTAGCTTTATCGCCAGTTACATAAACGATGATAGCGGTGCTATCTTTGCCGGTAGTTTGCTTACCGCATCAATTGTACTGCTGGTAAAGCATCCTCTAAATACCTTGATCGTAGCTTTTGTAGCGATTGCCTGCGGCATCACCATTATGTCGAAACTCAGTGCTTGGCTGATGCTGCCATTTATTGGCGTCGCTGCTTTACTACACATAAAACAGATTGGTCGCAATTTTTTCAAATACGCCCTAATTTTTGTATCGCTGTTTATCGTTTCGGGTGGCTGGTGGCCAATCAGTAATATGCTTCACTACGGCGCGAATGACCCGTTAATGTTTAGTGTAGCTGATACGCTAATAGAGCAATATGATGACAACCCCGACAACAACCGCATAGGTTTTGCCGCACAAGGACAAACCTATCGCTCCTTGTTACTGGGTAACTATATGGGCTTCGTTGATAACACCTATCAATCAACTGTCGGCTTTTTAGACACGCTGCGCTTACCCCTCGGGCCCGTACAATATTTGTTTTACCTACCCATTTTCCTAGTCGGCTTTCTAGCTTACTTTGTCCTCTTGGTGCCTCGCTTACGTTATTCTTCCTCATCAGGGCAACTACAAGATGAAAACCAGCAAAGCCTAATTCTAGAAACCGTGTTGGTGGCTTTGTTATTATTTCAGGTGTTAATGTACACCCGCTTTAATCTGTACCAAGACATTCAAGAACAAGGTAAATACTTGCTGCCTGCTTTGCCAGCGCTGATTTATTTGTTTATCTCCGGTTTTGATAGCGGCTTAAAGGGTATAAGTAAGCTTGTTACCTTGCTAACCAACAGCAAATTCAACTTCAATAAGTTTGCCGTCACTGCTTGCACAATTGGAGTTGCAGCGGCGATAGGCATGCACTTACAAGCGCTACTTTTACATGCGGTTCCTTTTTACCGGCCAGAACCCGTTCAGCTAAATATTGGCCCGTTTAAATCTATGGATATATCTAACGACGATGCAATCAAAAACATGCGCGGTACCACCCTCACGGTTGAGAATGGTAGATGGGTTTTCAACTCACCAAGAGGCGGAGGCTACATTGTTTTCCACCCAAGCATTTGCGAAAACTTTGGACCATCTACTCTAATACGCGTATCTCTACATTCTGATCACGACGACCAACTCAAATTTTTCTACAACAATGGTCTCGGGCACGTAGAAAAACACACAGGTAAAGTTCTTTTCTCTGTCGGTGACAGCACCATAGTTTATAGCTTGAAACAAAAGCACTGCGAGAACTTGCGCCTCGACGTAATGCGTAACCCGGGAACAATCATCATATCCGACATTGCTTTTGCAACCTTCACCCATGTCCCCAAATACCACTAGAAGTTTTACCTATATAGATGACTGAAATAGAAGCCAGTTTAGATACGCTCAAGCCGGACCGCTTCAGCTCATCTGACGAATACGCCGCTAGGTTTGCCGGCGATTGGGGCACTTATTTAGTGTGGGCGCAAAATCGTATTGTTGAAGGTATGCTCGCAAAAAAAACTAATTCAACCTTGTTAGATCTAGGCGGGGGTCACGGTCAGCTATTACCTTGCTACCAAAAACTGCAGATCGACGCGACGATCCTTGGCAGTGATGAGCGTTGTTTTGGGCAAGTTGACCAAAGTACGGCGAAATGCATTACTGGAGACCTTACAGCATTGCCGGTGGACACTATGAGCTTCGACACAGTCATATCAGTACGCATGATCCCGCATCTGGAGCAATGGCAAACTGTTATCGCTCAAATGTGCTTAGCAGCTAAAGATAAGGTGATTATCGAGTACCCGCCCAAGCTCAGTTTCAATGCCCTTACCCCTATCTTATTCGGGGCAAAGAAAAAATTTGAAAAAAATACGCGAACCTATACGCTATTTGGACATAGAGAAATAGAAGATGAGTTTGCGCGCAACGGCTTTACGGTGGTTAAACGGCAATCGCAATTACTCTTGCCTTTTGTTATTCACCGAGTGCTTAAAGCCAACAAGTTACTGCGCATGATAGAAGTTATTTGCCGGAAAACAGGCATAACGCGGTTGTTAGGGTCACCAACGATTGTGTTAGCAAAACGTAATGCATAAGGTATTTAATATTTAATGAAGGTCCTACTGCTTGCGCCGCAACCGTTTTATTCTGAACGCGGCACACCCATCGCTATTTTAAATTTAGTCTCCGTATTGGGTAACTTGGGCTATTCAATTGACCTTCTCACCTTTCCTCGCGGCCAAGACTTAACGCTTCAAAATACCCGTATACTGCGTACAGGCAAATGGCTGCCCTTCACGAAATCTCTACCCGTTGGGTTTTCATTTAGGAAAATTGCTTTGGATAGCATCATGCTATTGCGCGCACTATTTTTATGCCGCAAACAAAAGTACGATGTTATTCACGCAGTAGAGGAATCCGTCTTCATCGCCTTATTATGCTCCAAGCTGTTTGGCGGGAAAGTTATTTACGACATGGATTCGTCCATGAGCGATCAATTAATCGAGCGTTATCCAAGGCTTTCGTTCGTGCATAAACTGCTGGACCGAGCAGAGGCCTTTGCCGTCAGACACAGCGACCGAGTGTTAGCCGTTTGCCAAGCACTTGCAGACAAAAGCGCAAGTTATGGAGCAACTACGCCAATAGAGATTATTGAAGACATCGCAGACAATCAAAGCCCGCAACAAGCGCAAGAACCTGAGATTATTGACGACTTATCATCAATGATGATGCACCGCCCAATTAAATGTTTGTACGTGGGAAACCTTGAGCACTATCAAGGTATCGGGCTGGTATTAGATGCATTGGCGCATGCAAACGCTCCACAAACCGTGGGCTTTATCGTCATCGGCGGGCAAGAGGCAGATATCCAGAAGTATCAAGCGCAAGCGTGTGAAAATGGTATAGAAGACCGGGTAATATTTTTAGGGCCACGCCCTGTAAAAAACTTAAAAGCCTATCTTCAACAAGCAGACATATTGATTTCACCCAGACTTAAAGGAGTGAACACGCCGATGAAAATTTATACTTACTTGGGTGCGGGAAAACCAATTGTGGCCACTGAGATCACCTCACATACTCAAGTACTGACTCAAGATACGGCTTGCTTGGTGCCGCCCAACCCCAGCGCCGTGGCCACCGGTCTTGCGCAGATAATCGCTGATAAACCCTACGCCGAACGATTGGCCACTGCGGCAAAACGGGATGCTAGTGAGCGCTTTTCCTATAAGCGCTTCTCCGAACGCATCGGCGTTCTATACCAATCGATCTGATCATGGCAGTTCCGATTGAACAAACCAGTAAGGAGAAGTTTGATGTGGTGATCGCTGGCGGAGGCATTTATGGTGCTTGCATAGCTGAAAAAATTGCGAAGGCCGGTTATCGAACTGCTTTGCTTGAAGCAAGCGATTTTGGCGCTAAAACGTCTTCAAATAGCTTGGGAATATTGCATGGAGGACTGCGTTATTTGCAGCATTTCAACTTTAAACGAATCAAGCGCTCAGTTGAGTCTAGGCGTTATTTTTTGTCTCTGGCTCCCCAATTGATTGAAGTCATTCCGTTTTATATCGGCTTGAAGTGGCTTAGCTTTAAAAACCCTCTCATTATGCGCTTTGCGCTGATTTTGAACAATATCATCACCCGAAATCGAAATTTGGGTTTGCCCAGCAGCGTGCATATTCCAAACTCCAGAATTATTCCTAAAGGCGCTTTAGACAAAAAATCTCCTCTTTATCAATCCACAACACCATCAATAGCATGCTGGCATGAAGCCGTGGTTCAAAACACTGAACGGCTTGTTTTGGAAACCATACTCAGTGCAAAAGACCATGGCTGTGTAGCCTTGAATTATTGTAAAGTCGAAAAAGCAATTATAGAAAAAAGTGGCTTTCAAGGTGTTCAAGTTAAAGATCGCTTTACCGGCCGGTCTTATACAATTCAAGCTCGATGGTTAATCGATGCGACCGGGCAAAAAGTTGGCCTACTCAACTCAAAAGCCAAGGAAGGTAGTTTAAGAGAAACCAAATGGGCTCGTGGAAGCAACATTATTGTTAATCGTGCTTTGCTCCCCTCCGCTGCGTTTGCAATGCCGGTTCGCGACCAGCTTAAGGATGACAAAGCAAAAGGTAAAGGAGAAGAACGCCAACTATTTACCTTGCCCATACGAACGGACGAACGACAGCACACAATTATTGGCACATTTTATGCTCATCAAGACAAGGCTAAGGCCGGCCTAAAACTAAGCCTCGCCGAAAAACAGGCTATTTTGAAGGCTATCAATACGACACAGCCCAGTTTAAACATTAAACTAAATGAAGTGATCACCTGGCAAAGTGGGTGGCTACCGTTAAAAACAAACTCTAGCTCTGATGCCTTGCAACTCGATGATCACTCTACCTTAAAATTGCACCTATTCAAGCAACGGCATACCCAATTAGAAGAACAAGCCCACATCCAGGCTAGGCGCGCAATTATCGAGGTGCGTGGCGTAAAATTCACTACCGCGCCTGCTGTGGCTGACGATGTGTTGGATATACTTCAATCACATTTTCAATTAGCCGATCGAAGTAGAAATACTCCCAATCTCATGATCTCAGATAGTGTGAAGCCACCTCGGCCCAAAAGTGATCTGCAAAAATTATTATTTCAGAAATACGGTCGTCGTTGGGAACAAGCCGGCCAGTACTTTGCCAAACACCAAGGCTTCACCAATCAACTAGGCCATAACACCTTGATAGGAGAGGTCTGTTACGCCATCGATTATGAACATGCACAGCGACTTACCGACGTTTTATGCCGGCGCACTGGGCTTGCACATAAGCGACAAGTCTCACCATCCACGGCAATGCGTACCGCTAAAATCATGCAAGCGAAGTTAGCATGGGGCCCAGCAAAATTTAAATTAGAAATAAAGCAAGCAATACAAGTAGGCTTGATTTTAGAGTAATACCTCCCAGTTTATTTATACCTATTGTTATCCTGACCATGACCGCCAAACACCAACAATTAGTAAATCAACTTCTACTCAATGATGGAGAAATCAGCGAGGTGGTCTTGAATGATGTCATAGGCCAAATCATGACACCGAGTATCGACTTTGCTGACCTGTATTTCCAACATGCTACCTTTGAAGGTTGGTCGCTTGATGAAAACAAAGTCAAATCTGGGTCATTTGACATAGAGCAAGGCGTTGGTGTACGTGCAACTAGTGGGGAGAAATCGGGCTTTGCGTATTCCGATGAAATAAACAAAGCAGCACTCGTCGATGCGGCTACCGCTGCGCGAAGTATCGCTAGCAAGGGTCAAAAAAGCCAACTGCCTGCAAAATTTAAGCAAAAAGACCCGCACTACTTATATGCCCAGCACAACCCCATCAATAGTTTGGAAGATGCAGACAAGGTCTTATTACTGCAAACAGTCAACAAGGCTGCTAGGGATTGTGACCCACGCGTGAAAGAGGTGTCAGTGAGTTTATCAGGCGGTCGTGAAGTGATATTCATCGCGGCCAGTGATGGCACGTTTCAAGGCGATGTGCGGCCGCTAATTCGCTTAAATGTAAGCGTTATCGTAGAGCAAGATGGGCGCCGTGAAACTGGCTCGATGGGCGGCGGCGGTCGCTATAAATATCAATACTTCTATGAAGACAATCGCGGGGAAGGTTACGCACAAGAAGCTGTTCGCCAGGCACTAGTTAACTTAGAATCCACCGCCGCGCCTGCGGGTGAAATGACGGTGGTGCTAGGGTCAGGCTGGCCCGGCATCTTATTGCATGAGGCCATTGGGCACGGTTTAGAAGGCGATTTTAATCGCAAGGGTACCTCGGCCTTTAGTGGCCGAATTGGTGAGCGCGTCGCCAGTGAACAATGCACCATTGTTGATGATGGAACCATTGCTAACAGGCGCGGCTCCTTGAGTATTGACGATGAGGGCACCCCTACTGAAGACACCGTTTTAATTGAAAATGGCGTTCTAATAAACTACATGCAAGACAAACTCAATGCGCGCTTAATGGGCATGCAAGCAACTGGTAATGGTCGCCGTGAATCATATAGCCATTTACCCATGCCGAGAATGACCAACACCTATATGCACAACGGCGAATACGACCCACAAGAAATAATTGAGTCAGTAGATAAAGGCGTTTACGCAGTAAATTTTGGCGGCGGACAGGTCGATATCACCTCGGGTAAATTTGTATTTAGCGCATCCGAAGCCTATATGATAGAAAATGGCAAAGTCGGCAAACCAATAAAAGGGGCAACCCTAATTGGTAACGGCCCGGATGTATTGACGCGGGTGGGCATGGTAGGCAATGACATGCAACTGGATTCCGGGGTGGGAGTCTGCGGCAAAGAAGGGCAAAGCGTACCCGTAGGTGTAGGCCAACCTAGTATGCGCATAGACGGCTTAACTGTAGGGGGTGACGCATGAGCACTAAATTAAGCAGCCACAGTAGCGAGCCTCTCAATGACGCCGAGTCAAGCATGTTGGAAGCCGCTGAACAGGCCCTACAATTCGCTAAAAAGGCAGGCTGCACCAATGCAGACATCAGTATAAACCAAGTTAGCGGCAACGAATACACCGTGCGCAATGGCGTGCCCGAAACCATCGAGCGCAACCAAGACAAAGGCTTGGATATTCGAGTGTATATCGGCCACCAAATTGGCAACGCTTCCACCACTGATTTGAGTGAGGATGCGATACAAAATGCAGTATCAGCCGCTCACTCAATCGCCAAAGTAACCGAAGGCGACCCATGTTTAAAGCTAGCTGATAAAGCGCTATACCCAAATGAGTTTTCTGATTTAGATTTACATCATCCCCAAAATTGGAGTGCTGAAGAAACTGCACATCAAGGCTTAGAACTGGCCCGGGAATGCGAAGCCGCAGCACTAAGCTTTGATACAAAAATTAGCAATACCGAAGGTGCCAGCTTTAGTGCCCACGAAGGTGTAAGCCTAATGTTAAACAGCAATGGCTTCACGGGCTTTGCAAGAGGCACGCGCTATGGCTTAAGTTGTTCGGTAATCGCCGGCGAAACCGAAGCCATGCAGCGAGATTATTGGTATGACTCGGTTCGTGATTTCAGTGATTTTATAGATCCCAGTGCCATCGGCAAAAAAGCGGCCTCGCGCACATTAAGCCGTTTGGAAGCGCAAAAGATTTCAACACGCAAGGCACCAGTGATGTTCGATGCAACAGTTGCCCCCAGCTTGCTTTCACATCTAACTTCCGCCATCAATGGTAATGCGGTTTACAAAAAGGCCACTTTCCTAGCAAATCAGTTAGACAAAGAAGTATTCGCACCGCACCTAACAGTAAGCCAAATGCCGTATCTACAAAAAGCCATGGGCAGCGCGCTATACGACAGTGAAGGGGTTAGTATGCGTAACAACACCTACATAAACGCTGGGGTATTAAGCAGCTATATTATGAGCAGCTATTCCGCCTGTAAGCTAGGCCTCAAAACCACCGGCAATGCCGGCGGTGTGCGTAATTTGCATTTAACGTCCACTAACCCTGTAAGTCGAGCAGAGTTACTTAAAAAAATGGATACAGGTTTGCTGGTCACCGAAATGATGGGCTTTGGTATCAATATTGTAACCGGCGACTATTCTCGCGGCGCCGCGGGGTTTTGGGTAGAAGGCGGGGAGATTCAATATCCTGTGCACGAAATAACGCTGTCAGGGCATTTAAGTGAGATGTTTAAAGGCATTGTGGCAATTGGTGATGACGTGGATACTCGAGGGAATACGCGAATGGGGTCGGTGTTAGTTGATGAGATGACTATTGGTGGGAGTTGATAGCTCAATGTTAGTTAGAGATTCTACCAAAGTGCCGTAAAATGAGCATATTTTGATTAAATATCGGACTGACATACAGTGCTGTCCCAATTGTGTGTTGAAAATTGGAGTTTTCACAGCCTCTACTCATAAGAAACAGTCAGTGAACAAACTTTGCGATGATTCCTAGAGCTGAGCAACTATTATTAAAATTGACGAGAGAAATTCGAAATGCATCAGGCGCGCAACCTACAAGACTTATTAGTTGATGGAACTCGTTACGACCCGCGTTATCTTCCTTCTAGGAACGCGGATCATATGCCGATGACCCTTTGCGCCATTAGTGGATTGGGAGGGAATTTCGATACGATGATTGCCTATCGGAACGAATACAAAAAGAAATTGCATGAAGTTCCATCAGAAAAACCTGGTAGAGATTGGCGAAGCAGTATTGGGCAAAGCGAATCCTATCCTTCATTGCTTGCTTGGTTTAGTGAACAAGTAGCTGGCAAGGGCATTGAATCAACTGTCAGCACCTACCTGCCTGAATTTGTGTGTAGCCTTCACTGGAAGCATTTCATCCGATCATTCGGCTTGGTTATGCAATAGACTTTGGATCAGAAGCTGAAACAGCAGCTGCACTTGCCTATATTGTTAGTAGCCATCAGGATGTTCCGATAGACGCGAATAAAGTGACCGAGTTGCAAGCATATATGCAGAGACAGGTAACGGCCGGCTCGCGATCATTCAACCAACCGGGATTTACCGAGAGCGTTTACGAATTAATAGATTAGATGAATACCCTGTGGGATGCGCTGAAAATATCAGTGATTGCGCTGTTATGGCTCTTGATATCTATCTTAGCACTAGAAATTTCTTTGCTTTACATATGGTTACTGCCACCCAAGCAATTAGAATTTGCTCTGAATTTATTGATAACAAACTTGCCCTCGCGGCATTGACAGGTGGGCTTCTTGCCGCACACAAGGTGGTTGGAAGCCCCTGCATCAACCGAGAGAAAGCAATGCTAATGTCCAATTCACTCGGCCTGGAACATGCCTATAAGTACGCCTGGACCTGCCTGTCAGAGTACCGCCACTATGGAGGTGCTAGATATGCTGAGGAAATTATAGACCTTAGAAAACTTGAATTCATACCGCATTGGTGCGCGAGTGATGAAATTTAAGTGTATTGACCTCAAAGGGACCCGTCCTAAACATCATATTCGGCAGCTCATTTGCAATCAATGTTACAAAATCATCAAATTATGAATGGCGACTCACAAGGAATCTTCGAGCTATTTCTAAATCTACTGACTGCCTGAAAAGAGCGAAATTCGGACGTTTCATTATTTCTTTAACGTAGGATTTCGCTCCGCGAGCGAGTTACTTTTGTCACGTCAAAAGCAACCAAAACCATTACCCTAAAAAACGCAGTTAAAGCCTCTCCAATGAGGCCAACATAAACAACCCTTCCATCGTCGCTACTGCCTCCGAGACACTTTAGCCAAGTAAACAGCGGTCATCTGGCGGTTGAAGAATCGTTCCACCAAGATATTTCTTCATCGCCTCGCTTAGAATGCGGCACCAAACTTGCGCCACGCTCAACTGCGGCGCAATCGCCTTCAATGAATTAAAGACGTGTTGTATTTGGTCAAACGTGTCGCGAATTAAGTCGGCCTTGGCGTGCGTGCTAGTAATCGTCATAGTCTTTTTCCGCCCCGATTCAGTAACCGCGCCCCACCGAACTCAGTAATAGCGGTCGACTAGTAATCGCTTCCATCTGTTTGTCTGGGTTAGCCAGCCTAGTGAATATATTCCACCCGTTATAAATCAAGGCAATGATCCGCGCTATAAAGCGACAGGGCTTGATATCGGCGGTAGTAAACCCGCCCCAACCCCAATGGTTCTTGATTTCATCAAAATTGTTTTCGCAGTCGGCTCGATCTCGATAATGTTGGACGATGCTAATCACCTCATCGTCTAATGAGGTGACCAGAACAGCGTATTCAAACGCGCGAATATCATCCGCTTCTTGCAAAAAAACAAAGCTCTGCTGGCCTTGACTTTTCTCTTCCAATACCAGCAGCGCGTCCTTTGCTAAACGACGACGAACGATTACCACGCGCCGATGATCGTTCCACGCAGCCAACTTCAAACAACTTTCTTTGGCTTCCCAGCCATCGATAACATAATCCCAGCCCGACACGCTATGCTGCTGTATCAGTTGCTTAACGTACTTAGACTTCCTTAGCTTAAACAAGTAATTGACGCCTCTTTGTTCTGCAGTGCTCATCACATCCTGGGTACCCCAGTCACAATCGCCTCGAATAAAGTGCGGCCAAGATGAACGTGGCAATCGATCCAACAGCTCCCATAGACCCGGCGAAGAATGACTAGCAGCTACCTCAGTGCCAGACTTGACCTCAACATCCAATACAAGACGAAGATTGGCAATCATATAGGTGTGATACGTGTGCGAGGGCCGGCCAGGTTTGTGTGGATTATAGCCAACCTTGGCACCTTCTTGATGACCGTATAGCGGTTTAACCGTTACGTCACAATCCAATATCCATGGCTGTGTGAGCAAGGGCTCGTAGCAACGTTGCAAATGAGTTTGTAGCCAGGCTATACCTTGTTCCTCATCCATCTTCTTCAGCGCACGGCGCGCCGAATCGTCGCTAACCGCTTTGGTCATTCCAAGCATTTTGGTGTTGATACGATCGCCCATTAAGCTGGCCATGTGTGCGTAGCGATTGTGACCCGAGAGAACAGACAACAAAAATGAGCCCAACACATTGATCTTCTCAGGTGCGTTATTGCTTCGATATTCCAATGGGCAACTGCTCACCCATGGCTTAAACAGACCACCAAGTTTTAAATATTGAATGAAAAAAGGCAACGGTCCTATGGGCGTTACTGCCGCTGACGGATCCCATTCAACGTGAATTTTTCCATCGAACGTTTCAGTCGATAATAAGGTGGAAACAGCGTTTGAAACCTCCGGTTTTAGCGCACCCTCTGGGTGAAAGGATTTATCTTTGGCGACCATGGTGTTTCTCCTTTTAATTCAATTGATTGCAACGATAATACATCCGTTAGTGGAGGTTCAACTGATTTTTCTAGGTTAAACACATAAAACCGCTTTTTTGAGGATACATCCTCAAATTCTACCCAACTACAAAAGTACGGGTAGCCGCCATTCCATTGCTTAGAATAAATTTTATCTGGCGTATCTGCGAAGAAGAAAAAGCCTTGTTGTAGCGGCTTAAAAGTATCCGCCCTATAAAGAATTGGCTGTGTGCTAGGGTAAATTGCTGGGTCGCCTACCGCCGCTGCTTCATAAATGGCTGCATTTTGCAGTATCCAATCTAATTGAATATTGTGTTCACTATAATCACCTCCAGCAAAGGTCTCCATTTCTTGAAATGCAAATATGTCAGCATTGATCTGATCTATGACCTTGGAAACAGCCTTTCTACGCGGTGTCCAGTCGTCTACCGATTTCTTGACGACGGTATAGTGAATGTTTAGGCTAGCTACATTGAACCGCACAGACTGAGCAATACACGTCGATGACCACAAACTCAGCAGCGTTAAGCCGAAGCTAAAAACTATATTCCGATCACACATATCCGCGCTACTAAACTGTCGAGTCAACAGTTTAACACTGCGACGCTAAAATTCGTTGTTCAAAGCCTCCACCGCAGGGATCTCGCGCTCTCTTCGGGCAATATAATCAAGTAGGGCTTCATTAACGCCCTCATCCAATTTTGGCTCCTCATAGGCATCTAACATTGCCTTTGTTTCAATCAATGCCCTCTGCGTAATTTCCATCGAACCCTCCGCAGCCCATTGCTCGATTGAATTATTGTCGAAAAGCTTCGGCATAAAAAAAGCGCGCTGGAAGTTATCCTGAGTGTGTTGGTGGCCGAGATAGTGCCCACCAGGCCCAATGTCGCGTACTGCCGCAAGCGCTTCGTCAAAATCATCCCAGCGAATGCCTTCGGCCATGCGATAGCCCATAGCGCATTGCTCCGCATCAACTACAAATTTGGCCATCGAACAGTGCATACCCGCTTCGTTCCATCCCGCTGAGTGCCACAGATAGTTAGCGCCTGCCATTAGCACCGCCATCATTGTGGTGGCACTCTCGTATCCTGCTTGCGCATCGAACGTTTTAGCACCGCCCAAGGTGTTAGAAGTGCGCCACGGTACGTCGTAATAGCGCGCCATCTGGCCGATCATAAAATTCATTAAGCTAATTTCTGGCGTGCCTGCCATCGGTGCACCCGATTGCATTGAGACGGTTGATAAGTAATGACCGTAAATCGCGGGGCAAGCCTTACGCACTACTTGGGTGTATGCCAGTGCCGACAAAGCTTCCGCGTTTAGTTGCGCCACTGCTGGTGCAGTTGATGCAGGCGTATTGGCACCGCCTAACACGAACGGAGAACACAATACCGGTTGATTCTTTTTACAAAAAGCGCGCATCGCACCCAACATCGTTTCGTCCCACACCAAAGGTGAGTTGCCATTGCAATTGCCCGTGACCACCGGATGGGTTTCCATATATTCCTCACCAAATAAAATGGCGCACATCTCAATTACGTCTTCGGCATTCTTGGGCGAGGTGGTCATGCCCATAAAAGTTTTGTCGGAATATTTCATGGATGAATAGGTGATACGCAAGTGCCTATGCGAGATCATGTGGTCCATCGGCTCAACAATATGGTGGGCTGAAGAATGGATCGCTGGACATATTTGGCTTAGCTTATGAAAATTGGCCAAATCATCTAAAGTAGGGCCGCGACGTTTGTCGTCTAAGTCGCGTATGTACGGCGCGCCAGTCATCGGTACAAAAATCGAATAATCATTACCAAAAGGTAAATTATTCTCGGTGTTACGAGCATGATAAGTGAATGAGGTAGGGATGCTTTTTATCAATTCACGAATATGATTACGGTCCAGATGCACACGCTCACCCCTCACATCTGCACCTGCCTTTTTCCAATCTTCCAATGCAATTGGGTCACGAAACACCACACCGACCTCTTCCAAGATGGCCATGGATGCATCATCAATTTTGTGCACTTGTTCTTCGTCCATCGGCTCCGTCAGCGGTAGCTTACGTTTAAGCGCCGGTAGCATGGTGGTGGTGCGGTCAGTTCTTAGTTCTCGGCGCGCTTTGCGCCCGCCGCGCCGACCTTGTTTGATTTCTTCGCTCATAACTACATATTTCTAGGAATAGACAAATCTAAAAAAAACTAGCTATAAGAGAGCGCAGCGTAACTCACGATTTTAGTTTGATATTTTCGAAGCACTCATTATTTTGAGCTATATTTGCCCAGTTTCGCGTATTCGATCATCATTTAGTCACTATTTTATCAATTCGAGCACCTAAGCCATATTAAAGGCACAACTATCCAGCATAGTGCCAATCAGGCAAGCCATACAAGCTTAAGAACTTAGTGCCTTTACGGATATTCGCTGCCATCGCCGCTAGGCCGTAAACAGTCTGGTTCTTCGCTAGCCCCATGAACCGAGTGCGAGCTAAACCATAATGCTGCTTGTAAGTCGCAAAGAGCCGTTCGCCACCTGCTCGCGTTACCGCAATAACTGCATTACGGGTACGGTCTGCATCTGACAACGGATTACCTCGATAGCCCTTGCGTTGAACCTGATCATCAATTCCAAGTTGCTCCAGTTTATCTCGCGTCTCCTCAGAACTATACGCCGCATCAGCATATAGGGCAGTCTCATCGCCCAACAGCAATTCATCGCGCAGTTGGCTGTCATGAACATGCCCTGGCGTCACATTCTGGCGCTGAACAAACCCATCCTCATCAACTCCCGTATGCACTGAGTAGCCATAGGTAGACTTCTTTCGACCTCGGCTGTCATTTTTGACATGCCAGCTCGCTTCAGGGTCTCGCTTAGGCGTCCCGTCTTTGCCGTTACCATTTCCAGAACGAGCCGCTTCTATAGGTGTTGCATCTATAATGTTGATGCGCCCCTTGCTCATAATAATGTTCTTCGCTTCAAGTTGACGATTGATCTCACCTAGCAAGCGATCCCACAGTTCGTGCTCCATTAACTGGTTACGAAAGCACCCAAGGGTCGAAGCTTCAGGTACATCGCCGCCTAACTCAAAGCGGCAAAACTTACGAAACAATAAATCTCTAAATAAGCACTGTGCTAACTCCCTATCCGACAGTTCATACCAAATTCCCAGCATCAAGCTGCGGAACAAACTAAGTAATGGATAACTAGGGCGGCCAGTAGTGCCAGCATAAATAGATGAAAGCAGTGTCTCTATTTCGCTCCAATCTAATAGCACTTCTGTATCATCAAGACTATGCAGAATTGGATGATCCAAATCTGATCTTGATACTAATAAATCTCGTTGGGTGGCGAATGGTTTTTGCATGCTTAATTTTAACAAATTATGTAGATACTCGATGAGTTATGCTGCACTCTCTATAAGTAAAACAATTTATAATTGTGACTGCTATAAGAATTATTTGAGTTATGCCCGAATCTGGTGTATGAGGCATTTTCTTCAAGCGGCCTCGGTTTGATCTGAGTAGTCATTAGTTTGCTCTATTCCATCTTTAAATGGAACCCCTTGAATCACTTTTGCTAGATAGGCGAACCCGCGTATTCGGTTCCACTTTTTCTCTGCGCACTGACCCAGCTTGAACATCATACTTAACATGCCATCACGGCTAAGACATCCCTTGCATCGTTTGGTACGGTGTCGGATAGTCGCGAATGTTGATTCAATTGGATTCGTAGTACGTATGCTCATCCAGTGCTTGGCAGGGAACGAGTAGAACGTCATTAACTCTTCGCGATCTTTTTCCAAGCACTGCGTGGCTTTTGGATACTTGTCTTGACAGGTTTTAATGAATAATTGATAGGCGCTTTGCGCCGCTTCTTTGGTTTCTTCCTGCCAAATGTTATGCAGAGCTGCTTTTGCTTTGGGCTGCACCGATTTAGGCAGCTTGTTCAGCACGTTGGCCGTTTTATGCACCCAACACCGTTGATGTTTAGTGCCAGGATAGACTTCTTCCAGGGCATTCCAAAAGCCTAAAGCACCATCACCGATGCCCCGCTCTGGTTGATTCAGGCCTCGCTCCTTGAGTGCCAACAACACCTCTCGCCAACTCTGCGTAGACTCTCGCTCACCGTCTTCAATCGCCAGTAATTTCTTGTGACCGCGCTCATTCACTCCGATGACAACTAAGGCACAGAGTCGGCCCTCATCGCCGCGCAGGCCGCTGTGTATCCCGTCCGCCCATAGATAAACCCATCGATCTCGATCTAAACCTTCTCTATTCCAATCCTTGTACTCCTGAGACCACGTTGCTTTGAGCTTACTCACTGTGCTTGATGATAACCCAGTCGCTGATTGACCCACTAGCACGCTCAGTGCATCCCCCATTTCTCCAGTGCTGACACCCTTGAGATACAGCCAAGGCAAGGCCGCTTCCAGTGTTCTCGTTTTACGCACATACGGCGGCACTAAAGCAGATCGAAAGGTGATCGGTACTCCAGTGCGGGAGCGCACCTTGGGGATACGTACTTTGACTGGGCCGATCCCGGTTTGCAGTTCACGTTCTGGCAAATAGCCGTTACGAACGACACCAGCGTGTCCTGAATCTGAGACTTTGTCACAATTGCGATACAGCAGTTCAGATAACTCACTCTCGACCGCGGTTTGAATGAGTTGCCTGGCACCATTGCGAATCAATTCTTGCAGCGGATCGATGCTTTGCTCTGGCTTTTCAAAGGAAATAATTTTATTCTGTTTCATAGTGGCGTATGTCTGTGGAAGTTTAAGTTGTTGTAAACTCAACTCATCCCGATACGCCGCTTTTAGTCAACTACTCCATACACCACTTTCAGGCATAACTCGAATTATTTAATCCATGCTCAACCATAAGATAGATATTCAAAGATAGATATTCAAAGCCTGCGCAGTTTCATTCTAGCCGACAAACTCGGCTCATTTTCTAAAGCCGCAGTTAGTCTCAATTGCTCTCAAGCTGCGTTGTCATTTCGCATTAAGAAATTAGAAGGAAAACTCGGCGCCCAACTATTTCATCGTAATTATCATACTCTACAACTAACAACCAGCGGCCAGACTCTACTGATAGAAGCACAGGCTGTAGTGCGAGCTCATGACCAAATGCTAAATAAGGCACAACAGATCGAGGTGCAAGAAGTAGTGCGTCTCGGTGTGCCCGAAGAATTGACCAAGCCACTATTTCAGAAAGTAATTTCGCAACACCAAGGCGAGCATAGCATCAATGTTGAACTCACCATGCTGATGTGCCGCGACCTCATGGACATGGTGGAAAATAATGAACTTGATATGGCGGTAACAACTGTGCCGCCCGAGCACTATGGCGGGGAACGACTATCTACACGAGAATTACTGTGGGTGGCTAGCCCCAATTTTGTATTTGATCCGAGCAAACCGATCCCATTGGCTTTACACCCACAGCACTGCATTTACCGTAATTTAATCTTGTCTGTGTTCGAGACATCTGGCATTGAATACCGAATTCAATTTTCGGCGCAAGGTTCAATGAGCGTGCAAGCAGCGGTTGCCGCCGGCATGGGGTTAACCGTCATTACGCAGGGCGTGGTGCCGCAAGAGCTGATTCGCGCACCGCAGTCTTGGGGCTTACCCAACTTGGGGCTTATCGATGTTCGCCTATTCAAAAACAGCTCGCTCTCACCACAACAATTAAGCTTTGCTAAGTCTTTAAGCCGCGCTTTTGTATAAGCATCACCAAGAACTTTGTACTGGTTAACTTACCATTCATCAGTCTATTCCAATACAGGAATGATACCGAGAAGTTGATTGTCATTTCTGTTCAAAGATGTTTTTAAAGAGTTTAGTTTTTTCCTCATTGAGTTGTTTTGCTGCCTCATTATCAGTCATCTGATAAACGATATCGTCAAGCATTGTAAACGAGATGTGAGTTTTAAGATATGACTGTGCATTGGTCAACGATTTGAGTTTTTCATAAGGCATCATCATGTTTCGATATGGATAGGTTTTGACTTGTTTTCCTTTGTTGTTAGTGCTGATCTGTGGGAAGAAACAAGGTCGGTGATAATTCAAATAAGGGTTAAGAAAGTCGGTGGCAAATTGATTAATATCAGGCGCATATTTTTGCAGGATATGCATGAAGCCAAGATGCTTGCGCACGATGGCCCCATTGTTGCACTCAACTAAGGCATTGTCGTTACGGTGTCTAGCCCTGGATTTGGTCAACTCGATTAATAGCTTATTCAACAATCGCACCACCGATTGGTTAATGTATTCACTGCCATTATCGGCATGAAAGCCTTTAATCACAAAGGGGAATTGCTCTAGCATTTGAGTGAGAATAGGCATCAAGAATGGCTCTGATATTTTCTGTGTAGAAGACACGACTTCAAACGGGGTGATCTCATCAACGGCGTTGATATGATAGACCCCTTTAACCTTGTCCTTATCGCCCTGATGCACTGTATCTACACGGCTATAGCCAGGTTGACCTTCTGGCTGTGGCTTACGTCTTTGGCCGATAGAAGAAGGCTTAGAATGTGTCTTTCAAAGTGACGGCGATTGTTCTGGTAGGGTTTAGATCGGCGTAGATTGTATAGATGAGAAACCGGGATACGTGCCAGGTTGGCATACTCAGTTTGCTCATAGACAACCAAGGCGCGCTCACAGAGTTTCCTAGTGGCATGGCCTGATAACGTACCGTGGAGTTCATCCATATCTGCTAGAAGCTTAATGTCTTGATTGCTATAGCGTCTAGCAAAGCCCCTTGTGGCACGATGTCGCCACTGGATTCTACCGTGCTTGAGATAGCTGGCAGCCAGGCGTTTCACTTGCACATAAGAGTAACCGCTGATGCGTGTGATATAACGCAGCACAAGACCCTTATCGGCTCGACCCGGTTTGCTGTATTTGAAACGCATTAAGGTGCGTTTGATGAAATCATAGCGATTGCGTTTACCGTCGATTGCCAGATCGATTTCATCAGTGCCTTGTAGCAACAAGCGTGCCTTATCAAGGGTATCTATATGGTGGTCATTCATAATGGTATTCATTCACCATCATGAACAGAAATTAGATTAGTTCGGTATCATTTCCGATTAGAATCAGTCCCTTCTCTCAGTATCATTTCATGTTGGACAAGACTCTCTTTAAAACCATCTTTGAACGGAAATGATAAAACCCTTTCTCGGTATCATTTCAGTATTGGAATAGACTCAGCCCCTCCCCTCGTACTTAACCATTTCTTGTGCTGTTTGTAATTGGGCATGTGTAATTTTACAAGAGCCCAGAAATTCGAAGAATGATTAAAATGGACCAAGTGCGCTAATTCATGTACCACAACGTAATCGATCACTTGCCTAGGGGCGCATATTAATTTCCAATTGAGTGCAATAGCCCCATTTTTTGAACAACTGCCCCAGCGAGCTTTGTATTGCTTAACTAATACTGAAGACGGCTCCTGCCCCATCACAGGAGCCCATCTGGCCACGATTTGCGGCAAATGACAATCGGCTTGATGGCAAAGCCATGTCTTAATTTTATTTTTCACTACCTCATTTGAAGGCGGTTCTCCTAGATATTCAAATAACAGCTCGCTACCTAATACAGTTATTTTGTTCGCCTTCGAAGAAATTAGTTGCAAGGTAAGAGTTTGGCCTAAAAATGGAAATTTATCTCCCGCTTCACCTGAAATCGTAGGGGGCTTATTTTCCGACCTGTGCTGTAATTGACCTTTCAGCCAACCTTGCTTTTTTTCAATCAGGTTATGCACATCAGCTATCGGCGTACTGCGAGGCACCATTACTTTTATCTTCCCTTGAGCCCCGACAAACAAACTTAATGTACGGCGACGGCGTGAAGAGCGTTTTAGTTCAAACTCAAAACCCGCGTAGCAATGCTGTTCACTGCTAGTTGTATTCCTAGCGGATTTTCTACTGCCCAGGCTAAGGCTAAACTTATTTATCAATACAATTCCATGAACGCACTTTAAGGTTACGTTCTGCGAGTACCCACAAACTCCCTGGTAATAACTTTACTTGAGGTTCCTTAACGTCGAAATCTGAAGTGGACCCCATGATTAGGACAGGTTGAAGGCCAAAATAAGGAGTTATTTTCTGTTTTATAATTGTTCAAAACGAGGAACAGAAAATGAGTAAAAAGCGTAGAAACCATGCCCCACAATTCAAAGCCAAAGTTGCTCTTGCAGCAATCAAAGGTGATGAAACATTAAGCAATCTTGCTAGTCGTTATGACATCAATGCAAATCTTATCGTCAAGTGGAAGAAACAATTGCTCGATAGCTCAGCTGAAGTCTTTGCATCAGGCACAGGCTTATCTCCAAACCGAGAATCAGAGATTAAATCATTACAGGCAAAGATCGGTGAAATCACCATGGAAAACGATTTTTTATCAAAAGCGCTCGGTCGTTAAACAGACCTGAGCGCAAAACTATGATTAATAAAAGCAATAAACTATCGTTAGTTCGTCAGTGTAAATTGTTGAAGATTCATCGTTCCCATGTTTATTACAAAACCTCACCTGCTAATGAGGATGACTTGGAACTGATGCATCTGATTGATCGCATTCACCTCAATCGGCCCTTTCTTGGCAGTAGACGCATTCGTGATGTGTTGCAAGATGTAGGCCACCGAGTTGACCGTAAACATGTGCGACGCTTAATGCGTAAGATGGGCATTAAAGCCATCTATCCTAGGCCTAACACCAGCAAGAAGAAGGCGGGGCACAAGATTTATCCTTATCTGCTAGGTGGGTTGGCCATCAATCAACCCAATCAAGCTTGGTGTACCGATATAACTTATATCCCGATGCCTAAGGGCTTTGCTTATCTTACCGTTGTGATGGATTGGTATTCTCGTAAAGTGCTGTCATGGCGGCTTAGCAACAGCATGGATAGCGCATTCTGCGTAGATGCTTTGGAAGAGGCACTGCATTACTACGGCAAGCCTGATATCTTTAACAGCGATCAAGGTGCGCAATTTACCAGTGAGGCGTTTACCGGTGTACTCAAAGACAATGGTATTCGCATCAGCATGGATGGCAAAGGTGCTTGGCGTGACAATGTATTTGTTGAGCGCTTATGGCGCAGCGTGAAATATGAGGAAGTCTATTTGCAAGCCTACCAATCGATGAAAGAGGCAAAAGACGGCATTGGCTCCTGGATAAACTATTACAACCAAGAGCGTAAACATCAAACATTGGGCATGGTCCCTGACATGATGTATGATCCATGTCGCGGCCTGAAATTGGCTGCTTAATCAGCTGAAAATAACTCCTAAGCCATCTGTCCTAAAAAGCGGGTCCACTTCTCTTTTATGTTCTTACCGCCCCTTCTAACTGCAGTTGTTTTGTTCATCGGCATTCTAATAGGCAGTGTAGGAATCGGCGGGGTATTATTGGTTCCAGCACTTAAGTTTTTTGGCGATATTCCCTTACATACAGCGATCCCAGCTTGTATGCTGAGTTATATAGTTACAGGATCAGTTGGTGCCTTAATTTACGCGCGTCATGGCACCATTAACTGGACGATGGCCGGGAAAGTTTGTTTAGGCGCGTTACCCGGTGCTTATCTAGGTGCGTTTTTGTTATCCTATTTTCGGGCAGAACTACTTGAAGTATTCATAAGCTTTATTGGTACTCACTTCTGGGGCCAATGCTCTGATGCGCCGCAATACACCGCAAACTACTGAAGATACAGAGAAAAATACCCCACTATTTTTTGTTGGACTAGTCACGGGGATAGGATCTGCTCTGAGCGGAACCGGCGGCCCACTACTTTTAATCCCTATTATAATTTGGTTTCAAGTGCCAGTATTAACTGCGATTGGTTTATCGCAAATCATTCAAATTCCAATATCCACTTCGGCGAGCTTTGGTAATTTTATTCACGGACAAGTCGATATTCAATTAGCCTTAATTCTAGCCGTAACCATGGTAGGCGGTACGTTGGTAGGCGGTACGTTGGTAGGTGCCAAGCTCGTACACCACATGCCAATCGATCTTTTAAAAAAGCTGGTTGCCTGCCTGTTAATTGCGGTTGGTGTGATGATGCTGATAGGCTTTTTACTCTGGCTATCTCTAAAAAATAAGAGTTACTTGATAGCGAAATGCTGCAATGGCACTCCCTATCAAAAGCCATAGTCTTTAGGCAAAAGCTATCACGCGATAAAAACTAACTCTTTGACTCTTTTGTTGCCAACTACCTATGATTCGTAGCATATAAAGGCACGTTGATAAAGTGCTTTATGTCAATAACTTAATCACTCACAGGAGAACAAAATGACAGACGAAGCACCACGAAAAAAAGTCACCATCAAAGGCCTACAAAAGAAGATGCGCGAAGGTGAAGGTATCGTACAGATGGCCATCTATGATTATCGCAGTGCTGTTATTGCCGACCGCCTAGGCATTGATATCTTATGTGTATCCGACACTGGGGGCATGGTGCTATTTGGTCACAAGTCGACGGTAACCGTAAGTTTTGAAGAAGTAATGATGATGTCACAGGCCGTTGACCGCGGTAGCCAATACGGCCTACGCATGGTTGATATGCCTTACTGGAGCTTCCATGTATCGGCGGAGCAAGCAGTAGAAAATGCAGGCAAGTTTGTATCACGCGCCAACGCCGAAGTGATGAAGTGCGAAGGTAACCAACATCACGCCAAGAATATTGAAGCCATTGTAAAAGCAGGTATCCCAGTTCAAGGCCACATCGGAGTGACACCAATGCGCATGCCTCAGTTAGGTGGCTTCTTTGCGCAAGGCAAAACATCTGTCCGTGCAAAAGAATTAGTAGATGATGCTTGGGCGATGGTAGACGCGGGTTGTTTCTCCGTTATGTGCGAAGTCACCAGCCAAGAGGTATGTGAATACCTAACTGAAGTACTTCCCCTGCCGGTGATTAGCTTAGGCACTGGAAATAGAGCTCACGGGGTGCACATTATTACCTCTGATTTATTCCACTTGTACGAAGAACACACACCACGGCACTCCAAAATTTACACCGATCTTATTCCAATCATGGAGGATGTGTTTATTCAGTACCGTGATGAAGTTAAATCAAGAGTATATCCAGGCCCAGAGCACACGGTATATATGAGCGACAAGCAAGTTGCTAAGTTCGCAAAAGAAATGAAGTGGGAAACTAAGTTAGCCGAACTAGACGCAGCCAAGTAACAAGCGAACCTATTCATAATTTTAATTTACTAACGAGATAATATTATGTCATCAAGAAATCATGCCCAATGGAATGCTACTCCCGACTTGCAGCAAGGCGAGTGGGTTGATAGCAAAATTTATTCAGACCAAGAAATTTTCGAAGACGAACTCAGTAAGATTTGGAGTAAGAGTTGGATCCCTATTTGCCACGAATCTGAGCTTAAAGACGCATATAGTTTCCGTACTATGACTTTAGCTCGTGAGCCCGTCATTGTTGTACGTGGCAAAGACATGGTGGTACGTGCTTTCCTAAATGTAGTCTATTCCAATACAGGAATGATACCGAGAAGTTGATTGTCATTTCTGTTCAAAGATGTTTTTAAAGAGTTTAGTTTTTTCCTCATTGAGTTGTTTTGCTGCCTCATTATCAGTCATCTGATAAACGATATCGTCAAGCATTGTAAACGAGATGTGAGTTTTAAGATATGACTGTGCATTGGTCAACGATTTGAGTTTTTCATAAGGCGTCATCATGTTTCGATATGGATAGGTTTTGACTTGTTTTCCTTATGTTGTTAGTGCTGATCTGTGGGAAGAAACAAGGTCGGTGATAATTCAAATAAGGGTTAAGAAAGTCGGTGGCAAATTGATTAATCTCAGGCGCATATTTTTGCGGGATATGCATGAAGCCAAGATGCTTGCGCACGATGGCCCCATTGTTGCACTCAACTAAGGCATTGTCGTTACGGTGTCTAGCCCTGGATTTGGTCAACTCGATTAATAGCTTATTCAACAATCGCACCACCGATTGGTTAATGTATTCACTGCCATTATCGGCATGAAAGCCTTTAATCACAAAGGGGAATTGCTCTAGCATTTGAGTGAGAATAGGCATCAAGAATGGCTCTGATATTTTCTGTGTAGAAGACACGACTTCAAACGGGGTGATCTCATCAACGGCGTTGATATGATAGACCCCTTTAACCTTGTCCTTATCGCCCTGATGCACTGTATCTACACGGCTATAGCCAGGTTGACCTTCTGGCTGTGGCTTACGTCTTTGGCCGATAGAAGAAGGCTTAGAATGTGTCTTTTCAAAGTGACGGCGATTGTTCTGGTAGGGTTTAGACCGGCGTAGATTGTATAGATGAGAAACCGAGATACGTGCTAGGTTGGCATACTCAGTTTGCTCATAGACAACTAATGAAGTGGACCCCATGATTAGGACAGGTTGAAGGCCAAAATAAGGAGTTATTTTCTGTTTTATAATTGTTCAAAACGAGGAACAGAAAATGAGTAAAAAGCGTAGAAACCATGCCCCACCATTCAAAGCCAAAGTTGCTCTTGCAGCAATCAAAGGTGATGAAACATTAAGCAATCTTGCTAGTCGTTATGACATCAATGCAAATCTTATCGTCAAGTGGAAGAAACAATTGCTCGATAGCTCAGCTGAAGTCTTTGCATCAGGCACAGGCTTATCTCCAAACCGAGAATCAGAGATTAAATCATTACAGGCAAAGATCGGTGAAATCACCATGGAAAACGATTTTTTATCAAAAGCGCTCGGTCGTTAAACAGACCTGAGCGCAAAACTATGATTAATAAAAGCAATAAACTATCGTTAGTTCGTCAGTGTAAATTGTTGAAGATTCATCGTTCCCATGTTTATTACAAAACCTCACCTGCTAATGAGGATGACTTGGAACTGATGCATCTGATTGATCGCATTCACCTCAATCGGCCCTTTCTTGGCAGTAGACGCATTCGTGATGTGTTGCAAGATGTAGGCCACCGAGTTGACCGTAAACATGTGCGACGCTTAATGCGTAAGATGGGCATTAAAGCCATCTATCCTAGGCCTAACACCAGCAAGAAGAAGGCGGGGCACAAGATTTATCCTTATCTGCTAGGTGGGTTGGCCATCAATCAACCCAATCAAGCTTGGTGTACCGATCACTGCTGTCCCGTTAACACTAAAGAAACAGGCCTGATTTTCTCTCAATTTGATAAAATACGTTTAGCGATAAACCGTTGAATAAAATAGGAAAATCAGACCATGTCACATTGTAATACCGTTCTAAATCAAATACTCAAAATTGTTCCGAGACATGAATTCGAGGCACTCGCAATTCAACATCATTCGGGGCGTTCATTCCGCAGAGCGTCTCGTTGGTCACAGTTCGTGAGCCTGAGTATAGCTCAATTGACTGGCCGTCATAGCTTGCGTGATATTGTTGATAATGTCAGTGCTCAATCACACCGCTTGTATCATCTTGGTAGTGCCGTGTTAACGCGGTCCAATCTTTCACGCATCAATGAGAACAAGCCTTCGAGCCTTTATGAAGCGCTATTCTCTCAATTACTCAAGTGCTGTCAGAGCAAAACGCCAGGGCATAACTTTCGTTTCAAGAATCCCCTGTATTCGCTGGACTCATCTACCATTGATCTGTGCTTATCGGTTTTCCCATGGGCAGACTTTCGATCAACTAAAGGGGCAATCAAACTGCATGTAGGCCTGAATCATGATGGTTACTTACCTGAGTTTGTTAATATCACCGAGGGTAAATGTGCTGATGTTACTGCAGGCAGGAAAGTAGCTTTCCCGAAAGGCAGCATTGTAGTTATTGACCGTGGATACAACGACTATGCCTGGTATAAGCAATTGAATGACAAGGGAATATACTTTGTCACACGATTAAAGAAGAATGCTGCATACCGCCTTATCAAGCGACATAGTGTACGCAAGGGAACGGGACTTAGCAGTGATCAAACGATTGAATTCACGGGGGTCAAAGCAGCAAAGGAGTGTTCGATTCGATTACGCCGTATTGGTTATCGCGATGCCACTACAGGCAAGCATTATGTGTTTTTAACCAACCACTTTAAGCTCAGTGCTCAAACTATCGCCGATATTTATAAAGCCAGATGGCAGGTGGAATTATTCTTCAAGTGGATCAAGCAGAACTTAAAGGTGAAGTCATTTATCGGCACCAGCAAGAACGCAGTATTGACCCAAATATGGATTGCGTTATGTATTTACCTAATACTGATGTTCATCAAATTGCAGTCGAAGGCGGGCAAAACGATGCAACAAATATTGAGGGTATTGCAGCTTAATTTGTTTGAAAAACGTGATTTAATGGCACTGTTGCGAGGGGACCCGATGCATCACCCAAACCTTAACCCTAATCAATTTTCGTTGCTGTGAAAGTTAACGGGACAGCAGTGATATCTGCTAGAAGCTTAATGTCTTGATTGCTATAGCGTCTAGCAAAGCCCCTTGTGGCACGATGTCGCCACTGGATTCTACCGTGCTTGAGATAGCTGGCAGCCAGGCGTTTCACTTGCACATAAGAGTAACCGCTGATGCGTGTGATATAACGCAGCACAAGACCCTTATCGGCTCGACCCAGTTTGCTGTATTTGAAACGCATTAAGGTGCGTTTGATGAAATCATAGCGATTGCGTTTACCGTCGATTGCCAGATCGATTTCATCAGTGCCTTGTAGCAACAAGCGTGCCTTATCAAGGGTATCTATATGGTGGTCATTCATAATGGTATTCATTCACCATCATGAACAGAAATTAGATTAGTTCGGTATCATTTCCGATTAGAATCAGTCCCTTCTCTCAGTATCATTTCATGTTGGACAAGACTTGTGCTGGTTTTCTTGATCATGAATGTCTAAACTACCGCTCATCCTATCCATCCAACTCTTATACCTATACCACTCATGAAAACCGCAAAATTTTTAGTCGTTAGCTTACTCGCACTTCCCCTATTAGCCAACGCTGCCAATGTTGAACGTGGCATCAAATTTGGCTATGCGCCGAATAGTAGTTCTGATATCAGCGGGAAGCATCTTAACTTATATAACCCATTTGACCCATCTACTTATAGAATTGAAACCACCAATGTTGAAGACGGGCGAATCGATGATATCTTCTCGTTAGGTTATGTATACAAACGCATCCAAGAAAGCAGCCCTATCGGTCTTGACGTTGGGTTTTCAGTTAACCAAGGTTATGTATCACCTCAAACTATTCGCTTAGTTAGCCAAGAAGGGTCGTTCAATGTTGCTTCTGATCAGCCGCAAGCCGAAATTCGTTATTTTGAGCTATACGTAGGCGGCACCTACGCCTTCTCAGACACCGAAACTGGCCCTTATGTTGGAGCAGGTGTTTCTTTGGTGAAAGGAAAAGCCTATAAAACCTTTTATAACCTCCAAGATTTATTAACTGGTGTGGGCAGTTACGGACAATCTGGCAGCTCAAATATGGACGGCCACGCTATTAGCGTAAAAGTTGGCATGAAATACAGCGGGTTTAGCGTAGAACTTGAGCACGGCATGTATGATTTACATGTAGATTCATTCCGTAGCTTTGAAATAAACGGCGCAGATTTAGAATTCGACAAGACCATGCTGAGCATCATCTTATCTCTATAAATACAAGCTAGGCTTACTTACTAAATATTCGAATCTGCAAAAGAGCCTTTCCTTTGCTGCATATAGGCAAGCAAAGCTTCATCCACCGCTGGGTCTAGCGGCGGCATTTCATATTCAGCTAAGGATTTCTTGAACGCTGCATTCGCGCGTTGTGAATGGTCTAGGCTACCATCCGACTCCCATTGCTCGAAGCTGTTGTTATCGGTTAGTGGTGAACGATAGAACGCGCTTTTAAAGTTGGCTTGTGTATGTGTACAACCTAAGAAGTGTTGTCCTGGTCCAACTTCTGCAATCGCGTCCATTGCTTGACCGTTTTCAGACATATCCACCCCTTTGACCATGGTGGCCATCATTCCAGCTTGATCGCAATCCATCATAAACTTCTCGTAGGACATAGCTAAACCGCCTTCCATCCAACCAGCGGTGTGCAACACGAAGTTAACGCCAGCTAATACCGCAGGTAATAAAGTACTTACCGCTTCAGACATCGCTTGTGCGTCTGGCAACTTCGCCGCGTTCAATCCGCCGCCAGAGCGAAATGGCACCCCTAGACGGCGTGCTAAATTTGCCATCACATACAGCACCAATGCTGGCTCGGGTGTGCCAAACGTGGGGGCACCCGACTGCATAGACATCGACGATGCGAAACTGCCGAAAATGACTGGCGCACCAGGGGAGACCAATTGCACAAACGCCATTCCCGCCATCGCTTCGGCCAACGATTGCGCTGCGGTGCCAGCGACCGTTACCGGCGACATCGCACCAGCCAATATAAATGGCGTGATAATACAAGCCTGATTATTACGCGCATAAACTTTGGCGGCACCCAGCATGGTATCGTCAAAGTTCATGGGTGAATTCGCATTAATCAAGCTAGTGACAATTGTCTTTGGCTTGCCCGTTGCTGGGTCAATATAGTTATCACCAAACAATATTTTGGCCATATCTACCGTATCCTGCGCGCGATCTGGGTGCGTAACCGAGCCCATAAAGGCTTTGTCAGAATACTTCATATGGGTGTAAACCATATCGAAGTGGCGTTTATTAACCGGAAGATCAACTGGCTCACAAATGGTGCCACCAGAATGATGCAGGTTAGGCGTTGAATACGCTAGCTTTACAAAATTACGAAAATCTTCAATGGTTGCATATCGACGACCTTTGTCTAAATCATGTACGAAAGGGCTACCATAGGCAGGCACCAAAACCGTATTCTTTCCACCAATTTCTATACTGCGTTCAGGGTTTCTTGCATGTTGGGTATACTGCGCTGGTGCATTATCTTGAATAAGCTTGCGGCACATCCCTCGAGGGCAGCGTACGCGCTCGCCCTGCACATCAGCGCCCGCTTCTTTCCAAATATCCAGTGCTTCTTGATCGTCGCGAAACTCAACACCAATTTCGCTTAAGATGGTCTCTGCATTTTCTTCAATCTGCACCAAGCCTTCTTCGCCCAACACCTCATACTCTGGAATTTGGCGCTTTAAATAGGGCACAATTGGCGTAACTTCCGTTACCCCGGTTGTACGGTTTTGACGTCCACGACGTGCTTTGCGTTCTGACATTTTTTTATTTAATTAACAAGCTGTTGCAATATTAGTCCACCGCTTAAAAGTCACTACTCCTGTGGCGACGCGAGTTTGTTCTGCCGCGCCAGACAAGCTGCGCGGCAATAACACCGCACATTGTATGGCACTCACTATGAAAGCTTATACCGTAAAACCAATCAAAACCTAGGTTTTTGGCAGAATATTTTCAGGGTCATAAAGTGGCGCGTAACCCACACCTTTAACTTCGATTGGGAACGGTTCGTCGAAATATTCCATCATCAATTTTTTACCTTCAACCGCATATTTCTTAGGCAAATAGCCTAGTGCGATGTTAGCGCCTACTGTGGGGCCGTACGCAATGCTGGTTATAAACGAGCGCCTGCCTTTTTCGTCGATCAGTACTTCGTTGGTTTCAGTGTCTAATATAGGCCATTGTCCTACTGGATAACGCGCAACCCCTATAGCGTCAATGTTGTCGGTCATCACCATGGTGCACAAATAGGCGACCTGCGTTTGCATGGCTTTTTGCGCAACAAAGGCTTCCTTGCCGCAAAAATCTGCCTTCTTGACGGTTGGACGCGCCAAGCCCGCTTCGAACAAATTGTAGTGGGTTAATAAATCGGCATTTTGCAGCCGCAGACTTTTCTCTAATCTTCGACTATTTGCATAGGTTTCTACGCCCACCGGTGTGGCGCCCTGCGCGTACACCAAGTCCCATAAAGTTAAACCGTAGCTAAATGGCACGTGCAACTCCCAACCTTGCTCACCGACATAAGAAATTCTAAACGCCATGACTGGAACGCCGCCTAAAGTAATATTTTTTGTCGAAGCAAATTTGAAGTTATCCTCGTCTAACTCTTCAGGATTGTCGGCAATGGCTTGCAACATCTTTCGTGCATTCGGCCCCCATACACCTAAGCAAGCCATGTGATCGCTGCGATCTTCAATGTAAACAGACCAATCGTTATCTTGCGCAGTACGCTTTAACCAGACGAGGTCTCTATGCCCCGCATCCGCGCCGTCTATCATACGATAGTGATTGCTGCCCATACGAATTACAGTTAGGTCAGCGCGCACGCCACCCTCGGGCGTGAGAAAGTGGGTATAGACACCTTTTCCTATTGCAGTGTTTCCACCGACTTTTGATACACACACATATTCCATTAAAGCCTCGGCGTCAGGCCCCAAGATATCGACCACCGCAAAGTGCGATAAGTTGAACATGCCGGCGTTTTCAGACATTGCGAGATGCTCAGCGTTAGACACCCTCCAAAAGTGACGGTTATCCCATTCGTTTTCACGTACCGGCACCTTATCGCCATATTTTTCTAACAAATGCTCATTACAGGCGTAACCGTGTGCACGTTCCCAACCTGCTAACTCCATAAAATGGCCGCCCAATTCTTTCTCTCGCGCCCAGAATGGGCTGCGGCGTAAACCACGGCCTTCAGAATAAGGTTCACGGCTATGTACAGCAGGGTTATATATTTTAAATGCTGATTCGTAACAACGATTGTAGATATATCCCGGTGTTTTTTGGATCGGGTAGTAACGTGCTACGTCCATGCCGTTGATATCTACATCCGTGGCGCCATCGGTCATCATGTCTGCTAGCACCTTACCTACGCCTGGGCCATCTTTAACCCAAACCGCTTCGGCGTACCAAAGCCCGCGAGTTTCCGGTGATTCGCCTACCGATGGGCCGCCATCTACAGTCACTTGCAATAAGCCATTAAACGACCGCTTATTGTCCCAGCCTAGTTCAGCTAAAATAGGAGTGAGTTCCATAGCACGCTCCAATGGCTCGATGATTTGCTCGATTTCTAGGTCACGCTGAGAGGGAGACCAATGCGACTCGCCTTTTTCCAACAAATCTTTAGGGTGAAGTAAACGTGGGTCTTTTTCTTCGTAGTAGCCCCACTCAATCATGCCGCCTTCTGCGGTTTTCGGATCACCAGTATCACGAAGGTAAGCTGAATTGCCTTGGTCTCTTAACAATGGGTAACCAATATCTTTACCTGTCCCCTCAAATTCTTTAAATGGGCCAAAGAAGCACAAGGGATGATCCACCGGCATAATGGGAAGGTCTTCACCTGCCATTTGGGCGATCAGTCGGCCCCATAAGCCAGCACTAACAACAACGTGCTTTGCTGCAATATAGCCGCGGCTTGTCTCCACCCCTTTCATACGGCTGTTTTCGATATCGAGACCCGTTGCCGATGTGTTAGCAAAGGAAAGTAAGTGCCCAGTGGCCACCGCTTGGTCTACGAGTTCTCCAGCGACGGTTTGCGAGCGTGGCTTCACCAAGCCAGCGTCTGGGTCCCAGAGAGCGCCTTGAATCATGCTTTCTTCAAGCAATGGGAATTTTTCTTTGGCTTCACTAGCAGAAATCATACGGGCCTTAGCACCGAATGCTTTACCCGAACCGACTTTGCGCTTGAGTTCCTCCATCCTACCATCGTCATCATGACGAGCGACTTCTAGGCCTCCAACTCTGTCATAGCGCCCCATTTTATCGAAAAACTCAACACTGTATTTTGTTGTGTAGCAAGTCAGTTCGTCATGTGCAGTCATATACACAAAGTCTGAAGCATGCGAGGTTGAGCCAATGTCAGTCGGAATAGATGACTTGTCAATTCCAACAATATTGGTCCAGCCCTTCTCAATTAGATGATGCGCTACAGAGGAGCCAACAATGCCGCCCAAACCAATAATGACAACATCTGCGTTTTCGGGAAGTTTAGCCATTCTTATTTTTCAGTGATAATTTATGAGTAGTGTTTAGGTGATGCCAGTTCAAACAGCACTTAGCCTTAAATAGGTCGGTGCTAGGTTATTTAAAAGCAGTACATTATGGCACCGACAGCCTAATTTTAGGTGAGAACCTATTATTATCCTATCCTGTATTCGAACTTGAACCTGATTAAACGCGACTCAGGGGCTTTCTCAAATAGGGTACGCCATCGTTGTTGGCACCCTTTTTCACACTCAAGATTTAAGCCAATCAGCTTATAAAACGCTATCTTGTTTAGAACTTATTTGAGAAACCGGCGTCAAACTCGACGAGTAAAACAAGTAAAACCTTTTAAGTTACACTTTCGAGAACGAACCATGAAATCAATATTTTATCACTGCTGTCCCGTTAACTTTCACAGCAACGAAAATTGATTAGGGTTAAGGTTTGGGTGATGCATCGGGTCCCCTCGCAACAGTGCCATTAAATCACGTTTTTCAAACAAATTAAGCTGCAATACCCTCAATATTTGTTGCATCGTTTTGCCCGCCTTCGACTGCAATTTGATGAACATCAGTATTAGGTAAATACATAACGCAATCCATATTTGGGTCAATACTGCGTTCTTGCTGGTGCCGATAAATGACTTCACCTTTAAGTTCTGCTTGATCCACTTGAAGAATAATTCCACCTGCCATCTGGCTTTATAAATATCGGCGATAGTTTGAGCACTGAGCTTAAAGTGGTTGGTTAAAAACACATAATGCTTGCCTGTAGTGGCATCGCGATAACCAATACGGCGTAATCGAATCGAACACTCCTTTGCTGCTTTGACCCCCGTGAATTCAATCGTTTGATCACTGCTAAGTCCCGTTCCCTTGCGTACACTATGTCGCTTGATAAGGCGGTATGCAGCATTCTTCTTTAATCGTGTGACAAAGTATATTCCCTTGTCATTCAATTGCTTATACCAGGCATAGTCGTTGTATCCACGATCAATAACTACAATGCTGCCTTTCGGGAAAGCTACTTTCCTGCCTGCAGTAACATCAGCACATTTACCCTCGGTGATATTAACAAACTCAGGTAAGTAACCATCATGATTCAGGCCTACATGCAGTTTGATTGCCCCTTTAGTTGATCGAAAGTCTGCCCATGGGAAAACCGATAACAGATCAATGGTAGATGAGTCCAGCGAATACAGGGGATTCTTGAAACGAAAGTTATGCCCTGGCGTTTTGCTCTGACAGCACTTGAGTAATTGAGAGAATAGTGCTTCATAAAGGCTCGAAGGCTTGTTCTCATTGATGCGTGAAAGATTGGACCGCGTTAACACGGCACTACCAAGATGATACAAGCGGTGTGATTGAGCGCTGACATTATCAACAATATCACGCAAGCTATGACGGCCAGTCAATTGAGCTATAGTCAGGCTCACGAACTGTGACCAACGAGACGCTCTGCGGAATGAACGCCCCGAATGATGTTGAATTGCGAGTGCCTCGAATTCATGTCTCGGAACAATTTTGAGTATTTGATTTAGAACGGTATTACAATGTGACATGGTCTGATTTTCCTATTTGATTCAACGGTTTATCGCTAAACGTATTTTATCAAATTGAGAGAAAATCAGGCCTGTTTCTTTAGTGTTAACGGGACAGCAGTGATATTTTATACAATTGTCGCTTTATTATTTGCATTAACTACGATTCCTATTCTTGCTGACGGCGCCTCCACTCCACAGGCTGAAGCAAAACCACTACCTACAGAGATTGTGGATTTAGTTAAGTCTGAACAATTTGAGCAAGCCATTTTGCAGTTAACAGATTACGCAACATTGGGTATGGACTTTTTGTCTAGCAAGTTGACTCATTGTCGTTCCACACGATATATCGATGATTAGCATTAGCCCATTCGTCGTCAATTTCAATCAGAATGGCACTGACTAATCGTAACCAAGCCTCTCGGTTAGGAAAGACTCTGACCAAGCGGGTTCGCCGCTTAAGTTCTTGTTGAACCGTCCGTTCAATGCGGTTGGAGGTTCGCATTTTCTTTTGGTGTCTATCTGGCAAGGCAAACCACATTTAACCCTTCAGGCACATTGTTTTCTAGCCACTGCGCCCAGTGAGCATGCTTTTCCTGGTACTGGCTCACAAGGACTTTTAGATTAACCTGAGCAGCTGCCCTATTGGGTGCATTCCAAACACTACGCAGCTCACCACCAATGCGCTGCTTGATCTTGTGATTGGGGGCATGATGCATTGCATTCTGCGCCAGATGAAACTGGCAACGCTGCCAAGGTATACCTGGGAACACTGCCTTTCTAGCGGCTTTTAAGCCACGGTGATCATCACTGACAATAAACTCAATACCATGTATGCCCCGGTCAACCAAGCCTTTGAGGAACTCTCGCCAGTTAACCTCGGCTTCATTAAGTGCCATTGCCGTTCCTAATACGCAACGCCGTCCACAAGGCAATACACCCACCGCACTCAACACCGCCATATCAATCACTTGGTGGCCCTCACGCACCTTTTCATAACGCGCATCAAGGATTAGGTAAGAGACTTTATCCAACGGACGATCACGCCAGACTTTTAACGCCTCATCCATGCTCTGGTTAGCCCGTGAGACCGGTGTAGAGGAGATGCTTTCAATACCCATGCTCTGCATGACTTTTTCGACTCGGCGCGTGCTAACGCCCGTCACGTACATTTCAGCAACGGTCAGCATCATCGCACGTTGGCTGCGTAAGCCGCGTTCTAGCGATTGAGGGTAAAAAGGTTCATCAACGTGTTTAGCGGTCTTTGGGATACGCAGATTGAGCGTACCGGCTTGCGTATCGATACGCTTATCCTGGTAGCCATGGGCAAACCCTGGCCGGTCTTGACTATGCTCATAGTGTGATGCGCCTGGAAACGGCTCTCTTTCAATCTTCATCGCCTCATTGAGCAGTGCGGTGAGCACGGGGCGCATGGCATCGGGGCCTTCTGAGATGTGTGTTCCACTACTACGTCAAATACGTTATTGTTTGATTGGGTCATTTGGGTGTCTCCAGTATTTTAATTGCTTAAAACAGGGAACGCACAAAGGGCTCAACTTACAAGACACCAAGATAGAAAATTTGAATAAATCAAAAATTCGAAAAAATTCCCCCTAGGGGGAAAAGGCCATACTGCTCTATCTAATATAAAAGTCCATACCTGAAGTTACAGTATCAGTTAACAGGCTTTATCAAAACTGAAAAGAACAACGCGAATGCGTGGAATTGGTTGGGCTACAGTGAACGCAAAAACGGTAATTTTAAGGCCTCGCTAAAAGCCTACAAAAAAGCATTAAGGATTGATCGAAAGCACCTTGGCGCCAATGAATATTTGGGCGAGCTCTATTTGATGACAGACAAGCTTAATCTCGCGAAGAAACAGTTGAAGCGTCTAGCAAAATATTGCGGTGACTGCGAACAACACCAAATCCTTTCTGCCTCTATAGCTGCCTATTCGAGTGATGAAAAAGGATCAGAAGAGCAGCATGATTACTGATTTTGTTTAAATAGCTTAAAACATGGCTCAAATTGTCGAGCCTAGTTCACCGCACTATCTCCAAAATGGAATGCGTATTTAAGAAACAAGCTTGAAAACTCTGGCAGAGGCAAAACATTCGATAAATGCTAAAGAACTAATTGTGGCATTTCGAAAATCTTTCAAATAAAACTGTAAGCTAAGCTTCACAAACTACTTTGTGTTCTCACTCCACAAAGGTAGCTACCGCAGCCAATAATTCACCGATCTCAGCTTGCGTCGTATTCCAAGCCGTCACAAATCTTGGTGGAGCCGTTTCATCTAGTTCTCCTTGCGTAACGTTAAAGCCGATTGCATTGAGTTTGTCTATCGTCTCTGCGGCGGAATTTGATCGTCGCCATAAGACGAAGCATCACCGTTGTTTGCTTGGATAATGGCGTCCACTATTTCGGGGGAAAGATATTTTTAACCGACTATTTAAGAGCGTATACCCGATAGCTTAAACTTGCACATCGATAACGGCGAGGAAATCCCCCATCGCTATTTTCCCAGGAAAGTGCCGACCGGTAAAAATGCCATCGATCTTCGCGTGATAATCGGTCGGCGCATCACCCGTGCGTTTTATATTGTGAACGCGACCGATTAAATTTCCCGCTTTAACTTTGTCACCAAGCTCCACAACCAGCTCTAACATACCTTCTGATTCGCTAAATACAAAGCAACGGTCGTCGGGCATATCAAGCACTAGGGTGTCGTCCACCTCGAGCTCACCTTGAGTTATGCCGGTGTGACGCAAGATATTACGGATACCTTTTTTGGCAATCGCAATGGTGGCTGCTGAAGCCGTACCGCCCCCCGACAACTCAGTGCTAATAAAGGTTTTACCCATATTCTCGGCTGCCGTGTCATACATACTTGGCGCGTCGATTTCCAACAGCATCATTGAGTGCGGTGCATTAAAAGCATCTCTGGCAGCAACACAACGGGTTTGCTGTTCTTTGTCATCCAATTCGTGTGCACAACAAAACGGTAGAAAGTCCAAAGTTTTGCCTCCAGAGTGAAAATCGAGCACGTAGTCTGCCATCGGCAATAAAGTACACTGAAAATAATCTGCTATTTTCTCAGTTAGCGTGCCTTTTGGGTCACCTGGAAAACTGCGATTCATATTGCCGCCATCGATCGGTGAAGTACGTTTGCCAGCTTCAAACGCGGGGTAATTCATGCCGGGTACAATAATAATACGGCCTGTTATCTTACTGGCATCGATGTTTGCTGCTAAATCAAACAGCGCAATCGGTCCTTCGTATTCGTCACCGTGGTTTGCCCCAGTGAAAAGTATTGTGGGGCCTTCACCATTCTTAGCTACGGTGATAGAGATCATAATAGAGCCCCAAGCAGAATCATCGTGAGAATGCGGTAGCTTTAAAAAGCCGTGTTGCACACCATTTTGATCAAAATCGACGGTTGCTGAGATAGGGTTAGTGTTCGACATAATGGACTAATAGGCTGTTTTTATAAGCAAGAGCGGCACTGGTGTCCGCGCACTTACTGAGGATCAATGAAAAGACGGTAAAATTTTATCACGGTTATTCATCCTGTTGATGCTCAAAATTAGCCTAAAAAAATGGTTAAGCTAATGGCAATTTTAAGAACTGTTCCCGCGTCTGCGCCATCTGCGCACGCACAAAATTGATAAACGACTGCCCAAGCAAAGAAATAGGTTTGTCGGTTGCCCAGAATAGGGCCAAGTCCAAATTTATTGGCACCTTAAATGGCTTTATCACGACATGGCCTGTATCTCGAGTGGACAACGTGAATGGGTCAATCAATGCGACGCCCATGCCTTCGCGAACAAGGGTAAGTGCCGCGTAGAATGTTCGGGTTTGATACTGGTCATTCCACACACAGTTTTGTGCTGCAAATACCTCGCGTAGGCGGTGATAGGTCATGTGGTACGAACCCAGCGAGATTAGCGGCTCGCCATCCAAGTCTTTAGCAGAAATTACTTTTTTATCTGCTAATCTATGCCCCAAATGCAGTGCGCAATAGCATGGGAATGAGAACGTCTCCCCTTCCAGGTTTTCGTGCTGCAACGGGCCCTCTGCGACTCCTACCTCAATATAATGATCAGCGACCATCTCTTGAATGGTTACAGAAGAGCGGGTTTGGAATGACGATTCCACCTCAGGTTTATCTTGCAGAAATTTGCTGAGCAAAACCGGCAGATAGTCGAGCGACAGCTCTGGCAAGCCACCGACTATAAGCTTACCACTCACTTCATGCTTTAGCGCAGCGGCGCGACGATCGATATTCTCAAAGCCTTCGATCATTCCTTCAACAGAATTAAACAAACGCATTGCTTCAGGTGTGGGGCTGAGTCTTCCACTCAAGTGCTTAAAAAGCTTAAAACCAATATGGCGTTCAAGGCTAGAAATAAGATTACTTACACCAGGCTGCGAAATACCAAGTTTATCGGCCGCCTTTGTGACTGTACCCGCTTCGATAATGGCATGAAAAGCCTGTATTTGTCTGAACTGAATCATGTAACCAATATATCATTATTAATGATATTAATAGCAATATATTATATTGGTTAAAATACACCTACTTTTTTATAATAGCGACATTACACATAAAAAGCCGCCTTTACGAACCTACCAACAAAGAGTCCACCATGGAAATGAGAAACTTAATCGAATTCCCAATTTTCGAACGCGCCCAAGCAACCTTCAGTAATGCTGAAATGAGCCGCCGTTTAACTGGGCTGCGAGCCGCTATGGCGAGTTTGAATATTGATTCCGTGTTAATGACCTCGATTCACAACGTCAATTACTATTCTGATTTTTTCTATTGTGCTTTTGGCCGCCCGTATGGTTTGGTGGTAAATCATGATACCCAAACTACATTAAGCGCCAACATTGACGGCGGAGCGCCTGCGCGGCGCACGTTTGGTGGCAATCAGGTTTACACCGATTGGCAACGTGATAATTACTACAGCGGTGTGCGCAAATATATTAAAGATGGCGACACCGTTGGTATCGAGTGGGATCATATCAATATGCAAATGGTTGACAAACTCAAGGCGGCTTTGCCTAATTCAAAATTTGTCGATATATCAGGGGCGGCGATGCGCTTACGCTTGATCAAGTCTACTGAAGAAATTGCTCATATCACCAAAATGACTGCGATTGCCGACATTGGCGGCGAAGCCTGCGCAGAGGCCATTGGTGTAGGGGTAGCAGAACATGAAGTGGCAATCCATTCTACCGATGCGATGGTGCGCGAAATTGCCAACGTATTCCCTGATTCAGAAATTCGTGATACATGGACTTGGTTTCAATCAGGCATCAACACCGATGGCGCACACAACCCCGTGACCACACGCAAAATTAAAGCGGGTGATATCTTGAGTTTAAATTGTTTCCCAATGGTAGCGGGTTACTATGTTGCGCTTGAACGCACATTATTCGCCGAGCATTGTTCGGATGCGCACCTAAAAAACTGGGAAGTGAATTGTTTGGTGCATGATGAAGGCAAAAAGCTAATCAAGCCCAGCACAAAATGCAGCGATATTGCGCGCGAGTTAAACAAAATCTACTTAGAGCACGAATTACTGCAAGCGCGCACTTTTGGTTATGGCCATTCTTTCGGCGTGCTGTGTCACTACTATGGTCGTGAAGCGGGGCTTGAACTACGTGAAGACGTCGACACTGTTTTAGAACCTGGCATGGTGGTTTCGATGGAACCTATGATCATGATCGAAGAAGGCAACCTAGGTTCGGGCGGTTACCGCGAACATGATATCCTCGTGCTTACCGAAGACGGCGCACAGAATATCACCCACTTCCCTTATGGCCCCGAGCACAATATTATCGCGCCATAAATGGCCTAAATAAACCACTGGTTTTACCCAATGAATAAGTATTCAATTTTCAACCTCGCCAAAAAAGCTAGGAATTATCACCAAGACTGGCAAGCGGCTTGGCGCAGTCCCGAACCCAAAAAACACTATAAAGTAATAATTGTTGGCGGTGGTGGGCACGGTCTCGCAACCGCTTATTATTTAGCCAAGGAATGCGGCATCACCAATGTAGCTGTCATTGAAAAAGGCTGGATCGGTGGTGGAAATACCGGTCGCAATACCACCATCATCCGTTCAAACTACCTTTGGGACGAATCCGCTGCCTTATACGATCATGCTGTCGACTTATGGGGTACGCTGAGCCAAGAGCTTAATTACAATGTGATGTATTCACCGCGCGGCGTATTGCATGTGGCACACAGCGTGCACGACATGCAAGAAATTGGCCGTCGTGGCAATGCCATTCATCTCAACGGCATTAAGTCGAAATTTATGACACCGAAAGAGATTATAAAGATGGTACCTTACATGAATTTGGATTGTCGCTATCCAGTAATGGGGGGCCTGTTCCAGCAGCTTGGCGGAACCGCTCGTCATGACGCTGTCGCCTGGGGTTATGCCCGCGCAGCGGATGCCTTGGGGGTTGATATCATTCAAAACTGCGAAGTGACAGGGTTTGACATCACTAATGGCGTAGTTAAAGGCATCGAAACCAACAAGGGTAGCATCGGAGCTGACCAAGTTGCCGTGGTGGTTGCTGGACATTGTAGCGTGCTCGCTGATATGGCTGGCTTTAGGTTGCCCATCGAATCTTTCCCGTTACAAGCGTTAGTCTCTGAACCCGTGAAACCCTGCGTTGATCAAGTGATCATGTCTAACGGCGTACACGCGTATATCAGTCAATCGGATAAAGGCGAGCTAGTCATCGGGGCAAGCTCTGACGGTTACACCTCTTATTCGCAACGCGGCGGTTTTGCGGTGATTGAAGATACGCTACAAGCCATTATTGAACTGTACCCAGCGCTATCACGCATGAAAATGCTGCGCCAGTGGGGCGGCATTGTTGATGTGACTGTGGACCGCTCACCGATTGTTTCGAAAACGCCTGTTGAGAATTTATACTTCAACTGTGGTTGGGGAACTGGCGGCTTTAAAGCCACGCCGGGATCTGGCCATGTGTTCGCGCATTCAATCGCTAAAGGTGAAATGCACCCCTTTGCTGCACCATTCTCGATTGATCGCTTTAATACCGGCGCACTCATTGATGAAGGTGCGGCCTCAGCCGTTGCTCACTAGTACCCTTTCAAAGTGAAATTGCCTAATTCAGTGAGTCTGTCCTCGTGCATGGCAAGGCACCGCTTGCAGGAAATGGTCACTCCCTTTACAAAAGCGGCGACGCGGTCCAGGTGCGCGGACAGGCTCACCCATATGGCACCAACTCGCTATCCCACAGCCGCGTTGTATCGCTTATGAAGGGAACGACCATTCATTGCGCAATACGCCTTGCTGTGAAACAGCGCGTCGACGCTGAATTAGGCAATTTCACTTTAAAAGAGTACTAAGAGAATTCCACTATGATGATAATTGAATGTCCCTGGTGCGGAAAACGTGACCAATCTGAGTTTTCGGCCCATGGTGAGGCACACATTGCACGCCCTCTAAAAACTGAAGCACTTTCCGAGCAAAAATGGGGTGATTACGTGTTCTTTCGTAGCAACCCAAAAGGTCTACATTACGAGCGTTGGGTACATTCCAACGGTTGTCGACAGTGGTTTAATGTAGCGCGCAACACTGCAACAGATGAAGTCTACGCCAGCTACAAGCCCGGCGAAGCCAAGCCGAAAATCAAGATGGGGAAGTCAGCATGAGCCAGCCAAATCGCTTAGTTAATGGCGGCGCAATTGACCGCGACCAAATTTTAAACTTCACTTACGACGGCAAAGCCTATCAGGGCTATCAGGGAGATACACTGGCCTCGGCACTACTAGCCAATGACGTGATCGTGAACGCCCGCAGCTTTAAGTATCACCGCCCTCGCGGTATTTTTAGTGCCGGTTCTGAAGAGCCCAATGCGCTGGTACAGCTTGAGGAAGGAGTGCACACGGTACCAAACTGTCGTGCAACACAAATTGAGCTTTATGAAGGGTTAAAGGCGGCTAGCCAAAATTGCTGGCCCAGCGTTAAATATGACATCGGAGCGATGAATAACAAATTCTCGCGTATTTTACCCGCTGGCTTTTATTACAAAACCTTCATGTGGCCTGCGGCAATGTGGACCAAGTATGAGCACGTTATTCGCCGGTCGGCTGGCCTAGGCAAGGCCCCAGCCGCGCAAACTTGGGATCCGAGTCATTACGACCACCAATACGCACATTGTGATATTTTAATCGTTGGTGGTGGCCCGGCTGGCATTAGCGCAGCAATGGCCGCTGCAAAAGGCGATGTTCGCGTAATACTGATAGAAGATGCACCACAGTTAGGAGGCGCATTACTTAACGAAGCGCATACTATCAAAGGTAAACCCGCAAGCGAATGGGCAGCCAGTTGCGAAACTGAGCTTGCCGGTAATCCGAACGTAACGCTATTAACTCGCACCACGCTAACCGGGTATTTTGATCACAACTATCTAATCGCATCCGAGCACAAAACTGACCACTTGAGTGTGACTCACACCTCAGATGTGCCGCGTGAGCGCCTGTGGAAAATCCGTGCTAAACAAGTGATCTTAGCAACGGGCTCAATTGAGCGACCACTAGTGTTTGGTGATAGCGATCGGCCTGGCGTTATGTTGGCTAATGCGATTGGCATTTACGCATATAAACATGCGGTGGTGCCGGGAGAACATGTTGTATTCGTCACCAACAATGATACCGCTTACCCGACCGCCATGGCGATTAAGGCGCTTGGCAAGACGGTAACTATTCTTGAAACCCGCGGCGACATTAGCGATAACCTTGCCCGTAGCGTGCGCCAAGCTGGCATTAACTGCCTGTTCGGCCACGACATTACTGGCGTCAAATACAATCGCAAATTAACAGGCGTTGAAATAGCGCCGATCAGTGAAGATGGCAGCAAAATAGCGGGGCCGGTCCAAACTATTGCCTGTGATTTGGTGGGCGTAGCAGGTGGTTGGACACCTACCGTCCACTTATTTAGCCAAGCCAAAGGCAAACTGCGTTATGACGATGCGCGTCATTGCTTTGTGCCAGATCAAACTGCACCAATTAATCCACACGTCAATGTGGGTGCATGTAATGGTGATTTCGCGCTAAGCGATTGCTTAGCAAGCGGCGCAGCCGCTGGCTTAAACGCACTTAGAGTGCTAGGCATTAGAGGCTTACGCAAATCAGCGACACCCCTGTGTGACGCACATCCCTTGCCTACCGATATGCGCCCGCTATGGATCTTGCCGACCGACCATCCTATTGGCCAAGGCAAGAAGAAACATTTTCATGAGTTGCACAATGACGCAACCGTGGCTGATTTGCATTTAGCATCACGCGAAGGTTTTATCTCGGTGGAGCACACCAAGCGCTATACCACCACAGGCATGGGAACCGACCAAGGTAAAACATCCAACGTCAATGCGCTAAATGTAATGTCCGGCATTCAAGAACGCCCTATTCCACAAATCGGTACCACGACATTCCGTCCACCTTATACGCCACTGACTTTCGGTGCCATTGTTGGACAGAACATTCGCGAAACCTTTTTGCAAAAGCGCACTACCGCAATGCAACCGTGGCATTTAGCCAACGGCGCTATATTTGAAGACGTAGGCGACTGGAAACGCCCTCGGTATTTTCCGAGAGGTGAAGAAACGATGCACGATGCCGTGCAACGTGAGTGCAAAGCTTTGCGTGAGGGGGTTGGCATATTGGACGCCAGCACACTGGGTAAAATTGATATCCAAGGCCAAGATGCAGCCAAGTTCTTAAACTTCTTATACACCAATACTTGGACCAAGCTTGGTATCGGCAAATGCCGCTATGGCGTGATGCTTAACGAACACGGCATGGTAATCGATGACGGTGTTTCCACGCGCCTAAGTGAAAACCATTTCCACATGACCACCACCACAGGCGGCGCTGCCCGCGTGATGGGCATGCTAGAAGAATGGCTGCAAACTGAATGGCCTGAAATGGAGGTGTATTGCACCAGTGTTACAGAACAGTGGGCAGTGATGGGCGTGAACGGGCCCAAATCGCGTGAATTGCTTGAGATGCTAACCGACGACGACTTAAGCAACGAGAGTTTTCCGTTTATGTCGATGAAGGAAATCAACTTTGGCGGCATCCCAGCCAAGGTATATCGAATCAGTTTTACTGGAGAGCTTGCCTTCGAGGTAAACGTCCCTGCCCGCTATGGCCTCGCCATGTGGGAGAGGTTAATGGAAAAAGGTAAGCCGTTAGATGTGTTCGCCTATGGCACTGAATCCATGCACGTATTGCGTGCGGAAAAAGGTTTCATCATCGTCGGCCAAGATACCGACGGCACCATGACACCGATGGACTTGGACATGGATTGGATTGTTTCGAAAAAGAAAGGCGACTTTATGGGCCGTCGCTCTTTTAACCGTAGCGACACGGCGAAAGAAGGCCGAAAACAATTGGTGGGCTTACTCACTGAAGACCCAGAGTTTGTATTGCCTGAAGGCGCACATGCAGTGGTCGAGATGAAGCCTAAACCGCCAATGGAAATGCTAGGCCATGTCACATCAAGTTATTACAGCCCTAATTTAGGCCGCTCAATTGCAATGGCCTTGATCAAAGACGGCAAAGCTCGAAAAGGCCAAACACTAGAATTTGCGATGCTTGATGGCAGCAGTCAAAAGGCCAAGGTGGTCGACTTTGTGTTTTATGATAAGGAGGAGAAACTCGCTCGAGGATAATACTATGACCAAGCTATTAAATATTCAAACACCCTTGGCTTCAATCGAACCGGTTGAGCTCGCTGGCACACGTTTAGCAGAATTGCCTTTATGCGGCAAAATAACAGTTCGTGGTGACAGTAATAATAAAGGCTTTGTTGCAGCTATTAAAAAGGTAACTGGCCTAACATTACCAATCGAAGCGAACACGTACAATACGAAAGGCGATTCTGTACTTTCTTGGACAGGTCCAAACGAATGGATGCTGCATTGCGCTCTGGATGATTGCCTAACTCTGATTAGTGAACTACGACTGGCTTTAGGGGGGCAACATGCTGCAATAGTGGATGTAACGGACTATTACACCCTAATTGAACTTAGTGGCCCATTAGCTAGAAAGATAATCGCTAATGGATCACCGTTTGATACCCATCCGTCACAGTTTACTTCGGGCCAATGCACCCAAACGCGTTATGGCCATGCAGCTATCCTGATGAATCAGATGAACGATGACCCTATTTATCACATCCAAGTTCGCTGGAGTTATGCGAAATATTTGTTTACGTTTATGCACGATGCGTTGCGCAACCATGGTGCTGAATATGAGCCAGTATAATGCCCTATAAAACCGAAAGGACGAACCTTATGCAGGGCTAGCTCGTGTTGTAGAAAGGTCTCAAGTAAGCCCAATTTAGAGAGTCCATAAACAGCTCTACGCCAGTCTATTCCAATACAGGAATGATACCGAGAAGTTGATTGTCATTTCTGTTCAAAGATGTTTTTAAAGAGTTTAGTTTTTTCCTCATTGAGTTGTTTTGCTGCCTCATTATCAGTCATCTGATAAACGATATCGTCAAGCATTGTAAACGAGATGTGAGTTTTAAGATATGACTGTGCATTGGTCAACGATTTGAGTTTTTCATAAGGCGTCATCATGTTTCGATATGGATAGGTTTTGACTTGTTTTCCTTTGTTGTTAGTGCTGATCTGTGGGAAGAAACAAGGTCGGTGATAATTCAAATAAGGGTTAAGAAAGTCGGTGGCAAATTGATTAATCTCAGGCGCATATTTTTGCGGGATATGCATGAAGCCAAGATGCTTGCGCACGATGGCCCCATTGTTGCACTCAACTAAGGCATGGTCGTTACGGTGTCTAGCCCTGGATTTGGTTAACTCGATTAATAGCTTATTCAACAATCGCACCACCGATTGGTTAATGTATTCACTGCCATTATCGGCATGAAAGCCTTTAATCACAAAGGGGAATTGCTCTAGCATTTGAGTGAGAATAGGCATCAAGAATGGCTCTGATATTTTCTGTGTAGAAGACACGACTTCAAACGGGGTGATCTCATCAACGGCGTTGATATGATAGACCCCTTTAACCTTGTCCTTATCGCCCTGATGCACTGTATCTACACGGCTATAGCCAGGTTGACCTTCTGGCTGTGGCTTACGTCTTTGGCCGATAGAAGAAGGCTTGGAATGTGTCTTTTCAAAGTGACGGAGATTGTTCTGGTAGGGTTTAGATCGGCGTAGATTGTATAGATGAGAAACCGAGATACGTGCCAGGTTGGCATACTCAGTTTGCTCATAGACAACTAAGGCGCGCTCACAGAGTTTCCTAGTGGCATGGCCTGATAACGTACCGTGGAGTTCATCCATCTCTGCTAGAAGCTTAATGTCTTGATTGCTATCGCGTCTAGCAAAGCCCCTTGTGGCACGATGTCGCCACTGGATTCTACCGTGCTTGAGATAGCTGGCAGCCAGGCGTTTCACTTGCACATAAGGGGCTCGTCGGTTAATACAATTTCAAACAGGGTTTTCGCCGAAGTCGCTTTTAGTTTGCTCAGCAACGCGTTTTTTGTGCAATAAACCGTCTATTAGCAGCCATTTTGCCACCAATAGACGGATCTATCCCTAGGCCGGCACCAATTCAACTCGTTCAACTCCCAATGCCATTAATCGCTTAAGGTTAAAACATAAGCCCCTGATTCCAACTTGGAACTGGACTTTAGCCAACCCTTTATAACGAACTCGCTTATTGCGATGAGCAAACACTCGCTCATATGGTGAACGAATTTTGCTAATCCAACGGTCTTTGTCTCTATTCTTGCCATGCATATTGTTCTTCTTGATTGTTGCATCATGGCAACCGTTGCGCCTGAGCGTGGTTTTGGCCGGGCTCACGCAATAACCCTTGTCCGCATAAACAGCACCCGACTTAGGGCAAACATGCTTCAAGCCGCTTGCATCCGTTACCTCAGCCGAGGTGGCCGCTATTTTATTGATCAAGCCACTTTGCATATCCACTGATGCATGCTCTTTGTAACCATACCAATATTTGCTATTTCCCTTGCACCCAAACCGTGCTTGCTTGTCCGCCGCAACTTTATCAACTGTCTTATTGTTGAACTCCTCTAATCCCATCTTTATCGCCTTATCTCTATCATCCCAAGTGGTTAGCTTACTGACCAACTGGCTGGCATCGACAAATGTGAATACTTCTCGTACTAAGCCCATTGAAACTAACCCGCTCCGAACACGGTCAAATAAATTCATCATACCCCTGGTTCCAATGCGTGAGCGAAAATCACCAAAGTAACTATGATCAGGAGTGCTCTGTTCCAGTCCTGAATCACAAAACCACTTAGCGGCCAGATTCTCTGATAAGTATCGCTCCATTTCTCTATCACTTAAATCTTCCATGAACTGAAGCACCAAGGCACGTAAGCCGAACTCAACACCTCGGCCTTTAGGGCCACGGGTGGCATATATTTTAGAGAAGGGTTTACTCAATGCACCAAAACATAATAGCTCATCGAGTTTACGGTAGGGATGTTCAGAGCTAACCAGAGAATCTAAGGTTAGGAACAGTTGGCTTTGATGACGTTTGCTCAAAATTGCAGGCTGACTAGAATTAGCCCATATTATCTCACGTATTCTATTAATTATCCGACAAGCCCATAAGAGTAACCGCTGATGCGTGTGATATAACGCAGCACAAGACCCTTATCGGCTCGACCCAGTTTGCTGTATTTGAAACGCATTAAGGTGCGTTTGATGAAATCATAGCGATTGCGTTTACCGTCGATTGCCAGATCGATTTCATCAGTGCCTTGTAGCAACAAGCGTGCCTTATCAAGGGTATCTATATGGTGGTCATTCATAATGGTATTCATTCACCATCATGAACAGAAATTAGATTAGTTCGGTATCATTTCCGATTAGAATCAGTCCCTTCTCTCAGTATCATTTCATGTTGGACAAGACTATGTGTTTCTAGTAGATTGCATATGCTTTATAATGCCTACCGATTTTTACTAAATTTGGAGCACGAAAAATGTTACGCAAACTAATTTTCATATCATCTGTATCACTATTATTGGTAGCTTGTGGTGATGACGAATCAATCACAGACAAAGTTACTGGAGCGGTAGATTCAGCAACAGAAATGGCATCTGATGTGGCAGATGCGACAACAGAAGCGGCTGGCGACGTAGTAGAAGGGGCCACAGAGATGGCGTCAGATGCAGCGGACGCGGCTGGTGAAGCAGTAGATTCAGCAACAGAAATGGCATCGGATGCGGCAGATGCGACAACAGAAGCGGCTGGCGACGTAGTAGAAGGGGCCACAGAGATGGCGTCAGATGCAGCGGACGCGGCTGGTGAAGCAGTAGATTCAGCAGCTGAAATGGCATCGGATGCGGAAGATGCGACAACAGAAGCGGCTGGCGACGTAGTAGAAGGGGCCACAGAGATGGCGTCAGATGCAGCGGACGCGGCTGGTGAAGCAGTAGATTCAGCAGCTGAAATGGCATCGGATGCGGAAGATGCGACAACAGAAGCGGCTGGCGACGTAGTAGAAGGGGCCACAGAGATGGCGTCAGATGCAGCGGACGCGGCTGGTGAAGCAGTAGATTCAGCAGCTGAAATGGCATCGGACGCGGAAGATGCGACAACAGAAGCGGCTGGCGACGTAGTAGAAGGGGCCACAGAGATGGCGTCGGATGCAGCGGACGCGACTGGCGACGCGGTAGATGATGTTGTAAAAGAAGCTGCTGAATAAGATATATATACGCTTTTGCAGAAAGTTGGGGACATATATGAATACCTCCCGATTACGCAACATTTGGTATGGACTTTTTGTCTAGCAAGTTGACTCATTGTCGTTCCACACGATATATCGATGATTAGCATTAGCCCATTCGTCGTCAATTTCAATCAGAATGGCACTGACTAATCGTAACCAAGCCTCTCGGTTAGGAAAGACTCTGACCAAGCGGGTTCGCCGCTTAAGTTCTTGTTGAACCGTCCGTTCAATGCGGTTGGAGGTTCGCATTTTCTTTTGGTGTCTATCTGGCAAGGCAAACACATTTAACCCTTCAGGCACATTGTTTTCTAGCCACTGCGCCCAGTGAGCATGCTTTTCCTGGTACTGGCTCACAAGGACTTTTAGATTAACCTGAGCAGCTGCCCTATTGGGTGCATTCCAAACACTACGCAGCTCACCACCAATGCGCTGCTTGATCTTGTGATTGGGGGCATGATGCATTGCATTCTGCGCCAGATGAAACTGGCAACGCTGCCAAGGTATACCTGGGAACACTGCCTTTCTAGCGGCTTTTAAGCCACTGTGATCATCACTGACAATAAACTCAATACCATGTATGCCCCGGTCAACCAAGCCTTTGAGGAACTCTCGCCAGTTAACCTCGGCTTCATTAAGTGCCATTGCCGTTCCTAATACGCAACGCCGTCCACAAGGCAATACACCCACCGCACTCAACACCGCCATATCAATCACTTGGTGGCCCTCACGCACCTTTTCATAACGCGCATCAAGGATTAGGTAAGAGACTTTACCCAACGGACGATCACGCCAGACTTTTAACGCCTCATCCATGCTCTGGTTAGCCCGTGAGACCGGTGTAGAGGAGATGCTTTCAATACCCATGCTCTGCATGACTTTTTCGACTCGGCGCGTGCTAACGCCCGTCACGTACATTTCAGCAACGGTCAGCATCATCGCACGTTGGCTGCGTCAGCCGCGTTCTAGCGATTGAGGGTAAAAGGTTCATCAACGTGTTTAGCGGTCTTTGGGATACGCAGATTGAGCGTACCGGCTTGCGTATCGATACGCTTATCCTGGTAGCCATGGGCAAACCCTGGCCGGTCTTGACTATGCTCATAGTGTGATGCGCCTGGAAACGGCTCTCTTTCAATCTTCATCGCCTCATTGAGCAGTGCGGTGAGCAAGGTGCATATTTTTACCAACCGTGGCCAGTTAATTTTACGTAGCGAGGCCACCTAATTTTACCAACCGTGGCCACTGATTTTTATCGAAGCGCGGACACTTTTTCGCTTCCGTAAAATTCCTCCACAGCCTTCTTGCGGTTAACACTATAACCGTTAACCTGCCGTTCTTTTATTTGTATTGGAACAGCTATGAAACCCAAGAAGGTCACTATGTTAAAACTCAAAGACATTCTGCGCTTGCACTATGAGGCGCAACTATCCTCCCGTAAAATCGCGCTCAGCTTAAACCTGTCACGCAGCGCCGTATCCAAATATCTCGTCAGAGCAACAAATGCCCAATTAAGCTGGCCCCTGCCAGCAGGCATGGATGAACAACAGCTGCAGGCGATATTAAAGCCGCCCAAATGCAGAGGCCCTGCCACTGCTTTATTGTGTGAGCCAGACTTTGCACAAATATCAGTTGAACGGTCTCGTAAAGGGATGACTCGCCAATTACTGTGGGAAGAATACGCCGAGCATCATCCAGTCAACCATTACAGCTATTCTCGCTTCACGGTGTTGTTCGGTCAGTGGCGCAAGAAGCAAAGAATCTCGATGCGCCAGACTCATATTGCTGGAGATAAACTGTTTGTTGATTATGCTGGTTTAACCTTAGGTATTATTGATGCTCGTACGGGTGAAGCACGCCCTGCCCAAGTATTCGTTTCAGTGCTCGGAGTCAGTTCCTATACCTACGCCGAGGCCACATGGACACAGAGCTTGCCTGACTGGATAGGCTCACACGTTCGCGCCTTTGAATTTTATGGCGGTGTTACTCAAACAGTGGTGCCCAATAACCTCAAGAGTGCTGTTTCTAAAGCCGGTCGTTATGACCCCGAACTCAACCCCAGCTATGCACAATTAGCCGCCTATTACGGTGTGGCGGTGATGCCTGCCAGACCTTATAAGCCTAAGGATAAATCTAAAGCCGAGGTGGGCGTACAGATTGTCGAACGCTGGATCATGATGCGGCTGCGCAAGCTGCAATTGTTTAGTTTGGCTGAGGCTAATCAAGCTATTCGAGGATTGCTAGATGATCTAAACAATCGCCCCTTTAACCTAGATAAATCAGTTAAACGCGGAAAAGACATGTAAGCAATTGAAGTGCATAGTGAAATCAAAAAAGTCGCGGTCACCTTATTGGTGATAAGGTTTTTTTTGATTTTGCCAGGTGCATCAAGAGCTTGCATGGACTTTCGTGTTTTAACTGATTTATCTAGGTTTAAACAACGCCCGGGTTCTCGCCGCTCACAGTTTGAATCAATTATAAGCCTGCTCTTAAATCATTGCCTGGCACGCCTTATAGCTATCGCCATGTAGTAAAAGCACGGGCGCACATCGATTATCACGTTAGCTATGATGGGCATCATTACTCGGTTCCCTATCAATTGCGCGGCGAGGAAGTAATGTTACACGTGGGCGAGCACTGTATTGATGTGTTCTACCAAGGCAAGGGTGTCGCGCAACATCCGCGAGCAATGGGCCAAGGCGGACACACAACCCATGTCGCTCACATGCCTAAAGCTCATGCTAAACACCAAGAGTGGACGCTTGGTCGGTTTCTTAATTGGGCAAGTCAGGTCGGTTCGGCGACAGAGCGCGTGGTGCGTTATCAATTAGAAAATCGCCCCCATCCAGAACATGGTTATCGTGCTTGTTTGGGCATTCTTAACCTTGCCAAGAAATACGGCAAGACACGTTTAGAGAATGCCTGTTTACGCGCAGAGAAGATTGGCGGCCTGCATTACAAACACCTTGCATCAATACTACAAACCCGTCTCGACAAGCTACCTACCGAACCCGATAAGCAACAGACTTTGCCAAGCACCCATGCCAATGTGCGCGGAGCCGATTACTACCATTAACCCAAACCATTTCATCTATAACCAACAGGAAAATACTATGACTCCACAACAAACCCTTACCCAACTGAATGAATTACGCCTAACGGGCATGGCCGAGCAACTGTGCTATCAGTTCGACCCACCTAACACTTATGATGAGCTGGGCTTTATCGAACGACTCAGTTTGCTCGTAAACCACGAGGCCACCGTGCGGGATAACCGCAAAGTCACGCGTTTACTCAAGCAAGCGAAGTTACGATATCGTGCCCAAGCAGACGACATCGATTACCGAACTAGACGAGGTTTACACAAAGACACGGTAGCGCAGTTACTGGCCCTAGACGGGGTAAACAAAAGCCGCAATGTCATCATCCAGGGCCCTACAGGCACCGGCAAAACCTTCTTGGCCTGTGTGTTAGGACAAGCGGCTTGTGAGCACGGCATTAGCACAAAATATATTCGTGCTAGCCGCTTATTTGAAGCAATGACCTTGAGCCATGGTGATGGCAGTTACACCAAGCTACTGGCACAAATAGCAAAAATCAAACTATTGATTATCGATGACTGGGGCTTGGATACACTGACTCAGCAAAACCGTAATGACCGATTAGAAATAATAGAAGATCGCCACGGTAATGGCGCCACCTTAATCACCAGTCAATTGCCCACACAACATTGGCATGATGCGATTGGTGAAGCCACTTTGGCTGATGCGATTCTGGATCGCTTATTACACAACGCGCACAAAATACAATTAGAGGGGGAATCGATGAGAAAAATCCAGTCACAACAGAGCAAAGTGTAGCCACTTTACGTTAAAATCACTTGACCGTTTGAAGGCTTGGTGCAAGTGGCCACGCTTCGTAAAATTCGGTGGCCACGGTTGTAAAAATACGCAGCGTTAAAAGTCTGGCGTGATCGTCCGTTGGGTAAAGTCTCTTACCTAATCCTTGATGCGCGTTATGAAAAGGTGCGTGAGGGCCACCAAGTGATTGATATGGCGGTGTTGAGTGCGGTGGGTGTATTGCCTTGTGGACGGCGTTGCGTATTAGGAACGGCAATGGCACTTAATGAAGCCGAGGTTAACTGGCGAGAGTTCCTCAAAGGCTTGGTTGACCGGGGCATACATGGTATTGAGTTTATTGTCAGTGATGATCACAGTGGCTTAAAAGCCGCTAGAAAGGCAGTGTTCCCAGGTATACCTTGGCAGCGTTGCCAGTTTCATCTGGCGCAGAATGCAATGCATCATGCCCCCAATCACAAGATCAAGCAGCGCATTGGTGGTGAGCTGCGTAGTGTTTGGAATGCACCCAATATGGCAGCTGCTCAGGTTAATCTAAAAGTCCTTGTGAGCCAGTACCAGGAAAAGCATGCTCACTGGGCGCAGTGGCTAGAAAACAATGTGCCTGAAGGGTTAAATGTGTTTGCCTTGCCAGATAGACACCAAAAGAAAATGCGAACCTCCAACCGCATTGAACGGACGGTTCAACAAGAACTTAAGCGGCGAACCCGCTTGGTCAGAGTCTTTCCTAACCGAGAGGCTTGGTTACGATTAGTCAGTGCCATTCTGATTGAAATTGACGACGAATGGGCTAATGCTAATCATCGATATATCGTGTGGAACGACAATGAGTCAACTTGCTAGACAAAAAGTCCATACCAAATGTTGCGTAATCTGCTATTGTCGAACCCATAATAGACATCCGTAACACAAATAGACTAATTCACGATGATAGATTCAGCTTTGTTGGACACGCAAGAACTGACTCAATCTCACTGTTTCTCTAGTTTTAAGAGCAATTTCACTCTGCCCGGTGATGTCTTATTTGAGTTTATCTTTGATCAGAACGAATCATTCATCTCAGTTAAAAAGAAGCACGTAGCCACAGCTAACTTAAAAAAACTGTTTGCCGCCGCCTTTAAAATATCATCGAAAATCGGCTTCCATGAAATGTCGCTGCGCGACTTAAGCCGAGAAACCGGGATCAGCATGGGCAGTATTTATGCCTGTATAGGTAAAAAGGAGAACCTTGCGGTTATCGTAAAGGAAGTGGTCAACAAGCTCTCTGCAAACATTAACGCGCTATCCAGAGGCGGCCATAACGCCCGAGCCTGCTTGGAAACCACAATTCGTATGCATTTTTATACGAGTTGTATCTTGCAGCCATGGTATTCGTTTTTATATATGGAAACACGTTGCTTACCTGAAACGGCGCAACAAGACTCGAAGTTAATTGAGCTTAACAACATTGAAAACTTTCGGCTGCTGCTAGATGACTGCCTACCAGTGAAGCAGCGTGATCAACGTAAGACCCACCTAATGGCGACAACCATATTGGCATTATTACAAGATTGGTATTTAAAGCCTTGGAAGAATAAATACCAAGTGCAGGAAATTGATACACGTCTTAACGATATTCTAGATATGGTCAGTTCCTTCATAAGCGGACCTTCAACTTTAAATTCCACCCAAAATGAAAAGCCCTAGTAATTTTAGTTCAGCAGATGAGATGGAGCGATTTTGGCTGAGCTCCTACCCAGAGGGGGTATCCGCGGACATCCAGCTTAAAGACAATCAATCCATCGTGGGGTTCTTACAAAATGCTTACGAACGTACTCCAAACCACCGAGCATTTACTAATTTCGGCACTAGCCTAACTTTTAGCGAGACGAACGATCTTAGTTTGCAGTTCGCCGACTATCTGCAAAATCACTTAAAACTAACCAAGGGCGATCGTATTGCAATCATGCTGCCCAATCTGCTGCAATACCCTATCGCTTTATTCGCGGCACTACGCTTGGGTTTAGTTGTTGTCAACGTTGACCCGATGTATACAGTGAGGGAACTAACGCATCAGCTCGAAAACTCTGGCGCAACAGCACTAGTTTACTTAGAAAATTTCTCGACCACCGTAGAAAAGTCGGTTCCTAAGACGCAAGTAAAGCACCTTGTCTCCACGACGGTAGGCGAACTACTCAATTTCCCGAAATCTGCGCTAATTGATTTTACGCTTAAGTATATTAAGCGCGCAGTACCAAAAAATAATATATCCACCGCGGTCGCTTTTTCAAAGGCGCTTGAGTCGGGTCAAGAGGGCGAGATAAAGCAACCCAATATTGAGTTAGATGATATCGCTTTCTTGCAATATACTGGCGGCACAACCGGCGTCTCTAAAGGCGCGATACTTAGTCACAGAAACATCGTTTCTAACGTACTACAAGCGACAGAATGGTTAGGGTCTGATTTCGAATATGGCGCGGAAAAAGCCATTACCGCACTGCCTATTTACCATATCTTTTCAATGACGGCTAACGTGCTGTTTATGATGAGTCTAAGCAATGAAAATATACTCATTACGAACCCGCGTGATTTCAAGGGCTTTGTTAAGTTTCTATCTAAAACCGAGTTTACGGTGTTTATCGGCGTTAACACCTTATTTCGAAAATTACTCAACACGCAAGGCTTTGATTCGATTGATTTTAGCCAAGTTAAGCTCTCTTTCGCTGGCGGCATGTCAGTCACCGATGATGTTGCTAGCGACTGGCTTAAAGCAACAGGTTCAGTAGTAGTAGAAGCTTACGGTTTAACAGAAACCTCACCCGCGGTGTGCATCAACCCACTTACCATTAGTGAGTTTACGGGTAAAATTGGCTTACCCATCCCATCAACTTATGTACAGATCAAGGACCAAGAAGGGCGTGATTTAGGCATCGATCAGGAGGGCGAACTTTGCGTAAAAGGGCCGCAGGTTACATCTGGTTACTGGAACCGACCCGATGCCAATGATTACGCATTCACAGACGATGGTTATTTCCGTACCGGGGACATCGCGACTGTAGATGATCAAGGATATGTAAAAATATTAGATCGCAAGAAGGACATGATTCTGGTTTCTGGGTTTAATGTCTTCCCAAACGAAATTGAAAATGTGGTCAGTCAACACCCTAAGGTGCTTGAGGTCGCGGCGATTGGTATCGATAACGAGGTTTCAGGAGAAGTGGTCAAATTATTTGTTGTAAGAGCTGATGACAGCTTATCTGAAGGAGAGGTGACTGCCTATTGCCGTGAAAACTTAACGGCCTATAAATGCCCCAAAGAAGTGGTATTTTTAGATGAATTACCCAAATCTAATGTCGGAAAAATTCTTAGAAAAGACCTAAGATAAGTTTGAATGAAGCACTATCCGGCCCTTTTTCGACCTCTAGATCTAGGTTTTACTCAGCTAAGCAATCGAACCATGATGGGTTCGATGCATACGGGTTTGGAAGAAAGCAAGAATGGTTATGCAAAGCTCGCTAGATTTTACAAGGAGCGCGCTGAAGGTAAAGTTGGCTTAATCGTAACTGGCGGTATTTCACCTAATTTTGTGGGTCGCGCTAGCCCATTTTCAGCGCAACTGAGCTGGGCACGCCAAGTTAAAAAGCATCAGCTGGTCACGAACGCGGTGCACAATGCTGGAGACACCAAAATATGCCTGCAAATATTACATACTGGACGATATGCCTATCACCCTTTGTGTGTTTCGGCCTCTAAAATAAAATCGCCAATCTCGCCGTTTACGCCGAAAGCCTTGAGTTTATCTGGCGTTGCTAAAACCGTAAAAGATTTCGCACGCTGCGCCGAGTTGGCTCAGCGCGCCAACTATGACGGCGTAGAAATAATGGCCTCAGAGGGGTATTTAATTAATCAATTTATCGCCCCAAGAACCAATCATCGAACCGACGAATACGGTGGGTCGTTTGAAAATCGTTGCCGCTTAGCTTTAGAAATATTGCGAGCAACGCGCGATAAAGTTGGCACTGATTTCATTATCATATTTCGCTTATCGATGATTGATTTAGTCGAGGGTGGATCAACATGGGATGAAGTCGTGCAATTAGCAAAGCAAATTGAGGTTGCAGGGGCGACCCTCATCAATACCGGTATCGGCTGGCATGAAGCGCGTATTCCCACCATCGCTACCATGGTGCCGCGCGCGGCATTTAGCTGGGTTTCAAAAAAGTTACGCCCACATGTAAATATCCCAATCATCACTACCAATCGCATCAACACACCACAAGTAGCCAACCAAATTATTAGCGACGGTGAAGCTGATGTTATCTCTATGGCGCGCCCTTTCTTGGCTGACCCGCATTTAGTCGCAAAAGCTCAGCGGGGCCAGCCTGAGAAAATCAACACCTGTATCGCCTGCAACCAAGCTTGTCTTGACCACGTTTTCAATCGAAAGATCAGCAGCTGCTTAGTAAACCCCAAGGCCTGCCACGAAACTGAATTTTTAAGTGACAAAGCCAACTCGCCCAAGAAGATGGCCGTGGTAGGCGCTGGCCCAGCTGGGCTAGCATTTGCCATAGAAGCAGCGCAGCTTGGAAATCAAATCACCTTATTCGAGCGTAGCGAGGTGATTGGCGGCCAATTTAATATCGCCAAAGAAATTCCTGGTAAAGAAGAATTTCATGAAACCCTGCGCTATTATAATGAGCAACTTAATGCGCTCGATGTAACGGTACATCTTGAAGCCAATGCAAAATTAGATGATCTAAAAACCTCCTTTGATGAGGTCATTATCGCCACTGGAGTAACGCCGAGAATACCCACTATCGAGGGTATCAACCATCCGAAGGTGTTGTCATATCCTGAGGTATTGCGCGATAAAAAGATGGTTGGCAACAATGTAGCCATTATCGGAGCTGGAGGTATCGGTTTTGATACCGCTGAATTTCTAGCGCATAGCGAAAGCGCAGAACTCGACGACAAACAAGCTTACTACGCACACTGGGGCATTGATACTCAATATGCGCAGCGGGGTGCGATCACTAAAAAAGTAGCGCGTAGCTCGTCTAGAAACATTACCCTATTGCAACGCAAAACCGGCAAACCCGGCAAAGATCTAGGTAAAACTACGGGTTGGATACACCGACAAAACCTCAAAGACCAAGGTGTGAAAACCCTAAGCGGCGTAGAGTATTTAAAAATTGATGATAACGGCCTGAGTATTTCGGTAGATGACCGAACGCGGCTTTTAGAGATCGACAATGTTGTCATTTGCGCCGGTCAAGAATCAAACAACGCGCTCCATCAAGAGTGCATCGATGCAGGTATAAACGCGCATCTAATCGGCGGCGCTTTACTCGCACAAGAAATAGACGCTAAAAGGGCCATCAATGATGGCGTAAGACTGGCACATCAACTGTCGAACTAATTAATCGTATAAACAAAACCATATGAAAAAAATCATCAAAAAGGTCGCCGTACTCGGCGCAGGCGTAATGGGCGCTCAGGTGGCTGCACACCTCGCTAACTCTAAAGTCGAAGTAATCTTATTCGACCTGTCCGCTAAAGAAGGCGATAAGTCGTCGACGGTACACAAAGCGATTAAAAACCTGACCAAGCTCAAGCCAGCCCCTCTCGCGACCAAAGGCGTAGAACTGCAGATTAGAGCAGCCAACTATGATGAAGATCTGGACAGCCTAAGAGATTGCGATCTAATCATTGAAGCCATTGCCGAAAAAATGGAGTGGAAAAAGAGTTTGTACGACCAAATCGAACCCTACTTGGGCGACGACACTATATTAGCCTCAAATACCTCGGGTCTTAGCATCAACGAATTGTCGATGCAGCTCGCCAAGCCGTTGCGCAAACATTTTTTGGGTGTGCATTTTTTCAATCCACCTCGCTATATGCACCTGCTGGAAATAATTCCATGCGACGATACTAGCGAGGCAACGGTCGAAACACTCGAGCAGTTTTTCGTTAGCACCTCAGGTAAAGGCGTGGTGGTTGCCAAAGACACGCCCAATTTTATCGGCAATCGCATTGGGGTATTTAGCATGCTCGCAACCATGCAACACGCGATGCGCCTTGAAATTCCTTTTGAGGTGGTGGATCAGATCACTGGCAAGCCATTGGGCCGCCCTAAGTCTGGCACCTTTCGCACCGCGGATGTAGTGGGTCTGGACACCATGGCACACGTCATCAACACGCTGCAAGGTCAACTACCTGATGACCCATGGGTAGATTGCTATCAAACGCCTGATTTTCTAGACAAAATGATACAAAACGGCGCCTTAGGTCAGAAAACACGTAAGGGCATCTACATTAACAAAGGTAAGCAAGTTTTTAGCGTTAAACAGGACGATTATGTTAACGCGAGTAATAGCTTCGATCCTGAAATTGCCGCCTTATTAAACCGCAAAGATTGGCCGCAAACCGTTGATGCGCTGCGCGCAAGCAAGCATCCTCAAGCTCGGTTCATTTGGTCATGCTTAAGTGATTTGTTTCATTACTGTTTGGTGACGCTAGAGGAGATAGCACTATGCGCGCGGGATGTTGATTTTGCGATGCGCTGGGGCTTTGGTTGGGATGTAGGGCCATTTGAGATCATGCAGCAGATTGGTTTTGGTAAAACAGTTAGTTTACTTAACCAAGAACTGGCGGACGGCAAGCTGCTTGCCGACATCGCCCTACCCGACTGGGTAAACCAAATCACCGACGTACACACCGAAGAGGGTTCCTATTCGGCAAGCACGCAAAGTTATATACCATTGCGTAGTCACAGCGTTTATAACCGCCAAGCGCAGCGAGAAAATGTGGTTGGTTCGCGCAAATCTGGCGCGTTCGGCACAACCATCTTCGAGAACGATTCAGTGCGCTTGTGGCACACAAAGGACGATATTGCGGTACTTAGCTACAAGACCAAAATGAACACCATCAACTCTGAAGTGTTGCAAAGTATTCCAAAAGCTTGTGAACAAGCCGAGAAAAACCATGCTGGCTTGGTTATTTGGCATCCAACGGGGCCATTTGGTGTTGGTGCCGACCTAAAAGAAGCCTCACTATACCACGCGCAAGGTCACTTTGACATGGTCTTAGCGATGGTTGAAGGCTTCCAAGATGCGGCAATGGCACTACGTCATTGCCATGTGCCAACGGTCGCGGCAGTGCAAGGCATGGCCTTAGGCGGTGCCTGTGAATTCCAAATGCACTGCCACGTCACAGTCACTGCGCAAGAATCTTACGTAGGTTTAGTCGAGGCGGGTGTCGGCTTATTACCAGCGGGAGGCGGACTGAAAGAGTTGGCTTTGCGTAGCGCGCTTAATGCCAAAAATAGCGATTTCATGCCGCATATCCAATCGGCATTTGAAGCAACCGCCATGGCCAAAGTTTCTGCTAGCGGCTTAGATGCTAAAGCATTAGGCCTGATGACGCACCAAGATGTAGTCATCGCCAATTCACACGAATTACTGCATGTTGCTATTTCACAAGCCAAGGCCTTGGCTGCCGCAGGGTTCCGCCCTCCCTCACGTGATGAGTTGGTGCCAGTGATGGGTAAAACGGGTAAAGCCAACTTAATGATGATCGCAATTAATATGCTTGAAGGGCACTTTATTTCGAAATATGACTACGAAATCGCCGAGCGTATTGCCTTTACGTTGACCGGCGGGGAAGTAGAAAGCGGCACCCTAGTTAGTCAAGATTGGTTATTAAAACTAGAGCGTGAAAATTTTATTGAACTGTTGCAGCAAGAAAAAACCCAAGAGCGCATTGCGCATACCTTAAGCACCGGCAAGCCTTTGCGTAATTAATTGAGAATCAGTATGAAAGATACACACATTCAAGACGCCTACATCGTCCAAGCTATTCGTACTCCTGTTGGCAAGCGCAACGGCATTTTTAAACACACTCGCCCAGACGACATGCTAGCCCATGTCCTAAAAGAAGTCACCGAGCACAACACCGAAGTACAAAGCGCAGTCGAAGACATCATTGTAGGCTGCGCAATGCCGGAAGGCGAGCAAGGTATGAACGTTGCGCGCATCGGTACCTTACTAGCGGGTTTCCCCGATAACGTTCCCGCGTTAACAATCAATCGCTTTTGCTCTTCTGGCGCCCAAGCAGTTGCGATGGCGGCCGATAAAATTCGCTTAGGTGAAGCCGATTTGATGATCGGCGCAGGTACCGAATCAATGAGCATGGTGCCGATGATGGGCAATAAGGTTGCAATGAACGCCAAGGTATTTCAAGACGATAACATGGCCATCGCCTACGGTATGGGTCTGACTGGTGAAAAGGTCGCGGCGCGTTGGAAGGTAAGCCGCGAGGCACAAGACTTCTTCGCCGCAGAATCGCATACGCGCGCATTAAACGCTACCGCACAGGGTTTGTTTAATGACGAAATTCGGCCTTATGACGTTGAGCTGTCATTGCCAACCGAAGATGGCATGGATGTAGAAATACATCGGCGCACCGTCAACCAAGATGAAGGCCCTCGTGCAGGCTCAACGCCCCAAGTGTTGGCAGGTTTACGCACTGTATTCCAAGCTGACGGCTCGGTAACAGCAGGCAATAGCTCGCAAATGTCGGATGGTGCTGGAGCCGTGCTATTAGCCAGTGCAGCCGCTGTGAAGAAACACAATCTAAGCCCAATGGCTAAGTTCGTCACTTCTGCGGTGGTCGGTGTACCTACAGAAGTCATGGGGATTGGCCCGAAAGAAGCCATTCCACTGTGCTTAACTCGCGCAGGACTCAAGCTAGAAGACATGGACTGGATAGAGTTGAATGAAGCCTTTGCAGCGCAGTCCTTAGCGGTTATCAACGAGTTAGGTTTAGACCAAAGCAAGGTAAACCCTAATGGTGGTGCCATTGCACTTGGTCATCCCTTGGGCGCAACGGGTGCTATCCGCACTGCAACTGTTATGCACGGTCTAAAGCGTACAGGTGGTCAATACGGTATGGTCACAATGTGCATCGGCACAGGCATGGGCTTTGCGATGATTGTCGAGGCCATTTAAACCACAAATAGCAAACAACTGAAAAGATTAAATCAGAGATAAATGCAGCAATTCCCGCTATCGCCTAAAAGGCCAGTGAAATCAGAATCTCTCATAAAAATGCTTGTGTTGGCTTTGTTACGGGGAATCGGGTTTCTCCTGCTAGCGTGAGGCTTGCTAATTTGGCTTGGTTTACCCTGAATAAACACTCACTCTAAACTGCTTCAGTCACGGCCTCACTCATTAGATCTAGCGGGAATTGCTGAGATAAATGCAGCTTTCTAGAAATACATGACCGTCTCTGTCATACTCACTACGGAGAGTCGGCAAATTTCGAAGTAAATCTGATACCGGACGTTCAGATTGGCTGAGCTAAAGTTCTGCTATCAGGCTGCGTTCGGCCCACATCGGTCTCAGTCCCACGCAGAAAAACAGCCTTATTGCGAAGGAGTGCTGCGGTTTCACAGGAGCACTATTATGCACCTGATGAACCCCCGACATATTTACTAGACACAACCGGCTATCCTCGTCAACGCCCCCAACGAGCACAGGTAGCATCGATAATCAGGATTTATATTTTGTCGTCGATGCACGCTCCACAATGGCTGAACTTAGCGCAATAGATTTCAGTACAGCGCCGTGCTCAAGCCTCTCCACCAGCGCATCGGCTATTAGTCTTCCCATCCGCCCGACCGGTAGCCTGATTGTAGTCAGAGCAGGGTGACACAAGGCAGCCCAATCCAGATCATCAAAGCCCATCAAAGAGACCGCATCGGGAATGGCAATATTGCGTTGATTGGCTTCAAACAGTACGCCTAGTGCAATAACATCGGACAAACATAATATGGCCGTGCACTTCAACGGTTTTTGGAGTATGTGTTTTGCCACAGTAGAACCGCCAGCAACATCCAGTGTCGTGTCGTAACAGTGCACAGATGCGCCGAGACGTTCTGCCGTGAGATGTATACCTTCGAGGCGTAATCGTGTTCGGTCGTTGAAGTTTGCTGGGCCATGAACTATCGCAATGCAACGATGACCCAGCTCGTACAGATACTCGATGACTTGACTCGCAACCTGCGCATTGTCATAGCCAATAGCAACTTGTCCATTGTTAGTCTGATGAATGCTGGAACAAATGGCCGGTACGTCTGCATTCTCTAACAGCGTCAGCAATGAATCCGTTTGCTGCCCACCGACAGAACTAAACCTTCAGCTCCCATAGTGGGCTCGTCGGTTAATACAATTTCAAACAGGGTTTTCGCCGAAGTCGCTTTTAGTTTGCTCAGCAACGCGTTTTTTGTGCAATAAACCGTCTATTAGCAGCCATTTTGCCACCAATAGACGGATCTATCCCTAGGCCGGCACCAATTCAACTCGTTCAACTCCCAATGCCATTAATCGCTTAAGGTTAAAACATAAGCCCCTGATTCCAACTTGGAACTGGACTTTAGCCAACCCTTTATAACGAACTCGCTTATTGCGATGAGCAAACACTCGCTCATATGGTGAACGAATTTTGCTAATCCAACGGTCTTTGTCTCTATTCTTGCCATGCATATTGTTCTTCTTGATTGTTGCATCATGGCAACCGTTGCGCCTGAGCGTGGTTTTGGCCGGGCTCACGCAATAACCCTTGTCCGCATAAACAGCGCCCGACTTAGGGCAAACATGCTTCAAGCCGCTTGCATCCGTTACCTCAGCCGAGGTGGCCGCTATTTTATTGATCAAGCCACTTTGCATATCCACTGATGCATGCTCTTTGTAACCATACCAATATTTGCTATTTCCCTTGCACCCAAACCGTGCTTGCTTGTCCGCCGCAACTTTATCAACTGTCTTATTGTTGAACTCCTCTAATCCCATCTTTATCGCCTTATCTCTATCATCCCAAGTGGTTAGCTTACTGACCAACTGGCTGGCATCGACAAATGTGAATACTTCTCGTACTAAGCCCATTGAAACTAACCCGCTCCGAACACGGTCAAATAAATTCATCATACCCCTAGTTCCAATGCGTGAGCGAAAATCACCAAAGTAACTATGATCAGGAGTGCTCTGTTCCAGTCCTGAATCACAAAACCACTTAACGGCCAGATTCTCTGATAAGTATCGCTCCATTTCTCTATCACTTAAATCTTCCATGAACTGAAGCACCAAGGCACGTAAGCCGAACTCAACACCTCGGCCTTTAGGGCCACGGGTGGCATATATTTTAGAGAAGGGTTTACTCAATGCACCAAAACATAATAGCTCATCGAGTTTACGGTAGGGATGTTCAGAGCTAACCAGAGAATCTAAGGTTAGGAACAGTTGGCTTTGATGACGTTTGCTCAAAATTGCAGGCTGACTAGAATCAGCCCATATTATCTCACGTATTCTATTAATTATCCGACAAGCCCATAGTCAAAAGCTCGCGTGCTCGAGTAGCCTCTTTCAAGGGGTCGTTTTGGGTGGTGGCTACCACTAGCCCATATCCGTGTTGTGCCAGCTGCTCTTCCATCGCTTCGGTAAATCTAGCAAAAATAGAAGCTGAAAGAGTGGGCAATACCGCACCGATGATCCGCGTTCGGCGCGTTGATAACACTCTTGCGGCCGAGTTTGGAACATAGCCACTGTCCAACATAGCTTGCTTGACCCGAAGCCGGGTCGGTTCCGAAACGTGTCCGGAGTCGTTTATTACCCTGGATATGGTCGCAACAGATAGCCCGGTCTTTTGGGCAAGGGACCTTACATTGGGTCGAGGGTTGGACGTTGATTGATGCATGGTAAGGATATAGGTGTTAGTTTCCCGATCAGCCCTTTCGCTCAGTTCATTTCAAATTAGACAACAAGACTGATGCACTGATTGGCGCAGGTGAACCGTACGGCATAGTCCCGATGGGTTTGGATGCGTTGGAGCTGCTTCGAGTCGAAGCCGGATTGATGGTCACTGGTGCAGAGTTCGGCTCGGACGCAGATGCGATTGAATCAGGACTGGGTTTCGCCGTAGATTCTTCGAAAGAGCACTTTGTAGGCCGGGAAGCCTTGCAGAGAAATCAATCTGCAATTCGACGAAAACTAGTAGGCTTACTAGTTACTGATAACGAGACTCCAAGTCACGGTGACCCAGTGTTTAGCCGACATGTGAAGGTCGGGGTTGTTACCAGCGCAATTCGTTCGCCTTATCTGCAGAGTGATATTGCCATGGCAAGGATCGATATTGAACATGTTGAGTCGGGTAACGTTCTGGAAATTGGTCGACTCGATGGAAGGATGAAACGACTGGCTGTGACCGTAACTGAAATTCCATTTGTAGATCCCCAGCGAACGCGTGCACGCGCATGATTGGGGACTCACTGTCAAGAAAGTACAACCATTACCTACAGCAATTCCCGCCCAATTAACAAACCAAGCAAACAAGCGGGTTACAGGGGTTCTGAAAAAATAGTTTTCGTAAACTATTCCGAGGATACAGTATGATACAGCCAATTTCACAGATTAGAGTTGAAGAACCATAGCTAAACCTCTACTTCGTAAACACCTCAGCGCGCCGGGATTACTCAAGTCGATTAGGCAAGTGTTTAGTCAGATAGAAGCTACAGATTCATGCCACGCCCGTAATGATATTTCTCTAGCAGATTGTCTGATGTCAGGGATGGCTATTTTCGGGTTGAAGTATCCCTCATTACTTCAGTTCGACCAAGATAAGCAAACCATCCAAGCTAATTTACGCAGCTTATACGGGATTAAGAAAGCCCCTTGTGATACGACATTACGTGAGCGGCTAGACAATGTTGACCCTGCACTATTACGCCAAGCCTTTACCCGTATCTTTGCCAATCTTCAACGCGGCAAGGGTTTAGAAGGTATGGAGTTTATGGATGAGCACTATCTACTATCGGTGGATGGGACAGGTTACTTCTCATCCAAGCAGGTGCATTGCAAGCAGTGCTGTGAAAAGCATCATCGCAATGGTCAGATCACGTATTATCATCAATTGCTGGCGGCGGTATTGGTGCATCCTGATCAGTCTGAGGTATTTACATTGGCACCCGAGGCGATCTTGAAGCAAGATGGCGAGGCCAAGAATGACTGTGAACGTAATGCAGCCAAGCGTTTGTTCAAAGACATTCGCAGGGAACACCCTCATTTAAAGTTGGTGGTCGTAGAGGATGGTTTGTCGTCTAATGGCCCTCATATTGAATGACTTAAGTCACTGGACATGCGTTTTATTCTAGGCGCAAAACAAAGTGACCATGGGTTTCTATTTGACTGGGTGAGTCACACAAAAGCCACAAAAACAGTGGAACTCATAGATTCCAAAGGGGTGCATCATTGTTTTCGATACTGTAATCAAGTGCCGCTTAATGATGCGAATTTCCAGATGCAGATCAATTTCTTGGAATACTGGGAAACCAAAGCATCGGGTAAAACACAGCACTTCTCGTGGGTGACGGATATTGAAATCACCTCTGACAATATGATGACGCTAATGCGCGGCGGCCGCGCTCGTTGGCGCATTGAGAATGAAACCTTCAACACCCTGAAAAACCCTTGGCTATCACTTCGAGCATAACTTTGGTCATGGCAAACAGCACCTAGCGACGGTGTTTGCTTACTTGATGATGCTGGCGTTTCTAGTTGATCAGATTCAGCAACGCTGTTGCAAGCTATTGGGTCAGGCGCTGGAGGCAAAGAAATCGAAAAAGAATTATTGGGAGAAGCTGCGCAGCTTATTCCTTGTTCTTCATGTTCCGAGCTGGGAGGCGACATATAGTGATCTTGCATTTAGAGAAGGGCTGCTGCCCTTTCCAGATACCTCTTGACTAAGATCATGATCAAAGCTGCTTGAGGCGAGGTTTTCAGGGTATAAACATCAGCCGAGACAATGAGCTAGCGACAGCTGGACAGAGATTAGACCCTGCATCAAACTCAGCGAGACAAAGCTAACGACGATTTGGGCTAAATCTTGGTAGGCGGGAATTTCTGCATTACCTAAGAGGATATATTATGAAAAAGACACTATTGAGTGTGGTATGTACCACCGCTTTAGCGGTATCGAGTTCCGCAGCCTTTGCTGCTGAAAAAATAAACATCGGTGCACCTTCGTGGACAGGTGCGCAAGCGATTGCACATCTGATACAAGAAGTGGTCACGTCACGCATTGGCGGTGAGGCCAATTTGGTCCCTGGTAACAACGCGGCTATATTTCAGGCGATGGACGCAGGAAAGGGCGACATCGATTTGCATCCAGACGTTTGGTTACCAAACCAGAAGAGCTTTACCGACAAATATGTAGACGGCACAGGCAATGTTGCCTTGTCCGAAAATGCCTATGAAGGCAAACAAAGCTTTTGTGTATCGCGTGTCTTTTCAGAAAAAGCTAATGTGACGTCCATTTTTGACCTCGCTCGACCGGAAGTAGCTGCCATGATGGACAGCGACGGCAAGGGCAAGGGCGAAATCTGGATCGGTGCACCAGGCTCTGGGCATCGGCGAATGTTAATCAGGTCAAGGTGCGTGATTATGGCCTCATGCCGTTTATGGAGCCTATCAGGGCGGATCAGGCTGTAATGACCGCTACCGTCGGAGACAGTATGAGACAGTATCAAGAAGGACGTGGGATATGCTTTCTACTGTTATTCCCCTCACGCCATCTGGTTCCACCATGACATCGTGCGCTTGTCCGAGCCCGAGTTTGACGAATCCAAGTACACCGCGCTGCAACCGGATCAGGATCCGGACTGGTTCGAGAATTCCAAAGTGATGACTGAAGATGAAATAAAACAAGTTTCAGATTGCTTACTCCAAATCGCTTGAGGAGCGATCTCCTGCCATTGCCTATTTTGTGAAGAATATGTCGTTGACGAGTGAAGACGTTTCCTCATTTGCGTTTGAAATAGAAGGTGGCAAGGATGCAGCGGACGTTGCCAAAGACTGGGTCGCAGCCAATTCTGAGCGAGTTGATAGCTGGCTGGGTTTGTAGTTGTTAGCTTGCTGAACCACCTGATAAGTGTGGCGCAAACATCCGCCCGAACGGATGTTTGCGCCTGCTATGCAAATAACGATAGCTGACCTGGTAGACGAGCAATGAACCAGATTGGGCCCAATAAAAATTCGCACGTCGAGCATGCCATCACCATCGAAGGTGTATGGAAGATATTTGGCGAGCAGGCGCAAGAAGCGATGGTTGGTATCAAGGAAAATAGTGTGTCCAAATCGGAGGTGCTGGATAAATACAATTGTGTCATTGGGGTTGCTGATGCATCGATGAAAATTCACCCTAGTGAGATTTTCTGCGTGATGGGATTGTCCGGAAGTGGCAAGTCCACGTTGGTTCGTCACATCAACCGTTTGCTTGAACCCACGGCAGGGCAGATCATTGTCAATGGAGAGAACATCATGGCCATGCCGCCTGATGTCTTGCGCCGCTACCGCAATGAACACATTGCCATGGTGTTCCAGAACTTTGCGCTCATGCCCCATCGCTCGGTTCTCGACAATATTGCCATGCCGCTGGAGATTCGTGGCATCAGTAAGAACCAGCGGATAGACTCCGCACAGCGGATGATCGAGATGGTCGAACTGACGGGTTGGGGCAATAAGTTTGCCCATGAGTTATCGGGTGGCATGCAACAACGTGTGGGATTGGCTCGTGCGTTAGCTGCCGACCCAGAGATTCTGCTGATGGATGAGCCATTTAGTGCACTTGATCCGTTGATCAGACGTCAGTTGCAAAATGAATTCATGCAACTAGCATCCGGGTTTAACAAAACCACAGTGTTTATCACCCATGATCTGGATGAGGCAGTAAGAATTGGAAATCGCATTGCCATCATGCGCGATGGCCGTGTGGTACAAATTGGTACGCCGGAGGAAATCATCATGTCGCCAGCGGATAGTTATGTTGCAGATTTTGTCGCGGGAATTTCACGCTTAAAAATTGTGCGAGCGCATGCGGTCATGCAACCTATCGAGAACTGGGAATCCCAGCACGGTAGCTTGTCGCCCGATGCGCCTTCATTTGCGGAGACCGCAAATCTGAGTGAGCTAATTGCCTGTGCTATTGACAGCGAAATTCCATTGGCTATCAACGATGCCCAAGGCGATCGCAGTGGCGTAATTACCCGAGCCGACCTTTTAAAGACGGTTGCTGAAGGCACAGAGACCTCTTAATACCATGAGCAAATTCGATATGGAACAAAGCCAGTCCGCCATGCAACGAGAGGATCTGCTGCCCCAGTTTGTAGAATCAGACCCAGTGTACTACCAAAATCAATTCAAAAAAATTGGCAACCGAGCACGATTTACTTGGACGTTTAACCTGGCCGCTGCTGTTCTTGGACCCGTCTGGTATGGCATGCGTGGTTTATGGAATTGGGGCTTGCCGTTCATCATTCTGGAAACCTTTGCCATTATTCAATTGGCTCGAGGCCTGTTTGGCGATCTGGGTGCCCAAGCACGAGCGCGTATTTCTGAAATAGAGGGGACGTTGAGCTTTCGTTATGAGCAGTTACAGGCGGCTATAGACAAGCAATCTGACAAGATAGAGGTTTTTCAACGAGCCATCGATTCATTGGAAGCCGCCATAGGTGATATTCGACTGGAAGCGGTGCAGGCGGAACAGACAGCGACATACGTTGCACTGGTAGGCTTTGCACTTCTCTTATTGGTTAAGGCGGTAGAAGGGGTTATCGCCAACCCCGCATTGGAAAAGCGTTTCTCAGAGTGGTTGTCTGACCGTACAATCACGAGCGGATTAGCGCGACTACGCACTGGCACAACCATTGTATTTGTTGCCCTGGTGTATACCGTTAGCATTATTCATTTTACCTTTCCTGGCGTCGTAAGCTGGCTGGGAGATTTTCCAACTGACCCACAAATTCGGCTCAGCGGCATTAGCGTGATTGAGCGACTATTTGACGTTGTTCGCTCAGGAGGACAATACGTATTCGATTCCATTTCCTATGGTATTCGAGTTGTTCTTGACGGACTCGAAGTGATCTTTGTATCCAGCCCCTGGCCTGTCATTGCGAGCTTCATCATTTTGTTAACTTGGTTGTCTGCTGGTTTGGCAGGTGCGGTCTCAGCGGCGTGCTTTCTCGCGTACATGGGGCTGTTTGGATTTTGGGAAAAGGCCATGACAACACTGGCACTACTGGGCACCGCAGCGTTGTTGTCGATCTGCCTAGGCATCCCGCTGGGGTTTTGTTCTGCGCAAGGCACCACCGTTTCTACGCAGTTATTCGTCCCATAATGGATTTTATGCAAACCATGCCATCCTTTGTGTTCATGATTCCGGTTATTGCGTTCTTCAGTGTCGGTAAGCCTGCAGCGGTAATCACCACGATGATATTTGGTGGTACGCCTGTTGTAAGGCTGACAGTCCTCGGCATGCGCGGGGTTCCAGAGTCAATTCGCGAGGCAGCCATCGCCTATGGGGCAAGTAAATGGTATTTACTGACCAAGGTTGATCTTCCCTTGGCTGCCCCGTCGATTCTTGCAGGTGTCAATCAGACAATTATGCTAAGTCTTGCAATGGTCGTGGTGGCATCTCTGATTGGTGCCAAGGGTCTGGGTGAGGATGTGCTGGAGGCTCTTCAGTATTCCTCAGTGGGACAAGGGATACTGGCTGGGTTTGCGATTTTGTTTTGCGCCATGATCTTGAATCGCATTGTGCAAGGTAAGCGAGATTGATGTCGATAGATTAGACGTGGCCGCATTCATGGGTGTTGGAAATCAGATCTATCCAATGTCTGCTGTATGGATGCTTTCCCTCCGTTCCGACCTCAGATCCATTGCATATTTATTGACCGACTGATATAGCCATGCAACAAAGTCGCTGGGTAATTACACCGTCAGTTTCCCTCGGTAATCGCATTTCTACAATTAATTGCAATTAAGGTTTACCCTCAGAAGAAGAGCTATTCTCTTCTCAATTTCGTTCGATTATGGAGGTTTTTCTAAAGTCTAAATGGCTGCTATCAGGATTTTTAATGTGATTAATGTTTTACCAACTGGCAGAAAGGGCAGCTTACCGGCCATTCAACTGTCGGGAGCATACAAGATACCCATCAACAATATGAGGTTTGGAACACCCCGTCAAATACTTACGCGTGGAAGTGGAAGGTACCATAGAAATGGCGAACCCAAGTGAGCTTGAGCCAAATCTCGAGAATAAAGGTTTACAATCGCTTTTATCGGTAGGATACTCCCAATCGACATTCGCCCAACCCTAGATCATAAGCTAAACTTTATAGGGTTAGTATGGAGGTCGCAGAACATGACTAATATAGTGCGAAAATGATAAACAAGAAAAAAGTACTGTTGGTGGGGTGGAATCCTGAAGTGGTTGACTTTAGTAAGTGGCCTAGGCTCGATGCTGAAAAGCTACGCAATGTATTAAATGCTGATTGCGACAGCCTCAATACTCTCGGGTATGAGGCCGATCAATGTTTTATTAATGACAATAAGAGTGCTACAGATGATGTACTGAAAGTGCTAAATAATAAGACATATGACTGCGTACTTATTGGTGCGGGAGTAAGAAAAGTTGAACAGCACTTTAACGTGTTTGAGGCACTGGTAAATACGGTTCATCAGTCTGCTCCATCAGCAAAGATCTGCTTCAATACTGGGCCCACTGATTCCGTGGATGCTGTTAAGTGCTGGATATAGCCAAATCCCCTAGCCTGCCCCATAAAGTGAGCTAAAATACTGGATCTTATATCGCCTACCAAGAAGAGAGAGCTTCATGACCGAAACATGCCGCGGAAGATGCCTTTGCAAAGCAGTCCGTTTTGAAATCGATGCCCCCATCAAATCTTGCGTCAACTGCCATTGCGAAAGTTGTCGACGACAGTGTTCTGCGCCAATGACTACCTACATCGGCGTGTCAGATACCCAATGGAGATGGACGGGAGAAGCACCTAAGGTTTATCACTCCTCCTCTGGTGTAGAAAGAACCTTCTGTGGAAACTGCGGTACGCCGCTCTCATTTCGGTCAGAACGGATGTCGGGTGTGATGCACTTGTATGTAGCTGCGATGGAAGAACCCAAAAAATTTAAGCCAACACTGCATGTTGCCCATGAAGAAAAACTTCCTTGGTTTAAGATTGGGGACGATTTACCGACACGAAACGGGCCAGAATACTTGTAGCGTGCTCATCGGCGTTTCAAGCAGATTATTCAAAGTTTAAGGAATGCACGTTTAGGGCGTGAGGCCATTCACTAGAAAAATGCAAAGTTGAAACTATCCGACTAAATTTACTGTCTTAGCTAGCACGCCCTACCGCGCTTTATATTGGATTATCGTATTAATATTTTGGACGCTAACATTTTACTTGGCCAATCGGCAAAGCGGTATCTGCTGTTCGCACTCGTCCTTTTGATATCCTTGGGCTCTTGCACTAATAGTAAATTACTACTCAAGCCGCTATACGGTCAGCTAGACAATCACCTAGACCGTAATTTTCTTGATCTAGTTGATCTGGATAACACCCAAGAAGATAGCCTTCATAGGTTGACGGACGCGTTTCACGCTTGGCACCGGCAAAGCGAGTTGCCGCAGTATTCGACATTCCTATCAAGCCTCGCTGACAAGCTCGATGCAAGCGATGAGCACATCGATGTAGATTTTAGTGAGCGCCTTATATTATCGACTCGTGAGTTTCGAGAGACTGTGTTCGCTTGCCACCCAGCCAATTTTTCTATCACTTTGTTAAAGTCGCTGTCATCAGTTCAAATCGATCAGATGCAACGTAACTATATCGAGCAACAGCAACAGCGGCGTAACGAAGTAAAACACCTGAGTGAAAATGAACGCGTAAAGAAAGCCACCCAAAATGCCAAGAAGTGGATGGCTAGAGCTAATTTGGAGTTGAATGCTGAACAAACATCATTATTGACCGAAACTATCCGTGAGCAGAAGCGGCCAAACCAAGCTTTCGTAGAAGAATTGGATAATTGGGGCGTCCGTTTTTTTAATATGCTCAGGCAAAGCCATCAGGTCAATTTTGATGTTCGCTTTGCTCAATCTATTCTACAACGTTGGAGGCTCTTCGAATCAGCCAACCCAGAGGTGTGCAAAGCAATCGCTCGCTTTGGCTTGGTTTCACTCAAAAACTACTTGCCTCCATGACACCAAAGCAACGTACCTGCTTCTCACTCTGGCTGAGAAAGATGGCCAATACCTTAATTTCAATTTCCGAAGACAAGCCGACCGCGCCAGCCACCAACAATACAATTGGCTGCATTGCGGGTTAAGCCCACAACGCAGCCGTATTTTACCAACGCTTATGCAGCTAAGGTTTCGTAGCCAAACTGCTCGGCACTATGCGTTAGCAACTCCCATAATGAAACAGCAAAACCGCGCGGCATAAATAAATCGTAACCGTCTTTATTTCGCCATAAGGTAATCCCAATATGGTGAAATGCAGTTGATGCAACACTACCCACTGGGAATGCGCTATCGCGCAAATCTAGCGGTAAGTGCCGGTTTAACAATGAGGCAGCTTCACTGCCCGAAACACGCACGCGCGTACGCGAATGAGATTGATCAACGATCGCCCCTTCGTCAGAGCTAAGTTCGCTTGGCACCATCCCAATCACCCAATATTTGAGTGGTTCAGCGCGCAATAATACGGCCTTTTCACCGACTTCAGCCTGACCTGGCGCTGGCGCTTTGCTCACCCCACATTGTTTTGCCACGCTCGCACTGACCGCGGCAAAAGCTTCTGGCCATGCCGCAACTTGCCAAAGCGTTAGCTCATTGATTTCTTGTAAGGTAACGCCTGGCCCAGACCCATTGTCTGCGCCAAAGCGACCGGTATGATAGTAACCGTGTAAGCCGGATACTCTTTCTTGTGTTGTACTAACCATGCATACGCTCCCCTTTAGGATCAACCATGTGCGGCGAGATGATCTCGACTTCGATATCGCCTTTGCGCACAGGATCAGATGAAGTTAATGTTTTTCCTTCCCACGCTTGGTATCCGCCTTTAATAAAACCTAGACCAATCCAATGGCCCATTTCAGGTGAATGCGTTACCGCCGTGATCCAACCGTCACCTAGGTAGAATTCATCACCCAAACTGCTTTGGTTTACTAACAAAGACCCAGCGTTAAAAGTTTGCGAACGATCTTTTGGCAAAATACCTACCAACTGTGGCCGCCCTTCTTTTTGCATTTCAGGGCGCATTCTAAGCACATTGCCAATATAAGGCTTTTTAGTGGAAGCCATGCCGCCCAAGCCAGCATCTTCAATGGTCACGCGGCCATCAAGCTCAGTGCCCGTAACGTGGCCTTTTTCGATACGCAGCGCACCGAGTGCTTCCGTACCATATAAGCAACCGTCAATCTTTTTAGCTTCAGGCCACAAGGTATCCATCATGCTATTGGCGTAATCAGAAGGCACATACATTTCGAAAGCCATCTCACCCGAAAAGCTGATGCGTGCAATACGACAAGGTACACCATTTTTGAGCGTTGATTCGATCACCCCCATAAACGGGCAGTTCTCGTTACTAATATCATCGCTATCGGCTAAACTGGCTTGAATAATATTTCTGGCCTCTGGCCCGGCAATCGCCACACCAGCCCATTGCTCTGAAACTGAGCTAACATGTACTTTCAGCTCTGGCCAGCGAGTTTGCAACAACTCCTCAAGCCACACCATCACCTTTGCCGCATGGGCCGTGGTGGTGGTCATAAAGTACTCCGTTTCGCTCAAACGCCAAGTAGTACCATCGTCCATCACCATGCCGTCATCCCGTAGCATTATGCCGTAACGCGCTTTGCCTACTGCCAATTTGGCAAAGGCATTGGTGTAAATACGGTGTAGAAACTTGGCGGAATCAGGGCCTTGCACTGCAATTTTACCGAGTGACATCACGTCACATAAACCAACCGACTTACGCACCGTTTCAGTTTCACGAATATACGCCTCGGTAATAGTTTCGCCATCACGTGCAAAGTACCAAGGTCGTTGCCATAGGCCAACATCTAGCATGGTGGCTCCGTGGGCGATATTCCAATCGTGCATCGCAGTGCGCCGTAGCGCTTTGAAATGCTTATCGGTGGAACGACCAGTTAACGCACCCAAACTAATTGGCGTGTAAGGTGGACGGAAAGTTGTTGTACCCACTTCTGGAATTTCTCTGCCTAAGGCTTCTGCCATCAATGCAAGGCCGATGATGTTGCCCATCTTACCTTGATCCGTTGCCATGCCCAATGTGGTGTAGCGCTTTAAGTGCTCAACAGAAACGAAACCTTCGCGGTGCGCTAAACGCACGTCTTCAGTGGTTACATCGTGCTGCGGGTCAACAAAGCTCTTCTGAAACTTGCCTTCTATTTTTACTTCATATAAAGGCTCGATGGCATTGTCCCAACCACCAGCGGCTACTGAACTGCCTTTAGATTTTATCTTGGCTCCTAATGCCTTAGCTGCTGCTTCACCTGCTGATAAACCTGAGGCTTCACAGCCGTCATCCGTCCAGTAACCCGCAGCCGAACCGGCCATTTGAATAGGCTCGTTATGCTCAGGCGCAACAAAACAGCAATCCTTGGCATCCCACACAGGGCGGATACCGCGGTGTGAAAGTAAGTTAACTACGGGAGACCAACCGCCGGATAATAAAATATGATCGCAATCTATCTGGTCAGAAGCAGTCCAATTATTGTAACTGCCCGTGGCTGTTTGCAAACCAGTAAGCTGCTTTGTACCAATCGCGTTATACGCCGTTGTGCCCATGCTTACGTCGATACCTTGACTGGTCGCTTGCTCATACGCACCACCGGATAACATAGTGCGCACGTCTAACACACTAATAGAAGCGCCCGCCGCTTTAAGGTCAATCGCGGTTTGATAAACCGAATCATTATTGGTGGCAATCACAATATTTTCGCCAGTTAACACCCCAAAACGGTTTAGATACGTGCCGCTAGCGGCTGCCGTCATAATGCCTGGCCTATCGTTATTACCGAAGGCCACGTGACGCTCCAACGCGCCGGTTGCTAATACGGTTTGCTTACAACGTAAAGTCCAAAAGCGCTGACGCGGTAGGTACATCGCTTGCGTTTGTGCATTTTTAGGTAAGTGATCAGTCACGCGCTCTACCAATCCAGCGACGCTGTAATCATATAAGCCAAATGCGGTAGTTCGCGTCATGATTTTTACGCCCGCTGCTTTTACTGACTCAATGAGTGCTAAGCGTTTATCATTTGCACCAGATTGATTCATCAGCGAACCACCAAGTTCAAAATCTTGCTCGACTAAAATCACTTCAAGGCCAGAGTTCGCTGCAGCCAACGCAGCATTTAACCCTGCAATGCCTGCCCCCACAACCATCACATCACAAAATAAATGGCCATGTTCATATTCATCCGGGTCTGGCAAGCGTGAAGCCGTACCTAAACCCGCCGCACGGCGAATTATCTTTTCGTATTGCATCCAAATGCCGGTTCCTTTGCTGAACCACTCAAATGGAGGAATACCCATAAAGGTTTTGTAGTAAAAACCTGCGGCGAAAAATTTACCAAACAGACCGTTTACCGCACCCATATCAAAACGCACATTTGGCCAAGCATTCTGGCCATGTGCGTCCAATCCTTGAAATAGCTCAACCGTCGTCGCCTTTACATTGGCGTCTGTACGATCACCACTGCCGATGGTCACCATCGCGCCTGACTCTTCCACTCCTGCTGACATAATACCGCGCGGCCGGTGATATTTAAAACTACGCCCAACGACTTGTTCGTTGTTCGCCAACAAGGCCGAAGATAGAGTGTCTCCCGCTAGGCCATTTAATGGCTTAGCATCCCAAGTAAATTGGACTTTTTGCCCGCGGTCTACTACACCGCCTGTGTTTATTCTGCGCGAGCTCATACTTCAGACTCCAACACTTGGGCCACGCCGGGGTGCGCGGCTTTAACCGACTTAATCTCGTGGGTCATGGTGTCGCGCTCAACCACCAACCATTGTCGACAACCCGTGCCATGCTGCCAAGTTTCGGACTGCATGCCACGAATGTTTGCACGCTCAAATACAGCATTCGTCCAATCTTTTAGTGGCGCATCTAAGGCGGGGTAAACAATGGAGGCATCGCCACCATAACTAAATTCGCTGTGATCTCGCTCACCGCAAAACGGACAATTTATTCTTAACATTGGCCTGTCCTATCCGTGCAGCTTCGGGTCAGGCCCGGCGCCGCGTTCATCGATATTAACCCCGCGCTCAAATCGCGTGAGATCATGATTTTCTATGTACTTGTGTGGTCGATCATTGGCAATCAAGTCGGCATAGTAATAACCCGAAGCTGGGCTGGCTTTAAAGCCGCCGTAGTTCCAACCGCCATTAAGGTACATATTAGGAAGTGGCGTCTTACATATAAACGGCGCACCGTCCATTGACATGTCCATCACTCCTGACCAATGGCGTAACAACCGCACGCGACCCAAGCAAGGCATGATCGACACCGCACATTCAGCCACGTCTTGCACAATCGGCAAGTTACCTTTTTGTGCGTATGACTTATACCAATCCAAGTCACCGCCAAACACCATGCCGCCTTTATCAGACTGCGAAATATAAAAGTGCGCGCCGCCCACACCAAATACCACTACTTGATCAAGCAACGGTTTGAGTGGCTCACTTACGAAAGCTTGCAACTTATGCGTTTCGATAGGCAGTGTAGACATACCCGCCATTTGCCATAAACGGGATGTGTTACCCGCCACCGCTAAACCAATTTTCTTGGCGCCGATCACGCCGCGCGAAGTGGTGACGCCCGTTACCTTGTCGCCGTTACGGTTAATGCCCGTAACTTCACAATTTTGTAGAATACCCACACCGTGTTGATCAGCCGCTCGCGCATACGCCCAAGCAACCGCGTCGTGACGCGCTGTTCCAGCCCGACGTTGTACTGCAGCACCAATAATTGGGAAGCGGGCATTGTCGTAATTTAAATGTGGTACGTTTTGTTTTAACTCGTCTAAACCCCAAATTTCTGCTGGCGTACCATTAAGACGCATGGTGTTATAACGACGCGCAGCACCATCGCGCGCAGCCGGACTATGGAACAAAGAAATATGCGAACGCTGTGAGAACATGATGTTGTAATTTAAATCATGGCTCATGTTTTCCCAAAGCTTTAAGGAATGCTCGTAAAACTGACGATTACCCGGCATCATGTAGTTGGAACGTACAATCGTAGTGTTACGCCCTGCGTTACCACCACCTAACCAGCCTTTTTCTACCACCGCGATGTTTTTAATGCCGTGATTTTCAGCCAAGTAGTATGCGGTGGCCAGTCCGTGTAAGCCTGCGCCGATGATAATCACATCATATTCTTTCTTCGGTTCTGGATCACGCCATTGACGCCCCCAGTTTTGTTGGTTGCTCAAGCCATTGCGAAAAACGCTCCAAGCTGAAAATTTACTCATTAAACGATCATCTCTTTTATTGCTTTAGGATGTTGGGTAATTTGTTCATAGCCCACATCAGTGATTATAAAACTATCCCCAACTTGAGCGCGGAAAGATTGTGCCACAGTCACTGAACCATCAACAGCTAATACCATGCCTGGTTGCAAAATGGTCCTATCTCCAAAAACCAGTTGTGGCATTTATAGGTAGCTAAATCCGGTGGCTCTGCCGCAGCGAAATGGGTACTGGTATCCGGCGCTCTGAATCACCTCGGCGTACTCCGCGTGAACATCCTCAGCGGCCACGCCGGGAGCCAATACATTTAGGGCAGCGGTTTGGCTATCCACCGCAGTTTGGTATACCGCTTCTTGGTTTTTATCTGTGATTTCTCCAACCCAAAAGGTGCGGTCAAAACCAAGTTTGAAACGATGAAAATTGGTCATTCCACAGAAACACAAAAATACTGGCTCGCCGTGCTGTATTACGCGTGTACTGGCCAGATGGTGCGGTTTAGTGATCTCTTTACCCGATTGTCAATCAGCGTTTAAAACTGGACACCTGTCAGCGAGTAAAACTGAACAATTAAATACAATAATATTTCTTTATCATCAACTCAAGTGAAGCGTAGCGAAACTTGAGTTGATGAATCAATCCTGCTTTCTTGCGATGTTATTTTTTAGTGACAGTCTTGAGCTTTGCTTTAGCACTAGACTGCTTGAATCGATATGAGTTGTTACCCGTTTCAATAATTGAGCAATGATGAGTCACTCTGTCGAGCAAAGCCGTGGTCATTTTCTCGTCGCCAAATACCTGCACCCATTCACTGACATTAACCTAGATAAATCAGTTAAACGCGGAAAAGACATGTAAGCAATTGAAGTGCATAGTGAAATCAAAAAAGTCGCGGTCACCTTATTGGTGATAAGGTTTTTTTTGATTTTGCTAGGTGCATCAAGAGCTTGCATGGACTTTCGTGTTTTAACTGATTTATCTAGGATTAAGCTTGGTGGTAAACACGATGGAGGTTTTCTCGTATAGCTTGCTGATCAGGTGGAATAATAGTGCGCCACCCGATGCGGGGAAGGGTAAATATCCCAGCTCATCGAATATCACCGCATCTAACGGTTGCATAATTCGTGCTAGCCGCCCCTGCTTCTCATCCTGCTGTTCTTTGATCAGCAGATTAACCAGGTCCACCACATTGTAAAACCGAACCCGATGACCTGAATGAATGGCTTTAATGCCTAAGGCCGTAGCTAAATGGGTTTTGCCTGTTCCAGTGCCACCGACAAAGATGAGGTTATGGGCTCTGTCCATATAGTCAGCCTGAGACAAATCCTCGATGAGCGCTGGTTCAACTTCGCTCTGGGTAAAGTCAAATTGCTGTAAATCACGGTGATGAGGGAATTTAGCCACCTCACTTCTCGGTCCGTTCGCTCGGCATCCATCAATTTAATTAACCCAGATTGCAACGTTACTTTAGAACGAGGCGAATCTATCAACTCAGGTAAGCATGGTGCCGTACCGTGTAGTTTAAGGGCTTTAAGATCATCAACAAGTTCAAGCATGGCTCACCTCCGCGCACAGCGGGTCATAGCGGGTCACGTTCGCTGCCGAGGGGACAGCTAATACAGGCGCATTGGTAATTGTCATCACTTGGGCCGAATCAGGTTCCGTTAACCGATGCACCAAATTGGTAATGACTGATAGCTGAGTCGTATTGGCATCTAATGCCCGCTCACAGGCCACCGTGACTGTTTCCAAGCCATGCTGGTGAATCAATAGTAACAATTGTACAAACTCTCGGTCACCGCCATCACGTTTGAGGTACTGTTTTTTGAGTGTTAGCAGCACCTTGGGTAAATCCCAATCAACAAACGGTGCGCCATTGCGTAATGCGCCAGGTTTAATCTCCAGTACGGGCAGATAATGCCAAGGATCAAAGATCATTTGATGACGACCGAAACAGCGAGCATGTGAAGTCACTTCCACATCGTCAACCACGACTTTAATCCTATCTGCATAGGCTCTAACAGAAACAGCTTGGTCAACATACCGACAGGGTACGGAGTATTGATTGCGGTCGTAGTGCACCACACAGGTTTTATGCACACGCGCCAAACGCTCATAATATCCATCAAAGGCTACCATCGCGGGACGTAAGCTCGGCTGCTCCTCGGCAAACACTTCATCAATTAGTCTTGATTTGTCAGTCGGGTGTGGGCGTTCACCAAGTCGAGCACAACGTTGCTCCAGCCATTGGTTTAATTCATCTAAATCAGCAAAGCGCACCCGTGGAACAAACAGCCTTTGGCGCATAACACCGACCTGACGTTCAACCTGGCCTTTCTCCCAACCCGCTGCCGGTGTACAGGCAATCGGTTCAATCAGATAATGATTCATCCGGCTTAGAAAGCGGCGATTAAACTCACGCCGCTTACCCTTAAACAATGCACTGACTATGGTCTTAGGGTGATCGTATATCATCTTCTGAGGTAAGCCCTCAAAGAAATCAAACGCCCGAATATGTGCATCAAACACCCTCTCCTGTGTTTCTCTGGGATAGGCCCTAAGATATGATTTACGCGAATGACATAAACGAAAGTGGGCTAGTTTGATCTTGACACCAAACCCACCCAGAATGACTTGTTCATGTGACCAATCAAACTGACAGGCTTCACCTGGTGCAAAAACCAATGGCACAAATGCTTGTTTAATACATGACCGCGAGTGATCCTTCCACGCTTTGACAAACCGTTGAACGCTGTCATAAGCCCCTCGATACCCTTGCAACTCAATCTCTTCATACAGTTGAACTGCATTACGTCTTTCTCGCACTGAGCGAGCTGCGTCCACTTCAAGCAAATTGATCAACTGAGGTTTGAACTTATCCAGCTTCGGACAGACTATTGGCACCGACCGCTGATATTCAGGTTCGCTTGGCGCGTTGTTTAAATATTTATAAATAGTGGTGCGTGATAAATTGAATTCACGCGACACCTCGCTTACTTTGCGACCTTCTACTAAACACAAACGTCGTATCTTGGTACATATAGGCATACAAATCACCTGACAGTTTCCTCGGATTAATGGCTCCGAGACAGTTAACAATAAAGGTGTTCAGTTTTGTACGCTGATCACCCACGAAACTGTTCATTTTTGCACGCTGTTCAACAAGCTGAATAAAGTTAAAGACGCACATGGCGAACTTGTTACATAATGCAGGCCTATAAATCACGTAATTATGAAACACCCAACTAAAAAACAGATCGAGAAAGCAATCAAAGAAACTCTATTTAGTCTTCCTGAAAACAAGGTTAAATATGAAAATAAAAAGCCTTCTAAAGAGCAGTTAAGTCAAAAGTGGGAACTTGAGAAGCGTGGTTAGTGAAATTGGCTTCACGGATTTAGGTATATAATTCCCTATAAAATGAAAGCACAAAAACGTAAGTCTTTGTTTTTATAAATAAATAATGGCGGAGAGGGGGGGATTCGAACCCCCGGTGCCCGTAAAGACACACTTACTTTCCAGGCAAGCCCATTCGACCACTCTGGCACCTCTCCGTTGTGTTCTCACCCCCCCCATTGCGGGCGGGATTATTCAACCCATCCTGGGTCTCACCCTGCGGGCTCGCTTTGCTCGTGCAAAATCGTTCCAGACGATTTTGTCGAACCCCCGGTGTCCGTAAAGACACACTTACTTTCCAGGCAAGCCCATTCGACCACTCTGGCACCTCTCCGTTGTGTTCTCACCCCTCCCCTTGCGGGTGGGATTATTCAACCCTTCCTGGGTTTCACCCTTCGGGCTCGCTTTGCTCGTGTAAAATCGTTCCAGACGATTTTGTCGAACCCCCGATGCCCGTAAAGACACACTTACTCCAGGCAAGCCCATTCGACCACTCTGGCACCTCTGCGAATCCCTTCAAACCGCTTCTAGAGCTTAAAAGGGAGGCGAAGGTTAGTCGAGGTGATAGTGCTTTGCAATCCTTATCCGTTAAATTGTTCCAGCACTGCAATTCGCTCAGGTAGAGGTGGGTGTGACATAAACAATCTGCCGAATTTACCGCGACCTGATGAAATTCCGAATGCCGCTATTTGTTCGGGTAAATCAGTTGGTGCTTGTTGAGAATTGAGCCTTTCTAGTGCGGCAATCATGTTGGCTTTGCCTGCTAACGTGGCACCGCCCTCATCAGCCTTAAATTCACGCACACGGCTAAAGTACATCACAATGATAGAGGCTAAAAATCCAAAAATGGATTGCGCGATCATATAGGTGACAAAATAGCCCATTCCTCCACCACCGCCACCTTGGCGATTGCCAGACATGACTTGTGCCACGATCCGGGCGAAAAACATAACAAAGGTATTAACCACCCCTTGTATCAGCGACAGTGTAACCATATCACCATTGGCAACGTGCGAAATCTCATGCGCAAGCACGGCTTCGGCCTCCTTACGCGTCATTGTATTTAATAGGCCAGAACTAACTGCAACCAAAGCATCATTCTTCTTCATACCGGTTGCGAACGCATTGATATCAGGCGAATCGTAAACCGCAATCTCGGGCATATCAATACCCGCCATTTGCGCTTGATTTTGCACTGTATCAAACAACCATTGCTCATCGACATTTGCAGGGTTTTCGATCACCTGCGCGCCGGTGGAGCGCTTAGCAGAGGACTTTGACATCGCCAGCGAAATAAACGAGCCGATCATGCCAAATGCAGCGCACATAAAAAGTAATCCACTCATGTTTTGGCCGTTTTGCGCCAAAATCGAATCCAAGCCGAACAATCTACCCACCACCGATATCACTGTGATCACTGCAAAGTTAGTTGCTAGAAATAAAAATACGCGATTTATCATGTTAATCTTTCCAAAAAATGTATGTTCAACTTAATACAGTTAGTAGGGACAAAACGCTGTTTTTCAAGCGTTTACAAGCATCACAATATCAATCAAACGCCCAAGCACCCACTGGCGCGGGGCCCATATTGCCCTGCCAAATCTTTCTGCCCGGCTCGTCACTACCCGCTGAAGAAGCCACCATCAGTGGCAATAGATGCTCTTCTCTGGGGTGGGCCATCCTCGCACTTGGCACTTGCTCCCATTGCGCCAGCTGTTCGGCTCGTTTGCTACCTTGTTCTGATAAGGTTTGTGATAGCCAATCATTAAATTCCTCTCCACCTTCTCCACTATTTCTTAACTGGCCCAGATTATGATAACTACTTCCGCTACCTAAAATAAGCACCCCTTCATCGCGTAGCGGCGCTAAAGCGCGCCCTATCGCGATGTGTTTTGTTGGGTTCATGTCTTGCTCTAAAGACATAGCTACAACTGGAATATTTGCTTGCGGATACATTACCATTAAGGGAATAAACACCCCGTGGTCCCAACCGTTTTCTGCATCAATTGTATTGGGTATGTGATGTTCCGACAAAAGCCTCGCTGCACGCTTGGCCAAACTGGGTTCACCCACCGCAGGATAAGCCAGCTTATACATCTCTTCTGGAAACCCGTAATAATCATAAATGAGTTGCGGCTTTATGCCGCTTTCCAAGGTTACCATCGAAGTTTCCCAATGTGCGCTTACGACCAATATTGCGCTGGGCACCGCAGGCAACAATCTAGGCAGGTCAGCTAAAAAATCAGCCATCGGCTGAAACATTTCCCGCATTTCACCTTGTATAAAAAATGCTGGGCCGCCGCCATGCGGAATGTATATCGATGGCATTTTCGTTGCTTTGTTCATAACTAAATCATCAGGTATTTATAAAGTAAAAATGCGCCCGTTGCGGTGCATTTTCAATACCTAGAATATTAAAGACTAAGCCGCCTAAAACGGAATATCGTCATCAAACTCATCATATGCGCTTGGGGCTGCTGCTGGAGCAGATTGCGCCGGTGGCGTTGATGCCGCTGGCGCCTGTTTTTGGGGTGCGGCTTGCGGCGTATCTTGATCTGGGGCAGATTGACCCATACCGCCAAAGTTGCTGTCGCCACCAAATTGACTTCCGCCGCCACTACGGCTACCCAGCATTTGCATTTCATTGGCTACGATCTCTGTGGTGTAACGATCTTGCCCACTTTGATCTTGCCATTTTCGTGTCTGCAATCGGCCCTCAATATAAATCTGTGCGCCTTTCTTCAAATACTCTCCCACAATTTCAGCAAGGCGATTAAAAAATACTATGCGGTGCCATTCGGTGCGCTCTTGTTGCTCACCAGTTTGTTTATCTTTCCACTGATCACTGGTAGCAATCGTTACATTAGCAACAGCACTGCCACTGGGTGTGTAACGAATTTCTGGATCGCGCCCTAAATTGCCGACTAAAATTACTTTATTTACGCCTCTTGCCATGTTTTGCCTCTAATATTTGACTATATGTTTATCTATGCTTTTAATACTTTATTGAGTGTATCTGCGTCTAACTTTGCTGTATCGATTTTCAAATAAGCCGTACTTTCTCCGCTTAGCATACTTACGTCCTGCACGCCTGAAAGCGCAAGTAGCTGTCTAGTTAACTTCGCTAACTCATCATCTGAACGCGGACCAACGTGAATGGTTTTACTGTCGTATAAGCGAAATGCTGGTGCCACTACCACCCAACCAAGCCAGACAATAATAACAGACAAACAGAATAAAAAACCCATGTTTGCGCCATACGCCCCACTCAACCAACCTGCCGCGCTGCCACCTACGAATACACCAAAAAATTGCGCACTATTATACACCCCCGTCGCTGATCCTTTGCTGCCTGCTGGTGCAACACGCGAAACCAGTGAAGGCAGCATTGCTTCTAAAGCATTGAAGCCAGCAAAAAATAGAACGAGGCCCAATAGAAACCCATGCCAATGATTTCCCACCGAATAAGCTAGCACTACCAAGGCCAGCATAAGCAATGCAATCGCGCCAATAAATAAGCCCTGTATTTTCGATTTTTGTTGCGATAAGACTACAAATGGCAACATACCTACAATAGCTATCAGCATGACTGGAATATAAACCTGCCAATGCGCACGCTTGGGCAAATTACCCAATTCGACTAGCTCAAACGGCACCACCACAAACAAAGCAGTGAGTACTAGATGTAAGCTAAAAATTCCGAAATCCAAGCGCCGTAGTTGCGGCTCGGCCAGCACGTCGCCAAGTTGGCTGAGCACTGGCTCAGCATCACGGTGCAATGAAGACTGCACCGGATTCGGCGTCACTTTAATTAAAATAACGATTGCACCCAATGCAAATACAGCGGTTAGGCCGAAAATTCCGCGTACGCCTATCAGATTATCCAAAACTGGCCCAAGCATCATCGACAACATGAAAATAAAGCCAATGCTTACTCCAACCAAAGCCATGGCTTTGGTGCGTTGATCATCGCGGGTTAGATCGGCAAGCAGCGCGATCACTGCCGCAGAAATAGCACCCGCACCTTGAATCATGCGGCCCAGTAGCACGCCGTATATGGTTTCGGCATAAGCCGCAATCACACTGCCAACAGCGAAAATAATCAGGCCCAAAATGATCGCCTTTTTGCGGCCCCATCGATCAGACAAAATACCGAATGGAATTTGCAGCAAGGCTTGGGTTAACCCATACGCGCCTAGCGTAATTCCGATCAATGTAGGCGTCGCACCCGGCAAGTCATTAGCAAATAGCGCAAACACCGGCAGGATTAAAAACAAGCCAAAGATACGCAGCCCAAAAATACCCGCAAGCGAGAAAACTGCCTTTTTCTCAACCTCATTCATCGGTTCACCACGCGATTTCCTATTGAGCATAAAATAGTATGAAATTAATTGTACGGAGCGTATTCGGGGGCGTATAGTATCAGGTTTGTTTTTGTTTTCGTATCGAGTTCTTAGCCTTCATGGATCACATAAAAATCCGCGGTGCGCGCACCCACAACCTTGCCAATATTGACGTTGATTTGCCGCGTGACCAGCTCATTGTAATCACTGGTTTGTCTGGTTCGGGTAAGTCTTCTTTGGCTTTTGATACCATTTATGCCGAAGGCCAACGCCGTTACGTGGAGTCGTTGTCCACTTACGCACGTCAGTTTTTATCGATGATGGGTAAGCCAGACATTGATCTTATCGAAGGCTTATCTCCCGCGATTAGCATCGAACAAAAATCCAGCTCACATAACCCACGCTCAACCGTCGGCACGGTAACCGAAATATACGACTATTTGCGTTTATTATTTGCACGAATCGGTGAGCCGCGTTGCCCTACACACAAAATTAAACTCGAAGCACAAACCATTAGCCAAATGGTCGACCATTTGCTGGATTTGCCCGATGGCACCAAATTAATGCTGTTAGCGCCAGTAGTACGGGGGCGAAAAGGTGAGCACCAGCAGCTATTGGGCGAGATGCATGCACAGGGCTATATCCGCGCGCGTGTTGATGGCGTAGTGGTAGAGCTAGACGCATTAGCACCGCTTGAGAAAAACATAAAACACAATATCGAGATAGTCATCGATCGCGTGGTGTGCCGCGAAAGCAACAAACAGCGTTTGGCTGAATCGTTTGAGACTGCGCTTAATTTGACTGATGGCCTAGCGCGCGCAAAAATTATTGACGAAGACTTCAAAGGGGATACCGAACTTCTATTTTCTTCTAAGTTTTCTTGCCCACATTGCGGATACAGCTTACCGGAGTTGGAGCCTCGAATGTTTTCGTTCAACAACCCTCATGGTGCTTGCCCAGACTGCGATGGTCTAGGGGTTCGCAAGTATATGGACCCAGACAAAGCCGTATCCGAGCCAAGTTTAAGTTTGGCGGAAGGTGCAATACCCGGCTGGGACCGCCGTAGTGGTTACTATTTTGGTATGTTAGAAGCACTCGCTAATACCTATCACTTTGACATTGATGTTGCCTTCGAAGAAATAGCACAGAAGCATAAGGATTTGATTTTATTCGGCACGGGAGATACGAGTGTTGATTTCACCCAAAACAGCCGTGGCCACTTCCCCAGCCGAGCGCGCCCTTTCGAGGGGGTTATACCCAATCGGCAGCGGCGTTTTATGGATACTGAGTCGCCATCTGTTAGGGAATATTTAGGTAAATTTTTCAGTGACCATGCTTGCAACACATGCAGCGGAAGTCGCTTAAGCGAAGGTAGTCGCAATGTGTTTGTGGCCGATCAGCCCATCAACGAGATCACTTCTTTGGCGGTGACTGAAAGTCGCGCCTTTTTTACCACGCTTAAGCTTGAAGGCAGACGCGCTGAGATAGCCGAGAAAATACTCAATGAAATTGATGCACGTTTAGGCTTTTTAATTAATGTTGGCCTTAATTATTTAACTCTAGACCGTACCGCCGATACCCTGTCGGGCGGCGAAGCGCAACGTATTCGCTTGGCGTCACAAATTGGATCTGGATTAGTGGGGGTTATGTATATTCTCGACGAGCCTTCAATTGGCTTACACCAACGCGACAACGGGCGCTTATTGCAAACACTTAATCATCTGCGCGATATTGGCAATACAGTTATTGTGGTCGAACATGACCAAGAAACTATCGAAGCGGCAGATCACGTGCTGGATATTGGCCCAGGTGCCGGCAAGCATGGCGGGGAAATTGTCGCACAAGGGTCACCCGATGATATTAAAAACAATAAAAACTCAATTACCGGCTTGTATCTTTCGGGCAAACGTAAAATCGCCGTCCCGAAAAAGCGATCTGTTTGCGACCCAGATAAAGTACTTAGTGTTAAAGGTGCGCGAGGTAATAATTTAAGGGATGCGGATGCAGATTTTCCAGTTGGCTTATTAACTTGTGTAACCGGGGTTTCGGGTTCAGGTAAATCAACTTTAGTTAATGCCACCTTGCAACCAGCCGTTGCCGCCGCCTTAGGCTTGGTGCACAAAGAAGCCGCCGAACACCGTGAAATAACCGGGCTGGAGCACTTCGACAAGATCATCGCTATTGATCAATCACCCATCGGTCGTACGCCTCGGTCTAACCCCGCAACCTATACCGGCTTGTTCACGCATATACGCGATATCTTCACTCAAACCCAAGAAGCGCGCGCACGGGGTTATAAGCCTGGGCGCTTCTCATTTAATGTCAAAGGCGGTCGCTGTGAAGCCTGCCAAGGCGAGGGCATGATAAAAGTAGAGATGCACTTCTTGCCTGATGTGTATGTGGCTTGCGACGCATGCAAAGGCAGCCGCTACAATCGAGAGACTTTGGATATAAAATTTAAAGGCCTGAGTATTCACGACGTACTTAACAAAACCATCGAAGAGGCCACCGAGTTCTTCACGGCTATACCCATCATTAAACGAAAACTCGATACGCTGATGGATGTCGGCCTGGGTTACATCACCCTAGGACAAAGCGCGGTCACTCTGTCCGGCGGTGAGGCGCAGCGGGTAAAGCTATCGCGTGAGCTATCAAAGCGCGATACTGGGCGCACACTCTATTTGTTGGATGAACCCACAACCGGGCTGCACTTTGAAGATATCAAACAGCTACTAAAAGTAATTCATCGATTAAGAGATGATGGCAATACCATTATCGTAATTGAACACAATTTAGATGTCATTAAAACCGCTGATTGGGTGGTCGACCTTGGCCCCGAAGGCGGCACCGGCGGCGGCGAAGTGATTGCATCGGGGCCGCCGGAGGAAATCGCGAAAGTCAAAGCCTCGTTTACTGGTCAGTATTTAACTAAGTTACTATGATCCTAATCGTTCAGTTCAACAGCTATCGCTAATCAAATATTTGATCACCCCGCTGATCAATACACATCTTAACTTTATTGATGATTAATTCTATGGTCGCTTTTTCGCTGCCAGCCACGTCTGAGCGAATAAAGTGGTGGGACTGCATTTCGCCATCAATTTCCTTTTCGATTTTAGCTTCCACCCGGTAACCGCCCTCTGCCGATACGGGGCATGGAGTGATGATGTAACCGCTGTAGTCATATGATTCGTGTTGCGTTGGCGCTTTGTCACTGCCACCGGGAAACAAACTGCCAAAGATTTTTTTAAACATGCTTTGCCCTCATTAGTTGCTATGCATTATTGTCATTAGCCTTGGGAACTTCGCTTCTGCAAATTGCGCGAATAAATGGCATCATAAATATGATGCAGGCGAGGAAGAACAAGGTACTACCGAGAAAGCTCATTAAATCCCAGTTTCTATAACTGGCTTCCATATACATAATGGCGCAGATAGTGAACAAAAGCCAGCCGGAGTCTTGTCCAACATGAAATGATACTGAGCGAAGGGACTGATTCTAATCGGAAATGATACCGAACTAATCTAATTTCTGTTCATGATGGTGAATGAATACCATTATGAATGACCACCATATAGATACCCTTGATAAGGCACGCTTGTTGCTACAAGGCACTGATGAAATCGATCTGGCAATCGACGGTAAACGCAATCGCTATGATTTCATCAAACGCACCTTAATGCGTTTCAAATACAGCAAACTGGGTCGAGCCGATAAGAGTCTTGTGCTGCGTTATATCACACGCATCAGCGGTTACTCTTATGTGCAAGTGAAACGCCTGGCTGCCAGCTATCTCAAGCACGGTAGAATCCAGTGGCGACATCGTGCCACAAGGGGCTTTGCTAGACGCTATAGCAATCAAGACATTAAGCTTCTAGCAGATATGGATGAACTCCACGGTACGTTATCAGGCCATGCCACTAAGAAACTCTGTGAGCGCGCCTTAGTTGTCTATGAGCAAACTGAGTATGCCAACCTGGCACGTATCTCGGTTTCTCATCTATACAATCTACGCCGATCTAAACCCTACCAGAACAATCGCCGTCACTTTGAAAAGACACATTCCAAGCCTTCTTCTATCGGCCAAAGACGTAAGCCACAGCCAGAAGGTCAACCTGGCTATAGCCGTGTAGATACAGTGCATCAGGGCGATAAGGACAAGGTTAAAGGGGTCTATCATATCAACGCCGTTGATGAGATCACCCCGTTTGAAGTCGTGTCTTCTACACAGAAAATATCAGAGCCATTCTTGATGCCTATTCTCACTCAAATGCTAGAGCAATTCCCCTTTGTGATTAAAGGCTTTCATGCCGATAATGGCAGTGAATACATTAACCAATCGGTGGTGCGATTGTTGAATAAGCTATTAATCGAGTTGACCAAATCCAGGGCTAGACACCGTAACGACAATGCCTTAGTTGAGTGCAACAATGGGGCCATCGTGCGCAAGCATCTTGGCTTCATGCATATCCCGCAAAAATATGCGCCTGAGATTAATCAATTTGCCACCGACTTTCTTAACCCTTATTTGAATTATCACCGACCTTGTTTCTTCCCACAGATCAGCACTAACAACAAAGGAAAACAAGTCAAAACCTATCCATATCGAAACATGATGACGCCTTATGAAAAACTCAAATCGTTGACCAATGCACAGTCATATCTTAAAACTCACATCTCGTTTACAATGCTTGACGATATCGTTTATCAGATGACTGATAATGAGGTAGCAAAACAACTCAATGAGGAAAAAACTAAACTCTTTAAAAACATCTTTGAACAGAAATGACAATCAACTTCTCGGTATCATTCCTGTATTGGAATAGACTGCCGGTTAACTGAAAGAAGAAATCTCGCCGGGCTGTATTATCTTGCTGTGAGGCCATAACAAATGTACACAGATTATTCTAGAACCAGCATTTTAGAACATCCTTAGCTGCACTGCTTCGACAAATCTAGAATACCACCACTTAGACGTACAATATCAAACGGTCGCTAATTAGGAATTGGTGGCCAAATTAGTATAAATAAACGACAAACACCGTTCACCGAACTATTTTTATTCGCTCGAGCTTCAAAGCTGTGATACACCCGAATAGTTGCTATTAACACGAGTAGCGTCATGGCCAATGAAACCTCCGGAACCAGAGTAGATAGAGCATTATTTGCGATGTGCGCGGTGATGGCAGGTATCTCAATCGCTAGCGGTAGTGATCTAGCGACCAAGTGGCTTAGCGATCAAGTTTCTATTTGGCAGGTGCAGCTGATGCGTTCGGTGATTGGCGCTTCGGTATTGGCGGCGGTGGTGCTTATTGCCAACAAAGACCACTCCCTAAAGACCAGGAACGGCTTCGTAGTTTTTATTCGTAGTTTGCTAATGGCTGTGTCGTTTTTAACCTACTTCATAGCCATCGGTTTATTGCCCATTGCGATCGTAGCCGCGGGCTTGTTTAGTAGCCCCTTATTTACCGTATTTTTTGGACGCTTTATACTAAAGGAACGAGTGGGTATATGGCGTATTCTAAGCGCGCTTATTGGTTTTGCAGGAGTACTGTTAGTATTACAACCAGGTTCCACGCAGTTTGACCCTAAAATATTTTGGCCACTGGGCTGTGGCTTTTCTTACGCCCTAACCAATACCTACACACGTAAATATTGCCAAGACGAAAATCCTTTGGCCTTGTCCTTTTGGCTGAGCGTATTATTTGCCGTTATCGGCTTAATTGGTTTAATATGGTTTGCCTACCAACCGCTTGACTCTGAAGTCAGCAATTTTATAACCCACCCACCATTAGCACCCGAGCCGCTGGTGCTGCTCGTGCTTGTTGGCATTGGCGTGAGCAGTATATTGATGCATTTTTTCTTGGCCATCGCTTATCAAAACGCACCCGCTAGCTTGTTGGCCCCGCTAGAATATATTTATTTACCCCTAGTGACTGTAGGCGGCATCATTTTCTTTAACGAACAGCCGTCCACCACCGCCTATCTTGGTATCTCTATCATCATCCTTTCCGGGATTATCATTGCCTGGCGCGAGCAAAGGGTGGGCGTTAGGCGTAAACCTCGTCGACAACGCCCACGTTTGCATCGCAAGCAACCTGATTACTATTAAGAGACTGCAGCATAACGTCACGAGCAAAGATAAGACAAGGCAAGAAGGGGTGAAAAAGCGCAGTTTATGCTTAGTAAATGAGCATTTTGAGCCACTTTTTAACGCCGTATTATCGAGCGCAGTAGTTATGCTGCAGTCTCTATTAATCAGCTATTTTCAGACTCCCCCGAGGCCTTACCTAAAAGTCGGGCCTTTATCCAAGCTAAGTGATACCTGCCATAACCGGGTGCGACGACTTGCAAATGCAGTTTAGTAAACTCATGTAACTTAGGTAATTGGTGAAACGGTGCCGCAGGAAAAACATGATGCTCTGTATGGTAAGGCATATTCCAAGTGATAAAGCGCACGGCAAAATTACTTAGTGTCGTGCGGGTATTTTCAAACATATTGTTCGAGTTCGCGCACCCCTCATGTTCTGCCAATAAAAATAAGCGCAAAAACGGCTGGCCTATTAACAAAGGCAATATCCACACAAACAACAATGTATTGTTCTGGTAATACCATGACAAGCAACCCAAAAGAACATATATCCCCAACATTAGCTGCGCCTCTCGTTGCACCGTAGCTTTGTCTGTAGCAGATACGAATGTATTATGGGCTTGTCGGATAATTAATAGAATACGTGAGATAATATGGGCTGATTCTAGTCAGCCTGCAATTTTGAGCAAACGTCATCAAAGCCAACTGTTCCTAACCTTAGATTCTCTGGTTAGCTCTGAACATCCCTACCGTAAACTCGATGAGTTAAAGGGGTCTGACCCCTTTAACTCCGATTTATTCAAATTTTCTATCTTGGTGTCTTGTAAGTTGAGCCATTTGTGCGTTCCCTGTTTTAAGCAATTAAAATACTGGAGACACCCAAATGACCCAATCAAACAATAACGTATTTGACGTAGTAGTGGAACACACATCTCAGAAGGCCCCGATGCCATGCGCCCCGTGCTCACCGCACTGCTCAATGAGGCGATGAAGATTGAAAGAGAGCCGTTTCCAGGCGCATCACACTATGAGCATAGTCAAGACCGGCCAGGGTTTGCCAATGGCTACCAAGATAAGCGTATCGATACGCAAGCCGGTACGCTCAATCTGCGTATCCCAAAGACCGCTAAACACGTTGATGAACCTTTTTAGTAACTTCTCAATAACCCGTGGCAGGTAAAATAAAACAAAATATTTCTTGACCGGGTTTTACGCTAAAAGGAAGGTAATTCAACGTGGTCGAGTGACTCGATTTAGGTTGAGTTCCAGGGTGGTTGTAGGCACCTTTACGCTAATAACAAAGATCGCTTAAGGAACGTTCAGGGGTGTCTTCTTAACGTTCGTTGTGGCGCAGTTGAGAAGGCAAAATTGGACTTTCAAAACCGATGGTACACTAAGGTCTATCCAGTTAACGGACGTTTAAGACCTTGAGTAAGCTACCCTCTATTCCCGACATTCCTGAACAAGAACAAACCCCCGCAGTAAAAATGTTGCGGGTGCTAGTGGAGCAGCTGTTGGTGCGAGTTCAACAACAGGACGAAGAAATAGCATTGCTTAAAGATGAAATCAATATCCTTAAGGGGCTCGTCGGTTAATACAATTTCAAACAGGGTTTTCGCCGAAGTCGCTTTTAGTTTGCTCAGCAACGCGTTTTTTGTGCAATAAACCGTCTATTAGCAGCCATTTTGCCACCAATAGACGGATCTATCCCTAGGCCGGCACCAATTCAACTCGTTCAACTCCCAATGCCATTAATCGCTTAAGGTTAAAACATAAGCCCCTGATTCCAACTTGGAACTGGACTTTAGCCAACCCTTTATAACGAACTCGCTTATTGCGATGAGCAAACACTCGCTCATATGGTGAACGAATTTTGCTAATCCAACGGTCTTTGTCTCTATTCTTGCCATGCATATTGTTCTTCTTGATTGTTGCATCATGGCAACCGTTGCGCCTGAGCGTGGTTTTGGCCGGGCTCACGCAATAACCCTTGTCCGCATAAACAGCACCCGACTTAGGGCAAACATGCTTTAAGCCGCTTGCATCCGTTACCTCAGCCGAGGTGGTCGCTATTTTATTGATCAAGCCACTTTGCATATCCACTGATGCATGCTCTTTGTAACCATACCAATATTTGCTATTTCCCTTGCACCCAAACCGTGCTTGCTTGTCCGCCGCAACTTTATCAACTGTCTTATTGTTGAACTCCTCTAATCCCATCTTTATCGCCTTATCTCTATCATCCCAAGTGGTTAGCTTACTGACCAACTGGCTGGCATCGACAAATGTGAATACTTCTCGTACTAAGCCCATTGAAACTAACCCGCTCCGAACACGGTCAAATAAATTCATCATACCCCTGGTTCCAATGCGTGAGCGAAAATCACCAAAGTAACTATGATCAGGAGTGCTCTGTTCCAGTCCTGAATCACAAAACCACTTAGCGGCCAGATTCTCTGATAAGTATCGCTCCATTTCTCTATCACTTAAATCTTCCATGAACTGAAGCACCAAGGCACGTAAGCCGAACTCAACACCTCGGCCTTTAGGGCCACGGGTGGCATATATTTTAGAGAAGGGTTTACTCAATGCACCAAAACATAATAGCTCATCGAGTTTACGGTAGGGATGTTCAGAGCTAACCAGAGAATCTAAGGTTAGGAACAGTTGGCTTTGATGACGTTTGCTCAAAATTGCAGGCTGACTAGAATCAGCCCATATTATCTCACGTATTCTATTAATTATCCGACAAGCCCTTAAGGGGCAGAAGAGGCAGCCTACTTTTAAGGGTGGTAATATGGATAAGAAAACAGAGCCAAAACGTTCATCTTCTAGCGACAAACCTAAGCAGCGAGCTGGGTCGAACAAGGCAAAGAAAACACCAAGGCTGTCAATTGACCTAAATCTGGTTATTGAACCAGCGAAGTCCGTGCCCGAAGGTTCTCGCTTTAAAGGCTATCGGGATTTTGTAGTGCAAGATTTGCTTATCAAGGTTCATACCACCCGCTATCGTTTAGCGCATTGGGTAACGCCAGACAATAAAAAGCTCAAAGGCCAGTTACCGACATCCGTGGCAGGGCGACATTATGGGCCTCGTCTGGTCAGTTATATTCTCTATCAATATCATCATTGTCAAACCACGCAACCACTCTTGTTGGAACAGTTGCGAGAGTGGGGAATTGATATTTCTTCGGGACAAATTAACCCAATACTGATCAGTGCTAAAGAGCCCTTTCATGCTGAGAAAGAGGCGTTACTAAGCGTTGCTCTGAGCGCATCGTCTTACGTGACCGTGGACGATAGTGGTGCTCGCCATCAGGGCAAAAATGGCTATGTAACGCACATTGGTAATGACTTGTTTGCGTGGTTTAAAAGTACTCAATCAAAAAGTCGAATTAACTTCCTACCGCTATTAAGGGCTGGCAATACGGATTATCGTTTGAGTCAAAGTGCGTTGAATTATAGGCAACAACATGGATTGCCAAAGCAAGCCTTAGCCGCTGTAACTGAGCACCGGGAACGCCGTATTGCCAACGAGGATGACTGGCTTGAAATGCTCGATAGCCTGTTGATCATTAAGGCACGTCACCGACGTATCACCACCGAAGGGGCATTACTTGGTAGTATTTTGCATCATGGTCTGTGTGATGACATCGCTGTCGTCAGTGATGATGCAGGGCAATTTAACATTTTGGCTCATGCCTTGTGTTGGATACACACCGAGCACTTAATCCATAAGTTGATACCGCTGAACGAGGGACACCGGCAGGGCATTGCTAAAATACGCGACCAAGTCTGGTGCTTTTATCGGGCGTTAAAGAGTATAAAACCCAGCCTTGCGAGAACCAACGTAAAATACTTGAGCAGCGTTTCGATGAAATCTTCACTCAACAGACATGCTACCAAACATTAAACCTAGATAAATCAGTTAAACGCGGAAAAGACATGTAAGCAATTGAAGTGCATAGTGAAATCAAAAAAGTCGCGGTCACCTTATTGGTGATAAGGTTTTTTTTGATTTTGCTAGGTGCATCAAGAGCTTGCATGGACTTTCGTGTTTTAACTGATTTATCTAGGTTAAATCAGACGCTCAAACGAATCCATGCGAATCAAGCAGAATGACTGTTGGTGCTAGATCGACCAGATATTCCGTTACACACCAATGGCAGTGAAACAGACATTCGCGATTACGTGAAAAAACGAAAAGTGAGTGGCTCCACCCGCAGCGATGCTGGCCAGCAGTGTCGGGACACGTTTGCCAGTTTGAAAAAGACCTGCCGAAAACTGGATATATCGTTCTGGCACTACCTGACCCATCGGCTTGGTATCGGTGAGCAACATATTGATCCTCTGCCAGATATCATTATGGAACGCGCCAGCTTTGCCACGGGTTATTGAGAAGTTACCCTTTTTACCCTCAATCGCTAGAACGCGGCTTACGCAGCCAACGTGCGATGATGCTGACCGTTGCTGAAATGTACGTGACGGGCGTTAGCACGCGCCGAGTCGAAAAAGTCATGCAGAGCATGGGTATTGAAAGCATCTCCTCTACACCGGTCTCACGGGCTAACCAGAGCATGGATGAGGCGTTAAAAGTCTGGCGTGACCGTCCGTTGGGTAAAGTCTCTTACCTAATCCTTGATGCGCGTTATGAAAAGGTGGGTGAGGGCCACCAAGTGATTGATATGGCGGTGTTGAGTGCGGTGGGTGTATTGCCTTGTGGACGGCGTTGCGTATTAGGAACGGCAATGGCGCTTAATGAAGCCGAGGTTAACTGGCGAGCGTTCCTCAAAGGCTTGGTTGACCGGGGCATACATGGTATTGAGTTTATTGTCAGTGATGATCACAGTGGCTTAAAAGCCGCTAGAAAGGCAGTGTTCCCAGGTATACCTTGGCAGCGTTGCCAGTTTCATCTGGCGCAGAATGCAATGCATCATGCCCCCAATCACAAGATCAAGCAGCGCATTGGTGGTGAGCTGCGTAGTGTTTGGAATGCACCCAATATGGCAGCTGCTCAGGTTAATCTAAAAGTCCTTGTGAGCCAGTACCAGGAAAAGCATGCTCACTTGGCGCAGTGGCTAGAAAACAATGTGCCTGAAGGGTTAAATGTGTTTGCCTTGCCAGATAGACACCAAAAGAAAATGCGAACCTCCAACCGCATTGAACGGACGGTTCAACAAGAACTTAAGCGGCGAACCCGCTTGGTCAGAGTCTTTCCTAACCGAGAGGCTTGGTTACGATTAGTCAGTGCCATTCTGATTGAAATTGACGACGAATGGGCTAATGCTAATCATCGATATATCGTGTGGAACGACAATGAGTCAACTTGCTAGACAAAAAGTCCATACCCAATGTTGCGTAATCAAGAACACCGATACCACTTGCAAAGTACAACCCAAGTTTTTTGGTTCCAGAAAGTTTGAATTTTGATACTCCTGTAACCTTAATAAAAGTGATGCAACAAATTTAGATAGTATTTTCTCGTCTCTTTACTAGTCCTAATTCGCTTAATGCATTAGTTTAACCTATATAGTGGCAGCGATACTAGCTGTAAATAATTACAGGTGTAGCAGGCACAATAATTCGCGCTCCAAGGCAAACAACCCATAGTAAACACTGGTTTTGGATCAATATCTGTCAGAAGATCAGACTATAGCTATTTTCAGGTACCCTAAATTCTGACCTTCTCATTTTCGTGAAAATGAACAACCCCGGCCCAAGCAACGGGGTATAAAGTTGAATTCACGCACTCTACATCGTGAATCTATATATCGCCCCAATGGGCGGGGAATTGAGCCCAATGAGATTAATTCAATATCTACTTCACGCATTTCGATCAAAACTGCGTAACTACATCGCCTGTATAATGTGCGATTGTCTTAGTTATTCGAACCCTGCTAGATCTGCTATGGTTCGAGATACTTTTGTAATGCGGTGATAGCTTCTCGCGTTTAACCCTAAACGTTCAATTGCATTCTTCAATATCACATTAGTTAGTATTCGAGCAGTTCTGTCGTCATTACGGTAATTGCCTAGCCTTTAAAAACATTAGCCCTGATTATTACAGTTGAAGGCTCAGCATCTGCTAGTGCGCTTGATATCTCTAGCCACACTTGCGGGTATGTCTACACGCTTGTCGAAACAACCTAACAAAGGGCCAGAGTGCTTTTGAGCGCTATTGTTGTATCTATGGAGGTGTGCAAGTACAACGCTCTGAGAGCCGGAAAGCACCGTAGAAAACTCAATATTGGTTCATTTTCCAGAGTAAATCTAAACTGTCTGCCTAATCCACACTAAAGAAGCCATACCCCCACATCAATAGAAGGTTTACAATCGCCTTTTTGCGTCACCAATGAACGTATGATCAAAGATTTCGAATCTCACACGCCCAATATCCACCCAAGCGCTATTGTGCATGAAATGGCTTATGTAAGCGGCAAAACCACCATCGGTGCTGATTCTAACGTCTGGCCCTCTGCTGTTGTCCGTGGTGATGTTAATACCATTAAAATAGGCAGGCGTACCAATATTCAAGATGGCGCTATTTTACATACCAGCCACGATAGCGACTATTCAAAACCCGGCGGCGCACCGCTTGAAATTGGTAATGATGTAACCGTCGGACACAATGCTATTTTGCACGGTTGTACGGTGCATGACCGTTGCTTGATCGGCATGGGCACTATCGTACTAGATAACGCCGTAATCGAAAGTAACAGCATGATAGGTGCTGGAGTGCTGGTGCCACCGGGTAAAACGCTTGCTGGCGGTTTTTTGTGGGTGGGGTCTCCCGTTAAACAATCACGCCCATTGAATGAAAAGGAGCTTGCATTCTTAACCCATTCTGCCGAGCATTATGTTGAGATTGCCAAGCGAACTCAGGCTTCAGAGTCTTAAGCGTTAAAACATGCTCGAAGTAAACAATATTGAGTGTGTTAAGGGCTATGAGGCCTTATTTTCTGGCTTTAATCTACGCATTAAGCCAGCGCAGATTGTGCAAATCAGCGGCGAAAATGGCGTTGGTAAAACCAGTTTATTGCGTATCATCAGCGGCCTTAGCTACCCAGCGCAAGGCGATGTACTTTGGGAAGGTGAGTCGATATATAAACAACCCACCCCCTTCCAGATTCAGCTAGCTTATTTGGGACACTTAAACGCATTGAAATCTGGGCTAACTGCGCTCGAAAACCTCAAGATGCAGCAATCCATGTTGTCAGTTGCAAATAGGTTTAGTCCCGAGGATGCGCTTAGTCAGACCGGGCTAAACGGCTATGAACACATCACGACTTATCAATTGTCTGCAGGCCAAAAGCGCCGCGTCGCCATCGCACGGCTGTTATTGTCTAGTGCAAAACTATGGATATTAGATGAACCCATCACGGCGCTTGATAAAGCGGGTGCAAAGGTGTTTGAGAGCATGATAGAAAAACATATTCAACAAGGCGGCATGGCCATCGTTACTAGTCACCAAACCTTGCACTTCCCGCAACTTGATTTTCGGCAAGTTTCACTAAACTAGTGCTTGAGATGCCTATTTCATTCACACAAGCTTTTTACATGAATATCGCTTATGACTTGCGATTAGCTTTTCGCAGCCCCAGCGCGATCTTCAACCCTCTATTGTTTTTGCTAATGGTTTGCAGCTTATTCCCTTTTGGCGTTGGGCCAGAGGCATCTACCTTGGCCAAGGTGGCGCCCGGCGTGTTGTGGGTCGCTGCGTTATTGGCAACCTTAATGACATTGAATCATCTATTTAGCGCAGACTTCGAAGACGGCAGCTTGGAGCAGTTGGTTCTTAGTCCGCATCCTACTGCCTTGTTAAGCCTCGCAAAAATTACCGCGCACTGGCTAGTTACCGGCTTACCACTTATCCTAATCTCGCCCTTACTGGGCTTATTACTTAATTTACCTGCCCAAGCGTTTGGCACGCTATTCATAAGTTTGCTGCTAGGCACACCAACACTCAGTTTGATTGGGGGCATCGCTGCCGGCCTGACGGTAGGTATACAGCGCAGTGGCTTGCTGCTAAGTCTATTACTTATCCCCCTATTTATTCCCGTGCTAATTTTTGGCGCAAGCGCGGTTCAATCTGCTGCGGTAGGTTTGGATAGCATCGGCCAATTATATATATTAGGTGCCTGTTTTGCGTTATCACTAACGCTGGCCCCTTTCGCTATTGCGGCTGCGGTAAAAGTCAGTTTGAATTAAACTTATCCACTCGTATTGTGATTCAAAACAAAAATAACAATGAGAACGGCATTATTTTTATTCGTTACGATAATATACTGGCTGTTACAAGTGGAAGTGCAATCACCCCTGAAAGCCCCACCAGTATTTCTCATAATTTGCAACTATTACGGTTATTTGATGGTCTCATTATTTTGTGATCGTCAATCATACGCTAAGCTCCAGCTAAGGGAATATTTGGCTATAATGCGCTGAGCCAATTTGCTCAGGAATTCGCGCAACTAAGCATTTATTACACCGTTGTTTGGTATTATCATCAACCGATTTAGTAAATTAACAATGACAGACAGTTCAAGTTCAAAAACTAGCGGATTTTGGCAATGGTTTCATCGCTTTGGTTCACCGCAGTATTTTGATAACTTCGCGAAGAAATGGATACCTTGGCTTGGCGGTATAACCGCTGTGTTATTTATTGCAGGCCTGATTGGCGGCCTCGTACTCGCCCCAGCAGATTATCAACAAGGCGATAGTTTTCGCATTATTTATGTCCACGTACCCGCAGCTTGGATGGGAATGTTCACCTATGTTGTGATGGCCTTCGCCGGAGCAATAACACTGATTTGGCGTATGAAACTCGCTGATGCTGTCGCCCGTGCAAGCGCGCCCTTAGGGGCTTCGTTTACTTTCTTGGCACTGGTGACCGGAAGTCTTTGGGGCCGACCAATGTGGGGTACTTACTGGGAGTGGGATGCGCGTATTGTTTCTGAATTGATCTTGCTGTTTTTATATCTAGGCTATATCGCGCTTACTTCTGCTATTGTCGATAGGCGCAGCGCATCACGTGCTGGCGCAATCCTAGCGATTGTCGGTGTGATCAACCTACCGATAATTCATTACTCTGTAGAGTGGTGGAACACCCTACACCAAGGTGCAACCGTTAGTAAATTCGACAAGCCGTCTATTGATACTAGGATGCTGATCCCGTTGTTAATTATGTTTTTTGCTTACCAATTTTATTATTTCACCGTGCTTTTTATGCGCGTACGTAACGAGCTTTTGGACGGTGAAAGACGCACCAAGTGGGTCGCACAATTAGTAAAAAGTGAGGCCTTACAGTGAATACATATTTTGCCATGGGCGGCTATGCCTTTTATGTTTGGACAAGCGTGGGCATTACTGCCATCGTGCTTATCTGGAATTTAATCTCACCCATAATGCGGCGTAAATCGATATTGCGAGAGGTCGCTTCACAAATTACGCGCAATCAAGCCAAGCAGCAATGAAACCCAAGCGCAAACAAAGGCTATTGCTGATTGCCCTTTTACTCGTAGGCATTTCTATCGCCGTAGGCCTTACCTTAATGGCCCTAAAAGAAAACATGAATTTTTTCTTTTCACCATCACAAATTGTCGCTGGTGAGGCACCACAAGGCATTTCCTTTCGCATCGGTGGGATGGTGGTTGACGACAGTATAGCCCGCAGCAGTTCCGACTTAAGCGTGCGTTTCACATTGACGGACACTGCGCAAACCGTACCGGTTGAATACACTGGCATCTTGCCCGATCTTTTCCGTGAAGGCCAAGGCATTGTTGCTTTAGGCAAGCTCGAAGGCGACACGTTTAAAGCCGAAGAAGTGTTAGCCAAACACGACGAAAATTATATGCCCCCAGAAGTGACAGCGGCGTTAAAACAGGCCAATAAAGACATGTACGCTAAGCCCGATACGGCAACAAACCAATGATTGCTGAAGTCGGCAACTTCGCACTGGCAATCGCCTTATGCATGGCATTAATACTTGCCATCATTCCGACCATAGGCCTGCGTAGGGGTTATGCAAATTGGATTGCTGTCGCCAAGCCGGTCGCACTGGCACAATTTGGATTCGTTGTACTCTCCTTTGCCTGTCTCACTTATTTATTTATAAGCAGTGATTTTTCAGTAAAATTGGTTACCGCGCACTCAAACACGCAGTTACCTCTCTTATTTAAGATATCTGGTGTATGGGGTTCGCACGAAGGTTCATTATTACTTTGGGCTTTAATGCTTAGCTTGTGGACGGCTGCGGTCGCGCTTTTTAGTCGTTCCATGCCGACGCAAATCGTCGCTCAAGTATTAGCAGTGATGGGCATGATCAGCATCGGCTTTTTACTGTTTATGCTGCTTACTTCAAACCCATTTGAGCGATTATATCCAACCCCACTTGAGGGCCGAGACCTCAATCCTTTGTTACAAGATTTTGGCTTGGCGATACACCCGCCCATGCTATACATGGGCTACGTCGGCTTAAGCGTGGCCTTTGCCTTTGCGATTGCCGCCATGATCGGCGGGCGTCTCGATGCCAGTTGGGCGCGTTGGTCACGCCCGTGGACAAACGTAGCGTGGTTGTTCCTGACTATTGGCATTGCGCTTGGCTCTTGGTGGGCTTATTACGAACTTGGCTGGGGTGGCTGGTGGTTTTGGGACCCGGTTGAGAACGCCTCTTTCATGCCTTGGCTCGTCGCCACCGCACTGATGCATTCTTTAGCAGCTACTGAAAAACGCGGCGTATTCAAAGCATGGACCGTGTTACTGGCGGTACTGGCATTCTCGCTGTCATTACTAGGCACCTTTCTGGTCCGCTCAGGTGTACTGACCTCGGTACACTCATTTGCATCTGACCCCGGACGCGGCTTATTTATACTTATTTTTCTTGGAATCGTTATTGGCGGATCATTGGCGTTATACGCGTGGCGAGCGCCACAAATTCGCAGCCATGTGCGCTTTGAAAACGTATCACGCGAAACCAGCTTATTAATTAATAATATATTGCTGGTTGTCGCAGCGGCGAGCGTGTTACTTGGTACTTTGTACCCACTTATTTTGGATGCGCTGGGAATGGGTAAAATCTCAGTCGGCCCGCCTTATTTCGACAGCGTTTTTGTGCCATTGACCATCCCGCTAGCCCTACTGGTTTCTCTCGGTGCCTATACGCGCTGGAAACGCGATTCTCTTAATCGAATCAGCAAAAAACTGATTGTGCCATTAATCCTAAGTTTACTTATCGGCTTCACCGCTCCATTGTTGCAATCTCATTACTCAATTAATGCCGCTTTAGGTTGCATGTTGGGTAGCTGGACCATTTTATCTAGCTTAAGTTTGATCTACGACCGACTACGTATACCTGCGAGTGGCTTTCGCGCGATGAATACTGCGCCCAGAGGGTTTTACGGTATGGTTGCAGGGCATGTTGGATTAGGTGTATTTGTTATCGGTGTCACCATGACATCGGCGTACAGCATCGAGAAAGATTTACGGGCCAGCCCAAACCAACAAATTAACGTAGCACAGTACACGTTTACTTTTGACGGGGTTAAGCAAACTCAAGGGCCTAACTACAGCGCTTCCGAAGGCAACGTGGTTGTGACCAAAAACGGCAAGGATTCGCCTATAGCTATACTGACACCGCAAAAGCGTAACTATAACTCTGGGATGCCCATGACCGAAGCCTCCATTGACGCAGGATTGTTTCGGGACTTATATGTTGCGCTTGGCGAGCCCATTGGTGAAGATGGCGCGTGGGCCTTACGCATCTATCACAAGCCGTTGATCCGCTGGATTTGGTTGGGAGCGTTGATCATGGCCTTTGGCGGTTTACTAGCTGCGACCGACCCGCGGTATAGAAAACTCGCTACGAGAGAAGCCAAGAGTTCTACCCATGACGCCATTGCCGCAACAGGTAGCTAAATGACTCGCTATCTTTTGCCCTTAATTGGCTTTTTTGTTTTAATTGGCTTTCTCGCGGTTGGCTTAAAACTCGACCCTAAGAAAATTCCTTCGCCTTTAGTCGACAAACCTGCGCCGGCCTTTAGTGTGGCCACACTGCATACTCCAGAGCAAAATATTAGCACACAAGACTTACTTGGAAAAGTTTGGCTATTGAATGTTTGGGCTTCCTGGTGTGCGGCTTGCCGCGTAGAACACCCATTAATTAATGAGGTTTCTAAACAAAGTGTAGTTACCTTGGTAGGTTTAAACTATAAAGACCAACGTGAAGACGCACAGCAATGGTTGCAGCAATTTGGCGACCCCTATAATCACATTGCGTATGATTTAAAGGGCGATATAGGAATCGATTACGGGGTATACGGCGTACCAGAAAGCTTTTTGGTAGATAAAAAAGGTCGTATCCGTTTTAAGCAAATTGGCCCGTTTAACCCGAAGATAATCGAAGAAAAATTGATTCCGCTGATTTCACAATTGCAAACAGAATCATGATCAAAGTGCTGTTTAAGATAGCTACGCTGTGCTTGCTAAGCGTAAGTTTATTGGCGCACGGTGATTCAATAGAGGAACACCAGTTTAAAAGCGCCGAGCAAGAACAAACATACCAAGCGTTGATCAAAGAATTACGCTGCCTAGTCTGCCAAAATCAAAACCTTGCAGATTCAAATGCCGATTTAGCCAAAGACCTGCGTAGTAAAACCTACCAGATGGTGATTGCGGGTAAAAGCCGTAAGCAAATTGTAGCGTTCATGACCGAACGTTATGGTGATTTTGTAATGTACCGTCCCCCGATTAAAGCAACTACAGTCTTACTTTGGTTTGGACCTTTCGTGTTTTTAATCCTAGCCTTTGCTTTCGCGTTTATGGTGCTAAAAAAACGCGGTGCAATCGCAACAGATTCGGTAGCGGGTTTGCAATGCGCCAAGACACTGCTTAAGGACGAATAATACCGATGGTGTTTTGGGTTTTAGCTGGCTTAATGTTAGCCCTAGCCATGTTCATCGTACTACGACCATTGCGTAGTAAGGCGCAGCTACGCTTAGAGAGCAATCACCAACGCAATATTGCTATTGCCAGAGAACGCCGCAATGAAATAAATTCTGCATTTGATACCGGTGACATCACAAAGTCTGAAAAACAGCTTGCAATGGCTGACCTCGAAACAGCACTGGCAGATGAATTGAATACGTCAGCCGAATTATCCAACCAGCACCAACATGCGCCTAAATTTGCCTCTTCGATTACCTTGCTAGCTATTCCGGTTATAGCGCTGTTGACGTACACGCTAACAGGTGCAGTGAACTACCAGACATTGGCTCAGCAATCTGCCCCTTCTCAGCAAGCGGTGATCCCTAGCCTCGATGATTTAGTTGGCGGCTTGGAAGCTCGTCTTAAAACAAACGCAAACGATGAGCGCGGTTTATTCTTGCTTGCGCAAACCTATAGCCGAATCGGACGGTATGCCGACGCGCAGCGTACCTATAATTCGCTGCTTGGGTTAACCGGCCCAAATGCAGATTTACTCGCTGAACAAGCCGATGTAATGGTGATGGACGATAACCGAGTATTTACTGCGCGAAGCCTACGCATATTAAAACAAGCGCTTTCACTTGACCCGCATCATATTAAAGCGCGATGGTTAATGGGTTTGGGTCAACTAGAGTTTGGGCAAACCCAGCTAGCATTAGAAAATTGGTTGTGGGCCGTACTCCTATTGCGCGACGATTCTGATACGCGCAAGCAAATTCAAAGTTTAATCGATAGCGCCAAGCTAAATTTAGGTTCTAGCGCAGATACAATAGAACTAAATCTAATAGCCAAAATTCAGGCGCATAATGAATCAGCTGAGCATCTAAATCTAAACCAAGCGTCTGTCGCCTCGTCAAAAGTGCAGGCAGATACTAGCGCGCAAGGGGTTGAGTTGAAGGTGGTACTTAGCCTAGATCCAAGCTTGCAAAGCACCGTGCAAGCGAGTGACACCGTATTTATAGTCGCAAAAGCACAATCTGGACCTAAGGTGCCCCTAGCTGTAGTAAGAAAGACCGTGGCTGATTTACCCTTACAAGTAACCTTAAATGACAGTAATGCGATGATCGCGCAAATGAGTATTAGCCGCTTTAGCGACCTGGTTGTTAGCGCTAGAATCTCACGCAGCGGTGAGCCAATCGCGCAAAGCGGGGACATCAAAACGCCCGACTTCGCGACCAAAAACAGCCGCAGCCAACCGATCAAACTCATTTTGTCCGAGCGCATTAAATGAAGCATTTAGTCCGTTTTTGCTTAATCATTGGTCTAGCACTATCACCGACCATTGCTCAGGCACAGCTAGTAGATCTTGCAAACCTAAAATCCAACTGGCCCATCATGCTGGGCGGCATCGCAGTGACCATCGCTGGCCACGAATTGGGTCACTTTTTAGTGGCGGAAATTGAAGACGCTGATGCCTACTTCGACAACTTCACGGTAAAGTATCGCAATCAAGATGACAGTGATCAACAGGCCTTACGATTGTCTTCTGCAGGATTTCAAAGCCAATGGATTATTTCTGAACTTGCCTTTGCTGAACTTACGCAACCCAGTTTAAGCTCCAACAAGCAAGCCTTACTAGGTGGGCTGGTGCTTGGCCATATCGCTATTACTGCGGCTTATCTGGCCGTGCTTAAAGATCACCAAGAAGGCGACACGACTGGAATCGCTGGTGCGACATCCTATTCAAGTAATGACATTGCCTGGGCCATTGCTTTGCCCGCGGCCATCGATGCATGGAGGTTGTTTGGCAAACAAACGCCTCGGTGGGCACCTTGGGTATCTGCCGGTGCCAAGGCGGGGGGGATTGCAGCTGTATGGCAGTTTTAGCGGATCAAGATCGCAAATACTCGTGCGATCATGCACAATCCAATTTCTTGTTTCTCTGAGGAAAATCATGTCCAATAATTATGAATCGGACCGCTTAAACCTACCTTTTGTAGGCCATTGCAGCTTTGCCAAAGCACCAATATGCACCAACTGGGAAAACATTGATGCCGATGTCGCTATTTTAGGCGTGCCCAACGACATGGGCACTCAATGGCGTTCCGGCGCGCGTTTTGGCCCTCGTGGAATACGTGATGCTTCAACCTTGTTTTCGTTTGGTCACGGTGGCGCATATGATTTTGAAGACGACAAGATGTATCTCACTCAAGAGCAGTGTCGTATGGTCGATGTGGGAGATACCGATATCGTACACACCGACATGCATAAAAGTCACGAGAACACTTACTACGCTGTTTCAAAAATATTACAAGCCGGCGCCATGCCCGTTTGTTTAGGCGGCGATCATTCAGTACATGCACCGATCATTCAAGCATTTGAGAATAAAGGGCCGATTCATATCATTCATTTTGATGCGCACTTAGACTTTGTCGACGAACGCCATGGGGTCCGATACGGTCACGGCAACCCTTTACGCCGCGCTTCAGAGATGAATCATATTGAAGGTATGACCCAAATGGGTATCCGCAACGTATCGTCATCCAACAGCGATGACTACGATGCCGCCCGCGCAGCGGGCTCTGATATCTTGTCGGTTAGAGATGTAAGGCGTCTAGGAGTGGACGGTGTTATGGCGCGTATCCCAACCGAGAAAAACTATTACATCACCATCGATATTGATGGCTTTGACCCTTCTATCGCACCCGGTACGGGCACCCCAAGCCACGGTGGTTTTCTATACTATGAAGTACTGGAAATTATTCAGGCACTGGCCATTCGCAGCGGCGGCAACATCATCGGCATAGATCTGGTCGAGGTCGCCCCAATCTACGACCCAACTGATACCACTTCAATATTGGCAGCTCAATTGCTGCTCAATAGCATCGGCTTTATCTTTCACGCACGCAGCGCAGGTGATTCTTAGGAGTGGGCAAACTATTTTGGCGCACCGCCAGTATCATAAGCGTTGCTTTACTACTTAATGCCTGCCAAACAACGGATAAAACCGGGCCGCGCTTAAGCAAATCAGTCGCTTGGGCTGATTTACCCGGCTGGAATGAAGATCACCATACACAGGCTTGGCCTGCTTTACTGAAAGGTTGTCGAAAACTAAAAAATAAGGGGCACTGGCAAGCAATTTGCGCGGATGCTGCAAGCCTGCCTGAAGTAAGTGATACTGCTGTTAAAGCCTTTATTGAGCAACGGTTTACACCAAAACAATTATTGACTGAAGACGGTGCTGAACAAGGCTTGATTACAGGCTACTACGAACCCTTATTGCAAGGTAGCTATCAGCAAGATGCCCACTATCGTTACCCATTGTATGGACCCCCTGACGGGTTATTAACCGTCGACCTTTCAAGTCTTTACCCAGAACTCAAAGATAAAAGAGTCCGCGCAAGAATCGAAGGTAATAAAGTTCTTCCGTATTACTCACGCGCAGAAATACAAAGCGATGACGCGCCGCTAAAAGGTAACGAGTTACTATGGGTCAGCGATCGCGACGCGCTATTTTTCCTACAAATTCAAGGTTCTGGTCGCGTGCAACTGCCCAATGGCAAAATTATTGGTGCGGGTTATGCTAACCAAAACGGCCATCCTTATGTATCTGTAGGCAAATTGTTAATTCAACGCGAGGAGCTTGAACGCGAAGATGTGAACTTATTTAGCATTAAGAAGTGGCTTAAGGACAACCCTGAAGCAGCGCAAGATTTATTAAACGATAACCCAAGCTACGTGTTCTTTATACTCCGCGATGACATAAACGAAGGCCCCATCGGCTCAATGAACATACCGATCACCGCCGAGCGGAGTCTTGCCATTGACCCGAAAGTGGTGCCATTGGGCACGGCAATGTGGATAGTAACCACATTTCCCGATGAGCAAAACTCTCCTCTAAATCAGCTGGTGTTCGCACAAGATACAGGCGGCGCAATCAAAGGGCGCTTGCGCGCAGATTTATTTTGGGGAACGGGTTCAGTTGCTGAACAAAGGGCTGGCAAAATGAAACAACAAGGCGAGTTATATATTCTTAGCCCAAAGTAACGAACATCTGTTCTTACTTACGCGATATGAGAACTTAACCTAATGCTTAAAGGGCTAGAGTAAAGCTCGGATTTGCGCTAAAAGCTCCTCGTCATCCCATTCACGTTCACCAACGGCTCTGTAGACGATTTCACCGCTCGAATTCAAAACAAATGTGGTAGGAAGACCACGCACACTCCAATTATTATAGGTGCTGTTTTTCGAGTCAATTAGCAATGGGAAATCGACTTCCATTTCGGCAAAGAAACCAAATACCGCGTCGTAATCTTCCCCTGTGTTAATCGCCAATAAGCTGATGCCCTCGTCCTTGATCTTGTGCCAAGCACGGTTCATTGAAGGCATTTCTGCTCGACAAGGCGGGCACCAAGAGGCCCAGAAATTAACAATCAGCGGCTTACCTAGGTAATCTGAAAGCTTATAAGTGTGGTCATCCAAGTCTTGCAACTCAAATTCACTTACAGCGACGGGTTCGGGTAGCTTATGTAGCTGGTTTTTAACGGCAAAACTAGAAGGCGCTGCAAACCCAGCTGCTACAAAGCAAAGTGCAATAAAACCTCGTCTTATACGCCGATGAATCAAATTTTCAGACAAATTACTTAGCCTCAACAATGCACTTAAGCTTGCCAGACTTGACCGTTACTGTTACTTGGCCTCCGCGCACTAATTCACCAAATAGCAAATCTTCAGCTAATGGTCGTTTGATATGTTCTTGAATAACACGCGACATCGGCCGGGCACCCATCGATTTATCGTAGCCTTCTTCTGCCAGCCATTCGCGTGCTTTCTTATCTACGGTTAAGCCCACTTGTTTGTCTTCAAGTTGCTGCTCGAGTTCAAGGATAAACTTGCCGACGACATGCATAATCGTAGGTTCATCAAGCGGTTGAAAATGTACCATTGCGTCCAAGCGATTACGAAATTCTGGCGTAAAGGCCTTTTTAATTGCTTCAAAATTATCTAGTTCTACTTCACGCTCTACAAAGCCCATCGTACCGCGCGCCGCATCGACGGCGCCTGCGTTAGTCGTCATTACAATAATGATGTTTCTAAAGTCCGCTTTCCTACCGTTGTTGTCGGTGAGCGTCCCATAGTCCATCACTTGTAATAAAATATTGAACAGATCAGGATGCGCCTTTTCAATCTCATCAAGCAACAAAACGGCGTGAGGGTGCTTGTTTACTGCGTCGGTTAATAAGCCTCCTTGGTCGAACCCCACATAGCCTGGAGGGGCTCCAATTAGGCGGGAAACAGTATGCCGCTCCATGTATTCCGACATATCAAAACGTAAAAACTCGATACCCATTGTGTGGGCTAATTGCTTTGTGACTTCTGTTTTACCTACGCCGGTAGGACCAGCAAACAAAAATGAACCAATGGGCTTATTTTTATCACCCAAGCCGGCCCGCGACATCTTGATCGCCGATGACAAAGTAGAAATAGCTTTATCTTGACCGAATACCACCATTTTCAAATCCCGCTCCAAATTTGCTAAAGACTTTTTGTCTTCAGTAGAAACTTGCTTAGGTGGAATTCGCGCCATACTGGCAACAATGGCTTCGACCTCTTTTACACCAATTGTTTTCTTGCGCTTGGCTGCAGGTGCCAGACGAACCTTCGCTCCGGCTTCATCCATTACATCAATCGCGGTATCAGGTAAAAAACGCTCGTTTAGATAACGCGCTGCTAATTCGACTGCACTGCGCAAAGCAGGTGCTGTGTATTTGACTTTATGGTGCTCTTCAAAGCGCGATTTTAAGCCGCGCAAAATTTGCACCGCTTCTTCAATAGTTGGCTCTTCAATAGTGATGCTTTGAAAGCGTCGCGACAAGGCGCGGTCTTTTTCAAAGATATTGCGATACTCCTGATAGGTTGTGGAGCCCATGCACTTCATATCACCATTGGCGAGCATCGGCTTAAGCAGATTCGAGGCATCTAAAGCCCCGCCAGACACCGCACCTGCGCCAATGATGGTGTGAATTTCATCGATAAATAAAATGGCGTCATCCGCATTTTTAAGTTCATTCATCACCGCCTTTAGGCGCTCTTCGAAATCGCCGCGGTATTTGGTGCCCGCCAATAAGGCACCTATATCTAAGGAATATACAGTGGCACTTTCAAGTACTTCAGGTACATCGCCCTTAACGATTAAGCGCGCCAAACCTTCTGCTAACGCCGTTTTACCAACGCCTGCTTCACCGACAAACAGAGGGTTATTTTTACGGCGGCGGCACAAAATTTGCGCAGTGCGCTGCAATTCTTTTTCCCGCCCAATTAATGGGTCAATTTTGCCTCGACGGGCGAGTTCATTTAGATTGACGGTATAAGACTCAAGCGCAGTTTTCTTGCCACCTTGATCACCAAACTCACCTTCTTGGTCGGTCTGATGTTCAATTTGCGGATTTTCATTACTGATATTGACGATACCGTGTGAGATTTCACGCACAACGTCAAAACGAGTTACGTCTTGAGAATTCAAATAATAAGCTGCGTGCGAATCTTTCTCGCTCAAGATGGAAACCAACACGTTGGCACCCTGAACTTCCTTCAGCCCTGAATTTTGCACGTGTAAAATAGCGCGTCGTAATACTCGTTGAAAGCCAATACCCGGCTGCGTTTCAAGTTCTTCTGTCTCTTCTAACATCGGCATCATGTCGCTTAAAAAGCGTTCAAGGTCTTCCTTAAGCTTATCTACACTACCGCCGCAACTATGTATAAGCGATCGCACAGACTCGATATCAGCAATGGCGAACAGTAAATGCTCTACTGTGACAAATTCATGTTTTAACTCCTGAGCCTTACTTACCGCACTGGTAAGTGCTGCTTCAATATTCTTAGATAACATAACTAGTGGTCCTACAATCTGATAATTACGGATTCAGCGTTGCAGCTCTTGACAATGGAACAACCATTGCCTACGAGCTGCGCCTTGCACTGCACCGGCTCTTGGGCTCTGGACCCGCAATTATTAAATTGAAGGACCACTAGGCCTCCTCAAGCGTGCATTGCAATGGGTGCTCATTAGAGCGGGCGAGTTCCGACACTTGTGCGACTTTAGTTTCAGCCACTTCATGCGGATATACCCCGCATACACCTTTGCCCTTCTGATGTACGTTGAGCATAATTTGCATAGCGAGTTCGTGATCTAAACGGAACAAGTTTTCTAACACCAAAATTACAAACTCCATGGGTGTATAGTCGTCATTAAGCATCACCACTTTAAACATCGGCGGTTTTTTAAGCTTTGGCTTAGCGGTTTCTACAACTAAGCCAGTGCCATTGTCATCAATGTGTTGAATATCTTTTTGACTCATTGAGCTTACAATTTTGGTTCAAATTGTGTGGCTTACGCAGCTCCGCCACAGCCACCGCAAGAGCCACTGCCGCCCACGGCTTGGAAAACATTATTAAATACAAAACTGGCATTCACGCCATCATCTGCGTAATCAATCTCAGCGCCTTTCAAGAAGCCCAAGGCCACTGGATCAACCACAATGCGCATATCGCCTTCAGTCATCATGCTATCTGTGGGTAGTGTAGTTTCAGCAAAAGTCATGCCATATTTCATTCCCGAACAGCCCGCACCGTACACATAAACGCGTACGGAATCGACTTGGTCGCCCGCCTCTTTTAGTAAAGTGCCCACCTTTTCAGTGGCAGCGGGGGTGACGGCTAGTTTCTCTTGGGATAAAACCCCATTAAAGCTATTCATTGTGTACTCTCAACTTAGTTAATCTGTTGTTGTCATCTTAACATCCAAACCACAAAAACTGCACTATAGGATGTTTAAATTTACTTAGTAGGTATTATATTGTGTTTACGGTAAACAAATTCAAGACTGGTCTATATGAACGGTTACAAATATTAGAGTAAGCAATGACCCATTCAGTTCAATGTGTTTTTTTAGGAAGAGAAGCTCCAGGCCTCGACGAAGCACCTTATCCGGGTGAACTAGGTCAGCGTATTTACGACAACATCTCGGCCCAAGCGTGGCAGGAGTGGCTTGAGCGTTTGGTAATGATTGTTAACGAAGATCAACTCAACACCTCAGACCCAAGCTCGCTGATAACCATCGAAGCGCACCTGCTTGGGTTTTTGTTTAAAGAAAGTGATATGGGCGATGCGCCAATGGGTTTTACGGCGGCCTAAACCTCTCTAATAAACCGATGCCGATTTACTGAGCCATTAATTGGGGCATTTTAGGACTTGCCTGTCCTCTAGCCTAACTTTAAAATGTGAGTTAACAATTAATTCACTTATAAAGTAAAGAGGCAGAGACTTGGAAACACGTGCAGCAGTCGCCTATCAGGCTGGCAAACCTTTAGTTATCGAAACCGTTCAATTGGAGGGCCCGCGCGACGGTGAGGTGCTGGTTGAAATTAAAGCCACAGGCATTTGTCATACCGACGAGTTCACGCGCTCTGGTGCTGACCCTGAAGGCCTTTTCCCGGCTATTTTAGGCCACGAAGGTGCTGGTGTGGTGGTAGAGGTAAGTAAAGGGGTGACGACGCTAAAGAAAGGCGACCACGTTATTCCGCTTTATACCCCAGAATGTCGCCAGTGTGATTATTGCACCAGCGGACGTACCAACTTATGCCAAGCCATTCGCGAAACTCAAGGCCAGGGCGTGATGCCAGACGGCACCAGCCGGTTCTCTATTGGTAAAGACAAGTTGTTTCACTATATGGGTACCTCCACTTTTGCTAACCACACAGTATTACCTGAAATTGCGCTCGCTAAAGTGCGCAAAGATGCGCCTTTTGAATCTATTTGCTATATAGGCTGCGGGGTAACAACCGGCATCGGAGCGGTAATTAACACCGCTAAGGTACAGCCAGGAGATAACGTTGTGGTGTTTGGCTTAGGCGGCATAGGATTAAACGTTATTCAAGGCGCACGATTGGTCGGGGCTGATCGCATTGTTGGTGTTGATATCAACCCTGGACGCCGTGAAATGGCAGAAAAGTTTGGCATGACACATTTTGTAAACCCCAACGAAGTAGAGGGCGACCTAGTGCCTTACTTAGTTGACTTAACCAAGGGCGGTGCGGACTACAGTTTTGAGTGCGTAGGCAACACAACTCTTATGCGCCAAGCGTTAGAGTGCTGCCATAAAGGTTGGGGGGAATCAATTATTGTTGGTGTGGCGGGTGCAGGGCAAGAAATTAGTACTCGGCCATTTCAATTGGTCACTGGCCGGGTATGGAAAGGCACCGCGTTTGGCGGCGCTAAAGGCCGCACCGATGTCCCTAAGATTGTGGATTGGTATATGGACGGTAAAATTAATATAGATGACCTCATCACCCACACCATGCCGCTAGAGCAAATAAATGATGCATTTGATTTAATGCATTCTGGAGAATCCATTCGTTCAGTCGTGAAGTTTTAATGCTAACCATCAGTGAACAAAAATGCTTTGGTGGCAGCCAAGGCATTTACGCCCATGAATCAACCTCTACTGGCACTAGTATGCGTTTCTCGGTGTTTCACCCACCGCAAGCGCAAGCAGCTAAAACGCCGGTTATATGGTATTTGTCTGGGCTGACGTGCACAGAAGAAAACTTTATTTTTAAGGCCGGCGCGCAACGCGTCGCCGCTGAATTAGGGCTTACCGTGATTGCCCCTGATACCAGCCCCAGAGGTGCGGGGGTTGTAGGTGAAGACGAGAGCTATGATTTGGGCTCTGGTGCGAGTTTTTATGTAGACGCCACGGAATCACCCTGGAGTGATAATTATCAGATGTATAGCTATATCACGGCAGAATTACAGGCGGTAATCAGTGATAATTTTAATGTTGATATAAATAAGCAAGGCATCACAGGCCATTCCATGGGTGGGCACGGCGCATTAACTTTGGGCTTAAGAAACCCGCAATTGTATCGATCAATCTCTGCATTTTCGCCGATTTGCGCGCCGAGCCAATGTGCTTGGGGACAAAAGGCCTTGGGCCATTATCTAGGCGATAATCCTGCTGATTGGCAACTGCATGATGCTACGATACTTATGCAAAAAGGATGCCATAGTGCTTCGGCTATCTTAATAGATCAGGGAAAAGACGATGAATTTTTAGCGGATCAGCTGCATCCCGATAAGTTTGAGCAGGCCTGCACTACGAACAACCAAGGCCTCACCTTGAGATACCAAGAGGGTTATGACCACAGCTATTATTTTATTGCCTCTTTTATCGAAGACCACCTGCGCCATCACGCGAAAATCTTAAACGGCTAGAGACGATTTGTAGCCCTATACGGCAGGGGTTGCTGTTGCAAACAACGTAAAGAAGTTTCGCGTGGTCTGCTCAGCCAGCTCTTCTAATGACACACCGCGCAGCTGCGCTACATACTCAGCAGTGTGTCTAACAAAGGCAGGTTGATTAGGCTTTCCGCGCATAGGCACTGGGGCCAAATACGGTGAATCAGTTTCAACCAATAAGCGGTCTATAGGAATTTTTTTAGCTACTTTCTTTAAGTCTTGTGCGCTATTGAAGGTAACAATACCCGACATCGAGATATAAAAACCGAGGTCTAAGGCTTTTTTTGCAGTGTCCCAATCTTCCGCAAAGCAATGCATCACCGCACCACAGCGATCAGCATGGTGTTGTTTGAGCATTGCCATAGTGTCAATGGCAGCTTCACGGGTATGAATAATAAGTGACTTTTGCACAATAATCGCCGCTTCTATATGACGTATAAATCGCTCGCGCTGCCAAGTCAGATCGCCTTCGTTACGAAAGTAATCTAGCCCCGTTTCGCCAATTGCCACTATCTTTGGGTCATCGGCATAATTTACCAAGTCATCAACAGTCGGCTCGATAGAATCTTTATAACAAGGATGTACGCCAACCGACGCATAGATAAATTCATGGTCGTGGGCAATTTTTACCACTTGCGGGAAGTCCTCTATCGTTACCGCCACGCACAACATATGCTGCACATCATTACTTTTAGCGGCAGCAATCACCGTCTCTAAATTATCGCCCATTGGGTCGAAATTTAAATGGCAGTGCGAATCTACAAGACCCATCTTATGGCTTATCTGTTGCCTACATTGTATAGGTCGGGTCATCGCTACCTAAGCGATCGCCCAACAAGCCTTCAATGCGGTGGCGCATGGCTACACCTTTACCTTCGGCAAACTCGACACCGATGCCTTGTTTATTGTCTCCAGTGGCCGCTTCGGGACTTATCCAAGCAACTGTACCCGGTAGTTTAAATTTTTCGTCATTGTCTGGTAGCTTAACCACCATGGTTACTGCTTCGCCTAATTCATAACTTTTTTTAGTTGGCACGAATAAACCTCCATTGGTTAAAAATGGCATAAATGATTTATATACCTGTCCGAGACTGGTAAATCGCAATGGAATCATTGAAGCTTTATTTAAAACTGTTGAATCTGGCATAGTAAATGGGGCTAATAAGTTAGGTGGGCTTGGCCATTATAATTGAATTTGCCTTCGAATTTGATCGCTAACGTCCACAGATAACCGATAACTTGAGTACCAACTGCTCTATTAGCAATTGCTGATTGAGTTGTTCAATATCGTGGTGCTTGTATTCGCTCAACTCGTCGTAAAACCCAAACAGTTTTCCACTTGGAACCGCATTCAAAGCCAGTTGTAGCCCTTTGTGCTTAGACAAAATGTTCGAAGAAGAATGGGTATCTAACTTTGCTACTAGTAAAATTTCTTTAACTATGGACTGTAGCCAATTTATCAATCTGCGGCCATCAAGTAATTTAGCTAGCTGGTCGCTGACGGCTATGGGATTTTCCTTTCCAAATACTAGGGCCTCAAGTTGACCTAACATGCTATCAAAATTATTTAAGTGCCCTTCGGCAATGACTGACAAGGCAGCTAATGGCGCACCGACTGCTAGATTTAGCGCGCTATTTAATACACTGTGCTCTACATCCTGTCGACTTTGCTCGAGCCAGCTTAACGCATTAGCGCGTTCAGGCACATTAATAACAAAAGGCACGCAACGGCTTTTTATGGTTGCCGCAAGTTGTTCAGGAGCAGAGCTTACTAAAACTAGCATCGTATCGGATGGGGGTTCCTCTAGTAATTTTAACAATGCGTTAGATGCATTGATATTCATTTGCTCGGCCGGTGCTATGATTGTCACCTTATGGGTAGCACTGTGGTGCGACAAGCTGGCATTGTTAATTAAGTCACGAATTTGATCAACCGATATGATCCGCCGTGGTTTACGCTTTTTGGCTTTCTCGAAATCTTCTAAATATCGCCCAGCGTAAGCTTGAAACTTCTCTGGCAACGTTAAAGTCAGCAGCTCAGTAAAGATTAAATGTAAATCTGGGTGGTTGCCTGAACTAAATAAAGTACAGTTGTTGCAACTGCCGCAAGCGGATTTTTGCTCACATAAAATTGACTTCGCTACGTTAAGGGCGAAAGCTAATTTACCCACCCCACGGGTTCCCGACACCAACACCGCATGCGGCATGCGCTGTTTAAACTGTTCAAATCGCTGCCAGTCAGCTTTCTGCCAAGGGTATAAACCCAGTTCTGCACTCATCGGTCAATAAATAGTTGTAAGTGCTTAATCACCTGTTCGCTGACTTGTGCGACCGAACCACTTGCATCTATCACTTTTATCCTATTGGGCTCGCGTTGCGCACGCTCAGTGTATATTTGCTGCACGCGTTGCTTATAAGTCAACCCTTCCATTTCAAACCGATCTTTATCGCCGCGAGAATCAACCCGCGATAAGCCGAGTTCTAGCGGTAGGTCTAGTAATAAAGTTAAATCGGGTCGGAAACCCCCTAAGGTCCAATTTTCTAACACCTCTATACGTTCTCTTGGCAAGCCACGTGCTCCTTGATAGGCAAAGCTTGCGTCGGCAAATCGATCACTAATAACCCAACTACCTTTGCGCAATGCTGGTTGGATCACTTGGTTATAGTGTTGCGCGCGCGCGGCAAACATCATCATCAATTCAGCATCAGTGCTGATGGGCAATTCTGCGTTATTTAGTAAAATTTCACGCAAAGCTTCGCCCAGCGCCGTACCGCCTGGCTCGCGGGTAATAACAACGTCAAATTCTCTACTACGCAAATATTGCTCTGCACACCCAATTTGCATTGATTTACCAGCGCCGTCTGAACCCTCGACGGTAATCAAACAGGCTTTACCATCCACTCCCATCAGCTCTTTTTTCGATTAATCTGATATTTTCGTACTGCTTTATTATGCTCTTGTAAAGTCTTTGAGAAATAATGCGACCCTTGCCCATCACCCTTTGCTACAAAATATAAAGCCTTAGTGGATTCAGGGTTCACCGCGGCCCAGATCGCGGCTTCACCGGGTAAACAAATTGGCCCTCGAGGTAAGCCATAACGCGTGTACGTATTATATGGGGTATCGGTTTTCAAATGCTTTCTAGTGATATTGCCATCATAGGAAGGTCCTATTCCATATATGACAGTCGGGTCAGTTTGCAAGCGCATACCGATATTCAAACGATTGGAAAACACCCCCGAAATCAGCGGCCGTTCACTGGGTTGTGCTGTCTCCTTTTCAATGATCGAAGCCATTATTAGGGCTTCATAAGAGGTTTTGTGCACCTGGTCGGCTGCACGTTCGCTCCATATAGCATCTAGCTTCTTTTGCATTAGATCATGGGCACGTCGCAATATGCTTACATCGGTATCATCAGCTTGATAAAGATACTTATCTGGATAAAACTGCCCTTCAGGGTCAACATCCTTATCAAATAACTTTCGCATTAGCGCCCTCCCCGATAACTGTCCCAAGGTTTGCTTAAGCTTGCCTTGACTTTTTAAGTAGGCCAATAGTTGCCTAAAAGTACTGCCCTGAACAAATTGCAAGCTATGGCTAATTTGCCCCTTGCCTGAAGTAACCTTATTCAAAATCTCCTGCAAGTTTAAGCCGTCTTCAAGCTGATATTGCCCAGCATGTAACTGACCAGCCAAGTCTTTTTGGTGCGCCAACATTTGAAACGAGAAAGGTTCTTTAATCACCCCCAGTTCAACCAAATTTCTAGCAAAAGCCGAAAAACTTTGTCCCGTTTTTATTTTAAAGACTTGATTATTAAACTGACGAGGCGCAGTGGTGCTGTTTTGATAGTAAGAATATAATGCAGCTGCGCTAAGCAATGCGACGATTATGCAACTAAATAATAGTCTTTTAAAAAACCTAGTCAGCACATTTTTTCTAGTCTTGGTCTGGGCGGGAGCCGTTGATCCGGCTTGATCGTCTTGTGACGGCGCGCTCATTGTTATGCTTAGACGCGCGTAAACGCCAAAGTTCCGTTGGTGCCACCAAAGCCAAATGAGTTACACAAGGCAGCGCGCACATTGGCATCGCGACCAACGTTAGGTACGTAATCTAAGTCACACTCTGGGTCGGGGTGGTGCAAGTTAATAGTTGGCGGTAAGGATTGCTTATATATCGACATCACCGTAGAAACCGCCTCAACCCCACCAGCCGCGCCTAATAAGTGGCCAATCATTGACTTAATGGAGCTCACCGCTAGGCGATTGGCATCACCGCCAAAGGCCGCTTTTACCGCCATGGTTTCAGCAATATCGCCTTGCGGCGTTGAAGTGCCATGTGCGTTTAGATAGTCCACATCACTGGTGCTTAAACCTGCATGGCGCATGGCGTTGCGCATACACCGCGCTGCGCCTTGGCCGCCCGGCGCTGGGCTGGTCATGTGGTAAGCGTCACCGCTCATTCCAAAACCAGCAAGCTCAGCGTATATAGTCGCGCCGCGCGCCTTAGCGTGGTCGTACTCTTCAAGCACCAACACACCCGCACCTTCTCCCATGACAAAACCATCGCGTCTACTGTCCCATGGACAACTTGCTTCAGTGGGGGTATCACCGCGTTTGCTGAGCGCTTTAGCAGAGCCAAAGCCCGCTATAGATGTCGGTGTAATCGTCGCTTCTGCCCCGCCCGCAACCATGACATCGGCGTCACCATATTCTATTAAACGGCCCGCCTCACCTATGGCATGCGTGCCAGTAGAACAAGCTGTAACCATTGATAAGTTTGGGCCTTTTAATCCATACTTGATTGATAAATTGCCGGAGATCATGTTGATAATCGCCATGGGGATATAAAACGGGGACACGCGACGTGGGCCTCGTTCATTATAAGTTGTGGTGGTCGACTCAATCGTATTCATGCCGCCAATGCCCGCGCCGATATAAACCCCTATTTGCTCTGCATTGGCTTCCGTCACCTTTAAGCCTGAGTTTTCTATTGCTTCAATTCCAGCCACCATACCCATTTGAATAAAGCGATCCATCTTACGCACTTCCTTCGCTTCGATGCTTAGTGTTGGGTCAAACTCTTTGACTTCACCTGCTACCGTACACGCAAAGCCTTCTGGATCAAATTGAGTGATTCTGCCTAAGCCTGACCGACCTTCCATCAAACCAGACCAAGTGTCCGCTAAGTTATTACCTACGGGGGAGATACAACCAAGGCCGGTGACCACAATGCGACGTTTACTCATAATCTATGGGTATATAAGAGGCCCCAACATAACGTAGCGAGCGCAGAAAAGGCTAGGCAAAAATGCGCGCAAAAGCACAGTTTATGTGTATTTACCATTTCATAGTCCCGCATTTTGAGCGAATTTCAACAACGCCTAATAGATATGCTTGGTCAAGCGCAGTAGTTATGTGGAGTCTCGTAAATTAAAAAAGCCGTCACCCACCAAGAGAAACGGCTTTATAAAACAATTTACCAGCGAGCTGGAGCTATGCACTCATTTGAGCATTGATATATTCAACAGCATCCTTAACAGTTGCGATAGCTTCAGCTTTATCATCAGGAATTTCCATATCGAATTCTTCTTCTAATGCCATTACCAACTCGACAGTATCTAGCGAATCTGCGCCCAAATCATCTACAAATGAAACTTCTGCAGTCACTTGGTCTTCATTAGCACCAAGTTGTTCAACAACAATTTTTTTTACTCTATCTTCGATACTACTCATTAGGGGGTTAACCTCCAGTTAAAAATCCTGATTCGCTGCCATCGATAGCAGGAACAGGGGAATAAATTCAATTAAAAACTAATCAACTTACGCATGATACAGCCTATACGTTCGTGCGAATTGTATCAAATTTTTGGCTTTGTAAAGCAAGTTTTCGATTACTATCAGCAGCCAAATATTTAACCCATATACATTCCGCCGTTCACATGGACCACCGTGCCGGTGACATATTCAGCCCAGGGTGAGGCTAGATAAGCCACTGCACCGGCCACGTCCGAAGCTTCGCCTAAGCGCGCCATCGGAATTTTTGTCATCAGCACTGCCTTCTGGGCTTCTGGCAAAGCATCCGTCATGTCAGTACGAATAAATCCCGGCGAAACGACGTTCACAGTGATGTTCCTCGTGGCAATTTCCTGTGCTAATGACCGGCTAAAACCTACCAGCCCAGCCTTAGCAGCGGCGTAGTTAGCTTGTCCGGCATTTCCAGACGCACCCACCACCGAAGAAATACTAATAATGCGACCAAAACGGGCTTTTGTCATGCCGCGTAAACAAGCTTTACTCATTCGGTAAACCGATTTGAGGTTGGTATCCATTATCTCATCCCATTCTTCTTCTTTCATTCGCATTAGTAAATTATCCCGCGTAATGCCTGCATTATTCACCAGCACAGAAATGGGGCGACCGTATTGCTCATTTACCGCAGCTGTTAGATCACTAACTGAAGTTTCGTCGTTAACATTCAGTACCAACCCATTACCGTCTTTGCCCAGCGCTTTTGAAATGCTATTAGCACCACCTTGCGAAGTCGCGGTACCTACAACTGTTGCGCCTAAACCGGACAGTTTCTCGGCGATCGCGGCACCAATACCGCGGGAAGCACCTGTTACCAAACACAATTGATTCTGCAGTAATTGATCACTCATGACTAAACACTCAATTCTCTTATATTATTTAGGGCCCATTATAATCGTTAACGAAACGCAAACGTATTTTATGAGTCAGTACACAGTCCAGACTAAATTGACGGATTCAGTGAGCTTAGTTGAACGCGGCAAATTAATGGCCACATTTTCAGACAAAGATTGAACTGGCTTAGATTTACAGTTATATTCAGTTATCCCTAGATCAGCAAGTGTCGCACTTAGAGTAAGCCCTAGGAGACGATGCCAAGAATATTTACTGACAAAAATGGGGGCGGGCAACAAAAGGCCCTGTTTATAGGCGGAGTGACCGCTGGAAGGAAATGAAAGATTATTATGAATGGATGAGGTTCATCCGTTCCTTTAAAAAGCTCTTCGGAGTTTTCGCACAAAAGATCTTTAACGATCAGCCAAAGCCAAACAATACTGGCCAAGGCAAATGCTGACATCACGCAACAGCTCGACAAAGCAAACAGCGCAGCAGCCAGTTAAAGCCAAATGTGCATTTACGCGAAATGCGTAATTTCCTTCACGCAAACTCCATACTTAAGTAATTGATATCAAATGCTATTTTTGATACAAAACTAGATTGTAGTTCCTATTAAGGATTGTTTTAGCTTACAAAGCACATCCGTAGTTGGGGGTTACAATATGGAAACAATAACAACATGAAAAGAATATTATTTAACGCGACTCACGCAGAAGAGTTACGTGTTGCCATTGTCGATGGCCAAAAACTGATCGATTTAGACCTAGAATCCGCGGTTAGAGCACAGAAAAAAGGCAATATATACAAGTGCATTGTCACCCGAGTAGAGCCTAGCTTGGAAGCTGCATTCGTCAATTATGGCGCCGACCGACATGGCTTTTTACCGTTCAAAGAAATTTATCGTGGCTACTTCCAAAACTACTCATCGAGTACACCTTTATCTAAGGTCAGCATCAAAGATGTAGTCAAGGAAGGTCAAGAACTGATTGTTCAGGTTGAAAAAGACGAGCGCAGTAACAAGGGGGCCGCGCTTACCACCTTCATCAGCTTAGCAGGGCGTTTCTTGGTATTGATGCCCAACAACCCTAAAGGGGGCGGCATTTCGAGGCGCGTTGAAGGTCAACAGCGAACCGACTTAAAGCGGGCACTAGATACTCTAAACATTCCAGCCGAACATGCGATCATTGCTCGCACCGCAGCGCTAAGCCGAACGGAGGAGGAACTCAAGTGGGACTTCGACTTTCTATTACAACTGTGGGAGGCGATTGAAGATGCGGCCACCAAGTGTGAGGCGCCAGCACTTATTTACCAAGAAAGTAACCTAATTGTTCGCGCCATTCGTGACTACCTAAATGCCAGCGTTCAGGAAGTCATGATCGACGACAAGGAAATCTATGAGCGAGCACACCGATTTGTCCAACAGGTGATGCCACAGAATTTAAACAAAATTAAGTTCTATGATGATCCTACTCCACTATATTCGCGTTTCCAAATTGAAAGCCAAATTGCCTCTGCTTTTTCACGAGACGTGCAACTACCCTCTGGCGGCTCGATTGTCATTGATCATACCGAAGCTTTGATTTCGGTTGACGTGAATTCGGCGCGCGCTACCAAAGGGGGAGACATAGAAGAGACCGCGCTGCAAACTAACCTTGAAGCGGTTGAAGAAATTGCCCGGCAGCTGCGCATCCGCGATATCGGTGGGTTGGTTGTACTTGATTTAATTGATATGGGCTCTAATCAGAACCAACGTAAAGTTGAATCTCGGCTTAAAGATTCACTTAGTTATGACCGAGCACGTGTGCAGGTGGGAAGAATCTCGCGTTTTGGGCTACTTGAAATGTCTCGTCAACGTATCCGTTCATCTATTGACGATGCAAACTACCATACTTGCCCGCGTTGCGAAGGTACTGGGCATATCCGCAGTATTGTTTCCAACTCACTCAATTTACTCCGCTTAATTGAAGAGGAAGCATTAAAAGAAAATACCGAATCCTTACAGGTATTCCTTCCTGTCGATAGCGCTGCCTATTTGCTAAATGAAAAGCGGCGCGAACTTTCACAGCTGGAATCACGCCTTGCGACCCGTGTTACGGTTATCCCTACTACTGAGCTCCAAAGTCCACATTTTCAAATTAAGCGTCTGCGTAGCAGTGAACTTGATGAAATGTCAGAAGAAGGCAGTCATTATCTGAAACCAGAAGTAGAAAAAGAAGACTTACTAGAAAAGATCTCTGCCAAGCCGGGTAACATAGAAAAGCCGATGATCGGTTTTGAGCAAATGACCCCTTCCACACCACCACCTAATGCAGGTGCAGGTGCAAGCACAACCACACAGCAGCGTGATGCGGGCCTATTCGGACGCCTTTGGGGTGCACTTACCGGCAATAACGCTGAAAAGGCAGAACCAGAATCACCCAAACAAGAGGAGAGCAAGCCAAAACGTTCACCACGACCTAAGCAAAACCGAAGCCCGAATAATCGACGTCGTAATGACTCTAGAGACGCAAAGAGTACCGGCAATAATCGCGGGCGTAATAACAATATTTCTCGCGGTGGCCGGCGGCCGAAAAAATCGGCGCAAAACCACCCAAAGAATAATGAAGCAAATCAGGCCAATGAAGCAGCTGCTAATACGGATACTGGAAATAAAGCAGCAAAAGGCCCAGCCAACAAAACTGGTAGCAACCGCGGACGCCGTAATGACGCTAAGAAACCAACCAGTGGTCGACGTCGAAGCGGGTCTTACACAAAACCAAACACGCGTAAGCCAAAGGTGGATCAGGAACAGGTCGGCAACGTAAAACAAGCACCCAAAGCAACCACCGCTGCTAGCGAAGAACCCAATGGCAATGTGAGGTAATAAGCTCGAAAATCTAAAGCCGCCTACTTGCAAAGTTAAGCGGCTTTTTTATTGCTCAGCAGAGCAGTGAACTCGCCGGCGAAATCTTAATCAAGCACATTAGAACAATAGATTTAGCATAGCAATCATTACCGCTAAGAAAATCAAAGTCATCACCGAGCCGGCTTTAATGAAGTCAGAGACTGTGTACCCACCAGGCCCCATGATGAGCGCGTTGACTTGATGCGTAGGAATTAAAAACGAGTTCGACGTTGCAAGCGCAACAGTCAAAGCAAATAGAGCTGGATCTGCGCCAATACCGATCGCGATATTTACTGCCAGTGGAACCAACAACACGGTTGCACCTACATTGGACATTACCAAGGTGAAGAAGGTTGCCAACAATGCCACCACCAACTGCATCACCCATACTGGTGCGCCGCCAATTACTAACAAAGCTTGGTCTGCTATCCACTTAGCCGTTCCAGTTTGTTCAACCGCTAAACCCAAAGGAATAAGACTAGCCAACAAGAAAACAGTTTTCCATGATACGGCCTCATAGGCCTCATCCATGCGTAGAACGCCAGATAACACCATCCCTATAGCCCCACTTAATAGCGCTATCGACAATCGAGTATCCGTAAATAAAACCAAACCAAGCGCGAGCAAAAAAAATCCAAGCGCCCAGCCCACTTTATTTGGCCTAAGATCTTCGTGGGGGAACTCTGTGGTGACTACAACAAAGTTCCTGTCTTTTTCTAGCCGCGCTAAAGCCTCCCAGGCGGTGTGAACAACAAGCGTATCGCCGCCATGTAACTCTATACTGCGTATATCACCGCCTTCACGATAGGTTTGCCCGTCTCTGTGCAGGCCGATCATGGCAATACCATAGGTTTTACGTAACCACACATCACGCGCCGATTTACCTATAAGTTGAGATCCAGGTGGTATGACAACCTCTGCGATACCTGATTTACTCGGCGACAAGGCCTCAGAAAAACTGCGTAACTCCTTACGCATCTCAACTTGATACTTATCTACAAATTTTTCTAAATCTTGTGGATCCGCTACCACGCCTATTACCATACCAGCTGTTATTTCAGTATCACGAGCCAAAGCTCCAGCACCAATATTGACACCTTGACCTAAGCGCTTGTTCGCAATTACTCTTACTTTATAGGCAGTCTCACAATCATCTAAGTGTTTCCCAATAAGCGGGCTGCCTTCTTTTACAACGATCTCCTTAACCTCAAAATCGACGCCGTAAACATCGTGGAAATAGCGCAAAGAAGAAGTCGCCGAGGTCTGAGCAGCTTGAGAATCCGTGGGTAATACAAACTTTCCGCAGATAACAAAATAGGCAATACCTGCTGCTAACAGCGCTAAGCCTATCGGCGTGGTAGAGAACAAAGACCACATTTGCATCTGATTTTGAAAACTCAGATTATTATTTGATGCAGCAATCAAATCGTTCAACAATATTAGCGGTGACGACCCAATCATCGTCATGGTGCCCCCTAGAATGGCACAAAATCCCATCGGCATCAGTAAGCGAGACATCGGCAGACCACTACGTGCTGATATCCGCGACACCACTGGAATAAACAGTGCCGCAGCACCGACATTCTGCATAAAGGAAGAAATAAAACCCACGGTGCTGGAAATAATAGGGATGATTCGCTTTTCGGAAGAGCCGCCTATTTGCAAAATAAACGTAGCGACTTTGGACATCAAACCCGTGCGATCTAGGCCTGCACCGATAATCATCACCGCAATAATCGACATCACCGCATTACTCGAAAAGCCGTCAAATAATTGCGATGTATCAACCAAACCTGATTGCAAGCCCATTATTGGCGCCAGCAATGAAGTTAAGCCCAACACCACCATAATACATACCGCTGCGACATCAACCTCTACAATCTCGAACGCGAAAAGATAGATGGTCAGCAACAGGATACCCGTCATCCACACAATCTCGACTGAGGGCTGTTCATACGCCAACAACAACCCCACCATCACAAAGATTGACAGCGAGGCAAATCTCTTCTTAATCAACAACTTAGTAGATAGTTTTAGCTTAGACATGTGAGCAATTGAAACAATAACAGCGCGGCGAGAATATACACCTAAGCATGGGTTTAATCATCCTAGATATGAACTTAAATCAAAAAAAAGCTGCCTGATGTGGCAGCTTTTTAACGTGCGCAATGAAGCTATTTCGTTACCCAAACTATGTGAGCTGTTAACTGCTTACCGTATAGCTGCTGCTCTGATCGTTCATCTGAACAGACTAACCTATCTGTGTAGCAGCTAAAGCCTTGCACTAAGGTGTATAGTTTTAACTAGCGAACTGAAACAATAAATGCAAATAAGAGACTGCAGCATAACTACTGTGCTCGATAATACGGCGTTAAAAAGGGGCTCAAAATGCTCATTTATAGTTATAAACTGCGCTTTTTCGCCCCTTTTTGCCTTGTCTTATCTTCGCTCGCGACGTTATGCTGCGGTCTCAATAAATCGAAAATAATAAGTAAATTAATTGTGTCATATCTTGCAGGCAGTCTTAACGCGGTGTTCGAGCTTGGTCGGTGCAGCCGAACAATTTAGTGATGGACTACTTAGAGGATAAGAATATTCGCCCATTTCAACATAATCCGCGTCTATTGTGATGGGCAGGTCAAATCATTATGTCTAGATTAAGGCGTGGGCTTTGTATTGTGGTTGGAATGGCCTGTTGGCCGAGTGGAACCCCAAAAAACGGCTTACAAACACATTCTGGCTTAGTTGCATATGCTTAAGCTTTTTTGTTGGCTAAATATAACCAGGTTTCCACTACTGTATCTGGGTTGAGGGAGACGCTGTCAATACCTTCCTCCATCAGCCATTGCGCAAAGTCTGGGTAATCCGATGGACCCTGACCGCAGATACCGATGTATTTTCCTTGGCTCTTGCAGGCTTGTATCGCAGTGCTGATCAGCGCTTTGACAGCGGGGTCGCGCTCATTAAATAAATGGGCAATGACGGCTGAGTCTCTGTCTAAACCTAAACTTAACTGGGTCAAGTCGTTTGAGCCAATTGACATGCCATCGAAAAATTCTAGGAATCGGTCTGCTAATACCGCATTGGATGGCACTTCGCACATCATGATTACCTTTAGATCATTTTCACCACGCCCTAAACCATTTTCAGCCAACAGCCCAGTTACTTGTTCAGCCTCTTCTAGTGTACGCACGAAGGGCACCATTACTTGAATATTGGTCATGCCCATTTCATCGCGCACGTACTTTATGGCGCGACACTCTAACTCAAAGCAGGGGCGGAACGATTTATCAATATATCGCGAAGCACCGCGAAATCCGATCATCGGGTTTTCTTCAACTGGCTCGAACAACTCACCGCCAACCATATTTGCGTATTCGTTGGATTTAAAATCGGACAATCTTACGATAACTGGATCGGGCGCAAATGCAGCACCTAAGGAACTAACGCCTTCAATCAACTTGCCAACATAGAAATTGGTTGGATCAGAGTAGCCAGCCATTGCCACATCAATATGGCTCTTAACGTTATCTGGCATATTGTCGTAATCGAGCAACGCCTTAGGATGAATGCCAATGCCGTTGTTGATAATAAATTCGAGTCGCGCCAAACCAACCCCTGCATTAGGCAATTTGGAAAACGAAAATGCGCGCTCTGGGTTGCCCACGTTCATCATTATTTTAAATGGCAATTCTGGTAAGCCATCCAACTGAACGGTTTGTAACTCAAAATCCAGTAAGCCATCGTAGATGTTACCTGTATCCCCCTCAGCACAAGACACCGTCACTTCCGCTTCGTCTTCAATAGTTTGAGTCGCATTACCACAACCGACTACCGCGGGCACACCCAGCTCACGCGCAATAATTGCGGCGTGACAAGTTCGTCCACCACGGTTGGTGACAATAGCCGCTGCGCGTTTCATCACTGGTTCCCAATCGGGGTCGGTCATATCTGTTACCAGCACATCACCTGGCTGCACTTTAGCTAGGTCCGCAATTGTTGGCACCAAACGTACGACACCTGAACCAATGCGCTGACCGATACTACGGCCTGTAGCTAAAAGCTGGCTAGTTTCATTTAATTTATAGCGCTCGAGAACTTGTTTATTAGAACGACTCTCAACGGTTTCTGGCCTGGCTTGCAGAATGAGTAGCTCTCCCGTCAGGCCATCCTTACCCCACTCGATATCCATCGGCCGCCCATAATGCTTTTCGATTGTGACGGCCATAGTAGCCAACTGATTTACTTCATCATCTGAGATTGAGAATTTAAGCTGCTTTGTCTCATCAACTGCAGTAGTAGAAACCGTTTTATCATGTGCAGCTTGGTCGCTATAGACCATTTTTATCAACTTAGAGCCACGATTACGGCGCAAGATAGCGGGCTTATTCGCTGCAAGTGCAGGCTTATATACATAAAACTCGTCCGGGTTTACTGAGCCTTGCACCACGCATTCACCCAAGCCCCATGATGAGGTGATAAAAACAGAATCTTGAAAGCCTGATTCAGTATCGATGGTGAACATCACGCCGCTAGAGCCGCAATCAGAGCGCACCATTTTCTGCACCCCCGCGGACAATGCCACGTCAGCATGATCAAAGCCTTGATGTACGCGATAAGAAATTGCTCGGTCGTTAAATAAGGAAGCAAACACCTCTTTGGTGGCAGCCAAAACATGATCAATACCTTTAACGTTTAAGAAAGTCTCTTGTTGGCCTGCAAATGAAGCCTCTGGTAAATCCTCAGCAGTAGCAGAGGAGCGCACTGCGACTTCTCCAGCATCTTGCGGGTTGAGCTGGTCATAGGCAGCTTTAATTTGCTCGCCTAATTCTGGTGGCAATGGCGCACTCAACACCATATCGCGGATTTGCGCACCAACTTTTGCTAATGCAGTTACATCTTCTACATCCAGCGCATCAAGCATTTCATTAATGCGTTTATCCAGCTCTTTATGGCTTAAAAATAAGCGATACGCCTCTGCCGTTGTAGCAAAGCCATTCGGGACTTTTATGCCCATAAGTGATAAATTCGAGATCATCTCGCCGAGGGACGCATTCTTGCCTCCCACTAGCGGAACATCGTTCATACCTAAATCAGAAAACCAACGAATTAAGTTGCTCACTTTTTGCTCCAAATTGAGAATTTATGTCTAATAAAGCGGCCACGCGGCCAGTGTATATTATATCGGATGGGACCGGCATCACAGCTGGAACAATGGGCAATACACTATTATCGCAGTTCCCTACGATCAACTTTGAACGCCATACCATCCCCTTCGTGGACGCGGATGATAAGGTGAAAGGCTGCATAAAACAAATTAATCATTCGTATCAGACAAGTGGTGTTCGTCCTTTGGTATTTGTATCGTTTACCAACCTTAAATTTAAGGAACACATTGAGCAATCTAACGCAGTAGTGCTGGATTTATTTGAGCCATTTATCCCATCGATGGAAGCTTTGCTAAAATCTGATTCCTCGCATGTCACCGGGCTGTCGCACGGTATCAATGAAGGGGGAGGCTATATGCATCGTATCGACGCAATTAACTTTTCAATGAAATATGATGATGGCGTGCGCATGGAAGGATATACGCAGGCAGATTTAATATTAGTCGGTGTATCGCGCGCAGGCAAAACACCCACAAGCTTGTATATGGCCTTGCATTATGGACTCAAGACCGCCAATTACCCCATTGCTGATGATGATTTCGAAAAAGGCATGTTACCTGAGCCCTTAGTTGAGGCAAAGCAAAGAATTTTTGGTTTAGTGATTGACCCAATACAGTTACACAAAATACGTGAAGCCCGTAGACCGAACAGCCAGTATTCAAAACTCGGACAATGCCAAAACGAAGTGCGCCAAGCTCATGCTTTTTTCAAAAAGTACCGCATTCCTTTTGCTGACTCCACGGCCATGTCGATTGAAGAGTTAGCGAGCCTGGTTGTGCATCGCATGCAACTAGCCGTATCATATAGTTAATTTACTTATGCTCTCAATACCATCTGTTGGTTTTATTAGTCTGGGTTGCCCTAAGGCCTTAGTTGATTCAGAGCAAATAATCACTGAGCTTAAGTCTGAAGGTTACGCAATCAATAACCAATACGCCAGTTCTGACATCGTCATCGTCAATACTTGCGGGTTTATTGATGACGCCGTTGAGGAGTCGATGCAGACCATCCAAGAAGCCTTAAATGAAAACGGTAAAGTTATTGTAACTGGCTGCTTAGGGGCAAAAGGTAGCGTCGTGGAGGATCACTTTCCAGATTTGCTGGCGGTTACCGGTCCGCACTCCAAAGACGCGGTGATGAAAGCCGTGCACCAAGTGCTGCCGCCTAAACACGACCCATTTGTTGATTTGTTACCACCAGGCGGAATCAAACTCACGCCAAGACACTATGCTTATTTAAAAATTTCAGAAGGCTGCAATCACCGCTGTAGTTTTTGCATCATCCCCAGCCTACGGGGCGATTTAGTCAGCCGCCCGATTAACCAAGTTTTGGACGAAGCACAAGCACTAGTAGAAGCAGGCGTTAAAGAATTATTAGTGGTTTCACAAGACACTAGTGCCTATGGTGTTGATGTGAAGTACAAGCCTGAAATACACGGCGGTAAATTAGTGCGATCACACATTACCGATCTCGCTAATGCCTTGGGCGAGCTAGATGCCTGGGTAAGGATGCACTATATCTACCCTTATCCGCATGTCGACAAGCTGATCCCGCTGATGGCAGAAAACCGAATCTTGCCGTATCTGGATATCCCGTTTCAGCACGCAAGCCCGCGCATACTAAAAAACATGCGTCGCCCCGCTCACGCTGAAAAAGTATTGCACCGCGTAAAGCAATGGCGCCAAGATTGCCCTGACATCACCTTACGCAGCACATTCATAGTGGGCTTTCCCGGAGAGACCGAAGCGGACTTCAACACCTTACTAGAGTTCATCGACGAAGCGCAGCTAGATAGAGTCGGCTGTTTTGCTTATTCAGCGGTTGAAGGAGCCAAAGCCAACGAGCTGCCCGGCGCAGTGGACGAAGAAATAAAGCAAGCGCGTTTGGCGCAATTTATGCAGCACCAAGCGGTAATTTCAGCAAACAAGCTCGCAGCCAAAATAGGCAAAACGCTAGAGGTATTGATAGACCACGTTGGAGAAGATGGCGCCATCGGCCGCAGCAAAGCTGATGCCCCAGAAATTGATGGCCAAGTGCATATCTTCGGTGATACCAGCCAAGTGCAAGCAGGAGATTTCGTGAAGGTATTAGTCGAAGACGCTGATGATCACGATTTGCAAGGGAGCTTCGCCTAAAAAGCTGGAAATTGAACTACCTCGCTGCACTTATAAGCTAACTATGGTCACCGCATACTTAAGCGCGCAGCCCAGTAATAATACCAACACAATCGGTTTAAGCTTAACCACGATGGTGGGTAGCTTACTGCTAGCTAAAATATGCATCGAAGTAATTACCATCAGCAGCCCCGAAACCAAAGCTGCGATACCCCAGAACTGCCCCATATGTTGTAGGCCATACCAAAACACATTCCATAACCCCGCTGCTAGCAATAAAAACCCTACAGCTTTGTTTGCCGCGGGGAGAAATTTAGTGTGCAGCATGGCGGTTGCTATGCCGGCAAACATCGTCACAGTAACAATTGTGCCCATTGGAATCATTGTAAAGCCTCAGTGATCATTATATTGAGATCGAGTATCTTAGAGGACACCACAAAATATGACAATTGGGAAACCCGCTTATTTCTCCCCTAGGAGTCTGTCGGAGTTAGGATACATCTACTGCGGAAAAGCCATTTTGTCCAGATTTCCCGATCTAATTCGTTGAATAGAACAACTATTCGCCTCATTCTATCAAAAAATCTGACTCAATATACTTTCCCTCGAGATTACGCAACATTGGGTATGGACTTTTTGTCTAGCAAGTTGACTCATTGTCGTTCCACACGATATATTGATGATTAGCATTAGCCCATTCGTCGTCAATTTCAATCAGAATGGCACTGACTAATCGTAACCAAGCCTCTCGGTTAGGAAAGACTCTGACCAAGCGGGTTCGCCGCTTAAGTTCTTGTTGAACCGTCCGTTCAATGCGGTTGGAGCTTCGCATTTTCTTTTGGTGTCTATCTGGCAAGGCAAACACATTTAACCCTTCAGGCACATTGTTTTCTAGCCACTGCGCCAAGTGAGCATGCTTTTCCTGGTACTGGCTCACAAGGACTTTTAGATTAACCTGAGCAGCTGCCATATTGGGTGCATTCCAAACACTACGCAGCTCACCACTAATGCGTTGCTTGATCTTGTGATTGGGGGCATGATGCATTGCATTCTGCGCCAGATGAAACTGGCAACGCTGCCAAGGTATACCTGGGAACACTGCCTTTCTAGCGGCTTTTAAGCCACTGTGATCATCACTGACAATAAACTCAATACCATGTATGCCCCGGTCAACCAAGCCTTTGAGGAACTCTCGCCAGTTAACCTCGGCTTCATTAAGCACCATTGCCGTTCCTAATACGCAACGCCGTCCACAAGGCAATACACCCAACCGCACTCAACACCGCCATATCAATCACTTGGTGGCCCTCACGCACCTTTTCATAACGCGCATCAAGGATTAGGTAAGAGACTTTACCCAACGGACGATCACGCCAGACTTTTAACGCCTCATCCATGCTCTGGTTAGCCCGTGAGACCGGTGTAGAGGAGATGCTTTCAATACCCATGCTCTGCATGACTTTTTCGACTCGGCGCGTGCTAACGCCCGTCACGTACATTTCAGCAACGGTCAGCATCATCGCACGTTGGCTGCGTAAGCCGCGTTCTAGCGATTGAGGGTAAAAAGGTTCATCGACGTGTTTAGCGGTCTTTGGGATACGCAGATTGAGCGTACCGGCTTGCGTATCGATACGCTTATCCTGGTAGCCATGGGCAAACCCTAGCCGGTCTTGACTATGCTCATAGTGTGATGCGCCTGGAAACGGCTCTCTTTCAATCTTCATCGCCTCATTGAGCAGTGCGGTGAGCACGGGGCGCATGGCATCGGGGCCTTCTGAGATGTGTGTTCCACTACTACGTCAAATACGTTATTGTTTGATTGGGTCATTTGGGTGTCTCCAGTATGTTAATTGCTTAAAACAGGGAACGCACAAATGGCTCAACTTACAAGACACCAAGATAGAAAATTTGAATAAATCAAAAATTCGAAAAAATTCCCCCTAGGGGGGGAAAGGCCATACTGCTCTATCTAATATAAAAGAGTTATGCCTGAAAGTGGTGTATGGAGTAGTTGACTAAAAGCGGCGTATCGGGATGAGTTGAGTTTACAACAACTTAAACTTCCACAGACATACGCCACTATGAAACAGAATAAAATTATTTCCTTTGAAAAGCCAGAGCAAAGCATCGATCCGCTGCAAGAATTGATTCGCAATGGCGCTAGGCAACTCATTCAAACCGCGGTCGAGAGTGAGTTATCTGAACTGCTGTATCGCAATTGTGACAAAGTCTCAGATTCAGGACACGCTGGTGTCGTTCGTAACGGCTATTTGCCAGAACGTGAACTGCAAACCGGGATCGGCCCAGTCAAAGTACGTATCCCCAAGGTGCGCTCCCGCACTGGAGTACCGATCACCTTTCGATCTGCTTTAGTGCCGCCGTATGTGCGTAAAACGAGAACACTAGAAGCGGCCTTGCCTTGGCTGTATCTCAAGGGTGTCAGCACTGGAGAAATGGGGGATGCACTGAGCGTGCTAGTGGGTCAATCAGCGACTGGGTTATCATCAAGCACAGTGAGTAAGCTCAAAGCAACGTGGTCTCAGGAGTACAAGGATTGGAATAGAGAAGGTTTAGATCGAGATCGATGGGTTTATCTATGGGCGGACGGGATACACAGCGGCCTGCGCGGCGATGAGGGCCGACTCTGTGCCTTAGTTGTCATCGGAGTGAATGAGCGCGGTCACAGAAATTACTGGCGATTGAAGACGGTGAGCGAGAGTCTACGCAGAGTTGGCGAGAGGTGTTGTTGGCACTCAAGGAGCGAGGCCTGAATCAACCAGAGCGGGGCATCGGTGATGGTGCTTTAGGCTTTTGGAATGCCCTGGAAGAAGTCTATCCTGGCACTAAACATCAACGGTGTTGGGTGCATAAAACGGCCAACGTGCTGAACAAGCTGCCTAAATCGGTGCAGCCCAAAGCAAAAGCAGCTCTGCATAACATTTGGCAGGAAGAAACCAAAGAAGCGGCGCAAAGCACCTATCAATTATTCATTAAAACCTGTCAAGACAAGTATCCAAAAGCCACGCAGTGCTTGGAAAAAGATCGCGAAGAGTTAATGACGTTCTACTCGTTCCCTGCCAAGCACTGGATGAGCATACGTACTACGAATCCAATTGAATCAACATTCGCGACTATCCGACACCGTACCAAACGATGCAAGGGATGTCTTAGCCGTGATGGCATGTTAAGTATGATGTTCAAGCTGGGTCAGTGCGCAGAGAAAAAGTGGAACCGAATACGCGGGTTCGCCTATCTAGCAAAAGTGATTCAAGGGGTTCCATTTAAAGATGGAATAGAGCAAACTAATGACTACTCAGATCAAACCGAGGCCGCTTGAAGAAAATGCCTCATACACCAGATTCGGGCATAACTCAATATAAAAGTCCATACCTGAAGTTACAGTATCAGTTAAACATATGTTGTTACTTAACAAAAGGCATGATTGAATCCACAAATCTACTAAATAAGTATTTTCCAGATGTCAGAAAACTCCGCGCAAAGCAGCACTTCTAAGCCCAAGCGCAAGCACGCGCAAAGGGAGATATGGCACTTCAAACCGGAATTACCCCTCAAACAGGCACCGTATTTCGAGCTGCCTTTTAGCTTCACGCAATCTCTTAAATATCTGCTCGAGGTGTGGGGCCCTGTTCGTCAACGCTTTTTGTTGTTGATATTGGCGATTGCTATTTGGACTTGGTTCACGCCTTCGTTAGAGCGAGCGGCAAGTTTTCAATTAGATTGGATACTTGAGATTGCGCTACGCAATCTGGTTATTGTTGTCTTTGTGGCGGGAGGCCTGCACTTATTGCTGTATACCTTTTCTAAACAAGGCGACGACGAACGTTTTGATACTCGACCTTTAGCAAAGAACTCCAAGAGTTTTCATTTTGGCAACCAAATTTGGGACAATGTGTTCTGGACCTTATGTAGCTCCGTCCCCATCGGTACCTTATGTGAAAGCGTCATGCTTTGGGCCTATGCTAACGGCCATGCTACACTGATAACTTTTACTGAGAACCTAGCTTGGTTTATTGGCCTTATGTTAATCGTGCCCGTCTGGAGCGGCTTTCATTTTTATTGGTATCATCGTTTAGGTCACCTTGGACCGTGCTACAAATGGGTGCATTCTTGGCACCATAAAAATGTCAATACTGGGCCGTGGTCTGGACACGCCATGCATCCAGTTGAACACCTATTCCTATATTCTGATATCGCGATTTATTTTTTGATCGCCAGTCACCCAATTCACATGATATTTAATGCAATGTTACATACAGTCGCAGGTCCAACTTCGCATTGCGGTTATCATCGCGTCAAACTGACAAAGCATTTCAGCCTACAATTGGGTGATTTTATGCACCAACTGCACCACCGATTTATAGACTGCAATTACGGCTCTTACGAAACCCCTTGGGATAAATTATTTGGTAGCTTTCATGACGGCACGCCAGAGGGGGATCAGTATATTAGGCAACGCAGTTTGAATATTTATCGAAGTAAGACCCAATCTTAAAATTAAATGAAAGACATCTACACCTTTGGACGCAAACCCGCCCAGCGTAATTACACGATTGATGACCTGCGTGCTTTAAAAGGCTCGGGCAAACGACTAACCATGTGCAACCCAGGTAATGCTGAAGAAATTAAGGCCTGTAGAAGCTGGCATTGATTTGCTGACAGTTTGGGATAATCAGATGGAACAAGCTCGGGCGTTAGTGCCAACTCATTTTATGGGCACCGCAATGACTTGGGGGCAATACGCCACTCCCGACGAAATCTTGCGCGCGGCAATTAAGTGCATGGAACAAGGCGCGGATATGTATTACACCCTACGTAGTTACGATATCGTTGAAATGTTGGCTAAAGTAGGTATTCCAGTACAAGGGCATATGGGCTTGGTGCCCACAACGAGTATATGGTCTGGGGGCCTGCGTGCCTTTGGTCGTACCGCTGAGGAAGCTTTGCAAATTCATCAAACCTTCAAACGCTATGAAGACGCGGGCTGCTTTGCTGTAGAAATCGAATGTGTGGCGGAGCAGACTTTGCGCCATCTAAATGAGCTCACCCCAATCGTTACCTTCTCGTTGGGCTCGGGTAACGCGGGTGATGCAATATTTTTGTTCGTCTCCGACATATGTGGAGAATCAGACTCACCGCCTAAACATGCCCACGCATTTGGGGAACTCGCGGCCTTACATCAGCAAATATATCAACAACGCGTTGAGGCACTATCGGCCTTCCACCAAGCAGCCTCGGCCAAACAATTCCCTTATAAGCAGCAATCAATTAGCATGCATTCGGGAGAAGAATAAAAACTGCTAGAGGTGCTGGACAAACTATAACCATATAACTCATCTGTTACTTATTTCACTTGTGGCCTCGGTTCGCCTAGGTCACAATTAGTAGATGCAATCTACAAAAATTATCCACAGCGTTAGCTGCCACGCCGAGGGCGAGGTCGGAGATGTTATTGTAGGCGGGGTTAAGCCGCCTCCGGGGCATTCTATATGGGAGCAGTCACGCTGGATTGCTAAGGACCAAACGCTACGTAACTTCATGCTTAACGAACCGCGTGGTGGAGTGTTTCGACATATTAATTTGTTGGTACCAGCAAAACACCCCAAAGCGGATATGGGTTGGATTATTATGGAACCGGAAGATACCCCACCGATGTCGGGTTCTAATTCTATTTGCGTAGCCACTGTATTGTTGGAAACGGGCATCTTAACAATGCAAGAGCCTATCACCGAGTTAACACTCGAAGCACCTGGTGGTTTGGTAAATATTACTGCACATTGCAAAGACGGGAAGGTCACGTCGGTAAAAACCCTTAACCACCCTTCTTTCGTAACGGCATTAGATCAAACACTCGAAATAGAAGGCATGGGCTCTTTAAAAGCAGACGTTGCCTACGGCGGCGACAGCTTTGTCATTATCGATGCGCAGAAACTGGGGTTCAGCCTCACGCCCGATGAAGCTAGGGCGATCTCTGAGCTCGGATCGCGTATCACTCAAGCTGCGAACCAACAGGTCGGTTTCACCCACCCAACCAATGCTGATTGGAAGCATATTTCATTTTGCCAAATGACGCTGCCGATAACTGAGGAAGATGGTGTTAAAGCAGGGAAAAGCGCAGTTATTATTCAACCCGGCAAAATTGATCGATCACCCTGTGGCACAGGCTGTTCGGCTCGGTTGGCGTTGCTACACGCCAAGGGTGAGATTAAAGTCGCAGAGCCGTATATTGGCCGATCTATTATCGAGTCACGATTTGACTGCAAGATTGAATCTCTAACCACTATTGAGGACACGCCAGCAGTGTTACCATCACTACAAGGTAGCGCTTGGATTACAGGCACGCATCAACATATGTTGAACCCAACTGACCCGTGGCCAGAGGGTTATAAAGTTAGTGATACTTGGCCAACAAAATTATGAAAAAACTGATCTCAATGAGTACGACCTTATTTTTCTTGCTAAGTAGTCAGTCATTCGCGTTCTACATTATTAAAACGGAATTGGCTAAAGACGGTTATTTACACTACTACCTTGGTTGCAATAACGGCGACAGCGTTATCGTATCAGCGAATTTAAGCACCAGCGAATATTATGGCCTGAACGATAAGCTTTACTACAGTCTCACTGACGCGGCGACGTCAAAAGGTTGTGACTAGTACAGAGTACAATTCACCGAATTGACCGATCGGCGACTTGCCGTATGCGAAAACCCGCGTTATTTTCAGACTACCTCAGTTTGCTGCGCAACCACGGGCGATTTCTGGGTTTCGGTTTTCTCATGGCGTTCGTGTCTAGCACTGGGCAAACCTACTTTATCGGTATATTTGGTCCACAAATTCAGCTGCTCTATGACTTGAGTCATACTCAATGGGGTAGCATCTACATGGTAGGCACCCTTGCAAGCGCGGCATTGTTGCCGTGGACAGGGCAAATTTTAGATCGAGTTAATTTAACCAGCTATACCACGGTTGTACTATTAGGTTTAGTACTGGCTTGTTTCACCGTTAGCAGGGTATCAAGCCCAGCCATGTTGATTTTTGCCATTTTTGTATTAAGGCATTTCGGTCAAGGTTTGACGAGTCACACGTCACAAACCTCAATGGCGCGTTATATGGGCCTGCAACGAGGAAAAGCCTTAGCGATTTCTTCGATGGGCTTTTCAACGGGCGAAGCGGTTTTACCAGTGATGGCGGTGTTTGTTATCGGGGCAGTTGGTTGGCAAAGTACTTATCAACTCACTGCTGTTGGAGTAGCGCTTTTCATTCCACTTATTTTATGGGCCCTACGCGGCCAATCTACACGGCATCAAGCCTTCATAGAAAGTCTTGCTGGGGAGAGTAAGCAAACTGAAAACACACAGTCTTTGGTAGTTAGCAAAACCCGAGGCGAAATGCTTCGGGAAGGCCGCTTTTACTTGGTACTCATTTCGGTATTGGTGCCATCATATATCGCAACTGCTATGTTTTTTCACCATCTGACCTTGGCACAGAGCAAAGGCTGGTCTGAACTTTGGATAACCGGCAACTATTGGGTTTACGCCATGGTCACCGTAGTTACGTCGATGGGTGCTGGCCCTATGATCGACAAATTCAGCGCGGTAAAAATCATGCCATTTTATCTAGCACCCTTATTGGCTTCCATGCTTATTCTTGTACCAGGAGACCATCCTTTTTGGGTGCTGCCGTACATGGTACTGCTAGGTATAAACATTGGCATTTACTTTACCGCCGCTCCGGCTTTGTGGACAGAGCTATATGGCCCCAAATATCTTGGAGGAATTAAATCCACCATTACTGCATTTAACGTATTCGCAGGGGCTCTCGGGCCGGTAACGGTTGGCACTATGCTCGACGCAGGTTACAGCTTTGAACAGGTCTGCATCACTTTCGCAGCACTTTGCCTAGTGGCCACGGTGCTGCTAATTGTGGGATTAAAACTTTATAAAGTTTAACGCAAGAAAGCTACAACGCCATTATATCCGATGCTTACTTCGTGGCCATAATCCCGACTTCTATCAATAAGTCTCTGGTGCATCCAAGCGGGCTTCGGTGCAAGCTCGTGCCGGCTTATACTCATGTTTAATTTCGAGTGATTAATGTGTTGTGCTTGGGTTAACCGAAAGGCGGATAACAACCAATGCGAAAAACGTAAAAATAGGGAACTACTGTAAGCTTTAAAGGGTCTATAATTTCTCACCGGCTGGTTAGGCGAACCCATTAAAGAAGGCAGATTAATTCTAACGAGCTATTTACTAGAAAATATTGAGGAAAATACTATGATTAAGCAACTTATCTCAGCCGCGAGTATCACCGCAGCACTGATTACTCCCCTTCAAGCAGCACCATACAATATTGACCCGGCGCACTCATTCGTCACCTTCAAAATTCAACATCTTGGCATGAGCTGGCTGCATGGTGGTTTCAATAACGTTACCGGCACCGTGGAATACGACGCGGATAATGCTGATGCGTCCAGCATTAATATGGAAATAGATACCACATCCATAGACACCAATCACGCCGAGCGGGATAAGCACCTGCGCGGCAGTGACTTTTTAGAAGTCGAGTTTTATCCGACGGCCACTTTTAAAAGTACTTCATTCGTAGCCAATGAAACAGGCGGTACAATGACGGGCGATTTAACTATCAAGGACAGCACCAAGTCGGTCAGCTTTGATGTCTCAAAAATAGGAGAAGGTGCCGACCCTTGGGGGGGATACCGAGTCGGTTTTAGCGGCACATTGGATATCACCCGTGCAGATTTTGGTATTGATTACAATCTCGGCCCCGCCAGTGCCAGCATGGAATTAACTTTATCGGTAGAAGCCATTCGCAAGTAAATCACGATGCTCAAATCTAATCCGCGGTTAGGCTATAGCCCAGTCAGTAAACTGCTGCATTGGGTCATCGCTCTGCTGTTTATTAGCTTGATAATTATCGGCTGGATCATGGTTGATCTGGGTTACTACGACCCTTGGTATCACCGGTCGTTAACTTGGCACAAATCGCTGGGCATAATAGTAGGGGCCATCGTGTTATTTAAACTGGGCTGGCGCGTGTTTACAACTTACCCTGCAGCGGATGATTCCTTAAGCCAAGTCGAGCGTGTTGGCTCGCGAGCCGCGCACTGGTTTTTAATCGCAAGTATGGTGATCTTACCGGTTACTGGCTACATGATATCAAGCTCAGCAGGCGATGTCATCGACGTGTTCAATTGGTTTAGCGTGCCCGCTGTGGCCAAAATCGGCACTGCTATTCGGGATCAAGCGATTGCCCTTCACTATTATATTGCTTATTTCGCGGCAGGCGTCATTGCACTGCATATTGCTGGCGCACTAAAACATCATTTTATCGATAAAAAGGACACCTTAAAACGGATGCTAGTGTAGTGTCACTTCAATCCCTGGTCAAAGCAGCACAAGAAGAAGGCCTAGTATATCGAGGCGGCTTTATCGTCGCGGCGCAAGATAAAGTAAAAAACGTAAGCCAGAATCAACCAGCGACAGCACTCGCTCTGTTCGGTAATGCGGGGTCATCTATTTGGGCGCGATTTTGCACGTCAGCGGAGTATCAAGACGGTGAAATAGACCCTTTAAACCGCTGGAGTAAACGCATAGGTTTAGGATTAGCAAAACAGTTTGCTGGCAAGGCCTTATTCCCCTTTGGCAGGCCGCCTCATCAACCTTTTTTGCAATGGGCAAAAAAAACTGAAGCTTTATCATCTTCGAAAATTGGCCTGCTAATCCACCCACAATACGGTTTATGGCACGCGTATCGCTTTGCTATAGCACTTCCTGAAAGTGCAATATCCGCCGCTACAGATAAGGCCTTACTACATAACGAACCTAATAAACACGCCTGTGATAGCTGCGCCAGCCAAGTCTGTCTAAGCAGTTGCCCTGTGAACGCTTTCACCGAAGGGAATTATGATGTAGAAGCTTGTTATAATTATTTGGATGATAATCCACTAGCAAAATGCCATAGCAGCGGGTGCCAAGCGAGAGCAGCCTGCCCAGAAGGGAAAGATTATTTATACGACAGCGCACATGCTGCTTTTCATATACAAAAGTTTCTTATAGCTTTACAAGGCCGTTTTAGTAGTGCCTGATCACCGTATCGAAAACTAGTCGAAGCTACTGTACTTTGCGGTCGCCGAACCCACTGGGGTATTGCAACGCTTCCTGCAATACTTGCATCGCCTGAGGTGAAAATCTTCAGTCGGGCGCGGTTCTAGTACAAAATGCTCGCGCTCGCAATGGCCACGAATCGACGTTACTGAATCAAGTCCAGTATTGCAAAAGGTATCTGCACAAATATAGCGCATCACAAAGCCAACGCGGTCTTGATCAGATTCATTTGGCCCGCCGCCATGCAACAATTGAATGTTATGCAAAGAAAACTGCCCAGGGTCGAGTTCCACGTCAAGTGCTAACGATTCATCTACCTCCTTATCCATAACATGGTCGTAGGCAAATATATTGCCCTCTGAAGAAGTTCGTGTGCCCTCTTTATAGGCTTCGTGTGGATCGCCCTGTATATTTATTTTACCCAGCGCACCTTTATTGTGTGTTGCTGGAAAAACACGCATCGCACCGTTGCTTTTCTTAGACTCAGTTAATGCCAACCATACACTTACCACCTTAGTATCCGACAAATTCCAATAAGGGGTATCTTGATGCCACGGAATATAGGTGCCGGCGCCCGCTTCTTTGTTAGCAAAATCACTGGTCCACAGCACAATATCTGGCCCAAGAGCGGCCTCTACGGCATCAACAATAATGGGGTGATGTATGGTGCGATCTAACCACGTAGATACTAGGTGCGGCTTAATATGGGTTTCTTTGCCGCGAACCGCAATCGATTGTCTTTGAAATTCGACAAAACGCTGATAAAAATCGACTGCTTGTTCGGCCTCATAGGCTTTGATGGGCCAATCAATCCCCCGTTCAAAGTAATTCGATTGATTTAGAGTATGTCTCATCGCGAGAATCCAAATTTTGTCTGAGGCACGAATATTAACGACTGGGTTGGACTAAAAACAAGCAAAATGTTTTACACTCCAGTAGTTAGACGTTCCTTTAACTAAATAGTTGTAAAGCGATGACAAATCAACGCGGCAAATACGCCGACTTAATGGATGAACAAACCTGGGCTTTTGTCGATCTAGCCAATAGCAGCTATCCAGAAAACATGGCGAGCTTACCGCTTGACGAGCAACGAGTAGCGTATAACGAAATGCGTAAAGTATTTGCCGTGCCTCGCCCGCCGAGCGTGACCAGCACGGACAAACTGGTTTCACATACAGAGTATGATGTACCTATCCGCACCTACTCGGTGGCTGGCCGCGTTGCCCCAGCGCACGTGATTTATTTTCACGGCGGGGGCTTTGTTGTAGGGAATCTAGAAACCCACGACGATATTTGCGCAGAGCTGTGTGACCAAACCGGGTTTGATGTCACTGCGGTTGATTATCGTTTATCACCTGAAAGCCCACACCCTGCCCCTTTTGAGGACGCCACTGCCGTGTTTAACCACATTGCGCAATCAACGGGAAAACCAATTGTACTATCCGGTGACAGTGCGGGTGCTACCTTGTGCGGCGCACTCATCGGCGCACAGCGCGGGCGAACCCGTCAAGCCATAGGCCAAGTACTAATTTACCCATCGCTCGGGTTAAACACCAATCGCGGCACCTATATAGAGCACGCCAATGCACCGATGCTTACTGTCGACAATATGCAGACTTATTATTTGGCTTATAGCGGTGGTTCACATGGTGCTAACGACGCCACCTTCTTACCACTGCTAGATAAGGACTTTTCAAATATTCCACCGACCGTGGTAATTTCCGCACAATATGACCCTCTATCTGATGACGGCGAAATCTACTGTGATGCGATAAATAAAGCTGGCGGCAAAGCGGCGTGGTTCAACGAACAAGGCTTACCGCACGCCTATTTAAGAGCAAGACATATTGTCGACCGTGCTGGCGAAAGCTTTAAGCGATTCGTAAGGGCGATTACGGAAGTCGGCCATGGCCGATGGCCTTATTGACATAAGCTAACAATAAATCAGAATGCGTAGATTACTGGTCGCAGGTGCTGGCGCCATGGGCACGGTGATCGGGGCGTTGTTATCAAAGCAAGGCTACCAAATTGATTTACTCGACACCCGCCAAAGCCATATAGATGCGCTAAACCAAAACGGTGCGACGATTGTCGGTAATTTAGGAATAACTACACCTGTTCGCGCTATCACGCCCGCTGAATTAACTGGACAATATGACATAGTTATCTCTACAGTTAAGCAAAACGCATTGCGAGATTCACTGATTCAATTGTTGCCCGTATTACATGAAGAGTCTTTATTACTTACACTGCAAAATGGCATTCCTGAAGATATAGCAAGTGATATTGTGGGCAGCCATCGAGTGCTCGGCGGAGCAATGAAATTTAGTGGTACCTTTGTTGATGCTGGTGTTGTCAAACTGGCTTCACCACTAGATACTTTGGGCATCACCATTGGGGAAATCAATGGCGAAATCACTGAACGTTTGAAACTTGTGCAATCGATATTGCAGCACATAGGCCATTGCAGCCTGACTAATAAGCTTCGCGAAGCCCGCTATACCAAGCTCATAGACAACTGTGTTGCCAGTGCTATACCCACTGCGTTGGGTTGTTTGTTAGGCAAGGCATTAGATGATAATCTTGCCGTTGCCTGTATGGCGCAACTAGGCCACGAATGCGCCACGGTACTGAGTGCTTTAAACATCGAAACGCAAAGCCTTTTTGGCTTTGAACCAACTCTAGATAACCTTGCGTTTAGCGATACAAATAGCCGCGACAAGGCCATTGATTACTGGCGTACCACCTACCTGCCTTATCGCGAGCAAACAGCCAGCATGTTACAAGACCTGAAACTTAGCCGACCGTGTGAAGTAGACTACATCAACGGCAAAATGCTACGAGAAGCAAAAAAAGTAGGTGTTGGGATGCCAATGAATCGTGCGGTTATTACCGCGATTAAAGCCATTGCTTCTAGGCACATTCAGCTGGAACAAGCTTGGCGGCAATTAGACGGTCTTACTAAACAACTGCGCTTTAATTAAACGAGGCCTCAGCATTTTTCTGCCGATGCGTTACCATATCGTGGTGTAAACAATCGATAAGACGACTGCCCGTTTTAACACATAAAAACGGAAAAACGGCGTGCACTAAACCAGCCATACCGCCGATAATCATTTTTACTGCAAAGCTTGAGGCGTTAATTAAATGCTCAAAATAAGTTTCGTTGACGCTGTCTAAGTGCTGGGTTAATCGGTTCATTTTAGTTTTGTGGTTGGTCTTAATATGCTAAACAGTGTATCGAACTCAGTTCGAAACTTTGTTGCGAATGTTTCGCTAATATCGGCTAAATGTGATATTTTGTTCCAAATTAGTTACATTTTATAGAACGTGGACAAAATAGATCTGAAAATATTAGATTTACTACAACATGACGCCGGTCTGAGTAGCGCCGAAATAGCTGATAAAGTGAGTTTAAGCAAGACGCCCTGTTGGCGTCGCATACAACGACTTGAAAAATCTGGGCTAATCAAGTCAAGAGTGGCACTACTCGACCGCAAAGGCCTCAAGTGTGACACCGACGTATTCGTGTCCATTCGTACTAATCAACACAACGCTAAATGGTTTAAGCAGTTTGCAGAAGTCGTCAATAGCTTCCCCGAAGTGGTTGAGTTTTACCGCATGAGCGGCGACATCGACTATATGATGCGCGTGGTAGTTAAAGACATGAAAGCTTACGACCAGTTTTATCAACAACTTATTGAAAAAATAGATGTAGCTGATGTAAGTTCCAACTTTGCTATGGAGCAACTTAAATACACCACGGCTATTCCGTTAAATGCGAAATGAGACTGACACCGTGGTGTCAATATTTTTTAGCGTATCATTCAGATTTCTAATTTCTGCATCTTTAGCGCATTTTGATATCGTTACCATCACCAAATCTAAGGCCTATAAATAAACGTGAATAACTATCTAAAAGGTTTACTCATTACTTTAGCAGGCGTTTTAGTCATCACCCCAGATAGCCTACTTATTCGCCTAATCGAAGGTAATAGCTGGACGGTGATTTTTTGGCGTAATTTTTTGAGCGGCGTTGTAATCACTTTGGGTTTAGCCATTTACTATCGCGGGCAATTTTTAAATAAATTGGCCGATATCGGCTTCTCAGGATTAGCCTTGGCTTTTATCTGGGCCATCAGCACATTATGCTTTGTGTTTTCAATCAAAAATACTGCCGTAGCGAATACCCTTTTCATTGTTAGCACCTCTCCTGTATTTGCTGCTCTCATTGCTTGGCTGGTGCTCCGAGAGAAAGTTTCAAAACGCACTTGGCTAACGATTGTTGGCTGTTTATTTGGCATTGGCATTATTGCTTTTGGCAGCTTGGGAGATACCGGAAATGCCTCTATAAAGGGTGACCTAGCTGGCTTAGGCGCGGCCATTGCAATCGCCATTATTTTCAGTATTGCTCGATATAGCCGTGGAGTGAGAGTCTATTCCAATACAGGAATGATACCGAGAAGTTGATTGTCATTTCTGTTCAAAGATGTTTTTAAAGAGTTTAGTTTTTTCCTCATTGAGTTGTTTTGCTGCCTCATTATCAGTCATCTGATAAACGATATCGTCAAGCATTGTAAACGAGATGTGAGTTTTAAGATATGACTGTGCATTGGTCAACGATTTGAGTTTTTCATAAGGCGTCATCATGTTTCGATATGGATAGGTTTTGACTTGTTTTCCTTTGTTGTTAGTGCTGATCTGTGGGAAGAAACAAGGTCGGTGATAATTCAAATAAGGGTTAAGAAAGTCGGTGGCAAATTGATTAATATCAGGCGCATATTTTTGCGGGATATGCATGAAGCCAAGATGCTTGCGCACGATGGCCCCATTGTTGCACTCAACTAAGGCATGGTCGTTACGGTGTCTAGCCCTGGATTGGGTCAACTCGATTAATAGCTTATTCAACAATCGCACCACCGATTGGTTAATGTATTCACTGCCATTATCGGCATGAAAGCCTTTAATCACAAAGGGGAATTGCTCTAGCATTTGAGTGAGAATAGGCATCAAGAATGGCTCTGATATTTTCTGTGTAGAAGACACGACTTCAAACGGGGTGATCTCATCAACGGCGTTGATATGATAGACCCCTTTAACCTTGTCCTTATCGCCCTGATGCACTGTATCTACACGGCTATAGCCAGGTTGACCTTCTGGCTGTGGCTTACGTCTTTGGCCGATAGAAGAAGGCTTGGAATGTGTCTTTTCAAAGTGACGGCGATTGTTCTGGTAGGGTTTAGGTCGGCGTAGATTGTATAGATGAGAAACCGGGATACGTGCCAGGTTGGCATACTCAGTTTGCTCATAGACAACTAAGGCGCGCTCACAGAGTTTCTTAGTGGCATGGCCTGATAACGTACCGTGGAGTTCATCCATCTCTGCTAGAAGCTTAATGTCTTGATTGCTATAGCGTCTAGCAAAGCCCCTTGTGGCACGATGTCGCCACTTGATTCTACCGTGCTTGAGATAGCTGGCAGCAAGGCGTTTCACTTGCACATAAGAGTAACCGCTGATGCGTGTGATATAACGCAGCACAAGACCCTTATCGGCTCGACCCGGTTTGCTGTATTTGAAACGCATTAAGGTGCGTTTGATGAAATCATAGCGATTGCGTTTACCGTCGATTGCCAGATCGATTTCATCAGTGCCTTGTAGCAACAAGCGTGCCTTATCAAGGGTATCTATATGGTGGTCATTCATAATGGTATTCATTCACCATCATGAACAGAAATTAGATTAGTTCGGTATCATTTCCGATTAGAATCAGTCCCTTCGCTCAGTATCATTTCATGTTGGACAAGACTTTCATCGATGCCCACGCCGATCAAATGTTGAATTTTGTGGTACTGCAACTGTGACACCACAGGCCCAATATGACGGCCTTCTTTCGACGCTACGTCCACCACACTTAATGCCGCCGTATCAATCGCGGTTTGCACGGCTTGGCCATATATCGAGCGCTCCACCAACATTCGCGTGGGCGCGTTGCAAGACTGCCCAGTGTTATTGAAGCAATGTAATACACCACGTTTTACTGCTTTTTCATCCGCATCGGCAAAGATTAAGTTTGCACCTTTACCGCCTAGCTCTAAACTTACGCGCTTGACCGTATCTGCAGCATTTTTTGCTTATTGCCGACCCAGCTCGGGTTGAACCAGTAAAGGAAATCATATCAATATCTGGATGACCAGACAGCTGCGTACCTACGCCCAAACCGTCACCGTTAACCAAGTTGAATACGCCCGCCGGGAAACCCGCTTCATCCATCATTTCGGCGAATAGCATAGCCGACAGTGGTGCGATTTCTGAAGGTTTTAATATAACGGTGCAACCCACCGCAACCGAGGGCACCACTTTAAGTGCAACCTGGTTCATCGGCCAATTCCAAGGTGTAATCAATCCACATACGCCAATTGGCTCATACAAAATGCGGTCATTGGGTGTGTGACCGCTCAGCATTTTATCTTCTTCAAATTCTTTGAATGCACGAATAAAATTATCGATATGCCAGCTCCCACTTTCAGCTTGAGATGTCTTAGCCATAGAAATTGGCGCGCCCATTTCATCTGAACGTGCGTGGTAAATCTCAGCCAGTTTCTCTAGCAATACCGTTCGTTCAACCTTCGGAGTTTGGCTCCACGAATCAAAGGCATTATTCGCAGCCAACACCGCGGCATCGGTGTCGGCACTATCACCTAAAGATATCACCGCGCAGGGTTCTTCGGTGGAAGGGTTAATTACTTCAAAATCATTGGCAACAGCGGGCGCAACCCACTGACCGTTGATATAAAAATTACGTTTATCTAACACTGGTATTTCCTACAAATCAAATGAAAAGGTTTGCTCTTTCCCAATATTGGGGGCAACCCTCGGAGGTTAAAGCCGCTAAAGCAAACAATAGTCATAAAATGACTTCGTTGATTAGTTTCCAGGCCAAACAAATTCGACACGAATGCCGCTTGGTTCATGGCACATCATGTGCTTTCTGGGGCCTTCACCCATTAATTCCGGTGCAAAGGCAATCTCTACACTCGGTTCAGCTACTAGCTGTTCATACAAAGCGTTGAGCTGCGTTTCAGACTCAACCTCTAGCGCAAGGTGATGCAAACCCACATTAGAGTTGCGATCAAAATCAACAGCGGTTTGCGACAAGTTTGTTTGCCAAAGAGATAAAGAACTCGGCAGCAAGCTACCGAGTTTTAGAGTAATCCCAACTGACGACTCATAGATTCATGTTCATCCAACTCCAAAAGTTGATTCTGTACATAAGCCCGCATCGTATCTTCATTCGCGTTTCCTATCGTTTCGACAAAACAGCTCTAAGACCGCAACTACCTCCCCAAAAATATCACTTATTAATCTCCGGATAAAGCCCAAAAAATCTCGAGTCGATAAACATGATGCGCATTTCTTTGAATATCCATAAGCGAAACAGCCAAAATGGGATAAATCCCATTTTAAGCTATTCAGCTTGGGGGCAAGCCCCCGAGATTTTCGCTAAGCGAGTTAAACGCACTTTACCATCGGTCACGCCCGTACGAGGATAGGTAGCGTCGTAACCTGCTTCCTCCCAACCCAATAACTCAACGAAGAAGCGTGTAGTTTGCTGCAAATCTTTTACCGCTAAGCCAAGATGATGAAGCCCTTTTGTTTTGGTCACCTTCATTATTTAGCGAAATAATCAATACAGGCTAATTTACTTGGGCTCGTAGCCTTCTACTGCAGCCGACAATATTTTGGTCACGGATTCGGCCCCATCTTGTTGCACCGCTGTTTCAAGCGACGCAATCACTGCTTCAATTTGACTAATTGACATACTGTCTTCATTCGCACACATGATTCTCGAATGTTGTGTGGTGCTGGTGTCTCCATCAATTAAAAGCTCTTCGTACAACTTCTCACCCGGTCGCAAACCAGTGTATTTAATCTCAATGTCGCCGGAAGGATTATTTTCATCCATTACTTCCAAACCACTTAGGCGAACCATATGCCGCGCCATTTCGTCAATTCGAACCGGCTTGCCCATGTCTAAAACAAAAATATCACCTCCTCGGTTTAAAGCACCCGCCTGAATAACTAACTGCGCTGCTTCCGGCACCGTCATAAAAAAGCGTGTGACCTCTGAGTCGGTGACGGTTATCGGGCCGCCATTTTTAATCTGTCCCCGAAACAAAGGGATGACTGACCCGGACGAGCCAATCACATTACCAAAGCGTACCGCGCAAAATTGGGTGTCTTCGCATTCTTTATCCAAGGCCTGAATAATGAGCTCAGCAACCCGTTTAGTCGCACCCATCACATTGGTAGGCCGCACGGCTTTATCGGTGGAAATTAATACGAAGCTTTCAACCCGACTTTCACAAGCCGCCTTGGCAACTGCGTAGGTGCCACAAACGTTATTAAAAACACCCATAGACGGATTTGCCTCCACCATCGGCACATGCTTGTATGCAGCCGCATGGTAGATGGTATCTACTTTATATAAGTTAAGCGTTTTTCCCAATCTAGCACTATCAGTTACCGAACCAAGCACCGGCACAATTTTCTCACCGCTGTCCTCTAACGCATTGGCTAGGGTGTACAAGCTAAACTCGTGTTGTTCATAAAGCACTAAACAGGCAGGGCCATGCTTTACGATCTGCCGACAAAGTTCAGACCCAATGGAACCCGCTGCACCCGTCACCATCACCACCTTGCCAGTGATAGGCACTTTTAGTAGCTTATCATCCGCTGGCACTTGATCACGGCCTAATAAATCCATCATGTCTACTTCACGGATATCGTCAATTTTTACTTCACAATTTACGATTTCTTCAAGGCTAGGCAAGGACCTAACATGAACGCGAAAGGGCTCTAAAGTTTTCAAGATTCTCTTGCGCCTGCTACGAGATGCAGAGGGAATAGCTAGTAGTATTTCGTCGATTTTCAACTTATCGATTAGCTGCTGTATTTCCTCTAATGCGTATACCCTATGGCCTTCAACCACCCTGTCACGCAGGCTAGGTGAATCATCGACAAAACCCATCGGAATGTGACGATTACCATAAGAAAGCAGTGTAGCCAGCTGCACCCCTGCTGTACCTGCGCCATAGATAAGGACATTCTTTTTATCTTTATTCGCGCCATAACCATTGCCATAATAAGCAAATTGCCAGCTTCTAAGTAATCGGCTCGCCCCGATTAATAATAATGAAACCAACCAAACTAAGAACGCCAAAGAACCAGGTAAACCGGAAGCAAAAACCCAAATTGCAATCGCCAACAACAAGCCAAAAATACAAACACTCTTGCTGACGGTAAATACAGCCTTGAAGCTTAAATAGCGAATAACCGTTTCATACAAACCTTGCCAGTAAAACACCAGAACGGCAAATAGTGGACTGGAAACTAATAAGGCTTTCTCCACACTGCTTAAGCCTTCCAGAGCAATATTTAAGACCCAAATAGGCACCAGCACCGACACTGACACTAAGGCAAGGTCATTCAAAACATAGAGGGCTTTTTTGGTGATGGTTCTCAAATATCTGGCTTTAGGGACTAATGTAGATAGTTTACAAAAACGCTGAGCAAATAGATGTAGATATATTTGCGAACACCATTCATTTTCCGGCAATCACGATTCAAAAGTAACGCTCGAATTTAGAGCTCTTGAGCTTGTGGACAACAACATATCGGCTTATTATCTGCAATCAGAATACACCACGATTAAACATTTCGATGTCCATTCCTAACCAAATGCATGCAGTTCTTCTAACCGGCCATGGTGGGTTTGAGAAATTAGAGTACCGCACGGACGTAACTACCCCCAGCCCTAAAGTTGGGGAAGTATTAATTCAAGTTAGCGCTGCCGGTATTAACAACACCGATATAAACACCCGAACTGCTTGGTATTCTAAAGCGGTTACCACTGCAACCGAAGAGGGTGGTGAACGCGGGTTTAACAGTGCTGATGATGACGATGGTAGTTGGTCAGGCATCCCTTTGAGCTTTCCACGCATACAAGGTGCTGATTGCTGCGGCACCATAGTAGCAGTTGGCGCTACTGTAGATTCAAACCGAATAGGCGAACGCGTCTTAGTGCGCACTATGCAAGATGATAAAAATACCGACCTAGCTTTTCACACCACCACTATCGGTTCTGAATTCGACGGCGGCTTTGCGCAGTACTGTGCGGCGGATAGCCATGAAAGCTATGCTGTAGATTGTGACTGGAGCGATGCTGAGCTCGCGTCTATTCCATGCGCTTACTCAACCGCGGAGAACTTACTGCACCGAGTTAAACTTGGTGCTGAAAGAGTATTGATAACAGGCGCTTCTGGAGGCGTTGGTTCTGCCGCCATACAACTCGCAAAAAGACGAGGCGCGGAAGTAGTCGCAGTCACCAGTAAAGCTAAATTTGACGACGTTAAAGCTATCGGTGCAGACCGTCTAATTGATAGGAATACTGATCTTACAGCCGAGCTAGGCCATGAAAGCATTGACGTAGTGGTGGACCTAGTCGCTGGTGCTGATTGGCCTAAACTATTAGAGATTCTCAAACGAGGGGGGCGTTATGCAACTGCGGGGGCTATTGGCGGCCCAATTGTTGAGTTGGACGTACGCACCTTATACCTAAAAGACCTGAGCCTAATCGGTTGTACCTATCAAGAACGTGTAGTGTTTAGTAATTTAGTTTCCTACATCGAACGTGGAGAGATTCGCCCTGTGGTGGCTAAAACCTATCCGCTAAAAGACATCGCCCTTGCCCAAGAAGCATTCTTGGCCAAGCAATTTACTGGTAAATTAGTGCTCATTCCCCCTGCAGTTAGTCCCTGATGAAAATCGCTGCAATTGATGTTTATCAAGTAGATTTACCCTATTCAGGTGGCACCTACTTATTATCTGGTGGCCGGGAATACCAGAGTTTTGACGCGACTATTGCGCGTATTACAACGCAATGCGGCATCGAAGGTTTCGGAGAATCAACCCCTTTTGGCCCCAATTACATAGCTGCACATGCTCTTGGGGTGCGTGCCGGCATTGCAGAAATTACATCCCATTTATTGGGCAAAGACCCTCGACTGTACGATCGCATCAACGACACAATGAATCAGGCATTGCTTGGGCATTTGCATGCAAAAACCCCTTTGGATTTAGCCTGCTGGGATATCTTTGGCAAATCAGTCGAACTACCCGTATACCAATTGCTTGGTGGGAGCACTGGCGAGCACCTGCCGGTTATTTCTTCAATTTACGCTGCTACGCCAGAGGATATGCGTGGCCGAGTACAAATACACCGCGAACAAGGCTATCTGGGGCACTCTGTCAAAATTGGCGCATCTGAATCCGAAGGCGGACCTAAACTCGACGCAGAACGTATTAAGGCCGCTTTAGCGGATGCAGTAATGGGTGAATACTTTATTGTAGATGCCAATGGGGGTTTAAGCGTTGAGCATACAATCCGCTTACTTAAACTATTACCGAGAAACCTTGATTTTGTTTTGGAAGCCCCCTGTTCAAGCTATAGTGAGCATCGAAGATTACACGGGAAATCAGATGTCCCTTTAATTATTGATGAACTGGCCACCGATGATGTGAGCGTGACACAAATACTAGCTGACAACAGCGCTGAAGGTATCGGGCTGAAAATATCTAAAGCAGGTGGGCTGACGCAATGCAAACGACAACGAGACATGTGTATTGCTGCTGGTTTGACAATCAGTGTACAAGACACTGTCGGATCTGAAATTGCCTTTGCGGGCGTTTTGCATCTCGGACAAACAGTGCCCACTAAAAATCTACGCTGCATACTAGACGTCCGTGACATGGTTAGCCGCAGCACTGCGGTGATAGATGCGCCCATCCAACATGGCGGGGTAATTGCACCCGACACCCCTGGATTGGGAATCACAGCCGATATGTCAGTGCTCGGCGCACCCGTAGCTCATTTCAGCTAAGCTAGCACCCACCGCGCGATGACAGACGCACTGTCACTCAAACAGGCGCGCAAGTTAGTACTGCATAGCCAAGGCCTTCCGCCCAGAGTAATTAAGGGCACTGCCTTAGCCGCGACACAGCGTGCACTAGACAAACTGGGCTACGTACAGATTGATACCATCTCCGTCGTCGAGCGAGCTCACCACCACACCTTGTGGAATCGCAACCCTCGCTACCAACCCCAGCACCTAAGCCAGTTGCTCGGCGATAAAGCTATTTTTGAATATTGGTCACACGCGGCAGCCTACCTACCTTCTAACCATTACCGCTATACCTTACCGCGCAAGCAAGCCATTAAGTCGGGCCAGGCAGATCACTGGTACCCGCGCAATGCAAAAATAATGGCCGAAGTTCTATCACGAATCAAACAAGAAGGCCCGCTAATGGCGAAAGATTTTGATAAGGGTGCTACGCAAACCGGAGTTTGGGAAAGCAAGCCAGCCAAGCAGGCATTGGAATATTTATTCATGCAAGGAGATTTGATGATTCCTAAGCGAATCGGATTTCATAAGGTTTATGATTTAACCGAGCGAGTTTTATCAAGTGACGCAGATACTTCTTGTCCCTCAAAGCATGAATACTATCGCTTCTTAATAACGCAGTTTTTAAAGGCGAATGGTTTAGGCCAAGAATCCGAAATGGTGTACTTGCTTAAGAATATGCTGGGCGAGTTAAGACCTACTTTGAATTCATTACGTGAGGAAGGAGTTATTAAAATAGTGACCGTAGGAAGCCAAAGCTACTTTGCTCTGACCGCTAATCTATCCTTACTAGAAAAGCCCCTTAACCGCAGCCGTTTAAAAATATTGTCACCATTTGATAATCTATTGATTCAGCGCAAGCGCATGCAGCACTTATTCGAATTTGATTATCAAATAGAATGCTATATTCCCGCAGCGAAACGCCGGTATGGTTATTTTTGTTTGCCCTTACTGTGGGGGGGCGATTTGGTAGGGAGGATGGACTGTAAAGCAGATCGAAAAACCAATACGCTTTATCTGCTTAACCTGTTCACAGAAAAGCCAATTAAGGACAGGGCGCAGTTTACAAAAGCCTTCGCGAAAGAAATGCTCACTTGGATGCAATTAAACGCTTGCTCCAAACTCGTCACCACCAAAAAAACCGCTTCGTCACTAGATCGCAAGCACCTGCAAGGCATCATTGACGAAAGTCTTGCTTAAGCTTCTTAGAAGAAAATGGGCTTAAAAATCTAAGTTTTGTTCGGCGAGGATTTGGCCCAGACTATCAACGCGCTGTTCTAAAGATTGCCCCACACTTTGGGCTTGGAAGATTGCAGCACGCATTTTCAATAGCACCTAGCGATTGACCATCAAAATTTCTCGGCGATAATCTGTCAGGTAATCACACCCCACTTTAGTCACTACCACCGAATCGCCAATTCGGCCTCCTAGCCGGCCATCAACTGAAATGCCGCCGTCTACCGCGAATGTCATACCAGCTTGTAGAATCGTTTTGTCACCTTGTTTAAGCTCGGGTAACTCCAAGTACGCCATACCAATCGAGCGGCCGGTTCTATACCCAGTTTCATAGCCGCGCTCGGCATACACTTCATTGGCTGCCTGCGCAATTGACTCCGCAGTGACACCGGGTCTAATAGCTGCAATTGCCGCTTGCTGCGCATCAATGGCCGCTTGTTGTACCTACGCCCCTTCGCCGGAGATTTCTTTGATAAAAAACATGCGATCAAAACCCAATTTGTATTGCTTAAACTGGGCCATATTGCAAAATCAAAAATACACCGGATCTCCCTTCTCTAAGGGTTTAACGCTGGCGCGGCGATGCACCATAGAGGTGTCCGTACCCGATTGCATGATCTGCAAATTATGTATCATTGGTGATATAAACGCTTCCCAACCTTTAGCGGTTAGAAAGCTTGCAGCACTGCGCGTGCCCGCATTGATAACCGCTAAAGCCGCTTCATATTCTGGCGCGCCCTCAGCTAAAGCGCCTTCTGCCGCTTGCATCATATCAGCGGCAATCAAGCCTGCTTGCTTCATCACCTGAATTTCTTCCGTTGACTTGATCATGCGCATATCCCCAGACGTCAGGGTAGTTGCACACATTTTAATTCACAAGGGGCGGCGGAGAAATACTCATGCCGAAATATAGCGTAGAACGAAGAGAAGCTGTTTTATCTAAATTATTATCATCAAATAGTCAGTCCTTCGCAGAAATATCTAGAGAAGAAGGAATCAGTGTTCAAACCTTGTATGATTGGCGAAATAAAGCCAGACGATCAGGAGTTTTAATGCCTAATAGTGATTCATCTAATCAGTGGGATTGCCAAACTAAGTTCACCGTAGTTCTTGAAACTGCTGCGATGAATGAACAAGAATTATCTGCGTATTGCCGAGAGAAAGGCCTATACCCTACTCAAATAACGCAATGGCGAGAAGCTTGTATTAATGGTGTTGATGAGGCTCTCATTAGCCCTAAAGTTGCGCGCGATGAAATACGTGCGTTAAAAAAAGACAAGAAGAAGCTAGAAACCCAGCTGCGCCGCAAAGATAAAGCCTTGGCTGAAACGGCCGCATTATTAGTATTACAAAAAAAGTTTCAGGCGCTTTGGGAGGACGAGGAAGTATGATTACGACTCAGACGCGCATTAAAGTAATCAATGATGTTAATGAAGCAGTAGACGCAGGTTCAAAGCGTTCAAGTGCTTGTGAGTTGGTTGGCCTTGCCGAGTCTACGCTTAGACGTTGGAAGCCAAAAGGAGAAGATAGTATCCGCAGTGATCAACGTCCTTTGGTAGAAAAGCCAGTACCTGGCAATAAACTAAGCGAGCAAGAGCAGCAACACATTTTATCGATATGTAATGAATCGGCATACAATCATTTGCCGCCGTCGCAAATAGTACCGCAGTTGGCTGACAAAGGTATTTATGTGGCCAGCGAGTCTAGCTTTTATCGAGTTCTCAAGGCGCATGGGCAATTGAAGCACCGCGGCCGCGCCAAACAAAAGCAGTCCCGAACACCCGATACTCATATAGCACTAAAACCTAATGCTGTGTGGATGTGGGATATCACCTATTTGGCGACGCGTACTATTGGCAAGCATTATTACCTGTACATGGTAGAAGACCTTTACAGTCGCTATGGCGTTCACTGGGAAGTACATCCTGTTGAAAGCGGTGAATTAGGTGCGCAGTTGATGTCTCAGGCGGCTCTAAAAGTGGCCAGCTGCGATGGCATGCCCGTCTTACACAGTGATAATGGCAGCCCAATGAAATCGTTCACAATGAGAGCGAAGTTAGAAGCATTAGGAATAAAGCCCTCTTACTCAAGGCCAAGAGTAAGCAATGACAACGCTTATATTGAATCCATGTTTAGAACGGTAAAGTATTGCCCTGCGTGGCCTTCTCAAGGCTTCGATAGCTTAGAGGCCGCCCGCCAATGGGTGGGTAAGTTTATGCAATGGTATAACGAAGAACATCGTCACAGTGCTATACGCTACGTTACACCTGGCCAGCGTTATCGCGGTGAAGATAGTGCCCTATTAGCAAAACGAGAAGTTGTTTATCAGGAAGCTAAAGCAGCAAAACCTAATCGGTGGTCTGGCCAAACCCGAAATTGGCGGCCTTGTGGTGCGGTTGCGCTGAACCCACAAAAAGAAGTATTATTGGCTGCGTAGGAAAATGTGCAACTACCCTGAAAATTGCCGATATGCCCGAGCTGCCCGGAAATATTTTCAAGGGCTACCCCCGCCATTGCCTTATCAAACCAATTTCGCACTATTGTGGGCAAGGCCTCGCGCTCAACGCCTAGGCGAACTTTACGCACTGAAGGAGATAGTTTATCGATACCCTGTTTAAGTATATTTTCCCAACGGTTTTCCCCCATATCTTCCCAGGTCATAACATCTTCAACCCACGTCATGGCCGAGACCATCTCACTTTCCATTAAAGGGGTAATAACCACCGGCACTTCGTTAGGACTAACTAACAAGAATGTAGGCCGGCCAAACTCAACTGAAAGATACCCCCAAAGCCCTGCTAAGTAAGCGATCGAGCTTTCGTCGGTAATGATCGCAATGTCAATATTTGCCTCTTTTAAACGGGCTTGGAATTCGACAGTTCGTCTACGGGCTTGATTTAGCATATTATCTGCAATTTGAAAGTGGGTAGCCGCCTATTAATATTGTCGCTAACAAACATTAATTCGCTAAAAAGATGCCCCTACAGCCACGCCCAGCATCGACTACCGCACTGTATTCAGATTCCTCATCCCCAAACAAAGGGAAAGGTGGCATAGCTAATAAAAATAAACCTTGATAACGTAGCTTCATAGTTCAACAACAGGTATATATTAGTGCCAATAGTTTACGCTTTGCTAAACCCTAAATACAATTCTAGTCCAATTATAAGTCGATAGAATCGTGAATTTACTTAGTCCTTTTTCAACTTACCAGGGAGAAATTATGTTTTTATACGAGATAATATTCCTAAGACATCACCCAAAACTAGGACGAAAACAATGACTTTAGGCGTTGGCCATTCTACCGCTGATATTGAATTAGAAAGATTAAGCTCTAACCGGGACCAAGCTCAGCCAATTACTCTAGCGGAATATCAAGCTAGAATTGATAAAGTCTGCGAGCTTATGCATGCCGAAGGCGTTAATGCGCTCTACCTCGACGCGACCACCAGTCTAAGGTATTTCACCGGAATGCAGTGTTATATGAGTGAACGTTTACACGGTGCAGTTATTTCGGCAGACGGCACACTGGTTTACATCTGCCCTGCATTTGAAGAGCAAAAAACCCGAGCAGAGAAGTGGACCCGCTTTTTAGGACAGATGGCTTAGGAGTTATTTTCAGCTGATTAAGCAGCCAATTTCAGGCCGCGACATGGATCATACATCATGTCAGGCACCATGCCTAAGGTTTGATGTTTGCGTTCTTGGTTGTAATAGTTCATCCAATTGCCAATACCGTCTTTTGCTTCTTTCATCGATTGATAGGCTTGCAGATAAACTTCCTCATATTTAACACTGCGCCATAAACGCTCAACGAACACATTGTCACGCCAAGCGCCTTTGCCGTCCATACTGATACGAATGTTATTAGCTTTGAGTACGCCCGTAACCGCCTCACTGGTAAATTGCGCGCCTTGATCGCTGTTAAAGATTTCAGGCTTGCCATAGTAATGCAGGGCCTCTTCCAGAACATCTACACTGCGCTATCCATACTGTTGCTAAGATGCCATGACAGCACTTTGCGAGAATACCAGTCCATCACAACAGTAAGGTAAGCAAAGCCCTTAGGCATCGGGATATACGTAATATCGGTAGCCCAAGCTTGATTGGGTCGATTAACTGCTAAACCACCTAGCAGGTAGGGATAAACCTTGTGCCCAGCCTTCTTCTTGCTGGTGTTAGGCCTAGGATAGATGGCTTTAATGCCCATCTTACGCATTAAACGCCGCACATGCTTACGGTCAACTCGGTGGCCTACATCTTGCAAGGCATCACGAATACGCCTACTGCCAAGAAAGGGGCGATTGAGATGAATGCGATCTATCAGATGCATTAGTTCCAAGTCATCTTCATTAGTAGGCGTGGGTTTGTAATAAACACTAGACCGATGAATATCCAACAGCTTGCACTGTCGAACTAACGATAGTTTATTGCTTTTATTAATCATTGCTTTGCGCTCGGGTTTGTTTATCGACCGAGCACTTTTGACAAAAAATCATTTTCCATGGTGATCTCACCAATCTTTGCCTGTAACGATTTAATCTCTGATTCACGATCCGGAGCCAAGCCTGTGCCTGAAGCAAAGACATCAGATGAGCTATCGAGCAATTGTTTCTTCCACTTGACGATAAGGTTAGCAGCGACGTCATAACGACTAGCAAGATTGCTTAAGGTTTCATCTCCTTTGATAGCTGCAAGTGCTACTTTGGCTTTGAATTGGGGCGAATGATTTCTACGTTTTCTACTCATTTTCTGTTCCTCGTTTTGAACAATTATAAAACAGAAAATAACTCCTTATTTTGGCCTTCAACCTGTCCTAATCATGGGGTCCACTTCAGTATGGTGGTTAAAGGCGGCTTTATTCTTTGGGATGAACACCAATCACCGACTAATGCGGTAGCAAAATTTGCATTGAATCTAAGTGATAGCAATCAATGTAAATTGGCTATCGACTCACAAACACCCTTCTTTACCGCTAGTCGCTTACAAGCTTTTAGCAAAAATTTAAAAATAGCTAATGCTGAAGAACTAATCGCAACATGCCGTCGAATAAAATCAGATCACGAATTGGCGTTATTGTCGCACGCCAAAGCTATCACCCTTAAAGTGCAACGCGCTGCTGCAGCGATGTTGCATGAGGGTATTGACACGCGCGAAGTCCAAGTTTTTTTAGACCAAGCCCACCGCGCTTGTGGCATGGATGGCGCTTCGAGTTTTAAAATCGTTTTGTTTGGAGGGCCTACCGCTTACCCGCATGGCGTACCTTATCCGCAAACGCTGAAGGACGGAGACATGGTGCTAATTGATACCGGTGGCACGATTCATGGCTATAACTCCGACATCACGCGCAGTTATGTTTTCGGCCAGCCCAACGCACGACAGCGAGAACTCTGGCACATTGAACGCGAAGCGCAGCTCGCGGCATTTGATGCCACGCAAATTGGCGCGCCATGCTCAGCACCCGACGACGCAGCAAGAGTGGTAATCGAGGCTGCGGGCTTAGGACCAGGCTATCAAACGCCCGGCTTAGCGCACCGCACAGGCCATGGTGTCGGCTTAGATATTCATGAACATCCGTACATCGTCAAGGATAATGACCTCCTCCTACAACCCGGCATGTGCTTTTCTATCGAGCCGATGATTTGTAGTTATGGTGAATTTGGTGTTCGCTTAGAAGACCACGCTTGTATCAGCGAAAGTGGACCGGTTTGGTTCACACAACCGAGCGAGTCTATCGATAATCCATTAAATCTTTAATAGTCCAGAGAGCCAACCTTCATAATCGCAGTTTCAGAATTGGCGTTTCATATCCCTTCGAAACGCCGATTAGCCTTGTAGGCCACATAACAAGATTTAGGCTTTCGCCAGATCAAACCGATCAAGGTTCATTACTTTAGTCCAAGCGTTGGCGAAATCGTTCACGAATTTTTCCTGCGCATCATCCGTTGCATACACCTCGGCTATAGCGCGCAAAATTGAGTTTGAACCAAACACAAGGTCAACTTCACTGCCACTCCATTTGGTTTCCCCAGTAGAACGGTCAACACCTTCGTAGCCGTACTCACCAACCGTCTTCCACTGCGTTCCCATATCTAACAAATTGACGAAGAAATCGTTGCTTAAGGCTTCAGGGTTGTCAGTAAACACACCGTGTGGCGACTGCCCAGTGTTCGCATTTAGCGCGCGCAACCCGCCCACTAATACCGTCATTTCAGGTGCAGATAGGGTTAGCAAATGCGCTTTATCAATTAATAAGTCCGCAGGTTTTGCCTTGATGCCTTTGGCCACATAATTTCGAAAACCATCCGCCGTAGGTTCAAGTGCTGCAATTGATTCTATGTCGGTATGCTCTTGTGTTGCATCAGTTCGACCTGGTGTAAATGGGGCCGCCACAGCATGACCTGCGTTTGCCGCTGCGCGCTCAACGGCCGCGCACCCCCCTAATACAATCAAATCAGCCATTGAAATTTGGTTTTTACCTGTATTGAACTCATTTTGAATCCCTTCAAGCGTTTTTAGCACATTGGCTAATTGCGTGGGGTTATTTACCTCCCAATCTTTTTGTGGCGCAAGACGAATACGGGCGCCATTGGCTCCGCCGCGCTTGTCACTTCCACGAAAGGTAGAGGCTGATGCCCAAGCAGTTTCAACCAGTTGTGCGATAGATAGTCCCGAGGCCAAAATTTGTTCTTTTAAGCGTGTGATATCGTGGTCATTCACCAATTCATGATCTACCACTGGAACGGGGTCTTGCCACAATTGAGGCTCTTTAGGCACCTCTGCACCTAAACAACGTGAATGCGGGCCCATATCTCGGTGGGTAAGCTTATACCAAGCTTTAGCAAACGCAGCGGCAAACTCTTTAGGGTTTTGGTGATAGTACCTAGAAATCTTCTCATACTCAGGGTCGTATCTTAACGCCAAGTCTGCAGTGGTCATCATGGGCGGGTGGGTTACGCTATCAAGATGTGCATCAGGTACTGTTAATTTTGCAGATGCATCAGTCGGGTGCCATTGGTGTGCGCCGGCACCACTTTTACTTAGCTCCCACTCGTAGCCAAATAGCGTATCAAAATACTCATCGTCCCATCGAGTTGGGTGTGGAGTCCAGGCCCCTTCGATACCACTGGTTATGGTATCAGCACCGCTTCCCGTTCCGCGCGTGTTATTCCAACCAAATCCTTGCTCTTCAATACTGCCACCTTCAGGAGCTGGGCCTACATACTTATCAGGGTCGTCCACACCGTGGGCTTTGCCGAAGGTGTGTCCACCAGCAACTAATGCCACAGTTTCTTCATCATTCATTGCCATTCGGCTGAAAGTATCGCGAATATCACGCGCTGATAGCAATGGATCTGGGTTGCCGTTTGGCCCTTCTGGGTTTACGTAAATCAAGCCCATCTGTACCGCGCCCAAATTACCTTCTAATTCGCGATCTCCCGTATAACGCTCATCGCCCATCCACTCGCTCTCTGGGCCCCAGTAAATATCCTCTTCAGGTTCCCAAATATCTTCACGTCCACCAGCAAACCCAAAGGTTTTAAAGCCCATTGATTCCAAAGCGCAGTTACCTGCCAGTATCATTAAATCTGCCCAAGAAATTTTCTTGCCGTATTTCTGCTTTATAGGCCAAAGCAACCTACGTGCTTTATCTAAGTTACCGTTATCAGGCCAACTGTTTAGCGGTGCAAAACGCTGATTGCCTGCACCGGCACCACCGCGACCATCGCCCACGCGATAAGTACCCGCACTGTGCCATGCCATACGAATAAAAAGTGGCCCGTAGTGGCCGTAATCTGCTGGCCACCAATCTTGCGAATCCGTCATTAAGCTAACTAGGTCTTTTTTCACTGCTTTTAGATCTAGGCTCCTAAATTCTTCAGCATAGTTGAAATCCGAACCCATCGGATCTCCTTCAGCAACGTTCTGGTGAAGCATCTTTAGGTTCAATTGATTCGGCCACCAATGTTGGTTTGCTGCGGGAGCTGGTTTTTGACTGTGGGCATTGCCCATCACAGGGCATTGGCTGATATCGCCAGTTCTATCGTTCATAATCTCATTCCAAGTTTGGTTGCTGTCGTAAATGCGTTTTACATCAATAAGCTTGATTAAAACTCTACCACGAACAGTACCACTGAGAGTTCGATGACTCCAATTCAATTAAACGATAGAAACGATCGATATTTTAAATATGCTCTATACGCTGTTAGTTGAAGGGGAAGCGTTCGGCGAGCATAAAGGCAATAACCTGCAAACCCTATAAGCTTACTGCGCCCTCTATCAATATTTGGGTTTCACCGCCAATCAGTACTCGATCCGACGTATTTTTATCAAGCTTGATGTAAACGCGACCATGTCTGTTGATATTCGTGCCTTGCTTAACCAGTAAATCTTTAGTCAACCTTCCTTCCTGTTGCATCCAACAGGCAAGTGCCGAATTCAATGACCCTGTAATTGGATCTTCACTCATACCACTTGATGGCGCGAGCATTCTCACTTCAAAGTCAAACTCAGAATCCGGCGGGTGAGCACCCAACAGGCCAATTGCATTGAACTCTGGCCATTTTACCAACGAAGAATCCACTGCTAACACAGCCTTCGCGTTATCCAATTCGATTATTTGCCATGCAGGAATATCACCCGATAGATCAATATCGACAATACCTACTCCGCACTGTTGCCGCACTACACCTTGTTGTTTCGGCACGCCGCCGAAGTGCAACTTCCCAAAGTTGGGTGTCCTGCAAACAGCATTTCTCTACTAGGGGTAAAAATTCGCACTTTATAATCTGCTGCCGGGTCGCTTGGCGGGAATAAGAAAGTCGTTTCCGCCAAATTAGTCCACGCTGCAAAATCCGCCATTTGTTGGTCACTTAAACCTTCGCCGTCAACAACAACTGCTAAGCCGTTACCTTTGGTTGGAGTGGCAGTAAATACATCACATTGAATAAAACGCCGTTGAAGCATAACTTATTTCTGAAAACTAAAACTCAATAGTAAAGGGCCGTGCCAAAGACGTCTAGTATAGTGAATTAAATAGATCGTATATATCAGCGAGGCAAGAAATGCAACGACCTAGATGGCCGTTTGTTGTCTCGCCCTCAGGGAGCCCCCAAATGACCCAATACTGCGTTACAGCCCTTGTTAAGGGAGCACCATTCAACTGCGGACTGTGCCTTGTCTTGGATCATTTTTGGGGCTCTGATATATATGATCTCACTACTGCCCGGTTAAGAAATGTTTCTTAAAAACATGCAATGCGAAGGCGAGAGAAAACAACAACTTACGATTCTAAATCCAATATTTCTCTGTTATTTTCAAAACCTGTCTATAATTTTAATTATGCCTCGAAGCCCTCGTGATTATTTGCCTTGAGGCATATATTGAAAACCTTAACCGGACAGTAGTGATATGATCCATTTAATTCACTACACTAGTTTCAAAACTGATATATATTTGTATTCTCTTTGCTCTAGATTAAACCATGGAATTCCTAAACAGTTTCTCAAGCGTCATCGTCTTCCTGTTAGTGCTGGCTGGCTATGTTTGGTTCAAAGAGTGCCAAGGCCAAGATCAAAAATGTGAATATTGTAAAACGGGCGACATGGTTGAAGTTGAAGCCAAACCCTTGCAAGCAGTCGATGGAGGTATGCATCAGGATGCATCTTTAGCTAAGACGCTGACCGAGGTAAAATTTCAGTGCACAAACTGCGAGGAGTTTTGGGTAACCACGATTACTCGCTGATTTTCTCTCCAGTTACGTCTTCAAATATTCGTAAATTTGATGAGTTGCCTAGTGTAGTGTATTAATAAAGTTCGCTACGCGAGCCCGTCTGCTTACAGCTAATTTAAGGTAACTGACAGTATTTTTTTACAAATAATAGGCTGAGACCGCAGCATAACTACTGCGCTTGAAAATACGTCGTTAAAAATTCGCTCAAAATGCTCGTTTATCCACATAAACTGCGCTTTTTCGCTCATTTTTGCCTAGTCTTTTCTACGCTCACTACGTTATGCTGCGGTCCCAGGATAAGCTAAGATTTATTATTACTTGATTTTTCAGCAACATGGCATCTGCTAAACAACCCACTTTAGGCATACTTGGTACAGGACACTTGGCCACCTATACCGTAACTGGATTACGTCGGTCTGCGGACCCACGCAGTATCGTCGTTAGTGCGCGAAATGCTGAACGAGCCAAGCATTTGGCTACAAACTTTGCCTGTCAGATAGCACAAGATAACCAAGCAGTAATCGACCAAGCCGACGTTATTCTACTCGCCGTACGACCGTGGCAATTAGAACAATTGGTGTCTGATCTGCATTTTCCCGCAGGCAAAATTGTGGTGTCGGCTATTGCAGGTCTGAGCTTGAAACAGCTGCGCAGTAAAGCAACTTTTCCTGAAAAGCTTGCGCTGATTCTACCTATGGTCGCAGCCGAAAATGCCAAGGGTTATGTCCCGATACATCCAAACTACCCCGAGCTAAAGCAACTAGCTGATTCCTTGGGTAAAACTATTGTGTTTGAAGAGGAATCACAATTTGAACAAGCCGCCGCCATGACCTGTTTGCACGGCTGGTTATATCGCTTCTTCGACGAGCAAACAAGTTGGTTAACACAGCATGGAATAGACGCAGATAGCGCACGTCAGCTTGGATTACACAATACGCTTGGCGCAGCACACTATGCACTTGGGTGCCCAGACCAAAGCTTACAAGAATTGACATCTGAAATTGCCCGAGATGACACCTATACTAAGTTAGGATTAGATAAACTTGAAAGTGAAGGCGCATTCACGCAATGGAGTAAAGTGCTTACGTTGATCAAAGATAAGCTGGACAGTGTACTAGTGCCGACTAGAAACCAGCGATGAAAGCCGAAAACCTACGTCTATCTCATTTAAGCGAGCGGCTATATAACGCCTCTAAGGGAGTGCGAATTTTACGACATATAAGCTGGACCACAGAAATTAGACAGCACTTTTTTGATAATAATGGAACGATCAACCCATCAGTCACTTACCCAAGTTTTGACCCTGATTCAATTCTTAAACAAATTGAAGACATTAAACTGGAATTAGGTGATTCTGCACAGGACCATTGGCTAAACCGCCAAGCCAAAGTCATTGCCACTAGCACTAAAATGCTCAGTTGTTGTGGGCATACCGATTTTTACGTGCATTCCAAAGAACTATATGGCGCACCACAAGACCCATTGATTGACGGCATGTCCACATCATTGGCTTTGGCCCAGCAATTCGATGCGCTAATCGAGTCGTTCTCTAACGTTGACCTCGGCGCGCCTCAAGACGCTTGCCATCTCGCCCAAACCGTAGCCGAACAAATGCGCCAAGCCGTTGATAAGGCATTTGGAAAGCAAGCCCCTGTGATCTTAATTGAGGATAACTTATCAGCGAATGCCTTGGCCGGCCCTAAACGTATTCGAATTCGCCGCGGTGCTTGTTTTACTGACCGCGATATTGTCCAGCTCATCAACCACGAAGCACATATCCACGTCGGCACGTCACTCAATGGTCTTGCACAAACCCACCTACCCCTTTTAGCTGCTAGTCACCCCGGCACTACCCGCACCCAAGAAGGCTTGGCTGTATTTGCCGAATTTATTACCGGCACCATGGACATCGATAGAATGCGGCGTTTATCTGACCGCGTTCTCGGCATTCAAATGGCGATTGATGGCGCTGATTTTGTTGAGCTTTATCAGTATTTCTTGAGCCGGGTAGGCGACAAGGAACAAGCATTTGAAAATACCCGAAGGGTTTTCCGAGGCGGGGTGATTACGGGCGGTGCCCCGTTTACCAAAGACAATGTTTATCTTGACGGCTTAGTGCGTGTGCACAATTTCTTTAGGGCTATTGTGGCAACTAAAAGGGTGGATTGTTTGCCGCTATTATTTTGCGGAAAACTCAACTTAGAAGATATTCCTGTGCTATGCCAGCTGGCGAATGAAGGCCTTTGTTTGCTACCTAAGTATCTACCACCTTGGGCGCAAGACAAACGCTTTTTACTCAGCTATCTTGCTTATTCCACTTTTTTAAACGGGATTGATATGCGTAAAGTTAAAGCGCATTACAATAAATTATTAAGTGTTGCACCGCAGGTCAAACAACAACAGCGGCAATAACTATTCAAGATTCCATAAATATTCCATTGGCTTGCCTTTCTTGATGTACCACTTGGCTTTGTATGTCTCCCCTGCCCAAAGCCCGTTGACCTTGCCTTTTTTCTTGCCTTCCTTTTTTGGTGCTAAATAAGTCTGAGACCAAGGAGTCGTTCCATCTTTGCTAGATACGCCCGAAACGGTGGCACCTACCATCGTCTCAATCATTTCGTCTTCCGTTAAAAAAGTTTGTGCGTTAACAGACAAACTCAGTAAAAATGCCGCTACAAGCACTGAAATTATTTTCATTTTAGTAATTCAAATTGATAATAGAACTACCATTATAGGGTATTTAGCACCCAACGCATGCGGCTTTTACTACGCCATATGCACTAAAACATTGTGCGTAATGCTTGCAGCGTTTCCCCTGTACGGCTTGATTTCACCATCACCACCATACCCATGTTGTCGGTCTCCCATTCGGGATCGATCGGCAGGCTAAAAGACAAGGTATCACCATTTCTGACTTTTTTCGGGCCTTGTAGGTCGCGTACCACATAATCGTGATGCAAGGTTTTGCCCCGGTTTTCGCCGTTCTCAATACGCCGACTAATATTGTTCTCGTAGAGCACTACATACAACACGCTACCACTCGATTTGGCTATATTATCCACTGTCACCTTAGCCTGGACAGAGACATCGGTTTGAGTTAACTCAAGATCGATACCTGCCTTCGCTTTACTGGTATTCGCAGCTACCACATTTTGTGCTATCGCGTGGTTACGTGACTCCTTGCCATCAACAATAAATTCAGGTGTATAGATAGTACGTTGTTCGTTTAACACCCCTAAACGGCGCTGGCGCTTGGTAAATTGGGCCTTTGAAAAGGGGTCTTCCCAGCCAAGGTAATTCCAGTAGTCAACATGAAAAGCCAGTGGAATAACCTGTGCATCTGCGCCCAATTTTGCTTCCAAACCGCTTAAATATTCATCTGCTGGCGGACAGCTGCTACAGCCTTCAGAAGTATATAACTCCACCACTGAGGCTTTGTTCTCCCCGCTTTTAGCCATTTTGGTCTCTGCAACAAGATAACCGCTCGCGCTTAGTATAAGTAAGCCGCCAATCAGCCTACCTACTCTACTTTGTATTGATTTCATAATTAGGTCCTCTGGACTGCGCCGTTACTCTGAAAACTGCACCATATACTGCCCATAGCCTTCCTCTTCTAGCTTTTGTTTAGGCACAAAGCGCAAAGAAGCCGAATTGATGCAATAACGTAGGCCGGTTGTTGATGGGCCGTCTTTAAATACATGCCCAAGATGAGAATCACCATATACGCTTCTCACCTCGGTGCGCGGTAAAATCATCTTGAAATCAGTTTCAGTCGCTACAAATTGCTCGTCAATTGGGCGATCGAAACTAGGCCATCCAGTGCGTGAATCAAACTTGTTGATCGAAGAAAATAGCGGCTCTCCTGAAACTATGTCCACATAAATGCCCGGTTTCTTATTGTCATGATACTCGTTTTCGTATGGCCTTTCGGTATCTTCATGTTGGGTCACACGATATTGCAAGGGCGTAAGTTTTTCCTTGATTTCTTTTTTGCTTGGCTTTGCATACTTCATGCTCAAGTCTTCCTCAGACATAGAATCGTTTGCTACGGTTTCATCTGCACTCGCCATAACCAATTCAGCTTTGTCCTTTTTCTTCTTTTCGGCATGCAGTTCATCACCCCATACCTTTTCTAACCACTGGTCGCGACCTGAGCCAAAGCGATAGTAGTTATAACGTACTGGGTTCACCTTGTAATAATTCTGGTGATAGCTTTCGGCTTTATAAAACTTGGTGAGCTCAGTAATTTCAGTTGCAATGGGCTTGTCATAGCGGCCCGTTGCATCTAACGCCTCTAGAGAAGCCTGCGCTACCTGTCGTTGCTCTTCCGTCGCGTAAAAAATTCCCGGCCGATAATGTCGACCACGATCAACAAACGAACCTTCGGCATCGGTCGGATCAAACTGCTTCCAAAAAGCGTCCAATAAATCATCATAGCTCACTTTCTTTGGGTTATAGATCACTTTAACCGCTTCGGTGTGATTGGTTTTTCCGCGGCCAACTTGCTTGTATGTCGGGTTCTCTAAAGTGCCTCCTGTGTATCCAGAAATGGCTTCTTTCACCCCTTCTACTTTTTCGAAACCCGCCTCTATGCACCAAAAGCAACCACCAGCAAAAACGGCTTCGGCATACTTGTCATTATTATTTGTATCTGCATTGGTCTGCCCAGCAGCAAACACACAAGCTGCGGCAATTCCAGCCCAAGCAATCAAAATAGGCTTAAATTTAGTATTGGCTAGTTTCATGGTTTCTATACTTCTTTAGTTATCTTAGGGAACACTTTATGTGTAGTCTGTGACAAGCCTTTCACGCAGTTCTAACAAATTTATAACAATTGCCAATAATTGCATTAATCAGACTTTAGGCAAGCTTAAAACGAAAGTGCTACCCACATTTTGTTGGCTGTTAACCGCGATATCGCCATTGAGTATTAACATGATTCTTTTCGCAATCGCCAGGCCCAAGCCCGCATGACGGCACTCTGCACTCCAACTACTCCGACCTTCGCTGCTTACAAATGGTTCAAACAAATTATCTAACTCTTCTTGCGCTATGCCTTTGCCTTGGTCCACTACTTCAATTTTTATTTGTTCTTCCGCTGCATTTAACCGAAGCGTAAGATTGCTTTGCGCCTGAGCATGGCTGAGCGCATTGCTGATTAAATTATCCATTACCCTTTCTAACAGAGAAATGTCTGCTTTGGCCAATAAACCCTCTTGCTGAATATCAACTTCAACTGTTACCCCTTGGTCTTGCGCTCTGATTTGATGTTTTTGCGCTACATCGTACAACCATTCAGCGGGCATAAAAGCCTCAATCGTCGGTTCAGTCTCTTGCGCCTCTAAGCTGGACAACTCGAACAGCGCCTCAATCATTTGACTTAAGCGTCTACCCTGCTTGTGCGCTACTTCCAGAAAGGTCTGTTGTTTAATAGAAAGGCCTTCTTTCTTTAACTCTAGCGATTCAATATAACCTAGCATCGAGGCAAGTGGTGTGCGTAAATCGTGGGATATTTGTGCCACTAGATGACGGCGCTGTGTATCTTTCGCTTCCAGTTGCTCAAGCTGGGTGCGGATGCGTGCAGCCATGTTTTCGAAAGTACGATTAATCTGATCAATTTCGTCGTTGCCCGAACGCGGCGATGAAATCAAATCACTGGTAAATCCGCTGCGCTCAAAATGCTCGATCTGCCGACTAAACGCGCTTAGCCTTCGCGTCAGAAAATAAAACACCAACAAACCCGCCACCAGCCCTACAAACAAACTAAACAACACGGCCCAGCCACTAAAGCGAATGAAATGACTTTCTTGCGCCATTTCCTCTATTTGATCTTGTTGTTCTCCACGTAAAACTACATATAAATAGCCTTCGGGGTTATCTGCTGTCGGTACTTCTGTCACCGAAAACGGCTTGCGTTTATCATGGCTGCGTGGGTCGTCACCCAGCGGGTACTGTTCACTGCCATCTAAAAAAGAAAACACCGGTCGCAGTGAAACTTTTTCACGTTTCACCTTACCTGGGTCAGCGGAATAAGCGATGATTTTGCCCTGCAAATCTAACAAGTAAATTTCGATACTCGGGTTAACCACCATGTATTGCCTGAAGGTCTCTTTGAGTGCTTCCTCGTTGAGGCGCCCTTCCTGCACTAGGTTTTTATCTGCAACTAAATTATCCGCTAATGAACGGTGCAAGTCCTGGCTTACTCGCTCGAAATAACTCTTTGCCACAATTGTACTCAAAACCGCGTAGATAAGTCCGATTGAAACTAACAAAGCTAATAAACCCAAAGAGAGCTTTGCAAAAAGGGAATGACGTATCTTCATTCGGCGAACTTGTAACCCACCCCCCAAACAGTTTGCACAAACTCAGGTTTAGCGGGGTCATTTTCGACCTTTATTCGTAGGCGGTTTATATGCGTATTAACGGTGTGCTCATAGCCATCGTGGTCATAGCCCCACACTGAATCTAACAATTGCGCCCGCGAATAAACTCGGCCCGGGGTTTTAGCAAGAAACCATAACAAATCAAACTCTCTGGCGGTGAGGTCCAAAACCTCACCGTCAACCATAGCACAATGTTTGTTCGCGTCGATCTGTAAACGTCCACGGTCCAAAAATGTGGCGGCATCTGCTTTTTCACTAATACTCGCTAAGGCCTTTGTACGCCGAAACAATGCTTTAACTCTTGCTAGCAATTCCGCCAAGCTAAATGGTTTGGTTAGATAATCATCCGCGCCCATTTCAAGGCCTAACACACGATCAAGTTCTGTGGACTTCGCGGTCAGCATTAATATCGATACCGCTTCATTTTGCTTGCGAATTTCTCTACACACACTTAAGCCATCCATGCCAGGTAGCGTGATATCGAGAATGACCAATTCAGGATACCAGTGCTTAAAATAAGCCACACCCTTATCTCCAGTATCAGCTAATTGAACTGCAAAATCTGCATCGGTAAGATGCATTTGCAGCAAATTAGCGATATCTGAATCGTCTTCAATAACCAGTATTTTATGTTTCATGTTGGAAGCTCAGTCGGGAGAAATTTCTAACAAGCTTACTTTTTGTCAGAACCTGCAAAAATAGCATTAAACTGCTCGTCTGTTTTAACGAAGGTGGTGCATTTACTTAGCCATTTTAATTTCTTGGCCCCCGCATAAGTACAAGTGCTGCGAATGCCGCCAAGCAAATCCATCACTGTGCGGTCCACCTTACCCCGATACGGCACCGACACTTCACGCCCTTCCGAGGACCGATATTTCTTTAGCCCCCCAAAGTGCTTATCGTTAGCTGATTGTGAACTCATGCCATAAAACTGCACGTATTTTCGTTCTTCAACTATGTCTTCCCAGCCTAGTTTTGTCTTGTGTACTTCTCCGGTTTTAAAGTACTTAGTGATGATGTCGCCGCCGCCTTCGTCATGGCCTGCCAGCATACCGCCGAGCATCACAAAATCAGCACCCGCGGCGAAGGCTTTGGCTACGTCTCCGGCGCAAGTACAGCCACCATCAGCGATTACATGACCGCCTAATCCGTGCGCAGCATCGGCACACTCAATTACTGCAGAAAGCTGTGGAAAGCCTACACCTGTTTGAATGCGTGTGGTGCATACGCTACCCGGGCCGATGCCGACTTTAACAATATCCGCTCCACTCAAAATGAGTTCTTCGGTCATCTCGCCAGTGACCACGTTGCCAGCGATAATGACGATATCTGGGTGGCCTTCGCGTAGCTGCTTTATAAAATCAGAAAAACGCTCGGAATAACCATTGGCCACATCCACACACACATATTTAAGTCGCGTATATTTGGCCTTATACACTTGCTCAAATTTCTCCATGTCTTTTGGTGCAATACCCATTGAATAAGCCACATTCTCAATACGTTTTGTTTGCTTGGTATCAAAAAAGGTAATCAGCTCTTCAGCAGGGTAATTTTTCACCAAGCAGGTAAATAAGCCATGTTCACTCAAAGTATCGGCCATTTCAAAAGTGCCTACGCCATCCATATTAGACGCCATTAATGGCACGCCGTTATAGTGCGTGGCATCTGGCGTAAAATTGACATTTCTAAAGCTAAATTCGCGATACAAATCCACCTCCTTACGACTGCCCAAGGTGCTACGTTTTGGCCTTATCAACACACTTTTGTAATCTAGTTTATTGTCTTCTTCGATTCTCATAAAAATTAGTGGTGTGCCAGACGCTAATGCGGCACGCTATTATGAACTGCTGGACAAGATATGACAAAAGCAAATTTTAATAAAGCGACCAGCAGAATCATTGATGACGCCGTAGCGACTGTTAAATATGCTATCGACAGCAAATATTTTATCGCTATAATGCAACCGTGGTCACAAACCACGCTAATCTCGGGGCGGGGTGAAATTCCCCACCGGCGGTAATTGTTAATCGTTTGTTTTAATAGCATCAGCCCGCGAGTGCTTTCACAACTCACCGTGGAGGGTCAGCAGATTCGGTATGAATCCGAAGCCGACGGTATAGTCCGGACGAAAGAGATGGTTAGTTTTGCAACTCCTTAGGCTTGCCTAGCGTATTGTAAAACCCCGCATGTCCCGATTGTGTTTCACTTAGAGAGCGCAGCGTAACTCACGATTTTAGTTTGATATTTTCGAAGCACTCATTTTTTGAGCTATATTTGCCCAGTTTCGCGTATTCGATCATCATTTAGTCACTATTTTATCAATTCGAGCACCTAAGCCATATTAAAGGCACAACTATCCAGCATAGTGCCAATCAGGCAAGCCATACAAGCTTAAGAACTTAGTGCCTTTACGGATATTCGCTGCCATCGCCGCTAGGCCGTAAACAGTCTGGTTCTTCGCTAGCCCCATGAACCGAGTGCGAGCTAAACCATAATGCTGCTTGTAAGTCGCAAAGAGCCGTTCGCCACCTGCTCGCGTTACCGCAATAACTGCATTACGGGTACGGTCTGCATCTGACAACGGATTACCTCGATAGCCCTTGCGTTGAACCTGATCATCAATTCCAAGTTGCTCCAGTTTATCTCGCGTCTCCTCAGAACTATACGCCGCATCAGCATATAGGGCAGTCTCATCGCCCAACAGCAATTCATCGCGCAGTTGGCTGTCATTTTTGACATGCCAGCTCGCTTCAGGGTCTCGCTTAGGCGTCCCATCTTTGCCGTTACCATTTCCAGAACGAGCCGCTTCTATAGGTGTTGCATCTATAATGTTGATGCGCCCCTTGCTCATAATAATGTTCTTCGCTTCAAGTTGACGATTGATCTCACCTAGCAAGCGATCCCACAGTTCGTGCTCCATTAACTGGTTACGAAAGCGCCCAAGGGTCGAAGCTTCAGGTACATCGCCGCCTAACTCAAAGCGGCAAAACTTACGAAACAATAAATCTCTAAATAAGCACTGTGCTAACTCCCTATCCGACAGTTCATACCAAATTCCCAGCATCAAGCTGCGGAACAAACTAAGTAATGGATAACTAGGGCGGCCAGTAGTGCCAGCATAAATAGATGAAAGCAGTGTCTCTATTTCGCTCCAATCTAATAGTGCTTCTGTATCATCAAGACTATGCAGAATTGGATGATCCAAATCTGATCTTGATACTAATAAATCTCGTTGGGTGGCGAATGGTTTTTGCATGCCTAATTTTAACAAATTATGTAGATACTCGATGAGTTATGCTGCACTCTCACTTAATTTAATTAGACGAATGAACCAATCGAACCAAAATACAAAAATCGCATTTGTTGAAGCTAGCTGGCACCACGATATTGTGGCGCAAGCGCGTATTGGCTTTACTGAAGAAATGCAGCTAGTCGGCGTTAATGCCAACCAAATCGATATTTTTACCGTTCCAGGAAGTTTGGAAATCCCATTGCAATGTAAATTGCTAGCAAAGAGTGGTAAATATCAGCTTATTGTTGCCAGCGGCTTAATTGTCGACGGTAATATTTACCGCCACGACTTTGTCGCCTCCACTGTGTTAGATGCCATGATGCAAGTGCAACTAGAAACCGAAGTGCCGATTATGTCAGTGGTATTAACCCCGCACTTGTTTTCAGAGGCGCCAGAGCACCACGATTTTTTCTTTAAACACTTTCGCAATAAGGGTGTCGAGGCCGCACGGTCTAGCTTACAGACCCTTGAAAATGTGCGTAGCGTAACCGAGCCTTTGCTTAGTAGAGTTAGCTAACCGTCATGTCTCCCCAACATCGAACCACCTTAAATAGAGTTATCTCCATTGCCACCGCGTTTGTGGTGTTTGGGTTTATTGATAATTTCTTAATGATCATGTTTGGCGAGCGCATTGATAATTTCTTCCGCTCTATTGGGGTATCCAACACGCTGCTTGCCGCAGGCTTGGGCAACACTTTCTCCGATGCCATCGGCATTTTATCGGGGCGCTGGGTAGAAAAGCTGGTGCATGTCAAATTACCGCCCGTTGCTGATGGTGAGTTGTCCCGGCGACAAATAGTTATAGCCGAAGCCATCGGGATAATTGTTGGCTGTTTGCTGGGCTTGTTTCCGCTGCTATTTTTCTAGTTCGGCCGTGGCAATACTAAAATCTAGCAATACCCACAAATTTCTTACGATACATGGCTGGGGTAATGCCGACCTTTCGTTTGAACAACCTACAGAACGAAGCAGGGTCTTCATAACCTACAGAATAGGCAATATCATCGATTCTGGTATTTTCTGAGAGCAGTTTGTCTTTTGCAGCCTCTACGCGCAAACCCTGTACATAATCTATGGGCTGATAACTGGTTGCTTCTCGAAAACGGCGCGCAAATGTGCGTGGCTGTAGCCCCGAGTGCGCCGCCATTTGGGCCACTGGATTAGTACTTTGTATATTGTCCGTCATCCATTTTTGGCATTCACTGATTACCGCATCGCTGGTCTGATTGCGCTGTGTCATGGCGGCGAATGGTAATTGTCCCTCCGTATGGGCCGACAGCAAGTGTACTTTTGCCGTATAAGCTGCTTGCTGCAATCCACAAAGCCGCTCAATTAGATAGATTGTCAAATCCTGCCATGAAGTTACACCGCCGGTGGTAATAAGTCGGTTGCTTTCGGCTGAAAAATTGATGATTGAGTCTTCGCGCCATTCAACCTCGGGATAATGCTCTGCTACCATATGCCGGTAGGCCCAATGCCCCGTCACTTCACAGCCATTTAACAACCCTGTTTCCATCAATAAATTGGACCCTGAACACACAGAGGCAAGAAACGCCTTATTTGCATGCATACGTTTAAGCCAAGCCACTTCGTGCAAGTATCGACCCGTGGGAATACCGTCTATGAGCAGATACATATCACAAACCACCACCACATCCGTCTCGCGTATTTGTTCGATGCTTATATGTGGTTCAACCCTTACACCTCCAACGCACCGAAACGGTTCATCACTTTTAGCAACAATTTTAATATCGAGTAATTCTTGGCCTGGATTACCCTCTACCATATCACCATAGGCAACGCCCACTGTACTCATCACATCATGAATTCCATATAACACCCCTGGAGAAGCCTCTGGAGACGCTAATAAGCAAACTTGTGGTTTGGCTTTTTTATCCACTCGAATTTTCCAAGGGTTTATAGAGATTGTCTAAAATAGTCCGTAATTGGCATTTACGCCCATATTGGGAGATTTTACGTCCTGTTTCTAGTTATTTCGCCCATTGATAGACGGACAAACCATACCATAGAATTTCAGCTCGGCAAATAATTAATCAATTTATCAGGAAGACAGCAATGAAACCAACCCATCAATTAGCGCAAAACTTCTCGGGCCAGATACTCACTTCAGGCACGTCACAATACCAGCAAGCACGAAATATATGGAATGCCATGATAGACAGAAAACCTGCTCTAATATTGCAATGTGAAAATACTGAAGATGTTGCCCAAGCAGTACGTTTTGCGATAGACAACAACCTACCAATCTCTATTAAAGGCGGTGGTCACAATGTAGCGGGGCACGCAGTGTGTGACGATGGCTTGATGATAGATTTGTCACTAATGCGCCACGTGCAAGTTGATGCATCAAATAAAACTGCCTTGGTCGATGGCGGTGCGTTATGGAAGGATGTTGACGCTGCAACCCAGCAACACGGGCTCGCCACGCCGGGAGGCTTAATTTCCGACACCGGCGTTGCAGGGCTTACTCTTTCTGGCGGCATTGGTTGGCTGCGTAGCCGACACGGCTTGTGTATTGACAACATGCTCAGTGTACAAATTGTTACTGCTACAGGGAATATTTTGCGTGCCAGCGCAACTGAGAATAGCGACCTTTTCTGGGCTGTTCGAGGCGGTGGGGGCAATTTTGGCGTCATTACGCAATTCGAGTTTAAGCTACACGACCTCGGCCCCAAAGTGATGTTTTGTGCGCCCATTTACCCACTCAGTGCTGGCGCTGAACCGATTAAATTCTGGCGGGATTTTCTAGCTAATAAAAGCGATCGCATAAGCTCTCTGATCGAATTCTCTACAGTTGGCGAAGACCCAGACTTTCCTGAAGAATACTGGAATACGCAGGTATATACCCTCGCCGCTGTCTATGCAGGCGATGCCGACGAAGGAGAGCGCATCACGCAACCACTGTGAGAGCTAGGTGAAATGGTCACCGATTTTTCGGGGCAAATGGACTACTGCGAGGTGCAAAGCTTATTCGACACCATAATGCCAGCGGGTGAATTCCGGTGCTACTGGAAAAGCCATTACCTTAGCCAACTTAACGACGAAGCTATAGGTGCCATTCTTAGCGGTGTTGCGAGCACCCCTTCACCCAACTCACTGTCTTCGATATGGAATTTCGGCGGTGCTACTGCTGATGTGGCCGCGGATGCCACCGCATTTGGCGACCGCTCCATGCCCTACATGTTTTCATTAGATTCAACGTGGAGTGACGCAGCGGATGATGCGACAAATATACAGTGGACTCGGGTCTTTTGGGACCGCATGAAAGTGCATTCGGACAAAGGGCGTATGTATTTAAATTTTCCAGGGCAAGGGGAAGAAGGACAGAAAACCATGGCTGATACTTTTGGCAAAAACTATGTTCGATTACGTCAGATCAAGCGGAAATACGACCCTGAAAATGTATTCAGGTTTAATCAAAATATTACTACTAGCTCGTAAAAGGCGCCCGAAATTATCATGGCTAAATACAGTAACTTCTCAATAACCCGTGGCAGGTAAAATAAAACAAAATATTTCTTGACAGGGTTTTACGCTAAAAGGAAGGTAATTCAACGTGGTCGAGTGACTCGATTTAGGTTGAGTTCCAGGGTGGTTGTAGGCCCCTTTACGCTAATAACAAAGATCGCTTAAGGACGTTCAGGGGTGTCTTCTTAACGTTCGTTGTGGCGCAGTTGAGAAGGCAAAATTGGACTTTCAAAACCGATGGTACACTAAGGTCTATCCAGTTAACGGACGTTTAAGACCTTGAGTAAGCTACCCTCTATTCCCGACATTCCTGAACAAGAACAAACCCCCGCAGTAAAAATGTTGCGGGTGCTAGTGGAGCAGCTGTTGGTGCGAGTTCAACAACAGGACGAAGAAATAGCATTGCTTAAAGATGAAATCAATATCCTTAAGGGGCAGAAGAGGCGGCCTACTGTTAAGGGCGGTAATATGGATAAGAAAACAGAGCCAAAACGTTCATCTTCTAGCGACAAACCTAAGCAGCGAGCTGGGTCGAACAAGGCAAAGAAAACACCAAGGCTGTCAATTGACCTAAATCTGGTTATTGAACCAGCGAAGTCCGTGCCCGAAGGTTCTCGCTTTAAAGGCTATCGGGATTTTGTAGTGCAAGATTTGCTTATCAAGGTTCATACCACCCGCTATCGTTTAGCGCATTGGGTAACGCCAGACAATAAAAAGCTCAAAGGCCAGTTACCGACATCCGTGGCAGGGCGACATTATGGGCCTCGTCTGGTCAGTTATATTCTCTATCAATATCATCATTGTCAAACCACGCAACCACTCTTGTTGGAACAGTTGCGAGAGTGGGGAATTGATATTTCTTCGGGACAAATTAACCCAATACTGATCCGCGCTAAAGAGCCCTTTCATGCTGAGAAAGAGGCGTTGCTAAGCGTTGCTCTGAGCGCATCGTCTTACGTGACCGTGGACGATAGTGGTGCTCGCCATCAGGGCAAAAATGGCTATGTAACGCACATTGGTAATGACTTGTTTGCGTGGTTTAAAAGTACTCAATCAAAAAGTCGAATTAACTTCCTACCGCTATTAAGGGCTGGCAATACGGATTATCGTTTGAGTCAAAGTGCGTTGAATTATAGGCAACAACATGGATTGCCAAAGCAAGCCTTAGCCGCTGTAACTGAGCACCGGGAACGCCGTATTGCCAACGAGGATGACTGGCTTGAAATGCTCGATAGCCTGTTGATCATTAAGGCACGTCACCGACGTATCACCGCCGAAGGGGCATTACTTGGTAGTATTTTGCATCATGGTCTGTGTGATGACATCGCTGTCGTCAGTGATGATGCAGGGCAATTTAACATTTTGGCTCATGCCTTGTGTTGGATACACACCGAGTGCTTAATCCATAAGTTGATACCGCTGAACGAGGGACACCGGCAGGGCATTGCTAAAATGGGCTTGTCGGATAATTAATAGAATACGTGAGATAATATGGGCTGATTCTAGTCAGCCTGCAATTTTGAGCAAACGTCATCAAAGCCAACTGTTCCTAACCTTAGATTCTCTGGTTAGCTCTGAACATCCCTACCGTAAACTCGATGAGCTATTATGTTTTGGTGCATTGAGTAAACCCTTCTCTAAAATATATGCCACCCGTGGCCCTAAAGGCCGAGGTGTTGAGTTCGGCTTACGTGCCTTGGTGCTTCAGTTCATGGAAGATTTAAGTGATAGAGAAATGGAGCGATACTTATCAGAGAATCTGGCCGCTAAGTGGTTTTGTGATTCAGGACTGGAACAGAGCACTCCTGATCATAGTTACTTTGGTGATTTTCGCTCACGCATTGGAACCAGGGGTATGATGAATTTATTTGACCGTGTTCGGAGCGGGTTAGTTTCAATGGGCTTAGTACGAGAAGTATTCACATTTGTCGATGCCAGCCAGTTGGTCAGTAAGCTAACCACTTGGGATGATAGAGATAAGGCGATAAAGATGGGATTAGAGGAGTTCAACAATAAGACAGTTGATAAAGTTGCGGCGGACAAGCAAGCACGGTTTGGGTGCAAGGGAAATAGCAAATATTGGTATGGTTACAAAGAGCATGCATCAGTGGATATGCAAAGTGGCTTGATCAATAAAATAGCGGCCACCTCGGCTGAGGTAACGGATGCAAGCGGCTTGAAGCATGTTTGCCCTAAGTCGGGCGCTGTTTATGCGGACAAGGGTTATTGCGTGAGCCCGGCCAAAACCACGCTCAGGCGCAACGGTTGCCATGATGCAACAATCAAGAAGAACAATATGCATGGCAAGAATAGAGACAAAGACCGTTGGATTAGCAAAATTCGTTCACCATATGAGCGAGTGTTTGCTCATCGCAATAAGCGAGTTCGTTATAAAGGGTTGGCTAAAGTCCAGTTCCAAGTTGGAATCAGGGGCTTATGTTTTAACCTTAAGCGATTAATGGCATTGGGAGTTGAACGAGTTGAATTGGTGCCGGCCTAGGGATAGATCCGTCTATTGGTGGCAAAATGGCTGCTAATAGACGGTTTATTGCACAAAAAACGCGTTGCTGAGCAAACTAAAAGCGACTTCGGCGAAAACCCTGTTTGAAATTGTATTAACCGACGAGCCCAAAATACGCGACCAAGTCTGGTGCTTTTATCGGGCGTTAAAAGAGTATAAAACCCAGCCTTGCGAGAACCAACGTAAAATACTTGAGCAGCGTTTCGATGAAATCTTCACTCAACAGACATGCTACCAAACATTAAACCTAGATAAATCAGTTAAACGCGGAAAAGACATGTAAGCAATTGAAGTGCATAGTGAAATCAAAAAAGTCGCGGTCACCTTATTGGTGATAAGGTTTTTTTTGATTTTGCTAGGTGCATCAAGAGCTTGCATGGACTTTCGTGTTTTAACTGATTTATCTAGGTTAAATCAGACGCTCAAACGAATCCATGCGAATAAAGCAGAATTACTGTTGGTGCTAGATCGACCAGATATTCCGTTACACACCAATGGCAGTGAAACAGACATTCGCGATTACGTGAAAAAACGAAAAGTGAGTGGCTCCACCCGCAGCGATGCTGGCCAGCAGTGTCGGGACACGTTTGCCAGTTTGAAAAAGACCTGCCGAAAACTGGATATATCGTTCTGGCACTAGCCTGACCCATCGACTTGGTATCGGTGAGCAACATATTGATCCTCTGCCAGATATCATTATGGAACGCGCCAGCTTTGCCACGGGTTATTGAGAAGTTACTAAATACAGACACAACTTACCGCAACTAAACGGCAATATATTTTTAACTGACGGTGGAACCGAAACCACCTTAATTTATCAGGAAGGATTCGAACTGCCTTACTTTTCTGCCTTTCACTTACTGAACGACCCTATACGTTACGACGCGCTACATCAATATTTTAGACGCTACGCGTCAATGGCGCAGAAACGCAACGTCGGCTTTATTCTATGCAGTCTAACCTATCGATCTAGCACCAATTGGGGAGAAAAATTAGGCTATTCGGCCAAGGCAATCGAAGACGCCAATTACAAAGCTATCGAGCTGCTGCAAAAGGTGCGTCGCGAGTTTGAAACACCCAAAAGTAAAATGGTGATAAGCGGCTGCCTAGGCCCGCGTGGAGATGCTTAAAAACTAAACCTAAAGAGAACCGCTCAAGATGCCTACGACTATCACCGCGTTCAAATTAAAACCTTAGTATATGCCGAAGTCGATATGGTTAGTGCTATTACCCTTAATAACGTCGACGAAGCTATTGGTATCGCACAGGCAGCCAAAGACCCTAAGGTGCCTTGTGTGATTTCATTCTCTGTTGAAACAAACGGCAAGCTTAAGGACGGGCACTCTTTACAACAAGCGATCGAGAAAGTAGATGACGCAACTGATTCCTCTGCTGCCTATTTTATGATCAATTGTGCTCATCTCAGTCATTTCGACTTTGCCTTAGAGGACGAACTATGGATGCAGCGCATAGGCGGTTTACGCGCCAACGCTTCGCCTAAAAGTCATTCACAACTTAATAATAGCGAGCTACTTGAAGCGGGTAACCCAGCCGATTTAGCGAGTCGGCACAGGGTCATTGCACAAAGATTTAAGCATTTAAAGGTATTCGGTGGCTGTTGCGGAACAGACCATACTCACGTTGCAGCCCTTCATGATGCTATTGCGGCCAGTTAAGGAAAATAGCCGCGTGCCTTTTCAAAAGCACGATGGCCCACTTCATAACCAACCAACCGCCCAGGCATATCATCTTGCGGCGGATGAATACCGCCGTATATTCTAGATAAACTGCAATCATCAGCTGCATCTTGATAGGTCGCCCATTGCAGTTTGATATCCGCTGACGGGCCGCGCTCAAAAACTAGAAATTTATTCTTCTTGATGCTAAAGATGCCAATACCACCTGGAAAATACTCTGAGCCTGTTAGTAATGTCAGCACCTCAGCTGCGGCGCGACTAAAGGTACTGTGGCCTGAGACATAACCCGCAAACGGCGGGGTGACAAAATTCGGCCGTTGGTAAGGCCACCAATCGCCGCAGTTTATCCAGCCCACCTCAGCGACATCTTGCCGCCGGTTTTCTACATATTTTGGGCCACGCCATGTCTTCACCGCGATTTGGCCAATGCCTTCACTATTTACGCCTCGTAGATGCTGATGTCGTGCCCCTTTTATAGAAGACTCTTCGGTTATGAGTTCAATTAAGCCTGGCTCCAGCGACATACCGAGCTTGTTATAACTTGGCAAACTAGGGTCACTGCTTTGGCCGTTATCACACAAGACTCTAACAGCAGAGATGGGCCGCACATAGTCATACCAACCTTTGTGGCTCCACGCCGCGACAGCGGAATCGTGCATCGCCCCGCCCAGTGCCAAATAGCCTTGCAAATCCCACTGTAAGCGGTTTTTTGCTTTGCCTTGTTGGCCAAATTGCGCGGCGATACTCGACTGGTCAGACACTAAATTGAACATCACAAACCAATGGCCTGGCGGCGTTTCAGAATCTGGCCCGTCCGCCCAAAACTCGGCTAACACGCGGTAATAATCTGCTGCCCGCACTGGCGCAGCCTGATAAGGTTGCTTAGTTACCGGGTTCAAATCGCGTCCGTTTCCTTTTACCTCGCCCAGTTTAATATTGCCGCGCACATTAGGGCTAATGTCCAGTATCTCAGTGCTGTTAGCATCGAGTTTATTACTAAAAGCCAACACAGCTTTAAAACCGTTGATATAAGCCAGCCGTTGCGCTTTATCCGCGAGCAAACTTGGCGGCGTGCCTTTATCAAGATAAACTGAATACGTCACGCCATCGCGCTGCCTAAACTCGCGGTCATTTTCGGTTAGTGAAAATGGTGCGACATCACCCCATTCTGGGCCTACAAACGGCGGATACCCCTCTGAACGAATACCTGATTGCCCAACGAAACCGGGCATATCCAAGCCTTGCCAGCGATCAAAATTGCTTAAATTTGGGTTGCCAGTAAAGTGCGGATCTAAAGCCGTATTAACAGGCTGATAATGCTTCGAGCGATAGTCATTTTGCTCATTGGCGCCATCACCCAAGCCATAGCCAATGACCGTTTTTGCGACCCGTAACCCCAGCTGGATAGCCGGTGTGCCATTAGATATTCTAAAGCCATACTGCTCACTCGCCGAGCTTAATGCGGCCTCGAGGTGAACCTTTATCTTCTCGTAATTAGCAGAATGCTTAAACCGCCAGCGAAGCAAAGTGTAGGCGGCATAACTAATCGAAGCCGCTTGATCTGGCACGGAGAAAGCCGACTCAGCACGCTCTTGATGAAACAACTGCTTTGCCTCTTTATGATAAGCCGACCATGCATCCCACATGACGGCAGACAAATGATATAAATTACGCGCGTGTACCGTTGGGCGCGCTGTGTCTAAGCGAATGCCTTCGAGTAGAGCTTCATTCCAAACTCTAGCAACCGACCTACGATGTTCGTCATCTTCTGCTGAAGCTTGGCTTGCCATTACTATTATGGCCCAGCAAAAAACTAGGCTTAAGCGTAAGCTAAACGATACTTTCCTATTTAACCAAATGACGAAGGCCAAAGGTTTAGAGGCCGCCGCTGACTTTGGTAAGAGTTCACACTTTTTCACGCGTCGATTATAACTTAGAGAAATGGCACATTAGGTTTGGTTCATCTTGAAACTGTACTCTATACCATATAGTTCTAGTGCAGCCCCAGACGGCTCGCGAGCAGGTACCATCATCCACGAGATAACTCATTTTCAAGTAGGATACCTTCGACTATGCTTACTTTACTACTGCAAGATTGAACATGGATGGGAGCTAGCCGTCTAGGAAGAGCGTTGAATTTCCACCTTCCGGCTAAGCTTCAAACATTCTCGGGACTAGTTGGTTTTGATTAAAAATACGCCTCATCAAAAAGCCAAACATTATTCTCAATTGCGGCAAAGGCAAATACCCTAGATCTACAAACTGCGGCGGCACTGCAACCACTTTGTTCACCACTTGGTGCGCAATCTTAAATTGGAATAATAGATAGGGCGAAAAGCCCATACGCAGGTCCTTGATTATGATTTGACCTTCGGCATTTTCAAGTGTGTAGAAGTCATGTGCAAAAGCGGCGTATTCGTTAAAACTGGGCACTTGCTCTAGTTGCGCCAGATTAGCTGTGTTTCTGTCGAAGACACTAAGATTAATTGTTTGGTCTTCATCTAGAACCGACGCCAAGCCTTCGTAGTATCGGTCGTTTTGCATTGCAACCACTCGCCACAGTAAAGAGTTAAATGGCGCGGGAGTGACTAGTACTTGATTTGAGATAATGTTGTCTTGAGCAAGTTGCTTAAGTAAGCGCTGTTTAATCATTTGCTGCGCTGTCAAGCCCCAAACCAAGTAAGCGCAACTCACTAGCATCGCGTTAACCACCCATTTTCTCGCACCCTGCTCATGCTTTAACCTAGATAAATCAGTTAAACGCGGAAAAGACATGTAAGCAATTGAAGTGCATAGTGAAATCAAAAAAGTCGCGGTCACCTTATTGGTGATAAGGTTTTTTTTGATTTTGCTAGGTGCATCAAGAGCTTGCATGGACTTTCGTGTTTTAACTGATTTATCTAGGTTTAACCAGGCAACTACCGCCGCCGCGAGCAAAGGTAAGGTATACAAAGGGTCGATAATAAATATTGAGCCTTGCATGAAATTTGAAATAGGCAACGGCCACAACGCACCCGTGCCATATACCGTAAAACAATCTAGCAAGGTATGGGTGATTAAGCACAGCCAAATCAACCAAAGCCATCTTTTGAAATCTAACTTAGGCAGGTAAAGACTAGCGGTGTAAGCCAGCAGGGGCGAGATGGCGGTTTGTACCAACCAAGAATGTGACCAAGTGCGGTGTTGAATGGTACTTTGCAGAGGGTCTGCATATTGGACGATTACATCTAGGTCCGGCAAAGTAGCTACCACTGCGCCCGCTAAAAGTGCTAATCGCGGCGCCTGTTTGCCGGCCACCAAGTAGGCAACCGAGCTACCTAACACCATTTGGCTCAGGCTATCCATAGGGTACTAGTTTTTTTGCAATTCGCTCTAGGGTGACATCTTGAATGCCTAATTCACGCAAATGGCAGATTGTATTTTGAACGTAGTCAATATTCGCGCCCATCTTACCTTTGGCCTTGCGCACGATGTAGGCCGTTCGCTTATCTGAAAGCGGTGGAGTGACATACTGGGGGTGACCATGACGCGCGATGAGTGAAACCGCCGTTACTTTCTCCCCGGATGCCAAATAAATGGGTTTAATGATTGACTGATAAGCGCCCGTGATCATTTCCCTTTTATTGAGCAAGGGAAGAATACTATCAATTTGTGTCTCACAAATCCTAAACGCCCGCCCTAAACACGACCCCCCATTGTCTAAGCCTAGTACCAAGCCAGGTTGGTCAATATCGCCGCGGTATTCTATTGACCACAAACACAAGGCCCGATGATAGCCAAATAAACGGGCCGATACCGATTCTAAGTAGTCAAATTCTGGTCGCCACATCAGCGAACCGTAACCAAAAAACCACACGTCACCGTCCGGCACCTCAATAGAGGGGTGCTGCGTGTGGTCAAAAATCAGACTGCTAAAATCGGGATAGTTCACGGGCTTGCTTATGATGAGGGAATAAATTCGTGCACAAGTCCAGATTGTAACAATTCATCGTTATCTGGTTGCCAAAGTTGCGAGCATGGTAACGAAAATATTTTGTCTACAAACTCTTGACGCACCCCCCGATTAAGATAAAACTTAACTTCCTTTTGCTGTTCATCTTGCAAATTAAAAGGCAGAGGTTTGCTGGTTTCAAAGGCATATTGGTGAAAGCCTAATTTAGCACCATCGGCCATTGTGCGTTTTTTACCCGCGGCAAACACCACCACACAAGCCGAGGAACAACTAGTCGGCACGTGGGTGTCAAACTGATATTCTTGCACCACTTTCGCTACACCGCGTGCAGCGTATATGTGTCCACCCTCACTGACTAACCGCAGCCACTTTATATTCGGGTATTCAAGCACTAATTCACGCAACGCTTTGGTTGCCCCCAAATCCAAAATGCCTGATAACTGTATTGTGTCTTGAGCTTCATTAACCTCATACGTGTAGGTCTGCCGCTCGCTGGCATCAAAAGCGTGTTTTAACGGCGTGTAATCATCAGTGCCAAGCTGAATAATGTCCAAGCCTATATATGTAATGCCGAGGCCCCCAATGAGTCCTAAGGCTTGGTATACAGAAGCAAATTGCACATTGCCGCCTTCCTTGATATGCCTACCTGCTGAGCGCACTAACCCAACAAACAAAAAAATATAGATAAGTGCTGCAAAAACCAAGTACCCCAACACCGACCAGTGAAAACCGTCTGTGTTAAACCAACGGCTAATCACAACATAACCACCGATCACTAACACGGAGTATATCAGTACATAATGCACCCAAAACGCTCTAGTAAGGGCGGCATTACCAGACCAGATTTCACGCAAAGTTTTACCTAGAAATTGCATCTGGGCATTGTACTCAATTATTGGCTGTTTTCCTTAGGCCAATGATGCGAGTTAGTTTTAACTATGGGGCGCGCCTTATGATTAGTGTAGAATCCGCGTGATTTTATTGAACAGAAATACTGGCATGGAAAACGTGCTAAAAAAAATCAGTGGCGAGAACATTTTAGTGACTGGTGCTACCGGGTTCACTGGCCAAACTTTGTGCCGAAAACTAGCTGCTGCTGGGGCGAATTTACGTTGCGTTGCGCGCGAATCTTCTGATGTAAACTCACTAAGCGACCTACCGATTACTTGGATTCGCGGTGAAATTTATGACGAAGCGACACTCACTGAAGCTACACAAGATGTGAGCTATGTTTTTCATGTGGCAGCTGCTTTTAACGAAGAAAAGGCCACCGATGAGGACTACCGTAAAGTACATGTTTACAGCACCCAAATTCTAGCCAAGCTCCTAACCGGACGCGAAGGTTTTAAGCGATTTTTGCACGTATCCACCGTTGGCGTACATGGGCATATTGAAATTGACCGCGCCGACGAGACGTATCGCTTTGCACCGGGTGATGGCTATCAGCGTACCAAATTAGAAGGCGAGCTTTGGTTGTCTGAGTACGCAGCCGAAAACGATTTTCCATATAGCATTGTTCGCCCGACACCGATATATGGCCCTGGAGACAAACGCCTACTCAAGTTTTTCAAGATGGCCGACCGCGGTTTTACTTTGATGTTAGGTAGCGGCAAAGGCATGTATCACTTGGTGCACGTGGAAGATTTAGTGAATGTATTTATGCTTGCGGCCACTAGTGACAAAGCTGCTTCAGAAATTTTTATCGCCGCAGCAGATGAACCGATTTCGATTATTGAAATGGGCAAATCAATTGGTCGTGCTATAGGCAAAACGCCGTGCACTATTCTCCTACCCATTTGGCCATTTTTCTTGGCAGCAGACATCTCAAAGGCCGTCTGTACCCCCTTAGGTATTCAACCTCCCATTTATCGCCGCCGCGTGGGTTTTTACACAAAAGACCGTCAATTCGATAATTCCAAAGTACGAAACTTGCTAGATTACGAATTTATTCATGATAACGAAACGGGCTTGGCAGAAACCGCCAAATGGTATCAAGAACAAGGCTTAATTAGCTAAACCGCCAATCAGACAAACCGATGAAAAGAGTAACAATTTTCACTGCTGTCCCGTTAACTTTCACAGCAACGAAAATTGATTAGGGTTAAGGTTTGGGTGATGCATCGGGTCCCCTCGCAACAGTGCCATTAAATCACGTTTTTCAAACAAATTAAGCTGCAATACCCTCAATATTTGTTGCATCGTTTTGCCCGCCTTCGACTGCAATTTGATGAACATCAGTATTAGGTAAATACATAACGCAATCCATATTTGGGTCAATACTGCGTTCTTGCTGGTGCCGATAAATGACTTCACCTTTAAGTTCTGCTTGATCCACTTGAAGAATAATTCCACCTGCCATCTGGCTTTATAAATATCGGCGATAGTTTGAGCACTGAGCTTAAAGTGGTTGGTTAAAAACACATAATGCTTGCCTGTAGTGGCATCGCGATAACCAATACGGCGTAATCGAATCGAACACTCCTTTGCTGCTTTGACCCCCGTGAATTCAATCGTTTGATCACTGCTAAGTCCCGTTCCCTTGCGTACACTATGTCGCTTGATAACGCGGTATGCAGCATTCTTCTTTAATCGTGTGACAAAGTATATTCCCTTGTCATTCAATTTCTTATACCAAGCATAGTCGTTGTATCCACGGTCAATAACTACAATGCTGCCTTTCGGGAAAGCTACTTTCCTGCCTGCAGTAACATCAGCACATTTACCCTCGGTGATATTAACAAACTCAGGTAAGTAACCATCATGATTCAGGCCTACATGCAGTTTGATTGCCCCTTTAGTTGATCGAAAGTCTGCCCATGGGAAAACCGATAAGCACAGATCAATGGTAGATGAGTCCAGCGAATACAGGGGATTCTTGAAACGAAAGTTATGCCCTGGCGTTTTGCTCTGACAGCGCTTGAGTAATTGAGAGAATAGCGCTTCATAAAGGCTCGAAGGCTTGTTCTCATTGATGCGTGAAAGATTGGACCGCGTTAACACGGCACTACCAAGATGATACAAGCGGTGTGATTGAGCGCTGACATTATCAACAATATCACGCAAGCTATGACGGCCAGTCAATTGAGCTATAGTCAGGCTCACGAACTGTGACCAACGAGACGCTCTGCGGAATGAACGCCCCGAATGATGTTGAATTGCGAGTGCCTCGAATTCATGTCTCGGAACAATTTTGAGTATTTGATTTAGAACGGTATTACAATGTGACATGGTCTGATTTTCCTATTTGATTCAACGGTTTATCGCTAAACGTATTTTATCAAATTGAGAGAAAATCAGGCCTGTTTCTTTAGTGTTAACGGGACAGCAGTGACCTTAAGTATAACTTTGAAGTAATAACTGGAATTATTAAGCGCCTTGAGCTGCACAACGGCTTGCGCACGCATCCTCTGATATTTAGCGCGGCGATGAACGTGCCTATGATTGGCTTAACTTCCTATCCCAAAAGCACTGGATTTCTACGTACAGTCGGTATGGCCGATTGGCAGGTACCGTTCGCTGATTTAAGCGCGGAGTCATTAGCCAGCCAAGTCAAAAAATTGTGGGCAGTGCGCAAAGAAGTAGCAGCGCAAATGGCGCCTATCGCAGACAAAGAAAAGGACAAAGCCAAGTTGACCGCCACCTTCCTTAAGCCTTACCTAAGTTAACTCAGTAGTCTCGCTGGCAAAGTGAAAAAGCTATTCTTCATTTTGGGCTTGTCGGATAATTAATAGAATACGTGAGATAATATGGGCTGATTCTAGTCAGCCTGCAATTTTGAGCAAACGTCATCAAAGCCAACTGTTCCTAACCTTAGATTCTCTGGTTAGCTCTGAACATCCCTACCGTAAACTCGATGAGCTATTATGTTTTGGTGCATTGAGTAAACCCTTCTCTAAAATATATGCCACCCGTGGCCCTAAAGGCCGAGGTGTTGAGTTCGGCTTACGTGCCTTGGTGCTTCAGTTCATGGAAGATTTAAGTGATAGAGAAATGGAGCGATACTTATCAGAGAATCTGGCCGCTAAGTGGTTTTGTGATTCAGGACTGGAACAGAGCACTCCTGATCATAGTTACTTTGGTGATTTTCGCTCACGCATTGGAACCAGGGGTATGATGAATTTATTTGACCGTGTTCGGAGCGGGTTAGTTTCAATGGGCTTAGTACGAGAAGTATTCACATTTGTCGATGCCAGCCAGTTGGTCAGTAAGCTAACCACTTGGGATGATAGAGATAAGGCGATAAAGATGGGATTAGAGGAGTTCAACAATAAGACAGTTGATAAAGTTGCGGCGGACAAGCAAGCACGGTTTGGGTGCAAGGGAAATAGCAAATATTGGTATGGTTACAAAGAGCATGCATCAGTGGATATGCAAAGTGGCTTGATCAATAAAATAGCGGCCACCTCGGCTGAGGTAACGGATGCAAGCGGCTTGAAGCATGTTTGCCCTAAGTCGGGTGCTGTTTATGCGGACAAGGGTTATTGCGTGAGCCCGGCCAAAACCACGCTCAGGCGCAACGGTTGCCATGATGCAACAATCAAGAAGAACAATATGCATGGCAAGAATAGAGACAAAGACCGTTGGATTAGCAAAATTCGTTCACCATATGAGCGAGTGTTTGCTCATCGCAATAAGCGAGTTCGTTATAAAGGGTTGGCTAAAGTCCAGTTCCAAGTTGGAATCAGGGGCTTATGTTTTAACCTTAAGCGATTAATGGCATTGGGAGTTGAACGAGTTGAATTGGTGCCGGCCTAGGGATAGATCCGTCTATTGGTGGCAAAATGGCTGCTAATAGACGGTTTATTGCACAAAAAACGCGTTGCTGAGCAAACTAAAAGCGACTTCGGCGAAAACCCTGTTTGAAATTGTATTAACCGACGAGCCCATTTTAAAGGTTGCTGTGAGTTTTGGCCTGATGGCCTATGTGATTCATAAAACCGGTTTAGATACAGCCGAGGGCTTAGGGAAATTTAAAGAAACGCTTAAAAACGTCAACCCGCTGTATTTTGGGCTTTCACTCCTCATTGGCGTTTTGCTAAACGTCACTAGCTCTTGGTGCTGGCAAATTTTGCTGCGCTCTAAAAAAATAACCGTCGGCTTATGGCGCTTGTTAGGCTTTTATTACATTGGCCGATTTTTTAATATGTTTATGCCCACCAGCATGGGCGGCGATGTCGCTAGAATCTGGGATTTAAGCAAGCACACAGGTGAGAATTATGAAGCCTTTGCTTCGGTGTTTATGGAGCGTTTTATCGGTATGGTGGTGCTGGCGACAGTTTCAGGCATCGTGTTGCTCGCGCACCCCGATCCGTTACCATTGATTATCCATAGCCTGTTGTTCGTTATCGGCTTGGTCTTGTTCTTACTGTTGCTCGTGTTCGAGAAGAGAATTTTCTATTTCGTATCAAACTTGCTCAGCCCCATCCATAGCAGCATCGCGAAAATTTTCTCTAAGTTAGAGTTGGTACATCAAGCGGTGTATGAATATAAGAACGACAAGAAAACCTTACTGTTTGTCGTCAGTATTTCAAGCTTGTTTTACATGCTTGCGGTTATCAATGTTTGGATCAGCGCCCAAGCATTTGACGATGGCATTCGTTTCGCAGACATGTTGTTAGCGGTGCCAGCGATCATGCTGATTATGAACTTACCCGTGTCCATCGGCGGTTTAGGCGTAATGGAAGCAGCCTACACTACCATTTTCGTGTTATTCGGTTATAGCCCCGGGCCGGCCCTGGCGACTGCACTACTCATGCGCTTTAAAACAATCGTCAACGCTATAGTGGGTGGTATTGTGCATCTTTCACGGCTGCGCGCCGACCCTGATAAATAAGCTTTAATCCAACTAAACGTGGGCTTTCGGCAACTCACACTGGACTTCATCTTATTTGTTTGAATGGATTATAATTAAGGCTCACTCGAGAACTGTTTTAATCCTAATGAATCGCAACGAGCACCACCGATTTTCCAAAATCATGGAAGATGATAAACGCGGTTTCATCAACAAATACCAAGATTTACAAATTGGCAATCGAAGCTGGCTTTCACTACTGGTTTATGAGTTTTGCGTCACGCTGATAAGTCCTATTCAAGGCGCGCTGGGCCTTGTTTTGCGTAAGTTGTTTTTTCCGCTGATATTTAAATCTGTGGGCAAGAAAACCATCTTCGGCCACCATATAGGTTTAAGAAACCCTGCGCGCGTTGCCATCGGTGCTGGCTGCGTTATCGATGACTACGTCCAAGTTTCTGCAAGAGGTGAAGACGACGATGAAATTCGCATCGCTGATAAAACTTTGATTGGCCAAAACGTACGCTTACGCACCCGTGGTGGCTCTATTTTTATCGATGAAAGCAGCAACATTGGCCCAGATTGCCACATTGGCACCGCTAGCCAAATTACCATCGGTAAACACTGCTTGTTTGGCGGACGTTGCTACATCGGTGGTTTGAGCCACGGGTTTGAAGACACCGAAACTCCAATTACCGAGCAAGAAATGGTGTCTAAAGGCGGCGTCACCTTTGGTGATGACGTTTGGCTTGGCGCGCACGTTATTGTTAATGATGGAGTGAACATCAGCAGCGGCGCGATTATCGGCGCTGGCTCGGTGGTTACCGAAGACATTCCTGCTCTTGCGGTGGCGGTGGGCACGCCGGCAAAAGTCATTCGCATGCGTAAGTAATATGCTTGCCAACTTTCGCGGACTATCCACGACGCGGCTCGCCGTTTTCGGGCTTATTTGCGCCCTATCACTAGGTTCGTACTGGTATATGACGTCACGTGCATTTGTGACGATCGACATTGATGTCGGTCACAGCACCAACTTTCGTATTTATTGGGCGCACGAAAAAGGCGAAACATACAGCGATGAAAAATCTAGTCTGATTAAGTTAACGCGACCGCGCAACACCTACTCCACGGTTCTCACCGATTTGCGCGAGATTGATCATTTGCGCATCGACCCAACAAACGTTCGTGGCTTATTTCGAATTAAGGCCATTAATATTTACCAAGCTGGCTACAAGACTATCCGTATTCATAAACAGGAACTAAAGCAACTCAAACCGCGTAGCCAAGTCAATCTGATTGAGTACGACAAAGAGGGTTTGGTGTATTACGCCGCCGGTCACGATTCCAATTTTTTGTATGATTTAAATCTAGAGCCTGAGGCGGATAATTGGCTTACCCACTTTTTTAGACTCGCGACGATGATCGCTTTAGGCTTGTTGTTGGTGTGCATGCTGCCACAAATTCCAACTTCTTTTGTGTTTGTGCCCTACGCAATGGGTTTTATTTTGCTGCTTATTACCATCATGGCAGTGATCAGCCGACCCCATGCGCACCCTGATGAGCATGCCCACCTCGCTGCTGCACAGTACTTTGAGAACAATCTGGGCCTGCCACAAGCTTGCTCTCAAGAAACGCTGCCCTCGTACACCATTTATGGCACTTCTCGCCTTAATGCAGACGAACTCACTTACTTCATCGCCGGTCGTTATTTGCAGTTAGTATATTTTATTCCGGCCAAAAATTACGTTAAGCTACGCTTCTTTAACGTTATTTTATTCGCTTTACTACTGCTGATGGCTATGCGTGCACCTCCTGCGCGCCTGTTATTAACCCCACTATTGTTATCACCGCAATTGTGGTACTTATTTAGCTATTTCAACTCAGATGCGACTGCTTTGTTCTTCGCCTTTATGATTGCTTATCAGGTAGTGGTAGAAAGTAGTAGCTTACGCAAATTATTACGCGGTGAGCTTAGCAATAGGATTCTAAGTATTGTAGGGCTAGGCTTACTGGCGACATTTTTATTCTTAACCAAAAAGAACTTTTACTTTTTTACATTATTTCTATTTGCCGCAGTAGCACTATTAGCTTGGCAACGCCGAAATGAATGGCGTAGTTTGATTCCTCAGGCAAAGTCTCTTTGCGCCGTTTTGCTTGTCGGGCTTGCAGGCTACACCGCATGGCATACGGCGCAAAATTCGGTAACCGATTTCGAGCGTTGTCAAAAAGTAATTGATTGCCGCGAACAAACTGCAGACAAACCGTTTAGGCCCAGCACACCGATTGAAGAACAAAGCTGGTCACTGAGCCTCTATGAGCGAAACATTACCATCCCGACCATGCTTAGTTACGGCTGGGCCAATGCGGTTTTTCATTCCGCATTTGGAAATTATGGCTACGTCGAGTTGCCTGCCACCAGGCTACACTATCTTGCGGTTAAGATACTGCTTGCTGGCCTAATATTGACCCTTATCTGGCAAGTGATGGTGCGCGGCGTGCTGGCGCTCAACATCATATTATTCATTGGTTTAGTCGTAATCACCCTATACAAGTCGTGGACGGTGGACTTTCAGCCACAAGGACGCTATTACTTTGCGATGGCACCGATCTTTGGTGTCAGCCTAGTTTGGCTCCAATCGGTATTAAACAAGTGCTTGCTGAGCTTTTTTGTGCTTTGCCTTTTTGGATTGGGCTTGCTGTCCTTCGTACTGTACGGTTTGCTGGGTATCGCGAAGGTAAGTTAGGGAATAGTTGACATGCAAACTGATATTAGCCCCGAATTAAGGGCCAAGCTGTCTATTGGTTTTACCGACCAGTCGCTCTGTGCACGCAGTGGCACTTGCGTCGGTGTATGCCCAGAAAAAGCGATTACTTTAGACGAACAATACTATCCCGTATTAGATTTAAACGCTTGCACTGCGTGCGGTAAATGCGGCGAGGTGTGCCCTGGCGCTAAAGTCAATTTTAATAAACTCAGCCAACAAACTTTTGCGCATGATGATGATGGCAGTTTTGATGGCCATACCGAAAACATTTATATTGGTCATGCCACTGATGCTGCGCTAAGAGAACGTGCAACTGGCGGAGGTGTCATTTCAGCACTGGCAGTAGACATGCTAGAAAATGGTGAAATCGATGGTTGTGTGGTTACGCGCATGCGCGCCGACAAACCTTGGATGGGCGAACCCTTTATCGCTCGCTCTAAAATGGACATTATTTCAAGCCAAGGTTCACGCTACACGGTTATTCCGCTTAATCGTTCGTTGCAGGAGATTCGCGAAACCCCTGGGCGCTATGCCGTAATCGGCCTGCCTTGCCACAATCACGGGCTTCGTGAAGCGGTGGAAGTAGATGAAATTCTTCAAGAGCGTATCGTCGCAGTTTTTGGCACTTATTGCGGCGGCGCACTAGAACCTGAGGTAGTACCTGATTTGCTAAAGACCAAAAACATCCCTGTTTCTAGTATTACCGATTTCGAGTTTCGCGGTGGCGAATGGCCGGGTCAAATGCGCGCCGTGTTTAAGGATAAGCCGCCACAAGCAGTGCATTATTCTAATTACAAAGACGGTGCTTACAATTATCTGATTGGCATCTATTTACCCAAACTCTGTCAGATTTGTTATGACGGATCAAACCTTTTTGCGGATATTTCTGTCGGAGATGCTTGGACACGCAGTGAAGACGGTAAGTACAAATTTCATTCACAATCACGCACCTTGGTGCGCAGCAAACGGGGGCAACAGATTATACAAACAGCGATAGAGCGTGGTGCATTAACACTACAAGACGTAAGCGAAGACCCAGCGTATAAAACCCATAAAACGCGCACCCAACGCAAGGGCCTTAATGCACCTTTACGTGTTGCTCGGTGGCAAGCTAAGGGCATTGCCGTGCCTATTTATGATAGAGCCGCCCCTGACGCTTCTGCTAAAGAAAAGCTGATGGAACGCCTAGTCTCAATTTTCTTGTGGACTGGACAATACAAATGGTTACGCTACCTGATTACCAAGACGCTCACTTCAAAAGCAATGGTGCCACTGATCAAACTGCGCTTGTGGCGGAAAAAACGTAAATATCAAAAACGCGCCGAAGCCAAAGGCTGACTTAGTGGCGGATCGAGTTTACAACTTCAGTGCGGGGCCTTGTACTTTACCCTTATCTGTTTTAGAGGAAGTACAAGCCGAGCTTGTTGATTTTGAAAATAGCGGTGCATCCCTAATTGAAGTAAGTCATCGCGGCCCTTTATATGAGCCACTGCATCACCAAGCGCGAGAAGCAGCACTGCGGGTATGGAACACCCCTCCCGAGTTTGATGTGTTGTTTATTCAAGGCGGCGCGACTGGGCAATTTGCTTTTGTGCCGCTGAATTTACTTAACAGTAACAATCAAGCAGCCTATGTAAATAGTGGCCATTGGGCAAAAGGCGCGATTAACGATGCCCAAACAGTGGGTAAGGTATACGAAGCATGGAGCGGTGAAGCAGAGCAATTTATGCGCATGCCGCATAATGACGAAATTCAAATAAAAGATAATACGCGTTATTTGCATATCACCCCCAATGAAACCATTAGCGGTGTACGCTACGCTGAATTTCCCGATCTAGGCGTGCCGCTGGTCGCTGATATGTCATCAGAGATGATCGCGAGAGAAATTCCTTGGAATTTGTTTGATATTGTTTATGGCGGCGCGCAAAAAAACTTAGGCCCTTCTGGGGTCGCTGTCGTGTTTATCCGAAAGTTCATTTTGGAAAACACCAATCAGCACTTACCGCGTTACTTACGCTACGACATTCATCAGCAGGCGCAATCTTTATTTAACACCCCCAGCATATTCTCAATTTGGGTGATGGGCAAAGTGCTTAAATGGGTGGAACAACGCGGCGGTGCCAAAGCGATGGAAAAAGCCGCGCTCGAGCGTTCTAAATTGTTATACGACTGCATCGATGCTAGCGGCGGTTTCTACAACTGCCCTGCCGCATACGAAAATCGTTCCACAATGAACGTGGTGTTTAATCTACCATCGGTGGAGCTGGAAAAAGTTTTTCATGAACAAGCTGCTGACCAAGGGATGCCTTACCTACGTGGACATAGAGCCATGGGTGGAATACGGGCTAGTATTTACAATTCAATGCCGATTGAGGGCGTCCAAAAGTTGCTTAGCTTTATGCAAAACTTTATCAAGTAAATTAGGGAAAGGTCTGAACACCCAACCATGTGGGCTTGTCGGCTAATAATTTGCGTAACGATAAAGTAGTAATTTGAAGATAGTTTTCTGGTGTGTGAGCTCAATGGTTATTCCATTGGGCAAACACAGCAGGAAAATAGGCCAAAGTGGCATTTTCGCAGTAGCAAAACTTATTATCCGACCGACCCATAATCCTAGATAAATCAGTTAAAACACGAAAGTCCATGCAAGCTCTTGATGCACCTAGCAAAATCAAAAAAAACCTTATCACCAATAAGGTGACCGCGACTTTTTTGATTTCACTATGCACTTCAATTGCTTACATGTCTTTTCCGCGTTTAACTGATTTATCTAAGATAATGTAGCCGCATCTACCCAAACTGGCCGACAAGCAACGACTGACGCCGCATTAGCGAAACAGTTCTAGTAAAACCAGCTGGTTTGGCTAACGAGCCACATACAAAAGCACCCTCGCAACAGGGTGCTTTTTTATGCTTATGCCCGAGTGGGCTAAAACAATGAAGCGCTCAGTTCGTCAATCGCTTGTAACACTTCTGAATCATCGGTAAGTGCTTGGGTGATCGCGCCATGACAAGCACTCACTGGATCGATATCCGTTTGAATAAGCTTGGCCGCATGCACTAGCAAACGCGTACTTGCTCCTTCATCTAAACCATTCCCTTTAAGGTTTCTGGTCATTCCTGCAAACTTAATCAGCTGGCGCGCTAACTCCGCACTAACACCTGATTCCCTTTCGATTATTTGCTGCTCGAGACTGGCGTTAGGATAATCAAACTCAATCGCAATAAACCGTTGGCGAGTGCTTTGTTTAAGATCCTTAAGCACGCTTTGATACCCCGGATTATATGAAATCACCAAACAAAACTCGCTCGGTGCCTGGATTAGCTCACCCGTTTTTTCAACTGGTAAAACGCGCCGGTCATCCGCTAAGGGGTGAATAACCACGGTGGTATCTTTGCGCGCTTCGACCACTTCATCTAAATAGCAAATTCCCCCGCAGCGTACCGCTCTCGCAAGTGGGCCATCGGTCCAGCGGGTTTCACCACCAATGATCAAGTAGCGCCCAACCAAATCTGAAGAAGTGAGATCATCGTGGCAAGAAACCGTGATAAGCGGGCGTTGTAAGCGCCATGCCATGTGCTCCATAAATCGTGTTTTCCCACAACCCGTTGGGCCCTTTAGCAATATGGGAATGCCGTTTTTATAAGCCGCTTGATACAACTTGATTTCATTACCTTGTGCCGCATAAAACGGCTCTTCGGTGATCATGTAGGCATCTATGCTGCGTTCTGCTTGTGTCATGGCACTAGAAATTGTTACGAACTGCAGCAGATAATAGTTTGTGGCCAATTCAAAAGCCACTCAAACTTGCTTATAAATGGGGCATGTTGCCGTTAGAATGGTGCACCTCTAGTGTAGTGTATTAAATATATGATGGGCTTGTCGGATAATTAATAGAATACGTGAGATAATATGGGCTGATTCTAGTCAGCCTGCAATTTTGAGCAAACGTCATCAAAGCCAACTGTTCCTAACCTTAGATTCTCTGGTTAGCTCTGAACATCCCTACCGTAAACTCGATGAGCTATTATGTTTTGGTGCATTGAGTAAACCCTTCTCTAAAATATATGCCACCCGTGGCCCTAAAGGCCGAGGTGTTGAGTTCGGCTTACGTGCCTTGGTGCTTCAGTTCATGGAAGATTTAAGTGATAGAGAAATGGAGCGATACTTATCAGAGAATCTGGCCGCTAAGTGGTTTTGTGATTCAGGACTGGAACAGAGCACTCCTGATCATAGTTACTTTGGTGATTTTCGCTCACGCATTGGAACCAGGGGTATGATGAATTTATTTGACCGTGTTCGGAGCGGGTTAGTTTCAATGGGCTTAGTACGAGAAGTATTCACATTTGTCGATGCCAGCCAGTTGGTCAGTAAGCTAACCACTTGGGATGATAGAGATAAGGCGATAAAGATGGGATTAGAGGAGTTCAACAATAAGACAGTTGATAAAGTTGCGGCGGACAAGCAAGCACGGTTTGGGTGCAAGGGAAATAGCAAATATTGGTATGGTTACAAAGAGCATGCATCAGTGGATATGCAAAGTGGCTTGATCAATAAAATAGCGGCCACCTCGGCTGAGGTAACGGATGCAAGCGGCTTGAAGCATGTTTGCCCTAAGTCGGGCGCTGTTTATGCGGACAAGGGTTATTGCGTGAGCCCGGCCAAAACCACGCTCAGGCGCAACGGTTGCCATGATGCAACAATCAAGAAGAACAATATGCATGGCAAGAATAGAGACAAAGACCGTTGGATTAGCAAAATTCGTTCACCATATGAGCGAGTGTTTGCTCATCGCAATAAGCGAGTTCGTTATAAAGGGTTGGCTAAAGTCCAGTTCCAAGTTGGAATCAGGGGCTTATGTTTTAACCTTAAGCGATTAATGGCATTGGGAGTTGAACGAGTTGAATTGGTGCCGGCCTAGGGATAGATCCGTCTATTGGTGGCAAAATGGCTGCTAATAGACGGTTTATTGCACAAAAAACGCGTTGCTGAGCAAACTAAAAGCGACTTCGGCGAAACCCCTGTTTGAAATTGTATTAACCGACGAGCCCATGATGACTAAATTGCCCAAGGTGGAGCCTGATCACCATCGATTGCTTTGCAAAGCTGCGGTTATCGCTGCCGCAAGCCCGATATGGATAAAGCCTGTCGTGAATACTATGGTTTTGCCTGGTCACGCCCAAACCACTGGCACTGCCGTTGCCACTACAACCACACTCAATCCCAGTGTTGAGGTGGTGCTTGAAGTTATAATCCCTGACCTGTTAGCGTCAAAGCAGCCTCGCAAACCTTAAGATTAAATAACACTAAATTTCTTGTGTTTAAGTATTGCTCCACTTAGTTAGGCATTTACATCAACCACGACTCGGCCTTTTACCTCGCCCGCAATAATGGACTTACCCAGCTCGGGTAAATCGTAAAGTGTCGCATCGCTAATCATCGAGCGCAATTTTTCCGTGGGCAAATCCTTAGCAATACGCGCCCATATTTCTACGCGATCTTCATAGGGCTGGGTGACCGAATCGATGCCGAGTAAATTGATACCGCGTAATAAAAAAGGCATTAGCGACATCGGTACGTCTATTCCGCCCACCAAACCAACCGCTGCAATCGAGCTGCGAGATTTCATTTGGCCGATAATCCGCGCTAGCATCTCACCGCCCACGGAGTCGATACACCCGACCCATTTTTCCGACTCCAGCGGGTGCTCGCCCTTGGTGTTTATTTCTTCACGAGCAATAAATTCACTCGCGCCCAATGCGGATAAGTACGACTGCGTTTCTGGCTTACCAGTTACTGCAGCAACCCGATAGCCTAAATTACTGAGCACCGCAACCGCAGTTGACCCAACACCGCCTGAGGCGCCAGTTACCAATACAAGGTCATCTGAGGGCACTAAGCCATGGTTCTCTAGCGCCATTATAGACGCCATAGCGGTAAACCCGGCGGTGCCAACCGCCATTGCGTCATAGGTGCTTAAACCCACTGGCATCGGAACCAGCCAATCAGCTTTGACTCTGGCTTTTTGCGCATACCCGCCCCACCATGCCTCGCCTACTCGCCAACCCGTCATAATAACTTGGTCGCCTGCCTTGTAGCGAGGGTCAGCCGAGGACTCGACCGTGCCGGCGAAATCAACGCCCGGCACATGCGGATAATTTCTTACTAAGCCCCTACCTGGCCCTAAGCATAAGCCGTCTTTGTAATTGAGCGTGCTGTATTCAACAGCAATGGTTACTTCTGCGTCTGGTAATTGTGACTCATCCAGGGTTTTTACATTGGCAGAAGTTTTACCTTTTTCATTTTGTTCTACTAATAAGGCACGAAAGCTCATTTTTTCTCGAAAGTTAAAATTAGAGGGCAAGCAAATTAACAAATTTGATAGGACCTGCTTTAATATCGCTCTATTCTAGCTCGACCTCACTCTTAACGTTTAAAAAAGTTAATTAGCGTTTTGCTATTGCCCCAAAGATGTTGTTTCAAGACCCTTCAATGGACTACTATTGCGCTAAGCAATACAGCACAAGTAACATGAACCAGCACGAAAAAATAAATTACCTTGAGCTACCAGCTAGCGATTTAGCCACTATTAAAGCCTTTTTCGTCGAGGTGTTTGGGTGGGCTTTTGAAGATTATGGCCCCGAGTACACCGCCTTTTCTAATGCTGGCCTAGCGGGTGGATTTTACAAATCCGATTTGAACAGCGACGCCGACAAAGGAAGTGCTCTAGTGGTTTTTTACAGCCACGACCTCGGCCAAACTCAGCAAAAAATAAAAGCCGCTGGCGGCACTATTTCAAAGTCACAGTTTTCCTTTCCAGGCGGTAGGCGTTTTCACTTCAAAGACCCAAACAACAACGAATTCGCAGTTTGGTCTGATATTACGTAAGAGCCAATTATGGAGATTAAAATCGCTCTGATAGGTGATCATCAACCTGAGATTACCGCGCACATTGCCATCCCGCGGGCGCTTAATTTGGCCAGTTCAGTGCTTGGCATTGAAGTCATATTCAATTGGCTCGACTCGGTGCATTTAAAGCCACAAGATTTAAAGCCATATCATGGTGTTTGGGGCGTGCCCTATAGTCCATATATCAATATGGAGAATATTCTAGCGGCTATAGAATTTGCTCGCACTCAGTCTATCCCGTATCTCGGCACCTGCGCTGGCTACCAACACGCCGTATTAGAATTTGCGCGCAACCAGTTGGGGTTAACTGATGCTGAGAACACTGAAGTAAATCAGGATACTAACTGCCCGTTGATTTCATCTCTAAGCTGTAGCTTAGTAGAGGTTTCTGATCGAATTAAACTGCAAGACGGTTCAGCGATCGCTACGATTTATAATGCAACCAACATCGAAGAAGGTTATCACTGTAGCTATGGGGTGAATAGCGAATACCTCAGCTTGTTTGCTGGCAGCGATATGATATTTACCGGCTTTGATAAAGAACATGACCCTCGGGTATTTGAACTAATAAATCATCCATTTTTTATCGGCACGGCATTTCAACCCGAGCGCAGCACTCTAAAGTGGAATAATCACCCACTTATAACCGAATTCGTTAAGGCCGCAACAGCAAGCGCAATTTAAACGTCGACATTATGATCACCATTCGCCCTGCCACACCTGAAGATTGTCAACAGATATTTGACTTCATTATGGAATTGGCGATTTACGAAAAAGCGTCTGAGCAAGTCGTCACCGATGTAGACAGGATTAATCAATCGTTATTTGGCCAGGGAAGTAATGCACAAGCATTGATATGTTTTGTCGACGGCGTTGTTGCTGGCATGTCGATTTACTTCTTCAACTATTCCACTTGGCTCGGCAAGCGCGGACTATTTCTTGAAGATTTATATGTCTCACCTGGTTTTCGCGGCAAAGGTGCTGGCATGGCGTTAATGAAAAAACTGGCAAACATCGCCTTAGAACAAGACTGTGGGCGCTTTGAATGGAATGTGCTTGATTGGAACAAACCATCTATCGATTTTTACGATTCTATTGGTGCAAAGCCACAAAGCGAATGGATCGGATACAGAATGCAAGGAAACAAGCTTCGCACGTTTGCAGGCAGCTAATGGTTAAAACCCAGTTGTGCAGTCTATTCCAATACAGGAATGATACCGAGAAGTTGATTGTCATTTCCCCCAGACGTCAGGGTAGTTGCACACATTTTAATTCACAAGGGGCGGCGGAGAAATACTCATGCCGAAATATAGCGTAGAACGAAGAGAAGCTGTTTTATCTAAATTATTATCATCAAATAGTCAGTCCTTCGCAGAAATATCTAGAGAAGAAGGAATCAGTGTTCAAACCTTGTATGATTGGCGAAATAAAGCCAGACGATCAGGAGTTTTAATGCCTAATAGTGATTCATCTAATCAGTGGGATTGCCAAACTAAGTTCACCGTAGTTCTTGAAACTGCTGCGATGAATGAACAAGAATTATCTGCGTATTGCCGAGAGAAAGGCCTATACCCTACTCAAATAACGCAATGGCGAGAAGCTTGTATTAATGGTGTTGATGAGGCTCTCATTAGCCCTAAAGTTGCGCGCGATGAAATACGTGCGTTAAAAAAAGACAAGAAGAAGCTAGAAACCCAGCTGCGCCGCAAAGATAAAGCCTTGGCTGAAACGGCCGCATTATTAGTATTACAAAAAAAGTTTCAGGCACTTTGGGAGGACGAGGAAGTATGATTACGACTCAGACGCGCATTAAAGTAATCAATGATGTTAATGAAGCAGTAGACGCAGGTTCAAAGCGTTCAAGTGCTTGTGAGTTGGTTGGCCTTGCCGAGTCTACGCTTAGACGTTGGAAGCCAAAAGGAGAAGATAGTATCCGCAGTGATCAACGTCCTTTGGTAGAAAAGCCAGTCCCTGGCAATAAACTAAGCGAGCAAGAGCAGCAACACATTTTATCGATATGTAATGAATCGGCATACCATCATTTGCCGCCGTCGCAAATAGTACCGCAGTTGGCTGACAAAGGTATTTATGTGGCCAGCGAGTCTAGCTTTTATCGAGTTCTCAAGGCGCATGGGCAATTGAAGCACCGCGGCCGCGCCAAACAAAAGCAGTCCCGAACACCCGATACTCATATAGCACTAAAACCTAATGCTGTGTGGATGTGGGATATCACCTATTTGGCGACGCGTACTATTGGCAAGCATTATTACCTGTACATGGTAGAAGACCTTTACAGTCGCTATGGCGTTCACTGGGAAGTACATCCTGTTGAAAGCGGTGAATTAGGTGCGCAGTTGATGTCTCAGGCGGCTCTAAAAGTGGCCAGCTGCGATGGCATGCCCGTCTTACACAGTGATAATGGCAGCCCAATGAAATCGTTCACAATGAGAGCGAAGTTAGAAGCATTAGGAATAAAGCCCTCTTACTCAAGGCCAAGAGTAAGCAATGACAACGCTTATATTGAATCCATGTTTAGAACGGTAAAGTATTGCCCTGCGTGGCCTTCTCAAGGCTTCGATAGCTTAGAGGCCGCCCGCCAATGGGTGGGTAAGTTTATGCAATGGTATAACGAAGAACATCGTCACAGTGCTATACGCTACGTTACACCTGGCCAGCGTTATCGCGGTGAAGATAGTGCCCTATTAGCAAAACGAGAAGTTGTTTATCAGGAAGCTAAAGCAGCAAAACCTAATCGGTGGTCTGGCCAAACCCGAAATTGGCGGCCTTGTGGTGCGGTTGCGCTGAACCCACAAAAAGAAGTATTATTGGCTGCGTAGGAAAATGTGCAACTACCCTGAAAATTGCCGTTTCTGTTCAAAGATGTTTTTAAAGAGTTTAGTTTTTTCCTCATTGAGTTGTTTTGCTGCCTCATTATCAGTCATCTGATAAACGATATCGTCAAGCATTGTAAACGAGATGTGAGTTTTAAGATATGACTGTGCATTGGTCAACGATTTGAGTTTTTCATAAGGCGTCATCATGTTTCGATATGGATAGGTTTTGACTTGTTTTCCTTTGTTGTTAGTGCTGATCTGTGGGAAGAAACAAGGTCGGTGATAATTCAAATAAGGGTTAAGAAAGTCGGTGGCAAATTGATTAATCTCAGGCGCATATTTTTGCGGGATATGCATGAAGCCAAGATGCTTGCGCACGATGGCCCCATTGTTGCACTCAACTAAGGCATGGTCGTTACGGTGTCTAGCCCTGGATTTGGTCAACTCGATTAATAGCTTATTCAACAATCGCACCACCGATTGGTTAATGTATTCACTGCCATTATCGGCATGAAAGCCTTTAATCACAAAGGGGAATTGCTCTAGCATTTGAGTGAGAATAGGCATCAAGAATGGCTCTGATATTTTCTGTGTAGAAGACACGACTTCAAACGGGGTGATCTCATCAACGGCGTTGATATGATAGACCCCTTTAACCTTGTCCTTATCGCCCTGATGCACTGTATCTACACGGCTATAGCCAGGTTGACCTTCTGGCTGTGGCTTACGTCTTTGGCCGATAGAAGAAGGCTTGGAATGTGTCTTTTCAAAGTGACGGCGATTGTTCTGGTAGGGTTTAGATCGGCGTAGATTGTATAGATGAGAAACCGAGATAGGTGCCAGGTTGGCATACTCAGTTTGCTCATATGAAGTGGACCCCATGATTAGGACAGGTTGAAGGCCAAAATAAGGAGTTATTTTCTGTTTTATAATTGTTCAAAACGAGGAACAGAAAATGAGTAAAAAGCGTAGAAACCATGCCCCACAATTCAAAGCCAAAGTTGCTCTTGCAGCAATCAAAGGTGATGAAACATTAAGCAATCTTGCTAGTCGTTATGACATCAATGCAAATCTTATCGTCAAGTGGAAGAAACAATTGCTCGATAGCTCAGCTGAAGTCTTTGCATCAGGCACAGGCTTATCTCCAAACCGAGAATCAGAGATTAAATCATTACAGGCAAAGATCGGTGAAATCACCATGGAAAACGATTTTTTATCAAAAGCGCTCGGTCGTTAAACAGACCTGAGCGCAAAACTATGATTAATAAAAGCAATAAACTATCGTTAGTTCGTCAGTGTAAATTGTTGAAGATTCATCGTTCCCATGTTTATTACAAAACCTCACCTGCTAATGAGGATGACTTGGAACTGATGCATCTGATTGATCGCATTCACCTCAATCGGCCCTTTCTTGGCAGTAGACGCATTCGTGATGTGTTGCAAGATGTAGGCCACCGAGTTGACCGTAAACATGTGCGACGCTTAATGCGTAAGATGGGCATTAAAGCCATCTATCCTAGGCCTAACACCAGCAAGAAGAAGGCGGGGCACAAGATTTATCCTTATCTGCTAGGTGGGTTGGCCATCAATCAACCCAATCAAGCTTGGTGTACCGATATAACTTATATCCCGATGCCTAAGGGCTTTGCTTATCTTACCGTTGTGATGGATTGGTATTCTCGTAAAGTGCTGTCATGGCGGCTTAGCAACAGCATGGATAGCGCATTCTGCGTAGATGCTTTGGAAGAGGCACTGCATTACTACGGCAAGCCTGATATCTTTAACAGCGATCAAGGTGCGCAATTTACCAGTGAGGCGTTTACCGGTGTACTCAAAGACAATGGTATTCGCATCAGCATGGATGGCAAAGGTGCTTGGCGTGACAATGTATTTGTTGAGCGCTTATGGCGCAGCGTGAAATATGAGGAAGTCTATTTGCAAGCCTACCAATCGATGAAAGAGGCAAAAGACGGCATTGGCTCCTGGATAAACTATTACAACCAAGAGCGTAAACATCAAACATTGGGCATGGTCCCTGACATGATGTATGATCCATGTCGCGGCCTGAAATTGGCCGCTTAATCAGCTGAAAATAACTCCTAAGCCATCTGTCCTAAAAAGCGGGTCCACTTCTATAGACAACTAAGGCGCGCTCACAGAGTTTCCTAGTGGCATGGCCTGATAACGTACCGTGGAGTTCATCCATATCTGCTAGAAGCTTAATGTCTTGATTGCTATAGCGTCTAGCAAAGCCCCTTGTGGCACGATGTCGCCACTGGATTCTACCGTGCTTGAGATAGCTGGCAGCCAGGCGTTTCACTTGCACATAAGAGTAACCGCTGATGCGTGTGATATAACGCAGCACAAGGCCCTTATCGGCTCGACCCGGTTTGCTGTATTTGAAACGCATTAAGGTGCGTTTGATGAAATCATAGCGATTGCGTTTACCGTCGATTGCCAGATCGATTTCATCAGTGCCTTGTAGCAACAAGCGTGCCTTATCAAGGGTATCTATATGGTGGTCATTCATAATGGTATTCATTCACCATCATGAACAGAAATTAGATTAGTTCGGTATCATTTCCGATTAGAATCAGTCCCTTCGCTCAGTATCATTTCATGTTGGACAAGACTCCTAATGACACCATTTGGCCCAAACTCAGTAATGATTGAGTTTCGTGGTTTAGGCTTAGCGAGTGACTCTGAGAAAGACCGTAAAACGCGTATCGATCATCACAACTCAATTTGGGGCCCATTCGGGCGTAACTTGCACGAAGACTTGTTGGCCGTTATAATGACAAGTTCGTCATTGATGGTGACAACCTAAAATTCGAAGACCGAGAAGTTCGTCTAGACACGCGCCGCTTAGACAAAGGCACGCACTGGCCAATCTAAGCCTCACTATACCTAGAGTCAGAATATGAGCTGGAAACCAGTCTGCCCCGCAAGTGAAGTCAAGCAAGATAAACTAAAAGAGTACACCATCGATGGCATTGATATTCTTATAGCAAATGTTGGCGACGGCTTTAGAGCCTACCCACCAGTATGCCCCCATATGGAGGAGTATCTTGAGGGTTCAGGTATCTGTGTAAACAATGTAATGACCTGCGACCGACACCTATGGCAATGGGATATGAAAACAGGAAAACCAATGGGCCCTGCTGAAAAATCTTTATTGATGTATGAAATAAAGGAAGAAGACGGGCAAGTAATGGTTTTTCTTGACAAAGAACTTGAGTACGATTTTGATGACGACGACTAAGTGCGTCATCCTTGTATTAAAGTTTTGGGTCTCACTTGAGTTTGGCTCACGAGCCGAGTCATGCTAATTGAAATAGAAAAGAAATCTCAAACCTACCAGTTTGAAGCTAACCCCGGGGAGAAATTACTTTACGCTGGTTTGCGCGCCGGCATTCCTCTGCCTTTTGAATGCGCAACTGGCACCTGCGGCACTTGCAAGGCCCGCGTTAACAACGGCGACGTGGACGAAGGCTGGCCTCAAGCCCCCGGTAAAGCACGTTTTACGCCCGCTAAGCGTGAAATTCTTATGTGCCAATGCACAGCACAATCAGCTTGCAATATTATCGTACCCGCAAGAATTGCACCTTTTCGAGAAGACGACTTCAATCCTGACCACCATCGCGGCAAAATTACTCAATATGAGAAACTAACTGCTGAAGTACTGCGGTTTGAAGTTAGCTTACCAAATGAGACTGAGTACCACGCAGGTCAGTTTTTCGTATTAAACCCGCCAAAAATTGAAGGCTTTCGCGCATACTCAATGGTGAACTACTCACCAAAAACCGCCACTCTAAAATTCATCTTAAAACAAACCCCAGGTGGCACTTTTTCTAAGTGGGCATTTGAAGCAAACCGAACTGCAGAAGAAATCGACTTATTTGGCCCCTTAGGCCATGCAACCTTCCACGCGGATGAGGGTCATGAATTATTTATGATAGCCGGTGGCTCTGGCGTAGCCGGTCTAATGTCCATATTGGAACACGGTAAACAAATCGGCTATTTTAAAAATCACCGAGCTGACCTCTATTTTGGTGTGCGCACGCCGGGTGATTTATTCTTCAAGGACAGGTTGATCGAGATTAAAAACCAATTTCCAAAAAATATTGGAATACATGTCGTGTTTTCTAATGGGCCACCCACGATGCAACAATTGAAAGGCAACGACGGATTGGTGTATGCGCATGGTATGGTTCACCAACACGCTCTGCCAGCTGTGCCAGAAGCAGGTGGTAATTCGATGTTCTATCTCGCTGGCCCAGCACCCATGGTTGACGCACTAATACGCCCTCTAATTCTTGAAGCTAAAGTACCTACAGATAGAATAAGATACGACAAGTTCAGCTAGCATGTGAAGGCTTCGGCATGAATAAACATACTTTATGACAATTCAAATTGTATCTACCATACTCCTCTTACAGTTTGTTTTTTCCAATCTAAATCAGACACTAATCCTCTAATGGTTCCGGCAATTTTCAGGGTAGTTGCACATTTTCCTACGCAGCCAATAATACTTCTTTTTGTGGGTTCAGCGCAACCGCACCACAAGGCCGCCAATTTCGGGTTTGGCCAGACCACCGATTAGGTTTTGCTGCTTTAGCTTCCTGATAAACAACTTCTCGTTTTGCTAATAGGGCACTATCTTCACCGCGATAACGCTGGCCAGGTGTAACGTAGCGTATAGCACTGTGACGATGTTCTTCGTTATACCATTGCATAAACTTACCCACCCATTGGCGGGCGGCCTCTAAGCTATCGAAGCCTTGAGAAGGCCACGCAGGGCAATACTTTACCGTTCTAAACATGGATTCAATATAAGCGTTGTCATTGCTTACTCTTGGCCTTGAGTAAGAGGGCTTTATTCCTAATGCTTCTAACTTCGCTCTCATTGTGAACGATTTCATTGGGCTGCCATTATCACTGTGTAAGACGGGCATGCCATCGCAGCTAGCCACTTTTAGAGCCGCCTGAGACATCAACTGCGCACCTAATTCACCGCTTTCAACAGGATGTACTTCCCAGTGAACGCCATAGCGACTGTAAAGGTCTTCTACCATGTACAGGTAATAATGCTTGCCAATAGTACGCGTCGCCAAATAGGTGATATCCCACATCCACACAGCATTAGGTTTTAGTGCTATATGAGTATCGGGTGTTCGGGACTGCTTTTGTTTGGCGCGGCCGCGGTGCTTCAATTGCCCATGCGCCTTGAGAACTCGATAAAAGCTAGACTCGCTGGCCACATAAATACCTTTGTCAGCCAACTGCGGTACTATTTGCGACGGCGGCAAATGATTGTATGCCGATTCATTACATATCGATAAAATGTGTTGCTGCTCTTGCTCGCTTAGTTTATTGCCAGGGACTGGCTTTTCTACCAAAGGACGTTGATCACTGCGGATACTATCTTCTCCTTTTGGCTTCCAACGTCTAAGCGTAGACTCGGCAAGGCCAACCAACTCACAAGCACTTGAACGCTTTGAACCTGCGTCTACTGCTTCATTAACATCATTGATTACTTTAATGCGCGTCTGAGTCGTAATCATACTTCCTCGTCCTCCCAAAGCGCCTGAAACTTTTTTTGTAATACTAATAATGCGGCCGTTTCAGCCAAGGCTTTATCTTTGCGGCGCAGCTGGGTTTCTAGCTTCTTCTTGTCTTTTTTTAACGCACGTATTTCATCGCGCGCAACTTTAGGGCTAATGAGAGCCTCATCAACACCATTAATACAAGCTTCTCGCCATTGCGTTATTTGAGTAGGGTATAGGCCTTTCTCTCGGCAATACGCAGATAATTCTTGTTCATTCATCGCAGCAGTTTCAAGAACTACGGTGAACTTAGTTTGGCAATCCCACTGATTAGATGAATCACTATTAGGCATTAAAACTCCTGATCGTCTGGCTTTATTTCGCCAATCATACAAGGTTTGAACACTGATTCCTTCTTCTCTAGATATTTCTGCGAAGGACTGACTATTTGATGATAATAATTTAGATAAAACAGCTTCTCTTCGTTCTACGCTATATTTCGGCATGAGTATTTCTCCGCCGCCCCTTGTGAATTAAAATGTGTGCAACTACCCTGACGTCTGGGGAAAATAATACTGATCATTTAGGTCATACTCTTTGCCAACAAATCCATACCTCGGTAAAGGTCGAGCACCACCTTTCTTATATGAATCAACAATTGGAAGGCCATAAGGATCATAATGTGCATACCTAGCAAATTTCCGCTGCCATTGAGTTCTAGCTCAACCGTGCCAACATTGTTAGCATGATAGTATTGCAGAAGTGGTTCACCCCCTTTGCGAAAATACACGCGGGCAATCGGTTGGTTTCCAGCTTTAACTAGGTGACTGTGCCAAGCATCTTCAGACTCTAGGCCACCTTCTTTGGACGGATAGATTCTTCTCTCGTTCCCACTAAGTTGGGCGTTCAAATTTTTGTTAGATTCATAACCCGTCACGGGCGACTGACATTTACCTACTTGTACGCAGTCATCAAAGGCATCTAGAGTGTGCTGAGTGACACTCAATTTTTCGGCTTTAGAGAGTCGGTCATTGTTATTTTTGTAAGTATTGGTCGGATTACCACTGGTAGTGCTGCCGCCCTTTATGGCAAGCCTGCCTATAACCGTTGATTTTGCCCAAACTTTGCGATTGCCTTCCGAATCCCAGCTGTAAGAAGCCGTATTGCTATTTGCCACACTACCATCTTGATTTCCTCTTGCGTCGTAACTCAACGTTAGTGGTGCCGTGGTTCCGTATATATCCAATGAATTTTGTGGAAATTGCTTCACTTCAGAAGGCTTATGTAGTGTATCTATATAATTGTACTGATTGATCGATGTCCCCTTATGAGGAAGCAAATCCTTTCGAACGATTTGCCACGTCATCGGGTGCCGTTTATCTACACCATAATTACCTGACATATAGCCATCAAATTTAATTTGAATAGACTTTTCTTTACTGTCTTCTTCGACAATTACTGAATTATTAAGGTCATTTTTTGGGCATAGCTTATCTTCCCTGCCAGTGTCCTTAGCGCACATTTGTAAGCTTTTCAACTGATTACTTACAGTTTTATTAACGCTGTCTTTATCGGATGAGGTTCTTTCTACATGAAATCCCCGCGTTGTTTTTTTGCGAGTTGGGATAAGGTACTTTTGTTACTACTTATCGAATTACAAAATTCAGAAAACGCATGTTCGTTCCTCGCCAATAACACTTCGCTGCTTCTGCTTCCCAGATTAAATAACTCATCATAAGTTTTTCCACCAGCTTTATACTGTTTGAAGTCGCCTTCTGTTTTAGTCCAGAATTCCTTTGAGTTTTCTAGTTCAAATCACTGCTGTCCCGTTAACTTTCACAGCAACGAAAATTGATTAGGATTAAGGTTTGGGTGATGCATCGGGTCCCCTCGCAACAGTGCCATTAAATCACGTTTTTCAAACAAATTAAGCTGCAATACCCTCAATATTTGTTGCATCGTTTTGCCCGCCTTCGACTGCAATTTGATGAACATCAGTATTAGGTAAATACATAACGCAATCCATATTTGGGTCAATACTGCGTTCTTGCTGGTGCCGATAAATGACTTCACCTTTAAGTTCTGCTTGATCCACTTGAAGAATAATTCCACCTGCCATCTGGCTTTATAAATATCGGCGATAGTTTGAGCACTGAGCTTAAAGTGGTTGGTTAAAAACACATAATGCTTGCCTGTAGTGGCATCGCGATAACCAATACGGCGTAATCGAATCGAACACTCCTTTGCTGCTTTGACCCCCGTGAATTCAATCGTTTGATCACTGCTAAGTCCCGTTCCCTTGCGTACACTATGTCGCTTGATAAGGCGGTATGCAGCATTCTTCTTTAATCGTGTGACAAAGTATATTCCCTTGTCATTCAATTGCTTATACCAAGCATAGTCGTTGTATCCACGGTCAATAACTACAATGCTGCCTTTCGGGAAAGCTACTTTCCTGCCCGCAGTAACATCAGCACATTTACCCTCGGTGATATTAACAAACTCAGGTAAGTAACCATCATGATTCAGGCCTACATGCAGTTTGATTGCCCCTTTAGTTGATCGAAAGTCTGCCCATGGGAAAACCGATAAGCACAGATCAATGGTAGATGAGTCCAGCGAATACAGGGGATTCTTGAAACGAAAGTTATGCCCTGGCGTTTTGCTCTGACAGCACTTGAGTAATTGAGAGAATAGCGCTTCATAAAGGCTCGAAGGCTTGTTCTCATTGATGCGTGAAAGATTGGACCGCGTTAACACTGCACTACCAAGATGATACAAGCGGTGTGATTGAGCACTGACATTATCAACAATATCACGCAAGCTATGACGGCCAGTCAATTGAGCTATAGTCAGGCTCACGAACTGTGACCAACGAGACGCTCTGCGGAATGAACGCCCCGAATGATGTTGAATTGCGAGTGCCTCGAATTCATGTCTCGGAACAATTTTGAGTATTTGATTTAGAACGGTATTACAATGTGACATGGTCTGATTTTCCTATTTGATTCAACGGTTTATCGCTAAACGTATTTTATCAAATTGAGAGAAAATCAGGCCTGTTTCTTTAGTGTTAACGGGACAGCAGTGAGTTCAAATAGGTATTTCCAGACTACTTCAGCTACTCTTGAAATATCCACATTATGGCGTGTCTCCAATTTCCGCACATAATTTTGTTTTCGCAGAATATCGTCGAAAGTAAATTGGGTTCGATCGATAACATTATTTCTATCATCAAAATCAAAGTCTTGGGCATAGCATGTCGCATAGGGAGAGGATGAATCAAACCCAGGGTGTACCTGCCGATTTTCATCCTTGATCCAGGCGGATCCTAGTCCATTCTTTAGTCTTAAAAACTTATCGTAATTCGCAGTGTAGTTAGTACTACCTATCGTTTCTCTCCCTGAGGTGTTTTGACCTTTGTATTTCAAAGCAATGCTTGAGATATTCCCAGTTGGTGCGTCATGCTTTGTTATAACACCCGCATCATTTACGTGGGTAAAACTATTCTCTTCATAGTCGTAAAAACGAGCGTAGCGAGTTTTATCTGCATCCGAGGTCGGCGTAAGACTCCAATGTTTGTCTTTAACGGATCGTTGTGCGGCAGCCGTGTAGTTCAAGTATTGACCTAACTGGGTCGAAGTGATGCGCAACAGTTAGATCATCGTCTTTCGCTTGCTGATTAAAGCGCACAATCCGTCCATGCTCATCATAATGTATTTTAGATACTACGTTGAATTCATGTCCTAGATCTTTACCTGTCAGAACCTTCATAGCACACAGACGTTCATCACCGTTCAACCTGTTGCTAGTAGCATAATTGACCTCCGTATACTTGCTGCTCTTTAAATGCCCATGCAACTACGCCTTGGTCCACCAGCGACTGTAGTCCTTCTTCACCAATTGCAGAGTCCACTTGAACACTTTTAACCGAAAACGTTTCCAGAGGTCGCCCTTGGTTATCGGTTTCAACAAATACTGAGCTAGCCCTTATTAGCGGATTCAGACGTTTAGATTCGTAATTGTCAATCAGCGTTTAAAACTGGACACCTGTCAGCGAGTAAAACTGAACAATTAAATACAATGAGAGTGCAGCATAACTGTAAGCGCCAAGTAAAAGGCATACTACCGATCTGTTGAGGAAAACCTTATTGTCACGCTTTTAATTTGGAGCGTACCAATGACAAGACGAAGTAAAGAGCAATGGCGAGAATTGATAGCTGATCAGCAATCTAGCGGTTTAAGCGCTGCAGCTTATTGTAGACAGTATGATATCAACCCGAAATACTTCAGCACCCGCAAAACGCAATTACAGGGTGGCAAAGATAAATTTGTGCGTGTCAGCCCAAAGCCAAGCTATGCACCGCATGGCGGCGTACAATTTAGCAAGGCAATGACAAAGCAGCCACGCATTCGGGTCATTGATATTGAATTCCCCAGACGTCAGGGTAGTTGCACACATTTTAATTCACAAGGGGCGGCGGAGAAATACTCATGCCGAAATATAGCGTAGAACGAAGAGAAGCTGTTTTATCTAAATTATTATCATCAAATAGTCAGTCCTTCGCAGAAATATCTAGAGAAGAAGGAATCAGTGTTCAAACCTTGTATGATTGGCGAAATAAAGCCAGACGATCAGGAGTTTTAATGCCTAATAGTGATTCATCTAATCAGTGGGATTGCCAAACTAAGTTCACCGTAGTTCTTGAAACTGCTGCGATGAATGAACAAGAATTATCTGCGTATTGCCGAGAGAAAGGCCTATACCCTACTCAAATAACGCAATGGCGAGAAGCTTGTATTAATGGTGTTGATGAGGCTCTCATTAGCCCTAAAGTTGCGCGCGATGAAATACGTGCGTTAAAAAAAGACAAGAAGAAGCTAGAAACCCAGCTGCGCCGCAAAGATAAAGCCTTGGCTGAAACGGCCGCATTATTAGTATTACAAAAAAAGTTTCAGGCGCTTTGGGAGGACGAGGAAGTATGATTACGACTCAGACGCGCATTAAAGTAATCAATGATGTTAATGAAGCAGTAGACGCAGGTTCAAAGCGTTCAAGTGCTTGTGAGTTGGTTGGCCTTGCCGAGTCTACGCTTAGACGTTGGAAGCCAAAAGGAGAAGATAGTATCCGCAGTGATCAACGTCCTTTGGTAGAAAAGCCAGTCCCTGGCAATAAACTAAGCGAGCAAGAGCAGCAACACATTTTATCGATATGTAATGAATCGGCATACAATCATTTGCCGCCGTCGCAAATAGTACCGCAGTTGGCTGACAAAGGTATTTATGTGGCCAGCGAGTCTAGCTTTTATCGAGTTCTCAAGGCGCATGGGCAATTGAAGCACCGCGGCCGCGCCAAACAAAAGCAGTCCCGAACACCCGATACTCATATAGCACTAAAACCTAATGCTGTGTGGATGTGGGATATCACCTATTTGGCGACGCGTACTATTGGCAAGCATTATTACCTGTACATGGTAGAAGACCTTTACAGTCGCTATGGCGTTCACTGGGAAGTACATCCTGTTGAAAGCGGTGAATTAGGTGCGCAGTTGATGTCTCAGGCGGCTCTAAAAGTGGCCAGCTGCGATGGCATGCCCGTCTTACACAGTGATAATGGCAGCCCAATGAAATCGTTCACAATGAGAGCGAAGTTAGAAGCATTAGGAATAAAGCCCTCTTACTCAAGGCCAAGAGTAAGCAATGACAACGCTTATATTGAATCCATGTTTAGAACGGTAAAGTATTGCCCTGCGTGGCCTTCTCAAGGCTTCGATAGCTTAGAGGCCGCCCGCCAATGGGTGGGTAAGTTTATGCAATGGTATAACGAAGAACATCGTCACAGTGCTATACGCTACGTTACACCTGGCCAGCGTTATCGCGGTGAAGATAGTGCCCTATTAGCAAAACGAGAAGTTGTTTATCAGGAAGCTAAAGCAGCAAAACCTAATCGGTGGTCTGGCCAAACCCGAAATTGGCGGCCTTGTGGTGCGGTTGCGCTGAACCCACAAAAAGAAGTATTATTGGCTGCGTAGGAAAATGTGCAACTACCCTGAAAATTGCCGAATTAGGTGATACTTTAGATGCGCAGGCTCTGAGCCTGATGCTCGATCAAGTTTTATCATGAAGTGGCTAACTCAGTTACCGCCCGTTTATTTGCATCGCGCACCAGTTGATTTTCGCAAGGCAGTGAATGGTTTAAGCGTGATTGTAGAACAAGAGATGGGGCTAAGCCCGTATGCCGAAGGCTTATATGTATTCTGCAACAAAAACAAAGACCGGCTCAAGGTGTTGTATTGGGACAAGACGGGCTTTGCGTTATGGTACAAACGCCTTGAGGAGGATAAGTTTCGCTGGCCCACGCACAGTGACTTGGCGGTATTGCCGATTGATGGGAGGGCATTAAACAACCTACTCAGTGGTTTGTCGATAGAACGTAACTTCTCAATAATCCGTGGTGAATATTGATTTAAGAGCAGTAGCATCGCTCACTGATCCGTGTCAAATAATATAACAAGCAATTTTTCATCCTGTTAGTAGGAATCTTTAGTCCAGCTAAATGGCTGCATACACGGGCGTGTAGTGTCTGATTACCCACATTGACTTTGTATTGATAACTAATCCATTTTATACGGTTTTCACGTCTCAACCGTAGGTTTCAGATGTACTGGGCTTAAAAAGTCGAGCAGAACATCTGGTTAAACTGCGGCAGCTGCAGCTGATTCATTGAGCTGGGTCACCACCCGGGTCACCTGTCTCACCCTGCATACCTCTGTCACCCCTTGCACCTGAATCACCCGTTTCACCGGGGGCAATCAGGAAATCCTGTTGGCGGGGATCCCGGTCCGCCTTTCCCACCTGGCTGACCTTTCTGACCTTCCCCACCTTCCCCGCCTGGCTGACCTATGTCACCAGGTTTACCCTTGGTGCCTTTTTCGCCTTGTGTACCTTTGGCACCTATTTGACCTTTAATACCAGGGGGCACGTTGTACCCGGAGGCGCAGCGGTCCTTGTAGCTGGGGCGGCAACCGCATCTTCACCTGTGTCACCTTGACTACCTCTCGAACCCTGAGCACCTGTGTCACCCTTTGGACCTGGATCACCCTTTGCACCGGGGGCAATCAGGAAATCCTGCTGGCGGGCGTCCCGGTCCGCCTTCCCCACCTGGCCCACCTATGTCGCCTGCCCTACCTGTCGTTCTTATGTCACCTTTAGGACCTTTAGGACCTTTTTGACCCTTGGTGCCTTGTGTACCTTTGACACCTGTTTGACCTTATAATACCAGGGGGGCACGTTGTAACGCTCGATTGTGCATGCGCGGGGAGAATTACGCTGGAGATAATAGGTTTACTCCACTCCGCCCCACCCCACCTAACACAGCGATACTGGCTATCGATCTTCGCCTGCTAATTTTTTTAGTGTCTGATTGCTTTACATCTGACCCACTATCTTTCATGTTTTCGATTGTTTTTTTCATACCCGCCAAATTTTCCTTATTAACCTTAACCTGCTCCAAATTACAACAAATATTACACTATACCCGTCTAAATATAAAGAGCTATATTTTACCAGGGCAATCGCATTATCGCATTATCGCATTATAAATCATTGGCATTGAGCACCTTGCACATGAAGGCGAAGTCCCAGCCAGCCTTGCGCCGTTTCGCTTTCATGCTCAGTTTTGAAGGTTCCTGTTTCAACATGTTCAATGCCATACGACGAATGATAGCAAAGTTCTGAGCAGCATGACCTTCACGCACTCGACTCTGCTCTTCGTTGAAGCTCACATCTAACACCCAGTGCAGTTGATTTCCTATCCGCCAATGCTGGCGTACAGCTCGTGCAAAGTGTTGGGCATTTGCTTGCCTTGAGCTGATATAAAACCGTCGCTCTATCGACTCTTTGCCATCAATATGTCGGTGTGACTCAACCACTCCAATACTGTGTAAGTCAGGCCAATGGGGATGCCGCTCTCGCAGCCACTCAATATCATCACTCACCCAGTGGCGGCGCTCCTCAACACGCCCGTGACCTTGGTCGTGTGTTTCATAGTAACCGTGTTTTGTTTCAGCCGCTTTGGCTAACTCAGACTCCCAATAAACAACCACATCTTCGTGTAAGTTGCCTTGATTGCCCTTAAGCACCAGAACGTAATCTGCCTGTTGATCTCGAATACTCTTGGCGATGTCTTTTTGGCAACCCATGGCATCAATCGTTACGGTGCTTCCAGCAAGTTGTAATTGCTTAACCAGCTCAGGAATTACCTTGATTTCATTGCTATGGTCTTCGGTCTTTATCTGCCCTAGCATCAGCCCCTGATCAGTCGCATACGCACTCACTAAGTGGAGCATGACGCGTTGCTTATTGCGGTTATGTGAGCGGCGTAAGCTCTTACCATCAATCGCCACAATCTGTTCACCTTCAACCCGCATTAGACTTTGTGCCCACTGGATAAAACAGCGTTCAAATTCAAGCGCATTCAACAAGCTAAAGACACGACCGATTGTATCGTGAGAAGGCAAACCATTGGGGAGTTTGAGTAGGGCTTTAAGCTCTGACTCTCTACTCTTGCCAAATAGTTCAACCTCCGTCCAACTTTCAGCTCCGCACAAGACCGCAAGAACCGTTAACAACAAAATATCGCTAAGATCGTGGCGACGGCATCGTTCAACTCTCGGATCTGTGAGTGAGTCAAAATGAACTAGAAAATCGTCAAAAAAAGAGGCACTATCCATGAAATTCTCCAAGTAGTTGTACTTGGGTAAAGAATTATCCCTTAAAATCACCTAACATGGTTGTAACTTCTCAATAACCCGTGGCAAAGCTGGCGCGTTCCATAATGATATCTGGCAGAGGATCAATATGTTGCTCACCGATACCAAGTCGATGGGGCAGGTAGTGCCAGAACGATATATCCAGTTTTCGGCAGGTCTTTTTCAAACTCGCAAACGTGTCCCGACACTGCTGGCCAGCATCGCTGCGGGTGGAGCCACTCACTTTTCGTTTTTTCACGTAATCGCGAATGTCTGTTTCACTGCCATTGGTGTGTAACGGAATATCTGGTCGATCTAGCACCAACAGTAATTCTGCTTGATTCGCATGGATTCGTTTGAGCGTCTGATTTAATGTTTGGTAGCATGTCTGTTGAGTGAAGATTTCATCGAAACGCTGCTCAAGTATTTTACGTTGGTTCTCGCAAGGCTGGGTTTTATACTCTTTTAACGCCCGATAAAAGCACCAGACTTGGTCGCGTATTTTAGCCATGCTCTGCCGGTGTCCCTCGTTCAGCGGTATCAACTTATGGATTAAGCGCTCGGTGTGTATCCAACACAAGGCATGAGCCAAAATGTTAAATTGCCCTGCATCATCACTGACGACAGCGATGTCATCACACAGACCATGATGCAAAATACTACCAAGTAATGCCCCTTCGGCGGTGATACGTCGGTGACGTGCCTTAATGATCAACAGGCTATCGAGCATTTCAAGCCAGTCATCCTCGTTGGCAATACGGCGTTCCCGGTGCTCAGTTACAGCGGCTAAGGCTTGCTTTGGCAATCCATGTTGTTGCCTATAATTCAACGCACTTTGACTCAAACGATAATCCGTATTGCCAGCCCTTAATAGCGGTAGGAAGTTAATTCGACTTTTTGATTGAGTACTTTTAAACCACGCAAACAAGTCATTACCAATGTGCGTTACATAGCCATTTTTGCCCTGATGGCGAGCACCACTATCGTCCACGGTCACGTAAGACGATGCGCTCAGAGCAACGCCTCTTTCTCAGCATGAAAGGGCTCTTTAGTGCTGATCAGTATTGGGTTAATTTGTCCCGAAGAAATATCAATTCCCCACTCTCGCAACTGTTCCAACAAGAGTGGTTGCGTGGTTTGACAATGATGATATTGATAGAGAATATAACTGACCAGACGAGGCCCATAATGTCGCCCTGCCACGGATGTCGGTAACTGGCCTTTGAGCTTTTTATTGTCTGGCGTTACCCAATGCGCTAAACGATAGCGGGTGGTATGAACCTTGATAAGCAAATCTTGCACTACAAAATCCCGATAGCCTTTAAAGCGAGAACCTTCGGGCACGGACTTCGCTGGTTCAATAACCAGATTTAGGTCAATTGACAGCCTTGGTGTTTTCTTTGCCTTGTTCGACCCAGCTCGCTGCTTAGGTTTGTCGCTAGAAGATGAACGTTTTGGCTCTGTTTTCTTATCCATATTACCGCCCTTAACAGTAGGCCGCCTCTTCTGCCCCTTAAGAATATTGATTTCATCTTTAAGCAATGCTATTTCTTCGTCCTGTTGTTGAACTCGCACCAACAGCTGCTCCACTAGCACCCGCAACATTTTTACTGCGGGGGTTTGTTCTTGTTCAGGAATGTCGGGAATAGAGGGTAGCTTACTCAAGGTCTTAAACGTCCGTTAACTGGATAGACCTTAGTGTACCATCGGTTTTGAAAGTCCAATTTTGCCTTCTGAACTGCGCCACAACGAACGTTAAGAAGACACCCCTGAAACGTCCTTAAGCGATCTTTGTTATTAGCGTAAAGGGGCCTACAACCGCCCTGGAACTCAACCTAAATCGAGTCACTCGACCACGTTGAATTACCTTCCTTTTAGCGTAAAACCCGGTCAAGAAATATTTTGTTTTATTTTACCTGCCACGGGTTATTGAGAAGTTACGTTCTATCGACAAACCACTGAGTAGGTTGTTTAATGCCCTCCCATCAATCGGCAATACCGCCAAGTCACTGTGCGTGGGCCAGCGAAACTTATCCTCCTCAAGGCGTTTGTACCATAACGCAAAGCCCGTCTTGTCCCAATACAACACCTTGAGCCGGTCTTTGTTTTTGTTGCAGAATACATATAAGCCTTCGGCATACGGGCTTAGCCCCATCTCTTGTTCTACAATCACGCTTAAACCATTCACTGCCTTGCGAAAATCAACTGGTGCGCGATGCAAATAAACGGGCGGTAACTGAGTTAGCCACTTCATGATAAAACTTGATCGAGCATCAGGCTCAGAGCCTGCGCATCTAAAGTATCACCTAATTCAATATCAATGACCCGAATGCGTGGCTGCTTTGTCATTGCCTTGCTAAATTGTACGCCGCCATGCGGTGCATAGCTTGGCTTTGGGCTGACACGCACAAATTTATCTTTGCCACCCTGTAATTGCGTTTTGCGGGTGCTGAAGTATTTCGGGTTGATATCATACTGTCTACAATAAGCTGCAGTGCTTAAACCGCTAGATTGCTGATCAGCTACCAATTCTCGCCATTGCTCTTTACTTCGTCTTGTCATTGGTACGCTCCAAATTAAAAGCGTGACAATAAGGTTTTCCTCAACAGATCGGTAGTATGCCTTTTACTTGGCGCTTACTTTAGTGCTGTAGCATTTTCAGGAACTAAAGGTTCAATTATGATCATAGGAAATCACACCTAACGCTGTCTCAAGCCGCGGCGAAGCCGTCTGCATTTTTCGAGACCTTGCTGTTTCGTTATGTGACAGAGGCATTAACAACCTCATATCTTCCATTTTTTCCCATTAGGTGCATGAAAGCGAGAAATTCATTATTTGACTTTGTATACCATTGTTTCCAGAAGACGCGAACATCAGTTTCTTTTCTGACAATACCAATCAACTCACGATGATTACGCAACATTTGGTATGGACTTTTTGTCTAGCAAGTTGACTCATTGTCGTTCCACACGATATATCGATGATTAGCCTGAGCAGCTGCCATATTGGGTGCATTCCAAACACTACGCAGCTCACCACCAATGCGCTGCTTGATCTTGTGATTGGGGGCATGATGCATTGCATTCTGCGCCAGATGAAACTGGCAACGCTGCCAAGGTATACCTGGGAACACTGCCTTTCTAGCGGCTTTTAAGCCACTGTGATCATCACTGACAATAAACTCAATACCATGTATGCCCCGGTCAACCAAGCCTTTGAGGAACTCTCGCCAGTTAACCTCGGCTTCATTAACCTAGAAAAATCAGTTGAACCTCCACTAACGGATGTATTATCGTTGCAATCAATTGAATTAAAAGGAGAAACACCATGGTCGTCAAAGATAAATCCTTTCACCCAGAGGGTGCGCTAAAACCGGAGGTTTCAAACGCTGTTTCCACCTTATTATCGACTGAAACGTTCGATGGAAAAATTCACGTTGAATGGGATCCGTCAGCGGCAGTAACGCCCATAGGACCGTTGCCTTTTTTCATTCAATATTTAAAACTTGGTGGTCTGTTTAAGCCATGGGTGAGCAGTTGCCCATTGGAATATCGAAGCAATAACGCACCTGAAAAGATCAATGTGTTGGGCTCATTTTTGTTGTCTGTTCTCTCGGGTCACAATCGCTACGCACACATGGCCAGCTTAATGGGCGATCGTATCAACACCAAAATGCTTGGAATGACCAAAGCGGTTAGCGACGATTCGGCGCGCCGTGCGCTGAAGAAGATGGATGAGGAACAAGGTATAGCCTGGCTACAAACTCATTTGCAGCGTTGCTACGAGCCCTTGCTCACACAGCCATGGATATTGGATTGTGACGTAACGGTTAAACCGCTATACGGTCATCAAGAAGGTGCCAAGGTTGGCTATAATCCACACAAACCTGGCCGGCCCTCGCACACGTATCACACCTATATGATTGTCAATCTTCGTCTTGTATTGGATGTTGAGGTCAAGTCTGGCACTGAGGTAGCTGCTAGTCATTCTTCGCCGGGTCTATGGGAGCTGTTGGATCGATTGCCACGTTCATCTTGGCCGCACTTTATTCGAGGCGATTGTGACTGGGGTACCCAGGATGTGATGAGCGCTGCAGAACAAAGAGGCGTCAATTACTTGTGGAAGTCTAAGTACGTTAAGCAACTGATACAGCAGCAGCATAGCGTGTCGGGCTGGGATTATGTTATCGATGGCTGGGAAGCCAAAGAAAGTTGTTTGAAGTTGGCTGCGTGGAACGATCATCGGCGCGTGGTAATCGTTCGTCGTCGTTTAGCAAAGGACGCGCTGCTGGTATTGGAAGAGAAAAGTCAAGGCCAGCAGAGCTTTGGTTTTTTGCAAGAAGCGGATGATATTCGCGCGTTTGAATACGCTGTTCTGGTCACCTCATTAGACGATGAGGTGATTAGCATCGTCCAACATTATCGAGATCGAGCCGACTGCGAAAACAATTTTGATGAAATCAAGAACCATTGGGGTTGGGGCGGGTTTACTACCGCCGATATCAAGCCCTGTCGCTTTATAGCGCGGATCATTGCCTTGATTTATAACGGGTGGAATATATTCACTAGGCTGGCTAACCCAGACAAACATATGGAAGCGATTACTAGTCGACCGCTATTACTGAGTTCGGTGGGGCGCGTTACTGAATCGGGGCGGAAAAAGACTATGACGATTACTAGCACGCACGCCAAGGCCGACTTAATTCGCGACACGTTTGACCAAATACAACACGTCTTTAATTCATTGAAGGCGATTGCGCCGCAGTTGAGCGTGGCGCAAGTTTGGTGCCGCATTCTAAGCGAGGCGATGAAGAAATATCTTGGTGGAACGATTCTTCAACCGCCAGATGACCGCTGTTTACTTGGCTAAAGTGTCTCGGAGGCAGTAGCGACGATGGAAGGGTTGTTTATGTTGGCCTCATTGGAGAGGCTTTAACTGCGTTTTTTAGGATTAAGCGCCATTGCCGTTCCTAATACGCAACGCCGTCCACAAGGCTGTCAATCAGCGTTTAAAACTAGACACCTGTCAGCGAGTAAAACTGAACAATTAAATACAATAATATTTCTTTATCATCAACTCAAGTGAAGCGTAGCGAAACTTGAGTTGATGAATCAATCCTGCTTTCTTGCGATGTTATTTTTTAGTGACAGTCTTGAGCTTTGCTTTAGTGCTAGACTGCTTGAATCGATATGAGTCGTTACCCGTTTCAATAATTGAGCAATGATGAGTCACTCTGTCGAGCAAAGCCGTGGTCATTTTCTCGTCGCCAAATACCTGCACCCATTCACTGACATTAAGCTTGGTGGTAAACACGATGGAGGTTTTCTCGTATAGCTTGCTGATCAGGTGGAATAATAGTGCGCCACCCGATGCGGGGAAGGGTAAATATCCCAGCTCATCGAATATCACCGCATCTAACGGTTGCATAATTCGTGCTAGCCGCCCCTGCTTCTCATCCTGCTGTTCTTTGATCAGCAGATTAACCAGGTCCACCACATTGTAAAACCGAACCCGATGACCTGAATGAATGGCTTTAATGCCTAAGGCCGTAGCTAAATGGGTTTTGCCTGTTCCAGTGCCACCGACAAAGATGAGGTTATGGGCTCTGTCCATATAGTCAGCCTGAGACAAATCCTCGATGAGCGCGGGTTCAACTTCGCTCTGGGTAAAGTCAAATTGCTGTAAATCACGGTGATGAGGGAATTTAGCCACCTCACTTCTCGGTCCGTTCGCTCGGCATCCATCAATTTAATTAACCCAGATTGCAACGTTACTTTAGAACGAGGCGAATCTATCAACTCAGGTAAGCATGGTGCCGTACCGTGTAGTTTAAGGGCTTTAAGATCATCAACAAGTTCAAGCATGGCTCACCTCCGCGCACAGCGGGTCATAGCGGGTCACGTTCGCTGCCGAGGGGACAGCTAATACAGGCGCATTGGTAATTGTCATCACTTGGGCCGAATCAGGTTCCGTTAACCGATGCACCAAATTGGTAATGACTGATAGCTGAGTCGTATTGGCATCTAATGCCCGCTCACAGGCCACCGTGACTGTTTCCAAGCCATGCTGGTGAATCAATAGTAACAATGGTACAAACTCTCGGTCACCGCCATCACGTTTGAGGTACTGTTTTTTGAGTGTTAGCCGCGCCTTGGGTAAATCCCAATCAACAAACGGTGCGCCATTGCGTAATGCGCCAGGTTTAATCTCCAGTACGGGCAGATAATGCCAAGGATCAAAGATCATTTGATGACGACCGAAACAGCGAGCATGTGAAGTCACTTCCACATCGTCAACCACGACTTTAATCCTATCTGCATAGGCTCTAACAGAAACAGCTTGGTCAACATACCGACAGGGTACGGAGTATTGATTGCGGTCGTAGTGCACCACACAGGTTTTATGCACACGCGCCAAACGCTCATAATATCCATCAAAGGCTACCATCGCGGGACGTAAGCTCGGCTGCTCCTCGGCAAACACTTCATCAATTAGTCTTGATTTGTCAGTCGGGTGTGGGCGTTCACCAAGTCGAGCACAACGTTGCTCCAGCCATTGGTTTAATTCATCTAAAGCAGCAAAGCGCACCCGTGGAACAAACAGCCTTTGGCGCATAACACCGACCTGACGTTCAACCTGGCCTTTCTCCCAACCCGCTGCCGGTGTACAGGCAATCGGTTCAATCAGATAATGATTCATCCGGCTTAGAAAGCGGCGATTAAACTCACGCCGCTTACCCTTAAACAATGCACTGACTATGGTCTTAGGGTGATCGTATATCATCTTCTGAGGGAAGCCCTCAAAGAAATCAAACGCCCGAATATGTGCATCAAACACCCTCTCCTGTGTTTCTCTGGGATAGGCCCTAAGATATGATTTACGCGAATGACATAAACGAAAGTGGGCTAGTTTGATCTTGACACCAAACCCACCCAGAATGACTTGTTCATGTGACCAATCAAACTGACAGGCTTCACCTGGTGCAAAAACCAATGGCACAGATGCTTGTTTAATACATGACCGCGAGTGATCCTTCCACGCTTTGACAAACCGTTGAACGCTGTCATAAGCCCCTCGATACCCTTGCAACTCAATCTCTTCATACAGTTGAACTGCATTACGTCTTTCTCGCACTGAGCGAGCTGCGTCCACTTCAAGCAAATTGATCAACTGAGGTTTGAACTTATCCAGCTTCGGACAGACTATTGGCACCGACCGCTGATATTCAGGTTCGCTTGGCGCGTTGTTTAAATATTTATAAATAGTGGTGCGTGATAAATTGAATTCACGCGACACCTCGCTTACTTTGCGACCTTCTACTAAACACAAACGTCGTATCTTGGTACATATAGGCATACAAATCACCTGACAGTTTCCTCGGATTAATGGCTCCGAGACAGTTAACAATAAAGGTGTTCAGTTTTGTACGCTGATCACCCACGAAACTGTTCATTTTTGCACGCTGTTCAACATCTTTGGCTATCAACTGCTGAGTTTTCTAATGGATAACGTCACAGGTCACCACGTCCAACAAACACCATCTTCAAATAGACCAGATAGAATCATTCGAGCGAAAGAGGTTCATAAAACAACACACTGCTGTCCCGTTAACTTTCACAGCAACGAAAATTGATTAGGGTTAAGGTTTGGGTGATGCATCGGGTTCCCTCGCAACAGTGCCATTAAATCACGTTTTTCAAACAAATTAAGCTGCAATACCCTCAATATTTGTTGCATCGTTTTGCCCGCCTTCGACTGCAATTTGATGAACATCAGTATTAGGTAAATACATAACGCAATCCATATTTGGGTCAATACTGCGTTCTTGCTGGTGCCGATAAATGACTTCACCTTTAAGTTCTGCTTGATCCACTTGAAGAATAATTCCACCTGCCATCTGGCTTTATAAATATCGGCGATAGTTTGAGCACTGAGCTTAAAGTGGTTGGTTAAAAACACATAATGCTTGCCTGTAGTGGCATCGCGATAACCAATACGGCGTAATCGAATCGAACACTCCTTTGCTGCTTTGACCCCCGTGAATTCAATCGTTTGATCACTGCTAAGTCCCGTTCCCTTGCGTACACTATGTCGCTTGATAAGGCGGTATGCAGCATTCTTCTTTAATCGTGTGACAAAGTATATTCCCTTGTCATTCAATTGCTTATACCAAGCATAGTCGTTGTATCCACGGTCAATAACTACAATGCTGCCTTTCGGGAAAGCTACTTTCCTGCCTGCAGTAACATCAGCACATTTACCCTCGGTGATATTAACAAACTCAGGTAAGTAACCATCATGATTCAGGCCTACATGCAGTTTGATTGCCCCTTTAGTTGATCGAAAGTCTGCCCATGGGAAAACCGATAACAGATCAATGGTAGATGAGTCCAGCGAATACAGGGGATTCTTGAAACGAAAGTTATGCCCTGGCGTTTTGCTCTGACAGCGCTTGAGTAATTGAGAGAATAGCGCTTCATAAAGGCTCGAAGGCTTGTTCTCATTGATGCGTGAAAGATTGGACCGCGTTAACACGGCACTACCAAGATGATACAAGCGGTGTGATTGAGCGCTGACATTATCAACAATATCACGCAAGCTATGACGGCCAGTCAATTGAGCTATAGTCAGGCTCACGAACTGTGACCAACGAGACGCTCTGCGGAATGAACGCCCCGAATGATGTTGAATTGCGAGTGCCTCGAATTCATGTCTCGGAACAATTTTGAGTATTTGATTTAGAACGGTATTACAATGTGACATGGTCTGATTTTCCTATTTGATTCAACGGTTTATCGCTAAACGTATTTTATCAAATTGAGAGAAAATCAGGCCTGTTTCTTTAGTGTTAACGGGACAGCAGTGAAAACAACAGGATTATCTCGCACAACACTATGGCGCATGGAAAACAAGAATGAGTTTCCTAAACGAGTTAGCTTAGGTGGCAACACGGTGGGGTGGAAATTAAACGAAGTCCAAGACTGGATTTCTAAAAGACAGTAAATACCAACTGGTATACGTTCTGGTATATTTTTTAGCTTTATAAATTAAAAAACCCTCTCAAACCTACATTTAAAAGGGTTTTACCATATAATAAATGGCGGAGCGGACGGGACTCGAACCCGCGACCACCGGCGTGACAGGCCGGTATTCTAACCAACTGAACTACCGCTCCGAAATCATAAGAAATGGTGGGTGCTGAGGGGATCGAACCCCCGACCCTCGCCTTGTAAGGGCGATGCTCTCCCAGCTGAGCTAAGCACCCAGATCGAGGCTAGCCGCCTAGGCCAACCCCGAAAAGCGCGCTAGTTTACTGCGTCTTTTAGGCCTTTTCTAGCCTTAAATTTGGGTAAATTTGCAGCTTTTATTTGGATGGTTTCGCCGGTACGTGGGTTACGTCCAGCGCGAGCAGCACGGTGCGATATAGAGAACGTTCCAAAGCCAACTAATGAAAGTGAATCGCCCCTAGATAGCGCACCTTCAATTGAAGAAAATACAGCGTCTACTGCGCGACCAGCATCTGCTTTAGTTAAGTCCGCTGAACCCGCTACTGCTTCGATTAATTCTGATTTGTTCATAATTGTTTCCTATAGTAAGTTAGAAAAAAGTTTATTTTCTCAGGCTAGAGTGCCCTGAATTGATATCCTGTTCTTGACAATGACCTTTATAACTCGGGTTCTTGTTTTTCTCAACAACGATCGCCCCTCCCATATTTTCTGTAAGTCTGGCGTGGCCTGTATTCTACTTAGCCGCGCCGATGATGTTAAGCGATCTTTAAATTTAATTCGCAATTAATCGCAAAAAAGTCTCTTTTAGGATTGTTAATTAATGTTTAAGGGTCGCTTGTGGGTCAGCCTGACTTTTCTTGGTGCTTTTCTTCTTGCTTATCACATCTTCTGGTAAGGGGGTCAACGTTGCAGTAAGAGCGACATCCATTACCTGATCAATCCAACGAACCGGAATTATCGTAAGGCCTGCTTTCACGTTTTCTGGGATTTCTTGTAGGTCTTTCTCATTTTCCTCAGGAATTAACACCGTTTTAACCCCAGCCCTTAAAGCAGCTAGTAGCTTTTCTTTTAACCCACCAATAGCCGTGACTTCGCCCCTTAAGGTGATCTCACCGGTCATCGCCACGTCCGACTTAATAGATATTTTTGTTAAAGCTGATACCAATGCCGTACACATTGCAGCACCCGCACTAGGCCCGTCCTTCGGTGTAGCACCATCTGGTACATGGATATGCACGTCGTGCTTTTCATAAAAGTCTGGATCAATTCCCCACTGGGCAGAACGTGACCGCACCACTGTCATCGCAGCTTGAATAGATTCTTGCATGACATCTCCCAACTTACCAGTAAATTGCTGCTTGCCTTTACCTGGTACAACCGCAGTTTCAATGGTCAGGAGTTCGCCCCCTACACTGGTCCAAGCAAGGCCATTGACTCGGCCTACTTGCGCGTCATCGTCGATTTCAGTGTCGCGAAACTTTCTTACGCCCAAGAAGTCTTTCACATTTTTGTGCGCCACTTTTACGCTTTTCATTTTTGTCAGCAGTAAGCTTTTTACCACCTTACGGAAAATTTTTGAAATTTCGCGCTCTAAACTACGCACACCAGCTTCACGGGTATACCCACGTATAATTTCTAATAGACCCGTATCATTTATACTTACCTCACCGTCTTTCAAACCGTTATCTTTTAGCTTTCTGTCTAACAAATAGCGTTTAGCGATATTAAATTTCTCGTCTTCGGTATAGCCTGATAGATGAATGACTTCCATACGGTCTAACAACGGACTGGGGATGTTCAAGGTATTTGCCGTGGCAATAAACATGACTTCTGATAAATCAGTATCAACTTCTAGGTAATGATCGCTGAAAGTATAATTTTGCTCAGGATCCAACACCTCTAATAAGGCAGAAGAGGGGTCGCCGCGAAAGTCCATCGCCATCTTGTCAACTTCGTCCAGCATAATCACTGGGTTTTTGACCCCGGCCTTGGTTAGATGATGAACAATCTTACCCGGCATCGCACCTATATAAGTACGGCGGTGACCGCGAATCTCCGCCTCATCGCGCACACCCCCTAAAGACATTCGTTGAAATTTACGGTTTGTTGCACGTGCAATTGACTTACCTAAGGAAGTTTTACCTACACCTGGAGGGCCAACAAGGCACAGAATAGGACCTTTAATTTTCTTTAAGCGTTTTTGAACGGCCAAGTACTCCAGTACGCGTTCTTTAACTTTTTCAAGACCATAATGGTCGGCTTCGAGTACTTTCTCGGCTGCGCCCAAGTCTTTGAGCATTCGGGTGCGTTTTTTCCACGGAACCTCTAATAACACATCTAAATAATTGCGCAGCACAGTAGCCTCAGCAGACATCGGCGACATCATCTTCAGTTTGCCAACCTCTTTTAGGGCTTTTTCTTCTACCTCTTTTGGCATTCCAGATTGGTTGATTTTTTGGGTCAGCTCGTCAATCTCTGTTCCACCTTCTTCCATGTCGCCAAGTTCTTTTTGAATCGCTTTCATCTGCTCATTCAAATAATACTCTCGCTGGCTTTTTTCCATTTGCTTCTTAACGCGGCCACGAATTCGCTTTTCCACCTTGAGCAAATCGATCTCATTTTCCATCAGGTTCAATATATATTCCAAACGATCCGCTGGGTCGACGAAAGACAATATCGTTTGTTTGTCTTGGTTTTTCACATTCAAATGCGCAGCGATGGTATCTGCCATTCTGCCTCCATCACCTATGGAAGCGATCGATGTAAGTACTTCTGATGGGATTTTTGAATTGAGTTTGACATACTTTTCAAAGGTCTCATTTACTGCCCGCACCAACACTTGGCCTTCGCGGTCATCCAATTCATTTTCTTCCTTGTGCACAATCTCGGCACTTAAGAACTCCTCTTCGACATAACGCAATACCTGCGCGCGGCGCGCGCCTTCCACCAGCACTTTTACCGTGCCATCAGGCAACTTAAGCATTTGCAGGATATTGGCAACGGCACCAAAGTCATAAATCAAACTTGGACCAGGGTCATCGTCAGTCGCATCATGCTGCGCTACTAAGAATATTTGCTTGCTCTCTTCCATGGCTTTCTCCAAAGCCTTTATTGATTTTTCTCGCCCCACAAAAAGAGGAATGACCATGTGAGGAAAAACCACAACATCTCGCAATGGAAGCACGGGTAAGGTGGTCGCTTTAGATTTTTTTTCAGTAGTCAAAGATAGTGTCCTAAGTTAGAGGCAAGTATTTAATATCACACCAAGTAAAATAAGTGCGAGATTTACGCCATAGTTCAAGAGTTTTAGATAGTGTTAATCCTAGCAGCTTCAAGACTAAGGCTGAAACTATTTATCTACGCCATGACAACACTTAAAACTGGCTTACACGCAAAAACTGCTTGCACTAGAACTAGCTAAATCATTTCCTAGCGTATCCCAAAGCACATAAGGCTGCGGTAATGCCTTCTAATACAGCGGGGTCATCAATTGTTGGAGGAACAGTCCATGGCGTTGTATCGGCAATATTCTTCATGGTGCCTCGCAACACCTTACCGGAGCGCGTTTTCGGAAGTGCATTCACTACCGTGGCCAACTTAAATGCTGCAACCGGGCCAATTTTATCTCGCACCATCTGCACTGCTTCTTTTGCTATTTCTTCGTGGCTACGGGTGCAGGCACTGTTGAGTACTATTAAACCCAGAGGCAAGTGCCCTTTGAGGGCATCGTCCACACCGATCACCGCGCATTCCGCTACATCCGGATGTGCCGCTAACACCTCTTCTATTCCACCCGTTGAGAGACGGTGCCCCGCAACATTAATTACATCATCGGTACGTGACATCACAAAAACATAGCCATTTTCGTCAATATAACCCGCATCACCTGTTTCGTAATACCCAGGGAAACGGCTAAGATAACTGTCAAAATAACGCTGCTTGGCATTCCACAAGGTAGGGAAAGTACCCGGCGGCAAAGGTAACTTCACCACGAGTGAACCGATCTCATCAGCTCCAATTGTTTTGCCTTCATCGTTCAATACTTCCATTTGATAACCAGGTACTGGCTTAGTTGGGGAACCTTCCACGATGGGTAGTTGCTCGATGCCCAAACAATTCGAACATATTGACCAGCCGGTCTCAGTTTGCCACCAATGATCAATCACTGGTATGCCCAGTTTTTCCGTTGCCCATTGCTGGGTTGGTGGGTCTAGGCGTTCTCCGGCGAGGAATAATGACTGCAAGCTCGAAATATCATACTTTGAGATATATTCACCGTTGGGGTCTTCTTTCTTGATCGCACGAAAAGCTGTCGGTGCGGTAAACAGTACCTTTACTTTGTAATCTTGGATAATGCGCCAAAACGTACCCGGATCAGGCGTACCCACTGGCTTGCCTTCAAACACAATGGTGGTATTACCCGCAAATAAGGGCGCATAGACGATATACGAATGGCCAACAACCCAACCTACATCCGAAGCTGCCCAATATACATCCTCAGATTCCACGTTATAGATATTTTTCATGGTCCAATGCAAGGAAACCACTGAACCTCCTATATCTTTGACTACGCCCTTGGGCTGGCCCGTGGTTCCTGATGTATAAAGTATATAAAGTGGGTCGGTTGATTCCATAGGCACGCAGTCAACCGACTGTGCGTTGGCTTCTGCATTTTTCCAATCAATATCTCTACCTTCGAGTAATTCAGACCTTACTTGTTCTCGTTGCAAAACCACTACAGAAGTTGGCTTTTGCTTGCAAAGCGCAATCGCGCCATTAACCAGCGGCATGTATTCAATCACGCGACTAGGCTCGATACCGCAGGATGCCGCAACGATGACTTTTGCCCCCGCATCATCAATGCGCACAGCTAACTCTGTTGAAGCAAAACCACCAAATACCACTGAGTGAATAGCGCCAATGCGCGCACAGGCCAACATCGCAATAACCGCTTCGGGCACCATCGGCATATAAACGATAACGCGGTCACCCTTTTCAACGCCTTGCTCTCGCAACACCCCAGCGAACTTAGATACTCTGGTTAGCAAGCCTTGGTAACTTATTTTGTCTTTGGTACCAGTAATAGGGCTGTCATAAATAATCGCGGTTTGCTCACCTCGGCCCGCTTCCACATGGCGGTCTATAGCGTTATAACAAGCATTAATTTGCCCACCCTTAAACCAACGATAGTACGGGGGTGTGCTATCGTCTAAAACCTTATCCCATTTTTTGTGCCAGGTTACGTGCTGCGCTGCTTGCGCCCAAAATCCTTCCGGGTCATTTTTTGCAGCGAGATAAATTTGATCAAATTCGCCTGCCATTATCAGTCTCTACAAATGATATTTTTAGTACCGTAATGTTAACCGATCACGGCACGTAGCGAAATGCGACTTTACTCTATATCAGTTGCTAGAAAGCTATTGGATAATTTGTACCGGAATATCAATAATTGATTCTTTGCGTAACCTCACTTTAAGCTTCGTAAATTCAACGCCGTTAAGGCTGTACGGCAGTGGCAGTTTTGATTCATCTATAAATAATACTTGCTGGCCAGTGCCTACTCGCCGGTAGATAAATTCTCCTTGCGAATCCGTTTTCGTTGGATAAATGCTATTTAGGTAAATCAGCACGCCTGTTAAGCCTTTTTCATTTGGTTGGCGAATACCATCTTGATTTAGATCTAGAAATAGTGTGCCACGAATGGAACCCGCACCCGCTTTACCCGTTTTACGGCCCAAAACTTTCGCGCTTTGCACATTTCCAAATTCGTAATTGAGGCGAAAAAACGCGGTTAGGCGGTTTACGCTTAAACTTTCATCATCTAATTCACTAATATTATTTTCAACAAAAAGGCCGTTAAAGCGATCCTCTTCGTATTTATAATTATAGGTGTTGTAATTAATGCTAGTGGATAAATACAGCTTGTCAGTGATGTGCCAACCATGCGCCAAACTCGCGGTCCAACTATCGCTATCTGAAATCACGCCTAAGTTTTGATTGTAGCCAAACCCTAAGTTGACTGTGTGGTTGTTACTAAAGCGTCTTTTCCAATTAGTATTGATACTGTATGTTTCTCGGTTACTCTGGCCACCCGATTCTTCTACGTATCCGAGTGACAGCCCGCCTTCTGAGTCATTTAAAAAACTATGGCTTATACTATAATTCGCACGCTTAGTCGTCGCGTCGTTCGCCGCACCATTTTGGTATTGCCGAAGTTGATACCCTAAAGAAAGATTACTAGATGTATTAAGATTATGTCTTTTATTAAACGAAGTTCGTAACCTGTGTAGCACAGAACTATCAGCGACATCATAAGCGGAGATATCGCGAATTGAGTAGTTCCCGCTGACTCTAGTATTTCGATTCAGTCTGTAATTAGCATTTCCTGCTAGATAGGTAGTCGTTTTCTCATTGCTAGGTTCATCACCTGAGACCTCTTGCTGGCGGTATTCGCCGCTTAACCCGTAACCGATTGGGCCACGGCGATTCGTCTGCCTGAAATATATGCCCGCATTGTCATCGCCTATTTGCCGATTAACCCAATTAACTTCATCACCAAAGTAATAAAACCCTAGTTCTCGACGAGACCGCAGCTTGTTATAACGCGCTGCTGTTAACAAGGCATGGCTATCACGTGTTTTTACCAGGTCAAGCGTTGAGACTAGATACTTTGACCAAAGTGAACTCCATGTCAACCGTAAACCTGTATCGTCATCTATTCCCTCTTGTTTGCTTTGAGTGGCCCATAAGTCTGCTTTGAACGCATTTTTAGCCCTCGAATAATCAAAGTAACGAATTCTCGCTAAACCTAGCTCAGAGTCTTCGTAGCCCGATACCAAGTTATTATTAATATTCTCAACTTTACCAATTGAAGCCTGAACCGTTTTCCGGCTATCTGAAATACGCGAACTAATGCCTAGAATATCTGGGTCAGCATTAGCAAAACGTTGGCTCACTAGCCCTTGATCGGGGTAACTGACTAAAGCTAAGCTCGTTCCTTTATGCGTGCCTATCACATTGCGCATGACCACATTTTCAGATAGTGGAAAATTGAATTGTTCCAGCTTTATGTTCTCCAAACCTGTCTCACGACCTGTTTCAGAGTTATTTCCTAAACCAAACCCTAACCCGCCACCCAAATCATTGTCTATCGCTCTCATGCTAAAGCGCAGATCACCATAATTATCGGTAGCGGTGATAGCCGTGTAGGCTACCGCACTGTTAAATCCGTCAAAATTTAAGTTTTGACCTTGGTCTTGCTCGTAATACTGGCTAGTAATTTCAATGTGGTTATAGGCCCCTAGCGTTTTCTTATCAGGGTCGAATACGGCAATTTCCTCTTCGCCAATATCAGGGTCGATTAATTGGTCCACGTAAATAGCCGCAACCGGTTTCGAATCAACGACTTCGTTGTTACTGTCGGTTACTTCGGCTATCTGGAAAGCTGGTTTTATTTCAACGGTATTATCAGCAGCTCCTAAGTCAGTCATAAGTGTCGTCGGCAAAGACGAATCCGTATCGCTCAGCGGAGCAAGCGCAACCTCTAGCTTGCTTGACCCTTTACTGTCTACGCACCATCTTAAATAGTTTTCTTGATATAAAGAACCTTGCTTCCACTTATTGCAACGACGATGCTTAATTGTCTTTATTTGCCTTATTAAGGTGTCTTGGAACCCTAGACTATCTGCCTTTTTTCTTGCTAAGTTCTCTGAGGAATAAATACCGAACAACAAGAAATGCCAATCGTTAACTGGATCAATCGGAGAATGGTGTCGTATCGACCCTATTGGAATACTGCTGTTATCACGCAAATACTGGCCAACCGAGCGTTCATCTTTAAAACTAGCTAACTGAATGGTATAGCCTGCGTCAGGCTGCGAAAACAGCCACGCCCACTGCCTACTTCCGTCTTCGTTCACATATTTCTGCTGGTCGAATTGAGCTTGAGGCCCCTTTTCAATTTCAATAACAGCTCCAGCCTGCAGAGGTATACACAACGCAGTTATACAATATATAGTCGATTTTAATTTATTCACTGAAACCTTTACACTTTTTAAAGATAGCTCTCGCTGATACCAGAACCACTTAAACACCTCACACACATCAGCCTCAAAAAACATGAATCACCTCCGATTGCGTATGATACCTCATTTATAACATAATTACTTAGAACGGTTGATTTTATAATATGAGCGGTGTATATTACCATTTTAACGGTTCTGTAGATGTACCGGTAATTTACAGGTATATCATCTATGCGAGTATCTTATAATAGCAACTGAACCAAAAAGCTAGCCTAATCGAATACGTAAACTAAATTCTGGGCTTCCCAAAATTTTTCTGAGCACTAGATAAAATTATGAAAAACACAACTAAATTAATTTCAAACGCTGCAACACTAGTTGCACTTGGACTCACCCCAACCCTTTCTTTTGCTGATGCAGATATTGCGGTCCAGGCTGCTGGCGTTACAGCTACGGCCGAGGCTAGCGTAGATTTTTGCGTGATCATCCCAGAAATATTAATATTCGGCGTTGGCGAGACGGGTGACACTATCTCAAAAATAGAATGGGATGTTAGCCCAAGTGGAGTATTAGCTGATACGAACAATCAAACTTACGGTACTGGTGGCGCACCTGTTGCAATTACGAATCCTGATCCTTTTGGCACAACACCTACTACCAGCGTGACAGCTGGTGTCGCTGGCAGCAGCACATCTGGCGCTGCTGCGACACTTCCTGTATTTTTGTTTTCTAACACTGGGGGTGATGTAACCATAACCTCAACTGTTGTTGGCGGAAATGCCGGGGCCAGTGCCCTTGAACACGACACTATAGTCACTGCTACTATCCCTACTTCTGAAATTGTAGCAACCGATGGCGGCTCAATAGCACACCCAACTGCAGACTTCACCACGGATACAGTTATTACAGGAGGAGCTGTCATTAACCTTACAGACACTTGGACCTACACCTACACTCGCGTCGCTGGTTCGACTACCCCCGTAGCTGGCACCTATGAAGCCAGAGTAACTTACGTAGCTTCACAGCCCTAAACCAGAGAATAATCTTACTATAATCCTTTACTTGGGTAAATTAGTTGTTTATGACTGCCGATGATATAGCGATTGTCTGTTACAAAAAGCACAATCAATTGATTGTGCTTTTTTATTGCTCAGTATTGCTCTTTGGCGCCGTCTTCCCCTCTATGTCTTTTGCGCAACAGGGCGGCGGGTTCGCTGGGGGGGTCTCTCCATCTAGATTCGAGGTAAGCGCCAGTGCCGCAGACATTGTTCGTCGATCAATTGGTTTTTACAATTTAGGCAGTCGTCCTACCGATTATAATATAAGTACTGTTGAGTGGAATTATTCTGCTGATGGTGAAATTAGTTTTACGAAGGAGCTTAAACACAACAGCTGCCGGCCTTGGGTGAAATTGGAGCGGCACAAAATAAGTATTGTGCCTAATCCTAATCAGGCACGGAACTTTCGGTTTGAAATGCATGTACCAGAAGATCAAGCCGACGTGGAGTGCCGGTTCGCTATTATGGTGGAAAGCATGGGAAAGCCACATCAAACGACTGTAGGTTCCGGTGCTATAAACCTACCAGTCACGGGCAGAATAGCTGTGATTGTGTATTTGCAGGTCGGTAAAGTAGCACCAAAAATTGAGCTAGTTGACGTCAGTGTTAAACCCTACCAAGGCGCATTGCTACCGATGGTAAATGTCCGTAATAGCGGGTCAGCGCATGGCCGACTAAGTAGCGATTTGTCAGGTACTACCGCGCTAGGCCAAAAAATTGTGCTGCACGTTGCGACCTCTCCGATTATGGCTAATCAAACCCGCGAACTGCCCTTACACATTGATGGAGAAATAGATGGGGATATCTACCCACTAAAATTAAAAGGTAAAGTTTATGCGGACAATCAAACATTCAGCATAGACACGACTTTAGTCAAACCATGAAAACAAGCAGAATATTTTTGTTAGCTGGAGTTTTAATTTTATTTTCAACCCCAAACACATATTTCACTGAGTTACGAGCTGAAGTGTTAAATAGGAATACACCATTTATCCGTATCAGGATCGGCGGAAATGGAAACGGAGCAGTTGATACCGTCATATACAACGCGGGTGTACCAGGCCACTTTACAGGCGTACCGGGTGTAACAGCAGCATCGACTACGGTTAGTACCAACAACCTCGGTGGCAGCGGGATTTACCGAGTGCGAATTGTTACCGACACAAACTATAAAGGTGCCTATTTGCAAAATAATGCCTCCTCATCCTCATTAACTGGAACCTTCAGTTACGACTCGAGCACACCCATGCAATGCGTGACTGTTGCTTCATGTGACAGTCAAACTATTGATTTTAGTAAGATCAGTTGGACTGCCCGAGACGGGGATACACTCGTTTCAGTCCTATCCTATGACGATAGCCCCAGCCAAGTATTCCAGACAATTGTTGACACCAATATAGCTAACAACGGCACCGCCACTAGGCACCGCAACTTCTATCAGTTCGAATTCGACAACGACACCTTACTTCCATACGGAACCTATGAAGGTACCGTGACTTTAAGGGCCGTCGGCGACTACTAGTAATGTCGTCATTGGTAATGGGAATCATCAAGAAACGCAGCCGAGTTTTCGGAGGGCTTGGATTAGCTCTAATTTTCTCCATTGTTACAACGCCGCAAGTTCTAGCTGGTCAAGTGCGTGACAATTCAGTTAGCTCTGCCGACCCTATTTTAGATATCAGCATTGATATAAGACATCGAATAATCATACCTAAAATATTATATTTCCGCGTTGGCTCCGCAACCTTTGGTCAAGTAGACAAAGTCACCATCGATTTAAATAATAGCCCAGGGTTTAATGCTGGCACCAACACCTATTTCGGAATAAACCCCTTAGGCAATGGCGCGGATGTTGCAGCGACCAATAATGGTTCCTTACAAATTGATCTTCGAGCGAATGTCGGCACCATCACGCTCAGCTATCAAGTTAGCGATAGCTCAGGGTTAAGCCAAGGCGGAGCCGCGCCTTATATAAGCTACAGCGAAATCACTACAGTGAGCGATGATACTGATCTACCTGCACCTGTTTTGGTAAATGCAGCGAATACCACTGCCTCGGTCTCAGGGAATTTGTTCTCAGGAAAAGTAGTGAATCGACAGGCAATCTGGACCTACTCCTACAAAAATAATACAACCCCTGTTGCGGGGACATACAACGGCACTGTTACCTATATCGCATCAGCGCCGTAGTTGTAAATCGTATGGGTTTGCTTATAAAGATTTAAAATAGTGGCCAGCAGAGATGTGAGCGCGCTAAAACCCAGCTTATTTTATAGACTAGTTTGTTTGTATTTATCTACCACTACTCGAACATCCGATTGCAATTTTTCCAAACGCTCTTCGTACTGTGATTCGTTTTCGCTCGATTTATTCGCTTGCACCAGTTCGTAGCTGATATTTAAGGCGGCCATGATCGCTGCGCGCTCCGGGCCAATTATCTTGCCTTTTTTGCTTACATCGCTGAGCTTCGCCTCCAAGTAACGCGCGGCTTTAACTAAATCATCGCGCTCTTCGTCGCCACAAGCGATTTGGTATTCTTTATCAAGAATAAGCACTGACAAGCCTTTATCGACCTTTTTCATTTAAATATTTTAACGCTGAATTAAGTCTCGATAGACTTTAGACGTTCGACGATCTGCTCGACGCGGCCACGGGCTATACGGTTCTTTTCACGTAACTGCTCCACTTCTTTTTCGGCAACGCGGTGCTCGGTTTTAACGTTATTATTTTCGTGGTGTAAATCTGAACACAGCTTCGACAACTGAGCAACCTGCTGTTCCAGACTTTCGATGGCTTTTTCCATCTTTTATATCCTAGTTATATTGGCGCAACTATAAAAGACCGCTACCACCCCGTCAATACTGAAGGGGTATTAGATAAATAGGGGTTTAGGCGATTTAAGCTTAAGCGAGTTGTTTTTCGCGTATTTCGTCCAGAGTTTTACAATCAATGCATTGCGTAGCAGTCGGTCTGGCCTCCATTCGCTTGATGCCAATTTCAATGCCGCAAGTTTCGCAAAAGCCATAATCCTCCTTCAAGGTCTTGATGGTTTTATCAATACGCTTAACCAATTTACGATCACGATCACGATTTCTGAGCTCCAGCACCATGTCGGTTTCTTGGCTTGCGCGATCGGTTGGATCGGGGTGATTACTAGACTCATCCTGCATATAGTGGACGGTCTGTTTTGTTTCGTCCATTAACTCATTACGCCACGATTGTAGAATATTACCAAAGTGCGTTACCTGCTTTGGATTCATATATTCTTCGTTTTTCTTTTCCTTGTAAGGCTTAACCCCGTGAATTAGTACTTCGTTTGTCATGTCTAAAATATCTTATCAGCAAATTATGCTATACGGAAAAACTACTCAGAGGAAACGGGAGAATATCCAATCTAACAACTAAGTATACCTTCCCACTGATTCAACAAAGTCTTGACTATATACAATCAGTCGACCGTCTGTGTATTAATTTAACTGCACTAATTTAGCGTTACTACCGTCAAACCAAAAAATTCAGGCGCGCTCTTATACCACCGCATTGAGGCCAATGCAACAAATTACTCAGCTCCCTAATTATTTAACCAGCGTAATTTTTGCCATTTTCCGTTTACCTACCTGAAAAACTGCCGATACTGCGGTATCAATAATCAGGCGAGGGTCTGCTACCTTCTCACCATCGACCTTCACCGCGCCTTGCTTAATCATACGCATTCCATCAGAAGTCGAACTCACCAAATTAGCCTGTTTTAACACATTAGCTATTGCCAAGCTCTCACCAATATTAAGGGTTAGCTCTTCGATATCATCGGGGATAGCGCCTTTCTGAAACCGCACTATAAATGCTTCTTGCGCTGCGGTCGCTTGAATATCAGAATGAAATCGTGCCACAATTTCTTGCGCTAATAAAAATTTAATATCACGCGGGTTTTTGCCTTGATCAATATCACGTTTATAACCGCCAATCACTTTTTCACTAACAAAGCTTAACAACTCAAAATAACGCCACATTAACTCATCAGAAATGGACATCAGCTTTCCAAACATTTCGTTAGGTTCATCGGTAATGCCGATATAATTATCCAAAGACTTGGACATCTTTTGTACTCCGTCAAGCCCCTCTAACAAGGGCATTGTCATCACTACCTGAGGCGCTTGTTGGTAATGTTTTTGTAGCTCGCGGCCAACCAGTAAGTTAAATTTTTGATCTGTACCGCCTAATTCAACATCTGCTTTGAGTGCAACTGAATCGTAGCCCTGAACCAAAGGATACAAGAACTCATGAATGGCGATGGGTTGCCCACCTGCATAGCGCTTATTGAAATCATCACGCTCTAACATTCTTGCAACCGTGTGTTGGGCCGCTAATTTAATCAATCCTGCTGAGCCCAGTTGTGTCATCCATTTTGAATTAAACTCAATGATGGTGTTATCTGGATCCAAAATTTTGAAAATTTGATCCTGATAGGTTTGTGCGTTCTGTACTATTTGCTCATCCGTAAGAGGTTTGCGGGTTACATTCTTCCCTGTGGGGTCACCAATCATGCCGGTGAAATCACCGATCAGGAAAATAACCTCGTGGCCTAATTCCTGAAATTGCCTCATCTTGTTTATCAACACAGTGTGACCAAGGTGCAGGTCGGGGGCTGTCGGGTCAAAGCCCGTTTTAACGCGCAGTTGCTTCCCAGATTCGAGCTTTTTGACTAACTCGTCTTCAACCAGCACTTCATCCACTCCACGTTTAAGTAGAGACAATTGCTCGGGACATTGTTTCATTAAATTTGAAGCCATTTGTAGACCTAAAAAAGTTGGACCCAATGATATTGCATACTATTCATTTTGTCCTAGTCTATTCCAATACAGGAATGATACCGAGAAGTTGATTGTCATTTCTGTTCAAAGATGTTTTTAAAGAGTTTAGTTTTTTCCTCATTGAGTTGTTTTGCTGCCTCATTATCAGTCATCTGATAAACGATATCGTCAAGCATTGTAAACGAGATGTGAGTTTTAAGATATGACTGTGCATTGGTCAGCGATTTGAGTTTTTCATAAGGCGTCATCATGTTTCGATATGGATAGGTTTTGACTTGTTTTCCTTTGTTGTTAGTGCTGATCTGTGGGAAGAAACAAGGTCGGTGATAATTCAAATAAGGGTTAAGAAAGTCGGTGGCAAATTGATTAATCTCAGGCGCATATTTTTGCGGGATATGCATGAAGCCAAGATGCTTGCGCACGATGGCCCCATTGTTGCACTCAACTAAGGCATGGTCGTTACGGTGTCTAGCCCTGGATTGGGTCAACTCGATTAATAGCTTATTCAACAATCGCACCACCGATTGGTTAATGTATTCACTGCCATTATCGGCATGAAAGCCTTTAATCACAAAGGGGAATTGCTCTAGCATTTGAGTGAGAATAGGCATCAAGAATGGCTCTGATATTTTCTGTGTAGAAAACACGACTTCAAACGGGGTGATCTCATCAACGGCGTTGATATGATAGACCCCTTTAACCTTGTCCTTATCGCCCTGATGCACTGTATCTACACGGCTATAGCCAGGTTGACCTTCTGGCTGTGGCTTACGTCTTTGGCCGATAGAAGAAGGCTTGGAATGTGTCTTTTCAAAGTGACGGCGATTGTTCTGGTAGGGTTTAGATCGGCGTAGATTGTATAGATGAGAAACCGGGATACGTGCTAGGTTGGCATACTCAGTTTGCTCATAGACAACTAAGGCGCGCTCACAGAGTTTCTTAGTGGCATGGCCTGATAACGTACCGTGGAGTTCATCCATCTCTGCTAGAAGCTTAATGTCTTGATTGCTATAGCGTCTAGCAAAGCCCCTTGTGGCACGATGTCGCCACTGGATTCTACCGTGCTTGAGATAGCTGGCAGCCAGGCGTTTCACTTGCACATAAGAGTAACCGCTGATGCGTGTGATATAACGCAGCACAAGACCCTTATCGGCTCGACCCGGTTTGCTGTATTTGAAACGCATTAAGGTGCGTTTGATGAAATCATAGCGATTGCGTTTACCGTCGATTGCCAGATCGATTTCATCAGTGCCTTGTAGCAACAAGCGTGCCTTATCAAGGGTATCTATATGGTGGTCATTCATAATGGTATTCATTCACCATCATGAACAGAAATTAGATTTAGTTCGGTATCATTTCCGATTAGAATCAGTCCCTGCGCTCAGTATCATTTCATGTTGGACAAGACTGTCCTTTGACATTTCACCCTGAATTATTGATAATCAGCGCGCAAATTATCCTGCAAGAGAAAATCACAATATAAAAAGTATGCATTCTAATTCAGGACTAAATAATGGGGGTAGCTACCACACCACAAACAGCTACGGCCCCCACAAAAGCAGATTTGGCAGACTCTCATCTGCGGCTTTTTTGGTGGGGACTATTGCGCTGCTAACATGGGCTTTCGCACCACTGACTAGCGACACGAATTATATAGCAGTTTCAACGGCCAAAATAAGTCTAAATCCCGCTTCATCTTTAAAAAGCACTTTAGATAATCAAGACAACATTGCTAGTAGCACTACTGCTCTACGCACTTTTAAAGCTGAAGACACTCTTGGTAGTTTTAAATTAAAACAATCTAGTGCTAGCTTACCCCTTGAATTGACTCAGGATCAAGAGCACTCTTCTAAAGAAAAGACCCCGCTAAGAGGTTCGATCAAATCATTCGTTGTTAAGTCAGGCGACACCTTAAGCAAGATTTTCCAAGAAGCGGGCATTCCACTCGTACTCGCAATTAAACTGAACCAAACCGAAACGGCGGGGCAAATACGCTCGTTAATGCCCGGCAGGGAAATGCGGTTTTTCTTTAGCCCCGAGGGACAATGGGAAACCCTAGAGTATACTTTAGACAAGCTCAGAACCTTAGTTATCAGGCCTAAACAAGATAGCTTCAAGATCACAGAGCATGAAAAGGCTGTAACTTACGAAATGGTCGTTGCTTCGGGCACTATCAATTCCAGTATAGGCATTGCGGGTGAACAAGCTGGATTGTCATACAATATGGTATCTAAGCTAGTTGATATCTTTAAGTGGGAAATAGATTTCGCACGCGACATTCAATCGGGAGACCGATTTCACATGATCTACCAAAAAGCCTACGTGGGAAATGACTTCATTGACGATGGTGAGATCTTAGCGGCTGAGTTTTGGAACCGGGGCGGGTCTATCCAAGCTGTACGTTATGAAAATACGGGAGGTGAAATCGCATATTATAAACCTGATGGCGAAAGCCTAAAGCGTGGGTTTTTACGCACCCCAGTTATGTTAGGACGCGTCACATCGGGCTTTTCGAAACGCCGCTTGCACCCTATAAAGAGAACATGGAAAGCGCATAAGGGAGTAGATTACGGAGCCAAAAGAGGCACGCCAATTCTAGCTACTGGCGATGGTGTGGTGCAGTATGCGGGTAAAAAAGGTGGCTATGGCAGCACAGTGGTTTTGCGGCACGGTGGCCAAACCACCACCTTGTACGCGCATATGAATAAATTTGGTAAAGGAATCCGCACCGGTAAGCGTGTTATCCAAGGCCAAACCATCGGTTATGTGGGAAGTACAGGTTGGGCTACGGGGCCGCATTTGCACTATGAGTTTCGCATCAACGGTCGGCACCGCAACCCTCTCAAAGTGGAATTCCCGCGTACTGACCCCGTTGCAGCAAGCGAAATGGCAGAGTTTAGGCGTGAATCGAAGCAACGCCTCATACAGTTGAGCAATTCAGTAGAAATTAAAACAGCACAACGCTAGCGCGTTTTTGTATAGAGTAGATCGCGCCTTTGTAACTACGGCCATTCTTTACCGACATTAACCCCAGTATGTCGAAAACAACTACTCACCTACCAGACCAATACATTGGCCTAATGTCAGGCACTAGCTTAGATGGAATTGATGGCGTACGGGTACGCTTTACTGAATCTGGGCTCGAGCTTTTACAAAGCACTTTTGTGGCCTACCCTAAAATACTCAAGCAAAGATTCAGTGAATTAACTTCCGCCCGCAAAGGCGAGCTACACCAGAGCCAAGTGCTGGGGATAGAGCATAGCCGATTGGCTAATGAGGTGGTGCAGAAGCTATGCGACAACACTAACGGAAATGAGGTAAGGGGAATTGGCAACCACGGACAAACTATCCGCCATTTACCCAATATCTCCACACCTTATTCGCTGCAACTTGGTAACGGCTCACTCCTCGCCGAGCTATCGGGTATAACCACCGTAATGGACTTTCGCAATAGAGACATTGCCGCAGGCGGACAAGGTGCCCCATTAGCACCCGCTTTTCACCAAGCAGTGTTTGCCGATACCCATGAGCGCCGAGCCATCGTTAATATTGGCGGCATTGCAAACGCCAGCATCCTATCTAGCGACAACAAAAGCCCGCTACTTGGCTTTGATACCGGTCCAGGGAATGCCCTAATGGATGAATGGTCAGCGCGACATATAAACCAGCCGTTTGATAAAAACGGTGAATGGGCTGCAAGCGGAAAGATTAATGACTCACTATTACAAAGCTTGATGTCAGAACCGTTCATTAAGTCTACGCCGCCCAAAAGCACAGGTCGCGATTTGTTTAATCTAAAATGGTTAATAAGGCATAAGGAAATCGTCCACATAAAGCCCGAAGACGTTCAAGCCACGCTGTGTCAATTTACCGCGCGATCAATCACCACGGCCCTTTCACGCTTTGCATCTGAATCACCAGAGGCAATATATATTTGTGGTGGTGGTGCCAAAAATGAGCATCTATTACGGGCTATCCAGACCAGTACCGAAACCAAAGTCTTAACTACCACTGCCTTGTGTATCAAGCCTCAACTTGTCGAAGCCTGCGCCTTCGCGTGGTTGGCCAAACAAGCAATCGATGGCAATCACGCCAATGCGCCTTCTGTAACGGGCGCGAGACACCCCGCTCCTCTTGGTGCCATTTACCCCGCGTAGCTAAAAACAACAAATGACCTTGGGCTTGGGCGCATTTACAATAAGAATTACTTATGATTATTCTGTTCACCATAATCTAATCACCCTATATAATCGTGCAACTTATTTCTCCATGCTAGATCTCTGCTTAACTTAGCGAATACAACAGATAAGTTGAGACCTCCTAGCAATCACTCATTTAACTTAAGTATTTTTAGCCATGACCCGTGACCAACAAATAGCCGACATTCAGAAAGATTGGGATACCAACCCACGCTGGGCAAGCGTAAAACGTAACTACACCGCTGAAGATGTCGTCAGACTACGCGGCTCTATTCAACCCGAATACACACTTGCAAAGCGCGGTGCTGAAAAACTATGGGAGTTAGTAAACGGCAGCGCTAAAAAGGGCTACGTAAACTGTATGGGAGCAATCACTGCGGGCCAAGCAATGCAGCAAGCAAAAGCCGGGATCGAAGCGATTTACCTATCAGGTTGGCAAGTTGCTGCAGACGGCAATACCTCTGAAACCATGTACCCTGATCAATCACTTTACGCGTACGATTCAGTGCCCACGATGGTACGCCGTATTAACAACACCTTCAAACGCGCTGACGAAATTCAGTGGTCTCGTGGCATGAGCCCAGAAGACAAAGACGGTATCGACTATTTCCTACCAATAGTTGCTGACGCTGAAGCGGGTTTCGGCGGTGTATTGAACGCCTACGAGCTGATGAAGAACATGATCGGCGCAGGGGCAGCGGGCGTACACTTCGAAGACCAATTAGCGGCGGTTAAAAAATGCGGCCACATGGGCGGCAAAGTGTTGGTTCCAACCCAAGAAGCCGTTCAAAAATTATTGGCTGCGCGACTAGCATCTGATGTGATGGGCGTATCGACATTCGTGTTAGCACGCACAGACGCTGAAGCTGCAAACTTGTTAACCTCCGATGTTGACGACAACGACAAGTCTTTCTGTACAGGTGAGCGCACCGCCGAAGGATTCTATAAAGTGAAGAATGGCCTTGAACAATCTATCTCTCGCGGCGTAGCTTATGCCCCTTACGCCGATTTAGTATGGTGTGAAACGGGTGTTCCTGATATCGGTTTTGCACGTGAGTTCGCACAAGCGGTTCAAGCAGAAAACCCAGGTCAGTTATTAGCGTACAACTGCTCGCCTTCCTTCAACTGGAAGAAGAACTTGAATGACTCACAGATTGCATCTTTCCAGCAAGACCTAAGCGATTGTGGTTACAAGTATCAGTTCATCACATTAGCTGGCATTCACAACATGTGGTACAACATGTTTGACCTAGCGCACGAATACGCGCAAGGCGAAGGCATGAAGCACTATGTTGAGAAAGTACAAGAGCCTGAATTTGCGGCTGCTGGGAAAGGCTATAGCTTTGTTGCTCATCAACAAGAAGTCGGCACGGGTTACTTCGACGACGTAACTACGGTAATTCAAGGCGGCGCTTCTTCTGTAACAGCGCTAACTGGCTCGACTGAAGAAGATCAGTTCTAAGTTCTATTGAGTTTCTGTGAGCTAACTACATAGCCCAAGTCAAATTGTCGGATTCAGTGAGATTGCCCCAGTTATACTCTGGGGCAATTCTTAATCCACCTAAGCTATGTCGGGTCAGCTCGCCCCTTCTTCCATCGCCGAAACCATACTCTATGGATTTGACCGGCACTACGTTCGTTTCACCGCTATCGCTGATGCGGCAAAAACGCGTTTTGAACAAGCCGATTGGGTAGGCGATAGCAAAGCCCGCCGCGAGCGTATCGACTTTTACGACACCCGCGTTAAGGAAACCATTGAGTATCTGCGCAACAATTATGATTTTGAACGCCCAGAAAAGGAGCTTTGGCAAAAAGTAAAACTGCAGTAGTATGGGTTTGCTATACGAACACAAACAACCCGAACTGGCCGAAAGCTTTTATAACTCGGTTTTCTGTCAACTCTTCGACCGAAGCTATTACAACAATAAGCACATATTCGTGCGACCCGGCTTATCCACCGAGGTAATAGATACGCCGATACCGATTTACGAAAGTTACTACCCCTCAGAAGAAACCACCTCCATACTATTCAAGGACATTCTAGACAACTTAGGCCTAAGGCTCCCTTGGAATAACCAAGCGCGCGATGTTGAGCTGTTATTTCGACACTTTAAACCATTTATGCCGGACAAAGCGGTGTATGGGGATAGCTACCAAATCCATATACTTAGTAGCTTATTTTTTCGAAATAAGGCGGCTTATCTTGTAGGTCGGTTTGTCTCCGATATGCGTACCACCGGTTTTATTATTCCAATATTACAAAACAAGGGCCACGAGCTATTTGTCGATGCATTAATAACCGAGCAAGATGCTCTGGATATTGTATTTAGTTTTACCCGCGCTTATTTTATGGTTAGCACCCAAGCACCCGCTGCATTGGTAACCTTCTTGCACAGCATTTTACCCGGCAAAACCCGCGCCGATTTATACACCGTTATCGGCTTTCAAAAGCAGGGTAAAGTGCTGTTTTACCGCGACTTTCTACATCATCTATCGCACTCATCTGACGAGCGTGTTTACGCTACCGTCCTTTCCCTACGTTTTTAAGGTAATAAAAGACAAATTTGCACCGCCGAAAGACATCGACCGCGCCACCGTTAAAGCGCAGTATTTATTCGTTAAAAACCACGACCGTATCGGCCGGATGGCCGATACTTTAGAGTTTTCTCACGTCGCCTTTCCCGTCGACCGGCTTTCAGAAGAGTTGCTAACTAGGCTCAGTGAAGTAATTGCCTCTAGTATGAGCATCGAAAATAACAACTTGATCATTCGCCACTTATATATAGAACGTAGAATGGTGCCTCTAAATCTTTATGTGGATACAGTTGGAGAAGAAGAGCTTGAGCATGTGATCGATGATTACGGTAATTCTATTAAAGACATGATCAAATCAAATATTTTTCCGGGCGATATGCTATTGAAGAATTTCGGCGTCACTCGGCAAAAACGCGTTGTATTTTATGATTACGATGAAATTGTGCCCTTGAACAAGATCCGCGTAAGACACATTCCACCCCCGCGTACACCCGAGCAAGAGATGGCTACCGAACCATGGTATCGAGTAGAAAAAAATGACTTTTTCCCTGAGCAATTTGAACATTTTGTGGTGAGTAATCCAACTATTCGGGCAATGTTCGTGAAATGCCACCGTGACTTACTCGAACCGGAGTATTGGCAAAGTGTTGCTGACGACATCGCCGAGAATCAGCGAGCAGATATCTTTCCCTATGACCAAGATCAGCGGTTCATCAATCAAAGCCCAATCCAAACATTGAGCTGACTAAGCGGGTGACGTACTAATTTGAATACGCTAAAGTTCAGCCTTCAGGCCAGAAATTAATTCATCATGAAAAACTTTGCCATCGCCCCTTCCATTTTATCGGCAAATTTTGCTAAGCTAGGCGAGGAAGTTGACCAAGTGCTCGCGTCGGGTGCGGACATGGTGCACTTTGATGTAATGGATAATCACTATGTGCCTAATTTAACTATCGGCCCATTAGTATGCGACGCACTGCGCAGCCACGGGGTAACAGTGCCTATTGACGTGCATCTGATGGTGAAACCCGTTGACCGCATTATTCCGGACTTTGCCAAAGCTGGTGCCAGCTATATCACCTTCCACCCTGAAGGCTCAGAGCATATTGATCGAACCTTGGGCTTGATAAAAGAGCAAGGCTGTAAAGCCGGTTTAGTTTTCAACCCCTCGACTTCCTTATCCCATCTCGATTACGTTATGGATAAAGTCGATATGATTTTACTGATGTCGGTTAACCCAGGTTTTGGAGGTCAGAGCTTTATCTCTTCGACTTTGGATAAGCTACGCCAAGTGAAAAAATTAATCGATGAAAGTGGCTCTGATATTCGCCTAGAGATTGATGGCGGCGTAAAGGTAGATAATATACGGGAAATAGCACAAGCTGGCGCCAACACCTTTGTTGCAGGCTCAGGTATTTTTGGCCATGCCAATGACCGTGATCAAAATATATACGACAGCATTATTAAAAAAATGCGTGATGAGTTAGCCAAAGCTTAGCTTGGCGGGATAGCGGCTGTCGAAGGCATTTTATTTGACCTAGACGGCACCTTAGTTAACTCAGTGCCCGACATCTGGCGCGCTGCCAACCACACCTTAAAACAGCTCAAGCTTCCAACCGTAAGTGAATCGCAAGTGACGCAATGGGTCGGAAACGGTCTTGAAGCCTTCGTTAAACGCTCACTTACACGAGGCCTAAACGGTAAACTTGATCCAGCCCTTTTAGAACAAGCGCTAGACATGTTTATCAATTATTACGAAAATAACGTCTGTGTTGCTAGCTATTTGTACCCAACGGTGAACGCCACTTTAAGTATGCTTCACACAAGAGACATAAAGCTTGCTCTAGTAACCAATAAAGCCCCGGTTAGCACAGGCCTATTGTTGCAACAACTCAACATTGCCCATTATTTTAGTAGTGTAGTGTACGGCGATAGTTGCGAGCACAAAAAACCGCACCCTGCCCAGCTTGAACTTGCGCTAAATGAATTGGCACTTCGCCCAGAACAAGTCTTCATGGTAGGCGACTCAGCGCATGATTTGAATGCTGCAAAAGCGGCGAATATTAGTGCCGTAGCAGTTGATTATGGCTATGCACAAGGTGCCGACTTAAATGCATTGCAGCCCTTAGCAGTGGTTAGTAAGCTAAACCAAATAATTAATTTTGTTTGATCCACTTAGGTGCCATAATCACCCCATGATACCGAACACACAGTTAACGACCAGAATTTGTTGGCGAGTTAGATAGTAGTTCTCCATCCGAATTTATTGTCCGTTAACCGTTTGATTTATCCGCACCATGATCCAATCTCAATCCGACCTTCAAGCTTTTGCAGAAGCTAACTGCAACCTAGTTCCTATTTCGCGTGAGATCTTAGCCGACTATGAAACGCCACTCAGTGTTTACCGAAAGCTAGCCAGTAGCCCTTATAGCTTTTTATTCGAATCCGTACAAGGTGGAGAAAAATGGGGCCGCTATTCGATCATCGGCTTACCGTGTAACAAACGCTTTAGCGTTCACAAAAAACGTGTAAAGCTGCAAGACGGACACCGGGTTTTACGCAATGAGGAAGTTGAAGACCCACTCGCCGAAATTTCTCAATTTCAACAACAGTTCAAGGTTGCTGATATTGAAGGCTTACCCCGCTTTTCTGGTGGCCTAGTAGGTTTTTTTGGTTTCGACACCGTACACTACATCGAACCCAAGCTAGCCGGCAATGACAAGCCAGACCAGATAGAGGCACCAGATATATTGCTGATGGTTGCGCAAGAGATTGTGGTCTTCGACTCACTCTCGAATCGACTCATTCTGATTGTTCACGTCGACCCCAATCAGACCGATGCTTACGCACAAGGCCAACGTCGCTTGGACAGCATTAACGACCAGCTTGACCAAGCCATGCCACCACGAGCGTTTAACGCGAGTTCCAAAGCTTTAGAGGAAGAAGATTTTAAGTCTTCATTTACGCGAGCTGGGTTTTTAAAAGCGGTAGAAAAAGCCAAAGAATACATTGTTGAGGGCGATATTTTTCAGGTGGTATTGTCGCAGCAAATGACAGCACCTTATGAGGGTGACCCACTGGACTTATATCGGGCACTGCGCACGCTAAACCCTTCACCCTATATGTACTACCTTGACCTTCACGATTCTTATGTGGTGGGTTCCTCACCAGAAATATTGGTGAGGGTGGAAGACAATGAATTAACGGTCAGGCCTATCGCCGGCACGCGCAGGCGCGGGCGGGATGCGGCGCACGATCTTAAAATGGAAGAGGAACTAAAACACGACCCCAAAGAACTCGCGGAACACTTAATGCTAGTCGACCTTGGGCGCAATGACGCAGGGCGCGTTTCCAAGGTGGGCACAGTAAAAGTAACTGAACGCGAGAATATCGAACGCTACTCCCACGTAATGCATATTGTTTCCAACGTGGTCGGCACCTTAAAAGGCAATCTGCAAGCTATTGATGTTCTCAAGGCAACCTTTCCCGCTGGCACTGTTTCTGGCGCGCCGAAAATTCGTGCCATGGAAATCATTCAAGAGCTAGAACCGGTAAAACGCGGTATCTATTCTGGCGCTATTGGCTACATAAGTTGGAACGGCAATATGGACACAGCCATCGCTATTCGTACTGCAATTGTGAGCGATAACAAGCTTACAATTCAAGCTGGTGCTGGCATCGTGGCTGATTCAGTTCCTGAGCTTGAATGGAAGGAAACCCTCAATAAGGCGCGCGCCGTATTTAAAGCGGCTCAGCTCGCACAAAATCGATTGCAACTGGGTGAGCATAACTAAGCTATCGGCAGTCATTGCCTGAGCTTTAAATACTAAAAAGCCGCCAACAAGTGGCGGCCATCGTTTTCTACAGCAAGCGTAAACTAACTAAGCGATTGTACCGCGGTAGTCGTTTTAGCTTTCGCTGACTTCCTTCGCTTAGACTTCTTATAATCAGCAGGAAGCGTAGAAATTCCACTGTCTAGTGCGCCGTGCTTTTTAATACGTACCAAAGTCTTCGCACCGATACCCTTTACCTGTAGCAGCTCGTCAAATGTAGCAAACCCTTGGTTTTGCTTGCGTAGCTTAATGATGCGGCTAGATTTATCTGGGCCAATGCCTGGAATAATCTGTAAGGTTTACGCGTTAGCTGTGTTGATATTCACCGTTTCAGCCGCTGATACGTTACTTGAAAAGGCACTTAAAATAAGTGCAAATACAGCGAGGTGAAAGACTTTAGCGAACTGCTTATAGTTAACATTGATTTTATTCATTTTCTATTTCCTTTTAATTTAATTAGATACTGTAACTTCAGGTATGGACTTTTATATTAGATAGAGCAGTATTGCCTTTTCCCCCCTAAGGGGAATTTTTCCGAATTTTTGATTTATTCAAATTTTCTATCTTGGTGTCTTGTAAGTTGAGCCATTGGTGCGTTCCCTGTTTTAAGCAATTAAAATACTGGAGACACCCAAATGACCCAATCAAACAATAACGTATTTGACGTAGTAGTGGAACACACATCTCAGAAGGCCCCGATGCCATGCGCCCCGTGCTCACCGCACTGCTCAATGAGGCGATGAAGATTGAAAGAGAGCCGTTTCCAGGCGCATCACACTATGAGCATAGTCAAGACCGGCCAGGGTTTGCCCATGGCTACCAGGATAAGCGTATCGATACGCAAGCCGGTACGCTCAATCTGCGTATCCCAAAGACCGCTCAACACGTTGATGAACCTTTTTACCCTCAATCGCTAGAACGCGGCTTACGCAGCCAACGTGCGATGATGCTGACCGTTGCTGAAATGTACGTGACGGGCGTTAGCACGCGCCGAGTCGAAAAAGTCATGCAGAGCATGGGGTATTGAAAGCATCTCCTCTACACCGGTCTCACGGGCTAACCAGAGCATGGATGAGGCGTTAAAAGTCTGGCGTGATCGTCCGTTGGGTAAAGTCTCTTACCTAATCCTTGATGCGCGTTATGAAAAGGTGGGTGAGGGCCACCAAGTGATTGATATGGCGGTGTTGAGTGCGGTGGGTGTATTGCCTTGTGGACGGCGTTGCGTATTAGGAACGGCAATGGCACTTAATGAAGCCGAGGTTAACTGGCGAGAGTTCCTCAAAGGCTTGGTTGACCGGGGCATACATGGTATTGAGTTTATTGTCAGTGATGATCACCGTGGCTTAAAAGCCGCTAGAAAGGCAGTGTTCCCAGGTATACCTTGGCAGCGTTGCCAGTTTCATCTAGCGCAGAATGCAATGCATCATGCCTCCAATCACAAGATCAAGCAGCGCATTGGTGGTGAGCTGCGTAGTGTTTGGAATGCACCCAATATGGCAGCTGCTCAGGTTAATCTAAAAGTCCTTGTGAGCCAGTACCAGGAAAAGCATGCTCACTTGGCGCAGTGGCTAGAAAACAATGTGCCTGAAGGGTTAAATGTGTTTGCCTTGCCAGATAGACACCAAAAGAAAATGCGAACCTCCAACCGCATTGAACGGACGGTTCAACAAGAACTTAAGCGGCGAACCCGCTTGGTCAGAGTCTTTCCTAACCGAGAGGCTTGGTTACGATTAGTCAGTGCCATTCTGATTGAAATTGACGACGAATGGGCTAATGCTAATCATCGATATATCGTGTGGAACGACAATGAGTCAACTTGCTAGACAAAAAGTCCATACCCAATGTTGCGTAATCTTGTCACTTAACCAATCTCGAATTTGAGTCGCTGATTAAGTACGGTGGACTATAGTAGTGGGAGAATTAAAAGAAAGTGCCATTAGTCACAATAACTGACGAAAGGTAGTTTAGTGCGGTTACACGTACGTAATTACTGATTTATCGATATAAAATATGTGTGATTAAAGTAGCATTAGACTGATCTTGCCCAATTGGCATGGTTTGGTGGTAAACTGATTTAACAAATTAGTTAGGCGCATTGCTTTACGATTAATATTATTTATTTCCCGGTGCCCGCACCTTCAAAATTTGGAGATATAATGCCGCAAACATTAAATCTAACCAGAAGAGACAGACAAATTTTCAACTAAATGCCATCATGGGATTAACTAAATCAAAAATTACATTAAGCAACCCAAGGCGTTCTGACCTCTCTCCTATTGAAATAGAGGCATTAGCCGACACGGGCACCTTACATTTATGCATACCAGATCATATTCGCATTCAGCTAGACTTAGATGCCGTTGAGGATCGCGAGGTAACGCTTGCTGATGGTACAAAACAGTTAGTACCTTATGTTGGTCCAGTAATGATCAGTTTTATGAATCGGTCTGGATTTACCGGTGCTTTGGTACTAGGAGATGAAATACTGATAGGGGCTATACCGATGGAAGATATGGACTTAGTGGTTATACCCAGTTCCAGAACTTTAGCTGTCAACCCTAACAGCCCCAATATTCCAGCATCAATGGCAAAGGGGATAAGAACCTGCCACGTGAAAACTTCGTTTTAGAGGCGCCGCACTCGTTCTGCCACCTCGGTTGCACTGACACCATGGTTAATCACCCCAGCCAATTTGGAGTCTCGGCCAACCAAATATATCCGTGATGTATGGTCTATCGAATACTCATTTTGTTCTTCCCGCTCGGCCTTTTTGTAATAAACGCCATAGCGCTTTGCCACCTCTAGCAAGCGGTGTACTGAACTATTTAGGCCCGTAATATTAGGGTGAAAGTAGGGCGCGCAATCTTTGAGTTTATCCACCGTATCGCGTTCAGGGTCCAAACTAATCAACAAGCCTTTAACCCCTATTTCACCCTCTAAAATTCTCATGGCTTCTGCCATCACCACTAAGGAATTAGGGCAAACATCTGGGCAGTTTGTCCAGCCGAAATATATGAGTACAGGTTGTCCTTTAAAATCTGACAGAGACACTTCGCCAGCAAAACTGTCTAAGGTGAAATCTCCCCCGGGGTAGGCCGTATAAGTAGCGTTAGTATTGATATCTCGTTGGTTAGTTTGCTTTAATTGCCATTGATAAGCCAACACCCCTGCACCTATTGCAACAATTGCAAACATCAAGGCGGTTAACTTTTTATTCATGGTCTTAGTCAACATATTTATGAACCGAGGGCTTTTACCCAAACTGCGCAGTCATGAAACGCGCCGCCGCCATCTGGGTAGGGGGATTCTGCACTGATTAACGTATTAATGCCCAAACCATTTTTAAAAGCGATGCCAGGCCAAATACCCCGTGCCTCAAGTACCCCCACTTGCACCCGTTCACTAACTAAGGCTTTGAGTTCAACTTCGCCTTGTTGGTTCCCTAGCACTACTGTTTGGTTGTTAGCCACCTTATGTGCTTTAGCATCGATGGGGTGAATATGCACGCAAGGCTGCTTCTCGCCTTTCAAACAGTGGGGAGATTGAGTAAAAGAAGTATTTAAGAATCGCCTTGCTGGGGGAGTGATTAACCTGAAGGGGTGATCTTCATCTGCGTTGAAAATAATATCCCAATGCCCTGGCCACTCGGGCATGATGCCCTGAGTATCCCCCGCTTCGCGCCAGTTGGGTTTAAAGCGGAACTTTTTATCGGGCCAATCAAATCCATTTAAAAAGTTCATTTGGGCATGGTCACTGGCGCAATCTTGCCATTTTCTTTCTTGTAACTGATCAAAGCTGGGGTAGTCGGAATCTACTAAGGCTTGGTCAATAACCTGTTTGGCACTTTGCTCAAATGCGGGATGCTGCGCGCCCAATTTTTGGGCCAAAGCGCACACCACCTGATGGTTTGACCGAGACTCATGGTGCGGCTTAATCAATGGCGCCGCTACTTGCAGATAAGTGTGACCAAAGCTGGTGTATAAATCATCGTGTTCTACAAAACTGGTTGCAGGCAGTACGATATCTGCCATCATCGCGGTTTGCGTCATAAATTGCTCGTGCACACAGACAAACAAATCGTCCCGCATAAAGCCTTTTCTGACATAGCCAGAATCAGGTGTCACCGCCATGGGGTTGGTGTTTTGTATTAGCATCGCTTTAACAGGCGGCCCCTCTTTTAAATCGGCTTTTTCACCATTCAGTATCGCCCCTATGCGGCACATATCTAGTTGGCGCGAGTCAGGGTGCATCGCATCTGTGCCTTCGATATAGTTTTTATTCAACTCAAAAATGTTTGAAGAACCCAGCAACGCCCCTCCGCCTCTTTGCTGCCAAGCACCCGTGACGGCTGGCAAGCAACTTACCGCGTGTACATTGTGTGCGCCATTACGACTGCGAGAAAACCCGATACCTAAACGAATAAAGCTTTTCTGAGTGCTGCCGAATAAACGAGCAAACATTATTATCTCTGCTGCACTAACACCTGTAATCTGCTCGGCCCAATGCGGTGTTTTATCCTCTAAAGATGCCTCTAAACCTTCAGGGTCATCTGTGTATTCCTTCAAATAGTTCCAATCAGCCAAACCTTCGCTGAACAGCACATGCATCATCGCTGCGGCCAAGGCACCATCCGTACCTGGTTTCGGCGCAATATGAATATCCGCCTTTTTAGCCGTGCCTGTTTTAGAGGGGTCGACCACCACCAACGTAACATCCCGCTCACGCTGCACACGGCTGACATGCTTCATAAAATTAATTTGGGTGGCCACCGCATTGCAACCCCATATAACAATCAAGTCAGAATGGCGCACGTCCCGCGCATCACTACCGCGCACCGAGCCTACCCCCACCCGCCAACCTGCATAACCGATATGGGTGCAAATATTACCTATGCGGCCTGAATAATTGAGTGTGTTGCTCAGGCGAACAACGCCATCGCGTTGCAACTGACCCATGGTGCCACCGTAAAAATAGGGCCAAACTGATTGGCTACCAAACTCTTTGGTCGCATTGCTAAAAGCCTCAGCAACCGACTCTAATGCCTCTTCCCAGCTTATTTGAGCGAACTGACCACTGCCCTTAGGTCCGGTGCGTTTTAATGGATGTTTAAGCCTGTCAGGGTGGTGCGTTCGCTGTGCGTAATTAGCTACCTTTGAGCAAATCACGCCCAATGTGTAATCGTTGTCTTTTGCGCCTCTAACTTGTCCTATGGTGTTTTCATCCACCACCTCCACTTCCAATGCGCAGGCAGAGGGGCAATCATGCGGGCAAACACTATTTACAAAACGCGACATACCAATCTCAGTAAAAATATTAAAAGGCCTCAGAGTCTACACAAGCGGCTTTTAAAAGAGAATATATTATTTATAAGCGTAGAATATTTTAGCGTGGGATCGTTTGATCGGGCTGGTTAAGATCACCTGCTCTGTGAGGCCATCTTGACTAAACTGCGAAGCCCAAAGCGCAAATTCACCCAATACAGCCCTATTTTTTCTGTGCCTGCAACAATGCAGTGAGTTGTATATTCTCCTCATCCGTTAATTTCTCTATTCTCGACTTTTGCAATAGCTTGTCAATTTGATGCTGACGGTCCTTAGCGGCTAGCTTCACTAGGCAATCTTGAAAAAAGGGCACCTTCGCTTCTTCATCGATCAAATGTGAATGGCTCGCTAATTTTTCCAGCGCACCGTGGTGAGTGCTGTCGCGCATCCTCTCGAGTAACTGCGCGGTATTAATCTCCTTATTTCGCCCAATGGTGCTAACCAATTGTTGCAAGATGGTACTGCCTTTTAATTGCTCATCATCATTCGGTAGCAAAGCAATCATCTCTAGGCTGTCTTCTGCTAACGCTGGGTTTTGAACTAATAAGCTGATTGCCAATGCCACCGAAGAAAGCGGTTCCGGCTTATTATTTGTAGCGCGCTTGGACGGTTGTTTTTGCGCACTTGCGCTTAAGGACAATTCATTTTCACTCACGCCCACCAATTGAGTTAATTGATTTACCATCAATTGGCGAAAGGTACCTACGGGTAAAGTAGCTAACAATGGTCGAGCTTTCTCAGCCAATTGAGCCCGGTGATCTAGGCGACTTAAATCAAGAGGCTCACATAAAGTCTCAAACATAAACTCAGCTAATGGCTGCGCTTGCTTAATACGCTGGCCAAAGGCCTCACTACCTTCTTTACGCACTAAAGAATCAGGGTCTTCGCCTTGTGGCAACATCAAGAACCCCACTTGCTTATCATCGCTCAATATGGGCAACGCTGTTTCCATGGCCTTCCATGCAGCCTTGCGACCCGCTCGATCGCCGTCAAAGCAAAATACAATAGAGGGAGCAGCACGAAACAGCCGTTGCAAATGGCTTGCCGTGGTAGCCGTTCCCATCGTGGCAACCGCATTTTTGAATCCATTTTGCGCAAGGCCAATCACGTCCATATAGCCCTCAACCACTATTGACTCTGCAGCGAGGCCAATTTCTCTGCGGCCCTGACTTAAGCCATATAATTCGCTACCCTTGTGAAACAACACAGTTTCTGGCGAGTTCAAATATTTTGGTTCTCCTTTACCAATAATTCGCCCACCAAAACCAACCAACTTACCGCGGTAGTCTTCTATCGGAAACATTATCCGTGCCCGAAAGCGGTCATAATGTCCCCCCTCATCTTTGGTGATTAACATGCCTGTGTCGACCAGATTTTTAGTCGTGCTGGCATCACTGCCTAAGGCGGAAGACAAACTATCCCAGCCATCTGGCGCAAATCCCAAGCCAAACTGTGCCGCCGTTTGTCCATCCATGCCTCGATTTTTAAGGTAGCTTACGGCTTCAGGGGCATCACTATGAGATTTAAGTTGTTGCTGATAATAATCGCGCACGCGCCCGAGCAAATCGTGCAAACCTTGGTGGTTTGAGACAGGCTTGCTACTGCCCGTTTCATCACGCGGCACTTGCATACCGCTGTAGGCGGCCAAAGTTTCGATGGCTTCGACAAATTCGAGATTGTCGTAGTTCATCAAGAAACCAACTGCTGTGCCGTGCGCACCGCAACCAAAGCAGTGATAAAACTGCTTCGCGGGGCTGACGTAAAAAGAAGGTGTTTTTTCGTCGTGAAACGGACAACAAGCCCGGTGCTCATGTCCGGCGCGCTGCAAGGGCATGCGCTGATCTATCAGCTCGACTATGTCAGTACGCGAGATCAGTTCATCGATAAATTGTTCGGGAATTCTGCCCACTTCTTTTGGTATGCCTGTTAGTTTGGTTGGTGCATAATTAAAGGCTCATTAGGCACCGTTTAATGGTAGCAGTTTCATTATCTGATATGCCTACAACACAATGCAAGTAGCTAATTGCTGTAATGTGTTGATCCCGATGCTAGTGTAGTGTATTAAATAGATCGTATATATCAGAGTCCCCAAAATGATCCAAGACAAGGCACAGTCCGCAGTGAATGGTGTTCCCTTAACTAGGGCTGTAACGCAGTATTGGGTCATTTGGAGGGCTCGCTGATACATACGATCTATTTAATACACTACACTAACGCCCGAAGAAATAGCCCGCAGGAGGTAAATTCATGGTTAAGTTATCTGTCATTGCCGTTGGAGAAAAGGTGCCGCCGTGGGTTAACCAAGGCTTTGAACACTATGCAAAGCGTCTGCGTGGTGCGGCCTCGCTTAACTTAATTGAAGTGCCCGCACAAAAGCGCGGTAAGAACGCTGATATTATGCGCATTCTTAAACTTGAGGGTGAAGCCGTTCTAGCGCATATCCCCGCGCAAAATAAATTGATCTCCTTAGAGCGTACCGGCAAACACTTAGACTCTTTGGCCCTAGCCAAGCAGCTGGCTTTATGGCAACTTGACGGCCAAAGTGTCGCCTTCGCACTCGGTGGCCCTGAAGGTTTAGACAAGGCGATTGTGCAGCAGTCCCATCAGGTATGGTCCTTATCTGCGATGACCTATTCGCACCACGTCGCTCGCGTAATGCTGGCCGAACAACTTTACCGCGCATGGTCGATTAATCAAGGCATGCCTTACCACCGTTAATGGCTGTAAACACCGAACCACTCCTTATTCTGGCTTCCGCTTCGCCCAGGCGAAAAGAGCTGTTAGAGTGCTTAGATTTGCCCTTTACCGTGATTGCCGCAGATATAGATGAAACCAAGCAGGCAAGCGAAACGCCCAGCGGCTATTGCCATAGAATGGCGTACGAAAAGGCGCTGGCCATTCAAAGCGATTGCGCAAGCGCTTGGATATTAGGCGCTGATACCAGCGTAGTGTTAGGTGACATCGTATTGGGTAAACCAACTAATCAAGAAGATGCCGCCGCCATGCTCAGGCAATTATCGGGTAAAACGCACCACGTCATCACTTCTGTTTGTTTATTGTCGCCCAATGACAAGGCCGAACAAGAAATGGTTTCTAAGGTCATATTTGACGAATTAAACGATCGTCAAATTCAAGCTTATTGCGATACCAATCAACCCTATGACAAAGCTGGCGCATATGGCATTCAAGGTTTAGCTGGTGTGTTTGTTAAGCGTATTGAAGGCGACTACAGCGCCATTATGGGTTTGCCTCTAAATGCGACTTGGGGTTTATTGGGCCCCTATCGAATCGCAACAGCCAAATAGCAATGACACCGAAAACTGAGCAAATACTGGTAAACGTAACACCACAAGAATGCAGAGTCGCACTCGTTGAAAACGGTATGCTTCAAGAACTGCATATTGAGCGCTCTGATGCTAAAGGTATTGTCGGCAACATCTACAAAGGAAAGGTCGTAAGGGTATTGCCAGGCATGCAGGCCGCTTTTGTTGATATCGGCCTTGAACGTACCGCCTTTTTACATGCTCGCGATGCACGCCCAATGATTATAAATGGTGAAGATAATTCCGAGGAGAAGAGTGCTGTGCCCGCAATCAACACGCTAGTACACGAAGGACAAGAAATTTTGGTGCAAGTAGTAAAAGACCCAATTGGTACCAAAGGGGCGCGATTAACATCAGAAATTTCTATTCCGTCTCGGGCGCTGGTCTATTTACCCCACGCTAACAATATTGGTATTTCACAGCGTATAACTGACGAAAGCGTGCGCGAGTTTTTACGATCATCTATTGAAACATTGGCAACCGAAAGCAAGGATGGCGGCGGCTATATTGCCCGCACATCTGCCGAAACCGCTAATCTAAGCCAATTGCAGCAAGACAGGGATATTCTGACAAAGCTTTGGCAAAAAATATCGCAGCAAACCAAGCAAGCCAAGGCTCCTGCCTTGGTCTATGAGGATTTGCCCCTGGTGCTACGCACACTACGAGACTTCCTAACTGAGTCGGTGAGTGAATTGCTCATCGACTCTAAAGAAACCTTTGACAAGATTTGCACCCTTTCTAATGAATTGATACCCGAGGCCTTAGCGCTGATAAAGCATTACCCAGGCGACAGGCCACTGTTTGATTTGCATTCAATCGAAGACGAGATTGAAAGAGCATTAGGCCGCGAAGTGCCGCTTAAATCCGGTGGCTCATTGGTAATCGACCAGACGGAAGCGATGACCACCATCGACGTTAATACCGGCGGGTTTGTCGGCAGTAAAAACCTTGAAGAAACAGTATTTAAGACCAATCTTGAAGCAGCCCAATCACTCACGCGTCAGGTAAGACTGCGTAATATTGGCGGCATCATCACTGTCGATTTTATAGACATGCACGACAAAGCACATCAAAAGCAGGTGATAGCTGCTTTAGAACGCGGCTTAGCGAAAGACAGCACTAAAAATAATCTAACCGATATTTCTACATTAGGCCTAGTCGAAATCACCCGCAAACGCACACGCGAAAGCCTTGAACAATTGTTAATGGAAGATTGCCCGCTGTGTAATGACCGCGGTACGCTTAAAACGCCACAAACCATTTGCAACGAAATATTAAGAGGAATTTTACGCGAAGCACGTCAATATGAGGCGAGTAAACTCATGGTGGTTGCCTCTCAAGCGGTGGTGGACCGTTTTCTAGACGAGGAGTCGTCAAGCTTGGTGGACTTGCAAGAATTCATCGGCAGCCCAATTCACCTGCAAGTTGAACCGACTTATTTTCAAGAAAATTATGATGTTGTGTTGACCTAAAATGCCAAAGCTAAGTCCGTGCAAAGCTCACCCACTAATTTGGCTCCCAATCCGCGATTTGGCAGCGCCGAATGGAGTGTTGCGTTTACCCTAGATAAATCAGTTAAAACACGAAAGTCCATGCAAGCTCTTGATGCACCTAGCAAAATCAAAAAAAACCTTATCACCAATAAGGTGACCGCGACTTTTTTGATTTCACTATGCACTTCAATTGCTTACATGTCTTTTCCGCGTTTAACTGATTTATCTAGGTTTAAGGGTGTATTTGCCAGGACGGCCAAGTAAATATAATTTAGAAGCGACCCCATATTAGGGGATAAATCGTTGAGCCGTCACCTTATAAGCAGCACGGGAAGGAGGGAACCCGTAGGGCGCGTACATATGAGCAAGCGGTTTTGGTTACTTTTTCCAAGAAAAAAGTGACCCTCCGACGGGACCAAACACCCTGCTAAAGAAATACTCTGCAAACCAGCCCACAGCTAAGTTAAGACCGTCCCCCGTTACCCATGCATAATCCTCCCGCTTTCGGTAAGATACCATCAACACAACCAAAACAAGATTAGCCATGTTATTAAGCAATTTGGAGCACATGCCAGGCAAGCGCATCGTTAAACACTTGGGCTTGGTGCAAGGCAGCACCGTCCGCAGCAAGCACGTTGGGCGCGATTTTTTAGCGGGCATTAAAAATGTGCTTGGCGGCGAGTTAACTGCGTACACTGAGTTGTTGCAAGAATCTCGGGACGAAGCGGTCGAACGTATGTCTGAGCAAGCGCTGACGACCGGCGCCAATGCGATCATTAACGTGCGTTTTTCAACTTCATCAATAACACAAGGCGCAGCAGAGCTGTTCGCCTATGGGACTGCGGTAGTGGTCGAAGACGAATGAGTGGTTACGATATTTATTTGTTTATTGGCCTGTTGGCAATCGGCTATTTTGTTGGTTCCTATCTTGAAAAGCGGCACTACCGTTCAATATTCAAACGTGAAGACCAATTTCAAGACATATTGCTGATCGCAGCTAAAACGCCCCCTTCTGGCTCGACAATCAGTGAAGGCGAGTTGGTCACTGGCTCGGTGGTGGTTTCGGTAGATTACTTCAAACGCTTCGTCGCGGGCTTACGCAATATTGTCGGCGGGCGCGTATCATCCTATGAATCACTATTAGACCGTGGTCGGCGGGAAGCGATTTTAAGAATGAAATCAAAAGCGCAAGCCTTGCAAGCCGATATAATATTTAATGTTAAGCTCGAAACCTCTTCCATCTCAAAAGGCGCAGGAAACAGCATCGGCTCGATTGAAGTATTGGCTTACGGCACCGCGATACGCAGTTAATAAATCCATTTCGACAATGGAATATCACAATCCAAAACTACCTGAAGGTATCAACACTTCGAAAACGCACCCGTTAAGAGATTTTCTCCTATTACTAATTGGTGTTAGCCTGTTATTGATCGTTGCGGTGCTAGTGCTGAGTTGGTCATTGCGTTTACTCGGGCCGTTAATTCCGTTTTCTTGGGAACAGAGCCTAAGCAATAAGTTCGCTAGTCAATTTGAAAGCGGTGAATTTCCACAGCGCCAAGCGTGGCTACAGCAACTTGCTGATAAGTTAGTTGAGCACGAAGATCTACCACAAGGCATGAGTATCACCATGCATTACAGCGATAGCGAAACCATTAATGCGCTCGCTACCTTGGGCGGGCACGTAGTGGTTTTTCAGGGCTTAATAGATTCGATTGACAGCGAAAATGCCTTGGCGATGGTCATTGCCCATGAAATTGCGCATGTAAAACACCGCCACCCAATCGTTGCACTGGGACGCGCCTTAGGCACTAGTTTGGTTTTATCAGTGTTGGACGCGGGCGGTGACAATGTGGCGACCAATTTGCTATCGAAGTTTGGCCTACTGGCGGTGATGTCATTTAACAGAGAACAAGAACGAGAATCCGATACCACTGGTTTAACCGCCGTCAATGCGTATTATGGTCACGTAAATGGCGCAGCCGATTTTTTTAGCAAAATGCAGTCACTTCAAGGGTCGAAAAGCAGCTATGCAAGCGAGTTTTTTGCTACGCATCCTGACACCCAAAAACGCATAGCGGGAATGAGAATGCTAGCAGAGCTAAACGGCTGGGTGCAAAATGGTAATACCACTTCATTGCGCACTTTTTAATGTCGCTATGGGGGTACGGTTAAGGGGTTGCTGGCAACTCATAACACTATTGACGTTAATGGTTTGTACGTACTTCTTGTTTAACGCGCTGGGCCTAGGTTAGTGTATTAAATACATCGTATATATCAGGGCCCCCGAAATGATCCAAAACTAGGCACAGTTCGCAGTGATTGGTGTTCCCTTAACAAGAGCTGTAACGCAATATTGGGTCATTTGAGGGGCTTCCTGCAGGCGAGACAATAAACGGCCATCTACGTCGTTGCATTTCTTGCAAAGGACTGGCCATTCACTGCGAAACGCGCCTAGTATCTGGCCGTTTCTTGTCTCGCTGATACATACGATCTATTTAAAACACTACACTAGCATACGCTACAATAAGCCTATGAATATCAACTGCAAAGTGTATAAAAGCGCGAAACAACCGGAGACTTATTTGTTTCTCCCTATCAATAAAGACCACAGTGAATTACCTGATGGCTTACTTGCTTTGTTGGGTGACATAAGCCCATTTTTACGCGTAGATTTACATCCACAAAAGCAATTGGCACAAGCCAAAGCCGAAGATGTGATTTCAGCTATTCAAACCAACGGTTTTTATTTACAAATGCCACCGAAAGGCCAAATGCGCGTTGAAGAGCACGATGATCACTAAAGTCTTTTTCATCGTATTGGTGATTGTGGTCGTTGGCATTATTTTCAATAAGCAAAGAACACCCTCACAAGCATCGCCCAGTCCATCCGATTCAACGAATAAACGTAACAGTTTTTCTACCTCAAACATCGCTTACGGCCTTATCGCGGTATTGATTTTAGTGTCTAGCGTCTTATATTATTTCAATCGAAGTGATGCAAATCGTATCATCACCCTTAACGTGCTTGACGCCTCTAGTACCCTTACACAATATCAAGCTTACAATAAAGACATTAAAGGCCGTACTTTTACCACTATTGATGGTAGACAGGTGCAACTTGCCGAAACAGACCGCCTAGAAATCATCAATCAATAAGTTTGAGAACCTTTCACGCAGTATGATTAACGTAGCACTGATACGCGTATGCAAGGTGACTAGTATATTGCTTTTGTTTAGCGGCTTGGTTGCCGTATTAAGTGGCATTGGGAGTAATTTTGATGCGGTTAGGCCCTTCTTAATCTCTGCCTACATCAGCCCCACCTTACCAGAAGTTTTCTCTGGGGAAATTTGGCGACTCATCACTCCCATCTTTATTCATTTCGGCCTACCACACTTAGTTTTCAACTCTATAATGACTTTTCAACTAAGCAGCTTATTAGAGCCTCGATTGGGCGCAGTTACATTTTTTCTGTTAGTGATACTCTTGGCTATAAGCTCTAACCTGGGACAGTATTTTGCAACAGGGCCTAGCTTTGGCGGCTTGTCCGGGGTGCTCTATGGATTATTCGGTTTTTTCTGGATGTCGAGCCAGTTTAACCCTAGATTTGGCATGCGCATTAATCCGGCTGCAGTAAAAATGTTGATGGGGTGGTTTGTGCTGTGCTGGTTTAATTTTTTTGGCTTACTCGGCGACATTGCCATTGCCAATATTGCGCATACTGCGGGGCTGGTTATGGGTATGATCTGCGCGCTCGCAGCTACTAAACTTAGGCTTTTCTAGAAGTAAAACTGCAACTCGACTTTCAAGTAATCATTATCTCTAAAGCCATAGGCTATATTAGTGGGTGCAACACTTGCGAATATTTGGGCTTCGATACTTAATTTTGCGTCGCCAAGCACACGTCGCGTACCCTCGATTCTGAAACTAGTTGAGTCGTCATCTAAATCAACAAAACCACCCACCAATAGCTCACTACTTTCAGCGTCGTTAAACGCCAAGCGCGAGCCAATAAATAAGTCATTCTGAAAATTGACTGTACCCGCATCGGCGCGTGAATCTTTGTGCAATTCGACCAATACACCTAAGTCTACAAGGCCATCCTTTAAACCGTAAAATGTATATTCGAAACCTCCCACCGCGGCATTATATGAACTGTTAGAGTTAGAGTTGTGTAACGCTTCCAGCTTCCACAGCCAAGCTTCACTTATATATTGTAGGTCAATGCTCACTTGCTGCATCTGAGCATAGTATGGAGCAAAGCGTGTAGCCATATCATTAATAGGTAATAAGCTCGCTTGGCGCGTGGTGCCGTCAAACCAAGAAAGGCCGTAATCCAATTGCCCGAGATAACCATTAAGGCGCAGCGCATAATCGATGTGATTATCTCCGTCATCAGACTCAAATGTAGCTTGGTCTTCATCTACATCAATACCCAAATAAAAGCGACTATCCGGACCTAGAAATGCTTGTTCTCGAAACCCGGGAAGTACGTAGGCGCTCAAGGTACTTTGCTCAAATACGCGGCTAAGTCGTAACATCGGCTGACCCAACTTATCCTCACCATCGAGCCCCTCAAGGGCGTCGGTTTGGTTAATAACGTCGACCAAATGATTGGATTCAGTGACGCCCCAGAATTCTTTGCCTATCCCCGCTTGTACTTCCCAATTACCCTGCGCACGCAGTACATTCAGTTCACGGATATCAACATGATCACGCTCTTGGTCTTGTGAGTCCCAGCGCGCTAAGGGCTCAAAAACAAACTGCGTATTACCGTCCTCGAAAGAATGCGTAATACGCGGCTGAACACTTAAACCCAAACGTTCGTCACTCGCAGAACTAATGCCACTAGAGTTAAATAGCTGCGCCTCAACGGAAACCTCGGTGCTTACTTCTACCGAATAAGCACTCAAACTCAACATCAAACCCAGCACTAACCCAATAGCATAGACAATATATCGCGTGGTATGACTCATACCGATAAAAACTTTTGCTTTAAAAAATTAAAACTAGCTATAACAATCGCTTGAGCGCATTTTGGTTAAAATCACTTTCCGTTAAGCCCGTTGAAAACTGGTAATTAGTCCAGTTCAACCGCGTCTTCTTGCCAGTTTGATGATTTTCCATTTCAAAAATGCTAGCGCGCCAAAAGCCGCCTGCATACTCTGCATAATCCTTAAAATTTAGGGTTTTAAGAAGCTTATTTTTGCGATCATAAAACTCCAGCTTTATCGGGCGGTGCTCGTCCTTATCAACCCAAGATACTTGTTTAGAATAGCCAGAACTTTCATAGGCCGGATAGCGTTCAGATACCGTGCAATTGAAAGTTTCACCGCAAGGTTCATCACGCAAGTATTTATATGTGTATTTCTCAATCTCTTGCGACCCTAAGTCTTCGAAAGCAAATTCGCTGCCCATAAACGGGCCTGACTTATTCTTTGAAGATATTCGCTTTACTCTCTTCAATGCAGGCAAGTAAAGCCATTGATCATCGGGGTCTAGGCCATGAGTAAACGTAAGCATAGCAGTACCTTTTACATCCCGAGGCTCTTTAAATAACGACAAAGACTTGTCACCATCCCCTGTCATCTCCAACTGTTTAGAACTTATTTTACGCACACTTTTCTTACCTGCGCGATTTTCAAGGATCATCTCCATATCAGCGGTGAAGTCTCCCCACCCTGTATCGCGCTTATCTGCAGCAGTGGCTATTTGCAAACCTTTTTCTTCATCAGTTTGCGCAAAAGTGCTTGAAGCAATAAGGGCGATGGAAAGAACAATAGATCTAGTGAAAGTTTGTTTAGTTAACATAATAGCCCTCGATTAAGCTGGAGAAGATGAAGTGGTTTGGCTTTGTGACTCATTTTGTAGCCACTGGTCAAAACGAATCAGTAATGCTGGAAGTAGTAGAAAATCAACAAATAGCGCCAAGGCAATAATGGCAGAGACTAATAAGCCCATCTCTGCGTTTAACGAAAATGCGGAGGTAGAAATAATTAGGAACCCGGCCACCAACGCTAAGGATGTGGTCCACAGCGCAACGCCCACGGTTGAAAAAGCATAGCGAACCGCCTCGATAGCATCTAGGCCTTGCTCTCTTCGGGCACGTAAGTACTTGCTCATAAAATGGATAGTGTCGTCTACTACGATGCCCAAAGTCATAGCCGCGACCACCGATAAGCCCAAACCAATTTCACCATCTATTAAGCCCCATACACCAAATGCCATCGCTGCCGGAGCGATATTTGGAATTAACGTCAGTAAGCCATAGCGTAATGAGCCCAAAGCAAATATCATCAACAGTGAAATAGCAACCAGCGCTATCGCCGTACCGAGCAGCATACTCTTGATATTGCGAATACCGATGTGTGAAAACATAACTGTGGGGCTGGCACCCGTTGTTTTGAGTTCAGGGGTGTTTGTCTGCATCCAGTCACCAATACGGTCCTCAAGCTGCAGCATGTTTTGAGTGGATATGGTTTCTAAAGTCACACTCAATCTGGTGCGCTGTTTCTCAATATCGATTTGATTATTGAGATCTAGGCCATACGGCAACGACATCTCGTATAACAAAAGATATTGCGCGGCTAGGTCACGCTGTTTGGGTAGCGTATATTGGCTGTTGTCGTCGCCATGCATACTGCGATTGACGCGCTTAAAAATATCACTCAAGGTGTTTACGTGAATTACTTCGGGTTGCTGGCGCAGCCAATTACTAAAGTCTTCTATCTTGTTTAAGAAATCTGGATTCGCAATTGCCCCCGATTCTTGTGCATCAATAGAAAAATCTATGAAGTACATACCCGTTAGGTTTTCGACTACAAAGTCGGTATCAGTTCTAAATTCTATGCGCTCATCGAAATAGTGCACAAACACATCATTGAGTTCATTTTTTGGAATAAAGGCAATAGTGGCTACAATTATTCCTGACATCAGCGGCAACAGTAGACGACGCTTAGCGATAACCCACTGCGCCAAGCTAGCCATGCCTTTGTTACCAAATGCTGGTTTCGGGTTACTTTTTGAGGGTAATAAAGTCACTAGTGCTGGCAACAAAGTACAAGCGTAAAACCAAGCAAATAGCACACCAATTGCAGATATGTTGCCTAAATCATGAAACGGCGGCGCATCACTAAAATTTAAAGACAGAAAACCAATTGCGGTAGTAACCGATGTTAGGAATACGGGGCTAAAGTTAATACGCAAACTTTCTGCCATTGCGGAAATTTTGTCGAGGCCTCCGACACGTTTTTGCAACCAATTTGAGAGTATGTGCACGCAATCAGCCACCGCTAAGGTAAGGATAATAGTTGGCGCGGACATCGCTGGCGGCGTGAGCTTAATGCCCATCCAGCCAGCAACTCCCATCGCAGACATAATTGATAACAATATCGTGATGAAGGTCGCTACCGTGCCACTAAAGCCGCGCAATTGTAGAAGAACCAGCAATAAAATCACTAAAAACGCCGCTGGTATTAAATGCGTCATATCATATATCGTCGCCTCTGGAAACGCATTGTTCATCATCACAATGCCCGTTAAATAAGGCTTCAGATCTGGGTATGTTTCAACGATATATTGTTTAAGTTCGCGGACATACTTCACCACTTCTGGGCCTTCCGTTGATTCGTTTAAACCCGGCAACTCAACCGTAATATTGATAGCAGAAATGCTGCCGTCTTCCGACACCAATCGATGCACCAAAAGCGGTTCGTTAAGGACGATAGCTTTAATTGCGTCCAATTCCTTAGTATCGAGGTTAGCGGCATCTTCGTATAAATCGCCCACCCATAAATCGTCACCTTCAGCTCGGGTATGTTGGTAGTTCGACAGCGAGTCTACGCGTATTGAATACGGCGTCTGCCATGCGCGCTCGGTAATATCGGCTATTGCTGCTAGGGTTGCAGGCGTAAGTGCATTTCCATCTTGCGGTGCTAAGGCAATCAGCACATTATCATTTTTAGTGTATGTATCTTGTAGCTGTTCAAACGCTAGCAAATGCGGGTCATCGCCGGAAAAAAATACGCGGTAGTCATTAGTGAAGCTCAAGTTTTTCCCACCCGTTGCGGCTAAAGCCGCAATGAGTAGCACCACTACCAGTGTAATTACCCGATGTTGAGTAACCCACTTTCCCCAACTGGTGGCTAGTTTTTCTACCATTTGTAGTTCCATATTTAAGTGTAAAAGTGTATTCCCCTACTCGGGCTGAATACGTAAATTTTGTAAATAATCAATCATTGGCTGCCCGTATTTCATTAGCGTCGCAACGCTGCCTGCACTTTTGGCAATTCCCATGCAGCCGTGCAACATAGTACTGACCATTATCGCCAACGAATTCGCGTCCACTTGCAGGGAAACAGTTCCAGCGGCTTGTCCACGCCTAAAAGCTGCTTCCATAGCACGTTGTTTATGCTGACGCAGCTCCTCGACCCGTGCACGTAAAGTCGAATCAATCGGCGCCATTTCTTGGGTAAAGCTATCAAGCGGGCACCCTAGAGCAACATCCTCATCTGTCAGGTTATCCTTGTGGCTAAGTAAGTTCTCGATCAACCCACCGATCGGATCATGCGTATTTTCCATAGCACGAATAAAAGTTTTATCGACATACTCGGTAAATACTTCTTCAACCAAGGCATGCCCGATTGCATTTTTACTCTCGAAATAGTGATAGAAAGCACCCTTAGTCACCCCTGCCAGATTAATTATTTTTTGAATGCTAGCCGATTGAAAACCATTAGCATGCACTTCAGTAAAGGCCGCGTACAGGATTCTCGCGCGAGTCTGACTTAAATCAGGCTCATACCATTTTATCCAAGCACTGGTATTTTGCTGAAATAGAGCATTGGTTTTCATGCTGCGAATAATAAGTACCGACCGTTTGGTATGTCAAGCAATTAAAACTATCAGTTAGCCAATATTCAATCCAGTTTGATTTAAAACGTCGCGTCAGTAGACACATAAACTCGTGAACCACCTAAATCGCCAAATCCATATGCCGCATCGATGCGTAATTCTGTGTTGACCCAAGACTTAAATTTCCAGCGCAATCCAATCCCAGCACCCACTTCAAGATCTAAGTCAGTAATATCGCTTAGTGTGGAATAAGCATTTCCAAAATCAAAGAGTAGCGCGCCACGAACGTTCGGCTTACCAAACAGGGGCCGTAGATATTCAGTATTAACCACAAAAAATGCGTCTCCTTCTAAAGTTTCACGAGAGAATCCGCGCAGCGACAAATCCCCGCTCAAATCATATATAGGCTCTCCGAAAACAGATCGGTTGCCGGCACCGAGTTGAATTTGATAATTAAAATTAGTATGTGGCACTTGCCCTACTGGCTGATAACGCCGATAAAATGCCGTTTGATGTTGGTAACTTACGTCAGAACCTAGACCTTCGTCGGCAATATCAAACTGAATTCCATACTCATAACCAGATCGACTATATAGATTGTCGTTAACTTGTCGATGCACTGCTCTGGCTTCGACACTGATGACCGACGCATCGAAGTATAAGCCCGGATCACCCGATTCTAATTCATGATCGTATCGCGTGTATCGCCCCCCTACATAGATGTGCAAGCCTTGACTCGCACCGGACTTTCCAAACCATTTTCCAATGCCCGCGCCGAAAGAATATTGATTGCGCTCATAGGTGCCCTGCAGCCCCATTCGCTGCTCTTCTATCCCTACATTAAGTAAAGTGGTATCAATAGAAGCTGAATAATTGGTGCCTACAATCCTCGGATACAAGAAGCGGAAGTTAATTCTTGACTCCTCATCTTTACTCGCTTCATCATATTTTTTTTGTGCAACTGATAGTCGAACTCGCTGGTTTAAACCATTGAGATTATTTTCGCGCCAATCAATGCCTAAGGTGACATCGCCATCACCATTTCGATTGATCCGTGGCAACACGTACCAATCATGCTTTTTCTCTTTCACCTCGACTTTAAGTACCGGTGATTCATCAGAGCCCGTTAGCTCTACTGTTACCGATTCAAACAAACCTAAAGCCATGATCGCAGCACGACTTATTTCAGCATCACCAGCAGAGAAGGCCGCGCCTGCTGGATGAACTACTTCTTGGGCGATCACCCGATCGTCGGTGTTGGCATTGCCGCTAATCAAAATTTTAAGGCTAGCGATTTCACTTGCAATTGATACAAGTGAAAAGCTCAATACAACAAGCGTAATGAGCAAGCGAGAATAGTGGTTTATAATAAATTTCATAAAGCTGGGACTATTGTGCTTTGCGCGCGTCGCACCAGCGCAATGCCAGCTAAAATCAAACATAAGGCCACCCACATCCGTAAATGTGGCGCCTCGCCCATAAGTAAAACACCGATTCCACTTCCAACTAAAGGGATCATATAATTCACTTGAGAAAAATTTGTAGCGCCTATTTTACGCACTAGTTGAAAATATAAAAGACTTGCAAGTGCTGTGGGAAGCACACCGAGGTAAATGACAGGCATCACAGATTGGGCGTTCCAGTCGAGTTTTAAAGGTGACTCGAATAAAAATGCCACCAATAGGCTAGCTGTAGCAGCGACGATCATAGCACCTGTCGCTATTTGTAGCCCAGATTGCTTAACGTATCGGCGTACAAATATAGTAACCGATGCATAACATAGCGCAGCCATAATAGTTGCAAGTTCTCCAAATGCAGCACTGCCTAAACCTTGTAATGCGCTTGCCCCAACCAAAACTATTAGGCCCGCAAAGCCTAAGCCTACTCCTAATAAAGTCATCCGCCTGATTGGTTCATCTTTAAGGAAAAAATGCGCCAGAATAGCAGTGACAATGGGCATCACTCCCATCAACACTGCTGCCACTGAACTATCGATATAAATCTCACCCCATGAGATAAGGGCAAACGGCACCGAATGGCCCAATAAACCCACAACCAAATAATGCCATAGCGAGGAGGTTGAAAGATCAAGTTGTGTATTGGTCGCTAAGCGCATCCAAAGATAGAGCACTATAGCAGCAATAACGATACGACCAGCGACCAGAGTTAAAGGCGTGATGTGCGCAATACCTACCTTGATCATACCAAATGAAGACCCCCATATCAGCGCGAGCAACAGCAACAGCATATAATCGATGTAAGTAGTTTTCATACAGTTGGTCTTGAACTTTACAAAAAAAACGGCCGCGCAACGAATTAGAATCTGAGCAGCATCAATCGGCTTAGTTGAGGGTTATACTTAGTTTTTTCGGTAATCTTAGAGTGCTGTTTACCCAAAGCACACTGATCAATGAATTCAGGTCGGGAGTATATCCGAATTCAAATAACCAAAGTGTCAATATGACTCAACGTAGAATTCTAATATGGCCAAATGTTCATAATTGCGCTTTGCGTTTTAGAAAAGCGCGAGTACGGCGGTCTTTCTTATTTGGTTTTTCGCCAATGAGTTTCTCACGATTTTCTAGTAATTGCGCTCGACGATGCAGGCGTTGATTTTGACTTTGCTCACTTTCCGCATAATAGGTTTGGGCAATTTTTGCGCTCACCCTCTTTTCAGCTAGGGTTAATACCCTGACATCATAATCTAATTGATTTTTACGTATTATGATTTGATCGTTAAGCACTATCATTTTTGCAGGCTTCGCACGATAGCCGTTAACACTTATGTTGCCGCGCCTTAGCGCAGCAACGGCATCTTGCCTAGTCTTAAAAAACCGCGATGCCCAAAGCCAGCGATCTACCCTAGCTTTTGGGCTTATGTCTGAATTAGATAAAGTCATAAGCTTACAAATTTTACCTTAATTCAATACAAAACGCTTCTAAAATCAACAACTAATAAACACAATTGCAGATCATGAAATTATTTGTAGCGTTGTTCACTTTACTGCTAAGCCAAGCAAGTTATGCACTAGGCCTCTTAGATGGAGAAGCAAGCATTGAATGGTGGAACACTGAGTTTTCCGGCAATGTGTTCGATGGTGATTTAGATGCCGGTACGGTCAGTTTACGTGCTCAAGGCTGGTGGGATCAAAAATGGGGTATCGAGGGCGGTATTAATTTGTCGGACACCAGTAGCGGCCAATTTGAGGACCAGCAGCACTTCAGTGTTGAATTAAAACGAAGATTAATTTCCCCCACTGATAACACCTACCTTGCTGCAGGCCTTGGTTGGGAGGATATTCAACTAGAATCTGGTGACAGCACCAGTGGAATTCGTCTTTCCTTGCGCGGCCAAATTGGGCTGGTCGGATTCGCTAGCCTATATGGGCAATCAACTTGGTTACCCACTTTGAACAGTACTTCCAGGTTTTCGAACTTATCGGGTTCTGAATTTGAAACTGGCATTGTTTTTGAACCACTGCCATTTATCTCCTTGAAGGCAGGTTACCGACGCTTTAAACTTGACTACGGTTTTAGTGGAAGCGCTGGCGGTAGTGCCTCCAGCGGTTTTATTTTGGGTACGGGCATTCACTGGTAAGCATTGATGAACAAGCCATCGGGACAGGAAGTAAGTTTATTAAAAACACTACCTGACGCTGTGCAAGCAGAACTTAGGGATAAAGCCTATACACAACGCTATCAAAAACGCGAGCAAATCACCCGGCAAGATGAGCCAAGCAGCGATTTATTCGTGATCAACTACGGCACCGCCCGGGTCACAATTTACAGCCCTTCTGGTATTAAGTTAACCTTTACCGACATGAAAGCAGGAGAGTATTTTGGCGAACTTGCCGCTATTGATGGCATGCCGCGCTCAGCAACGGTGCTGGCAATTGAGGAAACTTTAGTCACTCGCATTCCAGTTGAGAAATTCGACCAATATATTGCCCAATACCCAGTATTTACCAAGTTTGTAATGCGTAATTTGTGCACTCTAATACGTCGTTTAAATGAGCGAATTTACGAATTTACGAATTTACCACGCTAGATGTTAAGCACCGCATTCATAGCGAGTTATTGCGCATTGTAGAAAGACTAGATATTGAAGATAACCGAGCCATCCAAGATTTACCGCCGACACATGCCGAAATCGCTGCACGTATCAGCACTCACCGTGAGGCGGTAAGCCGAGAGTACAAAAAGCTGCACAATGCAGGCATCATTGAAAAGCGCTCAAAGCAATTGGTTTTCAATGATGTTGAAGCCTTAAGAAATATGGTACATGGAGAGGCTACTAAAAAGTAGTCGCCTCGATAGATAGCTATATTTTGAGCCGAACAGTATAACGAATACTGGTCTCACCTTCTGCTGGTACATCTACAAACCAAACCGCCGTATTTCCTTGTCGTTTGTCTAGTTGTTGTCCATCAACAATTTCCCATTCACCCGGGATAAATTCCTCCACCCTAACTCGCTGCGGTGTTTTTTTGGCATTATAGATCGTCGTCAGCACCGAACTACGCATCCGCGACCGATAAGGTTTGTTCACGGGAAGTTGCTCAAAGTCAACTTGTTCACGCGAGGCCGTAATATCGAAAGCGTTTCCAGGGTTTAAGATAACTATGCGGTTTTTTGCGGTGTGATCTATTCTATCTTCCCCAATAAAAAGTGCATTCCCGTCATCGGTATTTTGATAAATGCGCACCGTACCTTTAGGTAGCGGACTACCCAAATTACTGTTTGTGTCATTGACGAACTTTAGTTCAGTGCCCACCTTTAAGTCTTTTTCAATTTAGTAGGCGGGTGCCATATGCATATTGGACTGCAGGCGAAGCACGTAATCCTTTTGCACAGAAACCGAATTGGCAGAAAATAGGGCTACCTGTTTAGTTTAGTTTAGTTTAGTTTAGTTTAGTTTAGTTTAGTTTAGTTTAGTTTAGTTTGGTTTAGTTTGGTTTAGTTTAGTTTAGTTTGGTTTTTATTTAAGCTTGTGGCGCGATTAAGCCGATAAAGATGATAGTCAAAAACCTCAGTTTCAGAAAAATGATCCGCCTTTGCTGCTACTGCAAATTCCAAGCTTCTCTCCATTCTCATCGTTGGCCTTTGCACGGTATTGACATCACCCGCTACCAACTGCAATTGGGCGTTTTTGTAGCTAGTGCCGCTTTGATTAGTTAGCGTCACCCAAGCATTTAAGTTTAATGCAGTTTCATCCGTATTAAGCTGAGCAACATAATTAGCTTCCCATGCCAAGCCATGGCTTAGGTAGTTGAGTTCAATATTTTGAGGGCCTTCATGTTCATTTTCCAGCGTCATTAGCAAAGTGGGTCGAGCGCGAAAGTTGTTAGGCACCTCCGTGAACACAAAATCATTGGCATCGCCCCTTATTGTTTCGATGTGGTCTGCATACTGCAATACCACGCCCCCTTCAATAGATAACACCATCGCCTCACGCTGGCTGCGCTCCCCAGTTGTAGGATGCGTGCTTATAACGCCAATTTGTTTACCAATGGAAGCTTTTAACAGCACTTGTGGACTGAGCAAGTCAAACTCAAAATTTTGTTCAATCAATGAAATCGAATGATCTGCAGATTGACTAGACAGCTGAGCCGTCTCTGGTTTGATTTTACCGCTGATATCTTCAAAAGCTAAGTCAGTGATAGCCACTGGCAAGGTGACTCTGCGTTGATCTCGAATCATCGCAAGGTCATTGTTGTAAATGGTGACCGCCAAACCCGTTTGGTCATCAGTGCCAGACCTAACTTCACTTGCTAAACTCAACACTGGCGCAGCGCAGCAAGCTAACAAAGCAAGAACCGATAGTAATTTTTTCATAGAAGCATCCTTTTGAATAGAACGTCTAGCGTAGCACCAACGGCTGAATTATGAGTGAATCTCACTTTTAACGTCATCCAATAAAGCGGCCTCAAGGTCCAACATATCTTGCGGCATCGAAATATTCCAAGACATTGCCTCTGCATTATCTGGGTGAATTAACCCGAGCTTGGTTGCATGTAAAGCTTGGCGCTTGAAGCCTTGCAATGCCCTTGTTAATGATTCACTTGAACTCGAAGGAATGTGCATTCGCTTGCCATAAATTGGGTCTCCAATTAGTGGCAAACGAATAGATGACAGGTGCACACGTATTTGATGTGTTCTTCCTGTTTCAAGAGAAACGTCTAACTTTGTGGTGTGCCGAAACTTAGCAGCAATTCGATAATGCGTTATGGCTGGTTTACCGTTGCCCACAACTGCCATTTTTACGCGGTCTTTTGGATGCCGGCCAATCGGCGTTTTAACCGTTCCCCCAGCCACTAAAGTGCCATATACAATCGCAATATATTGTCGCCTAACACTGCGGTCCGAAAGCTGTTGCACTAAATTTTGTCGCGCACTCTGCGTGCGAGCAACCACCATCAGGCCAGAAGTATCTTTGTCTAAGCGATGCACGATTCCAGCGCGCGCAATTCGCTCTAGCTTAGGTTCATAATGCAATAAACCATTTAGCAAAGTTTTGTCCTTATTGCCAGCACCTGGGTGAACCACAAGACCCACGGGTTTATTTAAGACAATAATAGATTGATCCTCGTAGAGAATGTCTAATTCAATTGCTTGAGGAGTGTAATCTAAGGCTTCAACTTCAGGAATAACTATAGTGATGTCATCGCCTGCCAATACAGCATCACGCGGCTTAGGTTGCTTACCGTTTTTATGAACACACCCAGTCTTCAACCATTGTTGAACCATCGAGCGAGAATACTCTTCTAGGTGACGCGACAGCATTTTATCAATGCGCTGGCCCTGATCTTCATCGCCCACAATGACTTGAATTTGGTGCTCGCTGTGTTTGGTTATCGAGGTCATAAGAGGTAGAATAGTGCTTTATGAATTATAAATCAGCGGCCTTGTCGATGTGCTCCAATAAACACGTTCTTTCTTGCCTAAAGAAGCCAGTACTATTAGTTTTGCTCGTGTCATTAATCAGTGCTTGTGGGCTGTGGAAGAAAGACAAACCCGAGCTTGACACAGAAAACCTCACTGCTGAGCAATTATATGGCACGGCCAAAGAAGCCATGCTTGACAATAAATGGGGTGATGCAGTGAAAGCCTTGCAACGGTTAGAAGCGCGTTATCCCTATGGCGAATTTGCCATTCAGTCCCAGCTGGACACTGCCTATGCGCATTACAAATCCAACGATAATGGCTTGGCGGTTGCAGCAGCTGATCGTTTTTTGAGCCTCAACCCAACCCACCCTAGCGCAGATTATGCCTACTATATTAAAGGCTTAGCTAGCTTCGACGAAGAAACGGGTGTTATAGGTGTTTTGACTGGCCGCACTAATTTAGTGGATAGAGATCAAAAATCTATTGTCACTGCCATTGCGGCGTTTACAAACATTGTAAAGCAATTCCCTAACAGCCAATATACTTTTGATGCGTCCAAACGCATTACTTATTTAGACTCTGCCTTAGCGGAGCATGAAATCAGTGTGGCCAAGTTTTATTTCGAACGCGGCGCCTACGTGGCCACCGTTAATCGGTGTAAAGCCACTATCGAAAACTACGTTGACCTCCCGCAAGTAGAGGATGCGTTGGGCCTGATGATATTGAGCTACCAAAAAATGGGACTAGACGATTTGGCCAAAGATACCAAGCGGATCCTCGCAGTGAACTACCCTAATAGTGGGTACTTAAACGCCAAACGACAGCAAAAAACTGTAAGTAGAATCCGTCAAGCTTTTCAAGCACTCATCAACTAATTCAAGTAATCCTTCAGAGGAATCTTTTACTCAGCATTAGCAAATTGGATTTAGAAATTGTCATACTCGCAGCGGGCAAAGGTTCTCGCATGCAGTCAAGCCTACCTAAAGTACTACACCCTTTGGCCGGCAAAGCTATGCTGTTACACGTTATTGACTGCGCTGTACGGCTCGAGCCAATAAAAATTCATATTGTAGTAGGCCATGGGGCAGCACAGATAGTCGCAGAAATTGAAACAAAATGTAGCTCCAAGTTAATTAACTGGGTTGAGCAAAAGCAGCAAAATGGCACGGGCCATGCCGTTGCTCAAGCGATTGAAGATATTGACGAGAACTCCACCGTACTAGTGATGGCTGGGGATGTTCCGCTGATCGAGCCGCAAACCGCCCTGCCATTGACCCAAGCCACCAACTGCATTCATTTACTTACCGCAGTGCTAGACGACCCTAGCGGTTTAGGCCGAATTGTTAGGCAATATGACGGGCAAGTAAGCGAAATTGTCGAGCATAAAGATGCGACGCCTGAGCAACTTAAACTCACTGAAATCAACACCGGGATTCTAGCCATGCCAGCAAAAAAATTAGCTGACTGGCTGGGAAGACTGAATAACGATAACGCGCAGGATGAATACTACTTGACTGATATCGTTAGCCTCGCACATCAAGATAACATTAGCATTAAAGCAGCGGTTACCGATGACCCTGTGCAAGTGGCGGGCGTAAATAGCCGACGCGAACTTGCGCGCTTAGAACGTGTTTATCAACTTAGACAAGCCCAATATTGGATGACTAAGGGTGTAGGCTTTGCCGACCCTGGTAGGGTCGATTTTCGCGGTTCTTGCGAATTCGGTCAGGACGTATGGGTCGATGTGAACGTGATTTTTGAGGGCTCGGTGAATATTGCTTCTAATATCAAAATTGGCCCTAACACTATTATCAAAAACTCCAGCGTCGACAGCGGATGTGAGATAGAAGCGAACAGTGTTGTCGATAACGCAGAGATAGGGAAAAACTGTAAAATCGGCCCGTTTGCACGAATTCGCCCTGGTACGCAATTAGCTGCAAACGCAAAAATAGGTAACTTCGTAGAAATCAAAAAAAGCTTTGTTGGAGAAGGTAGCAAAGTGAATCATTTGAGTTATGTTGGTGACAGCCTAGTCGGGCAAAACGTGAATATTGGTGCTGGGGTAATAACCTGTAATTATGATGGCGCCAACAAACACCAAACAACCATCGGCGACGATGTGCTTGTAGGCTCTGATTGCCAACTGGTTGCTCCCGTCAACATTGGTGATGGCGCAACGATCGGTGCGGGTTCAACCATAGTAAAGAACGTGCCAGGCGCAAATTTAAGCTTATCACGCAGCCCCCAAAAAACGATTGAGGGCTGGCAACGGCCCAAGAAAACTAGGACCTAGTAGAGAAATATATTATGTGTGGAATAGTTTGCGCAGTCTCAAATAAACCAGTCTTACCCTTATTGATTGATGGGTTAAAGAAGCTGGAGTACCGCGGTTATGACTCAGCCGGAGTCGCTTTATACGATCCGCAAAATAATGGTGATGATTTTGCGCGTACGCGAAGTGTTGGCCGAATTGCAGCGTTAGAAAGCGCTCTAGCCGCAAAAGCTAGCTCACACAGTACCGCGGGGATCGCCCATACTCGCTGGGCAACCCATGGAAAGCCCACCGAGCTTAATGCCCACCCACATATCAGTGTCGGCAAAATTGCCCTTGTACACAATGGCATCATCGAGAATTATCAGCCCTTGCGAGAGGAATTAATTGCGGCAGGCTACGAATTTAAATCTGAAACTGATACCGAAGTGATGGTGAACGAAATTCATCATCAATTAGCCTTTGGTAAAGATTTATTGCAAGCTGTATTAGACACTGTAAAAAAATTGCAGGGCGCCTACGCGATCGGCGTTATGAGTGCCGACGAACCGCGTCGCATAATTGGTGCACGTTCGGGTTCACCTATGGTGGTCGGCATTGCAAAAGATGCGGCTTATATCGCCTCCGATATGTCCGCCGTACTGTCTGAAACCCGAGACTTTTACATACTCGAAGACGGTGATGTTGTTGATATCCAAGATGGCAACATCAGCCTAATGGATGCAAATGCAACACCAATTATTCGAGACGTATTCACCAGTAAACAAAGTGTTGAAGCAGCGCAGCTAGGTGAATTTAGTCACTATATGCTCAAAGAAATTTACGAGCAACATACGGCCATAGCCGATACGCTTGAAGGCAGAATCGGCGGGACTAAGGTGCTAGATGGCATTTGTGGCGTCGGTGACAATGAAATCTTCCAGCAACTGCAGGCGATTCAAATTATTGCTTGTGGAACGAGCTACAACGCAGGTCTAGTTGCCAAATATTGGTTTGAAAGCTTTGGTATGCCCTGCCAAGTGGAGATTGCAAGCGAATTTCGATCTCGCCCCCACGTGGTGCCTGATGATTGTATGGTTATTACTTTATCTCAATCTGGTGAAACAATAGATACCTTATCAGCACTTAAGGTCGCTAAACAAGCCGGGTTTAAACATACGCTAAGTATTTGTAACGTACCTGAATCCTCCTTGGTTCGAGAATCTGATTTAGTACTGATGACCCACGCTGGACCAGAGATCGGGGTGGCGTCAACCAAAGCGTTTACTACACAATTAGCTGCCTTATTGTTACTCCTATGCGCAACTTGTCGGCACAAGGGCTTAGATACTGTTAAAGAAGCCGCCATTGTACGCGAACTACGAGAACTTCCAGCTTTGGTGTCTGCAACAATAAACAAAAACGACGAAATAAAGCAACTAGCCCTGCAGTTTGCTGACAAACAACATGCCCTGTTTCTCGGGCGAGGCTCCCACTACCCCATCGCTATGGAAGGTGCACTAAAGCTAAAAGAAATATCGTATATTCACGCTGAAGCCTACGCCGCGGGTGAGCTCAAGCACGGCCCATTGGCCCTCGTGGATGCAAACATGCCAGTTATTGCTGTGGCACCGAATAACACCCTACTCGAAAAACTGAAAGGCAATATCGAAGAAGTACGCGCTCGCGGAGGGAAAATGATCGTCTTTGCTGACAAAGCAGCCAATTTACAAAACGCCGAAAACTGTCAGATCATTGAAATTGCGGCTGTTGATAATATGATCGCACCGATTATATTCACCGTACCGTTGCAACTATTGTCATACCACGTCGCGCTCATTAAGGGTACCGATGTCGATAAGCCCCGTAACCTAGCTAAGTCTGTTACTGTTGAGTAGGTTGTATGTGAGTTTAGATGTTGTCGGGCAATTGAAGCGACTGTAATCTTATAATTCAGAATATTATCTAACCTTGCCACTGCCATGGCGGGCGTTCATTATTTTGTTTGCGCAAAATAACGGAACCAACAAAACGCACCGCAAATGGTGTCCCTCAGGGGTTCCCGAAATTAAGCATAATAAAGCGGTGCTGCGGAACTCGCGCTCCCGCGCTCAGACAGTCCTCGCTTTATTATGCTCAATCTCGGCCACTCATTTCTAACGCGGGCTTTCTAAAAAGACTCGTCATAAATGACGTGCGTCGCTACCGTTTTACCTCCGTCATCGCAAGCGAAGCGCGGCGGTCTTTTTGAGTCTTGCACTGGCATAAAGAGATTGCTTCACTTCGTTCGCAGCGACTCGAGCTTTTCGGTAGCCACCAATCCGCGATTTGGTAGCACCGAATGGAGTGGTGCGTCTAACCTAGGAAACTCAGTTGAACGCAAAAAAGATGTGCAACTAATTAATATGAATAAGTCAGAAAACGCGAGGTCACCTTATTTGGTGATGAGTGCTTTTCTGAATTTCTTAGGCATATGTAAGAAGTTGTGCAGACTTTTGTGTTTCAACTGAGTTTTCTAGGTTTAAGGTAGCATTTGCCATGAATGACCAAGCAAATATAATCGGGAGGCGATCAGCTGAGAAAGAGCTGTTGAGCCGTTACCTTAATAGCAATATGGGAACCCGTAGGGCGCGGACTTATGAGCAAGCGGTTTTGGTTACTTTTTCCAAGAAAAATGACTTGCCGACGGGGCGAAAAACCACGTTAAAAACTACTTAACTGGCTGTAGTTTGCCCAATTCAGCCAGTCAGTAAAGATTACGCAACATTGGGTATGGACTTTTTGTCTAGCAAGTTGACTCATTGTCGTTCCACACGATATATCGATGATTAGCATTAGCCCATTCGTCGTCAATTTCAATCAGAATGGCACTGACTAATCGTAACCAAGCCTCTCGGTTAGGAAAGACTCTGACCAAGCGGGTTCGCCGCTTAAGTTCTTGTTGAACCGTCCGTTCAACCTAGATAAATCAGTTAAACGCGGAAAAGACATGTAAGCAATTGAAGTGCATAGTGAAATCAAAAAAGTCGCGGTCACCTTATTGGTGATAAGGTTTTTTTTAATTTTGCTAGGTGCATCAAGAGCTTGCATGGACTTTCGTGTTTTAACTGATTTATCTAGGTTCAGGCACATTGTTTTCTAGCCACTGCGCCCAGTGAGCATGCTTTTCCTGGTACTGGCTCACAAGGACTTTTAGATTAACCTGAGCAGCTGCCATATTGGGTGCATTCCAAACACTACGCAGCTCACCACCAATGCGCTGCTTGATCTTGTGATTGGAGGCATGATGCATTGCATTCTGCGCCAGATGAAACTGGCAACGCTGCCAAGGTATACCTGGGAACACTGCCTTTCTAGCGGCTTTTAAGCCACGGTGATCATCACTGACAATAAACTCAATACCATGTATGCCCCGGTCAACCAAGCCTTTGAGGAACTCTCGCCAGTTAACCTCGGCTTCATTAAGCGCCATTGCCGTTCCTAATACGCAACGCCGTCCACAAGGCAATACACCCACCGCACTCAACACCGCCATATCAATCACTTGGTGGCCCTCACGCACCTTTTCATAACGCGCATCAAGGATTAGGTAAGAGACTTTACCCAACGGACGGTCACGCCAGACTTTTAACGCCTCATCCATGCTCTGGTTAGCCCGTGAGACCGGTGTAGAGGAGATGCTTTCAATACCCATGCTCTGCATGACTTTTTCGACTCGGCGCGTGCTAACGCCCGTCACGTACATTTCAGCAACGGTCAGCATCATCGCACGTTGGCTGCGTCAGCCGCGTTCTAGCGATTGAGGGTAAAAAGGTTCATCAACGTGTTGAGCGGTCTTTGGGATACGCAGATTGAGCGTACCGATACGCTTATCTTGGTAGCCATGGGCAAACCCTGGCCGGTCTTGACTATGCTCATAGTGTGATGCGCCTGGAAACGGCTCTCTTTCAATCTTCATCGCCTCATTGAGCAGTGCGGTGAGCACGGGGCGCATGGCATCGGGGCCTTCTGAGATGTGTGTTCCACTACTACGTCAAATACGTTATTGTTTGATTGGGTCATTTGGGTGTCTCCAGTATTTTAATTGCTTAAAACAGGGAACGCACAAATGGTTCAACTTACAAGACACCAAGATAGAAAATTTGAATAAATCAAAAATTCGAAAAAATTCCCCCTAGGGGGAAAAGGCCATACTGCTCTATCTAATATAAAAGTCCATACCTGAAGTTACAGTATCTCAGTAAAGATTTTCTTGAATAGTTTTCACCATCTTTTCTGCGACACTTTTGGGCAGGGTTCTATAGCTTTCTTCAGGCATACCCGTAAACGTATTATCAACAAATACTTCACCTTCAAATTCCACAGGATTTTGATACCGAGGGATAATATGAAAGTGAAAATGTCGTACTGAATTGTTCGTCTGCAAATAGTTAAACCAATCAGGGTTAAATGAGCGTTTCAACGCAACCTCAATCGACTTTATTACAGTTAGTGCCTCAGAAATATCAGCTTCCGATAAAGAAGTTAATCCTTCTTTATGCTCTTTGTGAATCAGTACCCCTACGCCTAGCAAAAACTGACTCGGGCTGACTCGATAAATCCAATTACCATAATCTTTAACAAAAGTAGCATCGACCGTGTTTTCGATAGTACAAAATATCACTGCTGTCCCGTTAACACTAAAGAAACAGGCCTGATTTTCTCTCAATTTGATAAAATACGTTTAGCGATAAACCGTTGAATCAAATAGGAAAATCAGACCATGTCACATTGTAATACCGTTCTAAATCAAATACTCAAAATTGTTCCGAGACATGAATTCGAGGCACTCGCAATTCAACATCATTCGGGGCGTTCATTCCGCAGAGCGTCTCGTTGGTCACAGTTCGTGAGCCTGACTATAGCTCAATTGACTGGCCGTCATAGCTTGCGTGATATTGTTGATAATGTCAGCACTCAATCACACCGCTTGTATCATCCTGGTAGTGCCGTGTTAACGCGGTCCAATCTTTCACGCATCAATGAGAACAAGCCTTCGAGCCTTTATGAAGCGCTATTCTCTCAATTACTCAAGCGCTGTCAGAGCAAAACGCCAGGGCATAACTTTCGTTTCAAGAATCCCCTGTATTCGCTGGACTCATCTACCATTGATCTGTGCTTATCGGTTTTCCCATGGGCAGACTTTCGATCAACTAAAGGGGCAATCAAACTGCATGTAGGCCTGAATCATGATGGTTACTTACCTGAGTTTGTTAATATCACCGAGGGTAAATGTGCTGATGTTACTGCAGGCAGGAAAGTAGCTTTCCCGAAAGGCAGCATTGTAGTTATTGACCGTGGATACAACGACTATGCCTGGTATAAGCAATTGAATGACAAGGGAATATACTTTGTCACACGATTAAAGAAGAATGCTGCATACCGCCTTATCAAGCGACATAGTGTACGCAAGGGAACGGGACTTAGCAGTGATCAAACGATTGAATTCACGGGGGTCAAAGCAGCAAAGGAGTGTTCGATTCGATTACGCCGTATTGGTTATCGCGATGCCACTACAGGCAAGCATTATGTGTTTTTAACCAACCACTTTAAGCTCAGTGCTCAAACTATCGCCGATATTTATAAAGCCAGATGGCAGGTGGAATTATTCTTCAAGTGGATCAAGCAGAACTTAAAGGTGAAGTCATTTATCGGCACCAGCAAGAACGCAGTATTGACCCAAATATGGATTGCGTTATGTATTTACCTAATACTGATGTTCATCAAATTGCAGTCGAAGGCGGGCAAAACGATGCAACAAATATTGAGGGTATTGCAGCTTAATTTGTTTGAAAAACGTGATTTAATGGCACTGTTGCGAGGAGACCCGATGCATCACCCAAACCTTAACCCTAATCAATTTTCGTTGCTGTGAAAGTTAACGGGACAGCAGTGACAAAATATACATTTTTCTGTCATTATTTCCAATCTGTCCCAGTTTTGCCCTTTTCTGCCAGTCAGCAATATATTACCAACTTTGCCATAAAAGGCCGTAGAAAGCAGCGCGAAGGCCAACTTTGATGGATTTGTTATTTGATCGATTCACTTTATAGCTGCTCTTTTACCGATTGATTTATGGCTTTTTTATATTCTTTAAGGTTGGATAATATATAGTCATCCTCAGTTTTATTTACGAGCGCCTCAATATTGAAATGGAAATACTCGAACTTTAGATCTTTTCCTGCGGCACCTAAAAACTCTCTACAAATATGCCCAAAAGATATAAGGCGCAACCAAAATAGAGGCTTTGAACTCATAGAAAAGCCGTCTATTATTCTTGATAAAGCAAGCAAACCCGAGTTGGAAATTAACTGATCGTACTTATCGTTAAATTCATGAAATGACATAACTGTAACTTCGTTATTCTTTTGAGAGATAAGTACAGATGATGCCTCTGTTATTGTGTCGAAAAAAAGGTGTTGTTTCTGTCCGCTCCAATCGATATCAGGGTGGTCCAATAAAACATCGCCCCCTGAGAAGGCTAAGCTGCATGATTTTTTGAAAAGTAGCGCATCTAAGGGTGTCTCGTCCACTGAAAAGTCTGCGTACGCTACTTGATTTTCGATTAATTCACAAATTGTGAGTGGTTTTAGTATTCTATAAATTGTATTTCGCCCATAAAATTGAGATGAACTCATGTTATAGGCTTTTCTCAACCCATGTCCTTCAATACGGTGTGCAATATCGCGACAGGCTAAAAGAAGCTGAAATCGTAATGGACCAATAGCTTGATACAATCGTTTTTTAGCCTCTGGTTCATACTCACGCCGAGCTGATTGCTCTCCAAGGTAATTATCAACTTCTCTTTTATTGAGCCTGTAAGCTTTATGTTCTCTTCATCTAGCTCCTTTTTCCATTGAGATTTATAGTCTTCTAAGTCTTTACTTAGCTTGTGGGAAACTAATGATTTACTTAACCACCAAGCACCTCCAACCGAAAGCCCAAAGGAAGAAATGATGACGGTAACTATGGTTTCTATTTCAGTCATTTCGATTTAATCATATAACATTGATTAGGTGTCGTTATGACTTATATAGGCACGGCACTGCAATTAGTTGATATATGATTTTGGTGATTGTTTGGCACTTTATACTATCGTTTGAACGGCTCTAAAGAGTATACAACAGCCATTACCACACTTCACAAAAACTAAAATTATCGACTTGCCAAATCAAATCCAAACTCAACAAATGACCCTATTTCCTCCCCTTAACCTCAAATTCCTCGAACACCTCGGGCAATTGCTGTAATGCAATTTTTCCTAAAGGCGTTCTAGGCAACTCATCTACCACGGCGAAACGATTGATTTGGTTGTGTGAGGAAACAAAATTGTTGAACCCTTGCAACACCTCTCTTGCGGTATCAATAGGCTTATCGCCCTCCATTGCTAATACCACCACAGGCTTCATTTTTTTCTCAAACACACCAGCCTCTTTTAATCGAGGGTCGCGCTCCAGCAAACATTCTAGCTCTTCGGGATAAACATCCTTCCCAGCGTCAGTAACTATGAGCCTTTTACTGCGACCAGTTAAGGTAACGCGTCCCGCAGCATCAATGCGCCCAAGATCACCGGTTTTAAACCAACCATCGAACATCACTTCATCAGTCTGCGACGCGTCAGCATATCCCAACATCAGGTTCGGCCCCCGGGCATATATCTCACCTCGCCCTAACTCATCGGCATTAACCACCTTAACTTCAGCCCATTTCACTGGCTGACCAACGCTATCGATAGCGTCATCAAATTCTTTCTGTACACATAACATCGGCGCGGTTTTTCAGTCAACCCATACCCTTGTCTTAGTGGGATGCCCAATTTGTGATAAAACTCGATGATTTTCCCATCCAGATGAGAGCCACCGCTGACCCAACATTTGATATCACCCCCCAGCTTCTTACGTATAGGTGCATTGAGCTTTGTACGCAGTTTTAGCGGTACGCTTTCCAGTAATTTGCGGTACAGTTTCAAACCTGTGCCCGCTGATTCAAATTTTTTATCAAGGCCGAGCATGATATTTCTAAACAAACGCGGTACTGCCACAACAAAGGTGATGTGCTCCTCAGTGATGGTGGCTAGAATTTCGGCCGCTGCTATCACCCTAGGCGTAACTATTTTCGCCCCCATATATAAAGGGAAAAGCATTGTCGCGGTAATACCCATCGCATGTGAAAGAGGTAACAGCGAAATAAAACGGTCTGAATGATCTATTTTTAATTGATCTAACGCCTGATGAACATTTATCGCCATATTCTGATGAGTCAACAACACTATTTTAGGCGTACCCGTGCTACCCGAGGTGTATATAGACAAAGCCACATCTTCAGCACTTCCTGGCGCAGCGATACCGCGCTCGATTTCTACCTCGGCCATATCTGCTTGCATAGAAATCAGGTGCTGCTTATCAGTTAGCTGTGTGGTGTTATATCCGAGCATCGCATCTGGGTTAATGGCGGTAACCTGCGCAGCAATCTCAGCCGGACTATTACCAATAGGATGGGCGCGAGTTTAGTGCCTAGTTTCCAAGTCGCTAAAGCAGCCACACACCATTCAGGTCCATTCGGCGCCTACACCAATAGTATCTCCCGCTTTAATACCTTCTGCCCTTAGTATCGCGGCAGTGGTCAGTGCCGCTTTTTCTAATTCACCATATTTAATCTCCCTTTTATCATTCTTTCCTTCACGACAAACCCATGCCGTGCGTTTCCGGTTTTTTTTGAGGGATGGTGCGATAAAGGTCCAAATATTTTCAATCTCTGGTAACGAGTCAGAGGAACTGTGCATGCATACTCCTAAGGTTGCGAGGTGAGGCCAAGTACGCGACGTATTGCTGATATAAATATATTTTGCTCATAGATCTGATTATTATTGCAATAAACACGTAGTTTGTTCGAAAAATCACATTTTACCCTTGTATGAGCAAAATATCTGAAAACGATGGCGTTTTTTTTGGCAAAATACACCATGTTGCACCCGAGGGGGTTTTAGAACCTTGTTAATTTGTACCCATTTTTCTATAAATTCCTTAATTAGTTTAATTTGGGCCTGTTGCCCAGCTAACGCCCACCCACTATAAAATGCGTATTGTATTACTCGGAAGCCCAGGAGCAGGGAAAGGCACCCAAGCAAATTTCATTACTGAACGCTATGGAATAAAACAAATTTCCACTGGTGATATGCTGCGCGCTCAAGCTGAAGCTGGCACTGTGCTAGGAGTAGAGGCCAAGAAATTAATGGACAACGGCAATCTAGTTTCTGACGAGATTGTTATTAAAATGGTGAAGCAACGCATTCTAGAAACAGATTGTAAAGAGGGGTATCTATTTGACGGATTCCCGCGCACCTTACTGCAAGCCGAGTCGCTTCGGCGCGAGGGTATTGCTGTCGACGCTATTGTAGAGATAAGCATAACCGACCATGAAATCCTTCGCCGCATGAGCGGTCGGCGCATACACCCAGCCTCGGGTCGTAGTTATCACGTTGAATTTAATCCCCCACGAATAGCAGGCAAGGATGATGTGACCGGTGAAGTGCTTATTCAGCGTGAAGATGACGGCGAAGAAATCGTCAAGTCTCGAATTGAGATATATCACAATGAAACCGAACCATTAATTCGCTACTATCGTGAATACGCAGCTTCCGGAGAATCGGACGCACCGCAGTTTATAAGTGTCAATGGGGTCGGCGACGTTGAAGGAATACGCGATCAAATTTTTGCCCAACTGAATTAAGCTAGGACCGTGTACTAGTTATTTCAAAGGGTTGTCGCTGCAATCTACGCTCTTTACTATTTGGGCCAGCTTGCCTTTTCCAGCTTGTATTTCTTTGGTGTTCAAACCATCCAATTCATGCGGAAATACCAGCCACTTATCGGTTTTATGTAGATAAAAATCAGGCGTTCTGTCTGTCTTGTTCTTACTCGGTTTAAACCAAGGTGTAGCCACTCGTAAATCTCTAGGGTAGTTTCTTCGAGATTTCTTGTTTAGCGTTTTCACAATCGCCTCAATACTACGCCCAGTATCAAAAACGTCGTCCACAACCAGCAGCGAGTCGTCATAATTCATGTGGTCAATTAAGTAATCAAGACCATGCACTCGTACCTGTCCTTGGCGCTTATCGATGCCTGTGTACAAGGAAGTACGCACAGAAATGTGGTCTGACTCAACATTAAAGAATGACAACATTTCCTGCACGGCAATTCCCACCGGGGTTCCACCTCGCCAAACACCCACAATAAAGTTAGGCCGAAAATTGGATTCCAAAATCTGTTTTCCTAGCGAAAACGAATCTTCTAGGAGTTGCTGCGCGCTAATATAAATCTTGTCCACAAATTGACTCGAATCGAAAAAAGTTGATCGTACACCAAAATAGCCTCATGAATGCAGTTTCAACCTGGAAACTGCTATTTCACAGCTAATCGATAAAGCGCTCTATCGTAGAATTGAGCGATTTGTTCTCAACATCCTTTTGTTGTGCATCTAGCCAAATATCTCTAGCCTTACTTTCATCACCCAATGACCAATGAACTTCGCCAAGATGGGCCGCTATCTCTGGGTCAGGGTCCAAATTAAACGCTTGATTCAAGTACAAAATAGCCTTTCTTGCATTACCCAATTTAAATTCTAGCCAGCCTTTACTATCCAATATATAAGGGTCATTCGGTTCCAAAATATGGGCTTTATTAATCAGCTCCACCGCTTCTTGAAGCTGATCTTCTTCGAGTAAAAGGGAATATCCTAGCGTGTTATGATAATGCGCATTATCAGGCTCTTGCGCTAATAAACTGCGCATATCTTGCTCATGTTTTTCTATGTCCTTTAGCTCAACGTAAAGCAATGCGCGTTGATATCGCAATATAGCGCTTTCTGGATAGGTCACTAAGTTCCTGGTTAACCACTCAACCGCATTCTCGTTCTGACCAGCACGCGCAAGCATATGCCCCTGATCTGATATAAGTTGAATGGTTTGGTTTTCATTCTCAGCTTCTACCTTTTTCAGATACCCTATCCCAGCATCAACACCCTGTGTTTCCTCAATATGTACGGCAATTTGCCGATAGCTATTGAAGCGATCCGTATCGTCTTTAATTTCCTTTACCGCTGCATTGGCCTCTGCAAAGCGTCCCAATTGATGCAAAGCAGAAGCGAGATAAACACGAGATTGATCTTCGTCAGCTTGAACTGACAAATGCTTAGAAAAATAGGTGGCGGAGTTTTCGAAATCTTGCAGACTATGGTAAACCAGCGCGACTAAGTTCAAGGCCTGTGCATCGTCTGGGGCGGTTTTTAAGATGGATAGAAATTCTTCAAGAGCTAAGGTATCCTGATCAAAGCCTAATAAAGCACGCCCATAGGCCACTTTAAAAGATTTAGCTTGTGGATTGGCTTTAGAAAATCGCGATGCAAACTGCTGCAATGGTTCAAGTTCGCCGTTTTGCAACGCTGACAATTTTAGCAATGCAGCTCGTTCGTTGTGATTGTCTAGCGCGAGTACCTGATCGATCGCCTCTATAAGGTCATCCGTTCTTTTCAGCCGTTGCGCAATCGCTGCTTGCAGCATCCAAGCTTCGGGAATATCAACGTGAAGTTGCACCAATGCTTTCACCACATCGAAACTTTTTAGACCTGCCCGATGCTGTATATATATCTCTCCGATACGTTGGTACGCCCCTGCATAGTCGACCGGTTCAAGCTCAATGAGCTGACTTAACAAATTGATAGCAAGTTCTAACTGACCATCCGAAACTGCTGCAACCGAGGTAATCAAATAGGCGAGATAATTCTCACTGTCTTCTTCAACCCATTTTGTTCCTTGCTGTACGGCTTGGGAGTATTGCTTTGCATGTAGAGCATAACGAGTGGCTCGCTCGATTAAAACCGCTTCTTTAGATTCGTCCGCTGCTCGTGCCATTGAGCTACTGGCTAACTCGTATTCTTGGGCATGAAGCGCTAAGTTGGCGATTAGTAAATCGTAGAGCAATGATTCGGTTAGGGGCGTAGATTCGATCAGTGTTTGTGCCGCATTTGTTTGCCCTAATGGCTGCTCTTGAGTAGTTTCAAGTCTAGGCTCGGACACGCTTTGTGACGTTGCAACATTTTCTGAATTTTCCAGCCCAGCACAGGCACTTAGCAATAAACTGCACAGCAATAAAGCCGCCCTAAACACTTTCAACACGCGCGAGTGTTGGCGCAAGGGACTGACGATAGACATGGATAATTCAACCATAGGGGGATTTTTACATGGTCTAGAGCGGCGCGCAAATTTAGTCTCAAACAGTTGACTGCTATCAACGATGAGATGCCGGGAAAATCACCAAGTGATCCAGTTCAATTTCTATGCCTAACTGCTCACCCAATTGGTGATCATGGTGAGAATGCACCATGGATAACAATTGTATGCCCGAAGCCAATTCTAACGTATATAGATAATTGGAACCCCGAAAATTGCGCTCTACAATGCGTGCCGTGAGCAGGCTTTCGTCATTATGAATAATATCATCTGGGCGCACCAATACATCAACAGCGTCTCCTTTCTTGCATCCAGTGGGCACGTTGCCACTTAACACCGCTAACTCAGTTTCTACACGCTCATCATCCAGCACGATTCCTGGTAGAAACACACCTTGGCCAATAAAATCAGCGACAAATCGAGACACCGGTTCGTGATATACGTCATAGGCACTGTCCCATTGGGCAATATTACCCTCGTCCATCACGCCAATTACTTGCCCGAATGTGAACGCATCCTGTTGATCATGGCTAACCAATATACAAGTCGTACCAGTATCTTTTAGTAGGTCGCGCACTTGAATTGCGAGGCGCTCGCGTAGTTCTACGTCTAAATTAGAAAACGGTTCATCCATTAATAGTAAGCGTGGTCTTGGTGCAAGTGCACGCGCCAGCGCAACCCGCTGCTGCTGACCACCAGAAAGCTCGTGAGGGTAGCGATTAACTTTGTTTGAAAGACCGACTCTTTCTAGCATCGATAGCACCAAGACTTTGCGAGCTTTAGCAGGAATAGAAGCAAGCCCACAAGCCACATTTTCACCCACCGTCATATGTGGGAACAAGGCATGATCCTGAAATACCATACCTAACTGACGTTTTTCAGGCAGTAAGGTATAAGCTGCTTTTGACACACATTGGCCATCCAAATAAATCTCACCCGCGAGCAAGTGTTGAAATCCAGCGATGGCCCGTAACACGGTCGTTTTCCCGCAACCACTCGGCCCAAGCAAACAGGCCAAGGTGCCTTCGTCTAAACTAAAAGACACCCCGTCCACCGCAATTTGGTCATCGTAGTGACAACGAATGTTTTTAATTTCAAGTAAGGCCGACATAGATTATTATTGCCGTAATGTAGCGGACCGGTAAATGGTGCGACTCAAAACGATCACTGGAAGCAATCCAACTAAAACGATAAACAAAGCGCCTAAAGCACTTTCACCGATCATTTCGTCAGAAGCAAATTGGTAAACATGGGTTGCGAGGGTTTCGAAATTAAACGGCCGAAGAATAAGCGTCGCGGGTAATTCTTTCATGCTATCAACAAAAACTACCAGGCCAGCTGTAAATAAACCACCCTTTAGTAAGGGCAGATGAAAATGACGCAGTGTAGAAATGGAGGAATGTCCCAAAGTCCGTGCAGCCATGTCAATTGACTCGCCAATTTTACCGTAACTAGACTCAACTGAACCGATGGAAACAGCCATAAATCGAACCACGTAAGCAAAAACAACCGCAAAGATACTGCCACTTAACAACAAACCGGTTGAAAACCCTAAATGATCGCGGGCAAAACTGTCAACTGCATTGTCAAACGCGGCAAACGGGATGATCACCCCAATCGCTAGTACCGCTCCTGGAACCGCATAGCCCAAAGAAGCAAACCGAGAAGCTAATAACATCACTTTATTCTTATGCAAGCGCCTTCCGTAAGCTACAACAACCGCAAGCGAGACCGCTATAACGGCCGCTAATCCAGATAAAAGCAAACTATTGAATGCATACTGTTTAAAGCTAGGTGTCCAAGATTGATCAAAATAAATTACCGCATACTTGATAAGTAACCACATTGGAATGACAAAACCTGCAAGTATAGGTAGCGTGCAAATCACCACTGCTAACCACTTGTAAATACCATCTAGCTCTGTGCGATTTGTTAGGCTGAATCGGCTTGCAGACTGATAAAAGCGCTGTTTGCGTCTTCCAAAGTACTCTAAAGAGAGTAATAAAATAACAAAACTCAGCATTGTCATCGCAATCTGCGCTGCCCCGCCCACATTACCCATGCCTAACCATACGTCATATAGACCCGCAGTGAGCGTTTTGACGGCAAAAAAATCAACCGTGCCAAAATCGTTCAGGGTTTCCATTAACCCCAGTGCCACGCCTACAGCAATCGCGGGGCGGGCTATAGGTAAAGAGACGGTAAGAAAAGTTTTAAACCGGTTACGCCCTAGCAAACGACTAACTTCAAGCAAGTTAGAAGATTGCTCTAGAAACGCTGCACGGGCAAGCAAATAAACGTATGGGTACAGCACCAAGCCCATCATTAAAATCGCGCCTGTCATACTGCGGATGTCAGGAAACCAATACTCGCTAGCCAGCTCCCAGCCAAAAATATGACGCAAGGCTGACTGTACTGGGCCGGCATATTCGAGTAAGTCAGTATACAAATACGCAATCACATAAGCTGGAATAGCCAATGGCAATAACAGCATCCACTCAAAAATACGGCGCAAAGGAAACTCGAAATGTGAAACAGCGTAAGCGGTAGAGACGCCGGTTAAAAATATACTCACCCCCACCCCTAGCATTAGTAACAAAGTGTTGGTGATGTATTTAGGCAAGCTGGTTGATATTAAATGCGGCCAGATATTTTCCTCTGGAAATAAGGCTAGGTACCCAATCGCGACAATGGGTACAAGCGCCAATATTGCAAATAGCAGCGTACTTATCTGCCAAAAATCAGTTCGCTGCGTGTTGGTTTTCCAGCTAGGCCTATCGATTTGCATAGGCTATTTGCATAGGTGTCTATAATCATTCATGGCTTAATCATCGTAAGCCACACGATCAGCCATTTTGATGGATTCCGCTCGTAATTTAGCCACCACAGACAAATCGACTTCGTCCCGTTTAAAGTCGCCCCACTGCGCTAAGTGATCACTCAGTTTAATCCCTGGGGTAATCGGGTATTCTCCATTTACCTCGGCATACATTTGCTGCGCTTCTGCGCTTGCTAAAAATGCCATTAATTGCAACGCATTGTCTTTATTTTTAGCGTACTTTGTGAGTGCCATACCGCTAATATTCATATGTGTGCCGCGGTCATTTTGGTTTGGAAAAATAACATTAACTGCCTCCGCCGCAGACTTTTGCTCAGGGTCTTGCAACATCTTGTGCATATAATAATGGTTAATTACCGCGACATCACACTGCCCTTCTTTAATCGCTTTCACTTGCCCACGATCGTTACCTTGTGGCTTGCGCGCCAAATTATTTTTCAAGCCACTCAACCATTGTTCGGCTTCTGCCAAGCCATGATGCTCAGCCATAGCCGCCGTCAATGCAACCATGTACGCATGCTTACCCGATCGCGTACAGATGCGGCCCTTTAGCTTTTCATCGGCTAAATCTTCATAGGTGGTCACTTCACCTGCTTGGACCCGCGTTTTTGACGCCACGATGACTCGGGCTCGAGAGGTTAACCCGAACCAATGTCCTTCGGGATCGCGCGCGTAATTCGGAATGGCATCGTTTAAATCATCTGATTCAACCGCTTGCGTTAAATCTGCATTTTTCAGATCAGACAAGCACCCAATATCTACCGTAAACACCAAATCAGCTGGCGTATTTACACCTTCGCTTTTAAGGCGCTCAATCAAGCCTTTTTTTGCAAATACGACATTTACTTTAACGCCCGATCGATCCGTAAAGGTATCGAAAAGTGGTTGGATAAGATTGGGTTTTCGGTAGGAATATACATTTACTTGTGCATCAGAGGCCTGCGCGAAAGAACTGCTTAAAAAAGCACTAAACAGCAGCGAAATATACAGCGATTTCATGGAAGAACCTAGTTGGTATTAAGAATGCCGGATGATAATACGAATAAGAATGATTCTCAATATCATTACATCATTTAATTTTCCTTCTTAAATTAGTGAATTTCTGTATTCGTCGATATTCAAAGGTCAGTTATACTCATCCAGACTTTGCACAACCCTAATTAATTCCTTCTCAATAGATTCCGTGTTAAACAAATTTTCTCATCTCGCCCTAAGCTTGGTCTTTATAGCACTGCCGACGATAACGTCCGCGGGCACATCAAAGGGCATTGATTCGATTACTGTTTGTATGAATTTTGGTTGCAAGCAAAAGCAAGTTATCGCTATTAAAGAAGAAGAATGGAATGGTGCAGTCAATTGGTTTAGCGCTCCCGCTCGAACAGCCCAGCAAGAACGCAGCCAAATTAAACAAGCCGTAGGCTGGATGGAAGTTATTGCCGGACGCTACACACCTACGCACAAAGACGTAGGGGGTAATTTTGGCGAAGGTGCTACCTTCCCTGGGCAACTTGATTGCATAGATGAATCACTCAATACCGACACCTACCTAAAGCTCTTTGAATTAAATGGCTTTTTACGTCACCACAAAGTGGTGGAAAGAGCTTATAGACGTGCAGTATTTGATCAACACTGGTCTGGACAAATTGAAGAACTAGACTCTGGTGAGCGCTGGGTCGTAGACTCATGGTTTCAACACAACGGCAACCTACCTTATGTACAAAGATCTAAGCTTTGGGAAGATATCTCCTTGCTCACCTCGCTCATAGATAGCTCCCAAGAAAAGCCTGAGAAACAGGGTTGGCTGCAACGCATGCTTAACTAATGGTTTCTGGTATTCTTTCAAAGGGAATGCCCATTCATTACGCAATACGACTTGCTACAAAGCTGCATGTTGGTACTGAATTAGCCAGTTTCACCTTGAAGGAGTACTGATATGTGGAAGAATAACGGGCGAACCAAAGTCGTAGTCGGCATGTCTGGCGGAGTGGATTCAGCGGTTGCCGCGGCACAACTGATTGAATCGGGGCACGATGTTATTGGCTTGTTCATGAAAAACTGGGAGGAAGACGATAACCCGGAGTATTGTGCAGCAGCGGTAGATCTAGCAGACGCAAAATCGGTTTGCGAAATGCTCAATATTCATCTTGAAGCCGTGAACTTCTCAAGTGAATACTGGAACAATGTGTTTATGCATTTTTTGCGTGAATATAAGGCTGGGCGTACTCCGAACCCCGATATTCTTTGCAATAAGGAAATCAAATTCAAAATCTTTCTTGATTGGGCTCTAGACCTAGGTGCAGATTTTATCGCCACCGGACACTATGCTCAAAAAGGCACTGTCGGTAATCAGTTTACCTTAGTCAAAGGCAGCGATTTCAGCAAAGACCAAAGCTATTTCCTCTATACACTTGGTCAACATGAGTTAATGCACAGTATGTTCCCAGTTGGGCATCTACCTAAAACCGCGGTGCGAGAAAAGGCTGAAGAAATTGGCTTAATTGTTAAAGATAAAAAGGATTCAACAGGCATCTGCTTTATAGGTGAACGCCGCTTTAAAGATTTTTTGGAACAGTTTTTACCCGCACAGCCCGGCGACATTAAAACTCTAATGGGCGAAACTATCGGCACCCACACGGGCGCTATGTTCTATACCATAGGGCAACGCAACGGCTTAGGCGTGGGCGGTATCGACGAAAATGGCAACACTGGAGAGCCTTGGTTTGTTGCCAGCAAAGATATTCAGAGGAATATACTCTATGTTGTACAAGGGCATGAGCACCCTGCGCTACATAAATCCATTGTGCTCATCCAAGACATGGACTGGATTAGCGCAAACGCGCCTGTGCTGCCCCTTGGCTGCGTGGCGAAAACTCGATATCGCCAAGCTGACCAAAGCTGCACAGTTATTTCTTATAGCAATACGCAAGCAAGGGTTAAGTTTGACCAACCCCAACGAGCCATTACACCAGGACAAAGCTTGGTGTTTTACACAGGAGACGTCTGTTTAGGCGGGGGCGTTATACAGCAAGGCTTAAACGAATAACGAATTTACTGCTGCACTAAAGCTTCGATAAAAGCGTCCTGAATTTGATTACCAATTGAAAAATTCACTGAGGGGTGTTCAATCAACAAATTACTCGCCACCCAACGGCCCGATCTATTTTTTAAATACGTTGCCATCGTCCTAACACCGCGCAAGTATCCCGTTTTTATTCGGATTCGCCCTTTATCTTGAGATTTGCGAAAGCGTTTTTTGGCCGTGCCATCTATCCCAGCCAATGAAAATGAAGCCAAGAATTCAGGCCGATAATCGCTATCCCAACCCGCTGTCAGCAAGGCATTAAGTGATTTTGAAGATAACTTGATACTGCGCGACAAGCCCGAGCCGTTGTCTATTTGAACATCCTTAGGATTAATGCCCTTATTCTCCAGCCATTTATTAGTCAGCAAAATCGCTTGGCCACGCGTTGCTGGCTGCGTGTTATCTGCCTCAGCGGCAATCGTTAACAGTAACTGCCGCGCCAGCAAATTATTACTGTATTTGTTCGCCCCAACGATCGTTTCCGCTAAACTTTTACCACTGCCCACATAAAAGGGTTCTGCCTTTGCACTGACTTTACGATGCGCGTAACCCCCACTGAATTCACCTCCTAATTGGCTCCACAAATATTTGAACAAGCCAAATAAATAGGCGTCAGCACTTAGTACAACGCGGCGGTAATCATAGCTTTTACAACCACTTTTATAGTAACCACTAAAGGTGACATAGGCACGATGCTGACGTTGCTCAGATGTCATTTCCCATCCATTTTCTTGGCTTAAACACTCACCTTGCTTGAGTCGCAATTGGTCACTAATAATTATATTATCAAGCGGTGGGTCGAGCTTAATTCGCACCACAGAACCTTCACTTACTAATTTGAATCGACTTGCATTGAAATTGACCATCGTGGCACTAGGCCCCAAGTTATACAAGCGAGTCGGGTTCTTATCAAATGCTGCGGGGTCATGCGGCACCAGACTGAAAGCAGAGTTATCTATTAATAAATTACCATTAATCTTGTGCAAGCCAAGCTCACGTAAAGCCCGCAAGTGTAGCCAAAATTGTTCGGTAACCAAATAAGGGTCGCCATGGCCCTTGATTACTAAATCACCGTCTAACACGCCGTTTTCCAACTTGCCGTTGAGAAAATAATGGGTTTGCCATGAATAAGCCGGACCCACCAATTCTAAGGCAGCCAAACTAGTAACCAGTTTCATCACCGATGCTGGGTTGCGCGGCGCATTAGCGTTATGTGCGAGTAAAATTTTATCTGTGGCTAGATCAGTGACAACCGCACTGACCGCACTACTGGGTATCTGATAGCGTTTTAGTAAGTCAAGAACAGTAGAAGGCAGATTTACGGCCTGGCTAACCGAACTCAGAATAAGTAAGACTACCCCAGCAATTCTGGGCAACAAGACATGTTTGGCTAACATCTAAACCTTAGCAAATGATATAATTTCAGCAGTTGATTTGTGAAGTATATATCTTCTAATTTCGACTTGCTGGTGATTAGTTTTAGCAATGCGCGTGTACCCATAGCTAAAAATGCTAGTGTAGTTTGTGTCGATATCAACCTTTAAGTAATGGCAAAAAAACAAAGTCCGATATACAAAGTGGTATTTCGCCAGCAAGATAAGCTCATTGAGCTGTATGCGCGAGAAGTATCACAAAGTGGTTTAATGGCTTTTGTCGAGATCGCGGACCTTATTTTTGACAATCGCACTAATGTGTTAATTGACCCAGCAGAAGAAAAACTAAAAGCTGAATTTGCCGGCGTACAACGCACCTACATTCCGATGCATCAAGTTGTGCGTATTGACGAAGTGGATAAAAAAGGCGCGAGTAAAGTACGCAGTATCAAAGGTGATAGCTCTGCAACGTCAACGATCACCCCATTCCCCTTTCCAACTAATTCTGGCAACTGATTATGGGCTTATTCTTGAGACGTTTCGCACTGGGCGTATCGATATTGGTAGTGCTTGTTGGTTTATTTAGTTTTACGTTGCCAAGTGCCGCACATATCGAAAGATCAATTACGATCCAAAAGCCAACTAGTACAATATTTCCCTATTTAAACAACTTAAAAAAGTTCAACGAATGGTCTCCTTGGTCAAAGCTAGACCCTGAAACAGTGTATACCTTTTCTGGCCCAACTGAGGGTGTGGGCGCAAGAGTAGAGTGGAAAAGCGAGCAAAAAAGTGTCGGTGAAGGCTCTCAAGAAATCGTGGAATCTAGACTAAACGAATTGGTAAAAACTGATCTACTGTTTGGCAACGGCACCCCTTCAAAAGCGCAATTTTATTTGGATGGCACAGCCACTGAAACTAAAGTAACTTGGGCTTTCGATGCCCATTTTGATGGCATCCTTGAGCGTTATTTTGGCCTTATGATGGATAAATGGGTAGGTGGTGCCTATGAAGAAGGTTTGCAAAATCTGAAACAATTAGTAGAGCAATAACAGCCATCCTGCCACTGAACTCACAGCACTAATGGACCCTACATCACGTGTCTTAGAACGCATGGAGATGGCCGACTTTACCGAGCGCGCCTATCTCAATTATTCCATGTACGTTATCTTAGATCGTGCATTGCCAAGCCTTGCTGATGGTTTAAAACCTGTGCAACGTCGCATTATTTACGCAATGAGCGACTTGGGGTTAACCGCAAACGCAAAATATAAAAAATCCGCTCGTACTGTAGGTGATGTACTCGGTAAGTTTCATCCTCATGGAGACACCGCCTGCTATGAAGCCATGGTATTGATGGCACAGCCTTTTAGCTATCGTTATACCTTGATTGACGGCCAGGGAAACTGGGGCTCGCAGGACGACCCCAAGTCGTTTGCCGCAATGCGCTATACAGAATCTAGAATGACAGCGTATGCCAAACTTCTTTTGCAAGAGTTGGGGCACGGCACAGTCGAATGGGGGCCTAATTTCGATGGTACGTTAAAAGAACCTCTGCTGCTACCTGCCCGCGTACCCAACGTATTGCTCAACGGCGCAACGGGCATAGCCGTAGGCATGGCAACGGATATTCCGCCTCATAATATGCGCGAGGTGGTCAGCGCTTGCATTCACTTGCTAGAAAAGCCAGATGCGACAATTAAGCAACTGTGCAGGCATATCAAAGGGCCGGATATGCCGACAGCAGGGGAAATCATCACCCCTAAGGAAGAACTGCTTGAAATGTACAAAACCGGCAAGGGTTCGGTGCGTCAACGCGCAATTTGGCGTAAAGAAGGCAGCGATATCGTGATCACCGCACTGCCATACCAGGCTTCAGGAGATAAAGTGCTAGGGCAAATCGCAGCGCAGATGGCCGCCAAAAAACTGCCTTTAGTATCCGACTTACGCGACGAATCAGATCAAGAAAACCCAACCCGATTGGTGATCGAGCCACGTTCAAATCGAGTCGATATCGATTCTCTAATGAATCACTTGTTTGCCACCACTGATCTGGAAAAAAGCTGCCGCATCAATCTCAATATGATTGACCTAAGCGGTGCACCTCGCGTATTCGACTTGCGTGAGCTGATAAGCGATTGGCTTGATTTTCGATTAAGCACCGTCCGTAAGCGCTTAAGCAATCGATTAGATAAGGTTAACGAAAGGCTACACGTACTTGAAGGCTTTATGGTGGCCTTTCTAAATATTGACGAAGTTATCCGCATTATTCGTGCCAGTGACCGCCCTAAAGCTGCGCTTGCGGAAGCCTTTGCTATTTCAGAGTTACAAGCCGAAGCCATCCTCGAGCTGCGCTTACGTCAAATCGCCAAGCTCGAAGAAATTAAGATTCGCGGAGAACAACAGGCTTTGAGCATAGAGCAAAAAGAACTCGAAGGGATGTTACAGTCTAATTCCAAGCTTAAAAACCTGGTCCGCGATGAATTGCTCGCTGACGCTGAAGAGTTCGGCGATGATCGTCGCTCACCTATCGTCGAGCGTGACAACGCCAAGGCATTGGACGAAACCCAGTTAGTCGCTGCCGAAGCGATTACCGTAGTGTTATCTGAAAAGGGTTGGATACGCGCAGCCAAAGGCCATGATATTGAGCCAGGTAAGCTGGCTTTTAAATCTGGTGATCATTTCCTACAAGCTGCTAAAGGTAAGTCAAATGATCAGCTAGTGGTGTTAGATTCAACAGGCCGTGCCTATAGTGTGCCCGCGCACAATTTGCCTTCGGCGCGCAGTTTAGGCGAGCCTATTTCAAGTGGCCTCAAACCACCAGCCGGCGCTACCTTCAAAGGCATGATGTTTGCCACCGAACAACAAAACTACCTTTTATATTCTAGCGCCGGTTATGGCTTTATCGCGCTGCTCGGTGATTTAATCTCACGCAACAAAGCAGGCAAAGCCAGTTTGAAGGTGACTGAAGGCGCTGATGTAGGGATACCGCAAGCTATTCAAGAAATTGAAGATGATTGGGTGGCAGTAGTCAGCAATACCGGGCGCTTACTCATCTTCACCACTTTTGAGCTACCAAAATTAGCGCGCGGTAAAGGGGTGAAGTTGATGAATATCCCCAAACCGAAATTAGCGTCAGGTGAAGAATTCATGATAGCCGCTTGCGCCTTCCAAGAAGGGCAAAAAATTCGGGTTCATGCTGGTAAACGACATATAACCCTCAAGCCCAGCGACTTTGAAGGATACATCGGCTCTAGAGCACAAAGAGGAAAGTTCTTACCCAGAGGGTTTAGGCAGGCTAGTGGGGTGGAGGCTGTTGTTAAGGGGGAGTAAGTGAGCCGTTAGCTGTATTTATAGCAAAGTTAATTTCTGAGTTTTGATTACCACTGCCGTGGTGGGAGTTCATTATTTTGTTTGCGCAAAATAACAGAACCAACAAAACGCACCGCAAATGATAGCCCTTCCGGTTCCCGAGGTTAAAATCAATTTGACGGCACTGCGGAACTCGCGCTAACGCATCTCATCAGTCCTCGCTTCTCCCGCCAAATTAATCTCAACCTCGGCCATTCATTTCTAACGCGGACCTTTTGAAACAGCTCGCCGCAAGCGGTTTTGGTAACTATTTCCAAGGAAAAAGTGACTCGCATACCGGGCGAAATACCATGTTAACAAAATCTAATATTTTTCTAGTTTGCCCATTTCAGCCAGTTGGTGACGTCCAACAACAACCCCTTGTTATCCTACAGTTCCTTCTCAGGATTCAAGTGCCTCCCAATTGGCAATGTCCCTCTTGGTCACCTACGAAGTCGCATTCTGGTTCAACCCAACTCTCTCGGCGAGTCCCTTGAGGTTACCGTCGAGGATCTTACCCATCATCATTTTCATCATGGTTTGACCTAAGAGCCATCCTAGTGGGCCGAACTTTACGCGATAATCCATGTCCCACATAACCAGCGAACCTCCGTTATCTATCGGCTCAATGGACATCTCAGAATACGCTTCATGGAGCGGCATGGCATCCATTTCTGACAAACAAACACGATAGCTGCGACCCTCATCCCACGCAGTCACCTCCTCAACTACCGAGGTTCCGTTATCGAAATGATTGCGTCGTTTAGACCCTATTCCATCTTCGCCCTCAGTTAGTGTTTCTACGGATGTTATAAGCGGTGCAAACTCATCAATGTGCATAAAGCGGCCGAGGAACCGCCCATACGGCGTTAGATGTGGCGTCGATCTTTAGAGTTCGTTCGAAGTGTATCATTTTGGTTACTTCTATTTTTGGTAACACCCCCGCCTGCCGACTATAGCCAGCCGCATCATATCCAAAATCTGTCATTTTTGGGTGTCACTTGTGTTGACCTCTAAAGATATCATTAAATAGGCCATTTTGTGGCATATTTGTTCTATGAGCCGAGCAACGACATTAACACGCCTTGAACGTCTTGAGTTGCTGACAAGTCGTCTCAAATCCGATGAACCTATGATTTTAAGAGAAATTGCAGATGAACTCGGCGTAAGCCTACGTAGTATTGGTAGAGACATTCAGTTACTACGTGAGCGGGGTTTACCTATCGAAGCTGATCGCGGACGGGGTGGTGGAGTCCGTCTTAACCCAAGCTGGGGTGTCGGCCGAATAGCACTCACTCATAGGGAAGCGATCAACCTTCTGATTAGCATTGCCGTAACGGACAAGATGGAAGCTTCAATATTGATGGGAAATTTATCACCTGTTCAAAGAAAACTCACTGCATCCTTTTCGAAGGATAATCAACGTAAGATAAAACGGCTGCGCGATCGTATCCGCATCGGACCATCATCATCGTCCGATGTATTGTCGACCTATAAAGCGGCGTCGAAGTGCATCAATGACAATATGCAAGAGTCCTTCCTATTGATGCACAGAGCAATTATTAACTACCATTCTGGAAAAGATGAAATGACCAAGCGAACAATAGAACCTCACTATCTCGTACTGGGTTATCCGGTTTGGTATGCGCTGTGTTGGGACGAACTGCGTAATGAACGTAGAACATTTCGTTTAGATCGAATAATCGCAATCGAAGTCACTGACGATGACTTTGTGTTGCGACCATATGCGGAATTTGAAGACATCATGCGTGGCGTCGATGTAATCGTCCCTTAGATTTACTGAGCCTACTTCGGAGCTTTTTAGCTTAGTCGGTCGGGAGAAGTGGACCCCATGATTAGGGATTACGCAACATTTGGTATGGACTTTTTGTCTAGCAAGTTGACTCATTGTCGTTCCACACGATATATCGATGATTAGCATTAGCCCATTCGTCGTCAATTTCAATCAGAATGGCACTGACTAATCGTAACCAAGCCTCTCGGTTAGGAAAGACTCTGACCAAGCGGGTTCCGCTTAAGTTCTTGTTGAACCGTCCGTTCAATGCGGTTGGAGCTTCGCATTTTCTTTTGGTGTCTATCTGGCAAGGCAAACACATTTAACCCTTCAGGCACATTGTTTTCTAGCCACTGCGCCCAGTGAGCATGCTTTTCCTGGTACTGGCTCACAAGGACTTTTAGATTAACCTGAGCAGCTGCCATATTGGGTGCATTCCAAACACTACGCAGCTCACCACCAATGTGCATATTTTTACCAACCGTGGCCAGTTAATTTTACGTAGCGAGGCCACCTAATTTTACCAACCGTGGCCACTGATTTTTATCGAAGCGCGGACACTTTTTCGCTTCCGTAAAATTCCTCCACAGCCTTCTTGCGGTTAACACTATAACCGTTAACCTGCCGTTCTTTTATTTGTATTGGAACAGCTATGAAACCCAAGAAGGTCACTATGTTAAAACTCAAAGACATTCTGCGCTTGCACTATGAGGCGCAACTATCCTCCCGTAAAATCGCGCTCAGCTTAAACCTGTCACGCAGCGCCGTATCCAAATATCTCGTCAGAGCAACAAATGCCCAATTAAGCTGGCCCCTGCCAGCAGGCATGGATGAACAACAGCTGCAGGCGATATTAAAGCCGCCCAAATGCAGAGGCCCTGCCACTGCTTTATTGTGTGAGCCAGACTTTGCACAAATATCAGTTGAACGGTCTCGTAAAGGGATGACTCGCCAATTACTGTGGGAAGAATACGCCGAGCATCATCCAGTCAACCATTACAGCTATTCTCGCTTCACGGTGTTGTTCGGTCAGTGGCGCAAGAAGCAAAGAATCTCGATGCGCCAGACTCATATTGCTGGAGATAAACTGTTTGTTGATTATGCTGGTTTAACCTTAGGTATTATTGATGCTCGTACGGGTGAAGCACGCCCTGCCCAAGTATTCGTTTCAGTGCTCGGAGTCAGTTCCTATACCTACGCCGAGGCCACATGGACACAGAGCTTGCCTGACTGGATAGGCTCACACGTTCGCGCCTTTGAATTTTATGGCGGTGTTACTCAAACAGTGGTGCCCGATAACCTCAAGAGTGCTGTTTCTAAAGCCGGTCGTTATGACCCCGAACTCAACCCCAGCTATGCACAATTAGCCGCCTATTACGGTGTGGCGGTGATGCCTGCCAGACCTTATAAGCCTAAGGATAAATCTAAAGCCGAGGTGGGCGTACAGATTGTCGAACGCTGGATCATGATGCGGCTGCGCAAGCTGCAATTGTTTAGTTTGGATGAGGCTAATCAAGCTATTCGAGGATTGCTAGATGATCTAAACAATCGCCCCTTTAACCTAGATAAATCAGTTAAACGCGGAAAAGACATGTAAGCAATTGAAGTGCATAGTGAAATCAAAAAAGTCGCGGTCACCTTATTGGTGATAAGGTTTTTTTTGATTTTGCCAGGTGCATCAAGAGCTTGCATGGACTTTCGTGTTTTAACTGATTTATCTAGGTTTAAACAACGCCCGGGTTCTCGCCGCTCACAGTTTGAATCAATTATAAGCCTGCTCTTAAATCATTGCCTGGCACGCCTTATAGCTATCGCCATGTAGTAAAAGCACGGGCGCACATCGATTATCACGTTAGCTATGATGGACATCATTACTCGGTTCCCTATCAATTGCGCGGCGAGGCAGTAATGTTACACGTGGGCGAGCACTGTATTGATGTGTTCTACCAAGGCAAGGGTGTCGCGCAACATCCGCGAGCAATGGGCCAAGGCGGACACACAACCCATGTCGCTCACATGCCTAAAGCTCATGCTAAACACCAAGAGTGGACGCTTGGTCGGTTTCTTAATTGGGCAAGTCAGGTCGGTGCGGCGACAGAGCGCGTGGTGCGTTATCAATTAGAAAATCGCCCCCATCCAGAACATGGTTATCGTGCTTGTTTGGGCATTCTTAACCTTGCCAAGAAATACGGCAAGACGCGTTTAGAGAATGCCTGTTTACGCGCAGAGAAGAGTGGCGGCCTGCATTACAAACACCTTGCATCAATACTACAAACCCGTCTCGACAAGCTACCTACCGAACCCGATAAGCAACAGACTTTGCCAAGCACCCATGCCAATGTGCGCGGAGCCGATTACTACCATTAACCCAAACCATTTCATCTATAACCAACAGGAAAATACTATGACTCCACAACAAACCCTTACCCAACTGAATGAATTACGCCTAACGGGCATGGCCGAGCAACTGTGCTATCAGTTCGACCCACCTAACACTTATGATGAGCTGGGCTTTATCGAACGACTCAGTTTGCTCGTAAACCACGAGGCCACCGTGCGGGATAACCGCAAAGTCACGCGTTTACTCAAGCAAGCGAAGTTACGATATCGCGCCCAAGCAGACGACATCGATTACCGAACTAGACGAGGTTTACACAAAGACACGGTAGCGCAGTTACTGCCCTAGACGGGGTAAACAAAAGCCGCAATGTCATCATCCAGGGCCCTACAGGCACCGGCAAAACCTTCTTGGCCTGTGTGTTAGGACAAGCGGCTTGTGAGCACGGCATTAGCACAAAATATATTCGTGCTAGCCGCTTATTTGAAGCAATGACCTTGAGCCATGGTGATGGCAGTTACACCAAGCTACTGGCACAAATAGCAAAAATCAAACTATTGATTATCGATGACTGGGGCTTGGATACACTGACTCAGCAAAACCGTAATGACCGATTAGAAATAATAGAAGATCGCCACGGTAATGGCGCCACCTTAATCACCAGTCAATTGCCCACACAACATTGGCATGATGCGATTGGTGAAGCCACTTTGGCTGATGCGATTCTGGATCGCTTATTACACAACGCGCACAAAATACAATTAGAGGGGGAATCGATGAGAAAAATCCAGTCACAACAGAGCAAAGTGTAGCCACTTTACGTTAAAATCACTTGACCGTTTGAAGGCTTGGTGCAAGTGGCCACGCTTCGTAAAATTCGGTGGCCACGGTTGTAAAAATACGCACCGATACTTATCTGAAGGCTCACATCTCGTTTACAATGCTTGACGATATCGTTTATCAGATGACTGATAATGAGGCAGCAAAACAACTTAACGAAGAAAAAACTAAACTCTTTAAAACCATCTTTGAACGGAAATGATAAAACCCTTTCTCGGTATCATTTCAGTATTGGAATAGACTCTTAAAGTCTCGCCTCAAAACCCCTCAGTCACTTTGAGCGAACAAAGCCAACACAAGTCCAAACTAAACCTACCCAGAGAAATAGCTCACGCTACATACCACATGAGCGTGGGTAGGGAAAATTGCGTTCTCGTATATTTATCTACATTACTAAAACGCTATAATTCGCGCCGATATGAACAATACCCAATCCTCAAGCGGCGTTAAGTCAAACCTGATAGATGGATCGGTGCCGTGCCTACCAGAAGAGCTATTATCAGCGTTAGAAGCTTTACAAATATTTCCAAGCAATCTTCATCACCCACCATTGCACACCGTCGAAGAATCAAAAGCGCATCGCCCTATTGTTGAGGGCGGTTTTACCAAAAACTTATTTGTTTACAATAAGAAAAAACAAATGTGGCTGCTGACATTGCAAGAAGACCGCGTGATCAACCTTAAACAAGCAGCGAAACAGTTGAATGCACAGAATTTTTCTTTCGCATCGCCACAAAGGCTGATGCAGTATTTAGGCGTGCGTCCAGGCGCAGTCAGCCCTTTGGCATTGATTAATGATAAGTCTAATCAAATACAATTTGTGATTGATGAAGTGCTACTTGAACATGAATTGATTCATGTACATCCATTGGATAATTGCCAAACCGCAACCCTAAAAACACGAGATATGTTAGGATTTTTAAAATCGATTGATCATCAATATATAACTATCTAAAAGCGGCTAACCTTCAAAGCCAATCTCATTGTGTGCACCGTCACAAAAGGGCTTATTGGCTGAAGCCCCGCAGCGACACAAAGTAGGGTTAGATACTTGTTTTTTAGTGCCATCTGTCAAAGTTAGTTCCACCTCACCCTTGACTCTCATCGGGCCATTTTTAAATACCTGAACCGCTACCGAGGTTACTTCCACCTCATCCTCTTTATCACAAACCTCTCCCTCAATACTCAGGGCGCCGGATGGACATGTTCTAACCGTTGCAACGATTGAATCACTGTCGCTACCTTGCATATTTACCCATGGTCTTGCTTTTGGGTTAAATACCTCACCGAGCCCTTCGGCGCATTTCGCCGAATGAGTGCATTTACTAGGCTGCCAGATAACGGTAATTTCGTCGTTACTGTATTTCTTAATGACTTCACTCATTGTTTTACTAGTTGTTACCAAAACGACCGCGAGTTTATCATTAGCCCGCATTTTATAACCAACAAGTGTTATTCCACCCCCAGCATTTGATTGTTAGAATGCCCCAATACAAAACTTGAGATCGCAATGGCTTTCGAAAATTTCACCTCTGCTTGGAATCTAATTTTGCTGACCGGCTTTATATTCGCTGTCGTCACAGGCGCGGTGGCCAATAAAACTAACTTCTGCACCATGGGCGCAGTATCTGATTGGGTAAATATAGGCGACAAACGTCGCTTCCGCGCTTGGATGCTGTCCATCGCTATTGCGGTACTGGGAGTCACACTATTTGAGATGATTGGCTGGGTGAATGCAGATTCAGCCTTCCCGCCTTATCGCAATGGTACTTTTATGTGGGCAGAAAACTTAGTAGGCGGTGTGCTGTTTGGCATTGGCATGACCTTGGGCAGTGGCTGCGGAAACCGCACCCTAGTGCGCTTTGGCGCAGGAAACATCAAATCTGTTGTGGTTTTACTTATTATTGGCGTCATTGCATTTTATATGCTCAACCCCTTCCCCGGCACTGATCAAACCCTTTATTCCGTGCTGTTTTTTCCGTGGACCCAACACTTGGCGATAGATGTAGGTCACTCGCAAGATTTAGGCACGCTTCTAGCAGGCGCCGAAATGGCGCAAAGCGCGCGAGCTATTATTGGCTTAGCCTTAGGCGTAGCCCTGCTAGTTTATATTTTTAAAGCCACCGAATTCAGGACCGATAGCGATAACATCCTCAGCGGTACTTTAATCGGGCTCGCTGTATTAGCAGCATGGATCGTTACCAGCGTGGTTATGGTAAGTGCAGATGGGGAGCTTCACACCTTACGTGGTTACTACAATGAATGGGATTTTCTGGCAGATGAGGACGTTATCAAACCCAGTTTGGGCGCGGCGCTTAGCCCGCAATCGTACACCTTCATCAACCCACTTGGACAAACCCTAGCTTACGTTGGTTCTGGGTTTGGAAAATCGGGCTTAACGTTTGGAATTGTCGCAGTTTTTGGCATTGTATTTGGGTCATGGCTGTGGGCGATACTAACTAAAGGCTTTCGTGTGGAGTGGTTTGCTAATTTCAGCGATTTTGCCATGCACCTTATCGGTGCAACTTTAATGGGCTTTGGCGGCATACTCGGCATGGGGTGCACCATCGGACAAGGTATAACCGGTGTTTCTACATTAGCGATTGGCTCTTTGCTTACTCTAGTTAGTATCATTCTGGGAAGCGCGCTAACCATGAAAGTGCAGTATTACTGTATGGTGTATGAAAACGCTAGCTTTACGCAAGCTTTAATAGCGTCTATGGCCGACTTGAAACTATTGCCCAACAAGCTGAGGAAATTAGAAAAAATCTAGTTCAGCCATACTCTTTATTAATAGCGAGATGTTCTTGAAATGCACGCAATAGCCCCAACTTACTTGTCAAGTTACCATTTTCACAAATTCCATCTTTAAGCCATGCCAAAAACAAAAAATGTAGAAAAACACGCGTTTCAAACGGAAGTAAAGCAGCTGCTGCACTTGATGATTCATTCCTTGTATACCAACAAAGAGATTTTCTTGCGTGAACTGATTTCAAATGCGTCTGATGCCTGCGATAAATTACGCTACGACGCACTGACCGATAACAGTCTTTTTGAAGACGATGACGAGTTGCAAGTACAGATTGAGTTAGACGAAAAGAAAAATACCATTATCATCCGTGATAATGGCATTGGCATGAGCAAGGATGAAGTGGTCAGCAACATCGGTACTATTGCTCAATCCGGCACCAAGGCGTTTATCGAGAAAATGAACGAAGCCAAGGAGGAAGATGCCAATTTTATTGGCCAATTCGGTGTAGGTTTTTACTCAGCTTTTTTGGTGTCGAAATCAGTTGAATTGATTTCCCGCCGAGCGGGTGAAGAAGCGGGCACTAAGTGGGTTTCTACTGGGGACGGTGAATACACCCTACAGGAAGTAGCGAAAGACAGCCGCGGCACACAAATTACTATTAAGCTCAATAAAGATTCTAAAGAATTTTCGAGCACATACCGCATTCGCGAAATTGTTCGCAAGTACTCGAATCACATCTCTATGCCAATCATGATGCTTAAAATGGCTACGCCATCAGCAGATGAAGACAAAGATGATAGCGTGATTGATGTGCCCGAATGGGAACAAATAAACGGCGGCACACCAATTTGGGCGCGGCCCCGCAACGAGATAAAAGAAGATGAATACAACAGCTTTTATACCGGTTTAAGCTATGACCCAGAACCACCGGCGGTAACCTTACATAACCGTGTAGAAGGTAGATTGGAATATAACTCTTTATTCTTCATACCTGCCAAAGCCCCTTTTGATTTATGGGATCGAGAGCAACGCAGCGGGGTAAAGCTTTACGTAAAGCGGGTGTTTATTTCTGATGACACTAAAAACCTCATGCCTAACTACCTAAGGTTTATTCGTGGTTTAGTCGATGCGCAAGATTTGCCTTTGAATATTTCACGTGAGTTTTTACAAGACGATCCACAACTAACCAAAATACGCTCAGCATCAACCAAAAAGATACTTGCAGAGTTAAAAAAGCTCTCTAAAAAGGATGTGGAAAAATATCAAAGTTTATGGAAAGAGTTTGGTAAAGCCATTAAAGAAGGCATTGCTGAAGACCACGAAAACCATGACCGCATTAAGCCTTTATTACGCTTTGCATCAACCCATAACGAAGGTGGCGAACAAAATGTTTCTTTTGAAGAATATGCGCAGCGTGCGGGTGAGGAACAAAAAGAAATTTATTACATCACTGCTGATAGTCATGCTGCAGCGGCCGCCTCGCCACACTTAGAAATATTTAAAAAGAAAGGCAAAGAAGTGTTATTGCTTTCTGACCCGATCGATGAGTGGGTGGTTAATCAACTCAACGAAGTGAATGGCAAGGTACTTAAATCTATCGCCAAGGGTGATATTGATTTAGGCGAAAGTAAAAAAAGCGACGAGAAAAAAGAAGCCAAGAAAGAAGAAACCATCAAACCATTGCTCGAGAAAATAAAAGAGTTGCTTGGCGAAAAGGTGGAAGATGTGAAAATGTCTAGCCGCTTAGTTGATTCGCCTAGCTGCTTAATTGCCGAAGAAAATGCAATGGGCGGCAATATGGAGCGCATTATGAAAGCGATGGGTCAGGATATGCCCGATTTCAAACCTATTTTGGAGATCAACCCTGATCATGCGTTAGTGGCTAAACTTTCAGCTGATCAAAGCGATTTAGACGACTGGGCCAACTTATTATTTGACCAAGCAGCTCTAGCAGAAGGTGCCCCGCTAAAAGACCCGGGTAGCTTCGTAAAACGCATGAACAAGCTACTGCTTGCCTAGCGAATATCAAATAATGGTTAATTAAAAGCCGCGATAGACCTCGCGGCTTTTTGTTCACCAAAGCATAGCGCAATACCGATATGGCCAATATCATTACCGAAACCGTCACCTACGTTCACCACTGGAACGAGCGCTTATTTAGCTTTCTCGCCACACGCAAAGACTCTTTTCGCTTTGAGAACGGACAGTTTGTAATGATCGGTATCGAAGTTGAAGGCAAGCCGTTAATGCGCGCCTATAGTATTGTTAGCGCAAATTATGACGATTATTTGGAGTTTTTTAGTATTAAGGTTCAGGATGGCCCTTTGACCTCTCGACTACAGAATTTAAAAGTGGGTGACGAGCTGATGGTGAGTACCAAGCCCACGGGTACTTTGGTTAAAGACCGCCTTATCCCAGGGAAAAACCTCTACCTATTGAGTACCGGAACAGGTATAGCCCCATTCTTGAGCGTGATTAAGGATCCGGATATTTACGAAATATTTGATAAAGTAGTGTTAACCCACGGAGTACGCCAAGTTTCAGAACTGGCATATCAAGAGTTTATCCGCGATGCATGGCCAAGCAACGAGTATTTTGGAAAGTTGGTAAAAGAAAAGCTGATTTACTACCCCACCGTAACTCGCGAACCCCATTTTAACCAAGGCCGATTGACCGAACTCATCACCTCAGGAAAGCTAGTGAGTGACATTGGCCTACCCGAATTTAGCTTAGAAGATGACCGTTTTATGATCTGTGGTAATCCGGGCATGCTGGAAGATCTAACTGAGTTGCTAGAACAACGTGGTTTTAGAGAAACCGTAAAGAACGATGCGGGCCACTACGTAATTGAAAAAGCCTTCGTTGAGAAGAGCTAATCAAGGTACATAAAACCGCGCTAGTTCTTCTAGCACGACTTTTGAACATCTCATCGAATAAGCTAAGTGGTTATGGACGCACGTAAGAATAACCTTGTTCTTGTAGCTCCATAATTCGAGCGACACCTGCTGGGGTTTGCCCTACGCCTTCAAGCAAGGTCGGCATAGTTCCCGACTTCTTTTCCATCGCGTGCATGGTATTTCCACAAGCACTAAAAGTAATATCCGACAATGCAAGGCTGGTTACTCTTGATGCCTGGGTGCTGTTTTCGGTTAGTAGTCCCAAACCGGGCCCATAAGCAACAATCTCTATTTCAACATTATCAATACCGTAATGTTTCTGCAAATTCACTGCGTTGTTTAGGGCAATCTTCTGGGTGCGCGGATCGTCCGTACTAACCTGAATAACCAACTTATGCGGCTTATCTGACTCGGCGTTGACAAGTAAACCCACTGCTAAAACAGCCCCTATTAGCATTAAGCTTAAATTTTTAAATAGTGATTTCATATTTATTTCCAATGAATAACGATCGAACCTATTAGACTATGGCTTGGTTAAAGAGTTCAACTAACCTAAGTAAGCTGTAACAACTACGTTACTACTCTGAAACATTATTTTTTAGTGCTTCAGCTGCTTGTTGTGCTTGAGTTGCTGCTTTAGCTAAGGCCGACAAAGCGGATTCCAAACTACCCACTAATTCCGATAAAGTCTTTTTAGGCTCTTCAACTGCTACGGTGGAGCTTGCGGTGCTGCTTGAGTTGTTCTGTTCCACATCCACTTCACTTGTAATCACGTCTTCAACTCTATCGACGACAGCCTCGGCCGCATTAGCCATAACCTCAACTGCTTCGCTGGTTACTTCCACAGCTTTTTCGCCTACTTCATTAGCGGTATCGACGGCGTCATCAGTAACCGCCGCAACCTTTGCACTGGTGGCCTCCACTACCTCTGCAGTTTTATCCGCTGCTGCGCTCGCCAACTCCTTAGACTCATCAACCAACTCGGTTGCTTTATCAGCCACAGCGGCACTTACCTCTTTGGTCTTGCTTATTGCCGCTGCACCCAGAGCCACCGCGCCTGTTGCTAAGGCCTCGACTTTTCCATCGGTTTTTTCTAGCAAGTCGCCTCCGACTTCTGTGCCCTTCTCAACCGCATCAGACCCAGTTTCCAATACTAAATCTAGCACTGCTTTTAGTTTATCCGCCACACCTTCGTCTGTTTGCGGCGTGACTTCGAGCGTTGAATCTGTCGCATCTGTCTCAGCTAAAGCTTCAATTGCTTGATCTGTCTCTGAGGAAACCGCATCCAGGCCTTCTGAAACCACCTCTTGGGCTACATCTACAGCACTTTCGGTTACTTCTTCCGCAGTTTCAACAGCACCAGCAACCACTTCTTTGGTCGCTTCGACTATGCCTCCAGCCGCATCTTCGGTGTCATCAACAACATCGTTATCGTCACTACAAGCAGACAAGCCAATAAATACGGTCAAAAGTAGAATTTTCACTGGAAATTTAATCATTTTAATCAGTCAGTTATATGGAAAACATGGTGCTTATCAAAAGCACAGGAGGTCAATTATCTACTAAAAATAATGGGTCCCTATCTGCCGAATACAATACACAGGCTGATAAAATAACGTACTAGCTTAAGCAAATAGCAGAGATTTGCCTACCGTAATTTTCTTCACCCTTGTTTCTGGCCCGGCGGTAACTAAAGTATTTTTCCGGCTGCGTATAAGTATCTTCTGTTAAATGTTCGCAATGTACAATGCCAACCGCGCGCAGTCTGAGGGTAATATACCTTGTCAGATCAAAATACAAGCTGAACCCGCGCTCAACAAAACATGGCTGGCAACCAACCTGACTATAATCTTCAAAGGCCAACTTAAACTCTTTACCCACTTCATAATGCGGTTGTTGCATTGCTGGCCCAATCGCCGCATAGATCAACCCCACTTCAGCACCCAACTTACACATACTTTCGATTACCGCCTCGCTAGCTCCATCTAATGCCCCCTTCCACCCTGAATGTGCAGCACCAATGATTTTATTGACAGGGTCACAAAATAATACTGGCGCACAATCCGCGCCCAAGGCACTAATTGCTATACACCGGTTGATCAGTCACCAAGCCGTCACCATCTAGTGAATCAGGCGTAGAAGTCTTATCGGTAAGCGTAATAACTGTTGTCGAATGCATCTGCTTACAACTGATCAATTTATTAGGGGGGACTGATAGCACAGCCGCAACCTTCGCACGATTTGTAGCAATGTTCTGTGGCAAGTCATGCGATAGTGCACCGCAGTTTAGGCTTGCGTACACCCCATTTGAAACTCCGCCTTGTACGCCAAAAAAACCATGCCTTATCATGCATGCTGAGCTAATATTGCAGCTCGCAAAAATGGCGGATGGGCAGCTGGCACAAGTGTTTATTCGTAAATAGTCTATGTTGTAAGTGACTTTACCCTTTATATCGAATGATGCCTAGCACAGAAATCTCGCAGCGAATAAATCGCGTATTCAACTTTGTTGACCCCTATTTGCGTTTGAGCCGTTTAAACCGCCCTATCGGCAGCTTTTTATTGTTGTGGCCAACACTTTGGGCGTTGTGTATTGCTGCTGATGGAAAACCTAAAGCAAGTATTGTTGTTATATTCATCCTAGGCGTTTTTTCAATGCGCTCAGCTGGATGCATTATCAATGACTATGCAGACCGCCACTTTGACGGCCACGTTCAGCGCACCAAAGGCCGACCGCTGGCGACTGGAGAGCTTTCAAGCAAGCAAGCCCTAACCTTCTTCGGAATGTTCTTGTTATTTTCGTTTGCACTGGTTTGCTTATTAAAACCAGCCACCATTCGGTTTTCCCTTATTGCCTTGGCCATCGCCTGCTTATACCCATTTTTAAAGCGCTTTACCTATTTGCCACAACTCGCCTTGGGTGTGGCTTTCTCTTGCGGAATTCCAATGGCCTTTATTGAACAACAGGGCTACGTCGGGCTGGTAGGGTGGACATTGTTTGCGGCTAATTTGTTGTGGGTCGTCGCCTACGATACGCTTTATGCAATTGCCGACCGGGACGATGATATAAAAACAGGCATTAAATCCACTGCGATATTATTTGGAAAGAACGATTTAACCATCATAGCGCTTTTGGCGGTTTGCAGCTTACTTGTGCTTGCCGCTGTTGCGTGGCAGCTCAATTTTAATGGCTACTTCTACCTTGGTTTAGGCTGTGCTTTGCTACACCTAGGGTATCAATTGTGGTTAGCTCAAGATCGTGATCGCGATCGCGTACTTCACGCCTTTATAAGTAATAGCTGGTTCGGTGCGTTTATTTTTGTCGGTTTGCTACTAAACTACCTCTAGTCCTAACTTTTAATGAAAAGCTGGTTATAATGTTTTATCTAGAATTAACATAGCTTGTATTATGACAATACCTGTCGAAACTGAGCTTAGCCATTTTAATGCACAAGGCGATGTGCATATGGTCGACGTGGGCGATAAAAGTGTTACCAAGCGTAGTGCAATCGCGTGCGGTCAGATCAATATGCAGGCGCAAACATTGGCGAAAATTGCGGCTGGCAACCATAAAAAAGGCGACGTACTAACTATAGCCCGCGTTGCGGCAATCATGGCAGCCAAGAAAACCGCGGATATCATCCCCTTGTGCCACCCTATTGGCTTAACTAAGGTGGACGTGAATTTTGAGATCGACACAAAACATAATCAAGTTAACTGTACGGTTACAGCCCAAACTACTGAACGCACGGGCATCGAAATGGAAGCACTGGTTGCGGTCAACGCGGGGCTGCTAACCATTTACGATATGTGTAAAGCGGTTGATCGCGGTATGGAAATTAACCGCGTACATCTGCTTGAAAAATCGGGCGGAAAATCGGGCGCATGGTCACGCACAGACGCTGAAGTTAGTAGCCATGAACAAACCAAGTCATAAACCAACTGGGCCGGGCTGTGATGTATTTGACCCCAGCAGTTTGCCACTGGAAGCGGCATTAAACCAAATCCTAGGCAGTATAAGGCCAGTAACCCAATCTGCCCGTAAGCCCATTCGCAAAACCCTTGGAAGAGTACTAGCCGAAGATATCCGTGCTCCAGACAATGTGCCCAACCACACCAATTCGGCGATGGATGGTTTTGCGATGGCGGTAGACAGTTTAGGCAATGATGGTTTGGCGACATTAGAATTGGTGGGCGATGCTTTTGCAGGGAATCCGTTTAGAGAGGTCGTAAATCAGGGCCAAGCCGTACGCATTACCACTGGCGCGATAATGCCCGCAGGAACAGATTGCATCGCAATGAAAGAGTATGTGGAGGCTAGCTTTGCAGAAATAAAGCTCACCAAGTCAGTTAGGCAAGGTCAAAATGTGCGCCTAGCTGGAGAGGACATTGCCAAAGGGCAAGTAGTGTTGCGCAAAGGTCGACGGCTTGGCGTGGCCGACCTTGGCCTGCTGGCTTCGCTCGGGCTTCCTAAAGTGCGCATATACAAAAAACCAAAAGTGGCTTTTTTTTCTAATGGTGATGAACTCAGGCAAGTAGGCGAAACACTTGAACTCGGTCAGCTATACGATTCCAACCGCTATACCTTACATGGCTTATTGAAAAATGCCGGTGTGAAGTTAGTGGATTTGGGCGTAGTGGGCGATGAGTATGAAGACATTCGCGAAGCCATATTGGTGGGCGATAGCGGAGCACAAATGGTCATTACCTCCGCGGGAGCTTCAGTAGGTGAGGCAGATTATGTCTATGACATATTACATGAACTCGGCAAGGTTGATTTTTGGAAGTTGGCCATAAAACCAGGCAGGCCCCTAGCATTTGGGCGGCTTAAAAACAGCAGCTTTTTCGGCTTACCCGGCAACCCCGTTTCGGCAATGGTTACCTTCGCCCTGTGTGTTCGCCCTGCGATTGCGCGACTAAGTGGCGAGATAGCTCCACCGCCCATAATGCTCAAAGCCATTACGCAATCGAAACTCAATAAACGTCCTGGGCGCAGCGAGTACCAACGGGCTGTGCTTAAAAATAATGCTGAGGGGGAACTAGTAGTTGAGCCATTCGATTATCAAGGCTCAGGCGTTTTAAGTTCAATGTCTGAAGCCAATTGCTTTATTGTGCTGGACCTAGAGTCAGGCGGGGTGACGGCGGGCGAGCCAGTACAAGTTCTGCCGTTTAGTGAGATATTTTAGAAGTTATGACCCAGCAAACAGAAATAGCTGACGGAGGTGAAAACACCAGTGAAGCTCTTTTCACTCCCATAGAAGCACGAATATTAGCCTGCTTGATGGAAAAGGAACTGACCGTTCCTGACACTTACCCCCTAACCTTAAATTCTTTGCTGATTGCCTGCAATCAAAAAAGTAATCGTGAACCACAAATGAAACTCACTGAAGGTGAAGTCGGCCATGTAGCCAAAGACTTGGCAGACCGTGATTACATTAAGATTGAGTACGGTGAGCGAGCACACAAGTTCGAGCACGCTATGCGTAAGCAATTTGACATCGATAAAACCCAACAGGCATTGCTTACCGTAATGATGCTTCGTCTACCCCAAACCTTGAACGATTTGAAAACCAGAACAGCTAGAATGACTGATTTTGACGATCCGGATGAAGTGCTACTAGGATTAGAAAGCTTGAATGATGGCAAACAAATGCTTATGCAGCATCTCCCCAAAGGGTTAGGCCAACGAGAAGACCGTTACACCCACTTACTGTGTGGAAGGGTTGAAAATATTGCTTCAGCTATGCCGACACCGACTTTTAATCCACCGGTGGACAAAGACTTAGTAGAACAATTAAATCACAGAATCAAAGAGCTGGAGGCGCGCGTAGGAATATTGGAAGAAAACAGCTGAACTGAATAGTGCTAGTGTGATGGTAGCTAATGCCTCCACACCACCATGGGAAGCAACACCATGAATATGTAACTAAGAAGAGCGCGACGAACTATAAAGCCTTAGTTTGTCCCACAAAAGCAGCTGGGCCTGACCTTGCCAGATATTAACCATACAGAGGAAGAATAATGGGGCGTAAACAAGATGATTTTATGTATAAGAGAGCGCAGCGTAACTCACGATTTTAGTTTGATATTTTCGAAGCACTCATTTTTTGAGCTATATTTGCCCAGTTTCGCGTATTCGATCATCATTTAGTCACTATTTTATCAATTCGAGCACCTAAGCCATATTAAAGGCACAACTATCCAGCATAGTGCCAATCAGGCAAGCCATACAAGCTTAAGAACTTAGCGCCTTTACGGATATTCGCTGCCATCGCCGCTAGGCCGTAAACAGTCTGGTTCTTCGCTAGCCCCATGAACCGAGTGCGAGCTAAACCATAATGCTGCTTGTAAGTCGCAAAGAGCCGTTCGCCACCTGCTCGCGTTACCGCAATAACTGCATTACGGGTACGGTCTGCATCTGACAACGGATTACCTCGATAGCCCTTGCGTTGAACCTGATCATCAATTCCAAGTTGCTCCAGTTTATCTCGCGTCTCCTCAGAACTATACGCCGCATCAGCATATAGGGCAGTCTCATCGCCCAACAGCAATTCATCGCGCAGTTGGCTGTCATGAACATGCCCTGGCGTCACATTCTGGCACTGAACAAACCCATCCTCATCAACTCCCGTATGCACTGAGTAGCCATAGGTAGACTTCTTTCGACCTCGGCTGTCATTTTTGACATGCCAGCTCGCTTCAGGGTCTCGCTTAGGCGTCCCATCTTTGCCGTTACCATTTCCAGAACGAGCCGCTTCTATAGGTGTTGCATCTATAATGTTGATGCGCCCCTTGCTCATAATAATGTTCTTCGCTTCAAGTTGACGATTGATCTCAGAAGTGGACCCGCTTTTTAGGACAGATGGCTTAGGAGTTATTTTCAGCTGATTAAGCAGCCAATTTCAGGCCGCGACATGGATCATACATCATGTCAGGGACCATGCCCAATGTTTGATGTTTACGCTCTTGGTTGTAATAGTTTATCCAGGAGCCAATGCCGTCTTTTGCCTCTTTCATCGATTGGTAGGCTTGCAAATAGACTTCCTCATATTTCACGCTGCGCCATAAGCGCTCAACAAATACATTGTCACGCCAAGCACCTTTGCCATCCATGCTGATGCGAATACCATTGTCTTTGAGTACACCGGTAAACGCCTCACTGGTAAATTGCGCACCTTGATCGCTGTTAAAGATATCAGGCTTGCCGTAGTAATGCAGTGCCTCTTCCAAAGCATCTACGCAGAATGCGCTATCCATGCTGTTGCTAAGCCGCCATGACAGCACTTTACGAGAATACCAATCCATCACAACGGTAAGATAAGCAAAGCCCTTAGGCATCGGGATATAAGTTATATCGGTACACCAAGCTTGATTGGGTTGATTGATGGCCAACCCACCTAGCAGATAAGGATAAATCTTGTGCCCCGCCTTCTTCTTGCTGGTGTTAGGCCTAGGATAGATGGCTTTAATGCCCATCTTACGCATTAAGCGTCGCACATGTTTACGGTCAACTCGGTGGCCTACATCTTGCAACACATCACGAATGCGTCTACTGCCAAGAAAGGGCCGATTGAGGTGAATGCGATCAATCAGATGCATCAGTTCCAAGTCATCCTCATTAGCAGGTGAGGTTTTGTAATAAACATGGGAACGATGAATCTTCAACAATTTACACTGACGAACTAACGATAGTTTATTGCTTTTATTAATCATAGTTTTGCGCTCAGGTCTGTTTAACGACCGAGCGCTTTTGATAAAAAATCGTTTTCCATGGTGATTTCACCGATCTTTGCCTGTAATGATTTAATCTCTGATTCTCGGTTTGGAGATAAGCCTGTGCCTGATGCAAAGACTTCAGCTGAGCTATCGAGCAATTGTTTCTTCCACTTGACGATAAGATTTGCATTGATGTCATAACGACTAGCAAGATTGCTTAATGTTTCATCACCTTTGATTGCTGCAAGAGCAACTTTGGCTTTGAATGGTGGGGCATGGTTTCTACGCTTTTTACTCATTTTCTGTTCCTCGTTTTGAACAATTATAAAACAGAAAATAACTCCTTATTTTGGCCTTCAACCTGTCCTAATCATGGGGTCCACTTCACTCACCTAGCAAGCGATCCCACAGTTCGTGCTCCATTAACTGGTTACGAAAGTGCCCAAGGGTCGAAGCTTCAGGTACATCGCCGCCTAACTCAAAGCGGCAAAACTTACGAAACAATAAATCTCTAAATAAGCACTGTGCTAACTCCCTATCCGACAGTTCATACCAAATTCCCAGCATCAAGCTGCGGAACAAACTAAGTAATGGATAACTAGGGCGGCCAGTAGTGCCAGCATAAATAGATGAAAGCAGTGTCTCTATTTCGCTCCAATCTAATAGCACTTCTGTATCATCAAGACTATGCAGAATTGGATGATCCAAATCTGATCTTGATACTAATAAATCTCGTTGGGTGGCGAATGGTTTTTGCATGCCTAATTTTAACAAATTATGTAGATACTCGATGAGTTATGCTGCACTCTCTATAAAAGAATGGGGCCTTGGCCACAGCCGAACCCCGTGCTGCCTTTTGATGAATTCCCAGCGGTTATACATATACCCAAGAAAGAATTACGCAATTTCTTCTGGAATATCCAAATTCGCTATATATGGCAAGTACTTACCTATATGCCAGCTGCGCTTTGGTATGCGTTTAAAAATCGCGGCCTGGCGAAAATTAGCGATGAAAAATTTGCTGAATTACTATGCGTGCATTCATTTAGTAAGTTTTTGACACCAATCAAGCACAGTCAAATCGAAAAGTATTTACCTAGCATCAATACTGACTTGATAGACAAGAGTAAGAAATACTTCATTAGCGATTTTTGGCTAATGCACAATCTAAAACCACAAAAAGGGGGGTGCACAGTGCCGCCACGGTTGTTCTATTTCAAGGCACCTCAGAAAAGGATAAATATCTGCCAATAGCAAACTATATAGTACCTTACGGCCAAGATACCGGTACCGTTTTAACCCCAAAAGACCATGATGCTTGGGAGCTAGCCAAGGCCTACACCTTGTTAGGGTGCTCAAATCGGCTAGTACTTGCTGTGCACTCGATGTTGCATTTCCCAATGGACACGGTTAACGCGATTTCAAAGTCAGTTCTACCCAAAGAGAATTTACTATTAAAGCTATTATTACCGCATTTTGAATTTTCCTTAGAGTTGGATATAAGTGTATTAACCTCTTGGAATTCCCCCATTAAGAATCATTGGCAATTGCCATACACTGGCTTGACTGGTGACCAATATAATATCGCTCAGCTGTTTGTTTCAGCGTATATTGGCATAAAGGGTCGAGATGAAACCTATCCACCCTACACGTTTTCGTTAGAGCCTAGATTACCCGATACTAATTACGGCGAGTTTCAACATCAGTATTACGTATGCATCGAACGCTTTGCGAAGAAGGTGTTAAGCCACCTCACTGAAGACGACAAGTTTTATATAAAAAGTGGGCGGATTACACCGACTGTTGGCTCAATACTAACCCTCAGATAGACAAAGGTGTTGATAGCTACGAATTTAACCACTTCCCAACTGGAGGCGAGATTTTCAAGCAATTTGATGATGGCTTTACTGTGCTAGAAAAGCTAGCAGCTAAAATAATATGGGACGTTACCGTAGGCCACGGGGCTGACCATTACGACTATGCTGCAATGGATATGCACCAAATTCCGTTTCGCTTGCGCACGCCGCCCCCAGATAACAAACGCATTGCGCCCTTTAAGCGTAGCAACATGCGCACAATAGTGGACACATTTAAACATAGAATGTGTTGGAAAATGTTCTTCAGCACCAATAATGTCAATTTACTCTGTGACACCGACTACGGCTTTGACGGCACCACTTTACAGCAATATAACAAAGAGTTTTTGGCTGACTTACAACAAACCGAAAAAGGTTTAAAGGAAAAAGGAATAATCAATTTTATTCCGCTCAACCAAGTGTCTAGAACTATACAATATTAACAGCGCCATGAGGCTACACTTACCCATTCTCGACTCTTGATAGCCACGCATGATCTGCCTGGGTATGAAATAACCGAAGAGCTATTTCGCAGCCCCACGCAAGTATTAGCCAAGGGTATAAACTCAGTAAAAAATCACCCGGTTTTACTGAAAATAGTTGACCACGAACGGGGGGCACATATTGAGCATGCACGATTACAGCGCGAGACGTCGCTGATCTCTCGGTTTAAACTCAACGTGGCACCTACCCCGCAAGAAATTCTCAAGCTCGACTCTGAGATCGTGTTGGTTATGGATGACTTTGGCTCTACCACGCTAGCAGGTATCAAGGACCAATACCCTTTAGATATCGGACATTTTCTTAGGCTAGCCATCACGCTGAGTAAAGCGGTCAATGCCCTAACATACAAAAGGCATCACTCACACAGCTTTACATCCTGGCAGCATCTTGTATGCACCTCATGGGAAAAATCAACAAATCAAAATAACGGGTTTAGAGTCCGCATCATTGCTCGCTGAAGAGTATGTAAACGCCATCAATTTAGCCCAGTTCGACCCCACTATTTTATATATGGCACCCGAGCAAAGCGGGCGAATTAATCATTCAATTGATTTTCGTTCTAATTTGTATTCTCTCGGGGCAATCTTTTTTGAGATCCTGACTGGGCGCCCCCCTTTTGAAAGTGACGATCCAGTAGAGATTATTCATTCACATATTTCCAAGTCAACGCCCTCCATTTCACAGCTCAATACATCAATACCTGCCTCGATAGAAAATATCGTACTCAAACTACTGCAAAAAAGTGCTCGAAAGTGCTACCAAAGCTGCTCCGGCTTAATCGTTGATTTAAAACGCTGCCTCACCGATTTAGATAATAATGGGTCGATTACAGATTTTCAAATCGGCGAAGGCGATAAATTCACGAAGCTGGCGTTTCCTCAGCGCCTATATGGTAGAGCTAAGGATACAGAGGCACTGCTCGCCTGTTTTGAAGAAGCCCGACTCGGCGGTTTTGCCATGGCACTAATCGCCGGATATTCCGGTATAGGAAAAAGTGCGCTTGTTGCTCAAATTCATAAACCCATATTGCAGCACCGGGGCTACTTTGTTAGTGGCAAGTACGATCAACTACAGAAAAGCATTCCATACAGTGCACTGCTTAGTGCATTGCGGCAACTCAGTTTGCAGGCATTGTCTGAAGCTGATGATAAGCTTGCTATTAACCGCGCTAAGTTGCTAGAAAACCTGCAAGGCAACGGCAAACTGATTACTGATGCCATACCGGAGTCAATCCCGCTCATTGGTAAAAATTTAAGCACTTTGCCAACTCTGTCGGCCGCCGAAGCGCAAAATCGATTTCGAGACACCCTAGCGGCTTTTTTACTCACCTTTGCTAGGGCTGAACACCCGCTCACGCTTTTTATCGATGATTTGCAATGGGCTGATAGCGCCACCATCAATTTCCTTAGCTATCTCGCGCAAGAGAGTGAGAACCAACATTTGTTCATAATCGGTGCCTACCGTGATAACCAAGTCGATGGTAGTCACCCGCTTAGTTTAAGCATAGATAAACTAGCCAATCTGGAAATTTTCTTAACCCAGATAAAGCTTGAGCCTTTATCAGCGCAGAGCGTCCATCATTTCGTTTCTGACACCCTAAATTCACCACTGTATGATTGCCAAACCCTGAACGAAATCATTGTCGATAGAACTGAAGCCAATCCATTTTTTATTAAACATTTTATTGGCCATATGGTGGACAACAAATGGATTGTAGCTAACCCTGAAGGGTCATCTTGGTTGTGGGATACCGGCAATTTTCAGGGTAGTTGCACATTTTCCTACGCAGCCAATAATACTTCTTTTTGTGGGTTCAGCGCAACCGCACCACAAGGCCGCCAATTTCGGGTTTGGCCAGACCACCGATTAGGTTTTGCTGCTTTAGCTTCCTGATAAACAACTTCTCGTTTTGCTAATAGGGCACTATCTTCACCGCGATAACGCTGGCCAGGTGTAACGTAGCGTATAGCACTGTGACGATGTTCTTCGTTATACCATTGCATAAACTTACCCACCCATTGGCGGGCGGCCTCTAAGCTATCGAAGCCTTGAGAAGGCCACGCAGGGCAATACTTTACCGTTCTAAACATGGATTCAATATAAGCGTTGTCATTGCTTACTCTTGGCCTTGAGTAAGAGGGCTTTATTCCTAATGCTTCTAACTTCGCTCTCATTGTGAACGATTTCATTGGGCTGCCATTATCACTGTGTAAGACGGGCATGCCATCGCAGCTGGCCACTTTTAGAGCCGCCTGAGACATCAACTGCGCACCTAATTCACCGCTTTCAACAGGATGTACTTCCCAGTGAACGCCATAGCGACTGTAAAGGTCTTCTACCATGTACAGGTAATAATGCTTGCCAATAGTACGCGTCGCCAAATAGGTGATATCCCACATCCACACAGCATTAGGTTTTAGCGCTATATGAGTATCGGGTGTTCGGGACTGCTTTTGTTTGGCGCGGCCGCGGTGCTTCAATTGCCCATGCGCCTTGAGAACTCGATAAAAGCTAGACTCGCTGGCCACATAAATACCTTTGTCAGCCAACTGCGGTACTATTTGCGACGGCGGCAAATGATTGTATGCCGATTCATTACATATCGATAAAATGTGTTGCTGCTCTTGCTCGCTTAGTTTATTGCCAGGGACTGGCTTTTCTACCAAAGGACGTTGATCACTGCAGATACTATCTTCTCCTTTTGGCTTCCAACGTCTAAGCGTAGACTCGGCAAGGCCAACCAACTCACAAGCACTTGAACGCTTTGAACCTGCGTCTACTGCTTCATTAACATCATTGATTACTTTAATGCGCGTCTGAGTCGTAATCATACTTCCTCGTCCTCCCAAAGCGCCTGAAACTTTTTTTGTAATACTAATAATGCGGCCGTTTCAGCCAAGGCTTTATCTTTGCCGCGCAGCTGGGTTTCTAGCTTCTTCTTGTCTTTTTTTAACGCACGTATTTCATCACGCGCAACTTTAGGGCTAATGAGAGCCTCATCAACACCATTAATACAAGCTTCTCGCCATTGCGTTATTTGAGTAGGGTATAGGCCTTTCTCTCGGCAATACGCAGATAATTCTTGTTCATTCATCGCAGCAGTTTCAAGAACTACGGTGAACTTAGTTTGGCAATCCCACTGATTAGATGAATCACTATTAGGCATTAAAACTCCTGATCGTCTGGCTTTATTTCGCCAATCATACAAGGTTTGAACACTGATTCCTTCTTCTCTAGATATTTCTGCGAAGGACTGACTATTTGATGATAATAATTTAGATAAAACAGCTTCTCTTCGTTCTACGCTATATTTCGGCATGAGTATTTCTCCGCCGCCCCTTGTGAATTAAAATGTGTGCAACTACCCTGACGTCTGGGGATACAAAAAAAATCCGCCATACCGATGTTACCGATAACGTAGTAGATTTATTATCGAAACGCATTCATCGCAACGCTGGGGAATCGCAAGGCTTGCTTAAAATTGCAGCTTGTATAGGCAATCAATTTACTTTAGCACTACTGGCGAAAGTAACCGAGCAAACGGAGCAAAATGCAGCCGTTAAATTGTGGGAATCACTGGTAGCTGGGTTTGTCCACCCGTTAGATGAAAACTACAAAGCGGCTGAGTCGTATGACGCTGTGCTCGAGAATATAGAGATTAGTTATCGGTTTGCACATGACCGCGTGCAACAAGCAGTCTATGCCTTATTAGATGAAAACGAAAAACAACAAACGCACTTGAAACTAGCGCGAGAATTACATCAACAATTCCAGACCAAGCCTGACAAAGTACCCCTGTATGATCTTACCGATCACTACAACAAAGCGTTAGATCTTATTGCAACAGATCAGGAGCGATGCATAGTTAAAGAATTGAACATACTTGCAGCTGACAAAGCGAAACAAGCCGTGGCGTTCTCCATAGCGGCGCAACTATTACAAAATGCGGCAAAATTAATAGGCCAAAACGGCTTTAACTCAGATTATAGAGAGACTATGGACGTGCACCTCAATTTGGCTGAATGTCATTATGTGCTGGGTGATTACGCAAGGGCTGAAGAACAATACACCATCATACAAACCTGTGCTAGGAACGATGCAGACCTCGACCGACTATATGATATACAACTACGGCAAACCAGCCAACAAGGTCAAAACAAACAAACCTTAGAACAAGGCGCAAAAGTACTGGAACAGTACGGGGTTAAATTTATCGCCGAGCCGCATTTACTGCAAGTTGCACCCACTTTAGTCAAATCCAAATGGATGCTTAAGGGCAAAGATATCGCGGCCTTAGTTGATGCGCCCGAGATGAAAGACGAAAACGCCATCAACACCTTACTGAACATAAGCGCAACAGCCTATGTTTACGACGCCAATACGATGTTGTTATTAGTGAACAAAATGACTCAGCTTTCGATCAAATACGGCAATGCGCCGTCGTCGGCATTTGGCTATGGATTATTTGGGTTCATCGAAGGCGCGGCCTTAAGAAACTTCAAGAACAGTCGCGCATTTTCTGAACTGTCGATGCAGCTGGCCAATGACATTGAAGACCCAATTATCGTGGGCAAAGTGAAGTTTCTGAAATGCTTCGCCAACCAACATTGGTACGAACCAGTTGGTGATTGCTTTGACTTGTTACAGGATGCCTATAAAACGCTATATAACAACGGTTCTTACGTTTTTGCGGCTTACTCGTTGTTCACCATGACAATGAAACAACTCTATGCGGGCCTGCCTCTGGAAAAGGTATATAGCGATGCGGTTGAATACTCTAATTTTGCAAACCAAATTAGTGAAGACTATTCAACCAACTTGCTAGCTGTCCTCAGGCGTTTTATGAGCGGGGTGAGTGGCCATTATGATGCAGGATATGAGGGGATTGACAAGAACCTGATAGAAAGCAATTACACAAAGGAATTAAAAGACCGCAGATTTGTTATGGCACTGGCTTGGCATTATGTTTACAACCAAGCACTTTCCTATTTATTTGGCGATACCGAAGCGGCTTATCGGTATTTACAGAAAGCAAAAATGGTGGACATTGGCGCGCCGACCACCATGGCGCAGATCGAACATCACTTTTATAATGTGCTTATTCTCAGTGATCGCTATGCGCAAGGGCGCGGGATTAAGCATGCGCCAACGCGACTAAAAATTGTGCGCAGTTTAAGATTACTAAAGCTTTGGGCGAAAACCCAACCCGAAAACTTTAATAGTCGCTATTTAATCGCCAAGGGAAAGTGGCTATCAGTTATTAAACCTCAGCTTGCAGACGCTATCTTTGACCAAGGCTTCGCCGCAGCCAAACAAACCAACAGCTTGGCACTGCAAGCTATAGGTGCAGAACTACGAGGAACTCACGCCATTCAACTGGGTAACGAAAAACTCGGTAAAACTCAACTAAGTTTGGCAGTACATACATGGAGGAGGTGGGGCGCGCTTAAAAAGGCCGATCAATTGGCTAATTTACACGCCACTTTGTTAGATAGCCATACTGCTCTATCTAATATAAAAGTCCATACCTGAAGTTACAGTATCAAGTATTAGACTACTTCAGCAATAAATTTAATTGCTTTGCTGGAAAATACGTTTACGAATTAACAATTGATGGGTTTGAAATTGATGGGTTTGAAATCAAAGTTATTGATACAGATTCAATCGCACTAACTATGTCATATTTTAATGTGCCTTTAAATCCATTGTTAGTTTCATATATACAGACGAAGAATGATATTTTAGTCGAATATCTTGGATTAAAAATGGCGACCATCAAACCCATTGATTGCGATACATTGGAGTACATTGATCATAGAGCTAATTCTAATGATGTAGTTTACATTTTAAAAAGGGAGACTTGATTTAGAGGCATATAAATTCCACAGCACATTCCAGCTTCTTGTCATTTACAATGTATCTCATCGTACAATTTAAATGACGATGACGCACTGTTATTGAAGTTGAATAACAGATAATCTTTTGGAGTTATGCCTGAAAGTGGTGTATGGAGTAGTTGACTAAAAGCGGCGTATCGGGATGAATTGAGTTTACAACAACTTAAACTTCCACAGACATACGCCACTATGAAACAGAATAAAATTATTTCCTTTGAAAAGCCAGAGCAAAGCATCGATCCGCTGCAAGAATTGATTCGCAATGGCGCTAGGCAACTCATTCAAACCGCGATCGAGAGTGAGTTATCTGAACTGCTGTATCGCAATTGTGACAAAGTCTCAGATTCAGGACACGCTGGTGTCGTTCGTAACGGCTATTTGCCAGAACGTGAACTGCAAACCGGGATCGGCCCAGTCAAAGTACGTATCCCCAAGGTGCGCTCCCGCACTGGAGTACCGATCACCTTTCGATCTGCTTTAGTGCCGCCGTATGTGCGTAAAACGAGAACACTAGAAGCGGCCTTGTCTTGGCTGTATCTCAAGGGTGTCAGCACTGGAGAAATGGGGGATGCACTGAGCGTGCTAGTGGGTCAATCAGCGACTGGGTTATCATCAAGCACAGTGAGTAAGCTCAAAGCAACGTGGTCTCAGGAGTACAAGGATTGGAATAGAGAAGGTTTAGATCGAGATCGATGGGTTTATCTATGGGCGGACGGGATACACAGCGGCCTGCGCGGCGATGAGGGCCGGCTCTGTGCCTTAGTTGTCATCGGAGTGAATGAGCGCGGTCACAAGAAATTACTGGCGATTGAAGACGGTGAGCGAGAGTCTACGCAGAGTTGGCGAGAGGTGTTGTTGGCACTCAAGGAGCGAGGCCTGAATCAACCAGAGCGGGGCATCGGTGATGGTGCTTTAGGCTTTTGGAATGCCCTGGAAGAAGTCTATCCTGGCACTAAACATCAACGGTGTTGGGTGCATAAAACGGCCAACGTGCTGAACAAGCTGCCTAAATCGGTGCAGCCCAAAGCAAAAGCAGCTCTGCATAACAAGAAGTGGACCCGCTTTTTAGGACAGATGGCTTAGGAGTTATTTTCAGCTGATTAAGCAGCCAATTTCAGGCCGCGACATGGATCATACATCATGTCAGGGACCATGCCCAATGTTTGATGTTTACGCTCTTGGTTGTAATAGTTTATCCAGGAGCCAATGCCGTCTTTTGCCTCTTTCATCGATTGGTAGGCTTGCAAATAGACTTCCTCATATTTCACGCTGCGCCATAAGCGCTCAACAAATACATTGTCACGCCAAGCACCTTTGCCATCCATGCTGATGCGAATACCATTGTCTTTGAGTACACCGGTAAACGCCTCACTGGTAAATTGCGCACCTTGATCGCTGTTAAAGATATCAGGCTTGCCGTAGTAATGCAGTGCCTCTTCCAAAGCATCTACGCAGAATGCGCTATCCATGCTGTTGCTAAGCCGCCATGACAGCACTTTACGAGAATACCAATCCATCACAACGGTAAGATAAGCAAAGCCCTTAGGCATCGGGATATAAGTTATATCGGTACACCAAGCTTGATTGGGTTGATTGATGGCCAACCCACCTAGCAGATAAGGATAAATCTTGTGCCCCGCCTTCTTCTTGCTGGTGTTAGGCCTAGGATAGATGGCTTTAATGCCCATCTTACGCATTAAGCGTCGCACATGTTTACGGTCAACTCGGTGGCCTACATCTTGCAACACATCACGAATGCGTCTACTGCCAAGAAAGGGCCGATTGAGGTGAATGCGATCAATCAGATGCATCAGTTCCAAGTCATCCTCATTAGCAGGTGAGGTTTTGTAATAAACATGGGAACGATGAATCTTCAACAATTTACACTGACGAACTAACGATAGTTTATTGCTTTTATTAATCATAGTTTTGCGCTCAGGTCTGTTTAACGACCGAGCGCTTTTGATAAAAAATCGTTTTCCATGGTGATTTCACCGATCTTTGCCTGTAATGATTTAATCTCTGATTCTCGGTTTGGAGATAAGCCTGTGCCTGATGCAAAGACTTCAGCTGAGCTATCGAGCAATTGTTTCTTCCACTTGACGATAAGATTTGCATTGATGTCATAACGACTAGCAAGATTGCTTAATGTTTCATCACCTTTGATTGCTGCAAGAGCAACTTTGGCTTTGAATTGTGGGGCATGGTTTCTACGCTTTTTACTCATTTTCTGTTCCTCGTTTTGAACAATTATAAAACAGAAAATAACTCCTTATTTTGGCCTTCAACCTGTCCTAATCATGGGGTCCACTTCAACATTTGGCAGGAAGAAACCAAAGAAGCGGCGCAAAGCGCCTATCAATTATTCATTAAAACCTGTCAAGACAAGTATCCAAAAGCCACGCAGTGCTTGGAAAAAGATCGCGAAGAGTTAATGACGTTCTACTCGTTCCCTGCCAAGCACTGGATGAGCATACGTACTACGAATCCAATTGAATCAACATTCGCGACTATCCGACACCGTACCAAACGATGCAAGGGATGTCTTAGCCGTGATGGCATGTTAAGTATGATGTTCAAGCTGGGTCAGTGCGCAGAGAAAAAGTGGAACCGAATACGCGGGTTCGCCTATCTAGCAAAAGTGATTCAAGGGGTTCCATTTAAAGATGGAATAGAGCAAACTAATGACTACTCAGATCAAACCGAGGCCGCTTGAAGAAAATGCCTCATACACCAGATTCGGGCATAACTCAATCTTTTGGACATTAGTTTATAATAAGAGTAAAGACTTATGGCAAACATTAAACAAAGCATACTAATAATTTTTACTACACTAATGTTGTTTGTTGGGGTAACATACAGCGGCGATTTTGACGATGGCGTGCAAGCTTATAACAACAATGATTATGAGACAGCGTTTAACTCGTTTAGAAAAGCTGCGGAGCAGGGAGAGGCAAGGGCACTAAACAATTTAGGATTGATGTACTTCAATGGAGAGGGTGTAACACAGGATGACAAGGAAGCCGCTAGATGGTATTTGAAAGCAGCGGAGCAGGGAGAGGCAAGGGCGCAATACAATTTAGGAGTGATGTACGCCAGTGGAGAAGGTGTTACACAGGATGACAAGGAAGCCGCTAGATGGTATTTGAAAGCAGCAGAACAAGGAGAGGCAAGTGCGCAACACAATTTAGGAGTGATGTACGAAAATGGAGATGGTGTTACAACAGGATGACAAGGAAGCCGCTAGATGGTATTTGAAAGCAGCGGAGCAGGGAGAGGCAAGGGCGCAAAACAATTTAGGATTGAGGTACAAAAATGGAGATGGTGTTACACAGGATGACAAGGAAGCCGCTAGATGGTTTTTAAAAGCAGCAGAACAAGGATATGCGTACGCGCAACACTATTTAGGAATGATGTACAAAAATGGAGATGGTGTTACACAGGATGACAAGGAAGCCGCTAGATGGTATTTGAAAGCAGCAGAACAAGGATTTGCAAGTGCGCAATACAATTTAGGAGTGATGTACAAAAATGGAGAAGGTGTTACACAGGATGACAAGGAAGCCGCTAGATGGTTTTTGAAAGCAGCAGAACAAGGATTTGCAAGTGCGCAAAACAATTTAGGAGTGATGTACGCCGATGGAGAAGGTGTTACACAGGATTTTGAAAAATGCTATGTATGGGCGAGCGTAGCTGTTGCATGAAGTGGACCCCATGATTAGGACAGGTTGAAGGCCAAAATAAGGAGTTATTTTCTGTTTTATAATTGTTCAAAACGAGGAACAGAAAATGAGTAAAAAGCGTAGAAACCATGCCCCACAATTCAAAGCCAAAGTTGCTCTTGCAGCAATCAAAGGTGATGAAACATTAAGCAATCTTGCTAGTCGTTATGACATCAATGCAAATCTTATCGTCAAGTGGAAGAAACAATTGCTCGATAGCTCAGCTGAAGTCTTTGCATCAGGCACAGGCTTATCTCCAAACCGAGAATCAGAGATTAAATCATTACAGGCAAAGATCGGTGAAATCACCATGGAAAACGATTTTTTATCAAAAGCGCTCGGTCGTTAAACAGACCTGAGCGCAAAACTATGATTAATAAAAGCAATAAACTATCGTTAGTTCGTCAGTGTAAATTGTTGAAGATTCATCGTTCCCATGTTTATTACAAAACCTCACCTGCTAATGAGGATGACTTGGAACTGATGCATCTGATTGATCGCATTCACCTCAATCGGCCCTTTCTTGGCAGTAGACGCATTCGTGATGTGTTGCAAGATGTAGGCCACCGAGTTGACCGTAAACATGTGCGACGCTTAATGCGTAAGATGGGCATTAAAGCCATCTATCCTAGGCCTAACACCAGCAAGAAGAAGGCGGGGCACAAGATTTATCCTTATCTGCTAGGTGGGTTGGCCATCAATCAACCCAATCAAGCTTGGTGTACCGATATAACTTATATCCCGATGCCTAAGGGCTTTGCTTATCTTACCGTTGTGATGGATTGGTATTCTCGTAAAGTGCTGTCATGGCGGCTTAGCAACAGCATGGATAGCGCATTCTGCGTAGATGCTTTGGAAGAGGCACTGCATTACTACGGCAAGCCTGATATCTTTAACAGCGATCAAGGTGCGCAATTTACCAGTGAGGCGTTTACCGGTGTACTCAAAGACAATGGTATTCGCATCAGCATGGATGGCAAAGGTGCTTGGCGTGACAATATATTTGTTGAGCGCTTATGGCGCAGCGTGAAATATGAGGAAGTCTATTTGCAAGCCTACCAATCGATGAAAGAGGCAAAAGACGGCATTGGCTCCTGGATAAACTATTACAACCAAGAGCGTAAACATCAAACATTGGGCATGGTCCCTGACATGATGTATGATCCATGTCGCGGCCTGAAATTGGCTGCTTAATCAGCTGAAAATAACTCCTAAGCCATCTGTCCTAAAAAGCGGGTCCACTTCTCAACTTGGCAATCAGCTTCAGTGCATACTCTGCCTTAGGGCTTGTCTTGCGCTTGCCGCCTGCCTTAACCGCCTCCACAAATTTACGCCGCGCATGCGCCCAACAACCTAAGCGAGTTATTGCTTGTTCAGCACAAACGGCATCATAACCCACATAGCCATCCACCATCATGGCACCATCATAATCAGCCAATAACCGTTTCGGCACTTCACTGCTGCGGCTCGGGTCATAATCAAACAAGATTAACCTTTGACCAGGTGGCCCCGCACTGCGCACCCACATATACGACTTACTTTGCGCCGTCTTACCCTCCTCATTCAATACCTGAACTGGCGTTTCGTCCATCTGGATATAATCTTGCCCTAACAAGTCTTCTTCAATGCGGTTGATCAACGGTTGCACCAACTGGCCGCACTTAATCATCCAATTAGCCAACGTAGTGCGGTCAATATCGATACCAAAGCACCCAAGAATCGTACTTTGGCGATACAACGGTAGGCTATCTGCATATTTGGCCGTGGCGATATAAGCCAATAAGCCACTACTGGCTTGGCTTTTCTCGATGGCCTGTTTAGGCTTGGCCGCCGTTTTAATCATCGTCTCGCCGTTGCTTTGGCAACAAGGGCACTGATATTGCTTGCGAATGTGCCGAATCACCTGAATCTGCATCGGGATGATGTCTAGCTGTTCCGATATCTTGTCGCTCATGAATGTAAGTGTATAGCCATCGTGCGGGCAAACCTTATCTTCATCACTCAGGTCGTGAACCACCTCAATACGGGGTAGTTCTGCGGGCAGGGGTTTACGGCCACCGCGCTTGCGTTGATGAGCAGGGATGGTGACGGTATCGGCATCATCAATTGCAGGAGCCTCGTTTGTGACTGAGTCTGAATCTAACTCAGCCTCATTGAACAGCACTAACTGCAAAGTGCGCAATGCTTCACTGTTCGCTGCAAAACGGGTGTTGCGCGCTAGAATCAGTGCTTCTTTGAGTTGATCTATAAAGGCATCTTTAGAGTTTAGACGAGACTTATATTCCACTTCCTGTGCCAATAAAGCTTTCCTAATCTGTTTTATATCGCCTTGAATTCGCTGGTTTTCTTGTTGTAGTTCAGCATACGATTGCATGCCGATATTTTACCAGAGACCCTAGCTCACTTCCTTATAAAACAATGTCTTATGTCGTTCTATCATAACTTCTCAATAACCCGTGGCAGGTAAAATAAAACAAAATATTTCTTGACCGGGTTTTACGCTAAAAGGAAGGTAATTCAACGTGGTCGAGTGACTCGATTTAGGTTGAGTTCCAGGGTGGTTGTAGGCCCCTTTACGCTAATAACAAAGATCGCTTAAGGACGTTCAGGGGTGTCTTCTTAACGTTCGTTGTGGCGCAGTTGAGAAGGCAAAATTGGACTTTCAAAACCGATGGTACACTAAGGTCTATCCAGTTAACGGACGTTTAAGACCTTGAGTAAGCTACCCTCTATTCCCGACATTCCTGAACAAGAACAAACCCCCGCAGTAAAAATGTTGCGGGTGCTAGTGGAGCAGCTGTTGGTGCGAGTTCAACAACAGGACGAAGAAATAGCATTGCTTAAAGATGAAATCAATATCCTTAAGGGGCAGAAGAGGCGGCCTACTGTTAAGGGCGGTAATATGGATAAGAAAACAGAGCCAAAACGTTCATCTTCTAGCGACAAACCTAAGCAGCGAGCTGGGTCGAACAAGGCAAAGAAAACACCAAGGCTGTCAATTGACCTAAATCTGGTTATTGAACCAGCGAAGTCCGTGCCCGAAGGTTCTCGCTTTAAAGGCTATCGGGATTTTGTAGTGCAAGATTTGCTTATCAAGGTTCATACCACCCGCTATCGTTTAGCGCATTGGGGGCTCGTCGGTTAATACAATTTCAAACAGGGTTTTCGCCGAAGTCGCTTTTAGTTTGCTCAGCAACGCGTTTTTTGTGCAATAAACCGTCTATTAGCAGCCATTTTGCCACCAATAGACGGATCTATCCCTAGGCCGGCACCAATTCAACTCGTTCAACTCCCAATGCCATTAATCGCTTAAGGTTAAAACATAAGCCCCTGATTCCAACTTGGAACTGGACTTTAGCCAACCCTTTATAACGAACTCGCTTATTGCGATGAGCAAACACTCGCTCATATGGTGAACGAATTTTGCTAATCCAACGGTCTTTGTCTCTATTCTTGCCATGCATATTGTTCTTCTTGATTGTTGCATCATGGCAACCGTTGCGCCTGAGCGTGGTTTTGGCCGGGCTCACGCAATAACCCTTGTCCGCATAAACAGCGCCCGACTTAGGGCAAACATGCTTCAAGCCGCTTGCATCCGTTACCTCAGCCGAGGTGGCCGCTATTTTATTGATCAAGCCACTTTGCATATCCACTGATGCATGCTCTTTGTAACCATACCAATATTTGCTATTTCCCTTGCACCCAAACCGTGCTTGCTTGTCCGCCGCAACTTTATCAACTGTCTTATTGTTGAACTCCTCTAATCCCATCTTTATCGCCTTATCTCTATCATCCCAAGTGGTTAGCTTACTGACCAACTGGCTGGCATCGACAAATGTGAATACTTCTCGTACTAAGCCCATTGAAACTAACCCGCTCCGAACACGGTCAAATAAATTCATCATACCCCTGGTTCCAATGCGTGAGCGAAAATCACCAAAGTAACTATGATCAGGAGTGCTCTGTTCCAGTCCTGAATCACAAAACCACTTAGCGGCCAGATTCTCTGATAAGTATCGCTCCATTTCTCTATCACTTAAATCTTCCATGAACTGAAGCACCAAGGCACGTAAGCCGAACTCAACACCTCGGCCTTTAGGGCCACGGGTGGCATATATTTTAGAGAAGGGTTTACTCAATGCACCAAAACATAATAGCTCATCGAGTTTACGGTAGGGATGTTCAGAGCTAACCAGAGAATCTAAGGTTAGGAACAGTTGGCTTTGATGACGTTTGCTCAAAATTGCAGGCTGACTAGAATCAGCCCATATTATCTCACGTATTCTATTAATTATCCGACAAGCCCATTGGGTAACGCCAGACAATAAAAAGCTCGAAGGCCAGTTACCGACATCCGTGGCAGGGCGACATTATGGGCCTCGTCTGGTCAGTTATATTCTCTATCAATATCATCATTGTCAAACCACGCAACCACTCTTGTTGGAACAGTTGCGAGAGTGGGGAATTGATATTTCTTCGGGACAAATTAACCCAATACTGATCAGCACTAAAGAGCCCTTTCATGCTGAGAAAGAGGCGTTGCTCTGAGCGCATCGTCTTACGTGACCGTGGACGATAGTGGTGCTCGCCATCAGGGCAAAAATGGCTATGTAACGCACATTGGTAATGACTTGTTTGCGTGGTTTAAAAGTACTCAATCAAAAAGTCGAATTAACTTCCTACCGCTATTAAGGGCTGGCAATACGGATTATCGTTTGAGTCAAAGTGCGTTGAATTATAGGCAACAACATGGATTGCCAAAGCAAGCCTTAGCCGCTGTAACTGAGCACCGGGAACGCCGTATTGCCAACGAGGATGACTGGCTTGAAATGCTCGATAGCCTGTTGATCATTAAGGCACGTCACCGACGTATCACCACCGAAGGGGCATTACTTGGTAGTATTTTGCATCATGGTCTGTGTGATGACATCGTTGTCGTCAGTGATGATGCAGGGCAATTTAACATTTTGGCTCATGCCTTGTGTTGGATACACACCGAGTGCTTAATCCATAAGTTGATACCGCTGAACGAGGGACACCGGCAGGGCATGGCTAAAATACGCGACCAAGTCTGGTGCTTTTATCGGGCGTTAAAAGAGTATAAAACCCAGCCTTGCGAGAACCAACGTAAAATACTTGAGCAGCGTTTCGATGAAATCTTCACTCAACAGACATGCTACCAAACATTAAATCAGACGCTCAAACGAATCCATGCGAATCAAGCAGAATGACTGTTGGTGCTAGATCGACCAGATATTCCGTTACACACCAATGGCAGTGAAACAGACATTCGCGATTACGTGAAAAAACGAAAAGTGAGTGGCTCCACCCGCAGCGATGCTGGCCAGCAGTGTCGGGACACGTTTGCCAGTTTGAAAAAGACCTGCCGAAAACTGGATATATCGTTCTGGCACTACCTGACCCATCGACTTGGTATCGGTGAGCAACATATTGATCCTCTGCCAGATATCATTATGGAACGCGCCAGCTTTGCCACGGGTTATTGAGAAGTTACGTTCTATCGACAAACCACTGAGTAGGTTGTTTAATGCCCTCCCATCAATCGGCAATACCGCCAAGTCACTGTGCGTGGGCCAGCGAAACTTATCCTCCTCAAGGCGTTTGTACCATAACGCAAAGCCCGTCTTGTCCCAATACAACACCTTGAGCCGGTCTTTGTTTTTGTTGCAGAATACATATAAGCCTTCGGCATACGGGCTTAGCCCCATCTCTTGTTCTACAATCACGCTTAAACCATTCACTGCCTTGCGAAAATCAACTGGTGCGCGATGCAAATAAACGGGCGGTAACTGAGTTAGCCACTTCATGATAAAACTTGATCGAGCATCAGGCTCAGAGCCTGCGCATCTAAAGTATCACCTAATTCAATATCAATGACCCGAATGCGTGGCTGCTTTGTCATTGCCTTGCTAAATTGTACGCCGCCATGCGGTGCATAGCTTGGCTTTGGGCTGACACGCACAAATTTATCTTTGCCACCCTGTACTTGCGTTTTGCGGGTGCTGAAGTATTTCGGGTTGATATCATACTGTCTACAATAAGCTGCAGTGCTTAAACCGCTAGATTGCTGATCAGCTACCAATTCTCGCCATTGCTCTTTACTTCGTCTTGTCATTGGTACGCTCCAAATTAAAAGCGTGACAATAAGGTTTTCCTCAACAGATCGGTAGTATGCCTTTTACTTGGCGCTTACTTTATTTTCGCAATTTTGACCGAATCATACGCAGGCACAATATAGAGAAAATGAAAACAATCGGTGATTCGTATATGGCTGCAGCGGGTTTACCTATTGTTAATTCTACTCACGCATTTGACGTGGTATCAGCGGCAATTGAAATTTCACAGTTTACGCAAGAAAGGCTTGTTTCTCAAACCCATACAGGGCTGGTGGCTTTTGATATTCGAATAGGTGTACATACTGGCCCAGTAACGGCAGGTGTAGTCGGAGAACACAAATTTCAATACGATATTTGGGGAGACACGGTGAATACCGCCTCTCGAATGGAATCGTCAGGAGAGGCCGGTAAGGTTAATATTTCAGAGACAACCTATGCCGAAATTAAAGATCAATTTCAGTGCGAACACCGCGGAAAAGTGCAGGCCAAAGGTAAGGGGAAAATTGATATGTATTTTGTGAACGCCTAATTGGCCATACAATTTCAGTTATTTGAACACTTCCCAAACCACAGGATTTACCCTAATCTTGCCTCCAATTCCTCAACCACATCCTCTACTAGCCACTCCTCGCTGTCCGCGCTAGTGCGGTGTTTGTATTCCAACATCCCCTTTTCCAGTGCGCGATCTCCCACAACTAAGCGATGCGGAATACCAATTAACTCCATATCCGCAAACATCACCCCTGGGCGTTCTTTACGGTCATCAAGCAATGCTTCAACGCCCTTATCTAATAATTGCTGATACAGCGTGTCGGCGGCCTGTTTTACTGCATCCGATTTTTGGTAGCCAATCGCGATAATAGCAACCTGAAATGGCGCTAGTGCTGCGGGCCAAATGATGCCTTTTTCATCATGAAATTGTTCAATACAAGCCGCTACCACTCGGGTAATACCTATACCATAACAGCCCATTTGCATCGGCTGCGCCTTGCCCTCATCGTCAAGCACCTTAGCATTCATGGCTTCACTGTACTTCGTGCCTAATTGAAAAATATGCCCTACTTCGATGCCACGCTTGATATCTAATAGCCCTTTACCGCAAGGGCTTAAGTCGCCCTGCACAACACTGCGCAAATCGGCAACTTGCGGTTCCTCGGTGTCGCGCCCCCAATTAATACCAAAATAATGTTTGGCTTCAATATTAGCCCCTGCTCCAAAATCACTCATTCGCGAAACTTCGGTATCAGCGATGATAGGCATGGGCATATTAATTACGCCTAATGAACCAGGGCCTGCTCCAATTGCGCTACGAATCTCTGTTTCTTCTGCGAAACATAACGGGCTGGCCACTTCTGTCAAATTTTGCGCTTTTATGGGGTTTAATTCACGGTCTCCACGCACTAATAAGGCTACTAAATCAGCTTCAATAGCATCAGAAGCTTTGACAATTAGTGTCTTGATGGTTTTTTCAATGGGTAAGTTGTATTTCTCAACTAAAACGGCAATAGTTTTGGTATCAGGTGTGTCAACCAAGCTCATCTCTGTGGTTGGTTTAGCGCGTTCGCTAATGCTAGGTACGGCATACGCCAGCTCTACATTTGCAGCAAAATCGGACTCGGTAGAAAAGGCGATTGCATCCTCTCCAGACTCTGCGAGCACATGAAATTCATGCGATGCATCACCGCCGATGCTGCCAGAATCGGCGGCCACTGAACGAAAGGTAAACCCGCAGCGGTTAAAAATATTGGTGTAGGTTCGATACATCACATCATAGGTTTCTTGCAATGATTCACGCCCTATATGGAACGAATAGGCATCCTTCATCACAAACTCACGGCTACGCATTACCCCAAACCGAGGCCGCACCTCATCTCGAAACTTGGTTTGAATTTGATATAAGTTAGTAGGTAAATCACGATAGCTGCGAATTTCATTGCGCGCCAAAGTGGTGATAATTTCTTCGTGCGTGGGGCCTAAACAAAAGTCGCGATGATGCCGGTCATTCAGACGACACAACTCGGGGCCATATTGCTCCCAACGGCCCGACTCTTGCCACAGTTCCGCAGGCTGTACGACAGGCAAAGATAGCTCCAAAGCACCGGAGTTATCCATTTCCTCGCGTACGATATTCTCAACTTTACGCATCACCCGCAAACCCAAGGGTAGCCAATTGTAAATCCCTGCAGCCACGCGGCGAATCATGCCCGCGCGCAGCATCAATTGATGACTGATTACCTCTGCATCAGCAGGCGTTTCCTTTAAAGTTGCGAGAAAATATTGAGATGTTCGCATCGCTTAAGCAACAAATGATTAGAGGCGAATAGTCTAACCGATAGCGTTTCGATCTCAAGCTCAATACTACATTAAAAAACGAATTTACCACCACGTGCTTATCAAGTTTAATTTTTAGTTAGAATATGAGATTGCTTCATGCATCGCGCTAACTTGCGTTGCGAACCAAAAAGGCGCTTGAGTAATTTGAGTCTGCGCGCGATTGAGTGCCGATAAGGACTTATTTTGATACTGCGCGCCTAATTCGGGTTTTTTCGTTGCTAAGGCCAACGAAGTTTGCATAATAACGGCAGCAGGAGAAGCACTAGAGCCTTCCTGCATGATTTCCTCGCCGTCTTGCGCTGGCAATAAAGAACCATCTGCTCGGCTCCATGCATTATGGTGGTAAAAACGGCTCCACGCTTGCGCCAACACGGCATCTAATTGTTCGTAATCTTGTTGCTCTTCGCTTACATTCGCATAAGCTAGCAAACCTTGAGCCACATAAGCATAGTCCTCGATAGCGGCACTTCCTACATGTTGCCCTTTAGAAAATCCCCGCGTTAACTGCCTGCCATCCCATAATGTAGTCGTAATAAAGTGCTTAATTTTATCGGCTTGAAGCTGATAATCTGCTCTATCTAATAAAGCTGCCGCTTCTGAAAACACCGTAAGCGCTAGTCCGTTCCACCCCGCCAAAAATTTATCATCTACTGGTAGCGTTCGCTTTGAACGTGCTAGGAGCAACCGTTCATGCGCTTGGGTAAGTGTTGAACGCGTTTTGCCTGGTGGCAATTTCAGTAATTTCGCAATCTCAGTGACGGGCCTTAGATCACGCATATGATTACCTGCTTCTAACTCACTAGGGCGGTCCATATTCCATGCCAGATTGTACACGGTCAGCTGTTGGTCACTTAACAAACTAGCCAGTTCTTTTGGCGTCCACAAGTAATAACCACCTTCGATTGAATCACTATCCACTGCCGAAAATGCCGCTACCAAAGCGCCGTTTTTACCCGCCATGCTCGCGATCATAAAGTCCAAGGTTCTAATCGCTATCGCGGTGTACGCTGGCTGGTTCATAATTTGGCCTGCGTGTAGATATAAGCGCGCCAAATTCGCATTGTCATATAACATTTTTTCGAAATGCGGAATTTCCCAAGCTGGATCAACGCTATAACGATAAAACCCACCGCTCAATTGGTCCATCATGCCGTTATACGCCATGGCATCCAGCGTCAAGCTTAAAAACTTATCTACTTGTTTACTTCTAAATGCGCGCTGCTGGTCCAGCAAAAAAAACAACTGAGGCGTCGACGGAAATTTATTCGAAGAACCAAAACCACCTTGCAAACTATCTGCTCGGCTTAAAATATGGTTTATCGTTGCATCGACTAAATTCTGCACATTGGGGGCGTCTAGCTTAGGCTTAGAGTCGGGAAATTGAGTTATCTCCTTTTCTTTTAGTGCCAATTCCCTGATGCGTGCACTATTACCTACCCAAGCTTCGGTTAACTTAAGTAGGATGTTTTGAAATTGCTCACGCGGCTGATAAAGCACTGCATAAAGTGGCAAGCCATCGGGTGACAGAAATACATTAAGCGGCCACCCTCCTCTTTTTAATGTAGCTTGAGCGTAATTCATCAAGCGTTGATCTAAAGCAGATTCTAGTTCGCGGTCAATTTTTACCGGAATGAAAAAATCATTTAGTAACTTTGCAACTACCTCATTTTTGTAACTCTCGGCCTGCATTACATGACACCAGTGACAAGAAAAATACCCACTAGAGATGAACAAGGGCTTATTTTCTTTCTTAGCGCGCGCTAGCGCCGCCTCGCCCCACTCTTGCCAAGCCACTGGATCGCTACCGTGGAGTGCCAAATAGGGTGAGGGATTATCTGCTAATTGATTGCTGAGTACGCCAACTGATGAAGTGTCCTGTGCTAAAACACTATTGTATTGAATGCATAATAAGGCCAATAGACAAGACCGAAGAACAAGCCGCGCTCTGTTTTTTGGTATCTGTATTGACATAAACATCGGCGTGGCGTGATTGAAAGTAATTCGACCAAAGCCGTTGTACTTAGTTCAGGTTCACCAAGCCCTGCCGAAATTTGCCTTGCTAAGGGCCGGGGTCTTGCTTTGTATCTAATGCAGAAATTTGATCTTCTGCCGTTTGCATTTCAGCGTCCATATCAAATTCGCTCTCGGCTTGCTCAGCTTCTATTTCGTCGATTGGGGTTGGCTTAATTCGCCTTGCAGCAAATAAGCCAAGTTCAAACAACAACCAAACCGGGATGGCAAGTAAAGTTTGCGAAAATATATCTGGAGGAGTAAGCAACATACCCAAAACAAAGGCTGCGATAATAATGTAGGCCCTCTTTTCGGCCAATTTGTCGGGTGTGGTGATGCCCATTTTCACCAAAATTACTGTGGCCACTGGCACCTCAAATGCCAAACCAAAAGCAAAGAATAATTTAATCACAAAACTCAAATAGGAGCCTATGTCGGTCATCATCAAGACGCCATCAGGAATCACCTTAGCAAAAAAGCCAAAAACCAACGGGAATACCACGAAATAGGCGAAAACAATGCCCAGATAAAATAGTAAGGTGCTGGAAATTAAGATCGGATATGCCAAGCGCTTTTCATGCTTATACAGGCCCGGCGCCACAAACGCCCACAGCTGATACAGCGTATGCGGTATAGACAGGGCAAACGCCACAGCAATAGCAAATTTAAACGGTACAAAGAATGGGGCGTGTGGTTCGGTGGCGATCATCGAATTACCTTGTGGCAAGGATTCCATCAAGGGCTTGGCGATGAATTCATAAAGTTCACTGGCAAAAAAAGCACAGGGGACAAATAAAATTCCGACTACCCCGACTACACGCAAAAGGCGGTCACGCAACTCTAACAAGTGCGAGAACAAGGACCCTTCCGCTGCCTTTTTTATGCCCATGGCCTTATCAACTAAGCCTTGGTTGAGGCTTTGGCCTTAGTAGTGACTTTGGCCCTAGAAGTTATTTTCGCCTTTTTCACCGTCTTGGTGGCGGTAGTGGTCGATCGCGCACTTGCTTTCTTTTTAGGGGCTGCAGCTTTATTAGTTGCTTTCTTTTTTGTAGACACCTTCTTTTTAGTTGCAGGTTTTTTAGCCGTTGCCTTTTTAGCCACGGTCTTCTTTTTCAATGGAGCTACCGGTTTTTCTTTACCCAGCGCATCTGCGATCGCACTATCCATCACCGAGGTTTCTTTATTAAGTCCTGCCTGCATTTGATCGCCAGCATTTTCAACTTGCGATTTAAATGCTGAGCCTGCTTCTTTAATATCCTTACCAATGTCTTTAAGCGTATCCATTTCAGATGCATCCAGCTCGGCTTTAATGTCGCGCTTCATATCACCCATCATTCGACGCGCTTTACCTACCCATTTCCCTGCAGCGCGCGCTGCACCAGGCAAGCGCTCTGGGCCGAGCACGATCAAGGCCATCACACCAATCACCGCCATTTCCCAAAAACCTACGTCGGTAAACAAGGTTTAATCCTCCGGTTAAAGGAGTACTTAGAACGGGTTCAAACTTTATCGGCCGTGTCCTTAACTTCTTGCGCTACATCCTCCGCTTTTTCAGCAACATCATCGGCTACTTTTTCAGCGTTGGCGTTGGCTTCAGCTTCTCCCTTTTCGTCTTTAACTGCTGTCTTGAAGTTTTTCACAGCACCACCGATGTCACCGCCCATATTCTTTAATTTCTTAGTGCCGAAGATTAGTACTACGATCACCAAAATGATCACCAATTGCCAAATGCCAATACCGCCTAAACCCATGTTTCTACCTCTTAATTATTACTGTTTCGCGCATTCTACCGTCTATAAACTGCTCTCACAATCAGACTTTAGCAACCTGCTCAATTTTAAGACTTATGTCTTGACGCTTTTTCTTCGAGCCCAGATAGACCGAAACGTCGTTCGAGTTCCTGCAAAACTTGGCTAGAACTCAAACCTCTACTAGAAAGTAAGACCAAACTATGAAACCACAAGTCCGAAACCTCAGAAATTAGGGCTTTATCATCACCATTTTCTGCAGCCAATATGGTTTCTATGGCTTCTTCGCCTACTTTTTTTTGGATTTTTTCTAGGCCCGCGGAAAATAATGAAGCCACATAAGAATCATCAGCACTTTGCGTTTTTCGCTGCTCAATTACCGCGTCCAGCGCTTTTAATATGGAATCAGTCATCGTTTTGGCCCCCGTAGATTTCGTCACTGCTTTTAAGTATAGGTTCTATAGTTTGCCACTCACCGTTCACCCATTGCTGATAAAAACAACGATGGCGGCCAGTATGGCAGGCGATGCCGCCTAGCTGCTCTACCTGCATCAAGATTACATCATTATCGCAGTCTAAACGCAGCTCTTTGAGCCGCTGCACATGTCCCGACTCTTCGCCTTTACGCCATAGCTTTTTACGCGAGCGCGAATAGTAAATTGCCCGATTTTCTCGAACAGTGAGAGCCAATGCTTCACGATTCATCCAGGCCATCATCAACACTTTTCCACTGCCAGCTTCTTGTGTAATTGCCGGCACCAAGCCTTGGTCATCCCACTTAATCTGATCCAACCACTGTTGGTCGGTGCTCATAGGCGTACCTCAATGCCGGCTTTAGCCATCGCTTGTTTAGCCTCTAGTACGGTGTATTCGCCAAAGTGGAAGATACTCGCGGCTAAAACAGCATCGGCGCCGGCTACTTTAACCCCATCTACAAGGTGCTGCAAATTCCCAACACCCCCAGAGGCAATCACAGGAATACCCACTGCATCAACTACCGCTCGGGTTAAACCCAAGTTGAAACCGCTTTTAGTGCCGTCTTTGTCCATACTGGTCAATAATATTTCGCCTGCGCCATTGTCTTGCATTTTCTTGGCCCATTCAATCGCATCAATACCTGTTGGTTTACGGCCACCATGGGTAAAAATCTCCCAGCGCGGTGCTTCGCCTTCAAGCGATACCGTTTTAGCGTCGATCGAAACTACAATACACTGATTACCAAAATGTTTGCTCGCCTGCGTTATAAACTCGGGCTTGAAAACTGCCGTCGTATTTACCCCCACCTTATCGGCTCCCGCGCGCAACAGTCGGTGAATATCGTCTAGTTCACGAATTCCACCGCCCACAGTAAGCGGAATAAAAACCTGACTGGCCACATCTTGCACCATGTTCACCATGGTATTGCGCCCATCCGAGCTTGCGGTGATATCTAAAAAGGTAATTTCATCGGCGCCTTGATCATCATAGCGCTTTGCCACTTCAACCGGGTCACCTGCATCACGGATATCCACGAACTGCACGCCTTTGACCACACGCCCTGCATCGACATCAAGGCAGGGGATAATTCTACGCGCCAAACCCATTAGGCGTTGCCCCCGTACAGGTCATCTAACAACTGTTGGCCTTGAGCAAAATCTAAGGTGCCTTCGTAAATAGCCCTGCCGGTAATGACGCCCGCCAGTTTACCGTCAGTTTCAATGGCCAACTGTTCTAAATCGGTTAATTGATGCACCCCACCCGCCGCAATAACAGGTATGGATACCGCCACGGCAAGCTTGTTTATGTTACTGGAATTTGCGCCTTGCAACATACCATCACGAGCGATATCAGTGTAAATAATCGAACTGATACCCTCGTTTTCGAATTGGCGCGCTAACTCAACCAAGGTCAGGTCTGTTTCGTTCAGCCAGCCTTGCGTCGCCACTTTATCCCCTTTGGCATCTAAGCCTACGATAATATGCTCACCGCCAAATTCGGCGCACAACTGGGTGATAAAAGTTGGTTCATCGACCGCCTTTGTGCCGATAATGACATAACTCACTCCTGCCTCTAAATACGCTTTTACAGTTTCTGGCTTTCGGATACCGCCACCAATTTGCACAGGCAATTGAGGGTGTTTTAAGCAAATTTGCTTAACGATGTCCGCATTGACCGGCTCACCGGCTTTTGCGCCGTCTAGGTCAACTATATGCAAACGCCGTGCCCCTTGTGCGACCCAGCGACCTGCAACCGCAACCGGGTCAGGAGAAAACACCGTAGAGTCGCTGTAGTCGCCTTGTCGCAATCGCACGGCTTGGCCGTCAATTAAATCAATGGCAGGAATAAGTATCATCGTCTAAATTGTACTTGGCTAAGGCTGCCAATTAATAAAATTCCTAAACAGCTGCAGGCCCGCTTGTTGGCTTTTTTCAGGGTGAAACTGCACCGCAAACACATTGTTGTGCACCGCCGCCGCGGTGAAATTCACACCATAATGACTGTGCCCTGCCTCTTGTGACGTATCTTCACAAACGCCATAATAACTATTGGCAAAATAAAAGCGTGCACCGTCGGTAATATCCTTCCATAAAGGATGATTTACACTTTGCCATACTTCATTCCAACCCATTTGCGGAATGGTTAAAACATGTTCATTTTCGGTCACGCCATCCGCGAAACGCTTAACCTGTCCAGATATTAGGCTTAAAGAATTCGTTCCGCCATCTTCTTCGCTACGTTCAAACAGTGCTTGCATACCCACACATATACCAAGCAATGGCTTGTTGGCTATAACTTCGTCAATGACGGGCCGCAACTCACCTTGATTAACTTGATTCATCCAAGTACCAATAGCCCCCTGCCCGGGCAATACTACGCGCTCAGCGGCTAGAATTTGTTTTGAATCGTTGGTTATAATTACGTCTCTATCTGGCGCAATAAACTCTACCGCTTTAGCAACAGAATGTAGGTTCCCAGACCCTAAATCTAGGACTGCAATGCTAGCCATTTTGAAAGCCCTTAAAGCGCGCCTTTAGTAGAAGGGATCGTACCGCCTACACGTTCATCCACCGTCACCGCCATACGAAACGCTCTGCTAAAAGCCTTAAAAATAGTTTCAACAATATGATGCGAATTGTGGCCTTTCAAATTGTCGATGTGAACCGTCGCCAGCGCGTGATTGGCAAAGCCTTGGAAAAACTCATGTACTAATTCAGTCTCAAAGCTGCCGATGCTCTTGCTGGTGTACTTGACGTCTTCGACCAATAATGGCCGACCTGAAAAATCTACAACCACACGGCTTAGTGCCTCATCAAGAGGTACATAGGCATGCCCATAACGAGTGATACCTTTTTTATCACCCAGCACTTTGGTGACCGCCTGTCCCAGCGTAATGCCGATATCTTCAACTGTGTGGTGGCAATCGATTTGCAAATCACCTACTGCATGCACTTTCAAGTCAACTAAGCCATGACGTGCAATCTGATCAAGCATGTGATCTAAAAAAGGCACCCCAGTAGTAAAGTCAGCCTTGCCAGACCCATCTAAATCAATGGATACCTCAATTTGGGTTTCGTTGGTGTTTCGCTGTACAGTAGCGCTGCGCTTTGTCACGGTTTTTTGCATTAAATAAACAAGGCGGCTATTGTACGCAGACCTTAGGGGTTTTAATAGCCTAAGTAGCAAGTAAGGGAACTCTAGCGGGGACTGGTTTTCTAAACCTATGAACCCAATAAAATGTAATTCATTATGGACAAATCTTATGGCCGCCGCCGCTTCATATACAATTTCCTTCCAGTGCTCACTGTTGGTGGGTTCAGCAGTACAAATTCTCTAGTGTCGGCAAATTCTAATTACGGCATAAACCTAGAAAAATCAGTTGAACCTCCACTAACGGATGTATTATCGTTGCAATCAATTGAATTAAAAGGAGAAACACCATGGTCGCCAAAGATAAATCCTTTCACCCAGAGGGTGCGCTAAAACCGGAGGTTTCAAACGCTGTTTCCACCTTATTATCGACTGAAACGTTCGATGGAAAAATTCACGTTGAATGGGACCCGTCAGCGGCAGTAACGCCCATAGGACCGTTGCCTTTTTTCATTCAATATTTAAAACTTGGTGGTCTGTTTAAGCCATGGGTGAGCAGTTGCCCATTGGAATATCGAAGCAATAACGCACCTGAGAAGATCAATGTGTTGGGCTCATTTTTGTTGTCTGTTCTCTCGGATCACAATCGCTACGCACACATGGCCAGCTTAATGGGCGATCGTATCAACACCAAAATGCTTGGAATGACCAAAGCGGTTAGCGACGATTCGGCGCGCCGTGCGCTGAAGAAGATGGATGAGGAACAAGGTATAGCCTGGCTACAAACTCATTTGCAACGTTGCTACGAGCCCTTGCTCACACAGCCATGGATATTGGATTGTGACGTAACGGTTAAACCGCTATACGGTCATCAAGAAGGTGCCAAGGTTGGCTATAATCCACACAAACCTGGCCGGCCCTCGCACACGTATCACACCTATATGATTGCCAATCTTCGTCTTGTATTGGATGTTGAGGTCAAGTCTGGCACTGAGGTAGCTGCTAGTCATTCTTCGCCGGGTCTATGGGAGCTGTTGGATCGATTGCCACGTTCATCTTGGCCGCACTTTATTCGAGGCGATTGTGACTGGGGTACCCAGGATGTGATGAGCGCTGCAGAACAAAGAGGCGTCAATTACTTGTTTAAGCTAAGGAAGTCTAAGTACGTTAAGCAACTGATACAGCAGCAGCATAGCGTGTCGGGCTGGGATTATGTTATCGATGGCTGGGAAGCCAAAGAAAGTTGTTTGAAGTTGGCTGCGTGGAACGATCATCGGCGCGTGATAATCGTTCGTCGTCGTTTAGCAAAGGACGCGCTGCTGGTATTGGAAGAGAAAAGTCAAGGCCAGCAGAGCTTTGGTTTTTTGCAAGAAGCGGATGATATTCGCGCGTTTGAATACGCTGTTCTGGTCACCTCATTAGACGATGAGGTGATTAGCATCGTCCAACATTATCGAGATCGAGCCGACTGCGAAAACAATTTTGATGAAATCAAGAACCATTGGGGTTGGGGCGGGTTTACTACCGCCGATATCAAGCCCTGTCGCTTTATAGCGCGGATCATTGCCTTGATTTATAACGGGTGGAATATATTCACTAGGCTGGCTAACCCAGACAAACATATGGAAGCGATTACTAGTCGACCGCTATTACTGAGTTCGGTGGGGCGCGTTACTGAATCGGGGCGGAAAAAGACTATGACGATTACTAGCACGCACGCCAAGGCCGACTTAATTCGCGACACGTTTGACCAAATACAACACGTCTTTAATTCATTGAAGGCGATTGCGCCGCAGTTGAGCGTGGCGCAAGTTTGGTGCCGCATTCTAAGCGAGGCGATGAAGAAATATCTTGGTGGAACGATTCTTCAACCGCCAGATGACCGCTGTTTACTTGGCTAAAGTGTCTCGGAGGCAGTAGCGACGATGGAAGGGTTGTTTATGTTGGCCTCATTGGAGAGGCTTTAACTGCGTTTTTTAGGTTAAAGCTTCAAAGGCTATTGATACTGCAAATTTACAGCAATCATTAGGAGTTTGACAGCAAGACAATTGCGACAATAGCAAAACTGAGCGCGCCCAGTTTACGCCAATCAAATCTTTCCATTTTCAGTAGCACCGCTGTAACAAATGCCATTACGAAGCTCATATTAGCTATTGTAATAACAACGCTAGCCTCACCAAGCGAAAGTGCCAAAACCAATGTTTTTATAATTAAATAGACCAAGGTTCCAGACACTAAGGCATATAATACTTCTGCTTTCGCAATCGAAAATCGCCTTTCAATTATCATTGCGTAGATTAATCCACCCAGCACCCAGCAAAGCGCCGAAACTAAAACTAAAGTGTTTTGATCGACTCCCAAGATCAAGCCTGCCTTAGTTACAATTGCATACCCAGCTCGAAACAAAGCAGCAATCAACACTACAATTAGCCCTAAATGGGCATGTGGTGAATTAGCCTTAGTTCCAAAAGGCCGATATAAGACAAGTGCTGCGGCAACACCAAATGCAATACCGAGTAGCTTGTAAAACGAAAGTGATTCGCCCAATAACAACACCGATAAAACCACCACACCTATCGTATTTAGCCGATAAATTGTTGCGCCCAAGCTAACTTCTAAATGCCGCAAGGACTCAAGCAACAAAATATTGGCCACCGCAAGTAGTAAACTCGCGCCGATCAGATAGGGTAAGGTTCTCACTACAAAGTTTACTTTAGTTTCGCTCAGCGCCATATCCAAGAGCACTAATATCATCCAAACAACACCGGTTGCACAGATCATCACCCCCCGTGAACGCTCTACAAGGTTATAGCGTTTAAAAACAACATCATTTAAGCCAGCAAAAGCCAAGCTCAATATTGCAAAGGTAATGGGTAATTGCATAGCCGTTTAGTCTTGCAGTTAGTATTGTTCAGCGCGCAGAGTCACAAATGCTATTAGAGAGATCACCAATCACTTTTCTCGCGATGATACATCAACCCAAACCTCAAAGAGGTTTGGATACTACTATTAGATAAAGACGCAAACCCTCCATTGCTAAGCACAATTTGGCCTGCCTCGATTAGTGTGAAGCTGGATCAACCAAGCCCATATTAACCGCCTTTAGCGTCGCCTGAGCACAGGTATTCACATCAAGTTTGACATATATTTGTTTGATGTGATCTGACACCGTATTTCGTGTTATTTCAAGAGATTGCGATATCTCGCCACGGTGATAGCCGTTCGCTAATAATGAAAGTACTTCGGCTTCTCTCTGGGTGAGGTGGGGCTTTATTTGGTTTTGTTCGGGATGAAAATACCTCACCATTCGTTGCGCCATATACGGGGATAAAGGAGGATTCCCTAGTAAAATTCCATTGAGCGCATCTACAATGATTTTAGGGGAATCTTGTTTGAGTAAGTAACCATTGGTGCCTTGACGCAATGCACTAAATAACATTTCACTATTGTTATATACCGTCGACATAACGACGCAACATGACGGGTACATTTCTCTAATTATGGCTATTAAGTTAATACCGCTACCATCAGGCAGATTAATATCTAACAGTGCTAGATCTATGCGCTGAACCTTGAGAGAAGTGTGGGCTTCAGCAAGGCTTGAAACAGCAGTCACTTTCATACTCGTATTGAGCTTTGTAACTATCTCAGATAATGCAGTCCGTGCGGAAAAGTGATCTTCTACTATTAGGGCATTCGTTATCATAAGCTTTTTAAACGGCTATTGTACGAAGTAAATTATTACAGTACATAAGATATGCTCTTTTCAACTAGGGGTTGGTAGTGTTAGTCGTTGGACAATTTTCATTTTATTAGCGGTATCTCTAGTCGTGCCTCTAATATTGACTTATCAATCACGTCGTTAAAATTTTCCTCCCATTTGATGTTTGCGCCGTGTTTGTTGAACAGCGTGCAAAAATGAACAGTTTCGTGGGTGATCAGCGTACAAAACTGAACACCTTTATTGTTAACTGTCTCGGAGCCATTAATCCGAGGAAACTGTCAGGTGATTTGTATGCCTATATGTACCAAGATACGACGTTTGTGTTTAGTAGAAGGTCGCAAAGTAAGCGAGGTGTCGCGTGAATTCAATTTATCACGCACCACTATTTATAAATATTTAAACAACGCGCCAAGTGAACCTGAATATCAGCGGTCGGTGCCAATAGTCTGTCCGAAGCTGGATAAGTTCAAACCTCAGTTGATCAATTTGCTTGAAGTGGACGCAGCTCGCTCAGTGCGAGAAAGACGTAATGCAGTTCAACTGTATGAAGAGATTGAGTTGCAAGGGTATCGAGGGGCTTATGACAGCGTTCAACGGTTTGTCAAAGCGTGGAAGGATCACTCGCGGTCATGTATTAAACAAGCATTTGTGCCATTGGTTTTTGCACCAGGTGAAGCCTGTCAGTTTGATTGGTCACATGAACAAGTCATTCTGGGTGGGTTTGGTGTCAAGATCAAACTAGCCCACTTTCGTTTATGTCATTCGCGTAAATCATATCTTAGGGCCTATCCCAGAGAAACACAGGAGAGGGTGTTTGATGCACATATTCGGGCGTTTGATTTCTTTGAGGGCTTACCTCAGAAGATGATATACGATCACCCTAAGACCATAGTCAGTGCATTGTTTAAGGGTAAGCGGCGTGAGTTTAATCGCCGCTTTCTAAGCCGGATGAATCATTATCTGATTGAACCGATTGCCTGTACACCGGCAGCGGGTTGGGAGAAAGGCCAGGTTGAACGTCAGGTCGGTGTTATGCGCCAAAGGCTGTTTGTTCCACGGGTGCGCTTTGCTGATTTAGATGAATTAAACCAATGGCTGGAGCAACGTTGTGCTCGACTTGGTGAACGCCCACACCCGACTGACAAATCAAGACTAATTGATGAAGTGTTTGCCGAGGAGCAGCCGAGCTTACGTCCCGCGATGGTAGCCTTTGATGGATATTATGAGCGTTTGGCGCGTGTGCATAAAACCGGTGTGGTGCACTACGACCGCCATTAATACTCCGTACCCTGTCGGTATGTTGGCCAAGCTGTTTCTGTTAGAGCCTATGCAGATAGGATTAAAGTCGTGGTTGACGATGTGGAAGTGACTTCACATGCTCGCTGTTTCGGTCGTCATCAAATGATCTTTGATCCTTGGCATTATCTGCCCGTACTGGAGATTAAACCTGGCGCATTACGCAATGGCGCACCGTTTGTTGATTGGGATTTACCCAAGGCGCTGCTAACACTCAAAAAACAGTACCTCAAACGTGATGGCGGTGATCGAGAGTTTGTACAATTGTTACTATTGATTCACCAGCATGGCTTGGAAACAGTCACGGTGGCCTGTGAGTGCGTATTTTTACAACCGTGGCCACCGAATTTTACGAAGCGTGGCCACTTGCACCAAGCCTTCAAACGGTCAAGTGATTTTAACGTAAAGTGGCTACACTTTGCTCTGTTGTGACTGGATTTTTCTCATCGATTCCCCCTCTAATTGTATTTTGTGCGCGTTGTGTAATAAGCGATCCAGAATCGCATCAGCCAAAGTGGCTTCACCAATCGCATCATGCCAATGTTGTGTGGGCAATTGACTGGTGATTAAGGTGGCGCCATTACCGTGGCGATCTTCTATTATTTCTAATCGGTCATTACGGTTTTGCTGAGTCAGTGTATCCAAGCCCCAGTCATCGATAATCAATAGTTTGATTTTTGCTATTTGTGCCAGTAGCTTGGTGTAACTGCCATCACCATGGCTCAAGGTCATTGCTTCAAATAAGCGGCTAGCACGAATATATTTTGTGCTAATGCCGTGCTCACAAGTCGCTTGTCCTAACACACAGGCCAAGAAGGTTTTGCCGGTGCCTGTAGGGCCCTGGATGATGACATTGCGGCTTTTGTTTACCCCGTCTAGGGCCAGTAACTGCGCTACCGTGTCTTTGTGTAAACCTCGTCTAGTTCGGTAATCGATGTCGTCTGCTTGGGCGCGATATCGTAACTTCGCTTGCTTGAGTAAACGCGTGACTTTGCGGTTATCCCGCACGGTGGCCTCGTGGTTTACGAGCAAACTGAGTCGTTCGATAAAGCCCAGCTCATCATAAGTGTTAGGTGGGTCGAACTGATAGCACAGTTGCTCGGCCATGCCCGTTAGGCGTAATTCATTCAGTTGGGTAAGGGTTTGTTGTGGAGTCATAGTATTTTCCTGTTGGTTATAGATGAAATGGTTTGGGTTAATGGTAGTAATCGGCTCCGCGCACATTGGCATGGGTGCTTGGCAAAGTCTGTTGCTTATCGGGTTCGGTAGGTAGCTTGTCGAGACGGGTTTGTAGTATTGATGCAAGGTGTTTGTAATGCAGGCCGCCAATCTTCTCTGCGCGTAAACAGGCATTCTCTAAACGCGTCTTGCCGTATTTCTTGGCAAGGTTAAGAATGCCCAAACAAGCACGATAACCATGTTCTGGATGGGGGCGATTTTCTAATTGATAACGCACCACGCGCTCTGTCGCCGCACCGACCTGACTTGCCCAATTAAGAAACCGACCAAGCGTCCACTCTTGGTGTTTAGCATGAGCTTTAGGCATGTGAGCGACATGGGTTGTGTGTCCGCCTTGGCCCATTGCTCGCGGATGTTGCGCGACACCCTTGCCTTGGTAGAACACATCAATACAGTGCTCGCCGACGTGTAACATTACTGCCTCGCCGCGCAATTGATAGGGAACCGAGTAATGATGTCCATCATAGCTAACGTGATAATCGATGTGCGCCCGTGCTTTTACTACATGGCGATAGCTATAAGGCGTGCCAGGCAATGATTTAAGAGCAGGCTTATCAATTGATTCAAACTGTGAGCGGCGAGAACCCGGGCGTTGTTTAAAGGGGCGATTGTTTAGATCATCTAGCAATCCTCGAATAGCTTGATTAGCCTCATCCAAACTAAACAATTGCAGCTTGCGCAGCCGCATCATGATCCAGCGTTCGACAATCTGTACGCCCACCTCGGCTTTAGATTTATCCTTAGGCTTATAAGGTCTGGCAGGCATCACCGCCACACCGTAATAGGCGGCTAATTGTGCATAGCTGGGGTTGAGTTCGGGGTCATAACGACCGGCTTTAGAAACAGCACTCTTGAGGTTATCGGGCACCACTGTTTGAGTAACACCGCCATAAAATTCAAAGGCGCGAACGTGTGGGCCTATCCAGTCAGGCAAGCTCTGTGTCCATGTGGCCTCGGCGTAGGTATAGGAACTGACTCCGAGCACTGAAACGAATACTTGGGCAGGGCGTGCTTCACCCGTACGAGCATCAATAATACCTAAGGTTAAACCAGCATAATCAACAAACAGTTTATCTCCAGCAATATGAGTCTGGCGCATCGAGATTCTTTGCTTCTTGCGCCACTGACCGAACAACACCGTGAAGCGAGAATAGCTGTAATGGTTGACTGGATGATGCTCGGCGTATTCTTCCCACAGTAATTGGCGAGTCATCCCTTTACGAGACCGTTCAACTGATATTTGTGCAAAGTCTGGCTCACACAATAAAGCAGTGGCAGGGCCTCTGCATTTGGGCGGCTTTAATATCGCCTGCAGCTGTTGTTCATCCATGCCTGCTGGCAGGGGCCAGCTTAATTGGGCATTTGTTGCTCTGACGAGATATTTGGATACGGCGCTGCGTGACAGGTTTAAGCTGAGCGCGATTTTACGGGAGGATAGTTGCGCCTCATAGTGCAAGCGCAGAATGTCTTTGAGTTTTAACATAGTGACCTTCTTGGGTTTCATAGCTGTTCCAATACAAATAAAAGAACGGCAGGTTAACGGTTATAGTGTTAACCGCAAGAAGGCTGTGGAGGAATTTTACGGAAGCGAAAAAGTGTCCGCGCTTCGATAAAAATCAGTGGCCACGGTTGGTAAAATTAGGTGGCCTCGCTACGTAAAATTAACTGGCCACGGTTGGTAAAAATATGCAATTGATTGAAGCGCCTTAACTACCGGGTAATAACGCCAACTTTTTACCTGATAGGATAACTCGTTATCTAACCGATCAACTCGATCTGTGCGCTCCGTTACCGTTTGAATATATTCTTGTAACACGATCTGTTGGCACGGCTGCGGTAACACCAACTCTGTTAACCAACGCAGATGCTAGAAGTGGACCCGCTTTTTAGGACAGATGGCTTAGGAGTTATTTTCAGCTGATTAAGCAGCCAATTTCAGGCCGCGACATGGATCATACATCATGTCAGGGACCATGCCCAATGTTTGATGTTTACGCTCTTGGTTGTAATAGTTTATCCAGGAGCCAATGCCGTCTTTTGCCTCTTTCATCGATTGGTAGGCTTGCAAATAGACTTCCTCATATTTCACGCTGCGCCATAAGCGCTCAACAAATACATTGTCACGCCAAGCACCTTTGCCATCCATGCTGATGCGAATACCATTGTCTTTGAGTACACCGGTAAACGCCTCACTGGTAAATTGCGCACCTTGATCGCTGTTAAAGATATCAGGCTTGCCGTAGTAATGCAGTGCCTCTTCCAAAGCATCTACGCAGAATGCGCTATCCATGCTGTTGCTAAGCCGCCATGACAGCACTTTACGAGAATACCAATCCATCACAACGGTAAGATAAGCAAAGCCCTTAGGCATCGGGATATAAGTTATATCGGTACACCAAGCTTGATTGGGTTGATTGATGGCCAACCCACCTAGCAGATAAGGATAAATCTTGTGCCCCGCCTTCTTCTTGCTGGTGTTAGGCCTAGGATAGATGGCTTTAATGCCCATCTTACGCATTAAGCGTCGCACATGTTTACGGTCAACTCGGTGGCCTACATCTTGCAACACATCACGAATGCGTCTACTGCCAAGAAAGGGCCGATTGAGGTGAATGCGATCAATCAGATGCATCAGTTCCAAGTCATCCTCATTAGCAGGTGAGGTTTTGTAATAAACATGGGAACGATGAATCTTCAACAATTTACACTGACGAACTAACGATAGTTTATTGCTTTTATTAATCATAGTTTTGCGCTCAGGTCTGTTTAACGACCGAGCGCTTTTGATAAAAAATCGTTTTCCATGGTGATTTCACCGATCTTTGCCTGTAATGATTTAATCTCTGATTCTCGGTTTGGAGATAAGCCTGTGCCTGATGCAAAGACTTCAGCTGAGCTATCGAGCAATTGTTTCTTCCACTTGACGATAAGATTTGCATTGATGTCATAACGACTAGCAAGATTGCTTAATGTTTCATCACCTTTGATTGCTGCAAGAGCAACTTTGGCTTTGAATGGTGGGGCATGGTTTCTACGCTTTTTACTCATTTTCTGTTCCTCGTTTTGAACAATTATAAAACAGAAAATAACTCCTTATTTTGGCCTTCAACCTGTCCTAATCATGGGGTCCACTTCAGCTTCAAACTCCAATTTGCGATCCCCTCATAACGGATATTATTGCGCAGCAGTAAAGCCTTGAGTTGGTATTTGGCATCTTTAAGGTCGTACATGCCCCGCTCGCGCGCACGGGATAAATCTCGTATCGCCTCATCCTCTGGTTCGGGTACATAAATTGCGGTTAAATCCGCATTCTTAAGTAATCGAGCCAAATTCATTGCGTCACGCTTATCCGTTTTTACTTTATCCCTTGGCTTTTTAGGAATAAGCGACGGCGCAACAACATAACAACAATGCCCAAGGCTGGTTAACAAACGATAAACCCAATAACCACACGGACCCGCTTCGTAAACAAAGTGCAATGTGGCACTGAGGTGCTTTGACTCAAATTGACGCGCTAATTTAACTAAACATTGTTTCGTCGTTGCTATCTTACCAAGGTGTTCCGGGGTGTTCTCTCGGCCATCCAATACATACGCCACCTCGGTCGATTCTTTGTGGGTATCTAATCCAATAAAAACTATGTTATCTTTACTCATGATGCTGATCTCCTATAGACATTTAAAAAACTCTATTATGGCTCTGGCAATGCTAGCCCACGATATGGAGGTCAGCGTCTTTCGCCTTCGGGATCATTATGTCTAGGTGCCCCGATCACTACCGTATCACCGCTTATCGAAACCGAGGTGCCAAAATAAGCGTATTCCACCACATCGCTGGCCGTCAGCTTCTTTACCTCACCAAAGTTATTGGCCCCGCCCTGGTCACGATCAAATACAAACGCCGAGCCGTAAACATTGTCCCCATCACCATCTTCAAACGCCCCAACCACCACCGTATCGCCGCTTATCGAGACAGAGGTGCCAAAATAATCGTATTCCGCTGCATCGCTGGCCGTGAGTTTTTTTATCTCACCGAAGTTATTGGCCCCGCCTTGGCTGCGATCAAATACATAGGTCGAACCAGAACTCTCCCCGTCGTCGTCAAATCTCGCCCCAACCACCACTGTGTCGCCGCTTACCGCCACCGAACGACCAAATTGATCACCTTGCGCCACATCGCTGGCCGTGAGTTTTTTTACCTCACCAAAATTATTGGCCCCGCCTTGGCTGCGATCAAATACATACGCTGAACCAGACAAATTCCCCGCGTCGTCGTTCCCATGCGCCCCGACCACCAACGTATCGCCGCTCACCGCGACCGATGTGCCAAAATGATCACTTTGCGCCGCATCGCTGGCCGTGAGTTTTTTTACCTCACCAAAATTATTGGCCCCGCCTTGGTCGCGATCAAATACATACGCTGAACCAGAGGCAAGAAGTGGACCCGCTTTTTAGGACAGATGGCTTAGGAGTTATTTTCAGCTGATTAAGCAGCCAATTTCAGGCCGCGACATGGATCATACATCATGTCAGGGACCATGCCCAATGTTTGATGTTTACGCTCTTGGTTGTAATAGTTTATCCAGGAGCCAATGCCGTCTTTTGCCTCTTTCATCGATTGGTAGGCTTGCAAATAGACTTCCTCATATTTCACGCTGCGCCATAAGCGCTCAACAAATACATTGTCACGCCAAGCACCTTTGCCATCCATGCTGATGCGAATACCATTGTCTTTGAGTACACCGGTAAACGCCTCACTGGTAAATTGCGCACCTTGATCGCTGTTAAAGATATCAGGCTTGCCGTAGTAATGCAGTGCCTCTTCCAAAGCATCTACGCAGAATGCGCTATCCATGCTGTTGCTAAGCCGCCATGACAGCACTTTACGAGAATACCAATCCATCACAACGGTAAGATAAGCAAAGCCCTTAGGCATCGGGATATAAGTTATATCGGTACACCAAGCTTGATTGGGTTGATTGATGGCCAACCCACCTAGCAGATAAGGATAAATCTTGTGCCCCGCCTTCTTCTTGCTGGTGTTAGGCCTAGGATAGATGGCTTTAATGCCCATCTTACGCATTAAGCGTCGCACATGTTTACGGTCAACTCGGTGGCCTACATCTTGCAACACATCACGAATGCGTCTACTGCCAAGAAAGGGCCGATTGAGGTGAATGCGATCAATCAGATGCATCAGTTCCAAGTCATCCTCATTAGCAGGTGAGGTTTTGTAATAAACATGGGAACGATGAATCTTCAACAATTTACACTGACGAACTAACGATAGTTTATTGCTTTTATTAATCATAGTTTTGCGCTCAGGTCTGTTTAATGACCGAGCGCTTTTGATAAAAAATCGTTTTCCATGGTGATTTCACCGATCTTTGCCTGTAATGATTTAATCTCTGATTCTCGGTTTGGAGATAAGCCTGTGCCTGATGCAAAGACTTCAGCTGAGCTATCGAGCAATTGTTTCTTCCACTTGACGATAAGATTTGCATTGATGTCATAACGACTAGCAAGATTGCTTAATGTTTCATCACCTTTGATTGCTGCAAGAGCAACTTTGGCTTTGAATGGTGGGGCATGGTTTCTACGCTTTTTACTCATTTTCTGTTCCTCGTTTTGAACAATTATAAAACAGAAAATAACTCCTTATTTTGGCCTTCAACCTGTCCTAATCATGGGGTCCACTTCAGCACTCCCTACGTCTTCATTACCCCACGCCCCGACTACCACCGTATCGCCGCTTATCGAGACCGAAAGGCCAAAATCGTCGTTTACGGCTGCATCGCTGGTCGTCAGCTTCTTTACCTCACCAAAATTATTGGTCCCGCCTTGGTCGCGACCGAATACATACGCCGAGCCGGAACGACTTCCCGCGTCGTCGTTCCCATGCGCTCCAACCACCACCGTATCGCCGCTTATCGAGACCGAGCCGCCAAATAAATCAGCTTGCGCCGCATCACTGGCCGTCAGCTTCTTTACTTCGCCAAAGTTATTGTTTCCGCCCTGGTCACGATCGAATACATATGCTGAGCCGGATTGACTCCCCGCGTCTTCGTTCTCATCTGCCCCAACAACAACCGTGTCGCCGCTCACCGCGACCGAGATGCCAAATTTATCACCTTGTGCCGCATCGCTGGCTGTCAGCTTCCTTACCAATCCTAAGCTATTGGTTCCGTCCAGGCCCTTATCAAATACATAGGCCGAGCCTGAACTATACCCCGCGTCACCGTTCAGGGGCACCCCGACCACCACCGTGTCGCCGCTCACCGCCACCGAGGTGCCAAATTCATCATATTGCGCCGCATCGCTGGCCATTAATTTATGGTCCTCGTTCTCGATTAGCGGGTCAACGGTCACCGGATAGCGCGCATCTCGGATGTTAATCTCCAGCCTGATGTGTTGATCTGCCCCCAGCTGCATTTGGCTGCCCCAGCACGCGAACCCTCGGCATCCCAAGCCTTCAGACCGCTATAGCGTAGCTGTGACGCCCCCTGTTTGAAGTAGATATTCCCTGCTTGCACCGTCACCTTCCACGCTTGGTTTACGGCTAAGTCGATATATAATTGGTCGTCTTTTGCACCAAACAGCGGTTGCTGGAGTGTGAAGCCTTGCTCTACCCCGCGGGCTCGATTGACATACCATTCTTGAACCGCATGCTCCCGCCGATACACCAGACGGTTGGCCTGGTTTGGGTCAACCTGGATTGACCGCACTGCTGGACTTAAGCTTTGCCGACCATTGCTGATTGAAGCTAGACGCAAGTCTAAGGCCGGTGCGCCACTAAGCAGTGATAACGACGGGCCATCAGCCCCGAACACCGTTTGGTAGGCTTGCTTGCGGTTCGGCACTCGCCAACTTGTGCCCCCAGCCAGCGGGCGCAGCCGATACTGGTCTTCCTATTTGCTGGAAAATGCTTTTTTGGGCCGAATTTGATAGCTGAGATAACGCAGTCTGAGTCTGTGCCGTTGCCGGTTTAGTAAAACCCTGATTGCTAGCTGCAACACTACCAGGATAAACCAGCAGAACCAGCGACCCCAGCAACCGTAACGTTACCGTGATTTTTATTTGGCTAATTATATTAAGAGAGTGCAGCATAACTCATCGAGTATCTACATAATTTGTTAAAATTAGGCATGCAAAAACCATTCGCCACCCAACGAGATTTATTAGTATCAAGATCAGATTTGGATCATCCAATTCTGCATAGTCTTGATGATACAGAAGTGCTATTAGATTGGAGCGAAATAGAGACACTGCTTTCATCTATTTATGCTGGCACTACTGGCCGCCCTAGTTATCCATTACTTAGTTTGTTCCGCAGCTTGATGCTGGGAATTTGGTATGAACTGTCGGATAGGGAGTTAGCACAGTGCTTATTTAGAGATTTATTGTTTCGTAAGTTTTGCCGCTTTGAGTTAGGCGGCGATGTACCTGAAGCTTCGACCCTTGGGCGCTTTCGTAACCAGTTAATGGAGCACGAACTGTGGGATCGCTTGCTAGGTGAGATCAATCGTCAACTTGAAGCGAAGAACATTATTATGAGCAGGGGGCGCATCAACATTATAGATGCAACACCTATAGAAGCGGCTCGTTCTGGAAATGGTAACGGCAAAGATGGGACGCCTAAGCGAGACCCTGAAGCGAGCTGGCATGTCAAAAATGACAGCCGAGGTCGAAAGAAGTCTACCTATGGCTACTCAGTGCATACGGGAGTTGATGAGGATGGGTTTGTTCAGCACCAGAATGTGACGCCAGGGCATGTTCATGACAGCCAACTGCGCGATGAATTGCTGTTGGGCGATGAGACTGCCCTATATGCTGATGCGGCGTATAGTTCTGAGGAGACGCGAGATAAACTGGAGCAACTTGGAATTGATGATCAGGTTCAACGCAAGGGCTATCGAGGTAATCCGTTGTCAGATGCAGACCGTACCCGTAATGCAGTTATTGCGGTAACGCGAGCAGGTGGCGAACGGCTCTTTGCGACTTACAAGCAGCATTATGGTTTAGCTCGCACTCGGTTCATGGGGCTAGCGAAGAACCAGACTGTTTACGGCCTAGCGGCGATGGCAGCGAATATCCGTAAAGGCGCTAAGTTCTTAAGCTTGTATGGCTTGCCTGATTGGCACTATGCTGGATAGTTGTGCCTTTAATATGGCTTAGGTGCTCGAATTGATAAAATAGTGACTAAATGATGATCGAATACGCGAAACTGGGCAAATATAGCTCAAAAAATGAGTGCTTCGAAAATATCAAACTAAAATCGTGAGTTACGCTGCGCTCTCAAATTATTTATATAAATATCCAATAGCTGGTTGTTAGGTTAGAGTGAATGGTTTATCGTTAATTATACAAAAGCGATTCAAAATAACATCACTGCTGTCCCGTTAACTTTCACAGCAACGAAAATTGATTAGGGTTAAGGTTTGGGTGATGCATCGGGTCCCCTCGCAACAGTGCCATTAAATCACGTTTTTCAAACAAATTAAGCTGCAATACCCTCAATATTTGTTGCATCGTTTTGCCCGCCTTCGACTGCAATTTGATGAACATCAGTATTAGGTAAATACATAACGCAATCCATATTTGGGTCAATACTGCGTTCTTGCTGGTGCCGATAAATGACTTCACCTTTAAGTTCTGCTTGATCCACTTGAAGAATAATTCCACCTGCCATCTGGCTTTATAAATATCGGCGATAGTTTGAGCACTGAGCTTAAAGTGGTTGGTTAAAAACACATAATGCTTGCCTGTAGTGGCATCGCGATAACCAATACGGCGTAATCGAATCGAACACTCCTTTGCTGCTTTGACCCCCGTGAATTCAATCGTTTGATCACTGCTAAGTCCCGTTCCCTTGCGTACACTATGTCGCTTGATAAGGCGGTATGCAGCATTCTTCTTTAATCGTGTGACAAAGTATATTCCCTTGTCATTCAATTGCTTATACCAAGCATAGTCGTTGTATCCACGGTCAATAACTACAATGCTGCCTTTCGGGAAAGCTACTTTCCTGCCTGCAGTAACATCAGCACATTTACCCTCGGTGATATTAACAAACTCAGGTAAGTAACCATCATGATTCAGGCCTACATGCAGTTTGATTGCCCCTTTAGTTGATCGAAAGTCTGCCCATGGGAAAACCGATAAGCACAGATCAATGGTAGATGAGTCCAGCGAATACAGGGGATTCTTGAAACGAAAGTTATGCCCTGGCGTTTTGCTCTGACAGCGCTTGAGTAATTGAGAGAATAGCGCTTCATAAAGGCTCGAAGGCTTGTTCTCATTGATGCGTGAAAGATTGGACCGCGTTAACACGGCACTACCAAGATGATACAAGCGGTGTGATTGAGCGCCCCCAGACGTCAGGGTAGTTGCACACATTTTAATTCACAAGGGGCGGCGGAGAAATACTCATGCCGAAATATAGCGTAGAACGAAGAGAAGCTGTTTTATCTAAATTATTATCATCAAATAGTCAGTCCTTCGCAGAAATATCTAGAGAAGAAGGAATCAGTGTTCAAACCTTGTATGATTGGCGAAATAAAGCCAGACGATCAGGAGTTTTAATGCCTAATAGTGATTCATCTAATCAGTGGGATTGCCAAACTAAGTTCACCGTAGTTCTTGAAACTGCTGCGATGAATGAACAAGAATTATCTGCGTATTGCCGAGAGAAAGGCCTATACCCTACTCAAATAACGCAATGGCGAGAAGCTTGTATTAATGGTGTTGATGAGGCTCTCATTAGCCCTAAAGTTGCGCGCGATGAAATACGTGCGTTAAAAAAAGACAAGAAGAAGCTAGAAACCCAGCTGCGCCGCAAAGATAAAGCCTTGGCTGAAACGGCCGCATTATTAGTATTACAAAAAAAGTTTCAGGCGCTTTGGGAGGACGAGGAAGTATGATTACGACTCAGACGCGCATTAAAGTAATCAATGATGTTAATGAAGCAGTAGACGCAGGTTCAAAGCGTTCAAGTGCTTGTGAGTTGGTTGGCCTTGCCGAGTCTACGCTTAGACGTTGGAAGCCAAAAGGAGAAGATAGTATCCGCAGTGATCAACGTCCTTTGGTAGAAAAGCCAGTACCTGGCAATAAACTAAGCGAGCAAGAGCAGCAACACATTTTATCGATATGTAATGAATCGGCATACAATCATTTGCCGCCGTCGCAAATAGTACCGCAGTTGGCTGACAAAGGTATTTATGTGGCCAGCGAGTCTAGCTTTTATCGAGTTCTCAAGGCGCATGGGCAATTGAAGCACCGCGGCCGCGCCAAACAAAAGCAGTCCCGAACACCCGATACTCATATAGCACTAAAACCTAATGCTGTGTGGATGTGGGATATCACCTATTTGGCGACGCGTACTATTGGCAAGCATTATTACCTGTACATGGTAGAAGACCTTTACAGTCGCTATGGCGTTCACTGGGAAGTACATCCTGTTGAAAGCGGTGAATTAGGTGCGCAGTTGATGTCTCAGGCGGCTCTAAAAGTGGCTAGCTGCGATGGCATGCCCGTCTTACACAGTGATAATGGCAGCCCAATGAAATCGTTCACAATGAGAGCGAAGTTAGAAGCATTAGGAATAAAGCCCTCTTACTCAAGGCCAAGAGTAAGCAATGACAACGCTTATATTGAATCCATGTTTAGAACGGTAAAGTATTGCCCTGCGTGGCCTTCTCAAGGCTTCGATAGCTTAGAGGCCGCCCGCCAATGGGTGGGTAAGTTTATGCAATGGTATAACGAAGAACATCGTCACAGTGCTATACGCTACGTTACACCTGGCCAGCGTTATCGCGGTGAAGATAGTGCCCTATTAGCAAAACGAGAAGTTGTTTATCAGGAAGCTAAAGCAGCAAAACCTAATCGGTGGTCTGGCCAAACCCGAAATTGGCGGCCTTGTGGTGCGGTTGCGCTGAACCCACAAAAAGAAGTATTATTGGCTGCGTAGGAAAATGTGCAACTACCCTGAAAATTGCCGGCGCTGACATTATCAACAATATCACGCAAGCTATGACGGCCAGTCAATTGAGCTATAGTCAGGCTCACGAACTGTGACCAACGAGACGCTCTGCGGAATGAACGCCCCGAATGATGTTGAATTGCGAGTGCCTCGAATTCATGTCTCGGAACAATTTTGAGTATTTGATTTAGAACGGTATTACAATGTGACATGGTCTGATTTTCCTATTTGATTCAACGGTTTATCGCTAAACGTATTTTATCAAATTGAGAGAAAATCAAGCCTGTTTCTTTAGTGTTAACGGGACAGCAGTGAAATAACATTGAAAATAGCTCAACAAAAAAAATTAAGGAGCGTTGCCTCAACAAAGCTTATATTGAAGTGGGCTGGAGGTAAGACCCAGTTACTTTGTGATTTGCACAATTTAGTTCCCAAGTCATATAGCAAGTATATAGAGCCCTTTTTTGGTGGAGGGGCTTTTTTCTTTTCGCTCTTGCCTGAACAAGCTGTTTTAGCAGACCTAAACTCTGATCTCGTTAATTTTTATACCGTTGTTGCAGAGGATGTTGAAGAGTTGATCAATGAGATTTCTGAATATCCGAACGATAAAGAATTTTTTTACAGTCTTCGAGCAAAAGATTTATCAAGACTAAGCCCTGTGGAACAAGCGGCCAGAACACTTTACCTAAATAAAACGTGTTTCAATGGCCTTTATCGTGTGAACCGACAGGGAGGCTTTAATGTACCTTTCGGGAATTATAAAAAACCTACCATTTGCAAGCCAGAAGATCTGCGACTCGCATCGCAATCCCTAAAAGGAAAAATCTTCACACATGGTGACTATAAGACTGTTCTTAAAAAGCATGCAAGAGAGGGGGACTTAGTATTTCTTGATCCACCATATCTTCCTATATCGAAATACGCAGATTTTAAACGGTATACAAAAGAACAGTTTTATGAAGAGGATCACAGGGAGCTTGCCGAGGAAGTTAAAAGACTTCATGAGCTTGGATGTACAGTTATTTTGACTAATTCAAACCACCCCCTAGTGCACGAGCAGTACAATAAGTTCAAAATAAAAGTTATAAATACAAGACGGCACATCAACAGCAAGGCAAACGGTCGAACTGGGCAGGACGTGATTGTTTACGCTTCCCCAAAAAAGCACTTTGATATCCGTCCCGTACCAGACTCGTTGAATTCTCAAGTAGTGCTATACCCCTCGACTCGCTATATGGGGTCAAAAACAAAGCTTTTGCCTTATATTCAAGACATTTCTAAACATTTCGACTTTGATTCAATTTTAGATCTTTTCTCTGGCTCGGGAGTCGTTTCTTATCTTTTTAAGTCAATGGGAAAAAGAGTCTTTACCAATGACTATATGGCAATGAGCTCAATTCAAACAACAGCCCTGATTGAAAATGATGATCAAACGTTGTCAGAAAGTGAGGTGTCTCGTCTATTTATTCAGGGCGATAAAGTAGATTTTTTTGTTACAGATACGTTTTCAGGGATCTACTTCAATGATAAAGAGAATCAATTAATAGACATCGTGCGAGCAAACATAAAACGGTTAAGGAACCGATATAAAAGAGCAATTGCAATGTCTGCGCTAATTCGTGCTTGCATAAAAAAACGCCCTCGTGGAATTTTCACATATACTGGTTTTCGTTACGATGACGGGCGAGCAGACCTTAAAAAGTCCTTGGAAGAACATATCAAAGAAGCGATTGAGCTAATAAACGGAGCGGTTTTCGATAATCAAAGAAAACATAAGTCTCGGCGCGGTGATGCCATGTCCATTCGGACAAAACCAGATATGGTCTATATGGATCCTCCGTATTACAGTCCTCACTCAGATAATGAATATGTTCGCCGATATCATTTTGTGGAGGGTTTAGCATGTGACTGGAAAAATGTTGAAATGCAATGGCACACACAAACCAAAAAATTTAAAAGTTACCCCACCCCTTTTAGCTCCCGTATTGGAGCTGAAGATGCTTTTGACAAACTCTTTCGTAAATTTCAGGATAGTATCTTGTTGGTTTCATATTCATCAAACTCACTGCCGACAAGGGAGCAGATTATTGATCTACTGTCCAAATATAAGGCTCATGTGGATGTCGTAGATGTGGATTACAAATATAGTTTTGGCAATCAAAGGCATAAAACTAAGGACAACAATAACTCCGTTAAGGAGTACCTATTTATTGGATACTAAATGGCTTGGCATATAGGAAACACAACAGTAAGAACCCCCTATAGATTGAAGTTTGCACTAGAGGCTCTGGCCAACTCCAACTTAATTGGAAATCTAGGTAGGCGAAACTTTGGGGGCGTCGAAAGCGAATTGCGTTTTTCTAAACTACTCCATGATCACGGAGTAGTTTTTGTCGAAAGAATTGCTAATGGAGAAACAGAGGGGTATGGTGATCTTGGCAGGAAGTGGCGGTCTGCTCTGGAACAACTAGGGTTTATTACTCCAGATAGAACTTTCGGCACAAACTATCCACCATATATCATTACTCCGAATGGAGCACGATTAATAGAGGCAGAAATAACGGCCTCTCAACAAGAGTGCTTTTTACGCTCTTTGGTAACTTATCAAATACCTAGCGCACTAGAAAACAGATATAACTTTGAGTGTTTTTCACCGCTTAGGTTTGTCGTCCAAATTATCACAACACTCGCAGAAGGAGGTGTGGAGCCTTTTCTTTCATTCACGGAGTTCCAGCTTTTTGTCACTGCTGTCCCGTTAACTTTCACAGCAACGAAAATTGATTAGGGTTAAGGTTTGGGTGATGCATCGGGTCCCCTCGCAACAGTGCCATTAAATCACGTTTTTCAAACAAATTAAGCTGCAATACCCTCAATATTTGTTGCATCGTTTTGCCCGCCTTCGACTGCAATTTGATGAACATCAGTATTAGGTAAATACATAACGCAATCCATATTTGGGTCAATACTGCGTTCTTGCTGGTGCCGATAAATGACTTCACCTTTAAGTTCTGCTTGATCCACTTGAAGAATAATTCCACCTGCCATCTGGCTTTATAAATATCGGCGATAGTTTGAGCACTGAGCTTAAAGGGGTTGGTTAAAAACACATAATGCTTGCCTGTAGTGGCATCGCGATAACCAATACGGCGTAATCGAATCGAACACTCCTTTGCTGCTTTGACCCCCGTGAATTCAATCGTTTGATCACTGCTAAGTCCCGTTCCCTTGCGTACACTATGTCGCTTGATAAGGCGGTATGCAGCATTCTTCTTTAATCGTGTGACAAAGTATATTCCCTTGTCATTCAATTGCTTATACCAGGCATAGTCGTTGTATCCACGGTCAATAACTACAATGCTGCCTTTCGGGAAAGCTACTTTCCTGCCCGCAGTGACATCAGCACATTTACCCTCGGTGATATTAACAAACTCAGGTAAGTAACCATCATGATTCAGGCCTACATGCAGTTTGATTGCCCCTTTAGTTGATCGAAAGTCTGCCCATGGGAAAACCGATAAGCACAGATCAATGGTAGATGAGTCCAGCGAATACAGGGGATTCTTGAAACGAAAGTTATGCCCTGGCGTTTTGCTCTGACAGCACTTGAGTAATTGAGAGAATAGCGCTTCATAAAGGCTCGAAGGCTTGTTCTCATTGATGCGTGAAAGATTGGACCGCGTTAACACTGCACTACCAAGATGATACAAGCGGTGTGATTGAGCACTGACATTATCAACAATATCACGCAAGCTATGACGGCCAGTCAATTGAGCTATAGTCAGGCTCACGAACTGTGACCAACGAGACGCTCTGCGGAATGAACGCCCCGAATGATGTTGAATTGCGAGTGCCTCGAATTCATGTCTCGGAACAATTTTGAGTATTTGATTTAGAACGGTATTACAATGTGACATGGTCTGATTTTCCTATTTGATTCAACGGTTTATCGCTAAACGTATTTTATCAAATTGAGAGAAAATCAGGCCTGTTTCTTTAGTGTTAACGGGACAGCAGTGGCTTTTTGTACAAACACAAACAATAGAACAAGGTGTAGACCAGGTTGTTGGCCAGATAGTGGACTATCGAAAAAACAGAGCGAACAATATAGGAAACATCAGGCGGTTTAAGCGAAATCTTACGAATAGGTTGATTGCAGAACTATATCCTGAAGCAAAAAATGTAAACACAAAGGCTGGGACACTCAAAGACTATGCTGACCTAACAATTCGATATTTAAAGGCGACAGGATTGTTTCGAGCTAAAGGGCGTGGGATTGCTATCGCCCCGGTACGCCAAAGATTGGTTGAGATTTTGGCTGGAGAAGAGTGGAGGCCATTAGAGCCTAATGGCTATTTCGAACAACTATGGCAAGGAGCTAGATTACCTACTGATAATCGCAGTGCTGCTATAGAAGTAATCCAAGATCTAACCGCGAGGATTCAGACGATGGGCGGCAATGTTCAAACAGCTCCTAACAACCTTGGAGAGATCGAAATTGCCCAGAGACGTCATGAGCTGGAAGATCAACTTATTAAATTGGAAGAACTAGAGTATGCAAGGCAGCAAGCCAATCAAGTACCTGAAATAACAACATGGTTAGAAGTGCTAACTACACGAGCACGCAGAGCAACAACACCTGATGGGCAAAGATTAAATGTGCCTCAAGGCGAAGCTCCCGCTTACTTAGAATGGGCGGTGTGGCGATCATTCCTAGCAATGAATTCCTTAACGAATAATCCATGGGAAGCACGGAGATTCCACATAGATCAAGATTTTCTGCCGACTAATACAGCCTCTGGCGGAGATGCCGACATGATATTTGAGTTTGAAGATATGGTGATAGTCGTTGAGGTTACTTTGACTTTATCATCTAGGCAAGAAGCAACCGAAGGTGAGCCAGTTCGCCGCCATGTAGCCAAACATGCAGAAATACACGCTAGTTCGGGAAAGGAAGTCTACGGCCTATTTATAGCGGTAACTATAGATAGTAACACCGCGCACACTTTCAAATACGGTGATTGGTATTTTGCTAATGACAGCAAAATAAATTTAAACATCGTTCCATTAGCCATAGCGGATTTTATTTCCTTTTTACGTCTGGGAGAAAATGATCTCGCGTCACTACCGAATGTGCTGAAAATGTTTTTATTGAGAAGTAGAGCGAAAGCAAACTTAGATGCGCCTCAATGGAAAGCAGAAATTTCGGCGTTAATTGCTGAACTTTAGTGTGATTGAATTTTAGGTCATAGTTCCTAAGTGGTGTGCAGCTTCAAGAGAGATCTAGAGACTGCAGCATAACTACTGTGCTCGATAATACGGCGTTAAAAAGGGGCTCAAAATGCTCATTTATAGTTATAAACTGCGCTTTTTCGCCCCTTTTTGCCTTGTCTTATCTTCGCTCGCGACGTTATGCTGCGGTCTCCTCTAATTAGTTTGGTAAAATTAGTCTAAGAGTTCACTTGATCAGTAGTTAGCATCTAATGTTACTGTGCCAAACCAACCGTAAATTGTGCCAATTTACCCCCGTTATTGAGCGTGTTAAAGATTAGCAAGCGTCGCAAGTGATTGATTTCATTATAAAGTGAAAACCGTGGCAGAACCTGAAAATCCCCGTGTCGGCAGTTAGAAAAGGGGTCAGACCCCTTTAAAGTACAAACTGTTATGTATGGGCAAGCGTAGCTGCTGCACTCGGGCATGAGTCAGCTAAAAATGGAAGAGATTTATGCGCTGGGAAACTTACAGCTGAGACACTAAACAGTGCACAGAAAACAGTAGCAGTATACTTTACAAAATACAGCAATCATAAGAAAAGGGGTCAGACCCCTTTAAAGTAGTTACGATTAGTCAGTGCCATTCTGATTGAAATTGACGACGAATGGGCTAATGCTAATCATCGATATATCGTGTGGAACGACAATGAGTCAACTTGCTAGACAAAAAGTCCATACCAAATGAGTCTATTCCAATACAGGAATGATACCGAGAAGTTGATTGTCATTTCTGTTCAAAGATGTTTTTAAAGAGTTTAGTTTTTTCCTCATTGAGTTGTTTTGCTGCCTCATTATCAGTCATCTGATAAACGATATCGTCAAGCATTGTAAACGAGATGTGAGTTTTAAGATATGACTGTGCATTGGTCAACGATTTGAGTTTTTCATAAGGCGTCATCATGTTTCGATATGGATAGGTTTTGACTTGTTTTCCTTTGTTGTTAGTGCTGATCTGTGGGAAGAAACAAGGTCGGTGATAATTCAAATAAGGGTTAAGAAAGTCGGTGGCAAATTGATTAATCTCAGGCGCATATTTTTGCGGGATATGCATGAAGCCAAGATGCTTGCGCACGATGGCCCCATTGTTGCACTCAACTAAGGCATGGTCGTTACGGTGTCTAGCCCTGGATTGGGTCAACTCGATTAATAGCTTATTCAACAATCGCACCACCGATTGGTTAATGTATTCACTGCCATTATCGGCATGAAAGCCTTTAATCACAAAGGGGAATTGCTCTAGCATTTGAGTGAGAATAGGCATCAAGAATGGCTCTGATATTTTCTGTGTAGAAGACACGACTTCAAACGGGGTGATCTCATCAACGGCGTTGATATGATAGACCCCTTTAACCTTGTCCTTATCGCCCTGATGCACTGTATCTACACGGCTATAGCCAGGTTGACCTTCTGGCTGTGGCTTACGTCTTTGGCCGATAGAAGAAGGCTTAGAATGTGTCTTTCAAAGTGACGGCGATTGTTCTGGTAGGGTTTAGATCGGCGTAGATTGTATAGATGAGAAACCGAGATACGTGCCAGGTTGGCATACTCAGTTTGCTCATAGACAATAAGGCGCGCTCACAGAGTTTCTTAGTGGCATGGCCTGATAACGTACCGTGGAGTTCATCCATATCTGCTAGAAGCTTAATGTCTTGATTGCTATAGCGTCTAGCAAAGCCCCTTGTGGCACGATGTCGCCACTGGATTCTACCGTGCTTGAGATAGCTGGCAGCCAGGCGTTTCACTTGCACATAAGAGTAACCGCTGATGCGTGTGATATAACGCAGCACAAGACCCTTATCGGCTCGACCCAGTTTGCTGTATTTGAAACGCATTAAGGTGCGTTTGATGAAATCATAGCGATTGCGTTTACCGTCGATTGCCAGATCGATTTCATCAGTGCCTTGTAGCAACAAGCGTGCCTTATCAAGGGTATCTATATGGTGGTCATTCATAATGGTATTCATTCACCATCATGAACAGAAATTAGATTAGTTCGGTATCATTTCCGATTAGAATCAGTCCCTTCGCTCAGTATCATTTCATGTTGGACAAGACTGTGGTGAGCTGCGTAGTGTTTGGAATGCACCCAATATGGCAGCTGCTCAGATTAATCTAAAAGTCCTTGTGAGCCAGTACCAAGAAAAGCATGCTCACTTGGCGCAGTGGCTAGAAAACAATGTGCCTGAAGGGTTAAATGTGTTTGCCTTGCCAGATAGACACCAAAAGAAAATGCGAACCTCCAACCGCATTGAACGGACGGTTCAACAAGAACTTAAGCGGCGAACCCGCTTGGTCAGAGTCTTTCCTAACCGAGAGGCTTGGTTACGATTAGTCAGTGCCATTCTGATTGAAATTGACGACGAATGGGCTAATGCTAATCATCGATATATCGTGTGGAACGACAATGAGTCAACTTGCTAGACAAAAAGTCCATACCCAATGTTGCGTAATCCCTCCTCCCCCGTTTTACGTGACAGCTATTTAAATGGCGTTGATTATGGGGTTTCTAATTACCTCAGCACCCCGAACATAAGTCACTCTACGGTGGTGAATGGGGCAAATGATACAAGTGCAATTTGCACTTTTGTGGATGATGGTGCAGGTAATGCATTGGATGCTAATTGTCAGTAGGCGGGGGTTTCTATTGTTTAAATGAAATGAAACACATGGATTAAAATGGACGCTACCCTTTGATTTCTTTCATGGGCCTGCCTCGGGGTCTATACCGTAAGATCTTTCCTACTTTCTTTTCCAGCTTCTTAATAAATGACTGTAAGCGCCGAGTTAACGACACCCTATCAGTCTGACCGAAAAAAGCCTATCGTCACGTTTTTATATTGAGGTGTTAGGGCAATGAGACGAAGTAAAGAACAATAGATAGTTCGGGGGACATAATACTTAATTATGTGTTTGTCCAGAAAAGTTGCTCTGGGTGGTGAGAATAATGTACGGCTACCTTAGAATCACGCTAGGTGATATTTCTATAAAAACTACTCTACATAACGAAACCGAGGTGTCATTTCACCCTCAATCAAAACGTTTTCAGTAAACATTTCAAGTGGCTGTACCCACAGCGCGCGCTGCCCATACAAAGGATGGTAAACCACTAATTCTTCCTCGGTTTCGCTGTGTATTGCAACGCTGATAACCTCGTAGTTTTGGCCTTTGTAGTTCTGATACTTTCCAGTTTGAATGGACATGTTTAGTGTTGAAATAGGATTAGTTTTGGCGTAATGTCGGCTTAGAGTTGGTCAGACGATCGCGCTATCTTACCTTGTGTAAGCATATCGAGGAAAGTCCGGGCTCCAAAGGGTAGAGTGCCAGATAACGTCTGGGCGGCGTGAGCCGACGGCCAGTGCCACAGAAAACAAACCGCCATTTTAGATGGTAAGGGTGAAAAGGTGCGGTAAGAGCGCACCGCGCACTTGGTAACAAGTGTGGCAGGGTAAACCCCACTCGGAGCAAGACCAAATAGGAAACCAGTTTGGTTTGTCTTAATTGAGACAAACCGATTAGGCGCGACCCGCGTTGGTTTCGGGTAGGTTGCATGAGATATTTGGCGACAAATATCCTAGATGAATGATCGTCCAACGACAGAACCCGGCTTATCGACCAACTTTACTTAATTTTCTTATTGTTTTAAATTAACTAAATTCTTTAGCCCATTGATTTAAAAGACATTATGATTTCTCTGCATTCGCAGCTAATACGCACGTATCTTATTGAAAAACCTTGACTTATTTCAGAGTGAGACCTATTATTTAGCATTGGTGGTAACAAGTGCAATAAAACGGGTTTTCTGGGTAAATAATTCATGTTTCGCGGTGCAAATTATATAAAAGTTGATGGCAAAGGTCGAGTGGCCTTGCCTACACGTTTGCGCGAAGCGATTGCACAACGCAGTGCAGGCAATCTGGTTGTCACTGTTAGCCACACCTATGAGCCCTGTTTGGTGTTATATCCTTTAGACGAATGGGAGTTGGCCGAGGCCAAGGTTAATGCGCTGCCCAGTTTCAAAGCCCAGCACCAAGAATTGAAGCGCTTTTTTATTGGCTATGCCACTGACGTGCAGCTGGATAAAACCGGTCGTGTGTTATTGCCACCGACGCTTAGGGAGTTTGCGCAAGTCGAAAAGGGGGTTTACTTGGTTGGCCAAGGTCAAAAATTTGAGATTTGGAGCCAAGCCAATTGGGAGAAGAAGATGCAAGCTTGGATAGGCCATGCGCCTGACCCGGGTGAAACATCACCCGAACTGGAGATTCTACAGTTGTGATGCCACCTTCAGCACATCAAACCGTTTTGCTCCACGAGGCGGTCGATGCACTGTCCCCAAAACCCAACGGCATTTATATTGACGGCACATTTGGGCGTGGCGGACATGGATTACTGATTCTTTCTTTTTTAGATGATTCAGGTAAATTGATCGTTTTTGATAAAGACCCGGAAGCGATTGACGAGGCGCAAAAATTGCTCGGAGATGATCAACGGGTGGTTATCGTGCATGGGGCGTTTTCTGCTATGAAGGCCGAGCTTGATCGCTTGGGATTATACGGTGAGATTGATGGCATCATTCTAGATCTCGGCGTATCCTCTCCGCAGCTTGATGTCGCGCAGCGCGGGTTTAGTTTTCAAAAGGATGGGCCGCTAGATATGCGCATGGATACTACCCAAGGTCTTACCGCTGCGCAGTGGTTAGTTGAAGTGGAGGCAGACGAGCTTATTCGGGTATTAAAACGCTATGGTGAAGAGCGCTTCGCAAAACGTATTACCACCGCTATCAAGGCAGAATTATTGGAAAATCCAATTGAATCAACCTTGCAGCTGGCGCGCATTGTAGATGCAGCCGTGCCTTTTAAGGAAAAAGACAAGCACCCCGCAACCCGCTCGTTTCAAGCGATTCGAATTGCAGTGAATAAAGAGCTACAGGAACTAGAGGCGGTACTGCCTGTCGCTTTTGAAGCGCTAAATGTTGAGGGTCGCCTGACAATCATCAGTTTTCATTCGCTTGAAGACAGAATGGTAAAGAATTTTTTTCGTGATGAAGCTAAAGGTGACCCCTATCCGATTGATTTACCCATTCAGGCAAATTTGATTCAGCCACGTTTGAAATTGGTCGGCAAGCCGGTCCGCGCCTCTAAAAAAGAAGTGCGTGCAAATCGCCGTTCTCGTAGTGCAATTATGCGCACCGCTCAGAGGTTGCGAGCATGATGGCGCCAAAATGGTTGACTATTATGCTTGTTTCAGCTTTGCTAATAACCGCAATGGCAGTGGTAGTGATTCGCCAAATGAACCGGGTGAGCTTTTATCAATCGCAAAAATTACAACTTAAACGAGATGATCTCAGTATTGAGTGGAGGCAGTTAATGGCTGAATACTCAACTTGGCGTCTAGAGCACAAAGTCGAGAAGGAGGTACGAGGAGCACAAGGCTTAAACCCGCCTCAAGGGCCAAGCATTCAAACAATTGAATTGGCTAAGAGGCTGGAACAGTGAAGTGCCAAGATCAAGACCAAATTAATCGCACCTTGCTGCGCAAAAATGTGTTGCTCAGCTTTGGGTTTATCGGGTTTTGTTTTTTAGCAACCAAGTTGCTATTGATTAACACGCAAGGCCATGAACGTTTGATTTCTCGAGCGGAAGCTAGGCATGTTCGCTCTTTGGATATCCAGCCTTTGCGTGGGCCAATTTATGATCGTAATAATCATCTGCTGGCGGTGAGTACACCGGTGGATACCTTATGGGCAGAGCCTAAAGTGTTTTGTAAGGCGCAACCCAGATGGGCGCAAGTTAATGCCATTGTTGATCTCGACCTAAAAGAGCTCAAGGGCTTGTGCAAAAAACGTGAGGCTGATGGTTTTAGCAACGATTTCATGTTCGTAAAGCTACAAATTCCGCCATCTGAAGCGCAGCGCGCGATTGAGCTGGACACGCCTGGTTTAAATAAGCGCCGAGAATACAAGCGCTTTTACCCCTCTGGCCCGGCATCAGGCCATGTGGTTGGCTTTACTGGCCGAGATGGTCAGGGCCAGGAAGGCGTTGAGAAAATGTACAACAAGCAGTTAAGCGGTGAAGCGGGCAAGAAAACCGTGCATCGCGATAGCCGTGGCCGGTTTGTAGAATATGTCGAGCAGCTCGAGGCCGTTAAAAATGGCGAAGCCTTAACTTTAACCTTAGACAGTCGCCTGCAGTATTTGGCCAGCGCATATTTAGAAGAAGAGCGGCGTAAACACGATGCGCAAGCAGCCAATGCAATTGTGATTCATATCCCTAGTGGTGAAATTCTGGCTATGGTCGATTCGCCGCAGTTTAACCCCAATGATCGACGTACGATGAAGCCGGATAAGTTTCGTAACCGCGCTGTAACAGACGTGCAAGAGCCAGGGTCAACCATCAAACCATTTACAGTGGCGATGGCACTGGAAAGCGGCCGATATACGCCGTCTTCTACGATTGATACCGGCAAAGGAAGCCTGAAAATTGGTGGTCGCACAATTACCGATACCCACGAGAATGGCGTATTGAGTCTGCACGATATTGTGGTGAAATCTAGCAATATTGGCGCCACTAAATTATTGCTGGAATTTGATGCGAATTTGTTTCACGCCACCTTATCACGTGCTGGATTTGGTCAGAAGGTAGGTGCTGTGCCCGCTGAAGTAAGTGGTGTTTTCCCAAAAAGAGACAAGCTAATAGATAGGGCTACGCAGGCATATGGTTATGGACTAAACGCAACCGCACTACAGCTAGCACGCGCGTATACCGTTTTTGCAAACGCAGGCAATTTGCTGACCTTGACGCTGATTAAAGACAAGAATAGCGGGCCGCAAAAACAGACCCGTGTGTTTAGCGAAACAACGATTGATAAGATGCTTCCCATGCTAGAGGAGGTGGTCAGCGTGGATGGCACCGCAAGGTGTGCTGCTGTGCCGAGATACCGTGTCGGAGGCAAAACCGGTACGACCTATAAGCTGCTAGGAAACCGCTACGACAAAGAACGCTATGTTTCTTGGTTTGTTGGAGTGGCACCGATTTCCAACCCGCAATTTGTGATGGTGGTGATGATGGACGACCCACGCGGCAAGTATCATTATGGTGGGCAAGTTGCCGCTCCTGTTTTTTCTCGTCTAATGACGGATGCACTGCGTTTATACAATGTACCGCCAGATCAGCCGGATTTGATGCAAGGCGAAACGTCTAATATGGTGCAGTCTAGAGATGAAAAACCGCCAACCATTAAGGAAGCCGCGTAGTGGCTAAACATAAACTATCTTTGCGCAGTTTAGTAAAAGCTTACGCTGATGTGCCTCACGACTGCATAATTAATGCCCTTACCTTAGATAGCCGTAGCGTTGAGCCAGGGCACTGTTTCTTGGCTGTGTTAGGCTCTCAGTCAGACGGCAGAGACTACATTGAAGCCGCGATTAAAAAGGGTGCTTGCGCAATCATCGCCGAAAGTAAGGGGTTTAACGTCACGGGCCTTACTGTGCCTGTTGTTCTAATTGAAGATTTATCTGCAAAAGCGAGCGCGCTCGCAGCGCGGTTTTATGATTACCCTTCACGCTCTTGTCGGGTGGTCGGCGTAACCGGTACCAACGCTAAAACTTCGGTTTGTTACTTGTTGGCACAAGCTTTACAGCGGCTGGAAGTGTCGGCCGCGATAATCGGTACTATAGGTTACGGCGGGGTGGATGCATTGCAACAATCTGCTTTAACCACGTCCGATGTAGTCAGTATTCAACGACAACTGCGGGAGTTAGTTGATGCTGGCTTTGAGGTGGTTTGCATGGAGGTGTCGTCACATGGTTTAGATCAACATCGCGTAGATGCGGTCGAGTTTGAAGTGGCCATTTTCACTAATTTGACCCAAGACCACCTTGATTATCACGGCTCGATGCAAGCTTACGCTGCAGCAAAGGCAAGGTTGTTTGAATTTAATAGCTTAGCAGCTTCGGTCGTCAACGCGGATGACGAGTTTGGTCAAAGCTTACTTGGCTGCTGTACTAACAAAACCTTTGGGTATGGGAAAAATGCTAAGGATCTACAGTTGAGTAATTTGCGCTTAAATAGTGCGGGTCTTGCCTTTGACTTGACAAAAAACAAGCACAAAACCACAGTGAATTCTTCGCTAATAGGCGAATTTAATGCGATGAATCTTAGCGCAGTAGTTGGTGCGTTGGTTTGTATGGGCCATTCTACGAAAGACGTTACTAAAGCACTACTTGACTGCAAAGCGCCGCCTGGCCGCCTAGAGAAAATTGACTCCGATCGCACCAAACCGACAGTTGTAGTGGATTATGCGCATACACCTGATGCCTTAGAAAAAGCCCTTACGGCACTGCGCGCTCATTGCCAAGGCCAACTTAATGTAGTGTTTGGCTGCGGTGGTGATCGAGATAAAGTAAAGCGTCCGCTGATGGGCGAAATTGCGCAGAGCGTGGCAGACAAAGTGATGTTGACAGACGACAACCCGCGAAGTGAGGCGCCAAGTGCTATTGTTGCCGATATTCTGTCTGGCATGACACAAGCAGTATCGGTGCAGCATGACAGAAGTGCAGCGATTCGAACCATGGTAGGCCAATCTTCATACCGTGATTGGGTTTTGATAGCGGGTAAAGGTCATGAAACCGAGCAAGTTTATGCAGATAAAGTAGTTAGCATAAACGACAGGGAGATAGCATTATCCGCCTTGAACGGCTGGGAAGGGATTGCCGCATGATGATGAACCTAGCCGATGCTGGGCTCGCCATGAACGGTGAAGTCATGGGTCTTGAGCGCACTGGCTTTGATGCGGTGCAATTTGATTCACGTAAAGTCAAAAGCAAGGATTTATTTTTTGCGATCCGCGGACACGCACAAGATGGCCATCAATATATAGATTCGGCGATTGAAAACGGCGCCAGTGCCGTGGTAATGGACAAAGTAGGCGCGCGTCAGCACCAACAAGTTGCGAACAATGCCATTGTGGTGAGTGATACCACTTTAGCTTTGGGCGATTTAGCAAAGGTATGGCGAAGAGAATTTGAAGTGCCCGTAGTGGGTATAACAGGCAGCAATGGCAAGACTACGGTGTCGCGTATATTGAGTGAGATATTTTCAAATTCAATGCCTGGTATCGCGCCAGAGGGCAGCTTCAATAATCATTGGGGGGTGCCCATGACTTTGCTCAAGTTGCGTAAAGTGGATCATTCAGCAGTGATCGAAATGGGGATGAATCACCCCGGAGAACTCAGCTACTTAGGCGACATTGCTTCCCCTACTATTGGGGTGATTACCAATGCGGCGGCCGCGCATTTAGAAGGTTTGATTGATGTTGAGGGTGTGGCGCACGCCAAAGGCGAATTAATTGGGTCCGTGCGTAGCGAGGGCTGCGTTGTTTTGAACATGGATGATCCTTTTTATAACTATTGGTATGGGTTGGCGAACGGACGCACGGTCATTTCTTTCGGGGTTAATGCTTCAGCCGATGTGCAATTGCTTGCCAGCAAGCTTGATAGCTTAAAGCTTGCATATGATGGCCAAGAGTTAACTATCCCGTGTTCACTGCTTGGCGAGCATAATCATTTAAATGTGCTGGCCGCTGTGAGTGCAGCCTTATGTGCGGGGATAAACTTACAGGACGCCGCTGCGAGTGTGGCAAATGTTAATGCAGTTGACGGGCGCTTACAAATAAAGAGCGCAACAGCAGAGCAAACACTTATCGACGACACCTACAACGCCAACCCCGCTTCGATGATGGCCGCTATACAAGTGTTGTGCGCTTATAACGCCCAAAAGGTGTTAGTCCTTGGGCATATGGGCGAACTGGGCACAAATTCGAGCGAGCAACATCGAGCTGTGGGCGAGGCCGCGAAAGCCGCCGGCGTTGATCAGCTGGTGGTCTTTAATGACCTTGCTGAAAGCCGATCGCTGGCCGAGCAATACATTGCTGGCTTTGGGGCTGAAGGGCAGCTTTTTACAGACCTAGAGTCATTATCGGGGCATTTTGAATCTCAGGTTAAAGGGGATGCGATTATATTAGTGAAAGGCTCAAGGGCAGCAAAAATGGAGCGTATTGTTAAAGCTTTAGTAAAGGAAAAATTGCCATGCTAACGTGGTTATTCGACCAATTATCTGCGCAATACAGCGTGTTAGGTGTGTTTCAATACATCACTTTTCGTTCGATCATGAGCGTGTTAACCGCGCTAAGTTTATCGCTGATTTTTGGTCCGTTGATGATACGTAAACTATCGCAGTACCAAATTGGTCAAACGGTTCGCGATGACGGCCCTAAAAGCCATTTCTCCAAGGTAGGCACGCCGACAATGGGTGGTTTACTCATTTTGTTTTCAGTTGTTTTCTCAACCTTATTGTGGGGTGATTTGTCGAACCGATTTATCTGGGTTACTCTTTTCGTTACGGTGGTGTTCGGATTTATCGGGTGGTTTGATGATTACCGTAAGTTAATTGATAAGAATCCCAAAGGAATGGGCGCTAAAGCCAAATTTATTTCACAGGCATTGGCGGCCTTTGGCGCGGCGTATTTCTTACATTCAACCGCCACCAGTCCGGCAGACCTAGAGTTTATTGTACCCTTATTTAAGGACGTGGTTTTTTCGCTGGGGTGGCTGTTTATTCCTTTGGCTTGGTTTGTGATTGTCGGCACTAGCAATGCCGTGAATTTAACGGATGGTTTAGACGGCTTGGCTATTTTGCCGGTAGTCATGGTCGCAGGGGGTTTGGGCGTATTTAGCTACGCTTCTGGCAACACGATTTACTCTGAATACCTGAACGTTCCCTATATTGCGGGTACCGGAGAAATGCTTATTTTCTGTACAGCCTTGGTGGGTGCGGGTTTAGGTTTCTTGTGGTTTAACACCTATCCTGCTCAGGTTTTTATGGGTGATATAGGCGCGCTTTCTTTAGGTGCTGCCATTGGCATTGTTGCCGTTATAGTTCGCCAAGAGTTAGTGCTCGTTATCATGGGCGGCTTATTTGTAGTGGAGACTTTATCTGTCATTGTGCAAGTGGCCTCCTTTAAATTGTTGGGGCGCCGCGTATTTAAAATGGCACCTATTCACCATCACTTCGAGCTAAAAGGTTGGCCAGAGCCGCGCGTAATAGTGCGGTTTTGGATAATTACCTTTATCTTGGTTCTGATCGGTTTAGCGACATTGAAGGTGAGATAAGCCGTGACCGTTGCGATGAATCAGGCCGGGTTGCCACTTTTCAAAAAAGTTGCCGTAATTGGATTTGGCCTAACTGGGCAATCGGTAATGCGTTTTTTTAGTGATTCAACTGCTGAGTTGATCGCCATGGACACCCGTGATTACCCGCCCAATAAGCAAGAACTACAAGCACTGTTCCCAAATGCCAGGCTGGTGACGGGTGGATTAGATCAACACACTTTGCGCACTGCAGATTTAGTGGTAGTCAGTCCAGGAGTGGGGGCTGATCAATTGAATCTAGCCAACTTAGTGGGTACGCAAACTAAAGTGCTGGGTGATATTCAATTGTTCGCGGATTACGCGGTGGCTCCTATCCTTGCAATCACCGGCTCTAACGGCAAAAGTACGGTCGCCACACTGGTGGATTTGATGATCAATGCATCAGGTAAAACATCCTTACTAGGGGGCAACATTGGTATTCCTGCGCTCGATCTATTTAAGCAATCTGACCCTGATTTTTATGTTCTGGAGCTTTCCAGCTTTCAACTTGATACGACCGACGTATTAAACGCAGAAGTAGCGGCGGTACTGAACGTCTCTGAAGATCATTTAGATCGATACGCTAGTTTCAGCGATTATGCTAAATCGAAGTCAACGATTTATAGGGGCACCAAATACGAAGTAGTGAACCGTGATGACCAAACAGCGCCAGGTATTTATGGCTCTAATACACAAAGCTTTGGTTTAAATCAGCCGTCGAATGACGTTGATTTCGGCTTATTAGAAAATGGCTCAACTACGTGGATCGTTAAAGGCGAAACCAAGTTGATTGACGTCAGTAATCTCAAATTGAAGGGTAGGCAAAATTGGGCCAATGTGATGGCCACGCTGGCGATAGTTGATCGAACTGGGGTGAAGCTATCTGCCAACGTTATAGATGCGGCTTGCCAGTTTGTTGGCTTGCCGCACCGCTGCGAGGTCGTAGCAAGCATTAATGACATTCTGTGGATAAACGATTCCAAGGGCACCAACGTAGGGGCGACCATCGCTGCGATTAGCGGCATTAGTGAGCCCAAGGTTTTGATATTGGGCGGTAGGGGTAAAGGAGCTGATTTTAGTGCGCTGCGAATCTCGATCGACGAATCTGTGCGTTCGGTCATCTTGTTGGGTGAAGATGCTGCATTAATTGAAGCTGCGTTTGAGGGCCTCATTGATTGTCACCGAGCACTGGATGTTGAATCAGCCGTTAGTTTAGCGGCGAACCTAGCGGTATCCGGTGATGTAGTGTTGTTTTCGCCGGCCTGCGCGAGCCTTGATATGTTTGCAAACTTTATGGCGCGGGGAGATGCGTTTAAAGCCGCTGTCCACGCCATACAAAAGGATAGCCAGAAATGAACAGTGCGGTCGGAACAAACCTAAATGCTGCGCGTAGTGTCAATACCGATGGTGCGGACTTCTGGCTGACGGTGGTAGTAAGTAGCGCACTTTTGCTTGGTTTGGTCATGGTGTTCTCTACAGGGATAGCGAAGGGTGGTGGTGAATTCAAGCTACACACCGTACATATCCTCAAGCATGGCCTGCATGTCGCGGTGGGCGTTGCTTTGATGCTCACTATCATCCGCTTCGTACACCTAAATTGGTTGCAAACAATGAGTAAGACGCTGTTGGTATTGGGAATTATTTCACTTGCTCTATTGTTTGTTCCGGGTGTCGGTGTGGAAGTAAACGGCAGTACCAGATGGCTCGATGTTTTAGGTGTGAGATTGCAACCAGCGGAGCTGATAAAATTGCTTAGCTTGATGTATATCGCCGACTACTACGCACGTAAAAATAGCAATATTCATCTATTTAAAGTAGGTGTGTTCAACGTCGGGCTGCCGATTATGATCGTTTGCGCTCTGGTGCTAGTTCAACCAGATTTTGGCAGCACCGTGGTAATTTTAGCGACCACCGCTGGCTTGATGTATTTAGCTGGGGTGCGCATAGGCTACTTCGTAACGGTGTTCTTATGTATTGCGGTGGGCATGGCACTAATTGCTTACCTAGAGCCCTATCGCGTAGAGCGACTAATGGTGTTTAAAGACCCATGGGCTGATCCATTTGATAAAGGCTTTCAACTGACTCAATCGTTAATGGCGATTGGGCGAGGCGGTTGGTTCGGCGTAGGTTTAGGCAATAGTCTGCAGAAACTAAATTATTTGCCACACGCAGAAAATGACTTTTTAATCGCTATCATCGGAGAAGAGCTGGGCAGTATTGGTATTTTCTTGGTGATGGGATTGTTTGCGATGTTGCTGTGGCGCGCGTTTGCAATTGCCTCTATCGCGATGCAACGTACGCAACGATTTAATGCCTATTTGGCCTATGGTATTGGTATGTTGCTTACTTTTAATGCTGCTATTCATGTCGGCGTTAGCACGGGCTTGTTGCCAACCAAGGGCTTAAATTTACCGCTGATGAGTTCGGGTGGCAGCAGTATGGTTATTAGCATGGTGGCGATCGGATTGCTATTTTGTGTAGATAGGGCAAACCGAGGTAGTATTGTAAGCGCTACCGTAACGTCGCGAGGTAAGCGATGAAAACCTTACTGGTCATGGCGGGCGGTACCGGCGGGCATGTTATTCCAGCATTGAGCGTGGCCAAAGAACTGCGCAGTCGAGGAGTGCGCATAGTATGGATGGGAACGCGCAGCGGCATAGAAGCGAGCTTAGTGCCATCATCTGGTTTTGAACTACGTACGATTACAGTACAAGGTCTACGCGGCACGGGTTGGTTGCGTAAGTTAATTGCGCCATTTGTTTTAATGAGTGCTGCACTGCAAGCCATGAAGATAATTATCAGTAGTAGAGCCAATGCTTTACTCGGTATGGGTGGTTTTGCTTCTGGCCCTGGCGGCCTAGTGGGTTGGATGTTAGGCAAGCCACTGGTCATTCATGAACAAAATGCGGTAGCCGGCACCACCAATAAATTACTGGCTACCAAGGCAGTAAAAAGGCTTTCAGGTTTTAGCGTAGCAAAGGGTATTACTGATAATCAACATACAGGAAACCCGATTGGAGCCGCATTTAGCGAAATGCAAGCGCCGTCAGTTCGGTTAGCGAATCGAACCGAAGCTTTAAGTTTAAACGTACTGGTGACAGGGGGCAGTTTAGGCGCGCAGGTACTTAACAATGTGCTACCAACGCTGTTTAAGCAAGCTAGTGAGAATACGGCTTTGTGCATTCGACACCAATCAGGAAAGCAGCGCAGGGAGCCAGTAGCGCAGGCTTATCAACAACTTGAGCTTGAGGCCGAAGTATTCGAATTCATTGACGATATGGCTGAGCAATATGCATGGGCGGATATCGTAATTTGCCGTAGTGGGGCGATGACCGTTGCCGAAGTTGCTGGTGCAGGCGCCGTGGCTATTTTTGTTCCTTATCCACACGCGATCGATGACCACCAGTGGTTTAACGCACAAGAACTGGCGCAAGATGGTTCGGCATTTTGTTTTCGCCAAGCTGATTTTGAACAAGGCGACTGGCTACATCTGTTGCAAGAGTTTGCTTCCGACCGTAACAAATTAGTCGCCATGGCGAACAAGGCACGTGGCCATGCTCGTCTCGACGCAACCACAGTGGTCGCAGATATTTGCGAGGAGGTGCTCAATGCGTGAGTTCGTAAAGCACATCCATTTCGTAGGCATCGGCGGCATTGGTATGAGCGGCATTGCTGAAGTCTTGCTGGAACAAGGTTATGTGGTGACAGGCTCTGATTTACGCGACGGACCAGAGTTGAAACGCTTAGCTAAATTAGGCGCTAAGACTATGCTTGGTCACGCAGCTGAGAACAGCCAATCGGCGGACGTGGTGGTGACATCCAGTGCGGTTGATCCGCAAAACCCCGAAGTGGTTTTTGCCCGCGAAAATAACATCCCAGTGGTGCCAAGGGCAGAAATGCTGGGGGAGCTGATGCGCTTTAGGCAAGGCATTGCGATTGCTGGAACGCACGGTAAAACTACCACCACCAGTTTGGTCTCCAGCGTGCTTATCAAGGCAGGCTTAGACCCAACTTTTGTGATTGGCGGCATTGTCAATAGCGTTGATTCGAATGCGCGTCTAGGCCAGGGCGAAATTCTGGTGGCAGAAGCAGATGAGAGCGATGCTTCGTTTTTACAACTCACCCCGATGATTGCCACGATCACGAATATAGATTTTGATCACATGCAAACCTATGAAAATAGTTTTGCCAAGTTAAAGCGTACTTTTGTGCAGTTCTTGCATCGCCTTCCGTTTTACGGATTAGCAATTTTATGTTTCGACGATCCAGTGGTGCGTAAATTGGCGCCGAAGGTCAACCGGCGAATTATGTCTTACGGCTTTGACGAAGGCGTTGATGTGCAAGCGACTAATTTTAAACAAGATGGGCATATAAGCCATTTCGATGTAGTGCGCTATGGCCAAAATGTTGGTCAGTTTTCATTGGCAATGCCTGGTAAACACAATGTGCTCAACGCATTAGTCGCAATTGCTGTGGCCTCCAAGTTGGGGATTGACGATCAAGATGTAAGAGCGGCATTAACCGAATTTAAAGGCATAGCTCGGCGTTTTAGCCTGCTTGGCGAGGTAACACTTAGCGCGAACAAGAACGTGTTGGTGGTTGATGATTATGCACATCATCCACGGGAGCTAGCCGCAACTTTTACCGCCGCGAAAGATTGTTGGCCAGATAAAAACATCATCACATTATTTCAACCGCATCGGTTTTCTCGCACCCAAGAATTATTTGATGATTTTGCCAAAGTGCTGAGTGAGCAAGAGAATTTAATTTTATTGGAAGTGTATGCGGCTGGAGAATCGCCGCGTGTTGGGGCTGATGGCAGAGCCTTGTCAAATGCTGTACGAGCGCGGGGCGGACAACCGGTGTTTGTTGAAAATTTCGATGAGGCAAGTTCAGTCGTTGCGCATCAAATTAAAGATAATGATGTTCTGTTGTGCTTAGGTGCGGGCGATATAGGTCGTTACGCACAATCATTAGTAACGGAGGGCCTATGTTTACGGTAAAGCAAAAAAGTATAGACAGCTTTTTAGACGGTGCCTTGGTGCACAACGAACCGATGGGAAAACACTCTCGCTGGAACGTGGGTGGCAGGCACAATGTTATTTCCCCGCAATGGGTAAAACCGAGGTGGTGCAATTGATGTGTCAGCTGCCCGGAAATATTCCTATTTTTTGGTTAGGTTCAGGAAATAATACCTTAGTGCGTGATGGCGGGATTAAAGGCGTAACACTGAGTCCCAGCGAGGGTTTGTCTGCGATTAGCTGGTCAGAAAAAGCTGAAAGCCTATACGTGGAGTCAGGTATTGAGAACGCGACCTTAGTGCGGTTTTGCTCGTCTAAAGGTATAGAGGGCCTTGATTTCTTAGCTTCTTCGCCTGGCACCCTTGGTGGTGCAATTGCTATGAGCGCCACACAATTGGACAAATGGCACACCATAAAACGCTTGGAATGCGTTGATCGAGATGGTGATTTAAGCTGGTGTGAATTGGCCGAGCTGCAAGATAAGCTCTGGACTAGCGACGCCAACAAACAAGCTTGGATAATTGGCGTAGAGTTTGCATTTTCGCGTCCGGATCAAAAGCACTCAAAGGTGTTGTCCATAATTAAGCGAGTACATAGCAGTGTTACCAATAAAAAGGTCGCACCAACTGGTATTTATCAGCATTCAAGTGAGGTCGATCCCGAGGCTTTACTACAAAAATCGGGCTTGGCCGGATTTAAAGTGGGCGGTGCTGGGTTTAATCAACTAAAGCCAAACCAATTGGCTATATCAAAGAGTACCAGTGTCGCAGATGTAGAAAATTTAGTTCATCACGGTCAACAGGTAGTCAAACGCAAGTTTGATATTGAGTTAAGTTCCTTAATCAACTTTGTAGGGGACAGGGCTTGATGGCGCTGGCATTGAACGCAAGCGGCTTTACCATGGGCAACTCTACGCCTGAGTCGCGCAATACGAGTGTGTTTTTTCGCTTACTCGTCGGCGTTACGGCGCTTATTATTGTAGGGCTTTCTTTAGGATTGTTAGTTGATCGTCTATATAAGCCAGACGATTTCCAGATTAAGGAAGTGACACTTTTCGGCAACCCACAGCATGTTGATGAGATCGAGTTAAAGGAAGCCGTAAGCGAAGCGCTAGCGGGGAATTATTTCTCTATAGATATGCCGGCGATCCGAGAAGTTATGGACCATTTTGTTTGGGTTGATGAAGTCAGTATTCGCAGGCGTTGGCCAGATACCCTGATGATAGATGTAACGGAGCATAAGCCAGTTGCGCGATGGGAAGGGGGTTTATCGCTGACGACTAAAGGCAGGTTGGTTGAATTACCGCTGTCCAAAGAGCATTGGTTGCCGAGCTTATCCGGGCCGAAGGACCAACTTGAATATATCTATGGTCAATTTCACGCGTGGGCACCTGCATTTTCGAAGCAAGGTCTGCGTTTAACGCAGCTGCATTTGAGCGCACAGCACCTATGGACCTTAAAAGTCGAGGTGCTGGGCCAAACCGACGTCGATCCGTTTGAAATGATATTACTGCAATCCAATTCCTCGGCGCAATTAGACAGTTTTCTGAAAAGTATTCGCCAGAAATTAATCGATCATCCTCGCTCAATTGAGCGGGTTGATTTACGCTATCCAAGTGGTTTCTCCATTAAATGGAATGCCCAAGCTTTAGAGAACCAACAATAGAGTTACGAAATGGTTAAAAAGACTGACAACAATTTGATCGTTGGCCTAGACATTGGTACTTCTAAAGTGCTGGCAATTGTTGCCGAAGAGAACGACGAGGGTAAGTTAGAAATCATTGGTGTAGGCCATCATCCTTCAAAGGGCTTGCGGCGCGGTGTAGTAGCCGACATCGAATCAACCGTTTCTTCCATACAGCGTGCTGTCGAGGAGGCGGAGTTGATGGCAGGCTGTCAAATATTCTCAGTCTATGCAGGCATTGCGGGTGCACATATCAACAGCTTTAATTCTCACGGTGTTGTAGCGATTCGCGATGCCGAAGTAGGGCAAGACGACGTGGACCGAGTGATAGAAGCGGCTCAGGCGATGGCGATTCCTAAAGACCAGCAGATTCTGCATGTGCTGCCCCAAGACTACATTATTGATGGTCAAGACGAAGTTAAGCAACCCTTAGGGATGTGCGGAGTGCGCTTAGAATCGAAGGTGCACATCATTACAGGTGCGGTGAGTTCTGCGCAAAACATCGTAAAGTGCATAAAACGCTGCGGCTTACAGGTTGATGATATTATTTTAGAACAACTCGCTTCCAGCGAGTCCGTGCTAACCGATGATGAGCGCCATTTGGGTGTGTGCATGATTGATATTGGTGGTGGTACGACTGATATTGCCATCTTTCACGGCGGCACCATCCAGCATACCGCAGTTATTCCCATTGCCGGAGATCAGATTACCAACGACATCGCTATCGCCCTACAAACTCCCACCCAAGCTGCCGAAGAACTGAAGAAAAAATACGGCTGTGCCCTAGTTAGTCAAGTGGGTGCATCTGAAAGTGTTGATGCGCCGAGTATTGGAGGCAAGCCTTCTCGTAAGCTCTCTAGGCATAACCTGGCAGAAGTGATTGAGCCGCGTATGGAAGAAATATTTGTACTCGCGCAAGGCGAGTTAAGGCGCTGCGGTTTTGAAGAAATAGTCAATTCTATCGTCATTACCGGCGGCAGCTCCAAACTGGAGAATGCGGTTGAATTGGCAGAGGAAGTGTTCCATATGCCAGTACGTTTAGGCTTACCTAAATACGATGGCAGTTTAAGTGAAGTGGTTTTTAGTCCGGTTTTTGCGACTGGTACGGGCTTGGTCAAGTTTGGACACAAAGAGCAAAACTCTGCAAATAGCAGGCAATTGCGTACCAGTAAGTTTTCTGACGTCTTGAGCCGAATGAAAAGTTGGTTCAAGGGCAGTTTCTGATTTTTAATGTGGCAACCAAAGAGGTGAAATATGTTTGAGTTAGTGGATACAGTCGGTCTTCAGGCCGTTATAAAAGTTATCGGTGTGGGAGGCGGTGGCGGTAATGCCGTTGATCACATGATGAAAGATAACATCGAAGGAGTAGATTTTATTAATGCCAATACCGATTCCCAGGTACTAGAGCGCTCCAGTGCGGACACCACCTTGCAGTTAGGGGATACCCTAACCAAAGGGTTAGGCGCGGGTGCTGACCCGAACATTGGCAAGCAAGCGGCGATGGAGGACCGTGACCGTATTGCCGAGGCGATTGAAGGCGCTGATATGTTATTTATCACCGCTGGCATGGGGGGCGGAACGGGTACCGGAGCCGCGCCTGTTGTCGCCGAATTGGCTCGAGAAAAAGGCATATTGACCGTTGCTGTAGTTACTAAGCCATTTAATTTTGAAGGCAAAAAGCGCATGGCGCTAGCTGAGACGGGATTGCAAGAACTTAAAGACCAAGTGGATTCTTTGATTATCATTCCAAATCAAAAAGTGCTTGAGCATATGGGCAGCGACGCATCGATGATTGACGCTTTTGCAGAAGCCAATCAAGTGCTATTGAATGCCGTTCAGGGTATCTCAGAGTTGATCACGCGTCCTGGCATGATCAACGTCGACTTTGCTGACGTACGTACAGTGATGTCCGAAATGGGCATGGCGATGATGGGCAGCGCAACCGCCTCTGGTGCAAATCGAGCTGAAGAAGCCGCACGTAAGGCGATTTCTAGCCCATTACTTGAAGATACCGATCTTCACGGTGCTGGCGGATTGTTAGTGAACATCACTGCCGGACCTGATCTGACCATCGGCGAATTTTCTAAGATTGGCGATATGATGCAGGAGTTTGCTGGAGATGATGCCATTGTTGTTATTGGCTCAGCGGTAGATCCAAACGCACAAGGTGATCTGCGCGTTACTATGGTTGCTACTGGCTTGGGCAAAGAAGCAGCACTAGCCAAAACCGAAGAAGAGCAAGCGATGGAAGTAGAGCCAGTGCGTAACACGGCTGCGCCAGCGCGTAATCAAGCGCCGGTAGGTGAAGCTTCGCGGCGCGCGCAAGCTGATTTTGTGCCACCTGCGCCAACAGTGCCATCACGCAATAGTTTTGAGGGTGGAGCACGTATGGTGGGAGGCGCAGGATCGCCAGATTTCGCAGAACTAGAAATCCCGACTTTTTTGCGTCAGCAGCAGGCGGACTAAGCTTTACAAGGGCTTTGTTTAGTTTGCGTAGGTTTGCTAAACCTCAGCATGCCACAGCCTACTGTGAGCTGACCAAGACCCAAGTGGCAACCCAAATGGAGTTTGGGTTGCCGAATTTTGAGTTTCGTTAAAATGAAAAAACGACCTGATAATAAAACCCCATTTATGGCGTCAGATGATTTTGGCCGTTCTTTAAAAGGGTTTACGCTAAATATTTTAGTAAGCGATATGCAGCGAGCGGTTGTGTTCGTAAGACATGTACTGGAAGCGGAATTTGTTTATGATGACCCCGATATTGCAATTGCAGTTAAAGATGGTTTTCAATGGCTGATCCATAGTGACCACACTTACGATAAGCATTCATTGCTTAAGCATATCAGCAGCGCAGCTTTTCGCGGTGCGGGTGCAGAATTTCGATTACATAATGGTGACCCTGATTTGGCGGCCCAACGGGCAATCAACCATGGCTTTACGGTGTTTGATGGGCCGAGAGACCAACCAGACCATGGATTGCGAGAAGTACACCTTATAGATCAAGATGGTTATATTTGGGTTGTAGACCAACCTTTAATCTCAGGCGAAGGTCCCGTTGTTTAAAGTCGGAATTTCTCTTTGTAAGCAGATAAGCTTGGCGCACTAGAGCCGTTGTTGTTAGGCTTCACCCTCATAATTTTAGATTTATCATGTCGCTATCAAGAGATAAGACGGTTGGTGTGCTGGGCGGATTGGGTCCAGAGGCAACGCTGGATTTTTGTAAGCGTATATTGAGCAATACGCCAGCGAATAAAGATCAAGATCACTTAAGATGCATCGTCGATAATAACCCCAAAGCACCTAATCGCAATCACGCAATAGCCGGCAAAGGCCCATCGCCAGAACCGTCATTTGTTAGCTCGGCTAAAATGTTGGAAGCCGCGGGTGCTGATTTTATTGTCATGCCATGTAATACGGCTCATGCTTTTGAATCAGCGATTATTAATGCGCTAACGATTCGATTTGTGAGTATTATTGATGAAACTTGTCGTCGCTTTGAGCAGGACTTTGCGCATATTCAGAAAATTGGCCTACTCGGTGCGGATGGATGCTTACAGGCACAGCTGTACCAGCCTAAGTTGCAAGATTTAGGCAAGCGGGTTTTCACGCTACCCGACGCTGAGCAGGCGCGGTTTATGCAGACAATATACCGAATCAAATCGCACGGTGTGGAAAAACAAAGTGGGCAGAATATGCTTCGCTACGCCTCAATGCTTATTAACGATGGTGCTGAATTGATCCTTGCAGCCTGCACAGAAATTCCGATGGTATTATCTGCGGACGGTCTACCGATTGCGTTAATCGAAACTACCGAGATTCTGGCCCAGCAAACCGTTCGATATGCTAAAGGTGAGCGCCCCTTGGCAACTTGTAAAGACAACTTGGGTTGATCCTGTAACCTTTTATCTCTATGCAAACAGACGCAGACAAAAACTTGGAGCTTGATTTAAGTGACCCTGGCGCTCTAGACGAGGCTACAATTAAATCAGCGGTTGAATTGATGCGCACCGGGCGATTGCATCGCTATGGGGAATATAGTGATACCCAATCTCATGCGGCGTTGCTAGAACAAGAATATGCCAATTACATAGGCAGCCGCTATGCAGTTGGCATTAATTCTGGCGGGTGCGCCATTTTCATTGGACTGAAGGTGGTCGGCGTTGAACACGGTGATAAAGTATTGGTAAATGCGTTTAACCTTGTGCCAGTTCTGGGGGCTATTTATCATGCTGGTGGTGATGCCGTTTTAGTAGAAATTCGTAAAGACTACCGTATTGACCTATACGATTTAGAGGCCAAAGCAGCGAAGCCAAGGTGCTGCTATTGACCCATATGCGCGGACATATTGAGGATATGGATGCCATTAGCGCAATTTGTAAAAAGCACAGTCTCGCTCTTATCGAAGATTGTGCACACACCATGGGTGCTAAATGGAAAGACCGCTTTACGGGTCGATTTGGTGAGGTAGGGTGTTTTAGTACTCAAACCTATAAGCATATCAATTCAGGAGAAGGTGGTATTTTAGTAACCGACAACGAAGAGCTTGCTGCTAAGGCAATTCTTTATTCGGGTAGCTATATGTTGTTTGGTCAGCATCAAAGCAAACCCTCCCAAGCTGTATTCGATAAATACAAAGGCGTAATTCCAAACTTCAGCATACGCATGTCTGATTTGGTTGCCTGCTTATTGCGCCCTCAATTGCGGGAAATGCGCCAGCGAGGTGAACAGTGGAATCGTAACTACACTTGGCTTGAGCAGCGTTTGAACGAAATTGATGATGTGGCGGTACCCGTTCGTGAGGTTGACGAAGCGTATGTGGCAAGTTCTATCCAGTTTGATATCGCCAGTCTAGATGTCGAAAAAATAGAACAACTTGTCGATGCGCGCTAAAATGGTTCGGTCGTGACACGCCGCAGGGTTATACGAGTTTGTATCAGCACTGGGAATACCTAAGCCCGCAAGATTTGCCGCAAACCAATCTGATTTTGCACACCACATTTGATATGCGCATTCCGCTGTCTTTAAGCGAAGCTAATTGCGATACCATTGCACTAATTCTTAATCAAGAACTCGACGCCGTGCGTCATGCCTAGCCTAACTTAACTGGATTTAACCATGCATTTATCAAGATTCCCTCGCGTACATCTCGCTCACTTACCCACTCCGCTGGAGTATTTACCCAATTTCTCAAAAGCGTTGGGTGGCCCCAATATTTATATTAAGCGTGACGACTGCACTGGCTTAGGTTCGGGGGGCAACAAAACCCGCAAGCTCGAGTTTTTAATGGCCGATGCGATTAAAAACAACGCTGATATCATCATCACCCAAGGTGCGACGCAATCAAACCACGCGCGCCAAACGGTTGCTGCAGCTTGTAAGCTTGGTATGGCTTGTGAGATTTTGCTGGAAAATCGGACAGAAAGTACCGAACGAGATTACACCGAATCGGGCAATGTATTTTTAGACAAGCTATTTGGCGCGAAGGTATCTCATTACGCTAAAGATACTGATATGAACGCAGCGATGGCCGAAAAAGCAGATGAACTGCGCGCCGCTGGCCGCAACCCTTACATCGTGGTAGGCGGAGGTTCTGACCCCATCGGTGCCTTGGGTTATGTAAATTGTGCTATTGAGACCTTAACTCAAGCAAATGATATGCGCTTGCGCATTGACCACTTTGTTACCGCAACAGGCAGCGCGGGCACACAAGCGGGTTTGATTGTGGGCTTAGAAGCCACTAACAGCGGTATTCCATTATTGGGTATTGGCGTGCGTGCACCCAAAGACCTTCAAGAAGAAAATGTCTATAAGTTAGCTTGCGCTACGGCCGATATGATGGGAATTTCTGCAGTGGTAAAGCGAGAAAAAGTCGTGGCAAATTGCGACTACGTGGGTGGCGGTTATGGCGTGCCAACTGATAGCATGCTTGAAGCAGTTACCCTGATGGCTAGAGAAGAAGGCATTTTGATGGACCCAGTTTATTCAGGAAAAGGCCTTGCGGGCCTGATAGACCACGTGCGTAATGACTACTTTGATAAGAACGACAATGTGGTGTTCTTGCACACTGGCGGCAGCGCAGCTTTGTTTGGTTATTTAGACGCGTTTAATTTCTAAAAGCATCGAATTAACGCTATTTAGCGGGCCGCTTAGAGCGGGCCTTTTTTTAACATCAGTGTTTTATGCTATCCAGTTTTTCGCGTGTTCTTCAGACACCGCTGCGTAGGGTCCGCTGCGCACTTTCCCATGTACCTGCATGCGAAACTTTACAAAGTCTTCTTGTTTATCAAAATGCATAAAGGGGTTGCCTGCACTTTGTTCGTGTAGCGTGCAACTTTCTTTAACCGCGTAATTATGCCCCGGCCGAATGAGGGTGCTTGCGGGTAACTCACTGCGAATTTTGTTCAAGGTATTAAACATCACTTCGGGGTTCCCGCCGTGCATATCGCAGCGGCCGCAGCCAAACACAAACATCGTGTCACCGGTTAACAATTCATCGTTAACATGAAAGCAGGCGGACCCCGGTGTATGCCCTGGCGTGTGTAGCAGCGTAATTTCGGTATCGCCCAAGTTTAGGTTATCACCACCATGATGCAACGTGGCTCTTAGGCCGGCTTTCCCCCAGTGCTTGGCCTCTTCACTTAGCAAGTGCACTTGGGCGTCGTAGCTGTCGAGAATGCCATTGATGCCGTTTATGTGATCGTCATGGGAATGCGTAAGCAATATATCGCTTATGGTTAAGCCGCGCGATTGGGCTAACTCAGTTATTTTTTTCACATCCCAAGCAGGGTCGACTACCGCGCAGCGTTTGCTGCTAGGGTCTTCTATCAAGTAGACGAAATTCTCCATTGGGCCGAGTTCCAATGCGTGTATGATGGCGTTATTCATAAAGTTAAAATCTAAATAGTAACGATTCATTATCATGCCTTTGGTGCTTCAGGTCAAAATGAATTAATGAATTGATGAATTGATGAATTGATGAATTGATGAATTAATGAATTAATGAATTAATGAATTGATGAATTGATGAATTGATGAATTGATGAATTGAATTACGGTGGGTACTTTAGGCTCCAATAATTTTGTAAGGTGTTGCAGGTTAGGGGGATGGCAAATCGTTTCGATGTGCGAAATGAATGCTACTTTAGAACCCAAGCTTTATAAGCAAGCCAGAGCCGATTAAGGCTTGTCTATCAAGGTGTCCTAAGTAACAATCATCCCAATGCAATCAGCTAAAATAATTTACACCATTAGTCGTTATGCTCTCATCATATGTTAAGCCCGATACACCTATGGGCACAAGGCTTTACGGCAATTTTCAGGGTAGTTGCACATTTTCCTACGCAGCCAATAATACTTCTTTTTGTGGGTTCAGCGCAACCGCACCACAAGGCCGCCAATTTCGGGTTTGGCCAGACCACCGATTAGGTTTTGCTGCTTTAGCTTCCTGATAAACAACTTCTCGTTTTGCTAATAGGGCACTATCTTCACCGCGATAACGCTGGCCAGGTGTAACGTAGCGTATAGCACTGTGACGATGTTCTTCGTTATACCATTGCATAAACTTACCCACCCATTGGCGGGCGGCCTCTAAGCTATCGAAGCCTTGAGAAGGCCACGCAGGGCAATACTTTACCGTTCTAAACATGGATTCAATATAAGCGTTGTCATTGCTTACTCTTGGCCTTGAGTAAGAGGGCTTTATTCCTAATGCTTCTAACTTCGCTCTCATTGTGAACGATTTCATTGGGCTGCCATTATCACTGTGTAAGACGGGCATGCCATCGCAGCTGGCCACTTTTAGAGCCGCCTGAGACATCAACTGCGCACCTAATTCACCGCTTTCAACAGGATGTACTTCCCAGTGAACGCCATAGCGACTGTAAAGGTCTTCTACCATGTACAGGTAATAATGCTTGCCAATAGTACGCGTCGCCAAATAGGTGATATCCCACATCCACACAGCATTAGGTTTTAGCGCTATATGAGTATCGGGTGTTCGGGACTGCTTTTGTTTGGCGCGGCCGCGGTGCTTCAATTGCCCATGCGCCTTGAGAACTCGATAAAAGCTAGACTCGCTGGCCACATAAATACCTTTGTCAGCCAACTGCGGTACTATTTGCGACGGCGGCAAATGATTGTATGCCGATTCATTACATATCGATAAAATGTGTTGCTGCTCTTGCTCGCTTAGTTTATTGCCAGGGACTGGCTTTTCTACCAAAGGACGTTGATCACTGCGGATACTATCTTCTCCTTTTGGCTTCCAACGTCTAAGCGTAGACTCGGCAAGGCCAACCAACTCACAAGCACTTGAACGCTTTGAACCTGCGTCTACTGCTTCATTAACATCATTGATTACTTTAATGCGCGTCTGAGTCGTAATCATACTTCCTCGTCCTCCCAAAGCGCCTGAAACTTTTTTTGTAATACTAATAATGCGGCCGTTTCAGCCAAGGCTTTATCTTTGCGGCGCAGCTGGGTTTCTAGCTTCTTCTTGTCTTTTTTTAACGCACGTATTTCATCGCGCGCAACTTTAGGGCTAATGAGAGCCTCATCAACACCATTAATACAAGCTTCTCGCCATTGCGTTATTTGAGTAGGGTATAGGCCTTTCTCTCGGCAATACGCAGATAATTCTTGTTCATTCATCGCAGCAGTTTCAAGAACTACGGTGAACTTAGTTTGGCAATCCCACTGATTAGATGAATCACTATTAGGCATTAAAACTCCTGATCGTCTGGCTTTATTTCGCCAATCATACAAGGTTTGAACACTGATTCCTTCTTCTCTAGATATTTCTGCGAAGGACTGACTATTTGATGATAATAATTTAGATAAAACAGCTTCTCTTCGTTCTACGCTATATTTCGGCATGAGCATTTCTCCGCCGCCCCTTGTGAATTAAAATGTGTGCAACTACCCTGACGTCTGGGGTTTAGAACAGACTTTAAAATGCCGATACTTGGCCAACGAAACTATAAAATAAGCTATCAAAGTGAATTGTATTATGAAACTAAATATAAGCAGGGGCACACTTGTTTTATGCCTATTATTGACCTCGCCTTTAGCTCAAGCTGAGGTCACCACTATGGCCTGCAAGTCTTTTGATGCAACCCATACCCTTGCGCGCTTGTATTTAAAAAATGCACTACTCACCCTACAGGAACGCGTTAGCCAGTATAACGAGGCGGGCGTGTGTGAGCAGATCTCGGTTCCAGATAAAACGCATATGGTTAAAATGGAAAAAGGGCAAGATGACCTTAATCAATGGTTGGAAGAAACCAATGCCCTAGCGGCTAGTTTTAAACGGCCACCGATAACAGAGAAGTTCTTTTTTGTGTCGATCACCTTGCCTGAAGGAGGCGAAGTTTATTCCTTGGAGAGTACTCGGTTTATTAGGTAGTTTTGAGTTGCTTGGGAGGAATAACGCCTTATATGTTTAGTCACTGCTGTCCCGTTAACTTTCACAGCAACGAAAATTGATTAGGGTTAAGGTTTGGGTGATGCATCGGGTCCCCTCGCAACAGTGCCATTAAATCACGTTTTTCAAACAAATTAAGCTGCAATACCCTCAATATTTGTTGCATCGTTTTGCCCGCCTTCGACTGCAATTTGATGAACATCAGTATTAGGTAAATACATAACGCAATCCATATTTGGGTCAATACTGCGTTCTTGCTGGTGCCGATAAATGACTTCACCTTTAAGTTCTGCTTGATCCACTTGAAGAATAATTCCACCTGCCATCTGGCTTTATAAATATCGGCGATAGTTTGAGCACTGAGCTTAAAGTGGTTGGTTAAAAACACATAATGCTTGCCTGTAGTGGCATCGCGATAACCAATACGGCGTAATCGAATCGAACACTCCTTTGCTGCTTTGACCCCCGTGAATTCAATCGTTTGATCACTGCTAAGTCCCGTTCCCTTGCGTACACTATGTCGCTTGATAAGGCGGTATGCAGCATTCTTCTTTAATCGTGTGACAAAGTATATTCCCTTGTCATTCAATTGCTTATACCAAGCATAGTCGTTGTATCCACGGTCAATAACTACAATGCTGCCTTTCGGGAAAGCTACTTTCCTGCCTGCAGTAACATCAGCACATTTACCCTCGGTGATATTAACAAACTCAGGTAAGTAACCATCATCCTAAAAAACGCAGTTAAAGCCTCTCCAATGAGGCCAACATAAACAACCCTTCCATCGTCGCTACTGCCTCCGAGACACTTTAGCCAAGTAAACAGCGGTCATCTGGCGGTTGAAGAATCGTTCCACCAAGATATTTCTTCATCGCCTCGCTTAGAATGCGGCACCAAACTTGCGCCACGCTCAACTGCGGCGCAATCGCCTTCAATGAATTAAAGACGTGTTGTATTTGGTCAAACGTGTCGCGAATTAAGTCGGCCTTGGCGTGCGTGCTAGTAATCGTCATAGTCTTTTTCCGCCCCGATTCAGTAACGCGCCCCACCGAACTCAGTAATAGCGGTCGACTAGTAATCGCTTCCATATGTTTGTCTGGGTTAGCCAGCCTAGTGAATATATTCCACCCGTTATAAATCAAGGCAATGATCCGCGCTATAAAGCGACAGGGCTTGATATCGGCGGTAGTAAACCCGCCCCAACCCCAATGGTTCTTGATTTCATCAAAATTGTTTTCGCAGTCGGCTCGATCTCGATAATGTTGGACGATGCTAATCACCTCATCGTCTAATGAGGTGACCAGAACAGCGTATTCAAACGCGCGAATATCATCCGCTTCTTGCAAAAAACCAAAGCTCTGCTGGCCTTGACTTTTCTCTTCCAATACCAGCAGCGCGTCCTTTGCTAAACGACGACGAACGATTACCACGCGCCGATGATCGTTCCACGCAGCCAACTTCAAACAACTTTCTTTGGCTTCCCAGCCATCGATAACATAATCCCAGCCCGACACGCTATGCTGCTGCTGTATCAGTTGCTTAACGTACTTAGACTTCCTTAGCTTAAACAAGTAATTGACGCCTCTTTGTTCTGCAGCGCTCATCACATCCTGGGTACCCCAGTCACAATCGCCTCGAATAAAGTGCGGCCAAGATGAACGTGGCAATCGATCCAACAGCTCCCATAGACCCGGCGAAGAATGACTAGCAGCTACCTCAGTGCCAGACTTGACCTCAACATCCAATACAAGACGAAGATTGACAATCATATAGGTGTGATACGTGTGCGAGGGCCGGCCAGGTTTGTGTGGATTATAGCCAACCTTGGCACCTTCTTGATGACCGTATAGCGGTTTAACCGTTACGTCACAATCCAATATCCATGGCTGTGTGAGCAAGGGCTCGTAGCAACGCTGCAAATGAGTTTGTAGCCAGGCTATACCTTGTTCCTCATCCATCTTCTTCAGCGCACGGCGCGCCGAATCGTCGCTAACCGCTTTGATCATTCCAAGCATTTTGGTGTTGATACGATCGCCCATTAAGCTGGCCATGTGTGCGTAGCGATTGTGACCCGAGAGAACAGACAACAAAAATGAGCCCAACACATTGATCTTCTCAGGTGCGTTATTGCTTCGATATTCCAATGGGCAACTGCTCACCCATGGCTTAAACAGACCACCAAGTTTTAAATATTGAATGAAAAAAGGCAACGGTCCTATGGGCGTTACTGCCGCTGACGGGTCCCATTCAACGTGAATTTTTCCATCGAACGTTTCAGTCGATAATAAGGTGGAAACAGCGTTTGAAACCTCCGGTTTTAGCGCACCCTCTGGGTGAAAGGATTTATCTTTGGCGACCATGGTGTTTCTCCTTTTAATTCAATTGATTGCAACGATAATACATCCGTTAGTGGAGGTTCAACTGATTTTTCTAGGTTAATGCGTTTCAAGTACAGCAAACTGGGTCGAGCCGATAAGGGTCTTGTGCTGCGTTATATCACACGCATCAGCGGTTACTCTTATGTGCAAGTGAAACGCCTGGCTGCCAGCTATCTCAAGCACGGTAGAATCCAGTGGCGACATCGTGCCACAAGGGGCTTTGCTAGACGCTATAGCAATCAAGACATTAAGCTTCTAGCAGATATGGATGAACTCCACGGTACGTTATCAGGCCATGCCACTAGGAAACTCTGTGAGCGCGCCTTGGTTGTCTATGAGCAAACTGAGTATGCCAACCTGGCACCTATCTCGGTTTCTCATCTATACAATCTACGCCGATCTAAACCCTACCAGAACAATCGCCGTCACTTTGAAAAGACACATTCCAAGCCTTCTTCTATCGGCCAAAGACGTAAGCCACAGCCAGAAGGTCAACCTGGCTATAGCCGTGTAGATACAGTGCATCAGGGCGATAAGGACAAGGTTAAAGGGGTCTATCATATCAACGCCGTTGATGAGATCACCCCGTTTGAAGTCGTGTCTTCTACACAGAAAATATCAGAGCCATTCTTGATGCCTATTCTCACTCAAATGCTAGAGCAATTCCCCTTTGTGATTAAAGGCTTTCATGCCGATAATGGCAGTGAATACATTAACCAATCGGTGGTGCGATTGTTGAATAAGCTATTAATCGAGTTGACCCAATCCAGGGCTAGACACCGTAACGACCATGCCTTAGTTGAGTGCAACAATGGGGCCATCGTGCGCAAGCATCTTGGCTTCATGCATATCCCGCAAAAATATGCGCCTGAGATTAATCAATTTGCCACCGACTTTCTTAACCCTTATTTGAATTATCACCGACCTTGTTTCTTCCCACAGACCAGCACTAACAACAAAGGAAAACAAGTCAAAACCTATCCATATCGAAACATGATGACGCCTTATGAAAAACTCAAATCGTTGACCAATGCACAGTCATATCTTAAAACTCACATCTCGTTTACAATGCTTGACGATATCGTTTATCAGATGACTGATAATGAGGCAGCAAAACAACTCAATGAGGAAAAAACTAAACTCTTTAAAAACATCTTTGAACAGAAATGACAATCAACTTCTCGGTATCATTCCTGTATTGGAATAGACTTACTCACTAGATACGTCAATGCCTATTGATGCTCGGTGTAATTTATGTGCTGCGGCTAGCGTAGTTCCAGACCCAGCGAATGGGTCAAGAACCACGTCGCCGTGATCTGTAAATAGCCGGATAAACCAGTTGGGTAGTTGCTCAGGGAAAGTCGCTGGGTGCCCTGAATTGTTACATTGAGTAGCCATGTGCAAAACGTTCGTTGGGTATGCCATATCGCGCCCTTCCCAGTTCGCAACACGCTTACCAAATCCGTTACCATGGGCACTCTCATCACGAGTTTTGTCTGTATCAGACAAGTTTTTCAGCCGTGCTTTTTTCCAATCACCCATAGGTACACGCACAGAATCCTGGTTCATTTTAAAGTTTTTGTTTTTGGTGAAATGCAATAAACGCTCCCATGAGTCCCTGAACCGATTAGGCCACTTGCCCGGGTATGAATTCTTCTTATGCCAGCAATATTCTTCTACCCAGAGCCAGCCCTGACTGCGCATTCCTTGTATTAGCTCAAGAACATAAGTGTGCCTTTCCCCGTTAATCGCTCTTTCCTTATATATTTAGAATAAAAGAACCTGTCGGCCTTAAGCAATTATGCAACTGTTCAGCACGGGGTAAAAACCATTCTACATATTTGTCAGCACTTACCCCTCCGTAGTTGTCTTTTCTTTGGTCAGCATAAGGAGGTGAAGTAACTATTAAATCGACTGACTCATCGGGTATCTTTTTCGAGATTACCTTCAAACAGTCTCCACGAAAGACTGTTGATGTGTGGACTCTTTCAAGAACCGCGCTCATGCCACCAACTCCTTGAATGTCAGTCGCTTCCCGCTCATTCCTTTACATAGTGCTGACATTCTATCCAGCGTATCTACACTACAATTACCCTCGTTCAGTCGAAACGTGAACTCATCGACATATCGCTGGCAGTGCTTAGCACTCCAGTTGTGGTAAATGCCGTTGTAGCCACGTTTCAGGACCGCCCAGACGCTCTCAATGCCGTTTGTATGCGCCATGCCGTTCACGTACTCCTTGGCACTGTGCTTGACCGTGCCGTGCTGGTAGGCGGCTCCTAGCTCGTTGTAACCCTTGTGTTCATCCGTGTAGACCGTAGAGCCGGCCTTAACCGTGCTTTTAATAAAGCCTTTCAGTGTTGCGCCATCTGTTTTGGTTATTACCTTGGCTTGAACGTTGCCGCCGCGCTCTTTGGCACCAATAACCGCTTGCTTGCCTACCACTCCACGTCCAGCTTTTAACTTCTTGTGTTCGTGCTTGTTCTTCTCCTTGCCGCCCAAATAGGTTTCGTCAATTTCCACGATACCCAGCAGTTTGCCGCTATCGCCAGAACAAGCCTCTCGAATTCTCTGTAGCATGAACCACGCTGATTTCTGGGTAATGCCCAGCTCTTTGGAAAGCTGCGAGGATGAGACACCTTTGCGGGCCGTTAACATGCAATACATAGCAACCGCCCAACACTGCAAAGACAAAGGCGATCCGTGCATTACGGTATCTGTCTTGACATTAAATACCTTACGGCAAGGATTACAATAATAGTTGTGTAACCTTGGCTTGTATTCTTTGATCTTATCCGTGCCTTGGCATTTCGGGCAAACAGGCTTTTCACCCCACAATGTGTATTCCATCCATTTTGCTGATTTTGCATCTGATGAAAATCTTGTGATCAATTCGACTAGACTAATTGTCTTTGCTGATTTTTTCATTTTTGCCTTATCCTCTATATTTGCATACTACAATACCATGTTATTAACTACATGTACAGACAAATAAACGGTGTGTCTTGGTTTGAAATTATGCAATATTGACAATATTCACTAAAAGACCCTTTGCATACTGAAGTATATAATTCCCATAACTAATGTGGTTGTGTTATATTATAGTATAACTTGATTAAGCGAGATTGATAATGTCAGAAGTATCAATAAGACAATCAGGGGGTGCTAGTATCGTTAGTATTCCTAAAGCGATAGTGCAAACTTTAAGCCTAAGTGTTGGCTCGAAGCTAGATCTATCAATAAAAGATAATGCCATCATTTTAACCCCCCTTAAAGAGTCTATCAGTCTAGAAGAATTACTAGCGGGTAGCCCTAAGGAGTGTTTCAAGGTGACAGAAGAGGACCGAGAGTGGCTAGATGCTAAACCCGTTGGCAAGGAAATTTAATGTTCGTATGAAGTGGACCCCATGATTAGGACAGGTTGAAGGCCAAAATAAGGAGTTATTTTCTGTTTTATAATTGTTCAAAACGAGGAACAGAAAATGAGTAAAAAGCGTAGAAACCATGCCCCACCATTCAAAGCCAAAGTTGCTCTTGCAGCAATCAAAGGTGATGAAACATTAAGCAATCTTGCTAGTCGTTATGACATCAATGCAAATCTTATCGTCAAGTGGAAGAAACAATTGCTCGATAGCTCAGCTGAAGTCTTTGCATCAGGCACAGGCTTATCTCCAAACCGAGAATCAGAGATTAAATCATTACAGGCAAAGATCGGTGAAATCACCATGGGAAACGATTTTTTATCAAAAGCGCTCGGTCGTTAAACAGACCTGAGCGCAAAACTATGATTAATAAAAGCAATAAACTATCGTTAGTTCGTCAGTGTAAATTGTTGAAGATTCATCGTTCCCATGTTTATTACAAAACCTCACCTGCTAATGAGGATGACTTGGAACTGATGCATCTGATTGATCGCATTCACCTCAATCGGCCCTTTCTTGGCAGTAGACGCATTCGTGATGTGTTGCAAGATGTAGGCCACCGAGTTGACCGTAAGCATGTGCGACGCTTAATGCGTAAGATGGGCATTAAAGCCATCTATCCTAGGCCTAACACCAGCAAGAAGAAGGCGGGGCACAAGATTTATCCTTATCTGCTAGGTGGGTTGGCCATCAATCAACCCAATCAAGCTTGGTGTACCGATATAACTTATATCCCGATGCCTAAGGGCTTTGCTTATCTTACCGTTGTGATGGATTGGTATTCTCGTAAAGTGCTGTCATGGCGGCTTAGCAACAGCATGGATAGCGCATTCTGCGTAGATGCTTTGGAAGAGGCACTGCATTACTACGGCAAGCCTGATATCTTTAACAGCGATCAAGGTGCGCAATTTACCAGTGAGGCGTTTACCGGTGTACTCAAAGACAATGGTATTCGCATCAGCATGGATGGCAAAGGTGCTTGGCGTGACAATGTATTTGTTGAGCGCTTATGGCGCAGCGTGAAATATGAGGAAGTCTATTTGCAAGCCTACCAATCGATGAAAGAGGCAAAAGACGGCATTGGCTCCTGGATAAACTATTACAACCAAGAGCGTAAACATCAAACATTGGGCATGGTCCCTGACATGATGTATGATCCATGTCGCGGCCTGAAATTGGCTGCTTAATCAGCTGAAAATAACTCCTAAGCCATCTGTCCTAAAAAGCGGGTCCACTTCTGTACCCGACAAAGGAGATATCGTTATATTTAACTTTGATCCGAGCAGCGGCAAAGAAATAATGAAACGCAGGCCCGCTATAGTCCTCTCTAAAAAGAGATTCAATGAACACACTGGCTTTGCCGTGGTTGCACCAATAACTAGTACCATTAGAGGCATGAAACTAGAAGTACAACTACCTAGTAAAATGGTTACCAAAGGCGCGGTGATGGTTCATCAAATAAAATCACTAGATTTTAATATTCGACAAGCAGATTTTGTAGAAAAAGCACCGCCTTCGGTCATTCAGCAAGTGACCCTATTAGCAAAAGAAATTATTTCCTAAGCATGAACAGGGAAAGATATTAGCCTACTCCTTTTCGCATTCTAGCAAGAATAGCTGTGTGCTAAATTTGCGCTAAAACAACTGGCGGATACTGTCTTTTATACGAGTTATGCCCGAATCTGGTGTATGAGGCATTTTCTTCAAGCGGCCTCGGTTTGATCTGAGTAGTCATTAGTTTGCTCTATTCCATCTTTAAATGGAACCCCTTGAATCACTTTTGCTAGATAGGCGAACCCGCGTATTCGGTTCCACTTTTTCTCTGCGCACTGACCCAGCTTGAACATCATACTTAACATGCCATCACGGCTAAGACATCCCTTGCATCGT
>CBDEFQ010000005.1:0-106560 GCA_965237485.1 Candidatus Poriferihabitaceae bacterium | reverse complement strand
ACAACATAATGTAACTGAAGTAGAGTGCATGATTCCTGATATGGCGGGCGCAGCGGGGGCAATACTGCCGGCTCTAAGTTCACTGGAGACACTACCATGCGCATACCCCAGGGTATCTTGCAATTGATCACTGGCGATTACTCCGACATCTATCATCTATGATGGTTTTTTAAACATGATTACGCCGTGGGAGCGTGAGTGCTTGTTACTTAAAGAATAGTTTGGAAATAACACCATGATGTCAGACGACAGTAATGCAAACCAAAACTGGCAAGAGCTAAACGCTGACCACCACCTGCAGCCGTTTACCAATATGAAGGACATCAAAGAAGAAGGAGCGCTTATTATTGAATCCGCTAAGGGCGTTTATTTAACCGATAGTGATGGCAATCAAATGTTAGACGCCATGTCGGGTTTATGGTGTGTGAATATGGGTTATGGTAATGATGAGCTTGCGGAAGTAGCCAAGCAACAGATGCAGCAGCTACCGTATTACAATGCATTTTTTAAAACCGCACATCCTCCAGTTGCAGAATTGAGTGCGCTGCTGGCGCAAGTCGCTCCGAAGAACTTAAATCACACTTTTTTTACGGGTTCAGGCTCAGAAGCCAATGATACAGTCATCAAACTAGTGCGACGTTATTGGGCAGTGCAAGGTAAGCCAGAGAAAAATGTGATCATCAGTCGTACAAACGCATACCATGGCAGCACCATTGGTGCCGGTAGTTTAGGCGGCATGGCGGCGATGCATGACCAAGGCACGGTTATTCCAGATGTAGAACATATCGACCAACCTTATTGGTATTTAGCCTGCGTAGAAGCAGGGGAAGAAGTTTCACCCGGAGAAGTAGGCAAGCGCGCCACGCAAGCACTGATTGAGCGAATCGAGACAATTGGTGTAAACCGCGTTGCGGCGTTTATCGCAGAGCCGATTCAAGGCGCGGGTGGCGTGATCATACCGCCAGATAACTACTGGCCAGAGATTAAACGCATTTGCAAGCATTATGGAATTTTGTTTATTGCGGATGAAGTGATTTGTGGCTTCGGCCGTATCGGCGAATGGTTTGGTTCTGATTACTATGATCTAGAACCCGATTTGATGCCGATTGCAAAAGGCTTATCCTCAGGTTACTTGCCGATTGGCGGAGTGATGGTTTCAGATCACATGGTGGATATGTTGGTAGATAAAGGTGGTGAGTTTCAGCATGGCTATACTTACTCTGGGCACCCAGTTTGTGCGGCGGTTGCGGTTGCGAATATAAAATTAATGCAGCGCACCAATATCGTTGAAATAGTCAAAAACAAAACCGCGCCGTATTTACAAAAACGTTGGGCTGAATTGGCTGACCACCCTTTGGTTGGTCAAGCGCGTGGTCTAGGTATGCTAGGCGCGCTTGAATTGGTGAAGGATAAAAACAGCTTTACGCGTTTTGATAGTAAGCAAGAAGCGGGGATGACATGCCGCGTACATTGTTTTAGCGAAAAGTTGGTGATGCGCGCAGTAGGCGACATCATGATTATTTCTCCACCTTTAGTAATGCAAGAAGCGGACATTGATGCATTAATGGAAAGAGCTTGGAAGGCACTTGATTTGACTCAAAAATCGTTAGCTGCCTAACAGCACTAACTGATGAGTTCACACATTACTCAACAGTCTAAAACTTACCTAGATTCATACTACTTTAATACTAAAAATCAAACTAATAAGTATGATTCTTTAAGTGAATCATTAAGCTGTGATGTTTGCATTATAGGGGCTGGATTTACTGGTTTATCCAGTGCTTTACACCTAAGTGAGCGAGGTTATGACGTAGTCGTTTTAGAGGCTCACTGTGTAGCCTGGGGTGCTTCTGGACGTAACGGCGGGCAATTAGGTTCTGGACAACGTAAGGAACAACCAGAGCTCGAAAAAATGATGGGCGTGCCTGATGCGCGTAAACTGTGGGATTTGGCAGAGGAAGCAAAAAATACCGCCCGTTCTCTTATTGCCAAACATGGCATTAACTGTGACTTAAAATACGGCGTAGCGCACCCGAATCACCGCGAAAAGTATGATGCTGACAGTAAGGAAGAAGTAGAGATCCTTAATGAACGCTACGACTATGATCAGATTAGCTACTTAGATCGCCAGCAAATGCGTGATTTGGTGGGGTCAAAAAGCTATTTCGGCGGCACTTTAGATATGGGAGCTTCACATTTACACCCTCTGAATTATGCTTTAGGGTTGGCAGACGCAGCGACTAACGCGGGTGCACGTATCTTTGAACTATCTCCCGTTGAATCATACGTTGACGGCGTAATAAACGAAGTTAAGACCAATAAGAACGTAGTTAAGGCTAAAAATGTAATTATAGCTTGTAATGGATATCTCGGTACTTTGGAAAAGCGCATGGCTGGCAAGATTATGCCGATCAACAACTTTATCTTGGCAACAGAGCCGCTTGATCAATCAGTGGTCGATGAAATTAACCCTAAAGATATCGCCTTCGCGGATTCGCGGTTTGTGGTCAACTACTATCGTTTATCAGCTGACAAACGCCTATTGTTTGGCGGCGGTGAAAACTACAGCCCTAACTTTCCGAAAGACATTGCATCGTTTGTCCGAAAGCCAATGCTGCAGGTTTACCCACAGCTTAAAGGTACATCAATAGACTTTGCTTGGGGCGGTACACTAGCGGTGACCTTAAACCGTATGCCGCATTTTGGACGTATAGGTAAAAGTAATATTTATTTCGCGCAAGGGTATTCAGGGCATGGTGTGGCGATGGCGACCTTAGCCGGAAAGCTGCTTGCTGAAGTGCTTTCGGGCGAGCAAGAGCGTTTTGAGTTAATGTCTAAGGTGCCTACACCTTCTTTTCCTGGCGGCGCTTTGTTACGCTATCCGGGTTTAGTTCTGGGCGTGACTTATTACGCGTTGCGCGATCGGTTCTGAAGAACATAAACTCCTTTATATAATCTCTCATAGGTTTTACTCATGGCTCCGACCCCCAATTTCAACTGGAACGACCCGTTTAACTTGCATGCGCAACTCAATGATGAAGAGCGATTAATTGCTGAGTCAACGCGCGATTATGCCAAAAGTTCTTTAGTGCCGCGCATTTTGCAAGCCAACCGCGATGAAGTGTTTGACCGAGAGATCATGAACGAAATGGGCGAGATGGGTTTGCTCGGTTGTACTTTGCCAGAGAAATACGGTTGTTCAGCTATCAATTACACCAGCTATGGTTTGATAGCACGCGAAATAGAACAAGTGGACAGCGGTTATCGTTCAGCACTTAGTGTGCAATCTTCATTAGTTATGCATCCTATTTATACTTATGGTTCAGAAGAGCAGCGAATAAAATATTTGCCAAAACTCGCCACGGGTGAACATATAGGCTGTTTTGGTTTAACAGAGCCAAATGCCGGCTCAGACCCCGGCAATATGCGCACTAAAGCCGTTGCGGTAGATGGGGGTTATGAACTCACTGGTAACAAGACTTGGATTACCAACGCACCCATTGCTGATGTAATGGTGGTTTGGGGCAAGTTGGACGGTGTGATTCGCGGATTTATTCTAGAGCGTGCTATGAAAGGTTTGAGCACGCCGAAAATCGAGGGTAAGTTTTCATTGCGGGCGTCCTCAACTGGGCAGATTATGCTGGATAAGGTGTTTGTTCCCGCAGAGAACTTGCTCGATGTTGAAGGCTTAAAGGGGCCATTTGGCTGTTTGAATAAAGCGCGTTACGGCATTGCTTGGGGCGCTATGGGTGCTGCAGAATTTTGCTGGCACCAAGCAAGGCACTACACGCTAGAACGTAAGCAATTTGGTAAGCCTTTAGCTGCCACACAGTTGGTGCAGAAGAAACTAGCTGATATGCAAACTGAAATCGGTATTGGATTTCAAGCATGCTTACAAATGGGCCGACTAATGGATGCGGACAACTGCCCGGTAGAGCTGATCTCTCTAATGAAACGTAACAACGCAGGCAAAGCCTTGGCCATTGCGCGCGAAGCGCGGGATATGCATGGTGGAAACGGCGTATCGGACGAGTACCACGTTATCCGCCACGTAATGAATTTGGAAGCGGTAAACACCTACGAGGGCACGCATGATGTGCACGCACTCATTTTAGGCCGAGCGCAAACTGGCATACAGGCATTTAGCTAAATTAACCACAGTATCCATGAAAGGCCCACTATCTAAATACCGTGTTTTAGACTTAAGCCGCATTCTTGCGGGGCCATGGGCCAGCCAGATGCTGGCTGACTTCGGCGCAGAGGTGATCAAGATAGAGCGCCCCGGCGTGGGTGATGATACGCGCACTTGGGGGCCACCCTTCATCGATGGCAGCGGTGATACTTCTAGTGCCGCTTATTTTCATTCTGTGAACCGTAATAAGCAGTCCATCGCGGTCGATATTACCAAACCAGAAGGCCAAGAAATTGTACGCCAATTGGCCGCGAAATCGGATGTGGTGCTGGAGAACTTTAAGGTGGGTGGCTTGGCTAAATACGAGCTTGATTATGCAAGTTTAAGTAAAGTGAATCCAAGCCTAGTGTATTGCTCGATAACCGGCTTTGGTCAGACGGGGCCCTACAAAGACAGGGCAGGCTATGATTTTATGATTCAAGCAATGGGCGGCTTGATGAGCGTTACTGGCGAAGCCGACGGCTCACCGATGAAAGTCGGCGTGGCGATAACCGACATTTCTACGGGTATGTATGCCGCTAATGCAATTCAAGCGGCGTTGCTGCATCGGGAAAGTACTGGAGAGGGGCAGTACATTGATTTGAGTTTGCTAGATGTGCAAGTCGCTACCTTAGCGAATCAAGCAATGAATTACTTGGCCAGCGGGGTATCTCCTTCGCGTCTTGGCAATTCGCACCCCAATATTGTACCTTATCAAGCCTTTGCTACCGCAGATGGGCATATTATCTTGGCGGTGGGCAATGACAGCCAATTTGCCGCCTTTTGTAAATTAGCACAGCAAGCTGAGCTTGCCCAAGATGCGCGGTTTAGTGGTAATGCTGATAGGGTGCGTAATCGGGCTGAATTGGTGCCCATAATTCAAACGTTAATGACGGAGAAAACCAGTACGTGGTGGTTGGAAAACCTGAACAAACAGGGCGTGCCTTGTGGCCCTATTAATACCCTCGAAGAAGTATTTTCTGACCCACAAGTACAACACCGCGAAACGGAAATTACAATGAAAAATCAAAGCGGTGATTCCGTTAGTAGTGTCGCCAACCCTATAAAGTTCTCACGAACACCTGTGGTATATGAGCGCTGTTCACCTCAACTCGGACAAGACTCGCATAAATGCTTGCTTGAGTTAACGGACTTAGACGAGTCACAAATAAAGGCGCTGACTGAAGATGGCATTGTTGAGTAACTACAGCTTTTGTTGATACCGTTTGGTTCAACCGGTGCTAATGCAGTTTTTTAAAATTTACACCTTAGGCAAAAGCTTCTTAGCTGCGATGCCTAAACCAGAAGGTGGTACGGACGCACTACGAGCTACGATGAATTCAATCGCTGTGCAGGGAGGGCAACAAATAGTCAGTTTATTAGAACCCGCTGAGGCGGCCTCTTTGGGGTTGCAGGACGAAGCTCAATTCACGGTAAGCAGTGGAATGAGCTTTGTGAATTATGCAATTGAAGATATGCAATTGCCTGCCTCGTTAGTTTCATTTTCAGCACTGTCGCAAAGGGTATATGATGACCTAGAAAGCGGTATCAGCACAGTCATCCACTGCCGCGCAGGAATAGGTAGAACAGGGATGCTTTGTGCCGCTGTGCTGGCTAATGCTGGCTACGCTGATGAAAATGCGGTAAGTCTGGTATCTTCACAGCGTGGAGTAAAAATTCCCGATACCGATATACAGCTTGATTGGTTAAAGCAAAATTGGGACGCTTTTTCGACTAGAGCGTGAGTTACAAAACAGGTATTAAGAAATACAAACTTCTAAATTTTCCATGAATATAATATTCACGGGAACATGCAAATCGTTATTCACCTAGAAAATTGGCATGAAACGTAAAGCAATCATAATAGCGGTTATCATATTGGTGTTGGGCTTAGAGGCTTGGCAACAATATAAGGGTAATAGTGCTAATACAAATTCACAATCAGATCTTTCTACGGTCTCTATATATGAGGCGTATAGTAAACGTTTAACTAACATCCAAATTAAGGGGGTTGGCACAGTTAAAAAGGTTCTACCTGACGACTTGGATGGTTCTAGGCACCAACGTTTTATTCTAAATATGGGTGATGATCTGTCTGTTTTAGTGGCCCACAATATTGATTTAGCACCTAAAATAGCAGTTTTACGTAAGGCGGATACAGTGAGTTTTTACGGGGAATATGAATGGACCAGCAAGGGCGGGGTTGTTCACTGGACGCATCACGACCCTGCTGGGCGACATCCTGGTGGCTGGTTGAAACACAACGGCAAACTATATCAATGACCACACAAAATTCAGGCCAAACAGAAAAGCCAAGCGTTGCACTATTTGTGGATGTGCAAAATATTTACTATACGGTTAAACAGGTTTTTGGAAGGCAGTTTAATTATAAGAAACTTTGGCAAAGAATCAGCGTAGAACGTGAAATTGTACTCGCCAATGCCTACGCTATTGATCGCGGCGATCAGCAACAAATGAAGTTTCAAAATGCATTGAGGCAAATTGGTTTCACGGTGAAACTAAAGCCGTTTATTCAAAGAAAAGATGGCTCCGCTAAGGGAGATTGGGATGTGGGTATTACTATAGATATTATCAATGCAGCAGCGCAAGTAGACCACGTTATACTGTTATCGGGGGATGGAGATTTTGATCGTTTACTCACGCATATTTCTGCGAAGAGTGAGGTAAGCACAGAGGTTATATCGGTTAGTAATCTTACGGCTCAAAGTCTGATTGATGTAGCAGGAAAATATACTCCTATCGATTTGGAACTACTTTTGTAAACGGCGCAACAGCGCATTTATCGGTGCACTTTTGTGCCTAAAGCCATAAAATAGCAGCGACTCTATTGTTGTAATTTTTCCTGTTATCAAGCCGTGATATTTGCGTGATATTTTCAGGCTACAGTTATCGATCATTAAATTAAAATGAAAACCTAATGAATAAGAAATTAGTAGCAATAATTAGTTGGGCTATCGCAGTTTGGATGTGTAAAGTCTTTTTGTTTTCAATTCCTTATAAGTTTACTTTGCACCCAGATACACAACACATATTCGGTACCATCGGCGCGTGGATGTCTAACATTCTTGGTGATGGTGTCGGCAGTTTATTTTCGAATTACGGCTCATACGCTGTCGGCTCGTTTGAGCTGATCACATCGTTTGTATTGCTGTCCCCAATATTAGCTTGGACGATTGGAAAGTTAAGCGGTAATGGGAGTGAGGGGTTTAGGCCAAAGATGCATCGCATAGGTGGTTTGATGGCCTCTGCTGTGATGGCTGGCGCCGTCTTCTTTCACTTATTCACGCCGCTCGGCATTAAGGTGTTGCATGAAGGCAAGTCTGACGGCGGTTCGTTATTTTATGCTGCAGCTTCAATATTGGTTTTAGGCATCGTACTGTTCTTTATCAATAGCTCCGAGCGTAATCGTTACTAAGTGGGCTTGTCGGATAATTAATAGAATACGTGAGATAATATGGGCTGATTCTAGTCAGCCTGCAATTTTGAGCAAACGTCATCAAAGCCAACTGTTCCTAACCTTAGATTCTCTGGTTAGCTCTGAACATCCCTACCGTAAACTCGATGAGCTATTATGTTTTGGTGCATTGAGTAAACCCTTCTCTAAAATATATGCCACCCGTGGCCCTAAAGGCCGAGGTGTTGAGTTCGGCTTACGTGCCTTGGTGCTTCAGTTCATGGAAGATTTAAGTGATAGAGAAATGGAGCGATACTTATCAGAGAATCTGGCCGCTAAGTGGTTTTGTGATTCAGGACTGGAACAGAGCACTCCTGATCATAGTTACTTTGGTGATTTTCGCTCACGCATTGGAACCAGGGGTATGATGAATTTATTTGACCGTGTTCGGAGCGGGTTAGTTTCAATGGGCTTAGTACGAGAAGTATTCACATTTGTCGATGCCAGCCAGTTGGTCAGTAAGCTAACCACTTGGGATGATAGAGATAAGGCGATAAAGATGGGATTAGAGGAGTTCAACAATAAGACAGTTGATAAAGTTGCGGCGGACAAGCAAGCACGGTTTGGGTGCAAGGGAAATAGCAAATATTGGTATGGTTACAAAGAGCATGCATCAGTGGATATGCAAAGTGGCTTGATCAATAAAATAGCGGCCACCTCGGCTGAGGTAACGGATGCAAGCGGCTTGAAGCATGTTTGCCCTAAGTCGGGCGCTGTTTATGCGGACAAGGGTTATTGCGTGAGCCCGGCCAAAACCACGCTCAGGCGCAACGGTTGCCATGATGCAACAATCAAGAAGAACAATATGCATGGCAAGAATAGAGACAAAGACCGTTGGATTAGCAAAATTCGTTCACCATATGAGCGAGTGTTTGCTCATCGCAATAAGCGAGTTCGTTATAAAGGGTTGGCTAAAGTCCAGTTCCAAGTTGGAATCAGGGGCTTATGTTTTAACCTTAAGCGATTAATGGCATTGGGAGTTGAACGAGTTGAATTGGTGCCGGCCTAGGGATAGATCCGTCTATTGGTGGCAAAATGGCTGCTAATAGACGGTTTATTGCACAAAAAACGCGTTGCTGAGCAAACTAAAAGCGACTTCGGCGAAAACCCTGTTTGAAATTGTATTAACCGACGAGCCCTAAGTAGGCGCTGTAGTCTAGAATTTATTCGTAAATTGGTAAGCTTTGCGTTGTGAAAATCACCTTGTTCATGATTGCCACTTATATTCTAGATTGCATCAGGATAGGCACCAAACCCTGTAAGGTGTTTCAATTAAATGCCGCGCAGTTCGATAGGAAGGAGGGCATCTTTTCTAAAGTAGATATAGATCAAAACATTCCGGCTAAATGGCGGCTTTTCCAGCGTTATGATGATAGTGAGTTCGTGCCCAAAAGTTGGCCCGTGTTTGTAAAGCCAGAGTGGGGTCAAAATGCCAGTGGTGTGCAACGTGCAGATGATTTGCCAGCACTTCGAGCAATTCGCGGGCGCCGGAATAATGCCAATATTCGTTATTTGGTTCAAGACGCTTCTCCAGCAAGCCGAGAATTTGAGGTGTTCTCAATTCGCCATCATCAAGAGCGTGAGCGTTTTGCTATTTTTACCGTAACCGAGGCGTTAAATGATGCGGAACTAAAACCCGTAAACAGCATCAATAATGACGACACCCGATTCGTAGAAATTACGGATCAGTTGGGCGAAACCAATTGTCAACAGCTATGGCAGATGGTGAATCAGTTAGGCCGTTATAATATTTCGCGGGCAAGCTTAAGCGCGAATTCTGTGGAAGCATTATTGGCCGGCGAATTTCATGTGATCGAAATCAACTTATTTTTACCCATGCCCATCAACTTGTTAGATAAGAAATATTCAGCAAAAGAGATCATTGATTTTGTTTGTAAGTATATGATGTGTTTGGCAAAAGTGACTAAATATAGAAACAAAGCGCAGGGTGAGAAACCCGTTTTTAGTAAAAGTATGATGTACAACCGCAAAAGCAAGCTGGTTAACTATTTACGAGCAAAAATATGAAAAAGCTAAAGGCGGCGATGTATACATGGATTAGTAAAAAATTTATGGATGGGTGTAGCAACTACAATTCTTTAGCTGTGCGCAAATCCTGTCGATCAAAAGGGCAGGGGAGAAATATATTCGAGCAGTATGATATTCCGCATGCTAAGGGGCTGATTTTTCTCTGGCCGTGGACAGCACATTGGTTTGCCAAACAACATGGGTTTCCGCTGGTTATAAAACCCAATGTTAGCGGGTATTCAAGAGGCAGCTATTTCCCTATCGAAAATTATACGCAACTATATAAAGCAATGGTATTGGCTAAATTGTGGTGGCCGACCACCGTCATTGAGCAATACTTATTGGGAAGTAATTACCGTGTATTAGGTACAGACCATAGCCTGATATCAGTTATTCGCCGCTACGCTCCATTCGTGATTGGTAATGGAAGCGACACTATCTCCCAACTTATTGACGATGAAAATAAAGTGCGAGAAGGGATGCAATTGTATCCAGCTATTTTCCCTCTTAACAAAGAAGGGGCAGTAGTGAAATATTTGGCGAAGCAAAATATGTCGCTTAACTCTGTTCCGGCCAAAGATCAAAATATTGAGTTATTTCATAGGGTTGCCTTAGCACCTGGTGGGGTAGTGGAAATAACAGACAGAGCGACCATTCCAGAAGAGAATAAGGAATTATTCTACAAAGTAGTGAAGGTATTCGGTGCCAATGTGTTCGGAATTGACGTAATATTTGAAAAGGGTATCGAGACCAGCTACCATGAGCAGAAATGTATTTTTATTGAAGTGAATTCTAGGCCGTATATCAAAATGCATCACTATCCGCGCTACGGCGTTAAAGAAGACTTTTCACAAGCGTTAGCACAGTTAGATGCGCTGGACATCTCTGACAAGGATATTTTTTGATGCTGAAGACAAGGAATACGTTTTATAAGTACCTGTCACTGCATTCTTTATTGATCGGAATTTTTCCGTTCTTCCTGCCAGTTTTTCTGTGGAACAAGGGCTTTGATTTGCCCGCTATATCTGTTTTCATTGGCATCAGCGGCTTTGCCTTTTGTCTCGCATTGTGGGTATGGGATCGCATTCGCCTTCGTATACCACTGATACAACTGATTGCTATATCACTTGTATTAGAGTTGCTGTTGCTCAGTGCAGCCAGAATAATGGATGCATCATGGTTAGGTTTGCTGGTGCTTGGCGCTAGTTATGGCGCTTACAACTGTTTTTTCTGGACTACACAAAGAGCTTTGTTTTTTGAGGGCCTTAATTCGTCAAATTCTGGCCGCCGTTATGGAAACATGCAAATGTTTGTCGGTTTGGTCTTGCAAGTGGGTATATTAATTGGGGGCTTGTTATTAGAACATTTGGGATTCAACTACATACTTGCTTGCAGTGCGGTAGTGTGCGCCATCGGTTTTTGGGTGCTAACAATCAACAACTCCGGAACGCCAGAATCACTTAATCAGGCTAAACCCTTATCACTTCCCGAAATTGTCGGCTTCAGTGATGACCATGCATCTAGATATATTTTTATTATTGACGGTTTTTACCTATTTTTGGAGAGTTTTTTTTGGGTGATTTCTTTGTTCTTAATTGCCCATGAAAGTTTTGTCACATTGGGTCTTCTGGTGATGTCGCTGGCGATCTTGTTTGGCATTTTATTCTACACGCTCAAGAATATAATAGACCGCCTAGATAGGTGGCGTATATACCGAATTGCAGTGGCCTTGTATACCTTGTCATGGGCGTTGCGTGCCAATGTGGGCCATGAACTAACGTTGATTTACTTATTCGTCGCTTTGGTGCTGATCACCTTTTGCACGTCCTTTTTTCGTTTGGCGATGAACAAACGTTTTTATGACTTAGCACACGAGACGATCAACCATCGCTATCTGGTGCTAAAAAGTTATTACTCTCAATTATTTCTTGGCATTGGGTTTATCACCTTTGGCCTATTAATTAATGAAGGCTTAACAGTTGAGCAGTTGCTTACTAAAGTGTATTGGGTTGCGGCGGCGATGTCTCTGACCTTTTTGTCCTATGGCGCTGCTTATGCCAGAGCAGGGCGTTTGGCGGTAAAAAGTAGTACGTAACTGCGGTGTTAGTTGGGTTCGTTTGTGTAGGCTTTTATATCTGCGTCGCGGCTTTGCATTAGGGCTGATTTTCTGCGAATAAACCCAACTGATAAAAACAACGCAAGAATCAGCACCGTGGTGGTAATGCCATAGCGGATAATCGCACTAACTTCCATAGTCCAAATTACGGTTAGGGTAGTTAGGCAAAGCAAAAATAGCATTGCTATGGTTCTCTCTCCTAAATATTGTCGGCTCCATGCGTGCTGCTTTTCTAGTTTGTTGCGCTCGCCTAGGCGTGTTTTTGCGCCTTGATTATCGGTAATTGCTACGCCTAATTCTGCATTGGCCATGTCTCCACCCATCTGTTCACCTCTGTTGATTTTCGCTTTATTACTATAGCATAAATGGGTAACTACCGCTCGGATTAGTCTTGTTGCCCAATATGAAATGATACCGAGCGAAAGGGTTGAGTCTAATCGGAAATGATACCGAACTAATCTAAGTTACCTAAAGCATGGCAGACTCAATTGGGGGCACCAAGTAACACGCGGTTTCGCTAGACGATATCGCAACAGAGATATTAAATTACTCGCCCGCATGGATGCGCTTCATGCCACCTTATCAGGTCATGCTACTAAGAAACTACGTGAGCGATGAAAGTTAACGGGACAGTGGTGACTCACCACACAAATATTTACTTAAGGGTTGGAATCTACGCCTATTGAGCGGCCAGCTGTTGGTCGACGATGCGTTGCCTCTCTTGGCGTCTGCCTACCCACGATGCAATGAGCACGCCGCTTGCGACCAGCCCCACCAAAATTGTCGAGACAGCATTGATCTCCGGTGTGACGCCCAAGCGTACCTGGCTATAGATTTTCATTGGCAAAGTGGTTGAGCCTGGACCAGAGGCAAAACTTGCGATGACCAGATCATCAAGCGATAAAGTGAACGCCAATAACCATCCAGAGAGTACGGCAGGGAAAATTACCGGCAAGGTAACATATAAAAATGTTTTAACGGGCGTGCAGCCTAAATCAAGTGCCGCCTCTTCAATACTGTCATCAAAACTGGCTAATCTTGATTGCACCACAACCGCAACATAACACAGCGAGAAACTGATATGTGCAATGGTTACCGTCATGATGCCTCGGTCGATCGACAGCGCGACAAACATGAGTAATAGTGATAAACCAATGATAACGTCTGGCATCACCATTGGGGCGTAGATCATGCCGGAAAATAAGGTACGGCCCCGAAATTTTCCGAAGCGCGTGAGTGCCAGACCGCCGAATGTGCCGAGTACGGCGGCCACGGTCGCCGATATAAGCGCCACGCGAATGGTGACCCAGGCAGCATCCTTGAGGCCTTGATTCTGAAATAACTCACTATACCATTTGGTTGACCAGCCACCCCAGACCGTAACCAGCTTGGATTCATTAAAGCTGAAAATGATCAAGATAATAATCGGCAGATATAAAAAGGCGAAGCCTAATAAGAGTGAAACCTTATTAAAGGTTGAGAATTGTTTCATGAGATCGATTTCTCTTGAAACTTCTGAAACGCCATAATGGGGACAATCAAAATCAGCAGCAATAATACGGCAACTGATGATGCCAGTGGCCAATCTCGATTATTGAAAAATTCAACCCAAAGTGTTTTGCCAATCATCAGAGTGTCTGACCCACCCAGTAAATCAGGGATCACAAACTCGCCCACGGCGGGAATGAAGACCAAAAAACAACCCGCAACAATACCGGGTATGGCCAAGGGAATTGTGATGCTACAGAATGCCTTGATGGGCTTGCAACCAAGGTCAGCGGCGGCTTCGATCAAACTATTGTCAAGCTTTTCAAGATTGGAATAAAGCGGCAACACCATGAAAGGCAAATACGAATAGACAATGCCAATATAGACGGCGAGATCGGTATTTAGAATTGCTAGGGGCTGCGAAATAATGCCAATTTTCATCAGCAAAAGATTCAACAAGCCGTTAGTTTTAAGTATGCCAATCCAGGCGTAGACACGAATTAAAAAGGAAGTCCAGAAGGGCAATATGACGAGCATCAGCAATGTGCCGCGCCAGTGTTTGGGCGCACGCACCATACCATAGGCCATCGGAAAGCCGATCAACAAGGTCAATATAGTTGATATACCAGCAATTTTAAGGCTGCTTAAATAAGCATTGATGTACAAGCTATCTTCGAGCAGAAGTTGATAGCTTTCAAAGCTCAATTTGATGTTGAAATAAATTCCTTCGGCCCATTCAAAAATTGGTGTATAGGGCGGGATGGCCACCGCGATCTCAGAAACGCTAAGCTTTAGGACGATGACAAAAGGAAATAGAAAAAACATCAACAACCAAATAAAAGGCAGCGCGACGACCAGGCCGCGTCCCTGTAGCCCGGTTTTATCTGCTAGCCATAAGATGCACGCAACGAACCAACGGTAGGGTGTAAATGAGGATAACTGTTGGTGCAGGTTGGCGATTCTACTTAATTCCGCGGGCTCGCCCTGCATAATGACGCCTCTATTTCCACCGCTCATGACTCGATGATTACCACGCTCGATTTAGGTGACCAACTGAGATAAACATCGTCTTCCCAAGTGATGCTGTTTTCTTCAGATCGCTCTCGATTTGCGCGCACAGCCGTCACTGTTTCGCCCGACGCGAGCCTTACGTGGTAAGTCGAAAAGCTACCGCCATAGCCGATATCCCAAACTTCCCCTTTGACGGCATTGGCATAATCTTGATGGGCGGTTTTAGATATCTCTAATTTTTCTGGGCGAACGGCGAACCATATTTTGGAACCTTCAGCCAGTTCAACGGTTTGCGCAGCATGTACAATACACTTCAGCTCTCCACATTCCATCGATGTGCCGTGATCGCCAGGCCCGAGATAACGACCTTCAAATAAATTCACATCACCGATAAAATCAGCGACATAGCGTGTTTTTGGCGCTTCATAAATTTCAGCCGGAGTGGATATCTGAACCAATTTGCCGCTATCCATAACGCCGATACGACTGGCGACCGTCATCGCCTCTTCCTGATCGTGGGTAACGATCATAAAGGTAATGCCGAGTTCTTTTTGGATATTCATCAATTCAAACTGCGTTTGTTGGCGGAGCTTTTTGTCCAGTGCGCCAAGGGGTTCATCTAATAGTAGCAATTTGGGCTTCTTGATGAGACTGCGCGCCAGGGCAACGCGTTGGCGCTGGCCACCTGATAGTTGGTGTGGTTTTCGAGCAGCAAATTCACCGAGCTGAACCAATTCCAGCATGTCATCAACCTGTTGTTTGATTTGCGCTTCCGGAATTTTATCCTGCTTTAGGCCAAACCCAACGTTTTTGGCCACCGTCATATGCGGAAATAAGGCATATGACTGAAACATCATATTGACGGGGCGCTCGTGGGGCGGAATCGCCGAGACATCTTCTCCATCGAGCAATATACGCCCCTCATTGGGTGCCTCAAAGCCAGCGAGCATGCGTAAAAGCGTGGATTTCCCGCAACCCGAGCCACCGAGCAGCGCAAAAAACTCGTTTTTATAAACATCCAGAGAAAGATGATCGATGGCGACGAAATCACCAAACTTCTTGGTGACACCTTCGATCTGAATATAAGGTCTCTGGCTCGGGTCTAGCCAGGGCCTGAAATCCGTGGCATTTGTCATGGAGCGTTATTGGCCGCTTTTAACTTTTGTCCATAATCGTGTCACAACACGCTGAACGCGCGGTGCGTATGGCGTAACGATATACATAGTTTTGAGCATTTCCTCAGTGGGGTATACGGAGGTATCGCTGAACAAGTCTTCTTCCAATAGTGGCTGTGAAGCTTTATTGCCATTGGCGTACCAGACGTAATTAGTTGCTTTAGCGACAACTTCGGGACGCATCATATAGTTGATGAATTGATGTGCATTATCGCTATGCGGTGCATCCTTCGGGATGGCAATTTGATCAAACCACATTAGCGCGCCTTCTTTTGGCACGCTATATATAACGGTCACACCATTGTCAGCTTCATCTGCTCGATCGCGAGCTTGAAATATATCGCCTGACCACCCAATCGCCAAGCAGATATCGCCATTAGATAAGCCATTAATGTACTCTGATGAATGAAACTTTTGGATATGGGGGCGGATGGCTTCAAATACTGCTTCAGTCTTCGCGATAATCTCTTTATCTTTAGAATCTGGGTCTTCCCCAATATAAGCCAAGGCCGCAGGAATTAATTCATCCGCTGCGTCAAGAACATGGACACCGCAATCTGCAAACTTAGAGACAACGTCTGGATCAAATAGCATTGCCAGTGAATCTACAGGCGCATCTGGCAATCGCTCCATGATCGCGGATTCAACATAGCCAATGCCCGTTGTACCCCACATATAATTGATAGAATATTCGTTGAGTGGGCCGAAACGGTCTACTTGCTGTTGTACTACATCCCACATATTGCCGATGTTGCTCAGCTTGGATTTATCGAGCTTTTGAAAAACGCCGGCTTCAATTTGGCGCGTCAAAAACCCTGCAGAAGGCACAACAACGTCATAACCGGTGCTGCCAGCGAGAAGTTTAGTTTCAAGAATATCGTTGGAATCGAAAACATCGTAAACCACTTTAATTCCTGTTTCAGTCTCAAAATCTGACAATATTTCTTCATCAATATAATCAGACCAATTGAACACATTGACAATTTTTTCTTCCGCTGCCGGTGCGACAGACACCGCCGTTATGGCAGCGCAAACTATTAGGCTTTTTACAAATAAGTGTTTCATTTTCATTTTCCTCATAGTGGTTTATCAGTGATTATTTATGGTGAATTTATTGCGGGCATCAAACATGCCTCAAATAGCTATTGTACTCCAAATCGGTGATCGTGGTATCAAAGCGCATAAGCTCGCCTCGCTTAATGATTTCGTAGGCGTGTGGAAACTCTTTGCCGAAGTAATCTTTGATGATATCCGATGTTCCGATTCGTGCAATGGCCTCGCGCCATGGGATGGCAAGCGCGCGAGGTAGTTGCGTATTCGCATCGTTTAGCGTTTCCGTCGGCAGGGGTGGTCGAGAAATCAGGCCATGATGGATGCCAGCAAGTATGGCTGCAATCACCAAATATGGGTTGGCATCTGCACCCGCCAGCCGGTGCTCAATACGCGTTGATGCTGCGCCCCCTAAGGGCAGGCGTACGAGCGTGGTTCGGTTTTCATAACCCCAGCTCAGTGTGGTCGGCGCAAGGTTGAAATCTTCGCTTAAACGCCGATAAGAATTGGCATGTGGCGCAAAAAAAGCCATTAACGCAGGCGTTGCATCGAGCAAGCCGGCAATGGCATCTGCATAGCGCCCTTGCGGTTTGTTATCCACCATTTTAAAAATATTCTGGCCTTTAATATCCAACACACTTGCATGCATATGCAAACCATTGCCGGAAAGTTCAGCGAAGGGTTTGGCCATAAAACTTGCCAGATAGCCGTGTTTGTTCGCGCAGCCTTTAATGATTCTTTTAAGCAAGAAAGTTTGGTCTGCTACGAGCAAAGGGTCGCCGTGATGTAAAAGATTAATTTCAAATTGACCGGGCGCTTCTTCCTTAATGGCGGTTTCAATCGGAATATTCTGCAGCTTACAGGCTTGATTGATCGACACAAAAACATCTTCGAAATCTTGTAATTCGATGATGTCTAGAATTTGCGTGTTGCTGTATCGATTAGGGCTTCCGGGCAACAGGGCAAATTGAGGATGACCGTTCGGTGTAGATTGTTGATCGAGCAGATAAAACTCTAGTTCCAGCGCGATTACTGGCTGCAGTTTGTCTGTCTTAAAACGATCGACTACCCGCTGTAGCACATGACGTGGGTCGGCAAAGAATGGTTTGCCATCACGACCATTCATGCCCACTAGGCACTGTGCGGTGGGCTGTTTGAACCAAGGAGCGATGGCAACGGAATGTTCAACTGGAACACAAACACCATCCATATCGCCCGATTTCATGCCTAGGCCGGTGCCAATTGCGGTGTCACCCCAAATGTCTGATACATAGCTTGATCTAGGAAAGCTGAAATCTCCAGAGAATGCTTTTATCAGCCCTTCTGGTTTAAGCCATTTACCGCGGGCGACACCATTGACGTCGACAAACAGCAGTTCCAGCATTTCAAGTTCTGGATGTGCTATAAGAAAATTTTTAGCGAAATTGACCATAAAATTTAGTTCGATAGCCTCTTTAATTATTATGGTGTATGATTGTGATCACAATTATGAGGATATTAGGGTGGTCTAACACGATTGTCAAATCGTAACGGTATTATACGTTTCGACCAAACTCAAATCGTCAATGTAGCATTTTACTGACTTGATCAAAAAATGAACTCGGACAGACACTTTACTAATATTGAAGCACGTGAGGATTCACAACCCGTACACGAATGGGTATACCTAGCTTTGTGTGATTCAATTCTTGCGGGCGAATTTGTGCCGGGAGTGGGTGTCACTTTGCGCGGAATCGCGGCTAGTCTTGACGTCAGTCCAATGCCAGTTCGTGAAGCAATTCGCCGGCTGGCGGCAGAAGGCGCATTGGAAGTACATGATAATCGCAGGGTCAGCGTGGCAAGAATGAATCAAAAACGGTTTGACGAATTATCCCTTGCACGCCTAGCCATAGAACCAGAGTAGCGGCATTGGCATTTGAAAATATAACTAAAACTGATATCAAGCACCTTGGCCAATTAGATAAATCGCTCAATCAATCACTGGTATCTGGAGAAGTTCAAACTTACATTAATTGCAATCGTCAATTTCATTTTGGTATCTATGAGAAAGCCAATTCTCCCGTACTGTTGCCCTTGGTCAGGAGTTTGTGGCTGCAATTCGCACCTTTTACACGCATCGTGTTTGGGCGGGTGGACACAGATTACTTGCAAGATTATCGATTGCGGCGTTAAAGCAAGGTGATCATGTGGCGTTTAAAAAAGCGATTGAGTTGGATATTGGTGAAGGGTTGCAAATGCTCTCAGAAAACATCAAACGTAAACATAATGGGCTTGACGCGCTGCATTAACAAAATCTATTTTAGTTCAATTACACATGAATGTTATTATATTTGTGATCACAATATAGCCTGAATTATTCAGCTTCAATATCGAGGGAACTCAACATGCGCGAATCTACCCAACGCTAGCAGCAACTTGATGCAAGCCACCATTTACTCCGTTTAGCGATCATAAAGAAATGCAGGAGGCCGCTGCAACTCGAGTTATCGAGCGTGCACAAGGCGTGGATATTTGCGATAGCGAAGGCAACAAATACCTGCATGGCGTTTGGGCTTTACGGCACGTCAATATGGGCATCAGGAGCTGATTGATGCAGCGTCCCCTGGTGGAATTATCCGAGTTGTTGGCCGAGGTAAGTCCGCCGCAGTTATCCTTGAACCGATACAGGGCGCGGGCGGGGAGATTATTCCGCCAGATAATTATTGGTCTTTGATTCAAAATATTTGAAAAGCGCGCAATATCTTGCTCATTGCAGATGAAGTTATTTGCGGTTTTGGCCGAACTGGTGGATGGCTTGGTTCAGACTATTATGCGATCGAGCCTGATTTAATGCCAATTGCAAAATACCTTTATAAGAAAGGTGCAATCACTGGCATCAACCAGCGAACACACTGGTTGAAATCGGGCTTGAACTATCAAACCCACGAATCCTGATCTACTCAAAAGAGCAGGGCAGGGGAGTAGGTTGAGTTAAATGAATACTAATGAAAAATAAGGAAAGTCAAGACAAAAGTACTATGATAACTTTAATTATATAAAAATAACCGTATAATATTACTCATATACTAATGCACTTATAACAATGGCAACTACGACACCAAGAACATATACCTTACCGAGCGAGGTCGCTCATTTTATAGATTCGCTACCGAAGAGAGAAAGATCTAAATTTGTATCCTCACAACTGAGTAGGGCGATCGTGGAGCAGTCTAAGAAGGATGCATTGAAGGCGCTGAAAGCGATTGTCCCGGTGAAGAGCGATGGAAGAACCTCAGTTCAGCTACTGGAAGAATCACGAAAGAACAGAAACGAGCAGCTAATTGGTAACATTACAAAAAATAACTAAACAAAAGGTAGTCATAGACGCAAATGTACTCATTAAACTGTTTTGCGAAGAAACTGATACAGCCACCGCACAAGCACTATTTGAATACTTAGTGCTCGAAGGAATAGAGATTTGTGCACCTCACTTAATCATCACTGAAACCATGAATGTTTGCTTAGCAAAAAAAGTGGATTCGAAAACTGTACTCAATTTTTTTGAAGCGCAGCTTAACAATACCCTTCGATTAGTAGACTTAGATCTAGATGTTGTAAGAAAGGCCTGTGAGATTGCAGAAAGTGGTCACGCAAAGAGTGGTTTTCCAAGTTTCAACGATAGTATTTATCATGCGGTGGCCATTACTGAGGACGCAACGCTGATAACTGCAGACCATCGACATTATGAGAAGGCCAAAGGGCACGGTCATATTGTTATACTTGGCAATTGGAAAAGCATATAAAGAACTCGGCAGCAAGCTACCGAATTTTGGAGTAATCCCAACTGACGACTCTTAGATTCCTGCTCATCTAGCTCTAAAAGTTGATTCTGTACATAAGCCCGTATCGTATCTTCATTTGCATTTCCTATCGTTTCGACAAAATAACTCTGGGTCCACAGTAATTGGGGTGCATATCGAGAATATCAACAATGGTCAATTGGGTGTTATTAGCGTGCTTTCAGGCGAATAAATTCGCCCTAAAGCTTAGAGGAATTGTTGCAGTGCCTGATCTAAATCGGCGAGAAGGTCAGTTTCATTTTCGATACCCGTAGAATATCGAATTAGACTCTCAGGTATTCCCATAGCGGCTCGTTCTTCTGCCGTGCACTCAACGTGGCTGGTGGTGACGGGTGGGCCAATTGTAGTTTCGACTGCTCCTAAATTGGCTGCGGCATGCGCATATTTTAATTTTGGAACAAATCTACGAACCGCGTCAAAATTATTTTCTTTGAGCATAAAACTTAACATACCGCCAAAGCCGCTCATTTGTGATTTCGCTATTGCGTGGCCACTATGCGACTCAAGACCGGGATAAAACACTTGTTCAATGGCTGGGTGACCCTCCAAGAAGCGAGCGACAGCCATCGCATTGGAATTTTGTTGCTTAATTCTAAGTTCTAAGGTCTTCATACCACGAAGCAGCAAATAAGCCGCCATCGGGTGCAACGTAGCGCCATTTATCTCTCGATAGTGGTAGATGCTATCAACAAGGCTTTTTTCACCGCAAATAACACCTCCAAGTGCATCAGCGTGGCCCCCTAGAAATTTGGTGGCACTATGCAATACTAAATCAGCGCCCAAACTCAAAGGTTGTTGATTGATGGGTGTGGCAAAGGTGTTGTCAACCACCACCGTCGCGCCTACGGCTTTTCCCGCAGCCGCCAAACCCGCTATGTCCACCACTTTAGTTGTTGGGTTAGTGGGGCTTTCAAGGTAAACCAAATCACAACCTTTCGCTATTTCAGCTCTTATCTCCGCGTCATCAGTGGTATTGCAAAGAGTGACATTGATATTAAATTTAGGGAGGAACTCAGTGAATAGAACGTTGGTGCCGCCATATGTGTCCTTTACTGATACTACTCGTTGCTCTGGCGCGAGCAATCCAAATAAAGTACTGCTGATAATGCCCATGCCGGTAGACGCGCTTGTAGCTGCCTCAGCGCCTTCTAATAGGCGTATCTTTTCTTCGAAGACGTGCACTGTCGGATTGGTATTACGGCCGTAAATATGTCCCGGTTTTTCACCTCGGGCAACTTGCATCCATTCATCAACGTCTTTGTAACCATAGCCCACGCTGTGAACCACTGGCACTTGGGTTGCGTCTTGAATGAGTGATTCTTCCTCGCCAGCCCAAAGGCATTGAGTGCCCTGCGATATTTTTTGATCTGACATGCCAACCTCTGATGGTGATATATATTGCTGCGTTCAGTGCCGCTATTTAGGAGCGTGATTATGGGGGGTATTTATTGAATTGAAAACCGCTAAAAGAGTATTTTTAGGCAGTTTCAGTTAAGATAAGCGCAAGATTTAGCTACAGAATAATTAAGTATGTCAGATCAATTTTCGTTGCGGGCCCGAGTTGAAGGCGGAAACACCTCAAAATTACAAAACTGGGACGCTGGCTTAAAGCCAAGAATATAAAGATTATTGATGTGCCGTTTAAAGATACCTTGGTGCTTGGCTGCAATGTGGTGGCATTAGGCAATGACCGCGTACTCACACCAGAAAAGAGTGTGGTGCTCAAAGATAAATTGCGCGGCCGTGGCATAGAAATATTTGATCCCGATGTGTCTATGATCACTCCTGGCGGTGGTGGAATGCATGGCATGTGCCAAGCTTTGAAGCGAGATCCGGGTTAAGTAATGGTTATGTGGCCAAATTGAGATGATTCGATTCGCAACTCAAAATGATTCCGATCAGATTGCCGGAATTTATAATTACTATATTGAACACACTACAGCTACTTTTGAGGACGTGCCTTTAGCAGGAGAAGAAATAGAAGTACGGATGCTAGCAGGCCAGAAATTGGGTACGTGGTTGGTCTCAGAACACAATGGAAATGTGCAGGGTTATGCATATTCTGCTCCCTGGGGTCAGCACCAAGGCTACCGCACCTCATTTGAAACCACCATATATTTAAATCACAGTTACGTTGGAAAAGGTCTGGGTTTTGGGCTTTATTGCAGACTGATAGAGGAGCTTCGAGCAAAGCGACTACATGCCGCTATCGGGATAATTGGGCTACCTAATCCGGCGAGTGTCGCGCTGCATGAAAAAGTCGGATTCGTAAAAGCAGGCGAATTTAAGGAAATAGGGATCAAATTCGACAACTGGGTTGATGTCGGGTATTGGCAATTATTACTTTAAACGACTATATAGCAGACGCATGCAGTCGGACAAATCACTCGCTACGCTCTCGGTTTGCCGCATACGTGGGGTGGTGTTATAGGGCACAATCTAATCATGAACACACGTAAGCAAACCAAGCAATCGCTAATAATTTCGTATTTAAATTTACGCAAGGCAATTGGGTGGATGGGCACCCTAATCCCTTTTATATTGGCTTGTGGCGCCTTATTGTTGTTCCAAACCGAGCTACAAACGACCTTAAGCCATTATTACCATACGCAGATGGGCGATGTATTTGTAGGGATCTTGTTCGCCATTGGTTTTTTCCTGTTTTCCTATAAAGGCTACGAACCCATAGATGACCCCGCGAGTAATATAGACTGTGTTTATGCGATGGGTGTGGCTTTGTTTCCCACCCACCTCAATGTTGGAGATGTAAATATTGCTGGGTATGTGCACATTTTTTTTGCTTCAGCGTTTTTTCTTGTACTGATTTATTTCTCACTTTGTATATTCACCAAGACTAAACCTGACCGTAAGATGTCGAAGCGTAAACACTTGCGTAATTTAGTATATAAAGTGTGTGGTTAGGTGGTGATTGCATGCATAGTGTTGATTGTTGCTTTTTATTTGGTCCCACAAAGTGCCGCTGACCAAAATGCAGTGTATAAGCCGGTGTTTTTCTTGGAATCAGTCGCTATTGTTGCGCTTGGTGTTTCTTGGCTCACCAAAGGCGAAGCAATACTTAGAGATAGGCCAAAGTAAGTTCCGATGCTCACAATATATAGCCCTGATCACCAGCTGCGTAACCCTAAAACTGAGCTCTATGGCGGAGAGCTCGTTAAGCCTTTTGAATGCCCACAGCGTATGGAATATGTGCTAGAGCAACTTAAGCAGTCTAGGCTAGGCGAAATTCGTGCACCTTCCGAATACGGCTTAGAGGAAATTTATCGTGTTCATGACTCAGAGTTTATTGAATTTTTACAAAGTGTGTGGGATGAATGGTGTAAAGCCGGCAATCGTGGTGAAGCCATTCCTACCGTATTTCCAGCGCGTGGTATGCAACACCGCAAACCTGAGCATATCGAAGGGAAAATGGGTTATTACGCCATGGCTATCGAAACCACCATTAGCGAAGGCACTTGGGAAGCCGCGCATGCGAGTGCAAAAGTGGCCCTAAGCGCGCAAGCTGAAATAGCCAATGGAAAAAATGCCGCATTTGCCCTATGTCGCCCGCCGGGCCATCATGCTGCAAGTGACTTATACGGCGGCTATTGCTTTATTAATAATGCAGCGGTTAGCGCACAAGCGTTTTTAGATCAAGGTGCCTCTCGTGTAGCGATATTGGATGTAGATTTTCATCATGGCAATGGTACTCAATCCATCTTTTATGATCGACCGGACGTATTGTTTGCGTCCTTGCACGGAGATCCAAAACACGCCTTCCCTAATTTCTTGGGTTATGCTGATGAAAAGGGTTTAGGCGAAGGGGAAGGGTTCAATCATAATTATCCCATGGGGCCGGGCACGCCATATTTAACTTGGGCTAGCGCGCTTAAAGACGCTTGTGAAAAAATAGCCGCTTACGCGCCAGATGCCCTGGTTATATCTTTAGGCGTAGATACTTTTGAGCACGATCCGATCTCTTTTTTTAAGTTAACTAGCGAAGACTTCATTCGCTACGGAAAAATAATAGCCAGCTTAAGGCTACCGACGCTTTTTGTAATGGAGGGCGGTTATGCTGTTAAAGAAATTGGCATTAATACTGTCAACGTTTTAAGCGGCTTTGAGGACGCCTAGAAAGCAAGAGTTATGAATATTCCTGACAAGATTGACTCACCTGCAGCATGGTATGGACCGAATATGGCTAAGCATCCCGAGGGTTGGCGCTGGGAGTTATTGCCACAACAAATCACTTCCTTGGAAGCGGCTGTCAGACAATTTCTAGAAAGTCGCACACCTATCGAAGAGATTTCTCCACTTTCTTTTGCCGTTCCAACGCTTCGCGAAAACCTAGAGCATTTGTGCCAAGAATTAATCAACGGCAAAGGTTTTAGCTTAGTTTCTGGCCTTGATCTCGGCAAATATTCCCGCGAAGAAATCGCAGTCATCTTTATGGGCTTGGGATCATATATTGGTAATGCTCGATCACAAAACGCAGCAGGGCACTTACTTGGTCACGTACGCAACCTCAATATGAATGCTGATGATCCAAATGTGCGTATATATCAAACGGCCAATCGCCAAACCTTTCATACTGACAGCGCTGATGTAGTAGGCTTAATTTGTCTAAAACAAGCGCAAGAAGGCGGCGAATCATTGCTTGTCAGCGGTGAAACAATCTATAACGAAATGAATGCCTTACGGCCTGATTTGGCGGTGCTATTGTTTGAACCCATTGCGACGGATAAACGTGGGGAGGTAGAACCAGGTACTTTGCCTTATTTTTCAATCCCAGTGTTTTCATGGTTTGCCGAGAAGCTAACCGTCATTTATCAGCGACAATATATTGATTCAGCGCAACGCTTTGAAGAGGCGCCAAGATTGTCTGCCAAGCAAGTTGAAGCACTAGATCTTTTTGATAAGCTGGCAAATGACGAACGCTTAAATTTCAAGATGACTTTACAACCTGGACAAATGCAGTTCGTGCATAATCACAATTTGCTGCACGATCGCGAAGCCTTTGTCGATTGGCCTAATCTTAAAGATAGACGTCATTTACTGCGGCTCTGGCTGAGCGTATCGCAAGCGCGTGAGTTGCCGGCAGTTTTTGCACAACGATTTGGTACAACCGAAGTGGGGAACCGCGGTGGTGTGATTTGTGAAGGTACACTTCTCAATGTGCCGCTGCGCTAAATAGTAATGTTCAATACTTTCGCTTTGTTCTGCGCGACTGCGGTCGCTGAAATAGTTGGCTGTTATTTACCCATGTTGGTGTTTGGAAGTGGCCGTAGCTTATGGTTATTGGTGCCTGCAGTTGCTAGTTTAGCTTTGTTTGTTTGGCTGCTTAGCCTACACCCTCAAGCATCTGGCCGTGTTTATGCGGCTTATGGCGGGGTTTATGTAAGTGTAGCGATTATGTGGTTATGGTTAGTTGACGCAGTAAAACCAACCTTAAGTGACTGGTTGGGGGTTACTTTCTGCCTTGTAGGTATGCTCATCATTATGTTCGGCCAACGAGCAAACTAAATAAATAAGCTTAAGCACTTCTTGTGGCCAAACAAAAAAACAGCCAATACTACTTTGGCGTGATGATGGTATTGCTTGGAGGCACGTTCCTTAGCTTATCGGGAATATTGCTACGCCATGTCGAAGGCGCGGATGGCTGGTAGACACCTTGATCACTGTGAATTTATTGCCTTGTCATATTCTAAGATATGCACTTTATAGTCAATTGGAATTCGCGAAGGCTTATCACGGTAGCGATTTATGAAGGCGATTAGTCGACTGTTTTTGCTTCCTTCAGTGTTGTCTTGCCGATGCTCGTAATCTAAAAAGTCCGATTCGTACCAGTCGAATATTTTCGATACGCCAACTTTGTTCTTTGCAGCATTTACTAAAACGTGCATGTCATCGTTAAGGAATTCACGCATTGCATTATTGAGTTGTTGGTCTAATATTTCAGCAACGTAGGGTTCTTGAATAAGTCTCGGGCAACCCACAGATGCACAGTTTAAAGCAGCATGAATGCGCGGGTCCTTGAACTGAGCGCGAACTGTTTTATCTTCAAGCTTTTTTAAGTTGGTTTTAACACCATCTACGACGATATCCATTCGTACAAAAAAGTTAAGCCCAGATACCCAACCCTTCCAAACACTGTCCTTTTCAGGGCCTCGGTCTATAACGCCTTTAAATACCATCGCATTGTACGCGTTAATGTAATAGGCTAATTGGGAGTTTGCGCCAGCATATTTTTTTGGCGTGCTAATGGGCCCTGTAGTTTGGATGACTAATATAAATTGGTCAAAGTCTGCGCGGCTTTTGTGCAAACCGTCATAATCAACATATCCCTTGTTATCGACATATTGTGCTAAAGTTTGCGCCCAAATCTGAACTGCATTGTCTTCATCGGCGAACGCGCTTGGTAGTGAAAGAATGGATAATGTGCTCGCGATAAGTATCACTGATAGTTGAAGGTGAGTAAGCTGTTTAAGAACCATTGAAGGAAATATCCGTCTTAATTACTGTGAATTTACGTATTTTGAAAACTGGTTCTAAGACGTTAACTCAGTGGCTTAGTTCATTGGGGGGTGAAGATGGGAAACTGTCTATTAGATTGCGTCAATTGGTCAAGCGTTCTTTGCCTTATCGGCAAGCGTTGTTTAACCCGTTGCCGAAGGAGAAAAAGCAGCTGTTAATGGAGCGCTGGCAAAGCCTACCGGTGGAATTACAACAGACCAATCAAATCGTTGGAAAGCATTGGGTGCAATGTGGCTACACCTTGGGGCCATCTTATTGTTCTTTTGGATGCAGCCATTGTTACTTACCAAAAGGAGCCAACAGACAAGCACTCGTGCCATTGTCTGAAATGAAAGAGCAAATACAGGTACAGCGGCGACTAATGGGAGCGGGTGGCAATTTACAAATAACCGGTGGAGATGTGATAGATGCCTACTTTCGTGCGGGTAAACCTGATGAGCTGATCGAAGTTATTCGCTATGCGACCGAGCATGATTTAGTGCCTATGTTAATGACGCACGGGCAAGTGTTGCTGGAACAACCTAAGTTTTTTGAACGGTTGGTTACGGAAGGTGGGCTGCGAAAGCTAAGTATTCATATTGATATCACCATGGCAGGGCGCGTAGGATATCCAATAAAAACTCTAAAGCGGGAAGCGCAACTAAATACTTTGCGTACGGAGTTTGTCGATCTCGTACTCAGAATTCGAAAACAAACCGGGAAATTGGTGGTAGCTGCGCAAACAGTAACGGTCACGGAAAAAAACATCGATAGTGTTGGTGACATTTTGAAGTGGTTAATTCAAGAGCCAAAAAATATGGATGTCTGTAGAACTATTAGTTTTCAAACTGAAGCGGCGGTTGGGCGTACTCAGGTCTCTGCAAACCCAGTTACACCAGAAAGTACTTGGGCGGCGTCTTCTAACGCTTTGGGTCTAGCACTGCGCAGAGACCATCTGCTGTTTGGTCACCAAGATTGCAGTAGTGTCGCGACTATTTTGGCGTGGCCTAAGAGTGGTAAAGTGGTGAATTTAGGCAGTTCAACTTGGTTGGGCAAACGTTTTTGGGCAAGCGCGTTAAATGCATTTGGTGGTTTAGGCGCGAAAAGCCTAAACCCAAGTGTTTCATTTTTGCAAAAGCTCGGGAGCTTGATAAGAAATCCGAGCATTTTTGTTTGGACAGCATGTTACGCTGCAGAGTTGTGCTTTAAACGTGAATTGAGTTTATCCTTCGCACTGGCATTAGCGCAGGGCAAAGCGAAAGGTTTTAATTTGGTTATGCACAACTTTATGAGCAATGCACAAATTGAGGAGCCACAAAGCGAAACAGTGAAACAACGTCTTCAAGCTTGTGCGTTTAAGGGCGTAGTTAAGCAGCATGGACGATGGCATATGCTCTCAATGTGTGAAATGAATGCTTCAGTACGGCCAGCACTTTATCGGCGTGCTCAATTAAGCTAAGCTATTCTGGTGAGTGATGCAAGCTTTTGAGTTCTGTAATTCGCAACCGGGGCAACGGTCCACTTCAATAGTTTGTTAGACCGCGAAGTTATTTAAGTTTCTAGTTCTAATGTGAATCTGATAGCAAGGGAGTAAAACTTGATCTTTCTTGTTTTAAAAGAGGGGGTTGAGTTGCGACTATTGGCTCAATTAGTAAACTAACCATGTCATTATTTAAACGAAAATATTGATCTATAGCCAGGTATTCCTTCTTGAGATGGCATGCCATTTCTTCTGGCTCGCTTGGGAATTCGCTTAATATGGTGTGATAACTAGATTGATTATAGAGAACTGCATGGGTGCAAGTTGGGCCTGGCTCTGTTGTAGGAATTACTCTTGTGAAAGTGGAGTTAGCCAGTAAAGGGTATTTGACTCCCCAGCAGTGGCCGCCTAAAAAAAGTAGATCCCACGCAATGGTTTTTATCTCTATAAGGCAACGTTCCAACGTTTTTAAAACATCGGTACTAAAAATCACATCATCTTCTAACACTAATACATTCTTAAACCCTTGATCATGAGCTGTTTGCACTATTTCACGGTGAGATAGTGCACAGCCTATATGATGGTTTTCGGCTGTTTCTATAGCAGAAAATCGCCTAATTCGATGATCGATCTTTAGCACTTTAGCCTGTTCTAACACCTTGTCCCATTTGTTAGGTTGGCTATCTAAGTTGATGCAATAAATGGCGTCAATTTCATAAAATGAGTTATCTCTTTCTGTAACAAAATTTGCCAATGCCCTAGCAGTTTGTTCAAACCCTAGATGTTGTTCGAAGTGATTAGTGACTGCCGAAATATCTAAGTCTAACTCGTCGCAACCAATCAAGTAGTTTCTGATTCTATCTTCCCAACTGACCACATACCGCGTGCCAAGCGGTCGGTTAAAGCGATGCATCCAGCGTAGAAAAGGCAGGCATAATGTTCTGCCGCCTGCTTGGCGAAACTTTTCGTGAATATAACCTTCTTCGCCGCCAAACCCAGTGAAACGTGAGTTAAAACCTGGCCAGACAGCCTTAGCGCAGCAGAAAGTGCCTAAACCTTGCATGGGAATATCGAATGCGTCGCCGTCTATGTTTTTAGCGCGCTCATCATAAGCCCAAGTGCCGTACATCCCTGTGCTCCACTCTGGTTTGAAATGGGAGGATATATTCGCCAAATCATCATATAATAGAGGGCCTTGCAAAAGGTCTTTACAGCTTGGGTTAGCTTTAAAATAGTCCATTAATCTTTGCAATGATCCGGGTGCCAAAAACACGTGAGAGTCCATACAAAGCACGTAGTCGGCATTTGCTTCTCTAAAAACCAGGTCACGTACTGCTGTTCCCTTTATGCTATCGCACGGGACATACCGATAGTTTTTTATCCATTGGCCGAGCTTTTGCAGACTGTCTGCGCAAGGGCCGCTTGGATGGTTATCTATTACTACGAACTCCACATCATCAAGAATTTCGCTGTGGTAAAGCCGAATAGCTTGGAGCGAAAAATACACTCCATCATAGTCGTCATAGGTGGCCATGCCGATACACAGTTTACGTTTGGCATGAGCGGGAGAACGCGCGGGAATCGGGTAAACCTTAGGGTTGGTGTTCGTCGGAGCGAAGGCGATAACGCCGTGCTCATGTAATTCTCGTATTACAGTCTCGACGTCGTTTTGTATCTCTGTTGCAGCTTCAGGATATTTAGAGCAAAGGTCTGCAATTATTTTCGCAAACGACGTAGATCCGTCGCACAACTGAATTATTTCGGCAGTTACCGCATTAATTTCGAAGCGCTGTTTTTTTGCCGCATTGTCCAAGTCAACCCGTGTATCTGTTTGGGAGATCACCCAACCATCAGCAAGACGGGGAACGAGCACGTCGTTATCAATCGAGATATTTTGCATTTTGCTAAACTTGCCCCTGAACTTGTCAATTAATTTTGATCAATTATAGAGTTTATATCGGCCAGGGTCAATTTGGTGTAATCGTTCCAATTTGCTTGCTGGGGGGAGATAAAATTCAATTATTTTGTGACCAAATTATCTATCAACTTTGGCTTATCGGTTAATAATTTGCGTAGCGATAAAGTAGTAAGTTGAGAATAGCTTTCTGGTGTGTGAACTCGTGGTTGTTCCATTGGGCGAACACGGCAGGAAAATAGATCAAAGCGGCACTTTCGCATTAGCAAAACTTATTATCCGGCAGGCCCAACTTAATAAATGGATTGTATATAGATATTCACAAAGCTATATCAAAAGGTGCGCAAGGGGTTGTAAGCAGATGCGTTCCCTAAGACATTTAAGCTCTAGGAACTCACTTAGTAAGCGTCTATCTGACAAAAACAGCCTACTTAGCGAATTTCACGTTTGTAGCTAAAGCGGTCTGCGCGGCCTTTAGTGGTCCGCACTTCAACTATCTTATCGTTTACCGTGTAAGTGGTTCGATTTAGTACCACAACAGGTGAATTAGCCTCGATATTAAGCTTGGACGAAGTCGTCAAGTCGCATGCAGCTGCGGTGAGTGTTTCTTCAGCGCGCACAATTGGGATATTGTATTGGTCAACAATTAGCGCATAAAAAAGGTCGGGAATATGAGTTTCTTCCTTTTCTAAATTGGGCACCAAATCCGCTATCCACCATGAATTCTCAATGAAAGTAGGGTGCTGGTCAACGAGGCCAATACGTTCAATATAGAGTAATGGCGTACCGGTAGCTACTCTAAGTCGATTGCAAGTCTCTGGCGACCCAGGTTCTAAACGCCGGTCGGTTGTACTTTTGCGAATACGCACATCTTCACCTTTTTCATCTCCATAAGAGAAAAAGCGAAATAGACTATTGTTGAAGTCAATACGGGAAACAAAGGTACCTTTGCCCTGATGGCGGTATAGCAAGCCTTGCCACACTAAGTTGTCTATGGCCTTCTTGACTGTGCCTTGGCTTACATTCAATTCTTTGGATAAACGTGGTTCCGATAAGATTAAGTCTCCTGGCACCAAGGAACCGGCTTTAACTTGGCTCTTGATATGGTTCTCAACCACTTGATACAGTGGTTCTGCCTTGCGTTGTCGTGAGAGACTGTAGTGGTCATCAAGTTTGTGCATGTCTGTTTTAATTGAGTATTGTTCAAATCTGCCTATTGACAAGTTTGGTTGTTCGAGACTAGTATTGCCTGAACTAACTCATGTATATGAGTGATATGATGTATATTATAAATTAATAGTACTTTTTTTTCTGCTCGATAACCCAGGTAATTAATAATTGGAGTTTCTTAACTACTTTGGCAATGTTTTTACGGTATACCACATTGCTCTTTTAATTGGTGGCACTTTTGTGGGGTTAATCCTTGGTGCGTTGCCCGGCCTGAGTCCGACTATGGCTGTAGCGTTAATGATCCCTTTTACTTTTCATATGGAACCTGCTGCTGGGCTGATATTGCTGGGTGCGATGTACACCTCAACAGTGGCGGGCGGAGCAATTAGTGCAATCTTGGTAAACGTGCCTGGCGCACCCGCGAATATAGCAACTGCTTTGGATGGTCACAAACTGGCAGCACAAGGGCGGGCAGCCGAAGCCTTGCACTATTGCTTTGCTAGTTCCTTTGTTGGCGGCGTGCTCGGTATTTTAGTATTGATCTTTTTCACCCCCCCGTTGGCAAAGTTAGCGCTGGAATTCGGGCCATCTGAGTTATTTTGGATTGCCATATTAGGTATTACGGTAATCGGCACAATAGGCAGCAAGTCCGTTGTCAAAGGATTGTCGTCAGGCTTGTTCGGGATAGGCTTATCAACGATCGGTGCAAACCCGATGCTAGGAGAAGATCGTTTTGTATACACCGAGCACTTAGAAAGTGGAATTCATATTGTGGCAGCGTTAATTGGTTTATTCGCAATTCCTCAGGTGCTAACCTTGATTGAGGAGGCTCGTAATGACCAGAACTCCCCTGTCCATGCTTTAGGTGAATCTAGGTTAATACGCTCCGTAATGTACAACTTAGGTCGCGTTAAAGCGCTGACTATAGGCTCAATAGTGGGTATTGTTGTCGGAATTATTCCTGGTGCAGGCGGCCAAATTGCGGGTTTGGTGGCCTATGATCAGGTTAAAAAACTTAGTAAAAACCCAGAAGCTTTTGGGGAAGGGGAACCAGATGGGGTAATCGCAGCTGAGTCTGCAAATAATGGAATGGTTGGCCCTTCGCTGGTACCACTATTAACGCTGAGCATTCCCGGTAGCCCAACCGCGGCTGTTTTATTGGGTGGACTGTTGATTCATGGTTTATTCCCAGGCCCAGATCTATTTACGATTCATGCAGGGACCACATGGACATTTATTAATTCTCTAATCGTTGCGCAAGTATTTATGTTGGTGATTGGCTTAATGCTTAGCCAACATAGTGGTTGGATTATGAAAGTTCCTAATCATTTTATGGCAGCCGCCATTTTAATTTTGGCGGTATTTGGTACTTTTAGTATTCAGACCAGTTACTCCGACGTATTGGTTATGACCGCCCTCGGAGTATTTATGTTTTTCGGCAGTAAGTTTGGTTTTAGCGCGGCGCCAGTCGTATTGGGAATAATTCTCGGCCCCATAGCTGAAGACAGTTTCCTACAAGGCTCATTGATTGCCGGTAGCCGCGACGGCTTGTTTAGCTACTTTACTAACGGACCAATAAATATTGTGTTGATATTTCTTTGTGTCCTATCTGTAGTGTATAGCGTTTACTCAGGCGCTAAAATGCGCAATCGAGCAGGATGAACTGGTTCAAATCAAGAGAAAACCTAAGTGCCTTCTGGGCGGGATTGATTGCAGTTATTGTATTGGCTTGCTCTTTTTATCGAACCGATGCCGAAGTGTATTTATTTCCACGTATTGTAGCAATCTGTATAGCGATACTTGCGGGGCTGCTTGTTTATAGTGTGGTTAAAGACAATGCTTCGAACAATAAGCCAACTGATCAATTAATAAACTGGTCTTCCTTGCTGCCTGGTCTATCGCTTGGGGTCGTTTATATCTTATTTATTGAAACAGTTGGTTTTTATATCAGCTCTTTCTTGGCTTTTGTAGCGATTACCATGCTATATGGTAAACGTGGAGCTTTCGACTCTAAGGCATTGGTATATAAAATTATTGTCGCGACCATATTCATGGCAGTGCTGTATGTGCTGTTTTGGAAATTATTGCATGTACGTACGCCAACCGGTTTACTTCTGTAATTACATCACCAGCACTTGTATACACGCTAAATCTTAATATTTTTTTAACTAATACAACATTCTTAGGAGGAACGAAATGAAACCCATTACTCGTAAATTATCAAAAATAAGTATCGCACTGAGTGCGAGTTTGTTGATGCTAGGTGCATCGACAGCAAAAGCAGAAAGTTATCCTGATCGTCCAATTGGGGTTATGGTTGCATACAATCCTGGCGGTGCGACAGATTTCCAAGCACGTATAGCCACATTGGCATCTGCAAAAATGAAAGACGATGGGCCAATTTCCGTTGGTCAGCCAATTTATATAACTAACAAGCCGGGCGCTGGCGGACGAAAAGGTTGGAATTGGTTTGCTGAAAGGGCCCCGAAAGATGGCTACATGCTGGCGGCTTATAACGTGCCGCATTTTATTGCTCAATCAATCGTATTTGATACAAAATACAACATCGATAACCTAGAACCTGTTGGTAACTGGGGGGCTGATCCAGCGGTATTAATTGTTGGAAAAGACAGTCAGTTCAACACTGCGGGTGAGTTGGTAGAATTTGCCAAAGCAAATCCAGGCAAGTTAACAGTCAGTGGTGCGGGCAAGTTTGTCGGGCATCACATCGCTCACCTTCAGTTAGCTAAAGCAACAGGTGCTGAAATGACTTATGTGCCGGGAAAAGGTGGCGTAGGCGCAATGACCTTAGTGAAAGCAGGCGATACTATGGCGGGTTTTAATAATTTGTCAGATGCCGCCCGCGCTGGTGGCGACATTAAAATCTTGGCTGTTGCAGATTTAGAGCGTCATGCGTTCTTGCCTAATGTCCCTACACTTAAAGAATCTGGCATTAATGTAGATAATTCTAGTGTTAACTTTCGTGGTTTGATGGTGCCCGCTGGCACCCCTCAGGAAGTGATAGATCATTTGGCAACCACCGTGCCAATTATGTTTAATGACAAGAAAACGCTGGGTAAGATGAAGCAAACAAATTCACCAGTAAACATCATGACTCGTGATGAGGTATTGGCGATGTGGGCTGAACGTCAAACAGCATTAACTGAACTACTTGCTGAGTTAAAGCAAGAATAAAGGGAAAAGGCAGAAAATTTTCAACATGCCTCGAAATATCGATTGCCGACGCGCCAGTGTGGTCGTCGGCATTTTTTAACCCCGAAATTAATCTAATAAAATGAATGGTGACGTATCAGCTGCCGTTAGTGAGACTGTAGCGCGCGCCCGAGTTGCACAAAAAATATATGCTGGCTTTTCACAAGAAGAAGTCGACACTGTCGTAACTGCAGCGGCGTGGAGCATAATCAACCCAACTAATAATGCAGAGCTTGCCACTATGGCGGTTAGTGATACTGGACTCGGCAACATCGAAGACAAAATTGTAAAGAACCGACGCAAAACCATGGGACTGTTGCGTGATTTAAGAGGGGCCAAGACGGTTGGCATAGTAGCGGAATATCCAGATAAAGGTTTAGTCGAGATCGCCCGTCCTGTTGGAGTCGTAGGCGCGATTGTCCCCTCAACTAACCCAGCAGCAACCCCTGCAAATAAAACCCTAAATGCACTCAAATGCGGCAATGCGATGATACTGGCTCCGTCACCTAAAGGGGCAAACACCTGTGGTCGATTGGTTGAATTGATGCAGCTTGAACTACAACGTGTGGGGGCAGCCGTAGAATTAGTGCAACGTTTACCATCACCAATTAGCAAGGCGGGCACATTGCAACTGATGCAGGAAGTAGACTTAGTGATTGCGACGGGTTCACAAAACAACGTGCGTGCAGCCTATTCAAGTGGCACCCCAGCCATTGGCGTGGGCACTGGAAATGTGGTTTCTATCGTTGATGAAACAGCCGATTTATCATCAGCGGCAAAAAAAATCGTAACCTCTAAGTCATTTGATAATGCAACAAGCTGTTCTTCGGAAAATAATCTAGTTGTTGTTGAAGCAGTATATGATCAGATGTTAGTTGCGCTTAACGAAAGCGGTGCCGTGATGCTCGATAGTAATGACCGCGAGCAGCTAGGTAATCAATTGTGGCAAGATGGAAAGCTCAATCAGTCTTTGATCGCTAAAAAGGCTTTTGAAATTGCTGATTTAGCCGGTTTGGATACAAGTGTAAGTTCGGCAACCAAAGTATTGTTAGTTGAATCGACTGGTATAGGTCAAGCGCACCCTTATTCGGGTGAAAAGCTCTCCCCCGTGTTGACTGTGTATAAGGCCAATGATTTTATGCATGCAGCACACATCGCTGAGGAAATTATGGCCTATCAAGGACAGGGCCATTCAATCAGTATCCATACCAATGACGATTCAAGACCGACATATTTGGGCTTGAACTTGCCGATATGTCGCGTAATAGTGAACCAAATACATTGCTATGCTACAGGTGGCAGTTTTGATAACGGCTTGCCTTTTTCCTTGTCAATGGGTTGCGGTACATGGGGTGAAAATAGTATTTCAGATAATATGAACTACAAACATTATCTGAATACCACGCGCATAGTTAGAACCATCGAACCCAATGAACCAACGATGGAAGGCCTATTTGCAGATTATTGGCGAGCGCATAACATCGAACCGCAACCGATCTAATCGATTCAATGATGGAAACGGTAAAACAACTAGTAGATGAGGGCGCAACGCACCACCCTGATAAAGTTTTTCTTACCATAGCTGAATCAGGCGATACACTGACATGGGCACAATTACAATTTCATTGTTGCCAAATTAATGTGCTGCTTGAAGAAAATAATATCGAGCGAGGTGCCACAGTTGCTTTCTTATTAGACAATGGCTATTGGACCACCTTATTGCTGCTAGGGGTGATGTATAGCGGGCGTATTGTACTCGCCTTAAATGCGCGAAGCGGTCAAGATGCGCTCACTTATGTTGTGAAGCATTCCGACGCTTCGTTGTTGTTGATTAATGCCACCTATAAGGCCAAATACTCACAAGTTATAAATGCTTTGCCGAGTGATTTGATGATCATCGATACCTGTGAAAATCAAGGAATTGAAGCCCCTTTGTGTGATGATCTGGTGGTGCCAGAGTCAAACATTGGTGGTGACGATATCGCCTTATTGATTTATACCTCTGGTACGACTGGAGTGCCCAAAGGGGTGCTGTTATCGCATAAAAACGTGATAGCTGGCGGTCGATACACAGCGCTTGCGCACAAAATTACATCCGATGATGTTGCCATGTGTGTACTTCCGCTGTATCACATTAACGCGCAGATGGTGACAGTAATCGCACCGTTAGTGAGCGGCAGTCAAGTAGTTATGCGCGCAAAATTTAGTGCTAGTCTGTTTTGGCAGGACATGCACCATTATCAATGCACCTGGTTTAGTGTGGTGCCAACCATTATTTCCTATCTGGTTGAGAACGATGGTAAGGCTGTAACTGCTGATCAAATGCAAGAAATAAAGCAACGGGTTAAGTTTGGGCGGTCAGCTTCCGCGGCCTTGTCTCCTGCAAAACACAAACAGTTTGAACAACGCTTCGGTATTTGCATTATTGAAACCATGGGCTTAAGCGAAACGGCAGCGCAAATTCTTTCTAACCCAATGCCGCCTGCCACCATTAAATATGGGTCTCCTGGTGTGGCAATTGGGAATGAAGCTAAAGTAGTCGATGCTGATGGCAATCAAGTCGCCGCTGGGGTGATCGGAGAGCTAATGATTCGTGGAGATAACGTGATGCAGGGATACTATAAAAATCCCAAAGCAACAGAAGAAACCATCGATCAAGATGATTGGTTACATACCGGAGATTTAAGTTATTGTGATGAAGACGGCTTTTACTTTATCACAGGACGCATAAAAGAGCTGATTATTAAAGGTGGCGAGAACGTAGCACCGCGTGAAATTGATGATGTGTTATATCGCCACCCTGCTGTATTGGAAGCAGCTGCGTTTGGCGTAGAAGACGAGCACTATGGCCAAGAAATTATGGCTTGTGTGGCCTTGTGTCCTGGGATGCAAGTAACTGAGAAAGAGCTGCGGGAGTTGTGCATTGACTCTCTGGGAGCATACAAAGCGCCCAAGAATGTGTTTATTCTAGATGAATTACCAAAGGGTCCATCAGGAAAGATTCAGCGGCTTAAGCTGAGCGCTTAGAACTTACGTTTAATAGAGAAATCTGCCAGTTGATGTAAGGCGGTTCGAAAGTTTGTTTCGGGTAAGCATTCCAATGCGCTTTGCGCCAATAACACTTGTTGCTCAGCGAGCTTAAAAGAGTAATCCAGCGCGCCAGTGAGCTCTACAATCTTAAGAATGGCAGCTAACTGCTCGCGCGTTCCGTTTTCAATAGCCTCTATAATTACCTGCTGTTGCTCGGGAGTACCACGCTTTAAAGCTTCTATCAAAGGCAGGGTGATTTTACCTTCGGCTAAGTCATCACCGCTGTTTTTGCCCATTTGAACACTGTTAGATTGATAATCTAAAAGGTCATCCATTATTTGAAAGGCGTTACCTAAGCACTTTCCATAATTTTGTAAAGCTTGTATTTGCGCTTTCCCCGCACCGCTAATTAGGCCGCCTAGCTTCGCCGCTGATTCAAACAAACAAGCCGTCTTACGGTAGATCGTTTCTAGGTATGCTTGCTCAGTGGTGCTGGAGCTATGCGCATTAAGCAACTGCATCACTTCCCCTTCGGCAATGGTGTTAGTGGTTCTGGCCATTACATCCATCACCGCCATTGAGTCTACTGCCACCATCATTTCAAAGGCACGAGAATATAGAAAATCACCCACTAGGACGCTGGCTTCGTTGCCCCATATATCATTGGCTGTTTGGTTGCCTCGACGCATGGCCGACGCGTCAACCACGTCATCATGTAATAATGTGGCGGTGTGAATAAACTCGATAACCGCTGCCAAACTGATGTGCTGTTGGCCAGTGTAATTCAAAGCGCGTGCACTCAATAGCAAAATAAGTGGCCGTAATCGCTTGCCCCCACTTTGAATAATGTATTCTGCCAGCGTATTAATTAACGCAATATCAGAGTTAAGCTGGCTACGAATTTCGGTATTCACCGATTCTATTTCCGCACTAACCAAACTGTTTGCCGTGCCTAACACATCTGGTGTTTTATCACGGGATTCACTGACATCAGCGAGATGAATAACCTTAGATTGTTGGCCAGACGAATTCATTGAGCGATTATATATTATGGCGCTGTCAGCGAAACATTTTTGTAGCAACAAACTTTCTGCGGGAAGCTCAAAAAAACAATAAAAAATTGGACTTGTTTTCAGTGAATTTAATCTTACTAATAATTTGAGAGAATCCACGCATTAGCACGTAGCTATGGCATAATTGCGCGGTTTTTGTGGGGGCTGGATTAACCACCCACAGTTCGGAACTTAACTAACCCAAGAGAACAATTAATGAACATATTTATTTCTGATGCATTTGCCCAATCGGACTCCGGTGGAATGGGCACTTTTATGGGGCTGCTACCCATGGTGTTAATTTTTGTGGTGTTTTATTTTTTGCTGATCCGGCCACAACAAAAACGCCAAAAAGAACATAAAGAATTGGTGGCAAATCTGCAAAAAGGCGATGAAGTAGTTACCAGCGGCGGATTGCTAGGCACTATAGTAAGTGTAAAAGATAGCAACGTATCTATCACTTTAGCTCAAGGCGTAGTGGCTAAGATGCAAGCTTCAGCAGTGGCGCAAGTATTGCCTAAAGGCACTGTAAAGGCGGCCTAATTTGTAACCTTGCTTACTGTGTAAGCGGTGAGCCGAATCTAGCGGAGTTAACGTTGGTATGAATAGATACCCAACTTGGAAGTATTTATTAATCGTCTTGGTGATTATTTCGGGCGCATTTTATGCTTTCCCAAACTTGTTTGGTAATGATCCGGGCATTCAAATACGTGGTTCAAGAGGCTTGTCTATTGAGTCTACTGTTGTGCTTGAAGTGGAAAGTATTTTGCAGTCCCAAAATATTGAAGCTATTTCCGTAAATTATAAGGGCGGCAGTGTAGAAGCTAGGTTCACCGACACCGAACAGCAACTTATAGCCCGCGATGCGATTAGCAAGGGTTTGGGGCGCAGTTATACTAACGCCTTAACGCTGCTGTCCGCTGCCCCTCAATGGATTACTAATCTGGGCATCTCACCTATGTATTTGGGTTTAGATTTGCGTGGTGGCGTACACTTTTTACTAGAAGTCGATATGAACAGTGCCGTTGAGACCTCTAAGAGTAGAGCGATCACGGATGTAAAAACCCAATTACGCAAGGTAGGCGTTCGTTATCGCAGCGTTACAAAAGCAGAAAATGGATCAGTAGAGATTGTACTACGTAAGGCAGATGATGCTGCCAAGGCGATCAAGCGCGTTCGCAGTGAAATGCCAGAGTTGAGTTATATCCCGACAGAAGTGCAAGATGATGTGCTTAATTTTAATTTCGACGATGGTCAGATAAAGGATCTAAAGAAATTTGCGCTAGAGCAAAATATGACTTCGTTACGTAACAGAATTGACCAGCTGGGCGTGGCTGAGCCCATCGTTCAGCAACAAGGCGATAACCGAATTGTAGTGCAATTGCCAGGCGTGCAAGATACCGCCCGGGCAAAACGTATTCTAGGAAGAGCCGCTACACTTGAAATGCGTATGGTCGATGAACAGCGCAATAGTAGCGCTGTAGCTTCAAATATAGCGCCTGCAGGTGCGCGTTTGTATGAGCAGCGCGATGGCCGCCTAATTTTGCTTAAAAATGATTTGATCTATTCTGGCGACAATATAGTTGATGCGCAGGCCAGCATAGATACCCAAAATGGTGGACCGATCGTCAATATCACCTTAGACGGCAAAGGTGAACGTGCAAATCGGGAAGTAACAGGAAAGAATATTGGCAACCGCATGGCGGTAGTTTATTTAGAAACGATTACTGAAACTCAGAAAGATGCTAATGGCGCAGTTATTTTAGACACGCAGGGGCAACCTGTACGCATTTCGCGTAAGTTAGAAGAAGTGATCACCGCGCCTGTTATTAGAGATCAATTAGGTAAACGCTTTCAAATTTCTGGTTTAGATGGCATAGGCGAAGCGCGAGACCTATCCTTGATGTTACGTGCTGGCGCATTAGCGGCGCCGATAGAAATCATCGAAGAACGCACAGTTGGCCCTAGCCTTGGTAAAGATAATATCAAGCAAGGGTTTATTTCAGTGCTTGTAGGTTTAGCGTTAGTTCTAGTGTTTATGGCTATTTATTACCGTGTATTTGGCTTGGTTGCCGATATAGCATTGGTGTTAAATTTAGTGTTGATAGTCGCGGTGCTGTCGCTTTTTCAAGCGACATTAACCCTACCTGGCGTAGCGGGAATAGTGCTGACTGTCGGTATGGCCGTGGATGCCAATGTACTGATATTTGAGCGTATACGTGAAGAACTGCGCAATGGTAATTCGCCTTCAGCCAGTATTGACCAAGGCTATGCCCGCGCTTTTTGGACCATATTTGACGCCAATGTAACTACCTTGATTGCTGCGGCAGTGTTGTTTGCCTTTGGTACCGGCCCAATAAAGGGTTTTGCCGTGACTCTGAGTATCGGTATCATTACTTCAATGTTTACCGCTATTGTAGTCAGCCGTGGGATTATTAACTTGATCTACGGCGGTAAGAAAGTCGACAAATTAGCGATATAAAGTAAATTATTCCTATGCAAATATTTAACAAAGCAACCAATATAGATTTTCTGGGAAAGCGCAGGATCGCCTTGATCTTTTCTACCGCACTCATTGTGATCAGTATTGCTGCTTTAGTGATACGCGGTTTGAACTTTGGAATCGATTTTACCGGTGGCACCCTAGTAGAAGTGGGCTACGATGGGCCAGTCGAAGTACAGCAAGTTCGCTCGTCACTAGCCAACGCACAAATAGAAGATGCAATAGTGCAGCATTTTGGCACCGCAAAGGATGTGCTGATTCGCCTTCCGTCTACTGACACAGAAAATGCGGTGGGCCTTAGCGTTAAAATTATGGAAACCTTACGTGCGGATGACAAGGAGGTGCTTTCAACTAATGTCGAAGGCGCCGAAGGCGTGCAGCAATGCATTAAAGACTCAGTTATTGGAGATTGTTCTTTGCAAATGCGTCGAGTTGAGTTTGTTGGCCCGCAAGTAGGTGAAGAATTGGCCAACCAAGGTGGCCTAGCCATGCTTTATGCGCTGATTGGCATACTCGTTTACGTTGCGTTTCGATTTCGCTGGCAGTTTTCGGTGGGCTCTGTGCTGGCGCTTGTTCACGACGTTATTATTACTTTGGGTGCGTTTGCACTATCTCAATTTGAGTTTACTTTGTCAGTGCTGGCTGCGGTGCTCGCGGTGATCGGTTATTCCTTGAACGACACCATTGTGGTGTTCGACCGTATTCGAGAAAACTTTAGGAAGAAGCGTAAGGGAGATCGGGTATTTGTGCTTAATTCTGCGATCAACGATACACTGCCTCGAACCATCCTTACTTCGGTGACGACGATGCTAGTGGTGTTAACACTGCTTATTTTTGGCGGCGAAGTGCTGCGCGGCTTTTCAATCGCATTAGCAATGGGCGTATTAGTGGGTACCTATTCCTCAATTTATGTAGCCAGTCCGTCTGTATTGGCACTAGGCATTCAGCGCGAACACATGATGCCAGCTGAAAAAGAGGAAGATGACGTAAAGGCACTAGTCTAAAGCACTTTTTAAAGCATTTTGAGTTAATCTCGAACTATGCGCTGCCCATTTTGCCAGTCTGAAGATACCCGAGTGATTGATTCACGTGAAAGTGATTCTGGTGAAACCGTACGTAGGCGTCGTGTTTGCCAAGATTGTTCTGAGCGATACACAACCTACGAGCGCGTTGAACTGCACTTGCCCCAGGTGATTAAATCTGACGGTAAACATGAAAAATTTAGCGAACAAAAGCTGCGTGATGGCTTCTCTATCGCTCTTCAAAAGCGGCCCATCAATCAAGAACAAATCAAATCAGCTATCCAACGCTTGTTACGTAAATTTTCGTTTTCGGGAGAAGATGAAATTCGCACCCAAGAAATTGGCGCAATCGTGATGGATGAACTGCGTGAGTTGGATGAGGTGGCCTATGTGCGCTTCGCTTCCGTATATCGACGCTTCCAGGATTTAGATGAATTCAACGAATTGGTGCAAAAACTCAAAGATGTATTGCCCGCAGAACCTAGCGTCTCGGCTGAATTAAAAATTATTCCAAAGCCACGACCTAAGCGGGCTTAGACTTTCATTAAATTGCCTACTGATGACGGTCATTGAAGCTGCCGATTCCGGTAAACAACAATCTATTGTTGATGCCAAGTATATGGCCCATGCACTTAATTTGGCTAAGCACGGGCGCTACGATAGTCAACCAAACCCTCATGTAGGCTGTGTAATTGTCAAAGATCAGCAAATTGTTGGCGAAGGATTTACTTCTCCTGCAGGTGGTCCACATGCGGAAATTAATGCGCTCAATACTGTAGGTGAAGTTCGCGGTGCCACGGTATACGTGAGCTTAGAGCCTTGTTGCCACACGGGTAGAACTGGCCCCTGTACAGAAGCATTAATTAATGCAGCGCCAACGCGGGTTGTGGTGGCAACCTTGGATGCCAATCCACTAGTCGCGGGAAACGGTATTAAAGCGCTCAAGCAGGCAGGTATTGAAGTTCAGGTCGGTGTGGGTGAGGCCGAGGCACTGCAAATGAATCGGGCATTTTTTCACCGTATGCGCACCAATCGGCCCTTTGTACAGTTAAAAATAGCCATGAGCCTAGATGGCCATACAGCGATGGCAAATGGTGAAAGCCAGTGGATTACTTCACAACAAGCTCGAGAGGATGTTCATCGTCTTCGGTTAGAAGCCGGTGCGGTGCTAACGGGCATTGATACCGTTTTAGCGGATGACCCGAAAATGACAGCACGTATTGATGAGGTAAAGCGCCAGCCATTGCGAGTGGTCTTGGATACCCAAGGGAGAATGCCTTCTAGTGCGAAGATGTTAAACGAAGTAGGCCGCACCTTGATTATGCAAGCTCAAGGCCCTGCTACGGGGAATCAAAACCGAGCAGCGACGTCAGTCGAAGTATTTGAAGCACCACTTTGCGAAAATAACAAAATTGATTTATTTGCCGCACTTACTGAATTGGCAAAACGCGAAATTAACCAACTGTTGGTGGAGGCAGGGGCGACGTTGTCAGGTGCGTTTATACAACAAGGTTTAGTCGATGAGATTATTGTTTATATGGCGCCGGATATTCTGGGTAGCGATGCACGTAACGCATTTAAAACCACTGGGTTGTTAGCGATGGCTGATAAACTATCATTTGAAATCAAAGACACGCGGATGATAGGCCGCGATTTAAAGCTGACCTTAGCCTGAAAAATCAATGTTCACCGGAATCGTTCAAGCGCTTGGCACTATTAAACAGCATCGCATCGATGAACAAGGTTGTCGCTTAGTGATAGATTTATCTTCTTTGGAGATCGAAAACATCCAAATTGGCGACAGTGTGGCGGTTAACGGTGCGTGTTTAACGGTTGTAGAAAATAACGCGGGTTTAGGTAGTTTCGATGTTTCTTTGGAAAGCTTGACCAAAACCAATATCGGCGCTTGGGAAGAAGGGCAAGATGTCAATTTAGAACTCGCATTGAATTTATCAACACCGCTAGGTGGTCATTTAGTAACGGGTCACGTAGATGGATTAGGCCAAGTTGTTGACGTAATTGATCAAGGTGATGCAACCGAAATGCATTTTCGCGTACCTGCTGCGCTGGCGAAGTTTGTCGCTAATAAAGGCTCCATTTGCATTAATGGAGTCAGCTTAACCACTAACCGTATTGTAAGCGATGATGCTGACCACAGCATTATATCGGTCACATTGGTTCCTCACACACTCCAAGTTACCTCATTAGGTGCCTTGCAAATAGGCTGTGAAGCGCACATAGAAATTGATGTAATCGCGCGATATCTTGATAGAATGCGCACCTACGAAACTCGTAATAGTTAGCTCTTTTTATGACTAATTTGTACTATGTCTGAACAACTTAAAATCGACCCAATAAAAGACATCCTAGCCGACTATCGGCAAGGTAAAATGGTGGTGTTAGTTGATGATGAAGACCGTGAAAACGAGGGTGACTTGCTCATTGCTGCAGATTGTGTGACTGACGATGCTATTAACTTTATGGCCACACATGGCCGCGGCTTAATTTGCTTGACGATCACCGAAGAACGCAGCCAACAGCTTGATTTGCCGTTGATGGTTAGCATGAATAATGCACGATTTTCGACCGCATTCACAATTTCCATAGAAGCTGCAGAAGGCGTCACGACAGGCATTTCAGCCGGAGACAGAGCTACGACCATTCGCGCGGCAGTTAAGCGCAATGCTGTACCCGCCGATATCGTCATGCCGGGGCATATATTTCCAATCAAAGCGCGCCCCGGTGGTGTTTTGACCAGAGCCGGGCACACAGAGGCGGGCGTAGATATGGCGCGGCTTGCGGGTTATGAGCCGGCGAGCGTGATATGTGAAATTCTGAAACCTGATGGCACCATGGCTCGGCTATCTGACTTAATACCCTACGCGAAAGAGCATGGTCTTAAAGTTGGCACGATTGCAGATTTAATCGAATACCGCATGAAGAACGACCCAACTGTGGCGCGAGTCGAACAGTCTAAGCTAAATACTGCATATGGTGAATTTACTGCAACCGTGTACGAAGACCAAGTAGAAGGCGATGTCCACATGGCGCTTAGTTATGGAGATGTACGAGCAGACTCCACTAGTTTGGTACGTGTTCACGTACATCGCGGGTTATTTGATATGGTCGTCACCCCAGAAAACCGATCTACTTGGAGCATAGATGACAGCATGAAAGCGATCGCCGAATCGGGGCAGGGCGTATTAACCTTATTAGCGTATAATGAGCATAAAGATGAGCTGGTATCCCGTATGCAAAACCATGAACGCTCAGATGCACGTAGCGGAGATGTCCCAAAAACCAGCAATAAAAACGGTGAACTAAATAAATCTCTACGTATGTTAGGCGCGGGTGGGCAAATATTGGCAGATCAGGGCGTGGGTAAACTCGCTGTATTGGGGCGAGAGAGAAAGGCTTATGCATTATCTGGTTTCGGTTTGGAGATCAGTGAGTATCTCCCAGAGTATGAAAGTTATGAAAAGTGGAAACAAAATGAAAGAAATTAAAGGTTCACTGGTTGCGGGCGACGTTAAATTCGGTATTGTCGCGGGCAGGTTTAACGAGTTTATTACCGACGGTTTACTAAAGGGTGCACAAGACTTATTGGTTCGCCACGGTGTGAACTCAGACAACATCCACTGCGCGTGGGTGCCAGGTGCGTTTGAAATTCCAACGGCAGCTAAGGCGATGATCGAAACCGAGCGTTACGACGCCATCATTACTTTAGGCGCGGTAATTCGCGGTGCGACGCCCCACTTTGATATCGTCGCAGGTGAATGCGCAGGCGGCGTAGCCCATTTAGCAACTGCGTATTCAATTCCTGTAATTTTTGGCGTACTAACGGTAGATACTATCGAGCAAGCGATTGAGCGAGCGGGTACTAAAGCCGGTAACAAAGGTACAGAGGCTGCGATTGCTGCACTTGAAATGATTAACGTACTGGACGAGATCAAGCAGTCTTCCTAAGCTGGTGCAGGCTGAGTGTCTGCGTTCGATAATAGGTTCTTTAACAATGCGAGCTTGTAATGGCAACTAGCGGCCGACATCTAGCACGACGTAATGTCGTGCAAGCCTTATATCAGTGGGACATCACCAAGCAAGATGCTGACAGCATTCGCAGAAGCTTTATATTTGATGATCGCCTTACCGGTCGATACTTAGAATACTTTGGCAAAATGCTAAAAGGAATTACCAGCAACATCAAAGAAATCGACGCACTGGTCGGCACGCATCTTGATCGCCCCATTATGAATATCGACCCTTTAGAGAAGGCTATTCTTAGGGTGGGCGCCTACGAACTTATCTATGAAACTGATATCCCGCATAGCGTTGTTTTAAACGAGGGAATCGAAATTTCAAAACTGTTTTGTTCTGAGCAAGGTTATAAGTACGTTAATGGCGTGTTGGATAGCATTGTTAAATCCCGAGCTATCACGTAGTTAAGGGTGCCTAAACGCATCATCAATATAAGTGAGTTAAAGAACCCGTGGGTGCTATTAGCAACGGGTTTTGGCACTGGCTTATCTCCCAAAGCACCGGGCACGGCGGGCACCTTAGCGTCGCTAGCACCGTTCGTTTTTTACACCCAAACACAATCTGTTACTTACTTAATATTGTGTATATTTAGCTTTGCTGCTGGCATTTATATATGTGACAAAGCTTCAGAGGCACTCGGAGAACACGACCACGGCGGTATTGTATGGGACGAATTTGTTGGTATGTGGTTAACCATGTTATGGATCCCTATTTCCCTACAGACCTTGGTGCTCGGCTTCATTTTGTTTAGATTGTTCGATATTCTAAAGCCTTGGCCAATAGCATATTTGGACCGTCGCGTGGCTGGCGGCTTCGGCATTATGATAGATGATGTGGTTGCTGGCATTTTTGCTAACATTATTCTTCATCTCATTCATCCCTTGGCCTAGCCCGAATTAGCTATTTAGCCACCAATTAAGCAGTTTTAATCGGGGTTGGCACTCTAAAGAAAATCGCATACAAAGCGGGCACGATGATTAGGGTAATGACTGATCCAAATAGTAGCCCGAAGAAAATCGTAACCGCCATGGTTTCGAACATGCCGCGTAACTTCTCAATAACCCGTGGCAGGTAAAATAAAACAAAATATTTCTTGACAGGGTTTTACGATAAAAGGAAGGTAATTCAACGTGGTCGAGTGACTCGATTTAGGTTGAGTTCCAGGGTGGTTGTAGGCCCCTTTACGCTAATAACAAAGATCGCTTAAGGACGTTCAGGGGTGTCTTCTTAACGTTCGTTGTGGCGCAGTTGAGAAGGCAAAATTGGACTTTCAAAACCGATGGTACACTAAGGTCTATCCAGTTAACGGACGTTTAAGACCTTGAGTAAGCTACCCTCTATTCCCGACATTCCTGAACAAGAACAAACCCCCGCAGTAAAAATGTTGCGGGTGCTAGTGGAGCAGCTGTTGGTGCGAGTTCAACAACAGGACGAAGAAATAGCATTGCTTAAAGATGAAATCAATATCCTTAAGGGGCAGAAGAGGCGGCCTACTTTTAAGGGCGGTAATATGGATAAGAAAACAGAGCCAAAACGTTCATCTTCTAGCGACAAACCTAAGCAGCGAGCTGGGTCGAACAAGGCAAAGAAAACACCAAGGCTGTCAATTGACCTAAATCGGGTTATTGAACCAGCGAAGTCCGTGCCCGAAGGTTCTCGCTTTAAAGGCTATCGGGATTTTGTAGTGCAAGATTTGCTTATCAAGGTTCATACCACCCGCTATCGTTTAGCGCATTGGGTAACGCCAGACAATAAAAAGCTCAAAGGCCAGTTACCGACATCCGTGGCAGGGCGACATTATGGGCCTCGTCTGGTCAGTTATATTCTCTATCAATATCATCATTGTCAAACCACGCAACCACTCTTGTTGGAACAGTTGCGAGAGTGGGGAATTGATATTTCTTCGGGACAAATTAACCCAATACTGATCAGCACTAAAGAGCCCTTTCATGCTGAGAAAGAGGCGTTGCTCTGAGCGCATCGTCTTACGTGACCGTGGACGATAGTGGTGCTCGCCATCAGGGCAAAAATGGCTATGTAACGCACATTGGCAATGACTTGTTTGCGTGGTTTAAAAGTACTCAATCAAAAAGTCGAATTAACTTCCTACCGCTATTAAGGGCTGGCAATACGGATTATCGTTTGAGTCAAAGTGCGTTGAATTATAGGCAACAACATGGATTGCCAAAGCAAGCCTTAGCCGCTGTAACTGAGCACCGGGAACGCCGTATTGCCAACGAGGATGACTGGCTTGAAATGCTCGATAGCCTGTTGATCATTAAGGCACGTCACCGACGTATCACCACCGAAGGGGCATTACTTGGTAGTATTTTGCATCATGGTCTGTGTGATGACATCGTTGTCGTCAGTGATGATGCAGGGCAATTTAACATTTTGGCTCATGCCTTGTGTTGGATACACACCGAGCGCTTAATCCATAAGTTGATACCGCTGAACGAGGGACACCGGCAGGGCATGGCTAAAATACGCGACCAAGTCTGGTGCTTTTATCGGGCGTTAAAGAGTATAAAACCCAGCCTTGCGAGAACCAACGTAAAATACTTGAGCAGCGTTTCGATGAAATCTTCACTCAACAGACATGCTACCAAACATTAAACCTAGATAAATCAGTTAAACGCGGAAAAGACATGTAAGCAATTGAAGTGCATAGTGAAATCAAAAAAGTCGCGGTCACCTTATTGGTGATAAGGTTTTTTTTGATTTTGCTAGGTGCATCAAGAGCTTGCATGGACTTTCGTGTTTTAACTGATTTATCTAGGTTAAATCAGACGCTCAAACGAATCCATGCGAATAAAGCAGAATTACTGTTGGTGCTAGATCGACCAGATATTCCGTTACACACCAATGGCAGTGAAACAGACATTCGCGATTACGTGAAAAAACGAAAAGTGAGTGGCTCCACCCGCAGCGATGCTGGCCAGCAGTGTCGGGACACGTTTGCCAGTTTGAAAAAGACCTGCCGAAAACTGGATATATCGTTCTGGCACTACCTGACCCATCGACTTGGTATCGGTGAGCAACATATTGATCCTCTGCCAGATATCATTATGGAACGCGCCAGCTTTGCCACGGGTTATTGAGAAGTTACGTGAGTTAGCCACTTGGTATACCGCTTCCCTCCCTAGGAACGGAATATCTGTATTGAGCTTCACTGCCCAACCCAGACTTGCTTCAATAGGGGAGTCATTTGGGGTGATATCGGTGCTCCAGGCTAAATAGCCCTTTTCTAAACGCAGGCTTTCAATGGCGCGATAACCAGCGTTTCGAATACCAAAACTTTTTCCTGCACGCATCAATGCCGAATACACGTTGAGTAAGGACTCAATGGGAACGTGCAACTCCCAACCCAATTCCCCTACATAGGACATGCGCAGGGCTCTTATTTCTTGGCCACCGATTTTAAGCGCTTGCACAGTGCCAAACACAAAGGCTTTAGCCGATAAATTAGCGGGTGTTAATTGCGCAAGCACTTCGCGTGATCGTGGCCCCATTAGAGACAGCGCACCCCAGTGTTCAGTTATGTCGGTAAGGTCGACGTTGGCATTGTCTGGTAAATTGTCTTTGATCCAAGCTATGTCGTGGCTGCGAAAACCAGTACCGATAACAATATAAAAATGTTGCTCGCCTAATCGGGTTACGGTTAAGTCACACTCAATTCCGCCTCTTTGATTAAGCATTTGGGTATATATAACACTACCAATTGCAGCGTCAATATTATTGGCACATAGCCAATTTAGCCCACTACAAGCATCAGGGCCAGTCACTTCAAGCTTCGCGAACGAGCTTTGGTCAATTAATACTACCCGTTCCCGACAGGCGCGGTGTTCTTCTCCAACATGGGTAAACCAGTTCGCACGCCCAAATGACTGTGTATCCACTGCTTGGGCGCCTTCTGGTGCAAACCAATTGGGACGTTCCCAACCCAATTTTGAACCGAAACAGGCGCCTTGGTCTTTTAATTGTTCATACAACGGGGAGCTAAGAGTAGGCCGGCAACTGTGGAACTCTTCAAACGGCCACGCCATGGTGTAGTGGCGCGAGCAGGCTTCGATAGTGCGTGTTTTCACCCACTTATGATCGTGGTGCACAGTGCTAAAGCGTTTAATATCCGCAGCCCATAAGTCCACGGGTTGTTCTCCATTAACTATCCAATCCGCTAAGGCGTAACCCGCGCCGCCCGCAGAGGCGATACCAAAGGCATTAAACCCGGCGCCCACAAAGTAATTTTGTACTTCAGGCGCCTCGCCTAAGATGAAATTCCCGTCGGGCGTAAAAGACTCTGGGCCGTTTATCATGCTTTTTACGCCCGCCGAGGCCAAACTCGGGACTCGAATGATGGCTTGTTCCATAAGCTGTTCAAAGTGACCCCAGTCTTCGTCTAGTAATGAAAATGAAAAAGTATCGGGTACAGGCATAACATTCCATGGCATCGGGTTGGGTTCGTAGCCGCCCATCACTAAGCCGCCTACTTCTTCTTTAAAATAAGTCATGCGATCAGGGTCGCGTAAAGTCGGTAACCCCTTGGGTACATCAGCCATCGTTTCGGTGATTAGATATTGATGCTGCATCGACTGAAGCGGTACATTGACAGCACTTTTCAAGCCTAGTTGCTTAGCCCACTGGCCAGCGCAATTGACCACTTTCTCACACTTTATCGTGCCTTGATCGGTTTCAATCCCAGTAATTTGACCATTGGTGGTTAATACATCTTTAACGTGAATGTTCTCGATAATTTTGGCACCGTGCATACGTGCACCTTTGGCTAAGGAGAGTGTAATATCAGAAGGATTTGCTTGCCCGTCGGTGGGCAACATGGCTGCGCCGACTAAGTCGGATATATCCATAATCAGCCATAGTTCTTGTGCTTCTTTCGGGCTTAATAGATTCATTTCCAAACCGAACGAGTGCGCAGTGGTGGCTTGGCGTTTTATTTCTGTCCAACGCTCTTGGTTATTGGCAAGACGCAAGCCCCCATTTTGTTTCCATCCGGTGGCCAGTCCGGTTTCCTTTTCTAGATTTTCATATAGCTCTACGCTGTACTTTAGCAAGCGGGTTATAGAAGCGCTTGAGCGTAATTGCCCTACCAAGCCCGCTGCGTGGAAGGTGGTACCGCAGGTTAGGGTGCCTTGCTCTAATAACAAGACATCCGCATTGTGATTTTTAGCTAAGTGGTAAGCGGTAGAGCAGCCGATGATTCCACCGTCAATTACTATTATTTGGGCTTGAGAAGGACGAGAGTTATCCATTAACCAAATTCTGCTTGATAATTGAGGAAAGCGCGTTCAAATCTAGCGCAGTTTTCCGTGGTGTAATGGGTAAAGTCAAAATCGAGCTTTGAATAGTGCTCCGACACCATTGACCACACCGTTTCACGCAACAAGGACGCGCACTTCATGGCGTTATATTGGTGCCAAACCTGATCGCTGACGGCTTGGTTGAAATACTGTTCCAGTATGCTTTGCTCATCCACTACCGGCAATTCGCTGTTTGAAGCGAGGTTGGCAAGATCAAACAAAGGGCTATTAAAGCCAGCGTAATCAAAATCGATCAGCCAAATTTTCTTACCATCGTCAATAAAGTTGGCGGCTAACAAATCATTGTGTCCAAACACCAGGGATACCTGGCCGACAGCAGCTTCTAGCTGTTTAGATATCTGCATATACTCAGCCATTTTGGTCATATGCAGGCTATTTTTGTCAGCTAGCTTATTATTGTAATGTCGCAGCACCTGAAATACCCAAAATAAGGCAGGGTAACTATCAAATTGCTGCGGCATTTTATGATGGAAGTCTTGCAATAAGAGAATTATGCGGCTTAAGTTGTTTGCGTCTTTTACGTCATCTTCATTGAAAACCTTACCTTCTATAAACTCAATAACCAATACGCCGGTTTCGCGATGGGAAACAGCGGGCGAAAACCCACACTTGGCAGCCACTATTGAGCTTGCACCTTCGTTGTCTCGCCACACTAGATGTTCTGGAATATCGTCGCCCAAGCGCACTACGTAATTATTTCCAAGATGCGTAACTTTGTAATTAAAGTTCGTCATTCCACCGCTTAATGGAGATACATCAACTTCTTCGTTCCAGCAAGCTAACCCTTGTATTTTTTCTAGATGGTGTTTCATTTATCTTAACTCGACCACTTAGGGGTGCGTTTTTCTATAAAGGCGCCAATACCTTCCTCGGCATCAATAGTAAGCATGTTTTCAGTCATCACATTCGACGCGTAGTCGTAGGCCTCGCTTAACCCCATTTCCAATTGTTGATAGAAAGCGGCTTTGCCAACCGCTACGGTAGCGGGGGACTTTGAAGCAATTGTATTGGCCATGCTTTGGGCTTCAGTCAACACATCTTCTTGTGTGCTTATTCGGTTTATAAGACCCCATTGCAAGGCTTGCTCTGCATTAACTAGTTCGCCGAGTAGCAGCATTTCCATTGCGTGTTTGTGTGAGATATTGCGTGACAAGGCGACCATAGGGGTAGAGCAAAAAAGCCCAATATTGACCCCTGGTGTCGCAAACTGAGCGTTTTGTGATGCGACAGCTAAATCACAACTGGCGACTAACTGGCAACCAGCAGCAGTGGCCGTACCCTGCACCGCGGCAATAACCGGTTTTGGGCAACGAACAATACTTTGTATGAGTTTGGAACAGTTACCCATGGTTAGCTTAAAGAACGCTTTGCCTTTGTCTTTAATCTTTCGCGCTGCAGTTAATTCTTTAAGATCGTGTCCGCCGCAAAATGCAGGGCCTTCAGCGGCTAAAATGATTGCGAATACGTCAGCTGCTTGGCCTAATTCGTTTATCTTTTGAGTAAGTAAGTCGATTAACTCTAATGAAAGGCTATTACGGGCCTCTGGCCGATTTAACGTTACTATCGCAACATGATCTTGGATTTCGGTAATGATTATGGACGACGTTTCACTAGGCATATTGAGGATAAAGATGGTTCAATTCTGAAGCACTAATTTAGCACTTGCAGGCTAATAATCTCAATAGACTTAACAAAACCATTGAGAGGTGAAGCTGGTGAGGTTAAATTTGAACCTACTAAAAACAGCATTAGGCATAAATGGTTAAACCTAAGTTTTCTAAGCTCGACTTTACCCGTAAATCTGAAGCAGACATGTTAGCCGCTTCTAGAAAATTCTACGCTGACATTAAAAAGCGGCGTACGGTTCGAGACTTCTCTGACCAAGCCATTCCAATGGAAGTTATAGATAACGCGGTAATGGCGGCTGGCACAGCCCCTAGCGGCGCTAATCAACAGCCTTGGCATTTTGCAGTGGTAAGCGATGCGGCGATGAAATCACGCATTCGAGAAGCGGCAGAAGAAGAGGAGCGAGCGTTTTATGAACACAGGGCCTCAGATAAATGGCTGGAAGCACTCGAGCATTTGGGCACTGACGAAAATAAGTCGTTTCTTGAAGTAGCCCCATGTTTGATAGTGGTGTTTCAAAAAAAATTCACTCTCGATGCGCACGGCAAGCGGAAGAAAAGCTACTATACACCTGAGTCTGTAGGTATTGCATCAGGCTTGTTATTGTCAGCTTTGCATTTGTCTGGCTTAGCTACGTTAACGCATACGCCTAGCCCAATGCGATTCTTTAACAAGTTGCTGGATAGACCGGATGAAGAAAGGCCAGTTATGGTTGTTGTGGTAGGCTACCCGTCACAGAGCGCGATGGTGCCCGATATTGAAAAGCGTTCATTGTCTGAAATAGCTTCATTCCATTAAAGGAGATTATTATGCCTAACAACTCAAACTCTGTATCTCGCCCAGATGATGCTGGCAGCCGTAAGGCGGTTAAGCCGTTAGTTTGTTATTCGGTCGATGACCTTCCCGCTTTTGACCTTAAGTTTTACAATGGGCTTAGAAATAATATGCAAAAAGTGTCGCAGGTATTAATACCGCCGCGCGATGCAGCTACCTTTGAAGTGCCAGCAGGGCACGTGTTTAGGATTGTCAGCGTGGAGGGGCCACAAGTAGGAGACTTAAACTTATGGAATGCCGATGATTTAAGTGAGCACTTCTATAGTGGAAAAACGCGTCAGCTACAAGCAAGCCATGTAACTCGCGGCGATAGGCTGTGGAGTACCTTGCCGAATTTACGACCAATGGCAACCATTACTCACGATACGCTGGAGTGGTATGGGTACGATGAATTTGGCGGCAGAGTGCACGATGTGATAGGCACGCGCTGTGACCCTTATACCAATCGCATGTTAAAAGAAGTGGATTACGATTATTGTTGTCACTCAAACCTAACGCGGGCTTTGGCTAGAACTAAAAACATCAACCTTACCGAAGCCGAGTTGCATGTGCATGATGTAATGAATGTATTTATGTGCACTGGGTTTACCAAGGACACCCAGCAGTATTTTATGAAGGCTAGCCCGGTTCGGCCCGGTGATTACATCGAGTTTTTTGCTGAAATTGATTTACTCGGCGCACTTTCTGCGTGCCCAGGCGGGGATTGCGGGAGCAGCCATTCCGATGACGCCACAAAATGCTATCCGTTACTGGTGGAGATTTATAAACCCAGCTCACAAGCCTTAACGGGTTGGCGATCACCGAGTCGCAGCACTTACGGTGGGCGTCACGGTTTTTAAGTTGCTTTGGTTTTCTTCTTCCCTAATCTAGGGTGCAAGGTTTTAGCCAATAAAGAAGTGAATAGCAAGCCAGCACCAAAAACGGCAAACACAGCGGTTAGGGGCAGGAATACCAACGTAATTCGCGCAATACCCGGGCCGAGAACATTAGACACGTCACGAAATGTGGAATAAACAGCCGACATTTCAGTGCGCTCGGATGGCTTAACTGCCATCAGAAATGGGAGCCCGCCGCACATATCCAAGAGAATTAAGAACGCTGAGCCAATAAATAGCGTCCAAAGGGTAAGGTTGACATCGTAGTTCGCCAATACCGTAGCGCATAAGAACGCGAGCCCGCTAAAGGTAAATCCGATGACCACGCCATAGCGTACCCGGCCATTTAGCCAACGTAACATAAACGGCACAAGGAATAGTAGCGCGTTACTTAGCGATAAAAATAAGCCACCACTCTTTTCACTCAAACCATTTTCTACCGCGTAAATCGGTAGGTAGACAACATACACCCACCAACCACATGAACGAACTACGGCGAAAACCCAGCCTATGATTAATCTGGGTTGATGGAAAAAACTGGGAAGAAACGCCAGAGGGTTTGCGTGCTTGGTCGTCGCCCTGACGATTGTCTTGCCGTCACCTAGGCGATATATCCAGAAAACCACTAGTAGAGATATGGCAGCCAGTAGGGAAATTATAAATGGTGCAGGTCTCCACCACTCATACAGCCAGATACCCAAAAATGGACCTAAGGTCCAAGCTGCACCACTATATTGAAGGCGTTTTGTTTCTGCTTCATCAAGCGTCGCGCGAGCGACAAAATCCATAACGTAAGCGTTAAGGCAAATGGTAATAGTGACTACCGCTATAGCAATTATTGTTAGCCCAAGGGGTAACATAATCTTCCCGCCGATAAGCGCGGTAAAAGTTCCTGCAATTAAGCAAATAATACCAATGGTATAAAGCTTACGTCTGGGCAAAAAGCGCGAAGCCCAGGGTATAAAAAGCGAAGCAATAAATGAAAGTATGCCTATAAGGAGATAGATTTCAGAAATCTTTTCCGGATCTTTGAAGGTGTGGTACATCGCGATCGGAAATACCGATACCATGATGGCGCGAGCTACACTTTCTATACCAGCTAATACAGCGAATGACTTAACACCGGGGACAGGTGCATGACGCAATAAATCTGGAATACGGCGCTGAAACATAAGACTTCCTCAAGCCTATTTTTCGCGAGTTTACTCCTGAAATTAGCGTGTGGAAACCCTTGTATTGATGATCTTTATCAACTTGAAAGATGATTTATTACACCAGTAAAATGGAGCATAGGCTAACAGGGAAATTCATATATCGCTCCACAACTCGAGACTAGCCCTTGATTTGTTCAACTTCATCACTGTATCCCTCCCATTCAGAAAGCTCGTGGATCATGGATAGAATTAGGCCGACATGGCTAATTTGTGCTCATTGCCGCGCTTGCATGCCGCTCGAAAATTAATATATGCCCTTCTTTACTCGATACTATCCCTGTCCGTCGTTGAGGTAGAAAACTTGAAAGAGCCGTACCTAACCACCAAGTTTGCTAAAGCCAAGAGTAAAATCGACCCCGAGATATAAACGATTCCCAAATCTGGCTCATGATTCGCCTGTATGTCGCCAATCAGCATCCTGGTCAAGGCAGTGATTGCAACATAAATTAGAAATCGAACTGGCATACGATTCGTTTTGAAGTATATGCCGATCATTGCGCCGAGCTCAAGATAAATAAAGAGAAGCAAAATATCCTCAATTGATGCGTGACCTTTTGAACCCATCTCAATAAATGCGACTGAGGCCGACCATACGACCGAAGCGCCAATCGCAAATAAGGCTATGTAGTGGAATAGGTCAACCAGAAAATTACCGAATGAGTCAGAAAACTGATGGAGTTTTTCGTTCAAAATTGGGGTTTTCTTGAATTTTTCCATTGAATCTTTTTCGGTGTAATTTGCGTACAGACAAATATAAAATTGTGGCTTCTTCTATAGGGGCAAGACTTTAGGTGATTGGAGTTTTAATATCAACCTGGGTAAATCTTGTTGTTGCATGTCAAATAGCACTTAGCGTCAGCGGCAAATCAGAAGCATAAGGCTTAGTGCTACGCTAACTATTTTCCTGCGCTTATAGCGGGTCTGCTCAACGGGCGAGTCCTTTGGGCGATAAAGTTACTTACATAAATACCCGTTAAGCTATCGATAGAAACACATTCTACTTACTACAATGGAACTAATAAAAACCTCTCTTATTACTCGCCTTTGAAGCAACGCCTCCTTTTCTTCTTGCTCATTAGTTTATTTTATGTTAGAAGTAAATAGAACTGTCCGGATTATTAACACATAGTCTGTCCGCTTTAGTTATTGCCGATGAATGAGTGAAGGGCGTAGCCCGTAATGAATTCATCGGCGGCAAATTGCGAAGCCCAGTTACGCAACTTTGCTCTTAATCTGTTTTTGTTGCACCAGTATTCCATCGGCTGTGTATCGGCCTAATCGCCTTGGGCCATGATCAATCGACAATGAGCCATCAAGGTGGCGCGATACTTTTACTTTAGCTTTGACGTAATGATAGCGGTGTTGATCTTTAGGTAGCTGCAGAGACAGCGTCTCAAACTGTACGCTGTTGTCTTTACCCACCACACGCTCGTACTGTTCGCATAGATAATCGTCAAGATCGATGCCCGCAAGCGGCACAAAGGCGCTGCCTTGCTCTCTAGCTGGATGACTGAATTCTTTATTGTGTCTGGGCATATAATGATCTCTAAGGTATTTATTAGCCGCTTGCATGCCAGTGATACCCATCAACGCAAGCTCGTTCGGTAATCGCCCTTGGTGTGTGCCAAACGCACGTTCGGAACGGCCTCTGGCTTCAGGAGAATAAGCCGCTATCATGCCAATGCCTAATCTCTTCATCGCCAACCCAAATTGAGTTGGGCCATTCTTATCCACCTTGCCGCCAGCCTCAGGCGTATGCCAATAGTGGCTGCCTCGGTCAGAGTAAAACGAACAGAATAGCCCCTTCACCTTAAGTACATCTTTAACCCCAAGCAAGCTGCTGTGCGTGCCTTCCTCTTCGACAAAGCGCATGGAATAATGCTTATTGGTGGCATCATCCAGGGTGACGATTAAGTCCCAAGACACATCAGGTACCCATTGGTGAGTACTGCCATCCTGGTGAATCATCATACCTGGCAAGGCACCAGGTAGACGTTTAATGCGGTGAGGGCCGCGTGTTTTAGATTTACGCACCAGGTCTGCGCTTTGTAGCTTATTCTTAACCCAACTGTAGCTACGCTTACCTTGGTGCTCGCGTTGATACCATGTATGGAAGTGGCGCACATTCCAGCCTTGATAGCGTGTTGAGTATAGGTCTTGTAGCTTGATCATTTCGTCTACGGGTGCCCGCCTGTGTGAGGGCTGATTGAGTCGCTGATCTAACAGCCCATCCAATCCTGATTCTTCGTACTTATTAATGTACCTACGAAAACTTCGATCACAAACACCCAGTATTGTGGCAGCATCCGCTTGTGATAGTCGTTTAGCTTGATAACCTTCATATGCTTCTTCAAATCTCATCTGTTTTACCTTATTTAGAAATACTATCTGGCTCATCTCACTTACCAAAAGGGAGGAGGATAAATCCGGACAGTTTATTTGCTAATTATCAGGACAGATAATTTACTCGTAACATCATTAGTTTATTTTATTGACCAATAAAATAAACTTTCTTAATATGCGGACCTATTCGGTGCTTAAGCATCTATTTGTGAACAGGTTTTATAGAAAATGAAATATTCAGCAACTCAGTTAGTTGATTCTGGTCAAGACTTTAACGAGATCAATGTGCAGTTGAGAAACGTACCCGCCCAAGAGCGGGTAGCGTGGGCAATTGACCAGCTGCCAAGAACGCATGTACTCAGCTCTAGCTTTGGCATACAGAGTGCCGTCATGTTACATATGGTGACGAGTGTTCACCCGAATATGCCTGTTATATGTGTTGATACTGGGTACTTATTCGATGAAACGCACCAGTTCATCGAGTCGCTCACACAGTACTTATCACTAAATCTCAAAATTTATAAACTACGTTTAAACCCTACTGAAATAGAAGACTTATACGGGAAACTTTGGCTAGAGGGTAAGGAAGGGCTAGAGCGCTATAACCAAATTGCCAAGGTGGAACCGATGCAACGTGCCTTGAAAGAAACAGGTGCTCAAACTTGGTTTTCAGGCCTGCGTGCGCAGCAATCTAAATCAAGGCAAGGGCTGTCACCGTTAGAAAAGCAGGGTGGTCGGTATAAGGTTCTACCCATACTTGAATGGAGTAACAAAGAGTTACATTGGTATTTAAAAAAGCACAAGTTACCGTATCACCCATAATCCTAGAAAACTCAGTTGAAACACAAATGTCTGCACAACTCTTTAATATGCCTAAGAAACCCAGAAAAGCACTCATCACCAATAAGGTGACCTCGTATTTTCTGACTTCCTTATTCATATCAATTAGTTGCACATCTTTTTTGCGTTCAACTGAGTTTTCTAGGATTATGGGAACGAGGGTATGTTTCCGTTGGGGACACGCATACCTCAATGCCTTTAACCACTGGAATGCTCGAAGAGGAAACACGTTTTTTCGGCATACAACGTGAATGCGGGATCCATACTCATCAACAAGCGGCTTAGCGAAGTTGAGTAATCTAACAGCACTGCTGATTCGTTAGGCTGTAGTTACATTGAGTGCAATGCGCTTCTCGTTTCAAGAATTGTCGGTCTGGTATTGTTCCTTATATTAGCAGCTCAGGCTCGTGCCTTAATCATCCTTTGCGGTTTAACAACTTAATGCATAGCACATCATAAAGTTGGCTAAGGCATTACAGGAGTTTATTTGGAGCGCGTTTTCACGTAAACTGCTGGCAGTTAACTCACAGTCCTTGAACTAGTATCGCTATGGAAAAAACGAAGGAAAGATGCGCGTGGGTTGGAGCTTCAAAACTGGAGCTACAATATCACGACGAAGAATGGGGCACTCCGGTTCATGACGACCGTTTGCTATTTGAAATGCTAACGCTTGAGGGCGCTCAATCAGGGCTTAGTTGGAATACGGTCCTAAGTAAGCGCGCGGCTTACAAGAAGGCATTTAGTGATTTTGACGCACTTAAAATTACCCGAATTAGGCAAAAACGTCGTGACGGCTTGATGCACAACAAGGGCTTGGTGCGCTATAGACCCAAATTAGATTCAGTATTTAGCAACGCAAAAATTTTTCTTGATATACAAAAAGAATGGGGTAGCTTTGCTGCTTATGTGTGGTCCTTTTCTCACAATGACGTTATCCAAAGTTATTGGCGATCAGTCGATGAGGTGCCTAGCAAGACTATTATTTCTGCGTTAATGAGCAAGGACATGAAAAAACGCGGTTTTAAGTTTGTTGGCCCGACCGTTTGCTATGCCTATATGCAGGGCATTGGAATGGTTAATGACCACACCGTAAAATGTTTCCGTCACTCGGCGCTAAATAAATAAAAACTAGGGTAATTTTACTAAATGCCATAACATAACGTTTAAACCTTGTTCGGCGTTGTTTCGACTAACTGTTTTACAGCCCTTTACATCTAAGTCATTATTTTCGCACCAAAATTTAACTTCTGAATTGGAAAACCCCAAGCGTCGGTGAGCGTGCTCCGAGCGTAAAAATTCGTGTTGATGCTTGGCATAGTCAACGATCAGTATCTCCCCATTCGGTTTTAGAATGCGAGCGGCCTCTTGAATTACAGCGATAGGGTTATGTAAATAATGCAAAACTTGATGCAGTGTAACTAAATCAACTGATGTGCTTTCTAGCGGTAAGGCTCGGATGTCACTTTGCCTAACTTGGCAGTGATTGATTTTGCTTTTCTCCAAGTTGGCACGAGCGACATTTAGCATTGCGTGATTAAGGTCGAAGCCGACACCGTTTTTCAGTTTTGGCGCAAAAATTTCTAAAATGCGTCCTGTCCCTGTGCCTAGGTCGGCCATGAAATCGATTTCATTTTTATTGACAGAATCCAGCATAGACTGCTCGATACTTTCATCCGAACCTATAAGTTGACGAATCGTGTCCCAGTCTTTTGCTTGTTCTCTAAAGTAGGTCTGAGCAAGCTCGGCATTGCGTTGCTTAATCGCTTCTAACTTGGTTTTATCTTCTAGCAAAATGGGATCGTGCTGATCGATAAGCTCACATAATTTTAGTGTCTGCGTGTTTTGGTCATTAAGGCGGTGGAAAACCCACGAGCCTTCTTGATAACGTTTTAGTAGACCTGCATCGACTAGCAGCTTTAAATGCCGGCTAATTCGCGGCTGGCTTTGCTGCAGAATAAAGACCAGCTCAGTGACGGTGAGCTCAAAATGCGATAATACTGCGAGTATGCGCAATCGCGTGGGTTCTCCCATTGCTTTGAGTGTTTTAATGAGTAATTCCATCAGCTTATGTTGTTCGCCCTATTGGCATATAAAGAGATTGTTATATCATGCCACACAATTACTGCCTACATTTCTGTGGGGGGAATTAATAGTCTCTTTTGCTTGAACCTAGATAAATCAGTTAAAACACGAAAGCCCATGCAAGCTCTTAATGCACCTAGCAAAATCAAAAAGGTCTTATCACCGATAAGGTGACCGCGACTTTTTTGATTTCACTATGCACTTCAATTGCTTACATGTCTTTTCCGTAACTTCTCAATAACCCGTGGCAAAGCTGGCGCGTTCCATAATGATATCTGGCAGAGGATCAATATGTTGCTCACCGATACCAAGTCGATGGGTCAGGTAGTGCCAGAACGATATATCCAGTTTTCGGCAGGTCTTTTTCAAACTGGCAAACGTGTCCCGACACTGCTGGCCAGCATCGCTGCGGGTGGAGCCACTCACTTTTCGTTTTTTCACGTAATCGCGAATGTCTGTTTCACTGCCATTGGTGTGTAACGGAATATCTGGTCGATCTAGCACCAACAGTAATTCTGCTTTATTCGCATGGATTCGTTTGAGCGTCTGATTTAATGTTTGGTAGCATGTCTGTTGAGTGAAGATTTCATCGAAACGCTGCTCAAGTATTTTACGTTGGTTCTCGCAAGGCTGGGTTTTATACTCTTTTAACGCCCGATAAAAGCACCAGACTTGGTCGCGTATTTTAGCAATGCCCTGCCGGTGTCCCTCGTTCAGCGGTATCAACTTATGGATTAAGCGCTCGGTGTGCATCCAACACAAGGCATGAGCCAAAATGTTAAATTGCCCTGCATCATCACTGACGACAGCGATGTCATCACACAGACCATGATGCAAAATACTACCAAGTAATGCCCCTTCGGTGGTGATACGTCGGTGACGTGCCTTAATGATCAACAGGCTATCGAGCATTTCAAGCCAGTCATCCTCGTTGGCAATACGGCGTTCCCGGTGCTCAGTTACAGCGGCTAAGGCTTGCTTTGGCAATCCATGTTGTTGCCTATAATTCAACGCACTTTGACTCAAACGATAATCCGTATTGCCAGCCCTTAATAGCGGTAGGAAGTTAATTCGACTTTTTGATTGAGTACTTTTAAACCACGCAAACAAGTCATTACCAATGTGCGTTACATAGCCATTTTTGCCCTGATGGCGAGCACCACTATCGTCCACGGTCACGTAAGACGATGCGCTCAGAGCAACGCTTAGTAACGCCTCTTTCTCAGCATGAAAGGGCTCTTTAGCGCGGATCAGTATTGGGTTAATTTGTCCCGAAGAAATATCAATTCCCCACTCTCGCAACTGTTCCAACAAGAGTGGTTGCGTGGTTTGACAATGATGATATTGATAGAGAATATAACTGACCAGACGAGGCCCATAATGTCGCCCTGCCACGGATGTCGGTAACTGGCCTTTGAGCTTTTTATTGTCTGGCGTTACCCAATGCGCTAAACGATAGCGGGTGGTATGAACCTTGATAAGCAAATCTTGCACTACAAAATCCCGATAGCCTTTAAAGCGAGAACCTTCGGGCACGGACTTCGCTGGTTCAATAACCAGATTTAGGTCAATTGACAGCCTTGGTGTTTTCTTTGCCTTGTTCGACCCAGCTCGCTGCTTAGGTTTGTCGCTAGAAGATGAACGTTTTGGCTCTGTTTTCTTATCCATATTACCGCCCTTAACAGTAGGCCGCCTCTTCTGCCCCTTAAGGATATTGATTTCATCTTTAAGCAATGCTATTTCTTCGTCCTGTTGTTGAACTCGCACCAACAGCTGCTCCACTAGCACCCGCAACATTTTTACTGCGGGGGTTTGTTCTTGTTCAGGAATGTCGGGAATAGAGGGTAGCTTACTCAAGGTCTTAAACGTCCGTTAACTGGATAGACCTTAGTGTACCATCGGTTTTGAAAGTCCAATTTTGCCTTCTCAACTGCGCCACAACGAACGTTAAGAAGACACCCCTGAACGTCCTTAAGCGATCTTTGTTATTAGCGTAAAGGGGCCTACAACCACCCTGGAACTCAACCTAAATCGAGTCACTCGACCACGTTGAATTACCTTCCTTTTAGCGTAAAACCCTGTCAAGAAATATTTTGTTTTATTTTACCTGCCACGGGTTATTGAGAAGTTACTCTTTTCCGCGTTTAACTGATTTATCTAGGTTGAAAGAGTTGTTGCTTTAGTCGCTATGCAAGCCGTTGAAATATGGGTTTCTCCATCTTCTCCATCTTATCCATCGACCATAGTAATAAGTTGAAATTGCGCTACCTAACTTGCTTAAAAATAACCACTTATATCATGTTAGAAGTAAATAGAACTGTCCGGATTATTAACACATAGTCTGTCCGCTTTAGTTATTGCCGATGAATGAGTGAAGGGCGTAGCCCGTAATGAATTCATCGGCGGCAAATTGCGAAGCCCAGTTACGCAACTTTGCTCTTAATCTGTTTTTGTTGCACCAGTATTCCATCGGCTGTGTATCGGCCTAATCGCCTTGGGCCATGATCAATCGACAATGAGCCATCAAGGTGGCGCGATACTTTTACTTTAGCTTTGACGTAATGATAGCGGTGTTGATCTTTAGGTAGCTGCAGAGACAGCGTCTCAAACTGTACGCTGTTGTCTTTACCCACCACACGCTCGTACTGTTCGCATAGATAATCGTCAAGATCGATGCCCGCAAGCGGCACAAAGGCGCTGCCTTGCTCTCTAGCTGGATGACTGAATTCTTTATTGTGTCTGGGCATATAATGATCTCTAAGGTATTTATTAGCCGCTTGCATGCCAGTGATACCCATCAACGCAAGCTCGTTCGGTAATCGCCCTTGGTGTGTGCCAAACGCACGTTCGGAACGGCCTCTGGCTTCAGGAGAATAAGCCGCTATCATGCCAATGCCTAATCTCTTCATCGCCAACCCAAATTGAGTTGGGCCATTCTTATCCACCTTGCCGCCAGCCTCAGGCGTATGCCAATAGTGGCTGCCTCGGTCAGAGTAAAACGAACAGAATAGCCCCTTCACCTTAAGTACATCTTTAACCCCAAGCAAGCTGCTGTGCGTGCCTTCCTCTTCGACAAAGCGCATGGAATAATGCTTATTGGTGGCATCATCCAGGGTGACGATTAAGTCCCAAGACACATCAGGTACCCATTGGTGAGTACTGCCATCCTGGTGAATCATCCTACCTGGCAAGGCGCCAGGTAGACGTTTAATGCGGTGAGGGCCGCGTGTTTTAGATTTACGCACCAGGTCTGCGCTTTGTAGCTTATTCTTAACCCAACTGTAGCTACGCTTACCTTGGTGCTCGCGTTGATACCATGTATGGAAGTGGCGCACATTCCAGCCTTGATAGCGTGTTGAGTATAGGTCTTGTAGCTTGATCATTTCGTCTACGGGTGCCCGCCTGTGTGAGGGCTGATTGAGTCGCTGATCTAACAGCCCATCCAATCCTGATTCTTCGTACTTATTAATGTACCTACGAAAACTTCGATCACAAACACCCAGTATTGTGGCAGCATCCGCTGGTGATAGTCGTTTAGCTTGATAAGCTTCATACGCTTCTTCAAATCTCATCTGTTTTACCTTATTTAGAAATACTATCTGGCTCATCTCACTTCCCAAAAGGGAGGAGGATAAATCCGGACAGTTTATTTGCTAATTATCAGGACAGATAATTTACTCGTAACAATAACCACTTATATCATTGACTAAAACCCAGTAGGTGCATACAATCCAGTGCCTTGATTTTTAGCCTTTTAAGGGTCAAATCTAACTAACAATTTCTGGAGTCTCAGACGATGTACGCGGTAGTAGAAACAGGTGAAAAGCAGTATCGAGTAAGTGTAGGTGACAAGCTTAAAGTAGAAAAGCTTGATGCTGAAGAAGGTGCTTCTTTGCAGCTAGATAAAGTATTGATGGTAAACGACGATGGTAAATTAACCCTCGGAGAGCCGCATGTCGTTGGTACATCCGTTGCTGCAACTGTTCTTGGTCAAGGTCGAGGCGAGAAAATTCGTGTAGTTAAATTCAAGCGACGTAAAAAATACCGCCGCCTACAAGGCCATCGCCAGAGCTTCACTGAACTAGAAATTACGGCTATTGGCGAGGTTAAGACACCAGCGAAGAAGAAAGCAGTTGCAAAGAAGAAGGCTGAACCTAAGGCGGAAGAAATCGCTCCGGCTAAGGCTATGGCGAAAAGCGATTCAGCTGCAGATAAGTTGACTACGATTAACGGCATCGGCCCGGTAATTGAAGGCAAGCTAAATGATTTAGGCATCACCACCTTCGCGCAAGTCGCTGCGTTTACGCCAGAGCAAGTAGAAGAAGTTAATGGTAAGCTAAGTTTTAAAGGGCGAATTGAGCGCGAAGAGTGGATTGAGCAGGCTAAGAAACTGGCTTAAACGCGATAGACGTCGTAAATAATTGAGATAATCTAAAATGGCACATAAAAAAGCAGGCGGTAGTTCCAGAAACGGTCGCGATTCTGAGTCGAAACGTCTAGGCGTGAAGAAATTTGGCGGCGAAGCCGTATTAGCGGGTAATATTCTTATTCGTCAACGCGGCACTAAAGTGCATCCGGGCCAGAATGTAGGTCGTGGAAAAGACGATACGTTATTTGCCTTGGCTGAAGGTCAGGTTAAATTTGAAGTTAAGGGACCAAAAAACCGTCAATTTGTGAGCGTAATCGCTGCGTAGGATTTTTTAAGTTCCGAAATTAGTAAAGCCTCGTCTCGTAAGAGCGGGGCTTTTTTAATGAGTTCTTATAGTATCAATCAAGCGATAAGTAGCATAGGCATCAAATGAAATTCGTAGACGAAGCAACCATACGCGTAGCAGCTGGTAAGGGCGGTAATGGCGCAATGAGCTTTCGACGTGAGAAGTATATTCCTCGTGGTGGCCCCGATGGCGGCGACGGCGGTAGAGGAGGCGATGTTTACTTCATTGGTAATAGTGGCTTAAATACGCTGGCAGATTTTCGTTTTACCCGAGATTACAGGGCTGAACACGGAGGTCGAGGCCAGGGGCGCCAAAAATCTGGGAAAGCAGGGCAAGACCTATTCATTCGCGTGCCACTAGGCACCTTAGTTTACGACGAACAAACTCTTGAGATGATCGGCGAAGTGGTGGCGCATGATCAGCAACTATTAGTTGCACAGGGTGGGCAGGGTGGACTAGGCAATACACATTTTAAATCTAGTATAAACAGGGTGCCACGGCGTACCGTGCCCGGTTCTGAGGGTGAAGAACGCAGATTGAATGTCGAATTGAAGGTGCTTGCCGATGTCGGTTTGTTAGGCTTTCCAAATGCAGGGAAGTCTACCTTACTGAGTGAGGTATCTCAGGCGCGCCCAAAGGTAGCTGACTATCCCTTTACTACTTTGTATCCCGAATTAGGCGTTGTTGATATAGGCTCTGCGGGCGGTTTTGTGATTGCAGATATCCCAGGCCTGATTGAGGGTGCCGCCGACGGGGTGGGCCTAGGTGTGGCATTTTTAAAGCATCTGCAGCGTACCCGCTTATTACTGCACATAGTGGATGTAGCCCCAGTTGACGAAGCCCAAGCACCTGTTTTGGCCATTAAAGCGTTAGTAAGCGAGCTAAAACAGTTTGATCAAACACTGTTTGAAAAACCACGTTGGATTGTATTAAATAAACTTGATACGGTGGACGATGAAGAGTTAAGCCTAGCTAAACAGAATATACAAAGCGAACTTAGTTGGGAAGAGCCGATTTTCGCTATATCAGCTGTTTCAGGTGAGGGGTGTAAGGAGTTGATGAACGAAATTAGCCAGTATCTTCGTGAAAGCCGTGACTTGAGTGATCACGCAGCAGTAGACGATAAAAAAGAGGAAGAGGTGTGAAAAAAAACAAACGTGAATCGACTGAATATGAGGTATGGGTGGTTAAGGTAGGTAGTGCCTTGTTAACCCATGCCAAAAGTGGTCTCAATGCAGATGTGATTGCCTCTTTAGCTGAACAAATTGCATTTATTCGTAGTAAAGGAATTCGAGTGGTGCTGGTTTCGTCTGGCTCAATTGCAGAAGGCGCGTGCAAATTGGGCTGGAACAAGCGGCCTAAGGAAATTCATAAACTGCAATCCGCCGCGGCCGTTGGGCAAATGGGTTTGGTATATCAATACCAACAAGCTTTTAATGCTCACCGCGTTACTTGTGCGCAAATATTATTAACCGACGCTGATTTAGCCAATAGAAAACGCTATTTGAATGCCCGGAGTACACTTAACTCTTTGCTGGATTTAAACATCGTCCCTATCGTCAATGAAAATGATACCGTGGTAACGGAAGAGATTCGTTTTGGCGATAACGATACTTTGGGCGCCTTGGTGGCCAATATAGTGAGTGCTAAAAAACTGGTTTTGTTAACTGATCAACAAGGTTTATTTACCGCTGATCCACGAAGTGATGAGTCTGCCACGCTAATAGAAAGAGGCATCGCAGGAGACCCGCGATTAGATGCAATGGCAGGGGATACTTCCGAATTTGCAACTGGTGGTATGATCACAAAGCTGCAAGCGGCCACTAAAGCAGCACGCTCAGGGGCAGATACAATCATTACCAATGGCAAGGCTAAGGATGTGCTAAAACATATTCTTGAGGGGCAGCCAGTTGGTACTTATCTATCACCGGCCAAAGGTAAAATCCCTGCTAAAAAACAATGGTTGGCAGGGCAAACTCAATCAAACGGTAAATTAGTATTAGATGCAGGCGCTGTTAAAGTGTTGCGAGAGCAAGGTTCTAGTTTATTGCCGATAGGGGTCACCAAAATTTCTGGCGAGTTCAGCCGCGGCGATATCGTGGTATGTGTTGATGGTTGGGATAAAGAGGTTGCCCGTGGGCTGATCAACTACAACTCAACAGACGCTCAGTTGATTAAGCAAAAACCGAGTACAGAGTTCCCAAAATTATTGGGTTATGTGCATGAGCCGGAATTCATTCACCGAGACAATATGGTGATCTATTAGCTTTAGTTTTTACGCTGAAAACGTAGATATAAAAAAAGCAGCCGATGGCTGCTTTTCGTTATTCGCTGAGCGGTGTAGCTTAGCTTATTTAATATTGATTATGCGATTGCGCGTAATCGTGCATTTAATCTGCTTTTTAAGCGTGATGCACGGTTTTTGTGCATTAAGCCTTTGCCTGCACTTTTATCGATTGCAGAGCCCGCTGTTTTAAATGCGGATGTAGCGCCGTCTTTATCTGCGGACTGCACCAGTTTTAAGAACGCTTTAATGCAAGTGCGCACACTTGAACGATAACTACGATTGTGTAAACGTACTTTGTCGTTTTGACGAGCGCGCTTGCGTGTTTGCGGTGAATTAGCCAATTTGCTTCCTCTAAGGTGAATCACTTAAATATTCAGGCGCGCGAATATGGGCGTTTTGTAGATTAAAGTCAAGCAAATTATAGTCGTCAAGCGGCCTGTTTGCTGGTCTTAGGCTCAAACGGTTCAATTCGTCAATTTCAGTCGATGGGCATCGTATATTTGCAGTTTTTAAGATCGCTTACCAACGAAATTACTTTGTCAGCAATTCCCGCTAGATCTAAAAACTGAGTAAATGAGCGGTTCTACGGAGGCTCTACAATTATTATTTCGTAACCTTTCGTCTGCTTTTAGTAAGATATCAGCACTATTTCATAAAATAAGTAAGACTGATGCCCCAACCGTCACTGCGTAAACAGTTGAGTGCCCCCGGGTTACTTAGCGCCGTTCGTCACTGTTTTGATTCGATAAAGGATACTAAAGCGAGCCGAGCTTTACCTCTTGTTGATTGTCTTATGTCTGGTGTTGCGGTGTTTTCATTAAAATACCCATCATTACTCCAATTTGATCAGCCTCAAGATAAAGAAGAATTAGTCCGTAAGAACCTGCGTGCACTATATGGAATTAAGCAGGCTCCTAGCGATAGCTGGTTGCGCCAAAGATTGGACGAGGTTGACCCAGTCTCGTTACGTAAAGCGTTTACTAAATTATTTGCCAACCTTCAACGCGGCAAAGGTTTAGAGGGATTCGATTATTTGGCGGGTCACTATCTATTATCAATTGATGGCACGGGCTATTTTTCCTCCTCAAAGGTTCATTGCGCCAACTGTTGTGAAAAGCATCACCGCGATGGGCGGGTGACGTATTATCATCAGATGCTTTGCGGGGTGTTGGTGCATCCTGATCATCGTGAAGTATTTCCGTTTGCGCCAGAGCCGATCATGCAGGCGGATGGGAGCAATAAGAATGATTGTGAGCGTAATGCCTCGAAACGTTTTTTGAGCGCATTAAAGCGGGAGCATCCGCATTTGAAATTGATCGTTATCGAGGATGGTTTAGCGTCTAACGGACCTCATATTAAACTGCTTAAGTCATTGAATCATCGTTTTATTATCGGAGCTAAAGAATCCGATCATGGTTTTCTATTTGACTGGGTTGAGCACACCAAAGAAACACAATGCGTTGAACAAACAGATGAAGCAGGGGTTCATCGGCGTTTTCGTTACGCCAACGGCGTACCATTGAATGATAGCCATTTTGAGTTGGAAGCTAATTTCCTAGAAGTCTGGGAAACCACAACAAATGGCAAAACACGACACTTTAGCTGGGTAACTGACATCCCATTGTCGGATGACAATCTGACTCAGATTATGCGCGCAGCCCGAGCGCGCTGGAAGATTGAAAACGGAACCTTTAACACCCTGAAAACCCAAGGCTATCACTTTGAACACAACTTCGGTCACGGCCATAAGCATTTGTCGACGGTATTCGCGTCGTTGATGTTGCTTGCTTTTATGATTGATCAGATTCAACAACGCTGTTGTCCGCTGTTTCGACAAGCGCAACAGAGCAAACAAAGTAAACGTAATTTGTGGGAATCGTTGCGCGGACTATTTCTAAATCACTTGATTCCACATTGGGAGGCGATATTATGCGCGATGGCGTATGGGATAAAAGCGAATGGGCCGATTGCTTATAATACTTCTTAGTGAGGCCGTGACGGAAGCAGTTTAGAGTGAGTGTTTATTCAGGGTAAACCAAGCCAAATTAGCAAGCCTCACGCTAGCAGGAGAAACCCGATTCCCCGTAACAAAGCCAACACAAGCATTTTTATGAGAGATTCTGATTTCACTGGCCTTTTAGGCGATAGCGGGAATTGCTGTTACTTTGTTTAAGTGCTTTATTTAAGTAAGGGTAAATGACACAATCGCTTATCGAATATTGATCTACAATTATATTTTCTCAAAGCTATGAAAAAACTAAAAGTCGGTATTATCGGCGGCACAGGATACACTGGAGTTGAACTACTGCGTTTACTAGCGCAGCACCCTAAGTCCGAGGTGCTCTGTATAACTTCGCGCAGTGAAAACGATAAACTAGTTAGCGAACTATATCCCAGTTTACGTGGACATTATGATCTCGCGTATAGTGAGCCAACAAAGGACAGCTTCGCACACTGTGACGTGGTTTTTGCAGCCACCCCCAATGGGGTTGCCATGAATTACGCTAAGCAATTACTAAAGGACAATGTAAAACTTATTGATTTTTCCGCCGATTTTCGCATTTCAGACGAAGCAACTTGGAGTAAATGGTATGGCATGCAACATGCTTGCCCAGAACTGTTATCGGAGGCAGTGTATGGCTTGCCAGAATTTAACCGTGATGAAATAAAACAAGCGAATATCGTGGCGAATCCAGGTTGCTACCCGACTGCGGTGCAACTGGGCTACGCGCCATTATTAGTAAATGGATTGATTGAGACCAATTCGCTGATCGCTGATTGTAAATCTGGCGTATCGGGCGCAGGCCGCGGTGCATCGGTGAATAATTTATTCAGTGAAGTCAGTGAATCAGTTAAAGCGTATGCCGCTGCTGGGCATCGCCATCAACCCGAGATCGAACAAGGCCTAAGCCGAATGGCAGGCGAGATGGTCAGCATGACTTTTGTGCCGCACCTGATGCCGATGATTCGCGGTATTCACGCTACCCTATACGCTAAATTGAAGAGCGACAACGTCGATCTACAGGTGCTATATGAAGCGCACTACGCAGACGAACCTTTTGTGGATGTAATGCCGGCAGGCTCACACCCAGATACTAAATCTGTTCGCGGCACCAATATGTGCTGTATTGCGGTGTACCATCTAAAAGCCAGTAATCAAGCTTTAGTATTATCGGTAGAAGATAACTTGGTTAAAGGGGCGGCAGGGCAGGCTATTCAGAACATGAATATTTTGTTTGGCTTGGGTGAGACTAGTGGCTTAGACTTGCCTGCATTAGTGCCTTAAAATTTTCCTTTGCGAGCTTTGATAAGCTGCACCATAAAGACAGTATCTAGCGAAAGTCGATGAAATATTTTCGGCATATGGTTTCTTCTTCATTGAGAGACCTCCTCAATTCTAGACTAAGTGGAAATCTCTGATACTCGATAGTATATATGTTGAGCCTGTGAGTGCCGATTTGCGGGCATGCGTGGGTGCGGTCAGCGAATTCCGTTTTTACGAAGAGCACTTTGTTAGTCAAGTTTACTGCGGCTACTCTGAGACAGCGAATCCTGTAGTAATTGTGAAGAAAATATTAGGTCAGATTTTATAAGAGATTGCCAGAATATTTTGCTACTGCTTCTGTTCTATTTTCTACCTTTAAAATTTTGAATAGTTTTGATATGTGCATTTTAATCGTATTTTCAGACAGTCCCAAATCATCACCAATTGCTCTGTTCGACATTCCTTGAGAAACTAACTCCAATACTTCCATTTGTCGAGTTGTTAATTTTATTGAAGCGGGAATTCTTAGCTTAGACGGATTGGTGTCGTTGAGTGATCTTGGCGTAGGCATGGACAATCTTAAGACATGCGGCGGTATATAAATTCCTCCTGACAGAACGAGTTTTATTGCGCTATTGGTAATATCTGGAGTAGAGGATTTTGGGATATAACCCATGACCCCAATCGATAGTGCATCCTCTATCACATCAATATCTTCTGTTACCGACACGATAATAATGGGCACATCGGGCCAAGTATCAACGATGTCTTTAATACCAGCTAAGCCACCTATTCCAGGCATCGATAAATCTAACAGCATAAGATCTATTGTGATGTCTTGGGAAAGAATAGAAATTACGTTAGGTAGATCGCTCGCTTCATAGATCTCGACGTTTTCTTCAACTGTTTGAACAAGTAATGCCATACCCCCGCGTACCAGAGCATGGTCATCGGCGATAACTACACGCAGCACTAGATTTTCGTTATCTGGCAAATTATTCATTCTAAGTGTCAATCAGCGTTTAAAACTGGACACCTGTCAGCGAGTAAAACTGAACAATTAAATACAATAATATTTCTTTATCATCAACTCAAGTGAAGCGTAGCGAAACTTGAGTTGATGAATCAATCCTGCTTTCTTGCGATGTTATTTTTTAGTGACAGTCTTGAGCTTTGCTTTAGTGCTAGACTGCTTGAATCGATATGAGTCGTTACCCGTTTCAATAATTGAGCAATGATGAGTCACTCTGTCGAGCAAAGCCGTGGTCATTTTCTCGTCGCCAAATACCTGCACCCATTCACTGAAATTAAGCTTGGTGGTAAACACGATGGAGGTTTTCTCGTGGGCTTGTCGGATAATTAATAGAATACGTGAGATAATATGGGCTAATTCTAGTCAGCCTGCAATTTTGAGCAAACGTCATCAAAGCCAACTGTTCCTAACCTTAGATTCTCTGGTTAGCTCTGAACATCCCTACCGTAAACTCGATGAGCTATTATGTTTTGGTGCATTGAGTAAACCCTTCTCTAAAATATATGCCACCCGTGGCCCTAAAGGCCGAGGTGTTGAGTTCGGCTTACGTGCCTTGGTGCTTCAGTTCATGGAAGATTTAAGTGATAGAGAAATGGAGCGATACTTATCAGAGAATCTGGCCGCTAAGTGGTTTTGTGATTCAGGACTGGAACAGAGCACTCCTGATCATAGTTACTTTGGTGATTTTCGCTCACGCATTGGAACCAGGGGTATGATGAATTTATTTGACCGTGTTCGGAGCGGGTTAGTTTCAATGGGCTTAGTACGAGAAGTATTCACATTTGTCGATGCCAGCCAGTTGGTCAGTAAGCTAACCACTTGGGATGATAGAGATAAGGCGATAAAGATGGGATTAGAGGAGTTCAACAATAAGACAGTTGATAAAGTTGCGGCGGACAAGCAAGCACGGTTTGGGTGCAAGGGAAATAGCAAATATTGGTATGGTTACAAAGAGCATGCATCAGTGGATATGCAAAGTGGCTTGATCAATAAAATAGCGGCCACCTCGGCTGAGGTAACGGATGCAAGCGGCTTGAAGCATGTTTGCCCTAAGTCGGGCGCTGTTTATGCGGACAAGGGTTATTGCGTGAGCCCGGCCAAAACCACGCTCAGGCGCAACGGTTGCCATGATGCAACAATCAAGAAGAACAATATGCATGGCAAGAATAGAGACAAAGACCGTTGGATTAGCAAAATTCGTTCACCATTATGAGCGAGTGTTTGCTCATCGCAATAAGCGAGTTCGTTATAAAGGGTTGGCTAAAGTCCAGTTCCAAGTTGGAATCAGGGGCTTATGTTTTAACCTTAAGCGATTAATGGCATTGGGAGTTGAACGAGTTGAATTGGTGCCGGCCTAGGGATAGATCCGTCTATTGGTGGCAAAATGGCTGCTAATAGACGGTTTATTGCACAAAAAACGCGTTGCTGAGCAAACTAAAAGCGACTTCGGCGAAAACCCTGTTTGAAATTGTATTAACCGACGAGCCCCTCGTATAGCTTGCTGATCAGGTGGAATAATAGTGCGCCACCCGATGCGGGGAAGGGTAAATATCCCAGCTCATCGAATATCACCGCATCTAACGGTTGCATAATTCGTGCTAGCCGCCCCTGCTTCTCATCCTGCTGTTCTTTGATCAGCAGATTAACCAGGTCCACCACATTGTAAAACCGAACCCGATGACCTGAATGAATGGCTTTAATGCCTAAGGCCGTAGCTAAATGGGTTTTGCCTGTTCCAGTGCCACCGACAAAGATGAGGTTATGGGCTCTGTCCATATAGTCAGCCTGAGACAAATCCTCGATGAGCGCGGGTTCAACTTCGCTCTGGGTAAAGTCAAATTGCTGTAAATCACGGTGATGAGGGAATTTAGCCACCTTCATTTGGTAGTTAAGCCGCCTCACTTCTCGGTCCGTTCGCTCGGCATCCATCAATTTAATTAACCCAGATTGCAACGTTACTTTAGAACGAGGCGAATCTATCAACTCAGGTAAGCATTGTGCCATACCGTGTAGTTTAAGGGCTTTAAGATCATCAACAAGTTCAAGCATGGCTCACCTCCGCGCACAGCTGGTCATAGCGGGTCACGTTCGCTGCCGAGAGGACAGCTAATAGGCGGTGTGCCCACTGAAGTGGACCCCATGATTAGGACAGGTTGAAGGCCAAAATAAGGAGTTATTTTCTGTTTTATAATTGTTCAAAACGAGGAACAGAAAATGAGTAAAAAGCGTAGAAACCATGCCCCACAATTCAAAGCCAAAGTTGCTCTTGCAGCAATCAAAGGTGATGAAACATTAAGCAATCTTGCTAGTCGTTATGACATCAATGCAAATCTTATCGTCAAGTGGAAGAAACAATTGCTCGATAGCTCAGCTGAAGTCTTTGCATCAGGCACAGGCTTATCTCCAAACCGAGAATCAGAGATTAAATCATTACAGGCAAAGATCAGTGAAATCACCATGGAAAACGATTTTTTATCAAAAGCGCTCGGTCGTTAAACAGACCTGAGCGCAAAACTATGATTAATAAAAGCAATAAACTATCGTTAGTTCGTCAGTGTAAATTGTTGAAGATTCATCGTTCCCATGTTTATTACAAAACCTCACCTGCTAATGAGGATGACTTGGAACTGATGCATCTGATTGATCGCATTCACCTCAATCGGCCCTTTCTTGGCAGTAGACGCATTCGTGATGTGTTGCAAGATGTAGGCCACCGAGTTGACCGTAAGCATGTGCGACGCTTAATGCGTAAGATGGGCATTAAAGCCATCTATCCTAGGCCTAACACCAGCAAGAAGAAGGCGGGGCACAAGATTTATCCTTATCTGCTAGGTGGGTTGGCCATCAATCAACCCAATCAAGCTTGGTGTACCGATATAACTTATATCCCGATGCCTAAGGGCTTTGCTTATCTTACCGTTGTGATGGATTGGTATTCTCGTAAAGTGCTGTCATGGCGGCTTAGCAACAGCATGGATAGCGCATTCTGCGTAGATGCTTTGGAAGAGGCACTGCATTACTACGGCAAGCCTGATATCTTTAACAGCGATCAAGGTGCGCAATTTACCAGTGAGGCGTTTACCGGTGTACTCAAAGACAATGGTATTCGCATCAGCATGGATGGCAAAGGTGCTTGGCGTGACAATGTATTTGTTGAGTGCTTATGGCGCAGCGTGAAATATGAGGAAGTCTATTTGCAAGCCTACCAATCGATGAAAGAGGCAAAAGACGGCATTGGCTCCTGGATAAACTATTACAACCAAGAGCGTAAACATCAAACATTGGGCATGGTCCCTGACATGATGTATGATCCATGTCGCGACCTGAAATTGGCTGCTTAATCAGCTGAAAATAACTCCTAAGCCATCTGTCCTAAAAAGCGGGTCCACTTCTCTTGTCTTGATAGGTTTTAATGAATAATTGATAGGCGCTTTGCGCCGCTTCTTTGGTTTCTTCCTGCCAAATGTTATGCAGAGCTGCTTTTGCTTTGGGCTGCACCGATTTAGGCAGCTTGTTCAGCACGTTGGCCGTTTTATGCACCCAACACCGTTGATGTTTAGTGCCAGGATAGACTTCTTCCAGGGCATTCCAAAAGCCTAAAGCACCATCACCGATGCCCAGCTCTGGTTGATTCAGGCCTCGCTCCTTGAGTGCCAACAACACCTCTCGCCAACTCTGCGTAGACTCTCGCTCACCGTCTTCAATCGCCAGTAATTTCTTGTGACCGCGCTCATTCACTCCGATGACAACTAAGGCACAGAGCCGGCCCTCATCGCCGCGCAGGCCGCTGTGTATCCCGTCCGCCCATAGATAAACCCATCGATCTCGATCTAAACCTTCTCTATTCCAATCCTTGTACTCCTGAGACCACGTTGCTTTGAGCTTACTCACTGTGCTTGATGATAACCCAGTCGCTGATTGACCCACTAGCACGCTCAGTGCATCCCCCATTTCTCCAGTGCTGACACCCTTGAGATACAGCCAAGGCAAGGCCGCTTCCAGTGTTCTCGTTTTACGCACATACGGCGGCACTAAAGCAGACCGAAAGGTGATCGGTACTCCAGTGCGGGAGCGCACCTTGGGGATACGTACTTTGACTGGGCCGATCCCGGTTTGCAGTTCACGTTCTGGCAAATAGCCGTTACGAACGACACCAGCGTGTCCTGAATCTGAGACTTTGTCACAATTGCGATACAGCCGTTCAGATAACTCACTCTCGACCGCGGTTTGAATGAGTTGCCTGGCGCCATTGCGAATCAATTCTTGCAGCGGATCGATGCTTTGCTCTGGCTTTTCAAAGGAAATAATTTTATTCTGTTTCATAGTGGCGTATGTCTGTGGAAGTTTAAGTTGTTGTAAACTCAACTCATCCCGATACGCCGCTTTTAGTCAACTACTCCATACACCACTTTCAGGCATAACTCGCAAATATTAGAAAAGTCGTACATGCTTCACCCGAATGTAATTTCTGATGAAAGGAGGTTTACGTTTTATATAACTAAGGGCAAGGATGTTCGAGAATTCATCAAGTCATATATGAAGCAGGTTGGTTACGGCTTATATGATGAGGAAGGTATTGATTACATTGGTATGCGTCATATACGTAATGATTTAACTATTACTGGCACGATCTACTCTGGTGATGTTCTTACAGAGGCTTTTATTCAAGGCGCTGGCTTAGGCTCATTGACTTATTCACAGTTGAAGCAGGAAGCTATCATATTAGAAAATACTGGCTGTTATCTTAAGTTTGAATATTTAGGCGAATTGTATCAAGCCTATTGTTGAATAAGTCCACGTTCCTTGCGCATGCGCGAGGGTTGCGGACTTATTCAACAATAAAACCTTCCTTTTGCAGACTATCTTTTGGGTCGTACGCAAATAAAGTAGTTCAAGATCTTCAACATTCTAAAACAGGTATTGCCAAGCATCAACGCGTCGATCCACGGCTTGCTAATCTCAGGACGACCATTTATCTAAATCGATTTACCGTTTAACTTCCCGGGGAATTTACATTTATCAAATGCCAGCATTTAGATCTAAAACCACTCGATCGAGTAATTACATATTGATATGCGCATAATGACGCTCTTATGTGACGAACGGAGAGCGGTGCTAAGCTATTTAAACGATGCTCCGCTCGGAGTGGCTTTAGCTTCACATAGGACACATTATGCGGTGCTTGACGGCTTTGCAGTCAATGCCCTTCAGTTACATTTTTATGATTATTAGCTGTATACATCCATTTCTTGACAATAAGCTAAATTAGTCAAAGTACAGTGTGCGGTACAAGTATTACTGCACCTTTGTCTCATATATGAGACTTTGATATGTAATATGAGAATTTTAGATTAATTCATTATATTCATTTTCCTTTGCCTTTTTGATTCCAAAAAGACAAACTTTTGTGGAGAAGCAGGGCGAGGACGCGGGCGGCGACGAAGGAAGACGCACGCTTACTCTCTGTTGTAATTACCCTTATAAGGGTGTTAAATTCAGCATATGGTGGTCTTGACAGCAATCAATGCATATATCTATTCGAGAGTGATTTCTCTCGATACGGTCACTTTGTTTATCGATAGCTTTTGATATGTTTATCGATGGGCTAAAGGTTTCTCAGGACTTTGATTTTGATCAGATACCTAATGAGTATCGTGAGTGTTATGTCAAAGTTGATATGGAAACAGGAAGAATCACTGATGAAACGCAAGAGCGCAGTCATTATCTTAGATATGAAGGCTCTCATAGCACCTCATTAGGAATACGAGTCAGGTCAGGAAGGATTGAAGTTGATGGCAATCCATCTAGAATTAATCGACTCGATAATCTATTTGGATATACTAATTTAGATCAGTGTGTATCCGTTTTTAATTCCATACTTTCTGAGAAAGGATTGCCAGTTTTCACTAAGGCCACTAAGGTTTGGTATCGCCAAAGTAAAGACGGCAAGAAGTCTCATAAAGTTTCAGATGGCGCTATCATTCAAGAGGTTCATTTAACGACCAACAGGATGGCAGGGAAGGGCAATCAATCTGCTTACATTAAGGGTTTATCCACTCAGAAGTATCGTAACTCAATACCTCATTTGCATTCGAATGGCTGTTCCGTTGATTGGCGTAGCAAACTTAATAAAGCCAAGCTTATATATCCAACCATTTATGATAAAGCGAATGAGATATCGTTACATGGATTTCCAAAGATAAAACGTCAATACGGCTCTCACTCAAGCGAATATATTTACATCAAGAAAGTCCATGACTATTGCGCTACTAATGGCGTAGTGCGCTTTGAGCAGAAAGTTAAATCAGAGTATCTGAGGCGCCATAATTTATCCTTTTACGGATTAATAGATTTCTCTCAATTGGAGACATTACATAAAGAGTTTTTACACATTGACCAACGTTTAAAGGTGAACGCTATGAAGCTAGAAAACATATCTGAGCAATTGATTAATAACAACATTTGCAGAAGCACACTATCCGCCAATTGCACTGCTATGTACGCCATTCAGTGGATGCATGGGGTTAATATGGATTTATCTAAGAAGCAGGTGCAAACACACAGAGCCAGATTAAGGAAGATAGGAATTGATATTGGATTACCATGTGATATATCTCGCTTTAGTCCTGTTACTGTTAAAGAAATCAGGAAGATAACTATATCTGATTTGCCAGTTCCTCATTGGTATCAGCAGCCAGTTACTAAGCTTAGATTGGCGGCTTGATATGTCAGAAATTCTAATAAGTGCAGATGGACTGTCTATCTCCAAAAAAGATTACATTAAGCTTATGTTTGAGTCTCATGTAGATGAGGCTTCATGGCTTAGTTCTTTCTCATCGAAAACCCTCCATTACATTATTCAACAGTCCGACTTCTCTCCTAGCTTATGTAATCGTTTATTTATTACGAAAGATTTAATCGATCCCGAAGAAGTCAGCTTTCAACCATCTATAACTTCTCTCACTGCAAAACATGCGACCGGGCTCTCAAAAAATTAACAACGGAAATAACTCATGACTAAACCTCAAACAAATTTACTTTCAGGTACTTATGTTGTTGGCCACTTTCTTGGCTACGAGGAAAAGGCCTGGGCAAATGATGCAACCAAATATAACCGCCGAATTGGCATTAAGACTAGTGAATATGAGACAAGCTTTGGGCAAGTTGGGTCCAATGTACAGCTGGTTGATATTCAATCACAAGATGTCGATTACATTAAAAATAGCATCAATGACTTAGACGGAAAATTAGTTAAAGTTCCTGTCGTATTTAGGGCTAGGGCAGGTGGCCGTAATGGTGCTTTTTTAAGTTGCTTTATGCCAAAAGATGCAAGAATATCGCCTATAGATTAAGGAATATGGCTCATCCTAGGCTTGTTAAATATATTCTTCCGCTTGAAAAGATTGAGCAAAACGCGCGCTGTAAACATGGCCGCTGTGCCATTCTTTATATGCAATATATAACGGAACATTTCATGTCTTATTGGCGTGAATTACAGCTTAATCATAGCGATGATATACGCTTAAATATGTGGAATGAGATGTACTTTATCTTCAATCAACAGCTGAACCAAGCAGCTGAAGTTCGTTTTGATATGTATTACATGATCTTCGAGCATGACCAAAATCCATTATTCTATGAAGGTCATAAAATCTATCCATTTTGGCGCGACTATAAGTTTTAATTAATCGCACTTGTCGGTAATTGACATTACCTTCAAGTGCTAACCACAACCAACCATATGAGGGTTAAATCATGGTTAAGAAAGTTTATATCACAGAACCAGATCGAATTTACTATCAGGCTGTAGAACGGTTTAGAAGGGCTTGCAATTGGAGCAGATCAGACTTGATATTTAATATTGCATCTTTGGGTACTGAGATCATTGATGAAGATATGGAAACTTATCAACATTTGTTAACGAAGGGAAAATTAACCAGGGCAGATATGGATAATCATGTCGAATTATTAACTAAATCGAATATAGGGTAATTTGAATAAGTCGCTCATTCGCGGTCGTGGGAGTTATGCCCGAATCTGGTGTATGAGGCATTTTCTTCAAGCGGCCTCGGTTTGATCTGAGTAGTCATTAGTTTGCTCTATTCCATCTTTAAATGGAACCCCTTGAATCACTTTTGCTAGATAGGCGAACCCGCGTATTCGGTTCCACTTTTTCTCTGCGCACTGACCCAGCTTGAACATCATACTTAACATGCCATCACGGCTAAGACATCCCTTGCATCGTTTGGTACGGTGTCGGATAGTCGCGAATGTTGATTCAATTGGATTCGTAGTACGTATGCTCATCCAGTGCTTGGCAGGGAACGAGTAGAACGTCATTAACTCTTCGCGATCTTTTTCCAAGCACTGCGTGGCTTTTGGATACTTGTCTTGACAGGTTTTAATGAATAATTGATAGGCGCTTTGCGCCGCTTCTTTGGTTTCTTCCTGCCAAATGTTATGCAGAGCTGCTTTTGCTTTGGGCTGCACCGATTTAGGCAGCTTGTTCAGCACGTTGGCCGTTTTATGCACCCAACACCGTTGATGTTTAGTGCCAGGATAGACTTCTTCCAGGGCATTCCAAAAGCCTAAAGCACCATCACCGATGCCCAGCTCTGGTTGATTCAGGCCTCGCTCCTTGAGTGCCAACAACACCTCTCGCCAACTCTGCGTAGACTCTCGCTCACCGTCTTCAATCGCCAGTAATTTCTTGTGACCGCGCTCATTCACTCCGATGACAACTAAGGCACAGAGTCGGCCCTCATCGCCGCGCAGGCCGCTGTGTATCCCGTCCGCCCATAGATAAACCCATCGATCTCGATCTAAACCTTCTCTATTCCAATCCTTGTACTCCTGAGACCACGTTGCTTTGAGCTTACTCACTGTGCTTGATGATAACCCAGTCGCTGATTGACCCACTAGCACGCTCAGTGCATCCCCCATTTCTCCAGTGCTGACACCCTTGAGATACAGCCAAGGCAAGGCCGCTTCCAGTGTTCTCGTTTTACGCACATACGGCGGCACTAAAGCAGACCGAAAGGTGATCGGTACTCCAGTGCGGGAGCGCACCTTGGGGATACGTACTTTGACTGGGCCGATCCCGGTTTGCAGTTCACGTTCTGGCAAATAGCCGTTACGAACGACACCAGCGTGTCCTGAATCTGAGACTTTGTCACAATTGCGATACAGCAGTTCAGATAACTCACTCTCGACCGCGGTTTGAATGAGTTGCCTGGCGCCATTGCGAATCAATTCTTGCAGCGGATCGATGCTTTGCTCTGGCTTTTCAAAGGAAATAATTTTATTCTGTTTCATAGTGGCGTATGTCTGTGGAAGTTTAAGTTGTTGTAAACTCAACTCATCCCGATACGCCGCTTTTAGTCAACTACTCCATACACCACTTTCAGGCATAACTCCGGTCGTGGGGGATCTACGCTTACTAACTGTAACTTTTAAATAAATAAAGTTAGTTTCTGTTAGTTGCTTGTTGTGATCTTGACAAGCCTAAATTTGTCTTGTCGTTAAAGGGCCCTCTTATATCCTTTTTTGCTGGCTATTTTTTGTTATCCGCAGAAACTCGGCTATTCCTTTTTGAATGAACTTAAACAGGTATTTCTAGCATCGAGGCGCGGATTTACGGCTTGCTAATCTCAGTAATACCATTTATCTAGATCGATTTATCGTTTATTTTCTGGCGGTCTGCTGGAAATGCCGACATTGAGCTATTTTGGTGACACTCCCACTTTACCGTGGACCTCAACGGTTTTTATTAACTTTCTTCCTTGTTTACTACCGTGATATTTAGCGTACTTTTTATTTGTTTTATGTGCATGTAATCGTCGTATGTTTTATGTGGCTTATCTTCAAGCTTACTTAGCAACATTAAGTCATCAGCCACATCTGGGTCTAAGTCTTGATCTGCCATTGATTGGTAATATTCTTCTTTGCTTCGATACTTTTCTAGTAGGTAAATTGCATAGTTTTTTTCTATTTCATTTTCGGCATCGTATTCGTGAATGAACTCGATCGCTTGGTGCAATATATCGTTTCCTTTTTGGTCATTTAGTAGTTCGTCAATCCCGCAATCTAGTCCTTTTGCAATTGCTGCCACGCTAGATATGCGTGGGTCTTTAACTCCTCCTGCTTCAATTTTATAGATACTCTTTTCAGGTATTTTACTTAGCTCAGACAATTGTTTTGCTGTGAATCTTTTTTTAATTCTAATCGCTTTTATTCTTTGACCGATTTCCATTATTAGAAGGTAATTAGTGGTTAACAAGGAGTGTATTTTCTCAATATACACAATTTAATACTCTTATAGGGGCAAATATTACACCCTATAACTCCACTCTCTGTTGTAATTACCCTTATAAGGGTGTTAAATTCAGCATATGGTGGTCTTGACAGCAATCAATGCATATATCTATTCGAGAGTGATTTCTCTCGATACGGTCACTTTGTTTATCGATAGCTTTTGATATGTTTATCGATGGGCTAAAGGTTTCTCAGGACTTTGATTTTGATCAGATACCTAATGAGTATCGTGAGTGTTATGTCAAAGTTGATATGGAAACAGGAAGAATCACTGATGAAACGCAAGAGCGCAGTCATTATCTTAGATATGAAGGCTCTCATAGCACCTCATTAGGAATACGAGTCAGGTCAGGAAGGATTGAAGTTGATGGCAATCCATCTAGAATTAATCGACTCGATAATCTATTTGGATATACTAATTTAGATCAGTGTGTATCCGTTTTTAATTCCATACTTTCTGAGAAAGGATTGCCAGTTTTCACTAAGGCCACTAAGGTTTGGTATCGCCAAAGTAAAGACGGCAAGAAGTCTCATAAAGTTTCAGATGGCGCTATCATTCAAGAGGTTCATTTAACGACCAACAGGATGGCAGGGAAGGGCAATCAATCTGCTTACATTAAGGGTTTATCCACTCAGAAGTATCGTAACTCAATACCTCATTTGCATTCGAATGGCTGTTCCGTTGATTGGCGTAGCAAACTTAATAAAGCCAAGCTTATATATCCAACCATTTATGATAAAGCGAATGAGATATCGTTACATGGATTTCCAAAGATAAAACGTCAATACGGCTCTCACTCAAGCGAATATATTTACATCAAGAAAGTCCATGACTATTGCGCTACTAATGGCGTAGTGCGCTTTGCGGCAATTTTCAGGGTAGTTGCACATTTTCCTACGCAGCCAATAATACTTCTTTTTGTGGGTTCAGCGCAACCGCACCACAAGGCCGCCAATTTCGGGTTTGGCCAGACCACCGATTAGGTTTTGCTGCTTTAGCTTCCTGATAAACAACTTCTCGTTTTGCTAATAGGGCACTATCTTCACCGCGATAACGCTGGCCAGGTGTAACGTAGCGTATAGCACTGTGACGATGTTCTTCGTTATACCATTGCATAAACTTACCCACCCATTGGCGGGCGGCCTCTAAGCTATCGAAGCCTTGAGAAGGCCACGCAGGGCAATACTTTACCGTTCTAAACATGGATTCAATATAAGCGTTGTCATTGCTTACTCTTGGCCTTGAGTAAGAGGGCTTTATTCCTAATGCTTCTAACTTCGCTCTCATTGTGAACGATTTCATTGGGCTGCCATTATCACTGTGTAAGACGGGCATGCCATCGCAGCTGGCCACTTTTAGAGCCGCCTGAGACATCAACTGCGCACCTAATTCACCGCTTTCAACAGGATGTACTTCCCAGTGAACGCCATAGCGACTGTAAAGGTCTTCTACCATGTACAGGTAATAATGCTTGCCAATAGTACGCGTCGCCAAATAGGTGATATCCCACATCCACACAGCATTAGGTTTTAGCGCTATATGAGTATCGGGTGTTCGGGACTGCTTTTGTTTGGCGCGGCCGCGGTGCTTCAATTGCCCATGCGCCTTGAGAACTCGATAAAAGCTAGACTCGCTGGCCACATAAATACCTTTGTCAGCCAACTGCGGTACTATTTGCGACGGCGGCAAATGATTGTATGCCGATTCATTACATATCGATAAAATGTGTTGCTGCTCTTGCTCGCTTAGTTTATTGCCAGGGACTGGCTTTTCTACCAAAGGACGTTGATCACTGCGGATACTATCTTCTCCTTTTGGCTTCCAACGTCTAAGCGTAGACTCGGCAAGGCCAACCAACTCACAAGCACTTGAACGCTTTGAACCTGCGTCTACTGCTTCATTAACATCATTGATTACTTTAATGCGCGTCTGAGTCGTAATCATACTTCCTCGTCCTCCCAAAGCACCTGAAACTTTTTTTGTAATACTAATAATGCGGCCGTTTCAGCCAAGGCTTTATCTTTGCGGCGCAGCTGGGTTTCTAGCTTCTTCTTGTCTTTTTTTAACGCACGTATTTCATCGCGCGCAACTTTAGGGCTAATGAGAGCCTCATCAACACCATTAATACAAGCTTCTCGCCATTGCGTTATTTGAGTAGGGTATAGGCCTTTCTCTCGGCAATACGCAGATAATTCTTGTTCATTCATCGCAGCAATTTCAAGAACTACGGTGAACTTAGTTTGGCAATCCCACTGATTAGATGAATCACTATTAGGCATTAAAACTCCTGATCGTCTGGCTTTATTTCGCCAATCATACAAGGTTTGAACACTGATTCCTTCTTCTCTAGATATTTCTGCGAAGGACTGACTATTTGATGATAATAATTTAGATAAAACAGCTTCTCTTCGTTCTACGCTATATTTCGGCATGAGTATTTCTCCGCCGCCCCTTGTGAATTAAAATGTGTGCAACTACCCTGACGTCTGGGGTTTGAGCAGAAAGTTAAATCAGAGTATCTGAGGCGCCATAATTTATCCTTTTACGGATTAATAGATTTCTCTCAATTGGAGACATTACATAAAGAGTTTTTACACATTGACCAACGTTTAAAGGTGAACGCTATGAAGCTAGAAAACATATCTGAGCAATTGATTAATAACAACATTTGCAGAAGCACACTATCCGCCAATTGCACTGAGAAGTGGACCCGCTTTTTAGGACAGATGGCTTAGGAGTTATTTTCAGCTGATTAAGCAGCCAATTTCAGGCCGCGACATGGATCATACATCATGTCAGGGACCATGCCCAATGTTTGATGTTTACGCTCTTGGTTGTAATAGTTTATCCAGGAGCCAATGCCGTCTTTTGCCTCTTTCATCGATTGGTAGGCTTGCAAATAGACTTCCTCATATTTCACGCTGCGCCATAAGCGCTCAACAAATACATTGTCACGCCAAGCACCTTTGCCATCCATGCTGATGCGAATACCATTGTCTTTGAGTACACCGGTAAACGCCTCACTGGTAAATTGCGCACCTTGATCGCTGTTAAAGATATCAGGCTTGCCGTAGTAATGCAGTGCCTCTTCCAAAGCATCTACGCAGAATGCGCTATCCATGCTGTTGCTAAGCCGCCATGACAGCACTTTACGAGAATACCAATCCATCACAACGGTAAGATAAGCAAAGCCCTTAGGCATCGGGATATAAGTTATATCGGTACACCAAGCTTGATTGGGTTGATTGATGGCCAACCCACCTAGCAGATAAGGATAAATCTTGTGCCCCGCCTTCTTCTTGCTGGTGTTAGGCCTAGGATAGATGGCTTTAATGCCCATCTTACGCATTAAGCGTCGCACATGTTTACGGTCAACTCGGTGGCCTACATCTTGCAACACATCACGAATGCGTCTACTGCCAAGAAAGGGCCGATTGAGGTGAATGCGATCAATCAGATGCATCAGTTCCAAGTCATCCTCATTAGCAGGTGAGGTTTTGTAATAAACATGGGAACGATGAATCTTCAACAATTTACACTGACGAACTAACGATAGTTTATTGCTTTTATTAATCATAGTTTTGCGCTCAGGTCTGTTTAACGACCGAGCGCTTTTGATAAAAAATCGTTTTCCATGGTGATTTCACCGATCTTTGCCTGTAATGATTTAATCTCTGATTCTCGGTTTGGAGATAAGCCTGTGCCTGATGCAAAGACTTCAGCTGAGCTATCGAGCAATTGTTTCTTCCACTTGACGATAAGATTTGCATTGATGTCATAACGACTAGCAAGATTGCTTAATGTTTCATCACCTTTGATTGCTGCAAGAGCAACTTTGGCTTTGAATGGTGGGGCATGGTTTCTACGCTTTTTACTCATTTTCTGTTCCTCGTTTTGAACAATTATAAAACAGAAAATAACTCCTTATTTTGGCCTTCAACCTGTCCTAATCATGGGGTCCACTTCACTGCTATGTACGCCATTCAGTGGATGCATGGGGTTAATATGGATTTATCTAAGAAGCAGGTGCAAACACACAGAGCCAGATTAAGGAAGATAGGAATTGATATTGGATTACCATGTGATATATCTCGCTTTAGTCCTGTTACTGTTAAAGAAATCAGGAAGATAACTATATCTGATTTGCCAGTTCCTCATTGGTATCAGCAGCCAGTTACTAAGCTTAGATTGGCGGCTTGATATGTCAGAAATTCTAATAAGTGCAGATGGACTGTCTATCTCCAAAAAAGATTACATTAAGCTTATGTTTGAGTCTCATGTAGATGAGGCTTCATGGCTTAGTTCTTTCTCATCGAAAACCCTCCATTACATTATTCAACAGTCCGACTTCTCTCCTAGCTTATGTAATCGTTTATTTATTACGAAAGATTTAATCGATCCCGAAGAAGTCAGCTTTCAACCATCTATAACTTCTCTCACTGCAAAACATGCGACCGGGCTCTCAAAAAATTAACAACGGAAATAACTCATGACTAAACCTCAAACAAATTTACTTTCAGGTACTTATGTTGTTGGCCACTTTCTTGGCTACGAGGAAAAGGCCTGGGCAAATGATGCAACCAAATATAACCGCCGAATTGGCATTAAGACTAGTGAATATGAGACAAGCTTTGGGCAAGTTGGGTCCAATGTACAGCTGGTTGATATTCAATCCGGCAATTTTCAGGGTAGTTGCACATTTTCCTACGCAGCCAATAATACTTCTTTTTGTGGGTTCAGCGCAACCGCACCACAAGGCCGCCAATTTCGGGTTTGGCCAGACCACCGATTAGGTTTTGCTGCTTTAGCTTCCTGATAAACAACTTCTCGTTTTGCTAATAGGGCACTATCTTCACCGCGATAACGCTGGCCAGGTGTAACGTAGCGTATAGCACTGTGACGATGTTCTTCGTTATACCATTGCATAAACTTACCCACCCATTGGCGGGCGGCCTCTAAGCTATCGAAGCCTTGAGAAGGCCACGCAGGGCAATACTTTACCGTTCTAAACATGGATTCAATATAAGCGTTGTCATTGCTTACTCTTGGCCTTGAGTAAGAGGGCTTTATTCCTAATGCTTCTAACTTCGCTCTCATTGTGAACGATTTCATTGGGCTGCCATTATCACTGTGTAAGACGGGCATGCCATCGCAGCTGGCCACTTTTAGAGCCGCCTGAGACATCAACTGCGCACCTAATTCACCGCTTTCAACAGGATGTACTTCCCAGTGAACGCCATAGCGACTGTAAAGGTCTTCTACCATGTACAGGTAATAATGCTTGCCAATAGTACGCGTCGCCAAATAGGTGATATCCCACATCCACACAGCATTAGGTTTTAGTGCTATATGAGTATCGGGTGTTCGGGACTGCTTTTGTTTGGCGCGGCCGCGGTGCTTCAATTGCCCATGCGCCTTGAGAACTCGATAAAAGCTAGACTCGCTGGCCACATAAATACCTTTGTCAGCCAACTGCGGTACTATTTGCGACGGCGGCAAATGATTGTATGCCGATTCATTACATATCGATAAAATGTGTTGCTGCTCTTGCTCGCTTAGTTTATTGCCAGGGACTGGCTTTTCTACCAAAGGACGTTGATCACTGCGGATACTATCTTCTCCTTTTGGCTTCCAACGTCTAAGCGTAGACTCGGCAAGGCCAACCAACTCACAAGCACTTGAACGCTTTGAACCTGCGTCTACTGCTTCATTAACATCATTGATTACTTTAATGCGCGTCTGAGTCGTAATCATACTTCCTCGTCCTCCCAAAGCGCCTGAAACTTTTTTTGTAATACTAATAATGCGGCCGTTTCAGCCAAGGCTTTATCTTTGCGGCGCAGCTGGGTTTCTAGCTTCTTCTTGTCTTTTTTTAACGCACGTATTTCATCGCGCGCAACTTTAGGGCTAATGAGAGCCTCATCAACACCATTAATACAAGCTTCTCGCCATTGCGTTATTTGAGTAGGGTATAGGCCTTTCTCTCGGCAATACGCAGATAATTCTTGTTCATTCATCGCAGCAGTTTCAAGAACTACGGTGAACTTAGTTTGGCAATCCCACTGATTAGATGAATCACTATTAGGCATTAAAACTCCTGATCGTCTGGCTTTATTTCGCCAATCATACAAGGTTTGAACACTGATTCCTTCTTCTCTAGATATTTCTGCGAAGGACTGACTATTTGATGATAATAATTTAGATAAAACAGCTTCTCTTCGTTCTACGCTATATTTCGGCATGAGTATTTCTCCGCCGCCCCTTGTGAATTAAAATGTGTGCAACTACCCTGACGTCTGGGGAATCACAAGATGTCGATTACATTAAAAATAGCATCAATGACTTAGACGGAAAATTAGTTAAAGTTCCTGTCGTATTTAGGGCTAGGGCAGGTGGCCGTAATGGTGCTTTTTTAAGTTGCTTTATGCCAAAAGATGCAAGAATATCGCCTATAGATTAAGGAATATGGCTCATCCTAGGCTTGTTAAATATATTCTTCCGCTTGAAAAGATTGAGCAAAACGCGCGCTGTAAACATGGCCGCTGTGCCATTCTTTATATGCAATATATAACGGAACATTTCATGTCTTATTGGCGTGAATTACAGCTTAATCATAGCGATGATATACGCTTAAATATGTGGAATGAGATGTACTTTATCTTCAATCAACAGCTGAACCAAGCAGCTGAAGTTCGTTTTGATATGTATTACATGATCTTCGAGCATGACCAAAATCCATTATTCTATGAAGGTCATAAAATCTATCCATTTTGGCGCGACTATAAGTTTTAATTAATCGCACTTGTCGGTAATTGACATTACCTTCAAGTGCTAACCACAACCAACCATATGAGGGTTAAATCATGGTTAAGAAAGTTTATATCACAGAACCAGATCGAATTTACTATCAGGCTGTAGAACGGTTTAGAAGGGCTTGCAATTGGAGCAGATCAGACTTGATATTTAATATTGCATCTTTGGGTACTGAGATCATTGATGAAGATATGGAAACTTATCAACATTTGTTAACGAAGGGAAAATTAACCAGGGCAGATATGGATAATCATGTCGAATTATTAACTAAATCGAATATAGGGTAATTTGAATAAGTCGCTCATTCGCGGTCGTGGGAGTTATGCCCGAATCTGGTGTATGAGGCATTTTCTTCAAGCGGCCTCGGTTTGATCTGAGTAGTCATTAGTTTGCTCTATTCCATCTTTAAATGGAACCCCTTGAATCACTTTTGCTAGATAGGCGAACCCGCGTATTCGGTTCCACTTTTTCTCTGCGCACTGACCCAGCTTGAACATCATACTTAACATGCCATCACGGCTAAGACATCCCTTGCATCGTTTGGTACGGTGTCGGATAGTCGCGAATGTTGATTCAATTGGATTCGTAGTACGTATGCTCATCCAGTGCTTGGCAGGGAACGAGTAGAACGTCATTAACTCTTCGCGATCTTTTTCCAAGCACTGCGTGGCTTTTGGATACTTGTCTTGACAGGTTTTAATGAATAATTGATAGGTGCTTTGCGCCGCTTCTTTGGTTTCTTCCTGCCAAATGTTATGCAGAGCTGCTTTTGCTTTGGGCTGCACCGATTTAGGCAGCTTGTTCAGCACGTTGGCCGTTTTATGCACCCGGCACCGTTGATGTTTAGTGCCAGGATAGACTTCTTCCAGGGCATTCCAAAAGCCTAAAGCACCATCACCGATGCCCAGCTCTGGTTGATTCAGGCCTCGCTCCTTGAGTGCCAACAACACCTCTCGCCAACTCTGCGTAGACTCTCGCTCACCGTCTTCAATCGCCAGTAATTTCTTGTGACCGCGCTCATTCACTCCGATGACAACTAAGGCACAGAGCCGGCCCTCATCGCCGCGCAGGCCGCTGTGTATCCCGTCCGCCCATAGATAAACCCATCGATCTCGATCTAAACCTTCTCTATTCCAATCCTTGTACTCCTGAGACCACGTTGCTTTGAGCTTACTCACTGTGCTTGATGATAACCCAGTCGCTGATTGACCCACTAGCACGCTCAGTGCATCCCCCATTTCTCCAGTGCTGACACCCTTGAGATACAGCCAAGGCAAGGCCGCTTCCAGTGTTCTCGTTTTACGCACATACGGCGGCACTAAAGCAGACCGAAAGGTGATCGGTACTCCAGTGCGGGAGCGCACCTTGGGGATACGTACTTTGACTGGGCCGATCCCGGTTTGCAGTTCACGTTCTGGCAAATAGCCGTTACGAACGACACCAGCGTGTCCTGAATCTGAGACTTTGTCACAATTGCGATACAGCAGTTCAGATAACTCACTCTCGACCGCGGTTTGAATGAGTTGCCTGGCGCCATTGCGAATCAATTCTTGCAGCGGATCGATGCTTTGCTCTGGCTTTTCAAAGGAAATAATTTTATTCTGTTTCATAGTGGCGTATGTCTGTGGAAGTTTAAGTTGTTGTAAACTCAACTCATCCCGATACGCCGCTTTTAGTCAACTACTCCATACACCACTTTCAGGCATAACTCCGGTCGTGGGGGATCTACGCTTACTAATTGTAACTTTTAAATAAATAAAGTTAGTTTCTGTTAGTTGCTTGTTGTGATCTTGACAAGCCTAAATTTGTCTTGTCGTTAAAGGGCCCTCTTATATCCTTTTTTGCTGGCTATTTTTTGTTATCCGCAGAAACTCGGCTATTCCTTTTTGAATGAACTTAAACAGGTATTTCTAGCATCGAGGCGCGGATTTACGGCTTGCTAATCTCAGTAATACCATTTATCTAGATCGATTTATCGTTTATTTTCTGGCGGTCTGCTGGAAATGCCGACATTGAGCTATTTTGGTAACTGCGCATAATGTATATTATGTAAAGTAAAGAATATTGCCTAGTACCAGTCTTGTCCAACATGAAATGATACTGAGCGAAGGGACTGATTCTAATCGGAAATGATACCGAACTAATCTAATTTCTGTTCATGATGGTGAATGAATACCATTATGAATGACCACCATATAGATACCCTTGATAAGGCACGCTTGTTGCTACAAGGCACTGATGAAATCGATCTGGCAATCGACGGTAAACGCAATCGCTATGATTTCATCAAACGCACCTTAATGCGTTTCAAATACAGCAAACTGGGTCGAGCCGATAAGGGTCTTGTGCTGCGTTATATCACACGCATCAGCGGTTACTCTTATGTGCAAGTGAAACGCCTGGCTGCCAGCTATCTCAAGCACGGTAGAATCCAGTGGCGACATCGTGCCACAAGGGGCTTTGCTAGACGCTATAGCAATCAAGACATTAAGCTTCTAGCAGATATGGATGAACTCCACGGTACGTTATCAGGCCATGCCACTAAGAAACTCTGTGAGCGCGCCTTAGTTGTCTATGAGCAAACTGAGTATGCCAACCTGGCACCTATCTCGGTTTCTCATCTATACAATCTACGCCGATCTAAACCCTACCAGAACAATCTCCGTCACTTTGAAAAGACACATTCTAAGCCTTCTTCTATCGGCCAAAGACGTAAGCCACAGCCAGAAGGTCAACCTGGCTGCATATTTTTACCAACCGTGGCCAGTTAATTTTACGTAGCGAGGCCACCTAATTTTACCAACCGTGGCCACTGATTTTTATCGAAGCGCGGACACTTTTTCGCTTCCGTAAAATTCCTCCACAGCCTTCTTGCGGTTAACACTATAACCGTTAACCTGCCGTTCTTTTATTTGTATTGGAACAGCTATGAAACCCAAGAAGGTCACTATGTTAAAACTCAAAGACATTCTGCGCTTGCACTATGAGGCGCAACTATCCTCCCGTAAAATCGCGCTCAGCTTAAACCTGTCACGCAGTGCCGTATCCAAATATCTCGTCAGAGCAACAAATGCCCAATTAAGCTGGCCCCTGCCAGCAGGCATGGATGAACAACAGCTGCAGGCGATATTAAAGCCGCCCAAATGCAGAGGCCCTGCCACTGCTTTATTGTGTGAGCCAGACTTTGCACAAATATCAGTTGAACTGTCTCGTAAACCTAGATAAATCAGTTAAACGCGGAAAAGACATGTAAGCAATTGAAGTGCATAGTGAAATCAAAAAAGTCGCGGTCACCTTATTGGTGATAAGGTTTTTTTTGATTTTGCCAGGTGCATCAAGAGCTTGCATGGACTTTCGTGTTTTAACTGATTTATCTAGGGTAAAGGGATGACTCGCCAATTACTGTGGGAAGAATACGCCGAGCATCATCCAGTCAACCATTACAGCTATTCTCGCTTCACGGTGTTGTTCGGTCAGTGGCGCAAGAAGCAAAGAATCTCGATGCGCCAGACTCATATTGCTGGAGATAAACTGTTTGTTGATTATGCTGGTTTAACCTTAGGTATTATTGATGCTCGTACGGGTGAAGCACGCCCTGCCCAAGTATTCGTTTCAGTGCTCGGAGTCAGTTCCTATACCTACGCCGAGGCCACATGGACACAGAGCTTGCCTGACTGGATAGGCTCACACGTTCGCGCCTTTGAATTTTATGGCGGTGTTACTCAAACAGTGGTGCCCGATAACCTCAAGAGTGCTGTTTCTAAAGCCGGTCGTTATGACCCCGAACTCAACCCCAGCTATGCACAATTAGCCGCCTATTACGGTGTGGCGGTGATGCCTGCCAGACCTTATAAGCCTAAGGATAAATCTAAAGCCGAGGTGGGCGTACAGATTGTCGAACGCTGGATCATGATGCGGCTGCGCAAGCTGCAATTGTTTAGTTTGGATGAGGCTAATCAAGCTATTCGAGGATTGCTAGATGATCTAAACAATCGCCCCTTTAAACAACGCCCGGGTTCTCGCCGCTCACAGTTTGAATCAATTGATAAGCCTGCTCTTAAATCATTGCCTGGCACGCCTTATAGCTATCGCCATGTAGTAAAAGCACGGGCGCACATCGATTATCACGTTAGCTATGATGGACATCATTACTCGGTTCCCTATCAATTGGGCTTGTCGGATAATTAATAGAATACGTGAGATAATATGGGCTGATTCTAGTCAGCCTGCAATTTTGAGCAAACGTCATCAAAGCCAACTGTTCCTAACCTTAGATTCTCTGGTTAGCTCTGAACATCCCTACCGTAAACTCGATGAGCTATTATGTTTTGGTGCATTGAGTAAACCCTTCTCTAAAATATATGCCACCCGTGGCCCTAAAGGCCGAGGTGTTGAGTTCGGCTTACGTGCCTTGGTGCTTCAGTTCATGGAAGATTTAAGTGATAGAGAAATGGAGCGATACTTATCAGAGAATCTGGCCGCTAAGTGGTTTTGTGATTCAGGACTAGAACAGAGCACTCCTGATCATAGTTACTTTGGTGATTTTCGCTCACGCATTGGAACCAGGGGTATGATGAATTTATTTGACCGTGTTCGGAGCGGGTTAGTTTCAATGGGCTTAGTACGAGAAGTATTCACATTTGTCGATGCCAGCCAGTTGGTCAGTAAGCTAACCACTTGGGATGATAGAGATAAGGCGATAAAGATGGGATTAGAGGAGTTCAACAATAAGACAGTTGATAAAGTTGCGGCGGACAAGCAAGCACGGTTTGGGTGCAAGGGAAATAGCAAATATTGGTATGGTTACAAAGAGCATGCATCAGTGGATATGCAAAGTGGCTTGATCAATAAAATAGCGGCCACCTCGGCTGAGGTAACGGATGCAAGCGGCTTGAAGCATGTTTGCCCTAAGTCGGGTGCTGTTTATGCGGACAAGGGTTATTGCGTGAGCCCGGCCAAAACCACGCTCAGGCGCAACGGTTGCCATGATGCAACAATCAAGAAGAACAATATGCATGGCAAGAATAGAGACAAAGACCGTTGGATTAGCAAAATTCGTTCACCATATGAGCGAGTGTTTGCTCATCGCAATAAGCGAGTTCGTTATAAAGGGTTGGCTAAAGTCCAGTTCCAAGTTGGAATCAGGGGCTTATGTTTTAACCTTAAGCGATTAATGGCATTGGGAGTTGAACGAGTTGAATTGGTGCCGGCCTAGGGATAGATCCGTCTATTGGTGGCAAAATGGCTGCTAATAGACGGTTTATTGCACAAAAAACGCGTTGCTGAGCAAACTAAAAGCGACTTCGGCGAAAACCCTGTTTGAAATTGTATTAACCGACGAGCCCCAATTGCGCGGCGAGGAAGTAATGTTACACGTGGGCGAGCACTGTATTGATGTGTTCTACCAAGGCAAGGGTGTCGCGCAACATCCGCGAGCAATGGGCCAAGGCGGACACACAACCCATGTCGCTCACATGCCTAAAGCTCATGCTAAACACCAAGAGTGGACGCCTGATCGGTTTCTTAATTGGGCAAGTCAGGTCGGTGCGGCGACAGAGCGCGTGGTGCGTTATCAATTAGAAAATCGCCCCCATCCAGAACATGGTTATCGTGCTTGTTTGGGCATTCTTAACCTTGCCAAGAAATACGGCAAGACGCGTTTAGAGAATGCCTGTTTACGCGCAGAGAAGATTGGCGGCCTGCATTACAAACACCTTGCATCAATACTACAAACCCGTCTCGACAAGCTACCTACCGAACCCGATAAGCAACAGACTTTGCCAAGCACCCATGCCAATGTGCGCGGAGCCGATTACTACCATTAACCCAAACCATTTCATCTATAACCAACAGGAAAATACTATGACTCCACAACAAACCCTTACCCAACTGAATGAATTACGCCTAACGGGCATGGCCGAGCAACTGTGCTATCAGTTCGACCCACCTAACACTTATGATGAGCTGGGCTTTATCGAACGACTCAGTTTGCTCGTAAACCACGAGGCCACCGTGCGGGATAACCGCAAAGTCACGCGTTTACTCAAGCAAGCGAAGTTACGATATCGCGCCCAAGCAGACGACATCGATTACCGAACTAGACGAGGTTTACACAAAGACACGGTAGCGCAGTTACTGGCCCTAGACGGGGTAAACAAAGGGAATTATATACTTCAGTATGCAAAGGGTCTTTTAGTGAATATTGTCAATATTGCATAATTTCAAACCAAGACACACCGTTTATTTGTCTGTACATGTAGTTAATAACATGGTATTGTAGTATGCAAATATAGAGGATAAGGCAAAAATGAAAAAATCAGCAAAGACAATTAGTCTAGTCGAATTGATCACAAGATTTTCATCAGATGCAAAATCAGCAAAATGGATGGAATACACATTGTGGGGTGAAAAGCCTGTTTGCCCGAAATGCCAAGGCACGGATAAGATCAAAGAATACAAGCCAAGGTTACACAACTATTATTGTAATCCTTGCCGTAAGGTATTTAATGTCAAGACAGATACCCGTAATGCACGGATCGCCTTTGTCTTTGCAGTGTTGGGCGGTTGCTATGTATTGCATGTTAACGGCCCGCAAAGGTGTCTCATCCTCGCAGCTTTCCAAAGAGCTGGGCATTACCCAGAAATCAGCGTGGTTCATGCTACAGAGAATTCGAGAGGCTTGTTCTGGCGATAGCGGCAAACTGCTGGGTATCGTGGAAATTGACGAAACCTATTTGGGCGGCAAGGAGAAGAACAAGCACGAACACAAGAAGTTAAAAGCTGGACGTGGAGTGGTAGGCAAGCAAGCGGTTATTGGTGCCAAAGAGCGCGGCGGCAACGTTCAAGCCAAGGTAATAACCAAAACAGATGGCGCAACACTGAAAGGCTTTATTAAAAGCACGGTTAAGGCCGGCTCTACGGTCTACACGGATGAACACAAGGGTTACAACGAGCTAGGAGCCGCCTACCAGCACGGCACGGTCAAGCACAGTGCCAAGGAGTACGTGAACGGCATGGCGCATACAAACGGCATTGAGAGCGTCTGGGCGGTCCTGAAACGTGGCTACAACGGCATTTACCACAACTGGAGTGCTAAGCACTGCCAGCGATATGTCGATGAGTTCACGTTTCGACTGAACGAGGGTAATTGTAGTGTAGATACGCTGGATAGAATGTCAGCACTATGTAAAGGAATGAGCGGGAAGCGACTGACATTCAAGGAGTTGGTGGCATGAGCGCGGTTCTTGAAAGAGTCCACACATCAACAGTCTTTCGTGGAGACTGTTTGAAGGTAATCTCGAAAAAGATACCCGATGAGTCAGTCGATTTAATAGTTACTTCACCTCCTTATGCTGACCAAAGAAAAGACAACTACGGAGGGGTAAGTGCTGACAAATATGTAGAATGGTTTTTACCCCGTGCTGAACAGTTGCATAATTGCTTAAGGCCGACAGGTTCTTTTATTCTAAATATATAAGGAAAGAGCGATTAACGGGGAAAGGCACACTTATGTTCTTGAGCTAATACAAGGAATGCGCAGTCAGGGCTGGCTCTGGGTAGAAGAATATTGCTGGCATAAGAAGAATTCATACCCGGGCAAGTGGCCTAATCGGTTCAGGGACTCATGGGAGCGTTTATTGCATTTCACCAAAAACAAAAACTTTAAAATGAACCAGGATTCTGTGCGTGTACCTATGGGTGATTGGAAAAAAGCACGGCTGAAAAACTTGTCTGATACAGACAAAACTCGTGATGAGAGTGCCCATGGTAACGGATTTGGTAAGCGTGTTGCGAACTGGGAAGGGCGCGATATGGCATACCCAACGAACGTTTTGCACATGGCTACTCAATGTAACAATTCAGGGCACCCAGCGACTTTCCCTGAGCAACTACCCAACTGGTTTATCCGGCTATTTACAGATCACGGCGACGTGGTTCTTGACCCATTCGCTGGGTCTGGAACTACGCTAGCCGCAGCACATAAATTACACCGAGCATCATATAGGCATTGACGTATCTAGTGAGTAAGTCTATTCCAATACAGGAATGATACCGAGAAGTTGATTGTCATTTCTGTTCAAAGATGTTTTTAAAGAGTTTAGTTTTTTCCTCATTGAGTTGTTTTGCTGCCTCATTATCAGTCATCTGATAAACGATATCGTCAAGCATTGTAAACGAGATGTGAGTTTTAAGATATGACTGTGCATTGGTCAACGATTTGAGTTTTTCATAAGGCGTCATCATGTTTCGATATGGATAGGTTTTGACTTGTTTTCCTTTGTTGTTAGTGCTGGTCTGTGGGAAGAAACAAGGTCGGTGATAATTCAAATAAGGGTTAAGAAAGTCGGTGGCAAATTGATTAATATCAGGCGCATATTTTTGCGGGATATGCATGAAGCCAAGATGCTTGCGCACGATGGCCCCATTGTTGCACTCAACTAAGGCATGGTCGTTACGGTGTCTAGCCCTGGATTTGGTCAACTCGATTAATAGCTTATTCAACAATCGCACCACCGATTGGTTAATGTATTCACTGCCATTATCGGCATGAAAGCCTTTAATCACAAAGGGGAACTGCTCTAGCATTTGAGTGAGAATAGGCATCAAGAATGGCTCTGATATTTTCTGTGTAGAAGACACGACTTCAAACGGGGTGATCTCATCAACGGCGTTGATATGATAGACCCCTTTAACCTTGTCCTTATCGCCCTGATGCACTGTATCTACACGGCTATAGCCAGGTTGACCTTCTGGCTGTGGCTTACGTCTTTGGCCGATAGAAGAAGGCTTGGAATGTGTCTTTCAAAGTGACGGCGATTGTTCTGGTAGGGTTTAGATCGGCGTAGATTGTATAGATGAGAAACCGGGATACGTGCCAGGTTGGCATACTCAGTTTGCTCATAGACAACCAAGGCGCGCTCACAGAGTTTCCTAGTGGCATGGCCTGATAACGTACCGTGGAGTTCATCCATATCTGCTAGAAGCTTAATGTCTTGATTGCTATAGCGTCTAGCAAAGCCCCTTGTGGCACGATGTCGCCACTGGATTCTACCGTGCTTGAGATAGCTGGCAGCCAGGCGTTTCACTTGCACATAAGAGTAACCGCTGATGCGTGTGATATAACGCAGCACAAGACCCTTATCGGCTCGACCCGGTTTGCTGTATTTGAAACGCATTAAGGTGCGTTTGATGAAATCATAGCGATTGCGTTTACCGTCGATTGCCAGATCGATTTCATCAGTGCCTTGTAGCAACAAGCGTGCCTTATCAAGGGTATCTATATGGTGGTCATTCATAATGGTATTCATTCACCATCATGAACAGAAATTAGATTAGTTCGGTATCATTTCCGATTAGAATCAGTCCCTTCTCTCAGTATCATTTCATGTTGGACAAGACTGAGTATTGTGCTTTGATGCGACAAAGGGTAAGATCGTTTTGATTTACCCTGAATGGTGGGAAAAAGCAGAAAACAGACTGAATGCGAATGTCGCAGACTTCGCAGTCAGGATTAAAAGTAAGCTGGAAACGCTAAAGCCAGAGGAACTTATAAGGAGAAAGAATCCTTACCTTTTCTGTTTAAGGGCCACCAACAAAACTGATGGTTTTGCGGCCTCGGTCTTAGATGCCTTTCTGTCTTCCAGTGAAGAAACTATGTTTGGCACGTTGGCGGAACAATGCGCAGTTGTTATATGCCAGTCTGCGAAAAATGGGATGAAATCCACAGCAGAAGGTATAGATATAGAATATGTTGAAAATGAAACCAGAACAATAATACAAGTAAAATCGGGAAAGAATTGGGGAAACTCTTCACAAAGGAAAAACTGTCTGACTACTTCAATAAAGCCACTCGTAATCTTGCAGCAGGGAAATAACGTGCATGTAAGATGCATTGAGGGCGTATGTTATGGCCCTGCGAGTAACCGGAGTAGAGGCAGCTACTACACTTACATAGGATCGGACTTCTGGGAGGAAGTAAGCGGTTGGGAAGATACTCACATTGCTTTGCTGAGTATATTCGTTGCGCACGCTCAAAACGGATTAATGGAATCAAAAACATTAGCAAAAGGCGCGGTTACTCAATTCCTTATTGAATCGGGAATATCCCAACAAGGAGAGATTGACTGGGTTAATTGGGTTAACTATGTTGATAAAAAACGGAGTAAAAAATGAATAAAGTGGTGAAATACGACAACCTAACAGAAAATGATTTTAAGATAGCAGCAAAAGAAGTTTTGGGAGCGAAACGCCCTTCACAGACAATCTATGAGAATCGCAAACCAACAAAAGAGGAATTAAACAGACGATGGAAGCTGGAAAGGAAGTAATTTTGCATACTGAAGTATATAATTCCCTAAACAAAAGCCGCAATGTCATCATCCAAGGCCCTACAGGCACCGGCAAAACCTTCTTGGCCTGTGTGTTAGGACAAGCGGCTTGTGAGCACGGCATTAGCACAAAATATATTCGTGCTAGCCGCTTATTTGAAGCAATGACCTTGAGCCATGGTGATGGCAGTTACACCAAGCTACTGGCACAAATAGCAAAAATCAAACTATTGATTATCGATGACTGGGGCTTGGATACACTGACTCAGCAAAACCGTAATGACCGATTAGAAATAATAGAAGATCGCCACGGTAATGGTGCCACCTTAATCACCAGTCAATTGCCCACACAACATTGGCATGATGCGATTGGTGAAGCCACTTTGGCTGATGCGATTCTGGATCGCTTATTACACAACGCGCACAAAATACAATTAGAGGGGGAATCGATGAGAAAAATCCAGTCACAACAGAGCAAAGTGTAGCCACTTTACGTTAAAATCACTTGACCGTTTGAAGGCTTGGTGCAAGTGGCCACGCTTCGTAAAATTCGGTGGCCACGGTTGTAAAAATACGCACCTGGCTATATCCGTGTAGATACAGGGCTTGTCGGATAATTAATAGAATACGTGAGATAATATGGGCTGATTCTAGTCAGCCTGCAATTTTGAGCAAACGTCATCAAAGCCAACTGTTCCTAACCTTAGATTCTCTGGTTAGCTCTGAACATCCCTACCGTAAACTCGATGAGCTATTATGTTTTGGTGCATTGAGTAAACCCTTCTCTAAAATATATGCCACCCGTGGCCCTAAAGGCCGAGGTGTTGAGTTCGGCTTACGTGCCTTGGTGCTTCAGTTCATGGAAGATTTAAGTGATAGAGAAATGGAGCGATACTTATCAGAGAATCTGGCCGCTAAGTGGTTTTGTGATTCAGGACTGGAACAGAGCACTCCTGATCATAGTTACTTTGGTGATTTTCGCTCACGCATTGGAACCAGGGGTATGATGAATTTATTTGACCGTGTTCGGAGCGGGTTAGTTTCAATGGGCTTAGTACGAGAAGTATTCACATTTGTCGATGCCAGCCAGTTGGTCAGTAAGCTAACCACTTGGGATGATAGAGATAAGGCGATAAAGATGGGATTAGAGGAGTTCAACAATAAGACAGTTGATAAAGTTGCGGCGGACAAGCAAGCACGGTTTGGGTGCAAGGGAAATAGCAAATATTGGTATGGTTACAAAGAGCATGCATCAGTGGATATGCAAAGTGGCTTGATCAATAAAATAGCGGCCACCTCGGCTGAGGTAACGGATGCAAGCGGCTTGAAGCATGTTTGCCCTAAGTCGGGCGCTGTTTATGCGGACAAGGGTTATTGCGTGAGCCCGGCCAAAACCACGCTCAGGCGCAACGGTTGCCATGATGCAACAATCAAGAAGAACAATATGCATGGCAAGAATAGAGACAAAGACCGTTGGATTAGCAAAATTCGTTCACCATATGAGCGAGTGTTTGCTCATCGCAATAAGCGAGTTCGTTATAAAGGGTTGGCTAAAGTCCAGTTCCAAGTTGGAATCAGGGGCTTATGTTTTAACCTTAAGCGATTAATGGCATTGGGAGTTGAACGAGTTGAATTGGTGCCGGCCTAGGGATAGATCCGTCTATTGGTGGCAAAATGGCTGCCAATAGACGGTTTATTGCACAAAAAACGCGTTGCTGAGCAAACTAAAAGCGACTTCGGCGAAAACCCTGTTTGAAATTGTATTAACCGACGAGCCCATACAGTGCATCAGGGCGATAAGGACAAGGTTAAACCTAAAAAACGCAGTTAAAGCCTCTCCAATGAGGCCAACATAAACAACCCTTCCATCGTCGCTACTGCCTCCGAGACACTTTAGCCAAGTAAACAGCGGTCATCTGGCGGTTGAAGAATCGTTCCACCAAGATATTTCTTCATCGCCTCGCTTAGAATGCGGCACCAAACTTGCGCCACGCTCAACTGCGGCGCAATCGCCTTCAATGAATTAAAGACGTGTTGTATTTGGTCAAACGTGTCGCGAATTAAGTCGGCCTTGGCGTGCGTGCTAGTAATCGTCATAGTCTTTTTCCGCCCCGATTCAGTAACGCGCCCCACCGAACTCAGTAATAGCGGTCGACTAGTAATCGCTTCCATATGTTTGTCTGGGTTAGCCAGCCTAGTGAATATATTCCACCCGTTATAAATCAAGGCAATGATCCGCGCTATAAAGCGACAGGGCTTGATATCGGCGGTAGTAAACCCGCCCCAACCCCAATGGTTCTTGATTTCATCAAAATTGTTTTCGCAGTCGGCTCGATCTCGATAATGTTGGACGATGCTAATCACCTCATCGTCTAATGAGGTGACCAGAACAGCGTATTCAAACGCGCGAATATCATCCGCTTCTTGCAAAAAACCAAAGCTCTGCTGGCCTTGACTTTTCTCTTCCAATACCAGCAGCGCGTCCTTTGCTAAACGACGACGAACGATTACCACGCGCCGATGATCGTTCCACGCAGCCAACTTCAAACAACTTTCTTTGGCTTCCCAGCCATCGATAACATAATCCCAGCCCGACACGCTATGCTGCTGCTGTATCAGTTGCTTAACGTACTTAGACTTCCACAAGTAATTGACGCCTCTTTGTTCTGCAGCGCTCATCACATCCTGGGTACCCCAGTCACAATCGCCTCGAATAAAGTGCGGCCAAGATGAACGTGGCAATCGATCCAACAGCTCCCATAGACCCGGCGAAGAATGACTAGCAGCTACCTCAGTGCCAGACTTGACCTCAACATCCAATACAAGACGAAGATTGACAATCATATAGGTGTGATACGTGTGCGAGGGCCGGCCAGGTTTGTGTGGATTATAGCCAACCTTGGCACCTTCTTGATGACCGTATAGCGGTTTAACCGTTACGTCACAATCCAATATCCATGGCTGTGTGAGCAAGGGCTCGTAGCAACGCTGCAAATGAGTTTGTAGCCAGGCTATACCTTGTTCCTCATCCATCTTCTTCAGCGCACGGCGCGCCGAATCGTCGCTAACCGCTTTGATCATTCCAAGCATTTTGGTGTTGATACGATCGCCCATTAAGCTGGCCATGTGTGCGTAGCGATTGTGACCCGAGAGAACAGACAACAAAAATGAGCCCAACACATTGATCTTCTCAGGTGCGTTATTGCTTCGATATTCCAATGGGCAACTGCTCACCCATGGCTTAAACAGACCACCAAGTTTTAAATATTGAATGAAAAAAGGCAACGGTCCTATGGGCGTTACTGCCGCTGACGGATCCCATTCAACGTGAATTTTTCCATCGAACGTTTCAGTCGATAATAAGGTGGAAACAGCGTTTGAAACCTCCGGTTTTAGCGCACCCTCTGGGTGAAAGGATTTATCTTTGGCGACCATGGTGTTTCTCCTTTTAATTCAATTGATTGCAACGATAATACATCCGTTAGTGGAGGTTCAACTGATTTTTCTAGGTTAAAGGGGTCTATCATATCAACGCCGTTGATGAGATCACCCCGTTTGAAGTAGTGTCTTCTACACAGAAAATATCAGAGCCATTCTTGATGCCTATTCTCACTCAAATGCTAGAGCAATTCCCCTTTGTGATTAAAGGCTTTCATGCCGATAATGGCAGTGAATACATTAACCAATCGGTGGTGCGATTGTTGAATAAGCTATTAATCGAGTTGACCAAATCCAGGGCTAGACACCGTAACGACAATGCCTTAGTTGAGTGCAACAATGGGGCCATCGTGCGCAAGCATCTTGGCTTCATGCATATCCCGCAAAAATATGCGCCTGAGATTAATCAATTTGCCACCGACTTTCTTAACCCTTATTTGAATTATCACCGACCTTGTTTCTTCCCACAGATCAGCACTAACAACAAAGGAAAACAAGTCAAAACCTATCCATATCGAAACATGATGACGCCTTATGAAAAACTCAAATCGTTGACCAATGCACAGTCATATCTTAAAACTCACATCTCGTTTACAATGCTTGACGATATCGTTTATCAGATGACTGATAATGAGGCAGCAAAACAACTCAATGAGGAAAAAACTAAACTCTTTAAAAACATCTTTGAACAGAAATGACAATCAACTTCTCGGTATCATTCCTGTATTGGAATAGACTGCACCACAACAGGCATTATTTTGCCTATTAATTGCACGAATATAATTGGAATTTAAGCTTTTTTACGCCAACTAGAAACATCGCCCGCTTTGTCTTCGATTTCGATATCCAACGCCAGCAACTCGTTGCGAATTTGATCCGCCTTGGCCCAATCTTTATTGTCTTTAGCTAATTGTCTTTGTTCAAGCATTTGCGTAATTTGTACTGCGGTTAAGCCGCCAGAGATGATCTCAGTATCGCCCACCTCACCTATGCCCAAGAAGTTTTCTGCATCAAGCCTAATGATCCCCAGCACGCCACCCAGGTGGTCAAATTCAGCGACCAGCGCGCTTAGCAATGTTTTATCAACACCATTATCCAAGCTTTTATTGATCTCTCGCGCTAAATCAAACACCACAGATATCGCATCGGGCGTATTAAAGTCATCGTCCATCGCCTCATAAAAACGCGCTCTATAATTTCGATTGGTGCAGGCTTCGTTGTGTGTCACATCCCTAACGCGGTGTTTAACCTTATATAAACGCTCTAATGCAGAGCGTGCATTTACTAAAGTCTTATCGGTGTAATTTAAAGGGCTACGATAGTGACTTGCTAACACCATAAAGCGAATCTCCTCGCCCATGCGTTCTCGATTGCTATCTTGATCTAAGATTTCACGAATGGTGAAGAAATTGCCCAACGATTTGGACATCTTTTCTTTATCTATCTGCACGTGGCCGTTGTGCATCCATAGCTTTGCAAACTCACAGCCAGTCGCTCCCTCAGACTGGGCGATCTCATTTTCGTGATGTGGGAATTGCAGATCCACTCCACCCGCATGAATATCGAATGTATTACCTAAGCACGAGGTAGACATAGCTGAGCACTCGATGTGCCAACCAGGGCGACCATCACCCCAAGGAGAAGGCCAAATCGGTTCATCTGGCTTAGCGCTTTTCCACAGTACAAAGTCTAAAGGATCTTCTTTGTCACTATTTTTTTCGACGCGCGCGCCTACGCGTAATTGCTCAACATCTTTGCCCGATAATTTCCCATAGCCCTCAAATTCACGAACACGGTAATATACATCCCCATTATCACCTTGATAAGCAAAGCCTTTATCGATTAATTTCTGCGTTAAGCTGATAATACCTTTGATATGACCCGTGGCGCGGGGCTCTAGGTCGGGTTCGATGATATTTAGAATTCTTTCATCTTCGTGCAATGCATCGATAAAACGTTGTGTCAAGTCTTCAAAGCTCTCTTCATTTTCGATTGCACGATGGATTATTTTGTCGTCAATATCAGTTATGTTGCGCACATAAGTCACATCATATCCTGCCTCTCGTAGATAGCGGACAACCATATCAAATACCACCAATACTCTGGCATGGCCTAAATGGCAGTAATCATAAACCGTCATGCCACAGACATACATACCGACTTTGTTCGGCTTAATCGGAGAAAAGCGTTCTTTTTTTCGTGAAAGTGTGTTGTAAATATGTAGCATTGATACGCCTTGCGTTAGAATCTACCAACAGATTTAAATAAGACGCGGAGTATACCTAATCACTCTGGCCAATAGCAGTGGGCAGTGGGCACCACGCAATATGACAATCGCTTTCATTTCTGATTTACATTTATCCGCTGATCGCCCTGCGTCTTTGAGCTTGTTTAAGGACTTTATGGAAAAATCTGTACCACTAATCGACGAGTTATATATTCTAGGCGACTTATTTGACTATTGGATTGGCGATGATGCAACCGAAACACTCGGGTTTGGTGAGGTAGAAGAAACTCTGTCCAAGACTGTTGATGCAGGCACGCCAATTACCTTTTTAGCCGGTAACCGTGATTTTTTAGTTGGCAAAGACTTTTGCAATCGAACAGGGGTCAAATTAATTGAAGACCAGACGGTGGTTGTGATTGACGGCAAACGGGCGTTATTATCACATGGTGATGTGTTTTGCACCGACGACCACGGTCACATGGCGATTCGCAACACCCTGCTTGAGAAAAGCTGGCAGATAAGTTTTTTAAAACAGACTATTGAGCAGCGGCTCCAATTTGCAACCACACTACGCGCGCAAAGCGAGCACGAAAAAATCAACAAAAGCATGGAAATTATGGACGTCAACGCTGATGCGGTTGCGCAAGCTATAAAAAATCACCAAGCAGACTTACTGATTCATGGGCACACCCACAAGCCGAATGTT
>CBDEFQ010000004.1:0-864981 GCA_965237485.1 Candidatus Poriferihabitaceae bacterium | reverse complement strand
ATTCGTTAATTAATTATTATTATTAATTAATGCTATTGCTTTTCCAAGCTCAGCTTGTCTTGAACCAAAAGTTATTAATCTAACAAAAGCAAAGTCATTCTATAAACGATTTCTAATTTTGTGGAGGAATTAAGAGTTGTGCAATAACATGCATGCTATCACGTAACATACTATTGGTTAATTTCACTCTAATTGTCTATTAACTAATATTTCCTATTCTTTCCATTGTGCAGTGTCCGCCTTGCAAAGTATTCACGCCCAAGCTAATCGCTGCTTACGAAAAGTACAAGGACAAAGGGTTTGACGTCATATTTATCTCATTCGACAGAGACGAGGAGAGTTTCAAAGACTACTTCGATACTATGCCTTGGAAGTCTCTCGCCTATGCTGAAGCCAACAAGCTGGGACCTAAGATCGCCAGGAGGTTTGGAGTGAAAGGTACTTGTTTAGTTTAAGTACTATTGTAAACATACCCATGGTTAACACTAATTTATTCAATTTCCACTGAACTTTCGTTAAAATACGAATTAAGCAAAAATCGGTTAAGCGAACAAGGTTTAATAATTTCCCCTAACCTATACAAGTGCATGCAAATGAATTCGATTAATACGAATTCAGGATTATACGAACAAATTTTCGACGTTCCCCTAGTGTTCGTATTATCGAGAATCTACTCGAAATATCCGTGTTAGATTAATCATGTTCGTTATTAATATAATTACATTAGGTATTCCTACTCTCGTCTTGTTGAATGAGGATCTTGAGGTAATCAATCAGAACGCGAGATCCTTCATAGAACACGATGAGAAGTTCGAGGTCAGTATTACTCTGCTGTTGTAAATATTAAATTCCTTTGTATAAAGCAATCTACCTAACCTGACAAATTGATTCAGCTTATTGAGTGTATTATATTATAATTAGTTTGTACGCATAGCTTACTAATTACCATAGGCGCCAAGTTTTGGAATTAAAAATAAAACCTGGGGGGTCAATTACAAAGCCATTTTTTAATTCTTGTCCAAGTTCCGAATATTCATCTGAAACATACATAACATATAACGCTGAACACTACGAACGTATAAGGAACATCTTACCTATTGTTTATAGTAGAAATTATGACCCTAAAGGTGGGGATACGGATAGTACGGTACGTGGACAATTCGGTACGGACATTTCGCTACGGACAATTCGGTACGTGGACAGTTCGGTACGTGGACAATTCGGGAGGTGGACAGTTCGGTACGTGGACATTTGCTATGTAGATATGGATTGGATATGACAAAAAATATCAGATTATAATCTAAAATAGAATAAACTCATTTCTAAGATTTCTTTGTACTTGACACATCCCTTCTTTGTTCGATCTCTTCCGGCCAAGAATAACATAAATGCTGTGAATTGTAAATATATCAAGACCCGATATTTCCAATTGAGATGTGGAACCACCACCACGAGGTACCTCAAGGTATACCGAGAACTACTAATGCCGTGGAAGCATGGCATCGCTCATACAATGCAACTATTGGATATTGTCATCCAAACATATGGCGTTTTATAAATGCACTGAAACAGGAGCAAGGACTTGTTGAGGTCAGACAAGCAAAATTTATCGCTGGGGAAAAGCCTACTAAACGACGAAAGGATAAAGCCAATGAAGAAGGGCTTAAAGGTCTAATCTTTGGGTATTTTCATAGGTTACCTCTGGAATTTCTACGCGGGGTAGCCCATAGAATTGGACTGAATGATGCATGAGGAGTTCTTTGAGGATCAACATATTATATTATTACGACCATTGCAAAATCGTAAATTACTCTCTTTATATTAATAAATCTTCTATCACTTTATAATTCAGCCAGATTTATTAAATCAAAAAGTAATCATTTGTTAAAATACTCTATGTCCACGTACCGAACTGTCCACGTACCGAACTGTCCACCTCCCGAATTGTCCACGTACCGACTGTCCACCTCCCGAATTGTCCACGTACCGAACTGTCCACCTCCCGAATTATCCACGTACCGAACTGTCCCACCTCCCGAATTGTCCACCTCCCGAATTGGTCCACGTACCGAATTGTCCGTAGCGAAATGTCCGTACCGAATTGTCCACGTACCGTACTGTCCGTATCCCCTAAAGGTGTGTCAAGATCCTGTCAACCCCAGACCTGGGGGAGCCGGCCCCCCCAGAACCCCAAACTTGGCGCCTATGCTACTTACTATTACATTATTCTAGAACTTTCCATGGAATGCTAATATTTGCACTACTCTCAAGACGGAGGAAGACTTCGCATATCTCGTCAGTCACCCAGCTGTCCTATACACAGTATCAGGTAACCAAGTGCACTAACTCTAAATCCTAATTCAGCCGTTTCTTAAGTGAAATAAGTGGTTACCCATCCTTTAATCACTATCTTCCTATTAGCATCTTTGTTCCAACTTCATTCCTCATGTTATTGTAATTAGTTATTCTCCAATCTGTGCTTATGAACAATTACAACTATTGTATGACGCTTTACTTACTATGACAAAACTAATTCCTGTACGATAGGAATTAGGGGGCGCATAAAATTACGCATAAAATTACTTGTTTAAAAGTTGTATGTGGTTATGATATTTGTTTCCATTAGCTTTTCTAGAATACCTATATTTATTTTTTGCCCAAAAATGTTTGTATTATTCCAGATAAACGCCATTGAGAAATCTTAACTATAGGGTATTTTACTTATTGACTTAAATATAGTAGAGAAAGAAATGAGTACTTTGAGATAGATTTTAAACAAATCATAATACAGTAAGAGAACAAAAGTATAAAATTTGTATTCATACATTCAAGCTTCTATCAGCATAATAACTTCTGTAGATGCAGCAACATGGATGTTGACATAAAACGATATGTTAACTAAAATAAATTAATATTATTTTTGAATTTACTTTTTATGGAGGTGTTAAACTCATTAAATATGTAATTAGCTGATTAAATATAAAATTTCTGATCATTATGAGGCCATTAGAATATACAGATTCTGAATTTAGATTTGAATAACACATAGTCGAATTACTCTTGGTTGCTTAATTTCTAATCATTACGATTATTTTCCACTGAGATACAGCCACATTCCCATTTGTACCACAAGTGGTACGTGGCAGGGACACTAATGACACTTTATGCATATTGGATTAAAATGACTCAAAATCAAAATGTTATGAAGTTTATATGTATAACAAGATATTTAGATATTAAAAGATTGGTTATGTGAACATAAACTTTGGAGAAAATTTTTGAACTTTTGGAATTTTGTGAGGTGTGATTTTAATTAATTAGATAATGAGCTAATTATTATTGAAAACCGGATATCAACAAATCTATTGTCATTGTGTGAAGTCCGACTACATATTTGGAATGTATACCAATGAATTACCGCATATCCAAATTTTCTAAGCGTTTACCGGTTTTTAACAACTGAGTTATTATAATTATTCAACTTGTGCCACTTATGCCATAAGTTGGCACAGGGTGGCAGTACCATATGGAAATACAACTGAAGTTTTGAAAAAAATTTCAGATATTATATTTCCTCACAAAATTTTGGTTAAAAGTCATCATAGTAAATTTCTGATTGCAAAAAATTTCTCCAAAGTTTATGTTCACATAACAATCTTTTAATATTAATACATTTAAACTCTCATATAGGACCCCCAACTTATCATTTAGACTTAATATTGTTACAGAATTATGTTTAAATTTAATGGTGTTGAAATACTTTAGCCTGCTTAGTGTAGTTTAATCCTTGACTTTAATTAATAAAGTTAGTAGATAGTAATACATTTATAAGGTGTAAAGTAAAGGATTTTCATAATAGAATATACAAAAATCCTTTACAATACATTTAGAAAAAGAGTTCATAAATCATAATTCAATATTAAATAAGTTTACTTCTATTAATAAAACTATGAAAACAGGCTAAATAAATTCTGGATTAGCACGCCGATTCAAAAAGTATGGGAGCTGAGCTAACAAAGCATAACACCACTGCCTTGGCCTTTACTTCACAGCTTACGAATGTAGTATTCAATATGAGTACGATTTCAATGGAGTTTAATTAATTGGAAACATACATGGCTTTCAAAAGTGATTGACAGAATATCGTCGCCGGAAATTTCTTCCCGGAAAATTCGTTGCTTAAAAATTTGAGACGAATGTCAAATTAATATGATTATTTATTAGGTAATAAACTTATGAATGATATGATATTAATTGTAGAAATATATATAGTGACAGATTACATAACCATTTATATAAGTTTTCTACTTCAATGTAGCATATTAAACATGAAGGTGTAAATCGATAAGTTTGTGTAGACACTTTGGGTAAAGGTGATATAAATAAACATACAACAATTTAGATCAGACAGAATCAGTGCAAGACAATGGTTAAAATACAGTATTCCGGCTACCGGCGACGAAATTTCCGTTTACCTCTCAAAATGACTAATCATAGGGGATGTAAATTTTAAATCTATTCTTAGGAAAAGCGAATGGAAAATCTCACCTCAGATAGATTTTAAAAAAGTGCCACCATAATTCTAAATGTAATATTTTAAGCAAATTTCCTTTCTAGATGAATCTAAATTTAGCGACGCAATGCAAATCCTTAATTCCGTGCGAGATAAGTTCCTTGGTTAGCAAGCCTAAAGACGTTATAATAAACTTCTTTTGCTACGTGAATGACGACAACGCAAACAGCGCTTGTAAGGAGTTCTTCAACAAGGGGTGTGGCGGGGTAGAAAATCAGCTGTTCATAATAGACCCTCAGGAGCAGATGAAGAACAAAGAGCCTATCACCGACACCAATGTAGAATTTATACACAAGTGTGTATGCAGTTATGTCGAGGGAGAGCTAGAAATGGCTAAGGTCGATTAGCCTAATAGCCTCTAACCTTTTTACTCATGTGTGTGTGACATAGTAAATTCGTTTGTATTTCTATTAGCGTTATAGAGTATATTTTGTCAAAACTTGTATTTGATCTTGTATTCTATTCTCATTTACTAGTTGAGTTGTTAGTACTCTATTATATTTAGCTTCTTGTGAAGGGTAGTTATTGTTATTATATTGTCAAATCGATTCTGCTCATCCGGATTTCAAATTTTCAATTAGTTAGTTGTCTTTTCTACGAGTGTTATACTTCTCTAGACAGTACTATCAAATTATTTTAGTATAAAATGTGAATTTATCCGATAATTAGAACGATTTAACACATAATTTTTTATTAAAATAATACCAAGTGCTATATACAAATTAATGTTATTAGATATTCATAAATCTTTGCAAAACAATTTGAAACAAATTAGTTACAAATTGTTAAACGGCTGGGAACTTTGTCACAATTAAACGTTTTTACAGATTTAAAATCAATTTATTATTGATTATAAATTGAATCCATTCCAAAATCTATAATAATAAATAAATTTTTGGATGGATTTGTAATTCTCTATGAAAGCCATGGTTTTAGATTTATAGATTTACTTAACAATCTGTAGCTTATGGACTAGAGTTGGAATAATTTATTAATTCTAGACAGAGTTGACTATGGGCTGGAGTGGATTAGGATTTCAATCCATCTGACTTTTTTCCATGTTGCAGCACAATGACAAGTTTGCGAAATCTAAGTTTACTTCGAAGCTTAATTTTGGGATTAATTTTACCTGAAACATTTGCCACAGTGCTCGTTGTTAATGAATGTATAGTTTAATTCTTAAGTTTAAAATATGTGCATTTGTACTAAAGTTGACTTATCCGAAATTCATATACCAGATATCTAGATGTCACTGAGTGAATGAGACCGAAAGTGTACATATTAACCGTATTTGCACTGTTGAATTGCTAGGTTGACCCAAATGGCCGTTATGTACAGGTGACCGCAATACACAGGTTGATTATAATATGAGATTTCATGTGGGGACTTATTCTAAGTGGCCGTTATAGACGGGTTCTACTGTATACATTTATCGCCGCTTACCCTTAAACAATGCACTGACTATGGTCTTAGGGTGATCGTATATCATCTTCTGAGGTAAGCCCTCAAAGAAATCAAACGCCCGAATATGTGCATCAAACACCCTCTCCTGTGTTTCTCTGGGATAGGCCCTAAGATATGATTTACGCGAATGACATAAACGAAAGTGGGCTAGTTTGATCTTGACACCAAACCCACCCAGAATGACTTGTTCATGTGACCAATCAAACGACAGGCTTCACCTGGTGCAAAAACCAATGGCACAAATGCTTGTTTAATACATGACCGCGAGTGATCCTTCCACGCTTTGACAGACCGTTGAACGCTGTCATAAGCCCCTCGATACCCTTGCAACTCAATCTCTTCATACAGTTGAACTGCATTACGTCTTTCTCGCACTGAGCGAGCTGCGTCCACTTCAAGCAAATTGATCAACTGAGGTTTGAACTTATCCAGCTTCGGACAGACTATTGGCACCGACCGCTGATATTCAGGTTCGCTTGGCGCGTTGTTTAAATATTTATAAATAGTGGTGCGTGATAAATTGAATTCACGCGACACCTCGCTTACTTTGCGACCTTCTACTAAACACAAACGTCGTATCTTGGTACATATAGGCATACAAATCACCTGACAGTTTCCTCGGATTAATGGCTCCGAGACAGTTAACAATAAAGGTGTTCAGTTTTGTACGCTGATCACCCACGAAACTGTTCATTTTTGCACGCTGTTCAACACGTATACCATTTTATCGCGTAGTTCTTTGGCGAACTCTGGCACTTCTAACCGAGTCAATGGCAGTTTTAGAGCAGAGCCAAACTGTGGTCTAAATTAGTCGCCATGCGCCTTCACTAAACATGGGTTTGATCAATTAAAATAAATCAAAAAGGAGCCAGTGCGTAACTGACCCGAGCATCAAGATTAGAATCATACGAACGCCGGCATTACCTCATTACAAAATAACTCCAATGAGCACTTTTGCTCTTTATGACCTAAGCCTATGCTGGCGTAGTAAATAAACTCGTCAACACCTAGCGCCTCATAAAGCTTGAGTTTCTCTATTACGGTTTCAGGTGAACCAAACATCAAGTTTTGTTCCAGCACATCTGGGTTGTAATCTGGAAAGGCACTTAATGCTTCCTCATCAAGTGGCTTCGGAAATCCGTTGACCACATCGCCCAAGTTTTGAAACAAGTTGGCAAAACGGCCTAAGGTGGCGCGCAACGCAGCGATCTCTGCATCACCATCTTGGGCATTGTCATATACCGCAGTATGACGCATCATTGCGAAAGTCGGGCGTTTAGCGTCAGGAAACTTAGCCATTGAATCTGCCAGATGCTGCTTGTAGAGCTCGGCTTCTGACATGGGGCGCGTTAACGGCCAAGACATAATGTTATAGCCATTTTCTACAGACATATCGAAACTAACAGGGGCTCGCGCGGCTATCCAGATAGGCACGTCTTGTTGCTGTGGCTTAGGAACGGATGTCGATGTTGGGAATTTCCAGTATTCACCATCGTGCTCGTAATCGCCTTTCCACAACGCTTTTAGCGCAGGTAGCATCTCGGCCATATACTTCCAACCTTCTGACTGCTTTAAGCCATTGTGCATTCGGTCAAACTCGCGCTGATACGCTCCAGAGCCAATACCGAATTCTAAACGACCGCCACTGTATAAATCAGCCATGGCCGCTTCACCGGCCAAACGTATAGGGTGCCAATAAGGTGCAACCGCTACCGCGGTGCCCAAGCGAATGTTGTCAGTGTGCGCGGCATACCAGGTTAGAATTTGAAATGGGTTCGGTGCAATGGTCATTTCCAAAGCGTGGTGTTCGGCTGCCCAGACAATGCTAAAGCTATTTTGATCGGCGAATTGCACCATTTCTAAGTTATGACGCTGCTCATCTCGCATGTTCTTCGCGTCGGATGTGCGCTCCATATTAATTGCTAATTGAAATTTCATGTTTATTCTCTGTTCATAATGCTGGGCTTAAATACCGCCCATGCACAAATATTTAAGTTCTAGGAAGTCGTCAGCTCCGTGATGTGACCCTTCTCGGCCCAAACCAGATTCCTTTACTCCGCCAAATGGTGCAACTTCAGTAGAAATAATACCTTCATTAATGCCGACCATGCCATATTCAAGTGCTTCAGCTACGCGCCACACCCTGCCCAAGTCACGAGCATAAAAGTACGACGCCAAACCAAATTCGGTGTCATTAGCGATAGCGATCGCTTCTTCTTCAGTCTTAAACCTAAATAGCGGCGAAATCGGGCCGAAGGTTTCTTCCTTCGCCACCTTAGAATCAAGAGATACATTACCTAATACCGTCGGGTTATAAAAATGGTCACCCAAATCAGAGCGGCCACCGCCAGTTAGTATATCTGCCCCTTTGGCAACCGCGTCTTCAACGTGAGAAACAACTTTCTCTACACCAGCCACAGAAATTAGCGGGCCAATTTGAATATCGTCATCTGCGCCATTGCCCATATTAAGTGCTTCTACCGCTACAGTTAATTTCTTAGAGAACTCATCATAAACCCCGTCTTGCACCAAGAAACGGTTTACGCAAACGCAAGTTTGTCCAGCGTTGCGATACTTAGATGCCATTGCACCTTTAACAGCGCAATCGATATCAGCGTCGTCAAATACAATAAAGGGTGCGTTGCCGCCTAATTCTAGGCTCATTTTCTTTACAGTTGCTGCGCCTTGCTGCATCAGCAATTTGCCAACTCGTGTAGATCCAGTAAATGATACCTTGCGAATAACAGGGCTAGAAGTTAGTTCCTCACCAACGCCAATTGCGTCCTCGCTGGTAATGATGTTCATTACACCGTCTGGTATACCGGCTTGCCGTGCAAGCTTATCTAGAAAAATTCCCGTAAGTGGTGTTTCTGATGCCGGTTTTAACACAACAGTGCAGCCTACCGCCATCGCGGGTGCTACCTTACGAGTGATCATGGCAAGTGGAAAATTCCAAGGCGTAATAGCGGCGACAACTCCGATCGGCTGTTTAATTACCACTAACCTGCGGTCGTTTGATGCAGCAGGAATCGTTTCTCCGTAAATACGTTTAGCTTCTTCAGCAAACCATTGTACAAAGCTAGCACCATAAACCACTTCGCCCATGGATTCCGCCAACGGCTTACCACATTCCGCGGTGATTATTTTGGCCAACTCTTCCTTATGATCTAATATTAAATTATACCAACGGATTAATGCTTCGCTGCGCCCCTTGGCAGGCGTCGCCGACCAAGTCTTAAAGGTTTTCTCTGCCAGAGCAATGGCCGCTTCAGTTCCTTCAACACCCATTTCAGGCACGCTATCAAGAATCTCACCCGTTGCTGGGTTAGTGACCTTAAAAGTTTTGTTTGTACTACTCATGATTTAATTGTCTGTTTATTTAGTGACATTGATTCGAGAAAACCCAAATCATTCAATAACTATCGTTCGCTTAGATGTTCTACTGTAACAATACCGTGCGCGTCTGTTATCTTAGATAACAAATCAACGCAGGGTAAAACAAACGGCTTTAGGAACTTTGTAGGCCCAACCAAGGTTTTTTGAGCACGACCGCCGAAACTAATGACAAGTAGCACTCAACCACAGTTAGCGGTAACGAATAACTTGTTTTTAGACTTAGGCTTGGAGCTTTAATAGGTAGGAATGACATCGACTATTTCTCTGCTAGCAAAGCCATTATGGATAGTCTCGTTGCTACCATTAGGATTAAAGTTCTGCTTTGCATTGAATTTAATATCATCCTCAAACTATACCTTATAAACGTTTCCCTAAACAAGCCCAAGCAACACCCTAGAACCCCAAGCTTAGCGCAACTGCGCCCACTCAGTTTTATGCGCTATTTTAAAGAATACCTAGATTGCTCCATCGTCCAGTTTAGCCAACTAATGCGGCTTCAATACGGCCGAGTCTGATTACCCAGTACGCGTTTGCCGATAGGCAAGGTGCCCGCCGCCATTGGTTTTAATTCGATGTCATATTTTAGTATGGTATTTTTCAATCGCTTTAGTAAAAAGCCAAACTCATATGAACAAGCTTGACTATCCGATGAAGAAGCGCCTACATCATAGAAGAGTCGGGATATAAAAGGAGCTAACCACCTATTGCAATCCCTCAAATAAGTTGTTTTACAACTACCCTTGCCCCTGCTATCAATAATTCGTACCATGCCACGAAAGCTCAATTACACCCCTTGCATTGTGAATAAATGATAAAACCCATCAAACGTCTACTTGTTGTTGAACAGCGTGCAAAAATGAACAGTTTCGTGGGTGATCAGCGTACAAAACTGAACACCTTTATTGTTAACTGTCTCGGAGCCATTAATCCGAGGAAACTGTCAGGTGATTTGTATGCCTATATGTACCAAGATACGACGTTTGTGTTTAGTAGAAGGTCGCAAAGTAAGCGAGGTGTCGCGTGAATTCAATTTATCACGCACCACTATTTATAAATATTTAAACAACGCGCCAAGCGAACCTGAATATCAGCGGTCGGTGCCAATAGTCTGTCCGAAGCTGGATAAGTTCAAACCTCAGTTGATCAATTTGCTTGAAGTGGACGCAGCTCGCTCAGTGCGAGAAAGACGTAATGCATTCAACTGTATGAAGAGATTGAGTTGCAAGGGTATCGAGGGGCTTATGACAGCGTTCAACGGTTTGTCAAAGCGTGGAAGGATCACTCGCGGTCATGTATTAAACAAGCATTTGTGCCATTGGTTTTTGCACCAGGCGAAGCCTGTCAGTTTGATTGGTCACATGAACAAGTCATTCTGGGTGGGTTTGGTGTCAAGATCAAACTAGCCCACTTTCGTTTATGTCATTCGCGTAAATCATATCTTAGGGCCTATCCCAGAGAAACACAGGAGAGGGTGTTTGATGCACATATTCGGGCGTTTGATTTCTTTGAGGGCTTACCTCAGAAGATGATATACGATCACCCTAAGACCATAGTCAGTGCATTGTTTAAGGGTAAGCGGCGTGAGTTTAATCGCCGCTTTCTAAGCCGGATGAATCATTATCCTAGATAAATCAGTTAAAACACGAAAGTCCATGCAAGCTCTTGATGCACCTAGCAAAATCAAAAAAAACCTTATCACCAATAAGGTGACCGCGACTTTTTTGATTTCACTATGCACTTCAATTGCTTACATGTCTTTTCCGCGTTTAACTGATTTATCTAGGATTATCTGATTGAACCGATTGCCTGTACACCGGCAGCGGGTTGGGAGAAAGGCCAGGTTGAACGTCAGGTCGGTGTTATGCGCCAAAGGCTGTTTGTTCCACGGGTGCGCTTTGCTGATTTAGATGAATTAAACCAATGGCTGGAGCAACGTTGTGCTCGACTTGGTGAACGCCCACACCCGACTGACAAATCAAGACTAATTGATGAAGTGTTTGCCGAGGAGCAGCCGAGCTTACGTCCCGCGATGGTAGCCTTTGATGGATATTATGAGCGTTTGGCGCGTGTGCATAAAACCGGTGTGGTGCACTACGACCGCAATCAATACTCCGTACCCTGTCGGTATGTTGGCCAAGCTGTTTCTGTTAGAGCCTATGCAGATAGGATTAAAGTCGTGGTTGACGATGTGGAAGTGACTTCACATGCTCGCTGTTTCGGTCGTCATCAAATGATCTTTGATCCTTGGCATTATCTGCCCGTACTGGAGATTAAACCTGGCGCATTACGCAATGGCGCACCGTTTGTTGATTGGGATTTACCCAAGGCGCGGCTAACACTCAAAAAACAGTACCTCAAACGTGATGGCGGTGATCGAGAGTTTGTACCATTGTTACTATTGATTCACCAGCATGGCTTGGAAACAGTCACGGTGGCCTGTGAGCGGGCATTAGATGCCAATACGACTCAGCTATCAGTCATTACCAATTTGGTGCATCGGTTAACGGAATCTGATTCGGCCCAAGTGATGACAATTACCAATGCGCCTGTATTAGCTGTCCCCTCGGCAGCGAACGTGACCCGCTATGACCCGCTGTGCGCGGAGGTGAGCCATGCTTGAACTTGTTGATGATCTTAAAGCCCTTAAACTACACGGTACGGCACCATGCTTACCTGAGTTGATAGATTCGCCTCGTTCTAAAGTAACGTTGCAATCTGGGTTAATTAAATTGATGGATGCCGAGCGAACGGACCGAGAAGTGAGGCGGCTTAACTACCCAATGAAGGTGGCTAAATTCCCTCATCACCGTGATTTACAGCAATTTGACTTTACCCAGAGCGAAGTTGAACCCGCGCTCATCGAGGATTTGTCTCAGGCTGACTATATGGACAGAACCCATAACCTCATCTTTGTCGGTGGCACTGGAACAGGCAAAACCCATTTAGCTACGGCCTTAGGCATTAAAGCCATTCATTCAGGTCATCGGGTTCGGTTTTACAATGTGGTGGACCTGGTTAATCTGCTGACCAAAGAACAGCAGGATGAGAAGCAGGGGCGGCTAGCACGAATTATGCAACCGTTAGATGCGGTGATATTCGATGAGCTGGGATATTTACCCTTCCCCGCATCGGGTGGCGCACTATTATTCCACCTGATCAGCAAGCTATACGAGAAAACCTCCATCGTGTTTACCACCAAGCTTAATGTCAGTGAATGGGTGCAGGTATTTGGCGACGAGAAAATGACCACGGCTTTGCTCGACAGAGTGACTCATCATTGCTCAATTATTGAAACGGGTAACAACTCATATCGATTCAAGCAGTCTAGTGCTAAAGCAAAGCTCAAGACTGTCACTAAAAAATAACATCGCAAGAAAGCAGGATTGATTCATCAACTCAAGTTTCGCTACGCTTCACTTGAGTTGATGATAAAGAAATATTATTGTGAGAGCGCAGCGTAACTCACGATTTTAGTTTGATATTTTCGAAGCACTCATTTTTTGAGCTATATTTGCCCAGTTTCGCGTATTCGATCATCATTTAGTCACTATTTTATCAATTCGAGCACCTAAGCCATATTAAAGGCACAACTATCCAGCATAGTGCCAATCAGGCAAGCCATACAAGCTTAAGAACTTAGCACCTTTACGGATATTCGCTGCCATCGCCGCTAGGCCGTAAACAGTCTGGTTCTTCGCTAGCCCCATGAACCGAGTGCGAGCTAAACCATAATGCTGCTTGTAAGTCGCAAAGAGCCGTTCGCCACCTGCTCGCGTTACCGCAATAACTGCATTACGGGTACGGTCTGCATCTGACAACGGATTACCTCGATAGCCCTTGTGTTGAACCTGATCATCAATTCCAAGTTGCTCCAGTTTATCTCGCGTCTCCCCAGAACTATACGCCGCATCAGCATATAGGGCAGTCTCATCGCCCAACAGCAATTCATCGCGCAGTTGGCTGTCATGAACATGCCCTGGCGTCACATTCTGGTGCTGAACAAACCCATCCTCATCAACTCCCGTATGCACTGAGTAGCCATAGGTAGACTTCTTTCGACCTCGGCTGTCATTTTTGACATGCCAGCTCGCTTCAGGGTCTCGCTTAGGCGTCCCATCTTTGCCGTTACCATTTCCAGAACGAGCCGCTTCTATAGGTGTTGCATCTATAATGTTGATGCGCCCCTTGCTCATAATAATGTTCTTCGCTTCAAGTTGACGATTGATCTCACCTAGCAAGCGATCCCACAGTTCGTGCTCCATTAACTGGTTACGAAAGCACCCAAGGGTCGAAGCTTCAGGTACATCGCCGCCTAACTCAAAGTGGCAAAACTTACGAAACAATAAATCTCTAAATAAGCACTGTGCTAACTCCCTATCCGACAGTTCATACCAAATTCCCAGCATCAAGCTGCGGAACAAACTAAGTAATGGATAACTAGGGCGGCCAGTAGTGCCAGCATAAATAGATGAAAGCAGTGTCTCTATTTCGCTCCAATCTAATAGCACTTCTGTATCATCAAGACTATGCAGAATTGGATGATCCAAATCTGATCTTGATACTAATAAATCTCGTTGGGTGGCGAATGGTTTTTGCATGCCTAATTTTAACAAATTATGTAGATACTCGATGAGTTATGCTGCACTCTCAAAGAAATATTATTGTATTTAATTGTTCAGTTTTACTCGCTGACAGGTGTCCAGTTTTAAACGCTGATTGACAGCCAAGGAAACTTAACCATGAAATTATCTCAAACAGCACAATTATTGTACGACAAGTACGGGCAGTTAACGCTCACTACTGATCAGCTAGCTGGTGTTTTACATTACAAGACACCCAGAGTATTGCTAAATGCGGTCAGTGCTGAACGTTGTCCTGTACACACTTTTAAATGCGGGAAACTCCGTGTTGCAGATATCCGTGATGTTGCGGACTATCTAGATGGAGTCCGAAAGTACTAATATGTAGAAAAGATAAAGCTGGCCTCAGTAGGTCAGCTTTTTATATTTGGCACTTCTCTATTTTCAAATGAACAACTTCTTCTGTGGAGAAATAATTATATTGTCATTCCTCGTTATTCGGTGTGATTTCCTACGTTGTCCTCCCTCGTTGGTTGTAATTTCAATAGTATTTCTGGAAGCCAGATCAGCAATTGTGCTTTTTATCTGCTCATCCGTTGCGGGAGTTCCATTGCAAACTGCGTCGAATAACTTTTCGTACGTTGTGGGCACTTTGTAATCCCACAGATACTCAGCTAACTGCTCCAGTAGTATATTATCCATTTCCTCAGCAAGATTTTTCCCAAATTTAAGGTGCTTTTGCGACTTAAAAATAGATTGTTGTCCATATTTATCGGTTAATGTTAAATCATTTTTTGGGTCATAACCTAACATAGTAATTCCTCCAGCCCCGAAATGCTCAAAATCAACACCAACACTTTCATGGCTCCAATGTATATCAACCATTTCATTTCTCGCCGCATGATGCCCAGATAAATGTATTAGCCAATATGTCTTATGGGATGTATTAGACTTCAAGAAAAACGGAGTGTAATACTTTGCACCGTAAGCTATTTTAGTCACTCGAGTAAGTTCTAACTGAATAATGCGCTTCCATTCAATCTGATTATTTTTTGTATGCATTAGCTCACCTAGATCTACATAGTCTGATAAACCAGAACTTTGAAACGCCTTTCTATATTTTTCGTCTCCACTCAGGTAATCAATTAAATAATCGACAAAGAACGAAATAAGTATCTCTGCACCTGGTAATCCCCCCAAAATAGCTTGAATATCCTTGGGTTTACATTGCGTATACCCACAAGGATCGACTAAAAATAGGCTTCTAAATGTGCTCCTGTTACCATGAAAGTCACGAACACCCCGAATTATAGTTGGTACAATTTCTGCAAACTCTTGGTTTAGTAATACTATAGTTTCTTTATCCAGTGCTTCTTTATACCCACGAGAAACTAATTCTTTTCGAAGAAACTCTACTGCAAACTGATCAACATCATTAAAAAAGTATTTTGCATCTATTTGCAATTCAGCATTACGAAAGCCGCTCTCCATTCTGCGGGTTATCACTTTTTGCCTAGTATTTTCGACTGCTTCCAAAATTTGAAAAGGCGAGCCAAGGCTCTCTCTTTTCTTAAATTGATCGTAATACACTCCCCCACCACAAAATCCATCTACTATAGTGATGCGTAGTTTTTTTGTATGTGGATTCTCGGTGACTTTCTCTATATACCGTTCTATATACGCACGTATTGTCGAGTGCTTAACAACTGTATGTTGATCGATGTCAGGCGGTGGTTCACCTACCCTCCATGGGTATTTATTTCTTTGCCCCAATTCCTACACCTCTAAGAAGCAAATATCATAGTAGATTTAGTCGTTATTTTTGATTGGCCATCATTGGCAAATCATCCCATGTTTTTCCATCTAACACTCTCCCAGCTTTTTTCTTACTAACTCTAGCCATACGTTCCCCATCAAATACTGTGATTTTTTGCTTGCAACTATCATTGGAGTCAATAGGAAACCAATTTCCCCACTGCTTGAAGTGGAATGCCATACCAAATTCTCGGCATTGGTCACGTAGTGAACGAACCCAACTCGGGTGCATAGGTCTAGATTTTCCACCAGTTTCACCACCTGCAATTATCCAATCTAGTTGATTCGCCCAATTAGAGAGATCTACCTTACCTAAAAGTGGTTCGCACGAAAGGAAGTGAACTTTAGCAGGATAATCTAATAGGATAGGAATCCGAATGTTCGCATACTTTTGATTTTCTATAGTCGTCCCTAACCAGACATTATCTGGCCAGTTATTGCTCCAAGGTACATAATCACCGATATGTTCCACTCTTTTGGTTAGCAACAACCAATCGAGCCACGGAGTATCAGCAATTACTTCCCATAATTTTTCTCGCCATTCATCCAACTCGTCTCTCGGCTCAGCCCAATCAGCCATAGAAGCACAAAATACTCTACGCTTTTGTCCATCTCTAGATGCTTTCATATTCCATCGCATTGGTTCTTTCCAGTGGTTTACAGACATAGTCCTGCGAGTAGAATTCGCCCCCCACAAAGAACCCTGCCCTAGTCTTTTAGCCCACGTCAAAGCGTAACAGTTCTTGCACGCTGGTGAAACTTTAGTACATCCCCACCAAGGATTAAATGTATGGTGTGTCCACTCGATTGTAGTATTTTTACCCATTAGAAAGTCTCAATACAAATCAGCGAAGGCACTCTTCATATATCGGTGTATTACTAAGTCGCTAACTTACTAAAGTGTATCTCATTTATCATAAATAATCAGAGAATCAGTAAAAACAAACAAAAATATTTCCATATAGTGATCTAAAGAGGATCATCCTGATTCAAGCTGAAATTCCCATTTGTAGTAAGTTTAAATAGACTTAAATCTATGAGAGCTACTCCCATTATCCCACGCTTTATCCGCCTTCGAGATGTAGCTGTGTATCTAGGATTTGATCGAAATCGATTTAATATAGAAGCAAGGCCATATTTATCAGAAATTCGTATTGGAATACAAGGAATAGCGTTCGACAGACTTGACTTAGACGCCTTCGCAGACGAATATAAGAAGCGCAACAGGCGTCCCGCTCAACTTTTAAGAGGTGAATTATGGGACGTAAACGCACTGCTAGACTCTTCTTTCGAGGAGGTGTCTGGCACATTGATAAACACTTAAGCGGAAGGCGTATTTGTCGAAGCACTGGAACAGCTGAACTTGCTGAAGCTCAACGGTATTTGACCCGATTAAGTGAAGAAATGCGCCAAGCTTCAGTTTATGGAGTAAGGCCAGTAAGAACATTCGAGCAAGCCGCTATTAAGTTTGCTAAAGAGAATACGCAAAAGCGTAGCCTTGATAGTGACATTAGCCGACTCAAAGGCATTATGCCTTGGATTCGAGATGAGCGAATTGATCGGATGCATATGGGCACTTTGCAACCTTGGATTAAATTCCGTAAAAAGCAAAATGTTGCCGTTGGTACGATCAATCATGGTTTAAAGATTGTTCGCCATATTCTCAATCTCGCAGCAACCGATTGGGTAGACGATAATGGGCTAAGCTGGCTCGTTCATCCACCTAAAATTCGGTTATTGCCCGATAAGAATATGCGAAAGCCTTATCCCTTAAGTTGGTCGGAACAAGAAAAGATGTTTTCTTATTTACCAGAACATCTTTTCAATATGGCAACCTTTGCTGTTCATACGGGATGCAGAGACGGGGAAATATCAAAGCTAAGGTGGGATTGGGAAATACCAGTTCCTCAGTTTGATACGTCTCTGTTTCTAATTCCAGGGGAGTATGTCAAAAACTCGGATGATCGCCTGGTTGTGTTGAATGATGCAGCCAAAGCGATTGTTAATAAGGTTCGTGGTAGACACCCAGAAAGTGTTTTTACATTTCGAGGGAAACCTACTCAGCGAATTATGAACTCAGCTTGGAAAACAGCTCGTCAAAAGGCTGGGATTCCTAGCTTAAGAGTTCATGACCTTAAGCACACTTTCGGCGCTAGATTACGTGAAGCTGGTGTGTCATTTGAGGATAGACAAGACCTTTTGGGTCATCGTTCCCATAGGATTACAACCCATTATTCGGCAGCAGATTTATCTAAACTGATTGAAGCAGCAAATCTCGTTTCAAAGCGCGATACTGATAAACCAGAGTTAGTTCTACTACGAAGATCAATGTTGTAATCCTGCAAATCCCCGCAAAACTCCCGCAAGGGGTTTTGGGGGAAATGGAAAAACGGCTTTAAGTCATTGAAAAATATGGTGGGCCCGGTAGGACTTGAACCTACGACCAATGGATTATGAGTCCTAAGTTTATTGTATTAATGGAGATTGATCCAGTATAATAGACACATCAAACTTCGTATAAACATATGATATTAAACGGGCGTGGTCAATTTTTGCCATTATCTGAGTTTAACCAAAATATACCGACAATAGTGTCCTATTAGTGTCCTTAAAAATTAGAGGCGTAAATGGCTAAAACCATTAACTTTACCAAAGCTACCATTGATAATATCCCTTCCGCCCAATCTGGGAAACGTGATTACTATCTGGATGATAATAAAAAATCCGTGCAACTTAAGGGTTTTGGGCTTGTAGTTTCGGATGTGGGTTCTAAGCATTTTGTCTTAACCCAGTATTTCAAACGTGATTGCCGTACCATTCGTTTACGTTGTGGTGAATACCCTAAAACAACTATTGAGCAAGCTAGAAATATTGCACGAGAGTTTCAAAATTTATTAATCTCGGGCATACATCCTACGGAGCAACGTAAACAAGCGCAGCTAGATAGAGAAAATAGTAAGACACAAGATAAGATCAAAAAAACAACACTATCTGATGTATTAGGGGATTATTTGCAACATCGTGAAATTAAAGACAGTACTAGAATCGATTACCAAAAAGCCATCAATGAGACTTGGTCTGATTGGCTTAATAAACCATTATTGAGTATTTCGGAATCAATAGTTAAAGAACAGCATCGTCTTCGTAGTCAGGCTAGTAAAGCCAGAGCCAACAATGCCATGCGGGTATTACGTGCATTATTTAATTTCGCCCGTTCAGAATACAAATTGCCTGATGGTTCACTCATATTTCCGTCTAACCCTGTTAATATTCTTTCTGAAAGTCGCAGTTGGAACAAGGTTAAGCGAAGAAAAACCTATATTCATCCATCCGAATTAGCGGACTGGTTTATTGGTGTGGGTGAATTGACGAACAAGACTGCTAGTGTGTACTTTTTGTTTTTATTGTTTACAGGGGCCCGGCGAGCAGAATCTGCTCGATTGTTGGTTGAAGATGTGGATTTTAGAACTCATACTTTTATTTTGAGAGATACAAAAAATGGTGAGGATGTCACATTACCGATGAGTAGTTATATTGAAAATATGCTTAAAGAGCACATCTCAGAGAATCAGGAATGGGTATTTACATCAAGTAATAAAATAGGGCATATCGTAGATATGAGAAAACAAATGGCTGCGGTAAAAAACGCTTCAAATGTTCATTTTTCCTTGCACGACCTTAGACGGTCTTTCATTACTTATGCAGAAAGCTTGGATATATCTACCTACGCCGTAAAGCGCTTAGTCAACCACCGCACGGGCGAGCAAACAGATGTTACATTGGGCTACGTAGGTACGGATATTGAGCGATTGCGTAAGGCTACCCAAAGAATTACTGATTTTATTTTAATGCATGCAAAACAAAAACAAGGGGAAGTAGTGCCATTATATGCTTGATGGCCTCTTACAAACTTTCAGTTTATCAATTAAATAGAGGAACACATGGGGAAAGTTGTCAAAATTAAAAATAAGGATGAGATTATTGGATTCGATATTGATAAGTACGATCAGGAAAGTCATCTTGATACAATGGAGTGGTTGTGCCATTTTATGCTTAGGGAAACGACAGAAAAACTGCTATCTGTCATGCCAATACACCATATTGATGCATGGAAACAACAATTCCAGAAAGACATATTAGATGAACCCATCCAATTATCTGACGGAGAAATTGAGCAGTTGGATGAACCTCTTGAGCCTAATTCTTCTAAAAAACATGATTTTCAGTTGCATGATATTGAGTTTCATCAATCTTTACCACCAACCAAAGAATTGAGTGTTTGTGATTTGGTTGAATATATGACATTTGTTAATTCGTGTGTTGAGCATGCACGTAAAGAGATGCAAGTGACGGACCTAAAAGGCTCTGATGCTTTGGAAAAATTCATCCACAATGCAAAAATTAAACGAGCGCGTGAAGCAATAGAAATTTTAGATGTAAAACAAGCACGCTTACTTGTTGATTTGCGGTATTCAGATACTCAGATTATCGAGGAATTTAAGGAGTGGTTGACACAAAAACGAGTTGAAATTGATGATAAAAAACAAGGGAAGCCATTACTTATTGATAAAGCCAAAAGAATAAACTATCGAATTCTTGCCTATTATGATCTATTGTTATGGCAAAAAGCGCACAAAAAAACGATAACAAAGCAATTTTTGGTTGATTTGTTATATCCCAATCAAGGCCATTCAAGAGATTATATCGGCAAAACAATCCACCCATTATTTCAGCAAATTAAAAAAGAATTCAAAGAAAATGCCTATAAACGTTTCATGGACTATGATGATTTAAAAAGTGAGAACTTTATTGGCTAGACAAAGTGCGCGCTTTTTTTAAACATTAAAAATGGCGCGTAAAAAACTTTACTAATTATTGGAGTAGGCGTTTCGTTCTTTATGTAGATAATTAATTAGCATCAAATAACTTATATGGGGTATTACGATGCTAAACCATTCTCAACGAGGCAGTCGCCTCACACGAAAAGAAGCCGCCAAATATCTAGGCGTTACTGAAGGCACTTTATCCGTATGGGCCTGCACAGGCCGTTACCGACTGCCTTACCTGAAAGCAGGTCGAAAAGCCGTTTATTTTCAATCTGACCTTGATGCTTTTATCGAAAAGCATATGACTGGAGGGCAGTAGGATGAAAACTCACGCAACCTCTGCCCAACGTCAACGTATTTTAGCTTATCTTAAGAAATACGGTTCAATTACCACCCCTGAAAGCCGTTTTAAATTAGATATTCCTCATCCAGCGGGACGTATCAACGAATTGCGTAAAAAAGGGTTCAATATCGTCACCGTGATGGTCAGAGACCATAACCCAGGTGGTACAGATCATTGTTTTGCCAAATATTTTTTGAAAAATACGCAAATCAAGGAGGCCAGATAATGACCCAGAAACAGAAAAGCCCCACCGACCAAAGTAAGGGCTATTCCAAGAACTCAAACTCGCATTATACCACAGAGACAGAGATTGTTTTATCGTTCAAGCAGGCGCAATTCGATGTAGGCATAGGTACAGATGAATCGATATATGCTGACGGTATCATGCGACCTTATACCGCACTGAATGATAAGCCTAACAGTAAAAAGTGTTGGTATGTTTTGTATAAAAATAATGGTTTTTATGTCGGTGTGTTTGGTGATCATCGAGTCGAGGGTTACCATAAATGGCATAGTCGTTTCTCAAAACCGTTGTCACCGTATGAACATTATCAAATTTCTCAACATATTCAAAGGGCTAGACAGGTTTATAAGCAGCAACAAAATAAACGTCGAGCAAGAGCGAGAATTTTCGCCGAGATTGTTTGGAATAAATCGATTGATGCAACTAGACATGCCTATTTAAGCCATAAACGCGTTAAACCGTATGGTGTTAAGCTATCAGGTGATCGTTTAGTCATTCCGCTACGGGATGTATCGGGTGTGCTACACAGTCTTCAATTTATCAATCCGAATGGCAGTAAAATTTTGCTTACGGGAGGTGCGAAGCGAGGTTGTTTTCATCTGCTAGGAATCCAACCAAAGCAGGTCTTGTTCATGGCAGAAGGATATAGCACTGCCGCGACCATCTTTGAGGCAACTAAACTGCCAACAATTATGGCGGTTGATGCCCATAATCTATTGCCAGTTGCCAAAGAACTGCGTTTAGCCCTACCACAATGTCGTTTTATCTTCACTGCGGACGATGATTATAAACTGGACTCAAAAATAAATACGGGAATTAGTGCAGCAATTAAAGCAGCAAAGGCCGTGGGTGGTGACGTTATTATTCCTCATTATCAAGACGGCATTCGGCGTAAAGCTGATTTTAATGATGTAATGAAAGCGGATGGTATGGCGTGGGTAAAAGAACAGTTGCAATCGTTAAAGGTGTGACATGGACGATAATATTTTACATTTTGAGCCAGTTGGTGAGCCAAATCGGTTAGAGCCGAAACAATATGATTTGATTGTTGAGCCTATTACAGAGGCCGAAGAAAAATCAGCAAAACTTAGCCCTCGTGTCATTGTGCAAGATTATCTTTACGCTGATGTGGCCATATTGGTCGCGGCAGGAGGAACGGGTAAAACCACATTAGTTCTGTACGAAATGATTCATATTGTCTTAGGTATCGGATTTTGGGGATATGAACTTAAATCCAAAGGCCGTTGTTTGCTCATTACTGCTGAGGATTCACGAGAAATCTGTGTAGCACGATTGGGTAAATTGATGGATGCCCTTAATTTGACACCAGAGCAACGGACTATTGTGCGTCATGAAGTGCGTATTTTAGATGTTTCAGGGCTAGGTATTAAATTGGTGGAGACCCGCAGGGACATTGTATTGAGTGTATTGCCAGATGCCATTGTAGAACAATTTAAAGACGATGATTTATCATTAATTGTCTTTGACCCTTTAGTTTCATTCGGGGCTTCTGAGCAGGCAGTGAATGACAATGAACAAGCTTTAATTACCGCAGGCAGGCGCATCCGTAAAGGACTTAATTGCTGCGTGCGCTTTATTCATCATACGGGGCAGTCCGTGGCGAGAGATAAAGTAAAAGATCAGTATGCGGGTCGGGGTGGGTCGGCATTATCAGATGGAGCTAGAATGGTATCGGTATTACATCAGTGGGACAAGTCAATGGGATCATTGCCTATAGGATTATCTGTAGATGATGATGTTTTGGTGCTGAGTACGCCAAAATTGAGTTATGCGCAAAAGCAATCGGATATTTATATCCAGCGAGAAGGATGGACATTCGATTATTTTCATTTGCCACCCCCTGTTTCAGAAGAAGACCAAACTAAAATGCGTAAAGCACAGTTATTACGTTTTATTGGGTCGAAACTAAAATCAGGAGCCTACCTGACAAAAACGAGATTGGCGGAAGGTTATCAAAGTGAAATTGACATGACTGTTCGTGAGATTAAGTCTGCGGTTGAACAATTACTCGCTGAGGGACAGTTAATTAACGAAAAACTTCCCAAAGATAGTAGCCAAGGGTCACGTCAAACCTACCTTAAACCAACAGCGACAACTTCCAGTGTAGGCTTGTCACAGTACCTAGAAAATGAGGGTGAAGACGATGAATTTTAACTATTTCATTTCTGCTATTTCTACTACTACAACACCTATAGGGAATAACCCTTGTCGGCGTAGTACCGACAGGGGTTTATGCCCCTTTCTCTGGCACTTGGACAGTGATTATTGTCGCTGTATGTCTGAGTTGTCGCAGTACCTTATTTTCACCCCCTATTGGAGAAATAATTCATGCCTAAAAAATTATTACAGATCACTATTCAAGAGGCCATTAAATCATTGTCTGAGTCTGATCAAACTCTCATTAAAGAAAATACAAAATGGCTTTTTAAGTGATAACTCACCGCCGAAATATGAGAAGGACAAAAAAGATAAAATGATTGCGCCTGAAATTAGTGGTAATAAAACGGTAGATGAGGCGTTGTTACAAATTAAATTGGCTAAAAATTATGGTATTAATTATCAAGGTGTCGGATTGCAGTTGGCTCACCAACTTTATAATGTTTCCAGACAAACGGGTACTGATAATGTGGAAAGTTATAATTTTGCCATCGCAATGGTAAATGAATTTAAGCCTCAAGATGCCGTAGAAGCCTTGTTAATCAATCAAATGGTGTCTATTCATCTACTCATGATGGAATCGGCTAAACGTGCAGCCATTGAACATCAGCCCTATGAAGGGCAGGTGCTTTATTTGCGAGAGGTCAATAAATTATCGCGTACATTCGCGGCCCAAGTTGCCGCATTAGACAAACATCGCGGTAAAGGTCAGCAAAAAATGACCGTGGAGCATGTGCATGTTAATGAGGGTGGGCAAGCCATTATTGGGAATGTGGATTCAGGAGCTAATAATAAAAACTCAGAAAAGAATCAGGGGGGTATCTAAAAATGAACAATAAACCCATTGTTGGTTTTTGCGGGGCTAAAACTCGGTTGGATGTGCCATGTAGAGAAAAACCCATGAAAAATGGAAGGTGTCGATTGCATGGCGGCTTATCTACAGGCCCGAAAACGCAAACAGGGTTAGCTCGTTGTGGGAACTGGAAACATGGACGTTATTCCAAAATGGAAAAATCACGTAGGCGACTTATTCAAAAAATTAGCAAAGATAGTCATCAACTTGTCCGTAGTATCGATTAAAAAATAGCGTATTCATCCATCTACAAGCTATTCTTTTGATATTAAAAGATAAAAATCGCAACTTGCGATGTGATTATTTTGTTAATATTTGTATTTATCTTGCTAATTTAGAATTCTTGAGAAAAATTTTCATAAGGCACTAACATAAATAAACAAAAAAGTCTGTGACAAATGTCATAGCGTTTAAATATCTGGATAGGTAAGATGGTGAGCCTTATTTTCTTTATGTAGGCGTTTCGTTCATTAATTAACGCGATAGAAGTTTGTGTTATTATTTGCGGCAAAACATGTTACAGATAACAAAATGTAGTGTCTGCTTGCAATGTGTTAATAATTTAACCCCTGTGTTCGGTATCATCCGATGTTCACAACAAAAAATCGATAGGAGAATGGCTCTATGACTGTGTTACTTAAAAGATTGATAAATATTCTGTTAGCTGTGCTTTTTACGCCGTTTTTAGCTTTTGCACAAACGCCAGAGACAGTGAGTACCACAGCACTCATTGGACAATATACAGAAAACGTCATTAAGGCTTGCCCAGTATTTTGGGAAGCCGTGGGTGCGCGTGTTGATCCTGATCAGCGTAGTACAAACCTTTGGGTGGATGACGACTCGGGTCGTAGTGAGTTTATGGCCTTTCTTGGTACACAGATGGGAAGTTCGGCGCCCGATGCATCTGGATTAGCCGCGATGGCGGGTGATCCCTTGACGGTGGCAACAGAATGTGCGGCACAAAAAATTCAATTGATGCAATCTATGGTGGTGGATTTACCTGTAAATATTTTGGAATCGATTCGGACAATCAGTCAAAATCTAGGAGCCTCCGTTGATACCGCTGGTCAGCCTTCTGGCAACATTAATATTGGCAAATCATTCTCCGATGGGTTTTTAGTGGGCGATATTCGAATGACAGGAAGAAGAGCCCAGCACCGGGCTGGCTATTTTTGCAGGGGCAAACAGTCGGGAAGAATGAAGGAAGTGCAGATTTGACGGGTGAAGTGTATAAAGAGTTATTCGAGTTAGCTAAATTTTGGGCGCCTAATACAGGCAATGAAAGTTTTGAAAACGGAGATATTATCACCCTTCCTGATGGGCAAGGTAAGACCTTGGCGGGTGTAGATCATCAGAATCGTACTTCTTTAGATCAAGCTGCTCAGTTGGCGGGTCAATATGGAAGCATTGATCATACGTTGACCACTGATGAAATGCCGGAACATAACCATGCGATAAATAATGGTGGAAATCATGGCCATTCTATGAAGTATGCTGGAGTACATACCGGCAATTTTCAGGGTAGTTGCACATTTTCCTACGCAGCCAATAATACTTCTTTTTGTGGGTTCAGCGCAACCGCACCACAAGGCCGCCAATTTCGGGTTTGGCCAGACCACCGATTAGGTTTTGCTGCTTTAGCTTCCTGATAAACAACTTCTCGTTTTGCTAATAGGGCACTATCTTCACCGCGATAACGCTGGCCAGGTGTAACGTAGCGTATAGCACTGTGACGATGTTCTTCGTTATACCATTGCATAAACTTACCCACCCATTGGCGGGCGGCCTCTAAGCTATCGAAGCCTTGAGAAGGCCACGCAGGGCAATACTTTACCGTTCTAAACATGGATTCAATATAAGCGTTGTCATTGCTTACTCTTGGCCTTGAGTAAGAGGGCTTTATTCCTAATGCTTCTAACTTCGCTCTCATTGTGAACGATTTCATTGGGCTGCCATTATCACTGTGTAAGACGGGCATGCCATCGCAGCTGGCCACTTTTAGAGCCGCCTGAGACATCAACTGCGCACCTAATTCACCGCTTTCAACAGGATGTACTTCCCAGTGAACGCCATAGCGACTGTAAAGGTCTTCTACCATGTACAGGTAATAATGCTTGCCAATAGTACGCGTCGCCAAATAGGTGATATCCCACATCCACACAGCATTAGGTTTTAGCGCTATATGAGTATCGGGTGTTCGGGACTGCTTTTGTTTGGCGCGGCCGCGGTGCTTCAATTGCCCATGCGCCTTGAGAACTCGATAAAAGCTAGACTCGCTGGCCACATAAATACCTTTGTCAGCCAACTGTGGTACTATTTGCGACGGCGGCAAATGATTGTATGCCGATTCATTACATATCGATAAAATGTGTTGCTGCTCTTGCTCGCTTAGTTTATTGCCAGGTACTGGCTTTTCTACCAAAGGACGTTGATCACTGCGGATACTATCTTCTCCTTTTGGCTTCCAACGTCTAAGCGTAGACTCGGCAAGGCCAACCAACTCACAAGCACTTGAACGCTTTGAACCTGCGTCTACTGCTTCATTAACATCATTGATTACTTTAATGCGCGTCTGAGTCGTAATCATACTTCCTCGTCCTCCCAAAGCGCCTGAAACTTTTTTTGTAATACTAATAATGCGGCCGTTTCAGCCAAGGCTTTATCTTTGCCGCGCAGCTGGGTTTCTAGCTTCTTCTTGTCTTTTTTTAACGCACGTATTTCATCGCGCGCAACTTTAGGGCTAATGAGAGCCTCATCAACACCATTAATACAAGCTTCTCGCCATTGCGTTATTTGAGTAGGGTATAGGCCTTTCTCTCGGCAATACGCAGATAATTCTTGTTCATTCATCGCAGCAGTTTCAAGAACTACGGTGAACTTAGTTTGGCAATCCCACTGATTAGATGAATCACTATTAGGCATTAAAACTCCTGATCGTCTGGCTTTATTTCGCCAATCATACAAGGTTTGAACACTGATTCCTTCTTCTCTAGATATTTCTGCGAAGGACTGACTATTTGATGATAATAATTTAGATAAAACAGCTTCTCTTCGTTCTACGCTATATTTCGGCATGAGTATTTCTCCGCCGCCCCTTGTGAATTAAAATGTGTGCAACTACCCTGACGTCTGGGGATACGCACACTATGAGGATTTATAAAGCGTCACCTGCATTTAATTCAGGTAATTCCGTTTTACGGACAGGCGCACATGGTAATTCAGCAAACTCAACAATTACACGATCAATAAATAGTTCTGGAAATCATAGGCACACTATCAACGCCGCAGGTAACCATGCCCATTCTATGAATAACACGGGTGGTGGTAAAGCACATAATATTATGCAGCCTACCTTATTCGTTAATATGGCGATGAAATATGCGGATGCATCAGCACTTCCGCCTACACAGACGAGTTCAGCGACCGAAAGCGAGTAATTGCCAATGAATAGAACGTCATTGGTAATTAGCGCATTGGTATTGGTGTCGATTAGCGGATTAGGTTATTACTATTTTCAGTCGGAATCTAGTATAAATTCAATTGAGACTGGTTTAGACAACACTATTGGTAGCGATGCCTCATTCATTTTGGAGGAAGAATCACGGGAGTCAATGCCTGAGTCGGGTGATTTGTCTGAGCCTTTGAAGCTAGACCTTAAAAAAATTCAGGAAAATGTAGAGCGAACGAATCGTTTACGCAAGGAATTAGCTTTGCGTCAAAAAGAGTTGAATAAAAGCTTAGCTGCACTCAAATCTGACTTATCACAGCCGAGTCTTGCTGCTAATTTGGAAGCAGATTTTGTTAATCCGAACGATTTACCCAAACCGCTAGAATTGGATGCATTTGTATCGGGAGGACAGGCTGATTTTCAGCGAGATCAATTGAGTGCTGCTTCAGCGGCTAATGGGTTAGTGACAAGTGTTCCGATACCGATTAAACAAAATTTACAGCGTGATACTGGTGTGAGTCCCGCAGATGTGGACGCGGCATTTAATGTACAAAATACGGAATAACACGATACTTATCGATATAGAAAAGTTACGAGAGAAAATAATGATGAAACGGGGTAAGAATTTGAGCTTTAAGGATCAGTTAAAAATTGTGTTATCTAAGGTGGAGTATTTTGTGACAGGTATCTTATTAGTTATCGCTATGATGGTGCCTTTGGGTAGTCATGCTCAAGAAGAACCACAAACCCCTGAAGCTATATTAGACAGTCTTGAAACCCTGGTCACCACCTATCAGGATCGATTTGCCTCATTCACTGAACTTTATGCAAATACTGAAACTGCCCTAATTATTACTCAGGAGCGAATTGATGAACTAGAGAGCGTCAAAGCGCAGTATGAAACGGAAGGTGAAGTCGCAAGAGCACTGGCCGTAGGCGGACAAATCATTGAGGAAACTTATACCTATCGTGATATAGAAATTGATCGGGCGCTTTATGGCAAACTGATCCCCATTTACACACAAGATTTAACGGCAGCACAAAGTGCTTTTAATCAATATGAATTTGCTTATTTAGGTGATCCACAGACGGCGGATAATTTAAGTCAGACGTATTTTGGGTTACTCAGTACGAATTATGCCGGCGTACAAACTGAGCAAGAAGCAGCGCAGGCGCAACAAGCTTTATTAGTCGCAGAACTCGGTGATTTGATTGCGCCTGAAGGACGCGATGCGTTGGTTGAATTGTCTGCACAAACTGCTGAGGTGGCGCAGTACACCAAATTACGTCAGGAACACTTTAAAAATGTTGTTGATAATTTAGGGAATTATATACTTCAGTATGCAAAATTACCTCCTTTCCAGCTTCCATCGTCTGTTTAATTCCTCTTTTGTTGGTTTGCGATTCTCATAGATTGTCTGTGAAGGGCGTTTCGCTCCCAAAACTTCTTTTGCTGCTATCTTAAAATCATTTTCTGTTAGGTTGTCGTATTTCACCACTTTATTCATTTTTTACTCCGTTTTTTATCAACATAGTTAACCCAATTAACCCAGTCAATCTCTCCTTGTTGGGATATTCCCGATTCAATAAGGAATTGAGTAACCGCGCCTTTTGCTAATGTTTTTGATTCCATTAATCCGTTTTGAGCGTGCGCAACGAATATACTCAGCAAAGCAATGTGAGTATCTTCCCAACCGCTTACTTCCTCCCAGAAGTCCGATCCTATGTAAGTGTAGTAGCTGCCTCTACTCCGGTTACTCGCAGGGCCATAACATACGCCCTCAATGCATCTTACATGCACGTTATTTCCCTGCTGCAAGATTACGAGTGGCTTTATTGAAGTAGTCAGACAGTTTTTCCTTTGTGAAGAGTTTCCCCAATTCTTTCCCGATTTTACTTGTATTATTGTTCTGGTTTCATTTTCAACATATTCTATATCTATACCTTCTGCTGTGGATTTCATCCCATTTTTCGCAGACTGGCATATAACAACTGCGCATTGTTCCGCCAACGTGCCAAACATAGTTTCTTCACTGGAAGACAGAAAGGCATCTAAGACCGAGGCCGCAAAACCATCAGTTTTGTTGGTGGCCCTTAAACAGAAAAGGTAAGGATTCTTTCTCCTTATAAGTTCCTCTGGCTTTAGCGTTTCCAGCTTACTTTTAATCCTGACTGCGAAGTCTGCGACATTCGCATTCAGTCTGTTTTCTGCTTTTTCCCACCATTCAGGGTAAATCAAAACGATCTTACCCTTTGTCGCATCAAAGCACAATACTCAGTCTTGTCCAACATGAAATGATACTGAGAGAAGGGACTGATTCTAATCGGAAATGATACCGAACTAATCTAATTTCTGTTCATGATGGTGAATGAATACCATTATGAATGACCACCATATAGATACCCTTGATAAGGCACGCTTGTTGCTACAAGGCACTGATGAAATCGATCTGGCAATCGACGGTAAACGCAATCGCTATGATTTCATCAAACGCACCTTAATGCGTTTCAAATACAGCAAACCGGGTCGAGCCGATAAGGGTCTTGTGCTGCGTTATATCACACGCATCAGCGGTTACTCTTATGTGCAAGTGAAACGCCTGGCTGCCAGCTATCTCAAGCACGGTAGAATCCAGTGGCGACATCGTGCCACAAGGGGCTTTGCTAGACGCGATAGCAATCAAGACATTAAGCTTCTAGCAGAGATGGATGAACTCCACGGTACGTTATCAGGCCATGCCACTAGGAAACTCTGTGAGCGCGCCTTATGTTGTCTATGAGCAAACTGAGTATGCCAACCTGGCACCTATCCCGGTTTCTCATCTATACAATCTACGCCGATCTAAACCCTACCAGAACAATCGCCGTCACTTTGAAAAGACACATTCCAAGCCTTCTTCTATCGGCCAAAGACGTAAGCCACAGCCAGAAGGTCAACCTGGCTATAGCCGTGTAGATACAGTGCATCAGGGCGATAAGGACAAGGTTAAAGGGGTCTATCATATCAACGCCGTTGATGAGATCACCCCGTTTGAAGTCGTGTCTTCTACACAGAAAATATCAGAGCCATTCTTGATGCCTATTCTCACTCAAATGCTAGAGCAGTTCCCCTTTGTGATTAAAGGCTTTCATGCCGATAATGGCAGTGAATACATTAACCAATCGGTGGTGCGATTGTTGAATAAGCTATTAATCGAGTTAACCCAATCCAGGGCTAGACACCGTAACGACAATGCCTTAGTTGAGTGCAACAATGGGGCCATCGTGCGCAAGCATCTTGGCTTCATGCATATCCCGCAAAAATATGCGCCTGAGATTAATCAATTTGCCACCGACTTTCTTAACCCTTATTTGAATTATCACCGACCTTGTTTCTTCCCACAGATCAGCACTAACAACAAAGGAAAACAAGTCAAAACCTATCCATATCGAAACATGATGACGCCTTATGAAAAACTCAAATCGTTGACCAATGCACAGTCATATCTTAAAACTCACATCTCGTTTACAATGCTTGACGATATCGTTTATCAGATGACTGATAATGAGGCAGCAAAACAACTCAATGAGGAAAAAACTAAACTCTTTAAAAACATCTTTGAACAGAAATGACAATCAACTTCTCGGTATCATTCCTGTATTGGAATAGACTTACTCACTAGATACGTCAATGCCTATATGATGCTCGGTGTAATTTATGTGCTGCGGCTAGCGTAGTTCCAGACCCAGCGAATGGGTCAAGAACCACGTCGCCGTGATCTGTAAATAGCCGGATAAACCAGTTGGGTAGTTGCTCAGGGAAAGTCGCTGGGTGCCCTGAATTGTTACATTGAGTAGCCATGTGCAAAACGTTCGTTGGGTATGCCATATCGCGCCCTTCCCAGTTCGCAACACGCTTACCAAATCCGTTACCATGGGCACTCTCATCACGAGTTTTGTCTGTATCAGACAAGTTTTTCAGCCGTGCTTTTTTCCAATCACCCATAGGTACACGCACAGAATCCTGGTTCATTTTAAAGTTTTTGTTTTTGGTGAAATGCAATAAACGCTCCCATGAGTCCCTGAACCGATTAGGCCACTTGCCCGGGTATGAATTCTTCTTATGCCAGCAATATTCTTCTACCCAGAGCCAGCCCTGACTGCGCATTCCTTGTATTAGCTCAAGAACATAAGTGTGCCTTTCCCCGTTAATCGCTCTTTCCTTATATATTTAGAATAAAAGAACCTGTCGGCCTTAAGCAATTATGCAACTGTTCAGCACGGGGTAAAAACCATTCTACATATTTGTCAGCACTTACCCCTCCGTAGTTGTCTTTTCTTTGGTCAGCATAAGGAGGTGAAGTAACTATTAAATCGACTGACTCATCGGGTATCTTTTTCGAGATTACCTTCAAACAGTCTCCACGAAAGACTGTTGATGTGTGGACTCTTTCAAGAACCGCGCTCATGCCACCAACTCCTTGAATGTCAGTCGCTTCCCGCTCATTCCTTTACATAGTGCTGACATTCTATCCAGCGTATCTACACTACAATTACCCTCGTTCAGTCGAAACGTGAACTCATCGACATATCGCTGGCAGTGCTTAGCACTCCAGTTGTGGTAAATGCCGTTGTAGCCACGTTTCAGGACCGCCCAGACGCTCTCAATGCCGTTTGTATGCGCCATGCCGTTCACGTACTCCTTGGCACTGTGCTTGACCGTGCCGTGCTGGTAGGCGGCTCCTAGCTCGTTGTAACCCTTGTGTTCATCCGTGTAGACCGTAGAGCCGGCCTTAACCGTGCTTTTAATAAAGCCTTTCAGTGTTGCGCCATCTGTTTTGGTTATTACCTTGGCTTGAACGTTGCCGCCGCGCTCTTTGGCACCAATAACCGCTTGCTTGCCTACCACTCCACGTCCAGCTTTTAACTTCTTGTGTTCGTGCTTGTTCTTCTCCTTGCCGCCCAAATAGGTTTCGTCAATTTCCACGATACCCAGCAGTTTGCCGCTATCGCCAGAACAAGCCTCTCGAATTCTCTGTAGCATGAACCACGCTGATTTCTGGGTAATGCCCAGCTCTTTGGAAAGCTGCGAGGATGAGACACCTTTGCGGGCCGTTAACATGCAATACATAGCAACCGCCCAACACTGCAAAGACAAAGGCGATCCGTGCATTACGGTATCTGTCTTGACATTAAATACCTTACGGCAAGGATTACAATAATAGTTGTGTAACCTTGGCTTGTATTCTTTGATCTTATCCGTGCCTTGGCATTTCGGGCAAACAGGCTTTTCACCCCACAATGTGCATTCCATCCATTTTGCTGATTTTGCATCTGATGAAAATCTTGTGATCAATTCGACTAGACTAATTGTCTTTGCTGATTTTTTCATTTTTGCCTTATCCTCTATATTTGCATACTACAATACCATGTTATTAACTACATGTACAGACAAATAAACGGTGTGTCTTGGTTTGAAATTATGCAATATTGACAATATTCACTAAAAGGCCCTTTGCATACTGAAGTATATAATTCCCATAATTTAGATAACAAAAACTATAGCTGGGGTGTCAATGCGTCAGCCAGAATGTTGGATCAGCAGGCGGGTAATTTTCAGCTGCTATCACATCATATTGCGGATTTAGATAGTCGTTTAGGATCGAGCTATGCGGCTTTGATTGCACGCTATGAAACCAGTAACCCAGCATTAGCCAATTATTATCGTACCCGTCAGGAAAGTTATTTTAAGACACAGCCTGATTTGAATCAAATCGCCGAAGGCTTACGCGCACAGGCGCGAGACACCCAGCGTATTGGACTTGCCATCGATAAAGCGTTTGGTGAAATTAATTTAGCGGACCAGTTTGATTTAGTTAGCTCAGTGAATGAACAGTTAGCGGCGGTTTATGCTTCGATGAGTGAAGCGCAGTATTGGGAAGCGCTGTATGCTCAGATCAGTAATGGTATTGAGTCTAAGCAAAGCGATACTCAAACAGAGATTGCAGATTTAGAAGCACTCACTGCTCAAGCTGAGCAGTATGAAGCTGAGTTTGAGCAAGTGATTAATGGCGAAGCAGGCATTAATGAAATTTATGCGGCAGAACTTTCGGGTGAAGCTACCGCAGCGCCAACCATTGCACAAATTCCTGCTCATGGGAGTGAAGGTTTTTATGTTGGGTCGAGTGCAGGGACATTGCAAATTAGTACGGACGGGAATCCAACTTGGAGCTTACCCATCGAGATGCCACCAGGTGTTCGCGGTGTAGCACCGACGGTCTCGTTATCAGTTAATGCAACAGGCGGTGTGAGTGTCAGTGCGGCATCGAGCGTGACACGCTGTGGCTCCAATATCGCTGAGGATGGGTTTAATCGTCCAGTGATGATGGATGCACAAGATAACTTTTGCTACAACGGTCAGCGTTTGGTACTCATTAATGGACAGCATGGCGCACCGGGCGCCGAATATCGTACGCGGGTGGAATCCTTTGAGCGAATTATTGCCATCGGCTCTACTGGCAGTGCCCCATCTTCTTTTGAAGTGACTACTCGCTCAGGAGGTAAACTTTATTTTGGAATGGATGCTAGTACTCGAGATGTTATTGCGAACAGTCAAGCCATTGCCAGTTGGCGCTTATCGCAGTTGACAGATATTCAGGGTAATGGTATTTACTATGCTTACCAGAATGTATCTGATACCAGTCTAACCGAAGTAGTGTTGACGGATATTTATTATGGTGCGAAAGACAAAGAGGCTGCTAATCTCAATGTGCATTTTGAGTATGAAACAAGACCAAATGTTTCTACGGGTTATAGCCGTGGTCAACTTGTGCAATCTACGAAACGATTAAGGTCGATCAATACAGGGGACGGTGAGCGGGTATTACGTCGTTATCAACTCCATTATGAACAGGGAGAAGTCTCGAAAGGGTCGCGAGTGGCGTCGATTCAGGAGTGTGCGGGAGTAGGTGCAGCTGATCCGTGTTACCGCCCCAGTTACTTTACCTATTCGCCTGAAAAACAAGGTTGGCGCAGTGTGAATGTGGCCCAGCCAGATGCCTTGCAAGATAGTTTGGGCCGAGCTCGCGGCGTCATGTTGGATATTAATAATGATGGTAATACGGACTGGATTACAGCAGTAAAGGGTTCGGATGGTAATCAGTCATTAACGACTTGGTTGGGAAGTGCAAGCGGTTGGACAGAAAATAGTGCCTATCAATTACCTTCGGTGTTATTTGACTATTCCGTCCATAACGGCAATTTTCAGGGTAGTTGCACATTTTCCTACGCAGCCAATAATACTTCTTTTTGTGGGTTCAGCGCAACCGCACCACAAGGCCGCCAATTTCGGGTTTGGCCAGACCACCGATTAGGTTTTGCTGCTTTAGCTTCCTGATAAACAACTTCTCGTTTTGCTAATAGGGCACTATCTTCACCGCGATAACGCTGGCCAGGTGTAACGTAGCGTATAGCACTGTGACGATGTTCTTCGTTATACCATTGCATAAACTTACCCACCCATTGGCGGGCGGCCTCTAAGCTATCGAAGCCTTGAGAAGGCCACGCAGGGCAATACTTTACCGTTCTAAACATGGATTCAATATAAGCGTTGTCATTGCTTACTCTTGGCCTTGAGTAAGAGGGCTTTATTCCTAATGCTTCTAACTTCGCTCTCATTGTGAACGATTTCATTGGGCTGCCATTATCACTGTGTAAGACGGGCATGCCATCGCAGCTAGCCACTTTTAGAGCCGCCTGAGACATCAACTGCGCACCTAATTCACCGCTTTCAACAGGATGTACTTCCCAGTGAACGCCATAGCGACTGTAAAGGTCTTCTACCATGTACAGGTAATAATGCTTGCCAATAGTACGCGTCGCCAAATAGGTGATATCCCACATCCACACAGCATTAGGTTTTAGTGCTATATGAGTATCGGGTATTCGGGACTGCTTTTGTTTGGCGCGGCCGCGGTGCTTCAATTGCCCATGCGCCTTGAGAACTCGATAAAAGCTAGACTCGCTGGCCACATAAATACCTTTGTCAGCCAACTGCGGTACTATTTGCGACGGCGGCAAATGATTGTATGCCGATTCATTACATATCGATAAAATGTGTTGCTGCTCTTGCTCGCTTAGTTTATTGCCAGGGACTGGCTTTTCTACCAAAGGACGTTGATCACTGCGGATACTATCTTCTCCTTTTGGCTTCCAACGTCTAAGCGTAGACTCGGCAAGGCCAACCAACTCACAAGCACTTGAACGCTTTGAACCTGCGTCTACTGCTTCATTAACATCATTGATTACTTTAATGCGCGTCTGAGTCGTAATCATACTTCCTCGTCCTCCCAAAGCGCCTGAAACTTTTTTTGTAATACTAATAATGCGGCCGTTTCAGCCAAGGCTTTATCTTTGCGGCGCAGCTGGGTTTCTAGCTTCTTCTTGTCTTTTTTTAACGCACGTATTTCATCACGCGCAACTTTAGGGCTAATGAGAGCCTCATCAACACCATTAATACAAGCTTCTCGCCATTGCGTTATTTGAGTAGGGTATAGGCCTTTCTCTCGGCAATACGCAGATAATTCTTGTTCATTCATCGCAGCAGTTTCAAGAACTACGGTGAACTTAGTTTGGCAATCCCACTGATTAGATGAATCACTATTAGGCATTAAAACTCCTGATCGTCTGGCTTTATTTCGCCAATCATACAAGGTTTGAACACTGATTCCTTCTTCTCTAGATATTTCTGCGAAGGACTGACTATTTGATGATAATAATTTAGATAAAACAGCTTCTCTTCGTTCTACGCTATATTTCGGCATGAGTATTTCTCCGCCGCCCCTTGTGAATTAAAATGTGTGCAACTACCCTGACGTCTGGGGATAATGAAGGTATTCCCTTTGCGCAATTGGATGATGTGAATGGCGATGGCTTAGCCGATGTGATCGTTTCTTATACTTCAAATCATACGGACTATCTAAGTCAAAATAAAGTCTGGCTAAATACAGGTTGGGGTTTTAGTGCTGCATCACAGTCGCTACCCGCAACGTTATTTAGTATTGACGAAACAGGTTATCCTCGAAGTGGTGGGTTTTTAGCCGATGTGGATGGGGACGGACGAAGTGATATTGTTTCCTCAATTAAAAATCAGGACGGCAGCGTTAATCAAAAAACGTGGTTGAATCAATCCGTTGGTAATACCGTTGTCTATCAAGTCTCTATGGCCTATAAAATTCCTGCATTATTATTGGACTATTCCAGTAATGCTGAGGGGGAAAGCCGGGGTGAGCTAGTTGATATTAATAGCGACGGTTTAGCGGATGTGGTGATTTCGAGTAAAACAAGTGCAGGAATACATCAAGGCGTTTACTTAAATACAGGTCAAGGTTTTAAAGTCGACTCGGGTTATCAGCTACCTGTTGTGATCAACGACTATATCGTTAATACTAAAGGCGTCTCGATGGCGCAATTAACCGACATTAATGGTGATGGACTCATTGATATCTGGCAGGCAGTACGCCATGCCAATGGTAACCAGAGTTTAAACGCGTGGTTAAATAATGGCATTGGATTTATTTCAGCCTCTAATTACACGCCGCCCCAAGCAAGTATCGGCTATCGTAGTGACGGCACCACTGATTTGTATGGTAGTCACATGGATTTAGACGCAGATGGACGTCCTGAATATGTCATTTATTACCGTAATAGCAATAATATTACTTACCGAACTATCTGGCAACATAACGGCGGTGGTTGGATGGAGCAGACGGCCAACTTAGCCAACCGTTTGGTTCCGATTCCTTTATACCAACATTTTACCAATCAAAACAGTACGCCACTCTATAGAGCGGCTGATTTAAATCGAGACTTATTACCCGAAGTGTTTACTTCCTTTGAAGGCAGTGCGCCCATTACCTATAGTGGTCCAAGTGTGGCGCAGGGAGAACGTCCGGGTGTTTTAGTTGAAACCATCAACGGTTTAAAAGTAGTCTCTCGGCTTAAATATGGATTATCCAATGACCCTCATATTTATACACCCGGCAGTCAGGACTCGGTTTATCCAAATATAAAGATGAATAGTCCGCGTGCTTTGGTGAGCCGCGTTTATAAAATGGACGGGTTACGTCATCCGAATAGTATTTTTAACAATCTGGAAGGCGAAGGCTGGTACAAAGTCGATCACCAGTATCAAGGTTTTCGTACTAATATTACAGGCCGAGGAGGTCTAGGATTAGAAGCCAAACGGGTTAGTGATGCGCGTACTAATACCGCCATTGAAACTACCTTTCATCAAGATTGGCCTCTGGTGAGTTTAACGAAAAAATCTACTAGTTTCTATGATGGACAAAAGACCTCAGAGACCGAGAATTTTTATCAAGTCCACAATTTTAATAATAACAATACGATTTATTCATCTGTTTCAGAAGTGCGAACCACGCATTATGATCGTGGTGAAGTCTTAACCAAGATCAATGCTTCTGAAATTGATGAGTTTGCTAATACGGTTTTCGAGGAAAGCAAAACCCTGTCGGGTGGGCAAGAAGTGTCCAAAGTCACTCGCCGTCGTTTTGAAAATGACACGAGCCGTTGGGTGCTCGGTAAACAGTTAGAGGTAACGGTTACCAATTCAGCAACGGGACTTACGCCAGTAATGCGTATGTCCACAGCCGAATATTTAGCCAATGGGTATGTGAAATCAGAATCCATTAACCCCGATCATGAATTAGCATTATCTAAAATCTATGAATACGATGGGTTTGGTAATGTCATCAAGACTACAACCAAAGCAGGTGATAAAGTAGTCACTACGACTTCTACTTACACAGAAGATGGCCGTTTTCCAGCTTCTACTACCAATCCTTTAGGTTTTATCTCTACTGTGGCATTTAGCCCCCTAACGGGTAAAGTATTACGTGCTACTGATCCTAATGGCCTGACCAAAGAAACGGTCTACAATAAATTTGGTATGGTAATTAAGGATGAAATTAAGCGTGAGGAAGCGCGTGGCAAACGTAAAATAGCATTGCCGTATTGGTGTGAAGCGGCAACGACCCCTACCTGCCCAACTCACGCGATGTATTTTGTGGCGGCGCTGGATGATCAGGGCGAAGCCCCGCAGACGGTGTATTTTGATGCCTATAGCCGAGAGATTCTAAAGAAAAGTGTGGGTTATGGCGAAAAACAAGTCTTACTCGAAACCCAGTACGACTCTCAAGGCCGTAAAGTAGCGGTTAGCCAGCCACGATTTGAGGATGAGGAAGCTAAGTTTACACGCAGTGTTTATGATGCCCAAGGTAGAGTCGTCAAACAAATATCTGTAGATGGCGCAGAAGTTTCGATCAATAAAACCTTATTATTTTCTTCCGTTACCAATGCGCTTAATCAAACGCGCACGGTAGAAAATAATCTAAAAGGTAAGCCCATCCGCTCCACGGATTTTGACGGCAATAGCATGACCTATCGCTACGATGTAGAAGGTCGTTTGCTAACCACTAATGACCCTAATGGCAATGTGGTAGAGAATCGTTATGACCTGTTGGGTCGTAAGGTTTATATGTCTGATCCTGATATGGGTATTTGGAATTATACCTACGATGCTTTCGGTAATATGTTGAGTCAGACTGACGCCAAAGGACAGGTCGTCACTATGGAATACGATGTGTTAAACCGTCTGGTGAAACGCACCGAACCGGAAGGCGTTACGCGTTGGACATTTGATACAGCGGCCTTAGGTAATACTGGGATGAATGCCAAAGGGGCGTTACATCAAGTGACGAGCCCTGGGGGTTATGTGCGTACCCACGATTATGATCAGTTTGGTCGAGCAATAAAAGAAGAAACGACAATCAAAGGGAATAATTATGCTACAGAGCGTGGCTACCATCGTGCCTCGAATAAAGTGGCGTGGACGAAATACCCGTCAGGATTAACTACGCGTCTAGAGCAAGACAGTTATGGTTTTCCAAAACGTCTGTCAAGTATGGATGTCGGGAGTTATGGGGCATACCGATCGATTTACGACCAATACCAAGATGCGCATTATGCCGCAACAGGGGCTTATGATGAGGTCAAAGATCAGCTTAAATACCATCAAGAAGAATTTGAGAAATATCAAACAGTCATTAAACCTGTTCAGGAAGAAATCGAAGGAATTTATGAACAGGCGAAAACGGCACAAGAACAAGCGGATGAATGGGGCGCTAAAGTATCGACGCAATCTAATCTGGCCCAGACCTACTACAACCAGTATTTAGCCATTCACAAGAACTATGTGCAATGGACGAATGTGGGAAATGCTAAATCGGGCGAAGCCCAAAACTATGCCCGCAAAGGTCAGGACGCAGCGAGTAATGCTAATTATTGGGCGCGTTCAGCTAGAGCACAGCAAAATAACTTAGCGAAGATACTTGGAGGAATATGTCACAATAATTACGATGTAGCTTTAAAAGGAGCGGAGTGTCAGGAAAAAGAAGCCTCTGAAGAAACGGCAAAGACGGCAGAAAAATGGGCAAAACACTGGGGGCCGAGAATTGAAGGTGATTTTAAACGGGCTCAGCAACGAGGCAAAGACGCAGAGCGTTATTATCGTACCGCCGATAGCCGTGCCCGTGAATCTCAGGACGCCTACCGAAAGACCCAGAGTTATTACAACTCCGCTAGAACCAAAGAAAATCTCATGCGCACCCACAATGACCGTGCTCAGAGTTACCTAACCACACAAAAGACTCATTTGACTACTTATGAAAACTTAGCGGGAAAATGGGATAAACGCAGTAAGGTGGGTAGCCAATGTATTGAGCGAGAAGGTGTCGAAGAGACTTCAGAATATTGTTTGGTGACAAAAGGCCAGGCACAAGTTAAAGAAGACGCGCTTAAGGCGACCAATGATTATGAGCAATTAGTCTATCACCGAGCGCAATACGACGAAATCGTAGCACCGGTCACGGCGCTGAATGAGCAAGTGAAAGTGCTTGAGGAGCAAGTAACATCAGCCACCGATAGCTTAGAAACCACTACTAAAGTCTACTGGGAAGCGCTGGCCTTTAATGCCCGTGGTCAGGCTGAAAAAGTCAAATACGGTAATGGAGTAGAAAGTGAATGGGCTTACGATAGTGCGGGGCGTATGTTGCAGGTAGCAGCAAGCAAAGAAAATGATAGCTTGCAATCCATGTTCTTTCAGTACAATGCCATCGGTAATTTGACAGAGCGTAGTGATACGGTGAGCGATCTGTATGAGCAATTTACTTACGATAATATGAACCGTTTAACCGACGCTGATTTAAGCGGGCAAGGTGCAACGGATTATCAAGTATTAGGCTTGACTAGCCAGTCATTTGAATACGATGCCTTAGGCAATATTACCTACAAAAGTGATGTAGGGCATTATCAATATGGTCAAGGCAAACAATCTGATAGTGCGGGAGTCCACGCATTAATCAGTACTTCGGGAATGATTAATGCAAGTTTTACCTATGATGCCAACGGAAACCAAACTCAAGGTAATGGTAAAGTATTTACCTTTGCCTCATTCAATAAACCCACGCAAGTCACAAGCGGTCAGGGCGAAAACCGATTTGAGTATGGCCCTGAACGTCAGATGGTCTACCAATCGGAAAGCATCGGTAGTCAAGCAAGGGAAACCCGCTATGTTGGCGGCATTTATGAAGAAAATCGAAAGGGCTTTGAGGTAGAGTCGATTCACCATCTAACGGTATCAGGTCACCCCATTGCGGTGATTAAAACAGCGAGTGATTTATCTGCTGTGAATGACACACACTATTTGCATCAGGATCATTTGGACTCCATCGTGATGATTACTGATGATATCGGGGAGGTGGTCGAGCGACGACATTACGATGCCTTTGGGAAGCTTCGCACGATGGTGGTGGATCAAGGGCAGCAGGTGGCATTAGCGGGAATATTGCCACTAAACTTTACCGATCGGAGCTTCACAGGACATAAATACTTAAAAGCCCATGATTTGGTTCATATGAAAGGCCGTGTATATGATGCCACTTTTGGACGGTTTGTGAGTGCTGATCCGCATATTGAAGCACCTCTGAATACCCAAAGTTTTAATCGCTATAGTTACGTTTGGAATAATCCACTATCGGTGAATGATCCAAGTGGCTATTTTTTAGGCGGATTGATTAAGTCATTTAAGAAATTCGTTAAGAATACGCTGAAAATTATTAAGCAAGTGGTGAAGGCCATTGTTAAGGTAATTGAAGTCTCGATTAAAGTATATTCTGGTTATTACGCTTATAAGGCTACACACAACTATCTAAAGAAACAGAGTAGCTTTTATCGAAAATATAATAAAGTGATTGCCGCGACTGTTGCGGCAATAGCAATCACATACTTCACGGCAGGAGCCGCTGCTGGGTGGGCTGCTTCTTTGTTGAGTACAGCCACGACGACTGTAGCATCCACATCACTCGCTGCAGTCACCATAGGTGGAGCAATTTCGGGCGCGTTGGCGGGAGCTGCTTCGGGGCTAATATTAACCGGAAGTCTAAAAGGAGCGTTAACTGGAGCTTTAACTGGGGCAATTGCTGTAGGAGTAGGCGGCTATTTTAGTGGGTTGGGTGCAGGTTCTAATCTGACTAGAACAATCAATAGCGTAAAACATACTGCACAAGGAGTAGTACGTACTACGAAGGTCGTGTTAAGTGGGCTAGGACATACTGCAAAAGCAGTCTCACTTGGAGTTGCAGGAGGGTTATCCAGTAAACTTTCAGGCGGCAGTTTTAGCAAGGGCTTTAATTTAGCTTTTGCAATAGCAGGTTTAGGTGAGGCGTCTCAGTATATGCGCAACTCTATGATCGACCAATCAACTATAGATATAAGGAATGCAACTGGTGAAAGCGCTGGTTTTAAGGGGGATGATTTTAAGTTAGGTGGTGGTCGACATGACCCAAATGTATCTAATCAAGCTCCAAGTGAATTAGGGGGAATTCAAGGTCGAGGAGGTGAAATATTTGGACGTAAATATGCCCCAGGATCATTGCAAGATTTAGTAGTAGAGGCTTTTGCAGGACCACATGATTTTTTAAATAATCGCATTTGGTATAACCAATTAACTGGAAATATAAGACCCGGAACATTATCGGGAAGTCTTGGGCAAGCAGTTAATTTGAGTTATGCCTGAAAGTGGTGTATGGAGTAGTTGACTAAAAGCGGCGTATCGGGATGAGTTGAGTTTACAACAACTTAAACTTCCACAGACATACGCCACTATGAAACAGAATAAAATTATTTCCTTTGAAAAGCCAGAGCAAAGCATCGATCCGCTGCAAGAATTGATTCGCAATGGCGCCAGGCAACTCATTCAAACCGCGGTCGAGAGTGAGTTATCTGAACTGCTGTATCGCAATTGTGACAAAGTCTCAGATTCAGGACACGCTGGTGTCGTTCGTAACGGCTATTTGCCAGAACGTGAACTGCAAACCGGGATCGGCCCAGTCAAAGTACGTATCCCCAAGGTGCGCTCCCGCACTGGAGTACCGATCACCTTTCGATCTGCTTTAGTGCCGCTGTATGTGCGTAAAACGAGAACACTGGAAGCGGCCTTGCCTTGGCTGTATCTCAAGGGTGTCAGCACTGGAGAAATGGGGGATGCACTGAGCGTGCTAGTGGGTCAATCAGCGACTGGGTTATCATCAAGCACAGTGAGTAAGCTCAAAGCAACGTGGTCTCAGGAGTACAAGGATTGGAATAGAGAAGGTTTAGATCGAGATCGATGGGTTTATCTATGGGCGGACGGGATACACAGCGGCCTGCGCGGCGATGAGGGCCGACTCTGTGCCTTAGTTGTCATCGGAGTGAATGAGCGCGGTCACAAGAAATTACTGGCGATTGAAGACGGTGAGCGAGAGTCTACGCAGAGTTGGCGAGAGGTGTTGTTGGCACTCAAGGAGCGAGGCCTGAATCAACCAGAGCGGGGCATCGGTGATGGTGCTTTAGGCTTTTGGAATGCCCTGGAAGAAGTCTATCCTGGCACTAAACATCAACGGTGCTGGGTGCATAAAACGGCCAACGTGCTGAACAAGCTGCCTAAATCGGTGCAGCCCAAAGCAAAAGCAGCTCTGCATAACATTTGGCAGGAAGAAACCAAAGAAGCGGCGCAAAGCGCCTATCAATTATTCATTAAAACCTATCAAGACAAGTATCCAAAAGCCACGCAGTGCTTGGAAAAAGATCGCGAAGAGTTAATGACGTTCTACTCGTTCCCTGCCAAGCACTGGATGAGCATACGTACTACGAATCCAATTGAATCAACATTCGCGACTATCCGACACCGTACCAAACGATGCAAGGGATGTCTTAGCCGTGATGGCATGTTAAGTATGATGTTCAAGCTGGGTCAGTGCGCAGAGAAAAAGTGGAACCGAATACGCGGGTTCGCCTATCTAGCAAAAGTGATTCAAGGGGTTCCATTTAAAGATGGAATAGAGCAAACTAATGACTACTCAGATCAAACCGAGGCCGCTTGAAGAAAATGCCTCATACACCAGATTCGGGCATAACTCAGTTAATTTTGGAAATGTGTTAGTTGCTACGCCTTTTGTTGTGGCCTCTGTCATACCCATTGAGGCTTTAAACGTAACTATTACTCACAGAGCAAGAACACGAAGGAGCATTTGATATGCATAAATTTTTTAAAGTATTACTTTTATTAAGTTTTTTTCAACTAGAGGCCTGTGGCTCGTCTGTAGAACAGGCAAGACGTAATTTCAAGGGTGGAAACGATAGTCTCGTTGGCAAACATATTTCTTATCATGATATACATATTAAACCTAAAAGTGTAATAGAAATAGAAAATAGCCTTTATGAGCACATATATGGATTTGGTGATTGTAAATGGAGTACGACCGTTAAAAATGAAATTATAATAAGCTGGCGCTATATTAGCGATCCTTCACCTTGTTATGTGCAGTCTGGGTTTGCCCCTTGATAAGTTTATATTAAGGGCTGCAGGTAAGGGGAAATCTTTGACAAGTAGTTAATTTTGGAAATGTGTTAGTTGCTACGCCTTTTGTTGTGCCTCTGTCATACCCATTGAGGTTTTAAACGTAATCATTACTCACAGAGCAAGAATACGAAGGAGAATTTGATATGCATAAACTTTTAAAAATATTGTTTTTATTAAGTTTTCTTCAACTAGAAGCTTGTGGTTCGTCTGTAGAACAGGCGAGACATAGTTTTAAGGATGGAAACGATAGCCATATTGGTGATCATATTTCTTATTATCACGTGTATGGTAAACCTAAAGATATCTTAGAAAAAGGAAACAACACATATGAGCATGTATATGGGTTTGGTGATTGTAAATGGAGTACGACTGTTAAAAATGAAATTATAATAAGCTGACTGCATATTTTTGCCTATCGTGAACACGGAATTTTGCGAAGCGTGAACACCTAATTTCACCAACCGTGAACACTTAATTTTGTCGAAGCGTGAACACTTTTTACTTACCGTAAAATTCACTGTTCACGCTTCGCAGAATTTCTAAGTAATTCACCACGCCTTCTTGAGGTTGACGCCATTGTCGTTAACCTGCAGTTCTTTTATCTATGGATATTGGAATCGCTATGAAACCTAAGAAGGTCACTGTGTTAAGACTCAAAGACATCCTGCGCTTGCACCATGAAGCGCATTTATCGCACCGAAAGATTGCCCGTAGTTTAGGTCTGTCGGTTGGTGTAATCTCAAAATACCTTACCCGCGCCCGCTTAGCGGGCATCGGGTGGCCACTGCCACCCAATACGGATGAAGCACAATTACTGGCGATATTACGACCCAAACGTAATGGCGCGGCTACCGCGTCGCTTAACGAGCCCGACTTCGCTGAGATGTCGGTGGAGCTATCCCGCAAAGGCATGACCCGGCAATTGTTGTGGGAGGAATACGCCGAGCGGCACCCAAAGAATCATTACAGTTATTCGCGTTTCACGGTTCTGTACCGCGCATGGCATAAGAAGCAACGCATCTCGATGCGCCAAACCCATCGTGCTGGCGAGAAGTTATTCGTTGATTACGCGGGTCTAACACTGTAAATCATTGATTCGGCCACGGGTGAGGAACGCGCCGCGCAGGTGTTTGTCTGCGTGCTTGGAGCAAGCTCTTATACGTACGCTGAAGCCACCTGGACACAACGCTTACCCGATTGGATAGGTTCACACGTTCGTGCCTTTGAGTTTTACGGCGGTGTGCCGGAAGTGGTGGTGCCCGACAACCTTAAGAGCGCGGTCTCCAAGGCGTGTCGTTACGACCCAGAACTGAATCCCAGTTACGCGCAACTGGCCGCGTATTACCAAACGGCCGTGATCCCCGCGCGGCCGTACAAGCCTCAGGACAAATCAAAGGCCGAGGTCGGTGTGCAAATCGTCGAGCGCTGGATCATGATGCGCTTGCGTAAGCTCCAGTTGTTCGGTTTGGGTCAGGCCAATCAGGCGATTCGTATCTTGCTTGATGATCTCAATAGCAGGCCTTTTAAACAACGCCCAGGCTCTCGACAATCGCAGTTTGAGTCCATTGATAAGCCAGCGCTCAAGCCCTTACCCAGTGCGCCTTACGCCTACCGCCACGTGGTTAAAGCGCGTACGCACATCGACTACCACGTCAGTTACGACAGCCATCACTACTCAGTCCCGTACCGCCTGCGTGGCGAAGAAGTCATGGTGCATGCGGGTGAGCAGACAGTCGCTGTGTTCTATCAGGGCAAGTGCGTGGCCGAACATCCTAGGTCACGAACGCCAAGCGGCCATACCACCAACACGGCGCATATGCCCAAAGCCCACGCAAAGCATCAAGAGTGGACACCGAGTAGGTTCATCAACTGGGCACAGAGCATTGGGCCCGCAACCGGGCGCGTGGTGCGCTATCAGCTGGAAAGCCGACCGCACCCAGAACACGGCTACCGCGCTTGCTTAGGAATCTTAAATCTTGCCAAGAAGTACGGCAAAGATCGACTGGAAGCGGCTTGCCTTAGAGCTGAGAAAATTGGCGGTTTGCACTATAAAAATCTCTCGTCGATCCTAACGACTGGCCTCGACAAATTACCCATTGAAACCGACAAAGAACAATCTTTACCCGCCACGCATGCCAATGTGCGCGGCGCCGAGTACTACCATTAACCAATCAACAGGAGAACATTATGACCCCACAACAAACCCTAACGCAGCTCAACGAGCTGCGCCTCACCGGCATGGCCGAACAGCTGAGTTACCAGTTCGACCAACCCAATACCTACGACGAACTAGGATTTATTGAGCGCTTAAGTTTATTGATCAATCACGAAGCGAGTACGCGAGATAACCGCAAGGTAACGCGCCTGCTCAGGCAAGCCAAACTACGCTACAGCGGTCAAGTCAGCGACATCGACTACCGTTCCAAGCGAGGGCTACACAAAGATACGATGGCACAACTGCTCAGTCTTGATTGGATCAACAAAAGCCGTAACGTTCTAATCCAAGGCCCGACGGGAACGGGCAAAACCTTTCTTGCCTGCGTGCTAGGACAAGCGGCGTGCGAACACGGCATCAGCACCAAATACATCCGCGCCAGCCGGTTGTTTGAAGCGCTAACGCTAAGTCACGGCGATGGCAGTTACACTAAATTACTGGCTCAAATAGCCAAGATTAAACTGCTCATTATCGACGACTGGGGCTTGGACACTCTCAACCAACAGAACCGCAATGATCTCTTAGAAATAATCGAAGACCGACACGGCAATGGCGCCACGTTGATCACAAGCCAATTACCGACCAATCATTGGCACGATGCGATTGGCGAAGCCACGCTAGCAGACGCTATCCTTGATCGACTGCTTCACAACGCTCATAAAATCCAATTAGAAGGCGAATCTATGAGAAAAATACAGTCAGAAAAACTCAAAGCGTGAACACTTTACGCTAAAATAACCCAACCGAAAGAAGGCGTAGTGCAAGTGTTCACGCTACGCAAAAATCAGTGTTCACGTTTACAAAAATACGCACTGGCGCTATATTAGCGATCCTTCACCTTGTTATGTGCAGTCTGGGTTTGCCCCTTGATAAATTTATATTAAGGGCAGCAAGCAGGTAAAGTATTATTTCAATATTGGCAATATGGCGAAATTGAATCCACCTTATGAAATAAACTCAAATCTATTTTTTATTTTTCACTTTAAAAGATAAGAACGGCTTTTCAATTAAAATATAGCTGAAATAAGCCATAATGTATGAACAAATTAGGACGCCTACGAATAGCCCTTCGTTTGTAAATCCTTTTTTCTGTAACACGAACATGATATTCATGTGAAACAAATACATGCTGTAACTTAATAGCCCAAAATGACGTAGTAGCGGTGATTGTAGTAGTGTATTTAACACGGTGTTTTTAAGGCTTGTTGCCGATAAAAAAACGACAAAGAAAAGATAAAACCACAGCACAGGCATTTTCCATCCATTCATGGAAAACCCTTTAGGAAGAGTGGGAATTAATGGACGCCAAAATGTATTGACGAAGTGGGTCGAGCTTAAAAGAATAAAAAGGAGCGCGCCGATTGAAGATACAATTAGCATGAATTGGATAAGCCTATTATTTAGATATTTAGATAAATGCTCCCAATGGGTCATATAACAGACCAATATCCCACCTAGAAACATCCAGAAATAAAAAGGTACTTTTCTACCGTCCATCATGTCAATTTTATGGAGTCCTTTGTATTCGTAGGAGTTATGCCCGAATCTGGTGTATGAGGCATTTTCTTCAAGGAACATCATACTTAACATGCCATCACGGCTAAGACATCCCTTGCATCGTTTGGTACGGTGTCGGATAGTCGCGAATGTTGATTCAATTGGATTCGTAGTACGTATGCTCATCCAGTGCTTGGCAGGGAACGAGTAGAACGTCATTAACTCTTCGCGATCTTTTTCCAAGCACTGCGTGGCTTTTGGATACTTGTCTTGACAGGTTTTAATGAATAATTGATAGGTGCTTTGCGCCGCTTCTTTGGTTTCTTCCTGCCAAATGTTATGCAGAGCTGCTTTTGCTTTGGGCTGCACCGATTTAGGCAGCTTGTTCAGCACGTTGGCCGTTTTATGCACCCAGCACCGTTGATGTTTAGTGCCAGGATAGACTTCTTCCAGGGCATTCCAAAAGCCTAAAGCACCATCACCGATGCCCAGCTCTGGTTGATTCAGGCCTCGCTCCTTGAGTGCCAACAACACCTCTCGCCAACTCTGCGTAGACTCTCGCTCACCGTCTTCAATCGCCAGTAATTTCTTGTGACCGCGCTCATTCACTCCGATGACAACTAAGGCACAGAGCCGGCCCTCATCGCCGCGCAGGCCGCTGTGTATCCCGTCCGCCCATAGATAAACCCATCGATCTCGATCTAAACCTTCTCTATTCCAATCCTTGTACTCCTGAGACCACGTTGCTTTGAGCTTACTCACTGTGCTTGATGATAACCCAGTCGCTGATTGACCCACTAGCACGCTCAGTGCATCCCCCATTTCTCCAGTGCTGACACCCTTGAGATACAGCCAAGGCAAGGCCGCTTCTAGTGTTCTCGTTTTACGCACATACGGCGGCACTAAAGCAGACCGAAAGGTGATCGGTACTCCAGTGCGGGAGCGCACCTTGGGGATACGTACTTTGACTGGGCCGATCCCGGTTTGCAGTTCACGTTCTGGCAAATAGCCGTTACGAACGACACCAGCGTGTCCTGAATCTGAGACTTTGTCACAATTGCGATACAGCAGTTCATATAAATATGACAATAGGAAATAATAAGTAGAACCGTACTTCTTCGGCCACGCTCCAAAAGTGATTCCAGCCCTTAATAAAGGAAGCATTCCATAAAACCCAACTAAATTCATTTGAAACATAAAGATGTATAAGAACGAGCGCAACCCAATAAATAGGTACTATGCGTAGAACACGATTGACGGTAAAAGAAATAATAGCCTCTTTAGTGCGTATTCTTTCAGGGTGGTTGACAAATGGGATGGAGAGCACAAAACCACTTAGAAAGAAAAACAACAGCACACCAATGCTGCCTTGTCCATACATGCCAAATGCAGATGTATGGCTAAGTAGTACGATAATGACCGCTATACCTCGCAGACCATCTAGCTCAAGATAGCTTTTTCCAATGCTTGATTTCTTTTTGTTTATATCCGAAAAGGGTTGTAGAAAAAAATCTAGTCGCATACTAACTCCTTGCCAAAACAGTGACAAATATATGCATCTTTATAATCCTCTGTACTCCCAATTAAGTGACCAGTAGCGTCTTTTTTTACCGTTACTTTAGAGTTAGATTCTGAAATATAAATGTTATCTTTACCTAGTTTTTTCAAGCAAGCATAGTTAATTTCGGTGTCTGTTGTACTATTTGTTGAAAGTGTCGTCGGCATGTTTGAGTCAGTATTATCATTGCATGCTTGTAACGACAGGAATAGCGCAGTTACAAAGTATAGTTTTTTATGTAGGGGGAAGCATATTTAAATTAGTAAATGTAGTAGGGCACTTATCGATGAATTATTTGATAATAATAAAGATTAACCGTCTTTTTCAATGCACACACAACAGTCATCTTGAAAACGAATTTTGCCAGTTTCTTCAAAAGTAGTTTTTAATTTGTGGATTGTACTCACAAAAGCGTCTCCACCTTTTTCATATTTATGTATGGTAATTCGCCCCATACCAGAATGAGTAGATAAGTCATCTAAAGACCATTCTAGTGCAGCCCTTGCCATTCGACATTGTTCAGGAGTCATAAGTATAATAATATATAAAAATAATATAATTAAATTATACTTTTGTATTGTAAAATAGGCAAGAATATAATATTATTATATTTCAAGTCGATGGCGTGCGACAACACCCCACCGACTCTAACCACAACGTTTAACTAAACTGGAGTTAAAATATTATGGCTACGCACGAGTTTATCACCCTGAATCAAATTTGGCTAAAGCATATTTTGTATTATATGCAGCTAATCAATATAAGTTGTTTGCGAACTGATATTAGGAGGGAGCAATATGACTGAGTTATTTCCCTACAATGATCGGTTAACGAAGAGCGATATAGCGCTTATTGAGCAACGCTTTCTTGAATATGTAATCTCTGTCAATGGAGTACGTACTCGGAAAGGTTTACTATCTATTTTGTTACAGCCACCAGAAAAGTGGATAAAGGACGTCAGCCAGTTTTCTGCTGAAGATCAGGATGCCTTCATTGTGTTAGCAACATCGGGTACAGAGGTAATACAACACATGAAATCTTATACCACCTTACTTGAAAAGGGGTTGAGTCGATTATTTTGCGGTTTCGATGAAAGCGGGTTGTTCGAAAAGAGTTTATTTGAGGAGTGAACAATTATGCCAAGGAAGGCTAATTCTACGTTAAAAACACTCAAAATAGTGTCCCTATAGTGACCTTTTTAATTTTTATAGATAGAGGCGTATTTTTAATTGATCGATATTTTACATAACTATTTGATATTAAACAAAAATAAATGGTGGGCCCGGTAGGACTTGAACCTACGACCAATGGATTATGAGGCAGGTATACCATCTAGTAATCACAAGGCTTTCCGCGCTTTTATTTTACGAAAAACCGCAGTCCACGGCGAGTTATGCCTGAAAGTGGTGTATGGAGTAGTTGACTAAAAGCGGCGTATCGGGATGAGTTGAGTTTACAACAACTTAAACTTCCACAGACATACGCCACTATGAAACAGAATAAAATTATTTCCTTTGAAAAGCCAGAGCAAAGCATCGATCCGCTGCAAGAATTGATTCGCAATGGCGCTAGGCAACTCATTCAAACCGCGGTCGAGAGTGAGTTATCTGAACGGCTGTATCGCAATTGTGACAAAGTCTCAGATTCAGGACACGCTGGTGTCGTTCGTAACGGCTATTTGCCAGAACGTGAACTGCAAACCGGGATCGGCCCAGTCAAAGTACGTATCCCCAAGGTGCGCTCCCGCACTGGAGTACCGATCACCTTTCGGTCTGCTTTAGTGCCGCCGTATGTGCGTAAAACGAGAACACTAGAAGCGGCCTTGCCTTGGCTGTATCTCAAGGGTGTCAGCACTGGAGAAATGGGGGATGCACTGAGCGTGCTAGTGGGTCAATCAGCGACTGGGTTATCATCAAGCACAGTGAGTAAGCTCAAAGCAACGTGGTCTCAGGAGTACAAGGATTGGAATAGAGAAGGTTTAGATCGAGATCGATGGGTTTATCTATGGGCGGACGGGATACACAGCGGCCTGCGCGGCGATGAGGGCCGACTCTGTGCCTTAGTTGTCATCGGAGTGAATGAGCGCGGTCACAAGAAATTACTGGCGATTGAAGACGGTGAGCGAGAGTCTACGCAGAGTTGGCGAGAGGTGTTGTTGGCACTCAAGGAGCGAGGCCTGAATCAACCAGAGCTGGGCATCGGTGATGGTGCTTTAGGCTTTTGGAATGCCCTGGAAGAAGTCTATCCTGGCACTAAACATCAACGGTGTTGGGTGCATAAAACGGCCAACGTGCTGAACAAGCTGCCTAAATCGGTGCAGCCCAAAGCAAAAGCAGCTCTGCATAACATTTGGCAGGAAGAAACCAAAGAAGCGGCGCAAAGTGCCTATCAATTATTCATTAAAACCTGTCAAGACAAGTATCCAAAAGCCACGCAGTGCTTGGAAAAAGATCGCGAAGAGTTAATGACGTTCTACTCGTTCCCTGCCAAGCACTGGATGAGCATACGTACTACGAATCCAATTGAATCAACATTCGCGACTATCCGACACCGTACCAAACGATGCAAGGGATGTCTTAGCCGTGATGGCATGTTAAGTATGATGTTCAAGCTGGGTCAGTGCGCAGAGAAAAAGTGGAACCGAATACGCGGGTTCGCCTATCTAGCAAAAGTGATTCAAGGGGTTCCATTTAAAGATGGAATAGAGCAAACTAATGACTACTCAGATCAAACCGAGGCCGCTTGAAGAAAATGCCTCATACACCAGATTCGGGCATAACTCGTCCACGGCTACTATTAATCAAACACTTATTGATTTATTTTACGAACAATATAGCTGAAATATATTGTTTTGAGTGTTTGAAATTATGAGCTATGGGGCAAAAATGTTAGTATCGAATTCAATAAAATGTGCATATTTACTTATGAAAAAAATCTTGATTGCAGCATCGCTAATACTGCTGCCTGCCATACTATTTGGTGGATATATGGTGACGTTTGCACAATCTGCGTCTTGGCACATGATTAATGTGAATCACACGCGCGATCAAGGAGACGCGAACCTGCTGATAAACGGAAACACTATCACAATGATTGATGCAGGGTATCAAAGCAGAGCGCGTGAAGCTGTTATTCCATATTTGAAAAAGCTAGGCATAAAACGAATTCACCACTTCTTTATTAGCCATCCACATAGAGATCACTATGAGGGCATGGAAGCCATTCAAAATGCCGGAATAAATATTAATCATGTCTATTACTCCATGCCTCCAGAAGACGTAAGAGATTGTTGTTATAACAAAAGCCACTTCCTGCGGTATATCAATGCTGCTAAAAAACGCGGAGCAAAACTACATAACATTAGTAAAGGATTTAAACTGAGATTCATAAACGGATCAAAAATTGAAGTTTTACACGCACATAAAACGTCTAGTGTTGATGGAGTAAATGCTGACGCAAATGATATGTCGCTTATTATGAAATGGCATATCAATAAATATGCTGTTTTGTTTACAGGCGATCTCAATAAACCCGTAGGAAAATACTTGTCTGACGATCCGAGAATGTCATCACACATACTAAAAATGCCACATCATGGCGGCTATGGCATTGCACCCAATTCGTTCTTTGAACGAGTCAATCCTCAACTAAATATGGTGCCTGGGCCGAAATGGGTGTGGGATGGTGAGCGGGGAGCGCAGTCAAGAAAGTGGACTGAAAAGCACAAAATTCCGCATTGTGTTAACGGTATTAATGGGAACGTAAAAGTTAATATCTCAAATAAGATAACCATTTCGTCTCAAAGGCCGGATAATAATTGTAAAAATGGCAATCTAACTATGAATCCTCAGAGAACATTATCAACATCGGATGCATCCAGTATTATGCCCATAATAATGATGTTGTTGGAGGATTAAGCTAAAAGCTTTTAATTTAGCGGTTCTTTCTGTGCAGTAGGTTGGTTTATGTCTAGCAATAAATTATGATTTAATCGTATAATAAAAATCTCGTCTTAGGAGGACGGTTGGTTATTAGATTGGAGATAAAATAATGCGACTACCAGTAGCATATAGTACAGATATTGAAAGAACTGTCGATATAGAGGAAGCCTACGAGCTATTTTGGGAAGGACACATTCAGGCAAAACAGAACTTTGAATGTGCTGACGAAAACTGCGACATCCAGATTACAGGAGCAAATCTGGATAAAATGCGTGAAAACATGAAGCGCGACCCATTTTATACGACCAGAAACCTACACTCACCATTGTGCGAGTTTAACCCACAAAACGTACAGTCATCGACTACTAATTCGATCCGAAAGAAACGTAGTGTCGTCAAATCTGCGGCCATTCATTTCTGTACAATACGTCCGAAGTCTCACTATCAGGTCAAAAACAGCACTAAACCTACCAATGGTGAAGATCATGGCAGACCTGTAATTAAAGACAGAAAGCAAAAAAAGAAATATGACCGAGAAACCCGCCCAGAAACACCGCGTCGATATTCAATCACTCCGTTAGTAAGCCATTACAGCAATATTCGAGACACAGGGAAAAGCTGTATTGAGATGATCGAGACGGATAAGTTTTCAATTTCTTTTGACGAAATGTTTGTGCCTGTAAATGGACAATCAACTGAAAGCCTCTCACCATTTTGGAGAATATACTATGGTCAGGCTGACGTCATTAAACTTAAGAATGACCAGTTCATGATTAAATTCCACAACACTTTTGAATATGAAGACGAGCAAATTAAGCCCTCGTTATTTATTCATAACACACTGCTGGAAGAAGCATTTAATAAAAAACTAAAGGAGAATAAGCTGAGTCATTATTCATCAAAACGTGAACCAGCATGGGTGTTTGTTTACTCTTCTCCTAAACCAAGTCAAGGAAAAGATGAGAAACAGTATCTTAACTTCAATATAAAATCAATGGACTTCTTTGATTTAAGGGATAGCTTCTAACCGCCTATTAATTCGGACATTCATCCTTTGTAGGCTCATCCATCATGGTTTTACCATTACTGGCAAGCCTGACAACTTCCCGGTAGCGAGACCATAAGACACAAGCAAAAGTCCGAAGCGTACTCGCTTGTTCAGCAGCCTCTGCAACAGTAATTTCTGTGCCACTGGGCGGTGCTTTGGGCATGGTAGGCAGAACGGTATAAGCACGAGGAATCGGTGCGTATTCGGTTATAACAACCGTCTGAGTCTGTGGCTTATTACTAGCGCACGAGGTCAGCAGGAATACGACTATCAAGAATGGTAGATAATTCTGCATTTTCAGCCCTCAGTGTTGATACCAGTTTTTCGCGTTTAGAAACGCGATCTCGCGCCCAGTTAACCTCCTGTTGCATTTTTGCCATCGCATCCTCCATGATTTTAATCTGGTTTTCTTTAACCTTTAGATTAATGGCAGTTTTTTGAAGTTCGGTAATTGTGTTGTTTTTGGTCGATAACTCAATACTTTTAGCTTCAATCTGGTTTTTCAGACTTCCGACATGAACTGATTGAATTTTATGGCCAACCCACTGATATCCACCGAAAACAAACATTGCAACAGCAATTAGATTAGGCAAGTTAGTGAATAACTTAATCATAGTTCAATGGTGCCACCGTTGCCGTCAGAGCAACGTTGCTCTTCTGCTATCCAAGTGCCACCAGCCGCGGTGCATAACTCTTCCATTGTCTGCTCTTGCTCTTCCTCTGACTCATTTGCAGCAGTAAGAGATATATCCGTTTCATTCACTGGAATACCGCCTGCTTCGTTGTAATTGCCAGAATCAGAGATCGTGGATTGATTATCGGCGGTTTGTTCAATGGTTCGATTATTGTCACCATTGATGGTTGTTCGATTACCTGCCGCGTTAAGGCCAGCGGTGGCTAAATCAGTAATCGATTGAACGGCTTTAACGCCTGCATAAGCACCTATGGCAATCGGGGCGACTTTGCCTGCAAAACCCCACCGAGAGACACTGCGTTGGGTTCGACCTTGTTCTTGAGCAACGAGGACATCATTAGAATTAGTACCAATATTGGAGCAAGGTACGATATGAGGCTTGTTTTGATTGGCAAGTGCCTTGTTTGACTCAACCAGACCTTGCGCCATAATCAACATGGCAGTGGTCGAAGCATCGGCATTTTCTGGAATATTAAAGCCAGAGCTATTAGCATCGATTTCAGCTTGTGCTTTCCAGCATTCACTCACCGCATTTGCCAAAGCGGTATCTGCCGCAACACGGCTATCCAAAACACGAGTGGTTTGCACAACGCGACCTTGGCTATCTAAAATTTCAGTGATAGAGCCAACATTTGTTTTTTGCGGGGAAACGCAGCCTACTAGCGTTGCCATAAACCCGATAATAAGTATTCTCATGATCTTAACCTCAACAGTTGTTTATATTTTCCAAGCCGTTTGATTAAAATGGCTTTAGGGTATCCACGATTTTCTTTAATGGCCCAGTTCGCACGTCGACGATCCGGTGTCAACTCCACGTTTTTGAACCATCGTGATGGGTCACACCAGCTAGTACGTTGACAAACACGGTTATCCCGATTAGTCCAACCGCGCCCACCGTTGTAACTTGCCAATGCTGCTGCCGCACGTTCATTACCAAACTGATACTCACCCATTCTTTCCCATAAATATCGGTCATAGCGGACACCGCAAGTGATTGACCATTTAGGATTGAATAATTTTGCTTTCCCCAAGTCACGGCATAATCCACGCTCCATATCTCTTGCAGTGGCAGGCGTAAATTGCATTAACCCCATTGCGTAGGGCGATTGCGCTAACGGTCTGCATGCACTTTCTTGTTCCATTTGAGCGGCCGCTATTGCTCGCCAATCATAATCATCAAACACCACTTGTGATGTTTGAAACAATAACGCCAAAAATGGAAGGCAGGCAGTAGGAATCATGCTGAGAACGCAAAAGCTAAAAAGGCAATTCCAACAATCAAGCGATAGCTGTACGCCATTATTCGTAATTCAGGGCGATCATTAGGTAACTCATGTACCCGAATACGAGGTGTTGCAAATACGGCTAACGTGTAGCCTCCTAGAAAACAGGATGCTGCGCGTAAAAATTCAGCCAACCCAGCAATGACTATGCCTGTCGATAGTGAATTGGATTCCAACGTGGTCAATTTGACTGCAATTAAATAAACCACGAAAGCAATCAATGCAAACCACAGTTCTTTTCGGTTAATCAAATTCATTTTTCTTTCTCGCCATTACATACATCTGGTGTCTGTAGTACCAGTTAATTAAAAATCCCAAAACAGCGATGGTGAAACCACCAAGCGCCAACCAATCTGTCAACGTCAAGCCTCCTGTGGCAGCCAGTACCGCGCCAACCCATGTTCCATAATTTGCTGTATCTTCTTTATGAATCATATTTGTTACTCAGTAAAAAACTGTTGTCGAAATGCTGACCACTTCTTTGCAAAGTCGTTAATGTTGTCTTGGGCAAGAATTAGGATTGATCCATTTTCAAACTCAAATGGTGTTTTATTAATCAATCCAGATTGAAAACCAACCAGAACAGATGTCAGGCCGCTTTGATCACCTTTGGTGACTGAACACATAATGCCTTCATATTCAAATCCTTGGTATTTCTTCTCTCGATCTGTAAGTGGTTTGTTGTTTAATGCGCTCTCGACACCATCTATCTCTTTTTTAGTAAGAAACGCAGATATTTCATCTTTCAGGTTCAGATAAAATTCCTCATTATTTTTGCAGTACTCAATAACGTCTTTTTTGGACGCTTTATTGAAACCGTCAGGCACTCTATCGGATAGGACATAAACAATATGTTGAGATGTTGTGTTTTTAATGAACATTAGAAATACCCTATTAAATAGCCTCTGGTTTGATACACGGAAGGATTAGCCCCATAGTTCAATGCGACAACAGCAGTAACATTATTACCAGATCGAGGAAAAGCCATCTCTGCCCAATATGAATTGTCAGTAACAGGTTGCGCTCCTCCTGCTTCAGTTCCTCCAGCCAATTTGCCGTTAATTCTTATGTTAATTTCAACAGGAATCGCCGTTCCGGAAGAGTCCACCTCTAAGTAGTATCGGATAATCACCCCTGAAGCAGAGGCAGGCACATGAGCTGCTACGTTAGCTGAGTATGTGTCAGGTAAGCCACCAACAGGAATTTCGCCAGTACTCCATAACGCGATAGGATTACCGTTATTGACAAGCGTGATACCACTTGGTGGTGCAGCAGGCATTCTTAAGTTCCATGTTACGCCGTTATTCATCCTAAACGGATATGTCCCACCAAACGCCAGATTGATCGTTCCAGATGTAAGGTTGTTTATTCGTTGTAGAAACGTATTGGTATCAGTGTCGACATATTCCTGAATTGGTACGATTTCCTGCCCAACGACGTTTCCTTCGTCATCAATTACATCCCACAGTACTCGGTCGTTAATACCATTTCCATCAGTGTCTTGTGGACGTGGATTAGTTACTCGTTCATCGGTATCTTCTATGTTGAATGGTGCTGTTGTGCCGTCGCGGTAAGTGACAACGATCTCGTAGATACCGTCCCCGTCATCGTCTTGCGAGTTCCAACCCATGATTGGGTTTTCATCTTCAAGTGCGGTAACTCGCTCATTGAGGTTTTTTATCGCGCATGTGATTTTATTAAACAACCATGTCACGTTGCCCACAAAGTTTTCTGCTCGACATTTCCAGCCATTTTTCCATGTGGGACAGTCAGGTTCTACTGCCTGAATATAATCTGACTCTTGATCATGTGCGAAGCATTTATCCGAATCATCAACTGCTGATCCGGTTCCACCGCAAGGATCAGGGCAGTTTGCAGATCGTCCTAGCCATGAACCAAAATTAGTAGGCATAATAAATATTTGTTTTGCTCATTAACATGACGTTTTATATGTAACCTACAACCTTAATCACAACAGCGTAAACGTCTCCATCTGGATCACCTGCGGAGTTAAAGTCTATTGTCGGATTAATCTTTATTTTTGTTGGGTCAGAAGGATTTGGAGGAACGAAAAAATCACCATTCCAAAACGAGTCATCGGTTACGTTTTGTCCTCCGTGTTCTACCGTTCCCATAACCTGATCATTTATTGTTAAACGAAGCTGAATCGTTGAAACATCATCATTTCTATTATCGAGTTCAAAATAAACACGTAATACCAAGCCTTTATAATCAGCAGGAACAGAAGCAGGCACGTTTACATTAGTGGTGTATGGGAGATTTCCCTGAACAAGATTTTCAGAAGAGTCGGAATGGACTGTTGTGAGCGGGATAAAATTAAATGACCCCGTATCACAACCAGATATAAAACCACATGGGTCGTCTTCTATGGCCTTTAGCCGTTGGCAAAGGTTTTCGATCTGTTTGCCTTGCCAGTAAATAGCAGTGTTATATGCACGAATAACATCCGGTGTAATTTCCCCACAGGGTGGAACACCCTCACACAATAATTTGATTTGCTCCGAGTTCAATTCAATAGGCGAAGTATCACCACCAAGTAACTCAGCATTGCCGAAGATAACAGGTGTTTTTTCTGGATCAGTTGGGCAATCTGTGTTCTTTACACTCGGAATGGTTAAACACTGTGCTTCTTTGCAGTTATCAGCCATTAACAAACCCTCTCGACGAATTGCACATTTGCTCCAATCGGCACAGGAAATGCAGATAAAATGATGTTTGCTGCGTTGGTTTCAAATTCAGTCATTTCTCTACCGATTGATAAATAATAAGTTCCCGCTTGAAACGTGACGACCCCAGCTTCATCACCAAAGACCAGTTTAATAAACTGATCAATACCCGACCAATTAGCTTCACCGTTAAACGTTACAAGTGCGGTTATGATGCTCTCATACAGTGCCAGTGATTCTCCAGAAGTCGTAAAATCAAAGGTCGTTGAAATGCATTCTTTGCTACACAATGGGGTGCATAATGATTTACACGGATCAACCGTTGAATACTTGGTATCTCCACATTCAATGCCGTAAGTTGGGCATAGATCAAAAACAGGTTGAATAACATAACCGCATTGCACACACGGAAACCCTAATATTTCGCCTAACTTGCAAAGATCAGGCTGATATTCACAAACTGCCTGTATAAAATGCTCTTGTGTTTTGAGAATTCCTTTTAATAACGATTCGAGGTATTCAGGGTTACCGATCAGCGGTAATGTCTGATTTAAAACGTAATTTGTATGAGCGCAATGCTCATAACAAAGTTGTGGGACTAAAAGCAGTGGACAGTTTGAAGATGTCAGTCCGTAAATATTACTCCGCACACTCATTACAAGCCTCTTTGGTTGGCTTTTCGCAGTCGATTATTATTTCAATATGATTTGTATCGATAATTCCGTATTGCCAATGCGAGAGCTTAATGACTTGTTTATAGTTTGGATCGCAATTAACGCTACCTGCACAAATACCATTGGTTTGTTGCGTTCCCCACTGTATTTCTTGTCCGTCAATAGGATCAACAATAGTTTCTGCTTCTTCTGGGCATGAATGGAGAGGCATATTAATGGCCGCAACTTCCACTCGGTCGATGCCTTCATGGAGTCTTGTGATTTGTTTACTAACAAATTTGTCCTGCCTAGCTATTCGCGGTGCTTCTGAGAGAATGAGGGATTTAATGGTTTCAGCATCAGGCACAGGGCATTCGCAACTTAAAATAACTCGTAATTTAAGCAAAACTGCACAAGGGCGCTGGAATTTAACATCAGAACAATGCTCAACACATTGTGTCGACCCAAGTAAAGCGCAAACACCTAAACCAGCATGCAATCGTATTACTTGGCAGATTTGATCGTCGGAACCGCCATGTACAACGAACATCCAGCCGTCACCATCGCAGTTTTGAACTTTTGAAAATCTAGCAAAGTTCACACCATCGACCATATAAATAGCAGACATCGCAGCATTTTGCGTACCTTTAATATGTGCCAGTGGCCCACGGTTTAATATTCGGTTACGGTAGGCTTGGTCTGATTCTTGTTCACCGCCCAATTCGAGCATCAGTCCATTGGTAGCCGCATAAATCCAAGGCATAGAGGGATCATTAAAAAACAACTCTTTGTCTTTCAAAACAAAACTACCGACTTCTACAGCGCAGACGACACCTTGACCAAAGGCACACAATCCACCACGTAGCGCGAGTTTAATATCGGACTGTGTTTGCCATTTACCGCCGAAGCGATCTGCTAATTCAGTCCCTTCGGGCATGACGCTACCATCAGAACCTGTCACCATGATTGTGGCTTTGCTCTTTGTCGCCGTCTTCCTAACAACGCCACGTATTGCACCAGCCGCATCTAGCATGGCACCTTCAAGCGCGGGTATATTATTCCGTGCGATAAACGCTTCAAATGCCAATTCGAGTCCTGATTGACCGAGAGAAGCGGCTGTTAGTAATCTAACTAGATTAGATGAACGATTTGCTTGGGGGTCAGATAATGGCGTATTTCCCCATACGTCCTGAATTTGGGCGGCGTATTCTTTGAGTATTTCTTCTGATGACCTTGGAATCATACGACCATACACTCCCTTGAATTGGCGCAATCCACCGTAAAGCAGAGTGAGCCATAGTTAATATTTCTAGCATTACGGTCAATTTGAAAGCCTGATAGATCGACATTGATCACACCATAAGTTCGTCGTATCACTCCACGTAGTTTTTGAGCGATAATCAAAGAGTCAATTTGAGGATTGTTAGAAAACAACCCCCAATCTATTTCAGATTGAATGCGTGACTGCACCAAATTTGATACAACCTCATGGTTACACGCCATTTCAATGTCACGACCTGAACCTCCAACCTCTGTGAATAAATCATAGTCACTGGTCATAGCCAAATCTGTCACCGTAGATACCGTCATCGTCTAACCTGCTTAGGTTCTTTAGGAACTCCAGGCACAACAGGGGTTGCTGTACCAAATATAGGTGCATTAAAAATTGGATTCATACTGGTAAACGCAATACCATTTAATGTGACCATGGGAGCGTTTAAGTTAAGCTGTGTTGCCGCTGAAATATCAACGATTCCACCTTCTTTAATCGCCACGCAATTTAGTCCATCAATGGAAGCAATCGCCACATCTGCGTCAATGGGGTCAATGCGTCGTGCGTAAGAAAAACCACCAGGCACAAAAAAACAATCGCTGTAGTGGTGGAAACGTCTTGTTTTTACATCAAAAATTTCCCCTGACTCAATATAATTTTGCAAATCAAAATCACAAAAATGGATTTCTCCGTGGCAGCCTGCTTCTACCTTGGTTAGCACATAGCCTTTATTTGATGAGTAATGGGCAATCGGAACGTCGGCAATAGGCTGCATATCTTCAAACTCTGTGACTCTATCTTGTCCCATTACCCTTTCTCGGTAAGCAGGTACAACTAATGCTAATGATTGATCCTCGTTAACTTCCATCGCAATAGCGGGCATAGATACACGTAGAGCCATCAATTTGCGATCGATGGTTTCGGTTGTGCTTGATTGTCGTTTAGAGAATGTCAAAGTTAAGTCACGATGGTTTAGTAATATGTGACTGTATCAGGCAGGTTCACTTATTTTCCAAAGGTGAGATATTGACGGTTTAATGTCGTTGACCGCTAGAATCATCCTTACGAGGTGGCAAATCTACAAAATCATCGCCTAATGAAAATTGGCACGATACTGACATTTTATGACCCGAATAATTATCCAACTGATAACTCAGTTCATTTACTCTTCCGTAAATATTTCCAAATGGGACACCAAATTGAGGGTATTCTGAAATTGCTACTAATTTTCCAAGTGATAATTCCGTATCAAATAATGTTTCAAACCCGAAAGTGTATTTACCAAACCCAAGTAAGGATGTAGTGCCGCTTTTATAAATAATTGCGGCCGTTATTTTGTTATAGTCGACAGTTAGATCGTTTAAAAAATACTCATCTCGCTTCAACATATATAGCGTCTTAGCATCAACACCCCAAACAAAATCTAAATCCCCACAAATATTGTTTAATTCTTCCACTGGGTTTTGATTAACTGATTCAGACCTAGTGAGTTTTTCTTTTTCTAATACGCCGTTGAAATCTTGGATGACAACCTTTGGGCCGTACTTTTTTTCGTCAACGAAATACGCAAAAATATCGTCAACTATTTCGCGGTAGCTTGTTTCTGGCGGGTAGGTTTTGCGATATTTCCCAGAACGCATTAAGTAATTATGGCCATGCGCGGTAAGTGTCAAGCTCGAATCATTAGTACCGCTAGACTGCACTTGAAAATCGTCCGAAATATCGCCCACAAACACAGGTGATGAGTCAGGTTCAGTTTTATCTGGCGAGTTAGCCCACCATGCCCATACTTTAACGCGCCAGAACTCATCACGAATTTTTGGAATAAACGCAGCGAAGTCACGGCGTATTTCCTCGATAATTGGCGCATTGTGCAGGGTGATCGTACATTGCTGCTGTACAGAGCCTAAAGCCTTTTGAATATTAACTTGGCAACGAGGTGGTTTATTTCCTGAGTGATGGCTTAAGTCTGCGGGTATTATTTGAACATCGATAGGTTCTTCATCGCCTTCAGGCGTGAGTTTAACCAACTCGATTTTTAATTGGGGGTTGTATTTCAACGTCATCGCAAGTTCCTCATAAATACGGGTAGCCCAGTACCAGTGACAAATTTGAGGAACTCGCTGTGGTGGACTGGACTACCCATAAGCTGTCAAAGTTTCTCAGCTTCCAAGGTTATAGCTTAGGTATAAGGATATTCCAGAGGTCAAATATCGACATTAATCTTATATTTTTATAAGTTATTGCTTGATATATAAGTTTATATGCGTATAATATAAGCCATGAACACAGTTGATTGGAACAAAAAAGCGCGCAAACAACTTAAGAAAATTGACCGAAGCGACGCATTGAATATCATTGACTCGGTTGAAACGCTAAAACAGTTCCCAGAGTGTTCAAGCGTAATACACTTAACCAACCACAAATATGATTATCGTTTAAGGGTTGGACGTTATAGGGTATTTTTTAACTTTGACGGCGAAATAAAAGTCGTATCTATTGAGGAGGTAAAAAAACGTGATGAACGAACATACTAACCATCAAATCATTAAGGAAAACGGTGTGCCTAAATTCGCTGTCATCCCTTATGAGGAATATGTCAATCTATTTGGTGATGACAGAGATACTTATATCCCACATGAGGTCGTCAAAATCGAAATTCAAAAAGGTTGTTCTTTAATTAAAGCATGGCGCTTATATAAACAGTTCAATCAATCAGATGTTGCCAAATTAATGAGTATCACTCAGGCAGCTTATTCTCAGATTGAACGTGGCGAGAACCACCATTACACCACACTTGAAAAATTGGCAGAAATTTTTGAGTGTAGCCCTGACCAGCTTGCGGAGTGATACTTATCAGGTTGAAGACGAACATCCTGTATAAAACTCAATTCGTGCATCGAGAATATCGCCAAAATATCGCGTTGGTGAAACACCAGATACTTTAGCGCGAATCCCGTGCGTGATATCTTGGTCGCCAAACCTCAAAGGGTGGCCGCATTTAATCAGGTCGCCTTTTTGACTAACATCAACCATCAATGAACCAAAGTGTCGATTCCATCTGACGGACATTTTGTAACCACCCGCATTTGGGTTTATCACTTCCATTAGCCTTGAACCCCTCCAATACTAAAATTCGGATCAACTATTTCTCCTGAGAAATTTGCCGATTTGAAACTCATGGTTACCATTAATTCTTGAGGCGTTTCTCCTTGTCGGTCAACGGTGGCGTTTTCAAGAAGCATATTGGTTGCCTCTTCGTACGGCGTAATGATGGTAATAAAGTCATTAACCGTGTATTTTTGACGCTCAATCATTCGCTTCAATCTAGGAACAATATCGGTCACATCAATGGTGTTCACGCCACATTGTAAGCATCGCACCCACCCAGTGATTGTAATTTTATCGTCTTTGGTCGACGTTGATGACGTGATCTGTCTGCCAATAGGCGACGGATTACTATTCGACTCTTGACCCATTGCAGTGCTGATTCGAGTAATGAATACCAAAAAGTTTAAATTCTCCGGCGCTTGAATCAGCGCGGTTAATTTGTCTGAACAAGCCATTACTGGGCGACCTGTAGAGTGGCATCCATAACATCAGCCGTTCTATGTGCGATTTCCGTGGCATTCTGGCCTGTGATATTAAATTCTTGGTTAACCGTGGTGGTTCTATTTGCATTTGAGACAGCCGTATTTATAGGCGCTGTTCTTGCGACGTAACCGTCAATATTTGTTGGTCTTGTAGTTGTTGTATTAATATTGTTTTGACCTTCAATACTAGGAACTACGTCACTAAACCCAAAAAATCCAGCGACTTTTTTAAATACACTAAATGCTTTTTTACCAAAATCAAATAGCTTAGTTTTAATATAATCAATTGCCTTCGGTATGACCTCTTTTAACCATTCTCGCACGTTTTCCAGGACTCCAACAAAATCTACGTCGAAAAGCTTTATAAGGCCATATATCGCTAAACTTATACCAGTAATAGCCAACCCCAGCGGAGTAAATGTTAGAAAACGGAGTGCTGTTGTAACCAATCCTATTCCTCTAGCTAATTTACCAAATATAAATATTGCTGGGCCGATACTAGCTGCGATACCCGCCACGATTAACCCAAATTTAAGAAGCTCAGGATTTCCTTGTGATACTTGAAGAATAAATGATGTTGTTTTTCCAATTATTCCAGTTATCGCATCAAGTAAACCTGATTCCCCAATAGCATCACCCAGAGCTAAAAAAGAATTTCCCATTCGAGTCATAGAAGCGTTAAAGCCTCTATTCGCGGCTTTTGCTTCATCGTTCAGAGCAGTATTAGCTATTAGTGCTTCATTCGCTAATCGCATTTTATTAGCCACTTTATCGGAGTTGGCTGCTAATGCTTGAAGTGCGCCAGATGTTCTAATCTCTCCAAGGCGTAAGTCTTTTAATAGAGAAGCGGTATCACCGCCATCTTTGTTTATTTTATTCAAGCCATCTACAAACTTTAGTAATATTTTTGATGGATCAGTTTTTTGCAGCTTTTTTATCTCATCGACCGATAGCCCTGTAGTTTTAGCAAACAATGATTGGTTTTCTGACCCACTTTTAGTGGCAATATCCAATTCATTATAGAATTTTTGTAGTGTGGAGCCTGATACCTCTGCTTCTACACCAACTTCATCAAGTGCTGTGGCAATTCCGAGTATATTGGCAGCGCCAAGACCAAACCTTGCTGTACTTTTTACAATTTGCTGCGATGTTGAAAGTATGCGTCCTTCATTAGTTTTTGACGTATTTCCTAATGCAGTGATAGAAGAGGCTATGCCTTCAGCCGCGTCAATGGACTCTCCCGATAAATCGATAAATTTTGCGAATGCGGTTGCACCTAACTCTCCCTGAACAGTCCTATCAGAAGCTATTTCTAATTTGGCAAAAGTTTTTGTGAACTTCTCTATTTCCGCTGCTGATTCAAGCCCAAGCTGCCCTGCAACTTTTGCCGTTTCAACTAATGACCCAACAGATACCGCATTTTCTCCACCGAAACTCAGGAATGATTTTTTCAGATTGGTAATTTCTCCGTTAGCAAGCCCAGTTGTTTTCTGAACTCCAATCATCCCGGCCTCAAGATCGCCAGCACCTTTAATTGCTGCCACAAAACCACCAATAATAGGTAGCGTTACTTTTTTAGTTAACGACCCACCTACATCTTCTAATTTTTTACCAACACTATCTATTTTTCTCTCAAACCCCTGTATTGCACCTAATGCTTTTGAGGTGTCTAGTTTAAGAGAGGCGTAGTATTCTGCAATTGAGGCCATGTTATTCCTCTGGAATTGACGCTATGTTCCTAATTTGACGTAAGTTCAAAACTTCATAGGCCAAATAAATGTCTTCATCTGTGTACCAACTATTCGGTCTAAATACATCGTCAAATCGTAAAATGTCCTCAGCAATTAATTCCGCTGCTAACCAGAGGATGTTGTCTTTGGTAAATTGCGGACAGGCTTTTTGGATTTCTTCGCTGATACCTTCTGTTTTGGTTCTTTTGAAATATTTGAGCTTTCCAAGCTTTGCATAGACTCGTTGGAAGTCATAGCGCGTTGGATCAGCGCTTTCATTTTGGACTTTCCCACGATAACTGACGCCACCGCCGCCGGAAGATCAGCTAGTATCTGTAACTGTGTTATCCCCTCTAATCCAGATGCCCATTCCCAGTAGTTATCGCCTGACAAATCAATTGGCCCGTTTTCAGCGTTACATACAACGCCTGCCATTAAGTATTCAATAGTGTCATCATATTTTCCTGACATCATTCCTACTTTATCTGTAATGAGTGCTTCAATAAATGATGCTGCTGGAATTTTTTTGCGAATTTGTCCTGTACCTTTACGTACCCAGAAATTGTGACCATGTAGGCTAAATTTGGTCTTGATATCTGATTCTTTTATTTGTAAGTCTTCATACTGTTTATCAATTTCACTCATTATTTAACTACCCCTTCAAAACTGAACGTGAATGTGCCAACTTCCGTACCAATCGCAGGAGCCGTAACCCCTGTTAGCCGAATACTCTCAAATGAATAATCTTCGCAACATCCACTGATGATTTCAGCATCACCACAAAAGTCCATCGGATTAGCTCGCCATGCGGCATCTAATATTCGTGCTTCATCGGAACAATCCACCGTGAGTGAAAATGGGCGAATAACATAATTATGACCTGCCGAGTAGACATTTCCAACGCTGTCACGTTTGATGTTGATCGTGGTTTGATCTTCATCGAATGAAATAAATGCCGTTTCGTCCGCCCATGCAGTGATCACGTATGTGCCAGATGCACCCGAGAAAACAAACTGAACATCATCGGTTTTACAATTTTTAATGCAAGTCATTATCCGGTTACCTCGCTGGTTAATACGGCGACTTCACATAGTTGCAATCCAACTCTGTGCTGTGGCTCATTGACTAGAAAACACACGCCCAAAGAGTAGCCATTACGCTGGGATATTTGCGCTTGCGTTATTTCTGATATGGGTTTTCGGGTAATGACATAACCAGGGCGATCAACAACAATATTGCTATAGCCATTCGCTTCCCAGTCGTATTCGGCAGGGTTAATCACATTGTTTCTAACAAAACTCTGTAATACCAAGCTAATTCTGGCAGCCAATAACCGAGCTTCTTTGCTGGATATTCCTAAGCTGTGTCGTTTCCCCATAAAGGTAAGCACTTCTTTTTGAAGCGCATCACGTACTGCACGTTCTTTAAACCAGATGTCGGCAAATTGTTTACGATTGACTCGCAATGATTCCATATAGGTAATGCCGTTCTGGGTTCGGAAAAATCCATTAACAGCGCGAGTAGCACCAGGCACGAAGTTACCGTCATAACCATTAATGCTCGTGGCATTGATAATTTCGGGTTCAGTCACTGAAATAGGTTCACCTGTATTTTCATTAACAAATAAACCCGTCGCTGTGCTGGTTGGGCCAAAGTCAAAAGGCTTTAGAAATTCTGACCAGTTGTAATCGTTATCGTATTGAGAGTAACTGGCTGCAATCGCGGCCACTAAAAGCGCGTCGTTGCTATATTTGTTAATGGGTGTTGTTTCACCCGCAGTAAGAATAGGGTCGCAATTTGCATCGCGCTCAACATCACAGTAATAGGAACTCACCACATACTCTGCATCTGAACCCGTTTGAGCCGCTAAATAAGCATTGCTTGTGGTTTCAAATGGATCACTAAAGTAAAGAGATGCTTCAAATGTAGGTACTTTAACGTCAAAGTTACCATCGGCACGAACCAAGGCTTGAAAATCTAATAATTCTGTGGTGTCCACATAAGGGTCGCCATCTGTGTTGTAAAGCGTCGGCACCATTTGCCACGCACACACAGGGCATTTAATAATTTCTTTATACGCATCGCTCAAATTTTCGCCATTGGAACGATCTACAAACCCAACTTGGATTGACCGAGGGCGTGAACCCTTACCGAATGGCATTCTAAAGAACGATATCAAGTCGTCATAGGTACTCGTACACGGCTTGTAATGTTTTGCAACATCTGAAGCACTCGTCAGTAATTTGACGCGATTGTCAGCTTCTAAAAAAGCCCCCAATGGCGCATCGTCAACGTCAATCAGGCCTGCATCATCGGTTAATAATACAATACCAATGGAGCAGTCATCTGACGCGGTTATATTTCCAAACGCAGAACCTGTAATCGAGACAAAATAATCTCGTTTAATCGTCGGCGCGCATCTTGGAGTTGGACAAGCTGTCATTTATTCAGTCCTCACATTTCGTTTTTTCAGCAACACAAAGCGGTGTGCCGTCGCAGAGTTCCACACAGTAAGTTTGCTCATCACCATTTAATTGATAAGACGTGGTGTAACAAACATCGGCGGTAAATCTCGCCACGGCAAAACGCTCATAAATTTCGGATATTTCTCTAACATCAGGATTGATGCTATCAGTGCGCTTGATGGTTATTCCAGAAGTCGTGAGGGTATGGGTAAACTCATCAAAGCCAACGATGTCATTAACTTGTTCTAAGATATCCACAGCAGACCGAACCCACTGCTTATCCTCTGGCTCTTGGTCACAGTTTATTTTCTCTCCTGCCTCACGAAACACTGACAATTCGATAGTAATTCCCTTATTTTTTTCGACTTGAACGCAAGTGGTAACATTGCCTTCTTCATCTTCACGATCCACCAAGTTCTGCCTGTACGAACCACGATTCGGTCGATGATCTGTAATATCGATCATTCCATACTGCTCGTCATCGTCTTGGTCGGGTCTTCTAAAGTCAATGGGGAGTCGATACCATTTGAGGCAGGTACGTTCACATAACCACTCGACAATAATATTGTATAAACCATCCTCATAGGCGGTTCGGGAAACTTGCTCTTTGGAGCAAAACTTACAAGTTGTCATTGGGTATCCTCATGGACATAGGAATTCGTCTTTATCAATCGTTGCCTGTCGTTTTTGGTGTTTAGGTTTCCACAAACGCATGATTCCATCTTGTCGGCTAATCAGTCCGCACTGACCGCAAGAACATAGAGTTGCTGGCCAGTTCTCCAATTTTCGGATAATAAATTTTTGCCCCATCCATTCGATAACATCAGAATGGCCACCGTCAACATTGGCATCAAAATCACCGCTGACAAATCGAGAATCCGATTGTCTTAAATACAATGGCTTGCCATCATTACACGCCATGTTTCGTGGATCATGCGGGTTATAAGAAAACACATAAGCACTTTCTAACCATTCGCCAAACTTATCCTTGCGCGTCACTTCTCCGCCGTCGTCCGAGGAGGCGGGTTGAATATTGATGTATATATCGCAACACTCAGGGCAACCACGATCAATATGACCTGTTTGACATACCTTTAAGTAATCGGCGTTTGTGTATCGGCACAACTTGGCGCAGTCGCGGTATTGACCGCACTTGGGGACGCATTCTTTAGGTTGTGCCTTGTATTTAATCAAGTCCATCAGATATACCTAAAAGTTACCGCGTTTCTCATTTCGCCAGATTGAATTAATGCATTGGTTCGCCGACTCCCTCCGTATTTACGTTGTGCAGAACGGATTGTCGTTTCTAGTTTTTTAGGCTGTTTCAGATCGGTTATTTCTTTCTTGATGGCGGCAACAACTCGCAAAGATGCGCGGTTATAATGCCGTCTCTGTATAGATAGCGATTTATCCAGATTCAACGACAAAAATCGATTCACAACAGGGTCTTTGGATATCGCATCATCGACAGCAGGGTTTAATGTTTCCCGTTTTGGGTTATTGCCTAAGCCTTGATCATGTATGCGATATCGATAGCCTAATTTATTGGCTTCTGACTTTGGTATATAAGATCGTTTTGCAATCGCATCATCAAAAATACCAACTTGAATTTCTTTCCCTTGTGCCGCTTTCAAAGCGACGAACATATTTTTTATTCCCTTATCCTTGGTGCGCTTCATAGTGAGTGATCGGCACCACAACATCCAGTAGGGTTGCAATCAGGCCAGTTTGAACCACCACCCATAAATAATGGGCTGGACGCTTCCTCGCAGATACGTTGTGCTTCTTGCCATTTTGATTTGAGTTGAGCTAATACACTGTCATTACAGTTACGACACTTGGTTACTTCCGACCATTCGCAAGATTCACGCCCCACGGTAGTTTTCTTTAAATAGGTTATCGCACCTTGTACGACGGGCGGAATTATGAACGTTGAGCCGTCCGTCTCTCCCTCGGTTTCGGTAGCCTGAGTAATTGAAAATCCCCAAGTCGCGATAATCCACGCAATCATGTGGATCACATAGCATTCAAACAGCTTGGGGCATCGTTTAAGAATGTCATAACCACCCAAACACGTCATTACATAATCAGTAACGGCAGTAAGGACGGCTTGTCCTGCCTCTGTATCGAGATTAGGGAACATTGCATACAGCAAGTTCCCTTTAAATAACTCGACTACATCGGCAGTATCCACGGCATTAAACGTTTGGAGTAGGTACGGTTAATGCGGGTAGTCCACGGTCACCGTAGCGGCCGCCTTCTCGTGACAAGACATCGGCATGCGGTACAAAGTCAAACGCAAACTGGGCAGAGCCATATTTGTGAATTTGTACACCTGCCAAATACATCTCTCTGATCACTTCACCAAAGTCATGTCCATTGTTAATCGCAACGCCCAACTCTTCTTGTGGTGATACACCCATTTTGACGTAATCACGATCTAGAACCATCAGCATTGATTTAGCAGCAGTCGGCGCATTGGAATCAATGCCTGTTACATTGTCAAAAGAGGGGGCGTATTTGAATCGTAACTGTGTTTTGGCAGCAGACTCGCCCAATCTTCGGCTTAGTGTGGCAATAATACATTCCCAAACCTCAGAGCATTTTTCCGCAGATTGTTCACGCCATCCTAATAACTCAGCCGTGATAGGCCCAAGGTAAAATACTGGATCAGTCATACCCCAAGAAATCATGCTGAAAAAGTTAGAAACTTCAACTGCATTTTTTTGATGGAGATTTTCATAAGACGTTCCCGAAACATTACGGAACTCAGTCCCTAAGGTTCGAGTGATACCCACACCGTGAACACCATCGCCAGCCCAGAACATTTGTTCTAGTAATTTACCAAAACCTGCACCAGCTTCTTTTTCCGCTTTTACGAATTTATCGCGAAAAGTCTGAGGCCCACACTTATCTTTACAAAGCTGGATAGCGAGTCGTCGACGTGTCGGAGTGAAAGGAATATCACGATCATTATAAGTACCACCAACAACGGGTATATCTTGACCACAACTTGCAATCTCAGGTGTTGCCGTGATGATTTCTTCTTCACGGGGTTTGATGCGGTAATAATCGGTTTCAACAGATAACACATCGAAACTTGATAACATTTTCCACACAGTAGCAAGTGTCAGACCATCATCAAAGGCCTTACGAGCGACACTTTGACGCTGTGTTGAATTCATTTGTGCGACCAGAGCCGCAACGTTTTTAAATTTAAAAGACATAGTTACGCTCCTACAAAGATTTCTGCCGATGTTCCAGCTTTACCGCCTGTGACAACTGTCCAGGTGTTTGGTAAGTCTTGAACGCCACTGCCTGCTTTGACGATACAGCCTAAAGCCTGTACGCCGACCATTGGATCAATATTGTCGGTTTCATCAGTAAAGGCTAATTTGTCGCCTTCTCGCAGGTCTTCCCCAATGCGAACTCGGGCATAACCATGCGTTAAGTAAGTTAGCGCACGACCCATTTGGGTATGATTGAGTTCGATTAGTTCGTCATGGTCACCGATTGGCCAAGGTTGAGGTTTCTTACGACAACGATCTTGGTCGCAAGCGTCGCCTTCAATAACGATACCTGCCACCATGTATTTACCGTTAACCTTAAACTTTGCTAGTAACGGTGCTTCATTTTTTAGCAAGTTCCCAGTAAGTGGATTGATAATCAAGTCACCCGTTTTATCGGGTAATGCGACAGTACGAGAAGGGTTATGTTGTCCTGCATCAATCTGTTCATTATGAAAAGGGGAAAACACGACCAGTCTGCCGATAGGGACTTGTGATCCGTAAGCAGTTGCTGATATTGCGTTAAAATTCCCGGTACGAGATAAACCAAGCTGGTGACCGTCAACACGGTTTGCAGCGGTGCGTCCCATACCAATTGGTGTGGTTTGATTTGCCATGATTAATTACCTCGTGAGTTAATTCGTTCAGATCGTGAGCCAGGCTGGAAGTCATCTGAGTCAACATCGCCACCCAGTGCAACGATATCCTCGCTATTCTCATGATCGATTTTTTTCCGTTTATTGGTGGCAGCAACAATCGAAAATATTTCTTTGAGTTGACCTTCGTCGTAATCACCACTCAATTCTTTACCAGTTGATTTGATGGATGCGGTGTAGATATCACTGACGGTATCGCCTTGTGCTTCAAAACCCGCGTCCTCCACCTCCTGTTTGGCTTCGGCAAATGCTTTGCTTTCTGCTTCAAGGTCTTTACGCGCTTGTGTGTAAATGCTCTCGCGCACTTCATCTGAAATGTCGTTAGATGTGGCAGCATCAACCGCAACTTCGGTTTTTGCCTTTTCGGTTTTAAGGTCTTTTGTCAAAACTTTTATTTCATCATTTGCCTGAGTCAGTTCCTGCTCAAGCTGCTCGCGGGTTTTCATATCGTCACCTTTGGTTGAATTACGCGCTTGAGCAAGCGCTTTAAAATTAGCCTTAGCAACGGGTTCACCACGCGCTGCTTTTGACCGCTTGGAGTCTGGTCGAATTTCATCAACCAAACCAAAATCGAGTGCTTCCTGTGCAGTGATCGGTTCGTCTCTTATCATTAAATCGATAATCTCTTGTTCCGATTTTCCTGTTTTCTCTTTATAGTTTTCGATTTGCTGTTGATCGACTTCGCTCAATTGATCAATGTAGTCAGCCAAATCTTCTTTAGTTCCACACGGGCATCCACGCGCGTTATGAATAAGAAACGAATCGTTTTCACCAATGGTGGCGTGATCCGCTGCGCTAGTAAATTGTGTGGCACCGCTCCCTGCGTAACCATATACATTGGCGGTCACATGGTTAGGAATAGATTTGAGTAAATCGTATGCCTTGAGTGAGTCATCTGCATATCCACCACGTGACGTGATATTCAAAACGACCTTGTCGTCATCATTTTCGATATAGGATTCGATTTTTTCTTGAAATGATCTAAAGTCATTACCATCCCAGTCGTCGATATAGCCGACAACATCAATGGTGACTTCGCCATCTTTGGTGAAAATAGTGAATTTTTTGTTCATAGGATCAGATGGTATTGATTGACTCCCTCTTTCTCCAGAAGTCGCTGAAACGGGCGCATCCTCTGGGTAGAAAAAGGTGTAGTCTTTGGCTTCTTCATCGGTAATTTCGATTGCGAAGCAACGGCAATGATTAGCGAGACCAGGCACATCATCAACAACCCGTTCGGCACCATATTTGAATGCCTTACCATGACGCTTGTTGTGTTTATCCCGAACCACATCATCCAATGAGGTGTAATAAACAAAATATCTAAACCCACTTTCTACCGCAATGGACTGGTGAAATAACGTATAGGACGATCCTGCTTCGGCATCTGCCACACTGGATATGAATGCTTTACTGCGATCAAAAGCGGCATCAACCGCCTCATCACGATCATCGTCCATTATCTGTCTGGCAACCGCTGCGCCGTGAATACGGTTCACACCATCGGTTAAGTTTTTCAGAATAAAGAATTTGGTTATTTTGTCGAACTTCTTTTTATCCTTTTTCGTCCCTGTGCTTTTATCCCCTTTGCTGGTGTCGATAGCAGATTGTCGAATGACTTCATTGGCTTCATCAATCTCGGCTTTCAGTGCATCGATATCCTTTTTCGGTATTTTGAAAGGCGACTCAGCGTTATTATTGGCATGATTGGCAATATCATCCTTATATTTATCAAGGATAGCATTTGCAAAATCAGCAACACGTTTAGCCTGTTTTTCCCACTTAAGCACTGACCGCAATCTCCTGTGTTGTCGCTTTTCCCGCAAGGCGAAGGCGTATTTCTTCGGCTCTGGTTGGCTTCCATTTCCATTGTGATCGCGTAAAATCAATTCCAGTCACGCGCCCGATGATCCGATCTAAGACATTAAGACCAGGTTCTACATCGGATGCTTTGTAGCCATCTAACGCTTGTGAATAGTTTTCAAAGTCAATCTGACTATTGCCACCTAAACCACCATCGCTTTTACCAAACACACGGGAATAGGGAATGTCTGCATTTCCAGACAAAATCCTCATATTTTGTTCTACGTGCTTGGTAAGGTCACCAATATTGCTTGCCTGAAAGTTGTGTACTTTCTCACCTGCATTAATGACAGCGACGTTGACATCGTTTAAATTTTTAAAAAGTGATTGAGCGCGTTCCTGAGTAATTGCATTTAAATCAATTATCCGACCAGATGCTTGGTAAGCGGCCTGAATAAATTTCTTAACCTTGTCAAAGTCAGATTCAAGCACAAAGGCACTGTTGCGGCGGACGGCAATTTGCACACGCCGTAATGCTTCGTAGTAATCCGAAACCGCGCCAATAATGGAATCAAAGAATGAGTGGGTAATATTGCCGATAATGGCGCATCGGCTAGGATGAATGAGTTTATTTCCAGCATGAATCTGTTTGGGGTATTTGTACCAGTCCTTGTAAAAATCCTGCTCCATTTTTTCGCCGAATGTAACCGTTTCAGATAATACGACTACTTTGTCAATAATGAGACTGTTGTTGCGCTCGATAACACCAGATAGTTCTTGATTAAACGGGATGATCTTTCCCTCGCCATCTTTGATGATAGGTAATAACACGGCATAGCCAACCAGACGCGCTACTTTAGAGGCTTCCTGCACCTGTAGTGATAGAGCAAGGTTGTCATCCAATGTTTTGATGTCACTATTGGTAATTTCACGCCAGTTCGATAAAGCGTCGAAAACAGGGACTTCAACAATTTTTTGTGAAATTCGGTCTTTACGGTACGGCACGAGAATTTGATCAAATCTAGATTTACTGTCGATATGTTGTACATCGCCAACAGTACGATAGGCATCCGACAAATCACCAGAGGCGCAGTGATCGAATGCTTTTGAAAAATCGGTGTCACCAAAAGCTGAGGCATAGATGATATTTTCACCACCTCTTTGTCGGTCTATGACTTGCTGATTGGCAGGATTAATTATGATGTCCGATTGCCATGCCCCAGTAACAGTTGGACTCATTCTTGATACTCATGCGGTAATTGTTTACGCTGTAACTCGCTTTCAAAGGATGTTTGGCAGTGATTTTTCTCCCACGGCAAAAATAGCGCATCAATGACAAGCCTAGCCATTGCCCAATTTTGCCTATCATTTCGTAATCGCCATGCTCTGGCTGATATGGTTTCGTCTGGTGAGCCGTTAAACGCTACATTAAAAGCTTGATCAGCACCTATCCATAGATTTGTAAGCGCGCCGTTATTGCTTTTGAAGATTGCAACTACGCCCGATATGAAGGATGCGATCCCTGAAAGAAAGAATGCAGGCAGTAACAGAATTACAGAAAATAGAGAGGCAATCATTTTCATATTGTTAACCCTCCAATAATTGCCTGTCTTAGCGTATATGGTTCGTTTGGCACTGGAGTGTCAAGCCACGCACCAGAATAACTATTAATTTTTTCGATAATTTTTTTGTCGCCTGTTTTTTCATACGCATTTAATTCGTTGTCCAAACTGCGGAACATGGTTTGAACATACGGCAACACGCCGAAAGCATCTGCCTGTGAAGTCAGGTCATCAACAATATTCTTTCTCCTACGTGCGTCTGCTAATGCCGCTAATTGGGGTGTATAGTGTTTTTCTGTGGTCTTGACGTGACTTCCAAATTCGACTTCCTCAGAATCAACAACCCATTGTCGAGTTTCAGTTCGCTTGACTAATCGCCCTGATTCAGAGCGTTGCCAATCAATATCAACACTTAAGATTTTGTTGTTATATGCATCTCCATCATAATCACGGAAATACTCGACTTTCACCAACTCACCTTTAACCATTGTCATAGCAGGGTGCAATCTCTTAGATAAATTAGTTTTGTAATCTAATCCCGACGGGTCAGTAAAAGGAGGTCGAGGCTCTACCGCTAATGGCCATATTTTGTATGCAAGTCCCTGTTCGTCGTTGATTGCTTGTAGGATTTCTGAATCATCATCAATCAACGCATTTAGTTGTTCAAAAAGTACATCAATTGCCTGTGAGTCTTCTTCACTAATATCTTCATCGACCGACAAATCAATAATTGACTCAGATACTAATATTCGCTCATCAGGTGTTATAGAACCGATCTCCGTTAAAGCATCGAGTCTGTTTTGAATTTCTTGAATAGACATCTAATTCACCCCTAAAAATTTTGAACGTAGCTGCCGTTAGGCGGATTAGTAACGGTATAACTCCTGCGACCATAACCATGCAGGGCGGAGCGTGTGCCGCCTGTTAGCGTGATATAGGCGTAGTAATATGCTGCTACCGATGAGTAATAAAGATTTGAATTTACGGTGGTATTTTGAAGCCTTATTTGCGCCACTGAGGAAGCATGCAACGCATAAAGCCTGACGATAGCTGTGTTGTTTAATGCAACAACGTATCCTCTGGCCGTAGCTGTACAGTAGTAAATATAGTGGGTTGTCGTATTTCCTTGGCTATACAAAATTCCCGCGCCAGTTGCTGAACAGTAGTAGATTCTGGCATTGGTACTGCCACGTGTGTAAAACTGAGACTGATCAGTAGATGTTGAGTAATAAATATAGCAATTAACAGATGCGTCACGGTGTTGCATGTAGGCACCAGAATTAATTTGGCAATAGTAAATACGACACCCATCAACTGTGTTATTGAATAACGCTCTTGAGTTATTTGAAACAACAGTGCTGTAAATTCGGTTTGTTCCAGTCGAAGTATGCTGGATATAGCTATTATTCATGACTGTTGAATAAGACGCGTAAAGTCGGCCTGCTGTAACCTGAACATAACCACTGGAAAAAATATTTAAACGGTCACAATCCAATTGAGTACCTGCTGACTGGAGAAGTCTTGCGGCACCAGATAGCTGTGTATATCTAACATAAGTTCTTTGTGCATTTTCAACGCTGAAAGATGATGCGTTTTCCATCGATAGGTATTGCAGATCAAGTAAAACGACATTACGAGCAGTTAGGGTAGCGTTGTGAAAACGGCAATTGATTATTCCGCCAGATGATCCCGTTGTGTTGATGCTTGTATTCCAACAATCAACATCTTCAATATTGGTGTTTCCATTCGTTAGGGTGGCATTTCCTGCAATGTGTGAATAACGGATATACCCACTACCTACCTGATTTACCGTGGTATCGTTTGAAAAGTTATTGCCGACGTTGACCCCAATGGTAATCGTGACGGTGCAATTGCTTTCAACAACAGTGCTTTGCAAATTACCACCTGATATATTGACCGTTGATCGGTCAATATTGTTGTAAAGAGACTGACCTGCGTTAGTTAAATTAACAACCGCTCTCGAAGTGACCGTGTTGGTCATTTGGGAAGTTCCAGACAAGTTAACAGTAGACTGGTTTCTAATACGTGAATCGTCTAAGTTTGCAGAATCACTAATGGTGGCCGTACACGCATTTCCGAACAGGTTTTGCTCTACATCTCCTGTTGTTGTTGCCGTAACGGTTGCATCGCTTTCTATAACATTGTTTCTAAAATCAGATGATGTTACCGCCACATTGGCTTCCTGACCGATGTTGTTCCTTTCAAAATTGCCAGAGTTAATTGTTACCCTGGCTCTGGAATCAATGACATTATCGTTAAAATTCCCTGCCGTGTAATTTATTACGGCAGCATTGCTAATCGTATTCCGATTAACCGCAGTATTGCCCCAAGGGAAGGTCTCAACGATGTTTTGCCCTCGGACTTCATTATCTCGATTATCCTGCATTGCCGTCATTCGGTTTGCGTCAATATCGTACTCGCATTCCCATGCCGAATTGTCAAACGAAACATTCGCCCAACCACCTTTTGCCAATTCATTCGTTGCCGTTGCTACGAGAGAAATTTCAGCCGATCCAATAGTGCCACGGCTATACGGAATTAAATAGGTAACGCCAACTTCTAACGAGTTGCTGTTTCTTTTGCTCAATAGCTGGGCGCGTGTAATCGACTCACCATGAGGTGTGCCACCACCACTGCCTGTATCGCGTCTTCCTCCTCCTAACATTATCGAGTCTCCGTAATAACTAGTTCATCCCCAATAGCAGGTGAACAGTTAATTGTTGGATAGGTGTCGTTATCAGCCAATGGATGACCTTGGTAAATTAAGTCTCCAGGTACAGTCTGCCCATTAACGATAAAATCTTGTTTGTTGACCGAAGCAATACTGAACGCCTGCGCTCCAGTAGGAATGGTGTACGGTACTGCCAGTCGGTTGGTAATATGATTACGACTAATGGGAGTAACCGCGTTAAAAATGTTCTGCAATTCAGTGACGACAGAAGATTGAAGTGCGTTAAATGCTGTAGTGTTGGCATTTTGGGCGGTCTGTATGGCAGTTACGACATCATCAAGACCCTGCTCATTCGATGCCTGTAACGTTGCCAGTGCCGCCGTATTTACCGCCAGCGCATTGTTTATACTGGATTCGGCTGATTGAATAGCTGCTACGGTATTTGCACCTGTTGTCGCCGTGGTGGTATTTAACGCGGAGATAGAGCCATTGATTGTCGTTAGTGCAGTAGAGTTAGCTGTTTCGGCGTTCTGAATAGCAACAAGTACATCGGCATTTTCGGATGTATTAGCTGTTTGTAAACTGGTGATAGCTGTCTGAATATCTTGCTGTGAACCCTGCAAGTTACTGGTGAGAACATGAAGATCATTATCAATATGATCTAACTGGTCTTGCCGTTCTTGATTGGAGGTAATCTGCTCCTGAAGCAAGTCGTCCAATTTACCCAATATCAACTGATTGGTTGATGGTAATTGGGTGGACGAAGGATCAGGCCAAATGGGTGCTGATTGTCCGCCTGTTTGTAGTGTTGAGTCACATTTGCAAGATTCCTGCACGATTTCCACCAATGGTTATTCAAATAACCAAATGGTAGTTGAGCATCCATGCTATTTTCCAAAGGTCAATAAATCAATTGACATGTAGGCGATAATCGCCTAATATATCTTGGCTACCGAAATAATCGGGAAGCAAAAACCAGTAATCAAAACGAGGCATTTCAAATGATTCCCAATATTAAAAAACATAACCCTAACCCGAAATATTTACGTGGATTGATCGACGAAACAGGGCTTCCTCAAAGAGCTATTGCTCGACAACTTGGTGTTAGTGAAAGAATTTTCCGGCAATACATCACTCACACAGATAATCAATCCTATATTGAATGTCCATATCCAGTGCAATTTTCTTTAGAGAGGCTATCGATATATCAGAATATGGTGGCTCTCATTACTTTTGATATACCTGATAAGGACGATGGAAGGGTTTTTAGTTTCCTCAATGAAATGGACAAGGTTTATCACGATTGGTTTAAAGGTGCTTCTGTTGATGTTATAGATTATTCTATTTCAGGAGGAGACTTTACCATCTACTTTGCAGTTCATCGTTCGTACTCAAAAAATGAATTTGAAAAGCTATTTTGTGAACTGGTAAAAACAATCCCCAGTAGCAAGCATATTCTCGATAAAGATATTGTTTTGCGGTTAAATTGATCTTACATAACCCATGTTTGCTCATCATCGCCTAGTTCAGCCACAGCATCAATCAGCACATCTACCTGATCGTCGTACTCATGGGAGTCGTCAGCAGTAAAACGCTGTGCTTCATATAGGAAATCATCAACCCACGCAGCGTCGGTTACAGGTATGCCTTGATATTCGATTTCGTTGCTAGGAATAAATACTTGTCCTGATTCATCCTCGCTACCAGAAATGACTGAAAATACATCCATCAATCTACCAAATTTAGCCTCGAACCCTGATGCGCTTCTTTTTCTGGTAATTTCACGCACGGGTATTTTTCGTGGTTGTAGGCGTTGTATTAAGTCTGTGCCACTGGCGGCATCCTCAATATCAAAGTTGGTTGCTCCGATACCATAGCCCAGTCGTTGACGATGTTTGTTCCAAAAAGTAACGGCTTGCATCTCGCGTTCAATGGATTCAATTTTGCCACGGTATAAATCTAACAGGTAAATTGAGCCATCCATTCCTACACCAGCAAATAGGTACACAGTATAATCGCTGTTCTCTTTGGCTTTTTTAGCAGTGTCGGCAATGATGACAGAACGAACAATCGTTGTGGGCAATTCACTGTAATAGTTAAAGTATTCTGCTTTGATGATGGCAGATTCGATTTGTTTTAAAGTTTCACCTTCCCAGATATGGTTGTATAGGTCTTTGTTGAACCGAAGCATGGTTAGTCTAGATTTATCTAACGACTCAGGAAACCACGGATTATCACGCCAGTTCATCTCCACTACTACACGGTCATCTTTAAAAGCCTCATGCTTGGCAATGACATGAATGTAATCGTCATCGTTTTCTGGGTTATAGGTAGCATAAAGCTGTGACCCATTTTCACGTAATGTTGGTTCTAATTCATCAATCATAATTTGGTTTGATGTCTGAGCCTCATCAATCCAAGCATCTTGTGCGCCTTCCAATGATTTTAAATCGTGCATACCAACAAATATGAACTCCGCACCATTTCTTTTTAGTCGGATGTAATTTTGCTGGATATCAAACAACTCCTCCACACCAAGTGACTTAATCGCCCACTTAATCAACTTATGTGAACTATCTCTAATCTTTTTCTGAATCGGGCGGGTGCAAATTCTTGTCTTACCGTCGGAAACGGTTTTAACAACAAACAACTGTGCCATTGATCTCGACTTAGCTGACCCACGACCTCCATGTATGATATTCCATCGTCTTTTACTCTCAGAAATGGGGTAAAACTTGATGGGATAGCTCGTATTAATTGTCAGGTTTTTTTTCATGAAAATGATTTTTAATAGTTACGCCAATTGCCGACTCGCCACCATTACCATCATCCGTTACTATTTTTTGTAGGTTCTTATTTAATCCATGCAAATCACCGAGATTTTTAGCCGATGATGTCATGGCGCTGGGATTGTCCATTTTGTCGGCTTTTTTGAATGCGGCCTTATGCATTTTGTCTAGCAAATCCACCGACGTTTCGTTACGTTTAGAGGCTTCTTTTCGTAAATCGGCAACCTTACCCTGAACCTCACCACTTTTAGCCCAAAGAGATGCTTTGGTATGGACAGTCCTATCTTTCCATCTTTTACTGACTGGATGCATTGTACGGTAAGCATCAGATTGGGAGTCGCCATGTACTATAGCTTCAGAAAATATCTGAATCCGTGCCTTAGTCAGTATGGGTGATAGTTTAACTGCCACAACCACTGCATCCACCGAATGCTGATTTTAACCCTGATTTTGCTGTATTCATAACTACCGAACCTACCTGCTTAAACGTGCCTAAGACCGTACTGCTCGCTTTTTTTTTTACGGCTGCGGAGAAAATATCAAACACATCTGTAGGTAATTCGGCAGAACCAACTGTGCCACCCCAAGTGAATTTAAAACGTGTAATGTCGTCTTCATCTTCTATTTTGGTAACACCAATTGCAGATAAAGCAATGTATTGACCTGTATTACCAATAACCACTGATGGATTACTTTCTTTCCACGATACGTTTTTGCCTTTGTGGTCACCAGACTCTATTTTAAACTGGATATCAATGAGGTCGCGGTCTTCCTGTTCAGGAGTTTCGTCAGTTACTGCTTCATCCGCGATTTCGGCATCAGGTTCCATTATTTCTTCGTCAACCTCAGCGGTTTCTTCGGGTTGAGTAGGACTTTCGTGATTGTCGGTACTTTCAACGTCAGTGGTGTCTGATGATTCCTGTGGTTCTGTTGGTTCTGGAGCAGGACTGGTAATTTCTTTAGCATCATCGATCCATTCTTGCTTTACAGTGAAATCAAAATCGTCTGGATTATCAAATTGGGCTAAGTCTTCAATGGTTTCAACACCAACCTCATTAAATTTAGTCGCTGTTGATTTTCCTATGCCGTTAATATCAGTCAAGTTCATAATATGCCTCAGTCTACTGTTGTTTGTTCTCAAGCCACCAGTCATGTTTGCGGCCTAAATGAATAAAAGCACCCGATATTCCAATTAAAAATACGATGCTAGGGTGTATGAGCGAGGACATTGCCCCTCCACACGCTAAACAAAACCACAACCGTCCACGTAAGCATTCAGTGCAGGGAGTGGTTGAAATAAATAACTTTAAGTTTTTACGCGCCCATTTTCCAAACCTCGAATTTTTAAATTTCACTGGTGTAACCTCGTTTCCTGTTTTCTATGTCAACGTAGCCACTAATGTTTTCCTCATTCTTTTCCCACCAATGCTCATTACAACGCCGTGAACAAAATGAAAATGTTTCGTACACGCTCTTTTTGCAATTCCAGCAGATACCGCGCGGTTCAGGTGCCATGAGCTTTCCTCGGTCTTCGTCCGTCCACAGTGTTTTATTACCGCAGGTATAACTGCCGTGGTTGATATAAAGACGGAAAGCCCTGCACGTTAAAAATACATGCAGGGAATTACACATCGTGAACAACTCGCAACTATCACAGGGTGGGTCTGGTATGAGATCAATCCCTTCTCTTCGTTGTCTAGCCAAATACTCACCTCATCTCTAAGAGATCATCAAAAGTTTTATCGTCTCCTTCGAGTATTGCTTGCTCTCCTGTATATTCCTGCCATCGCCTGATAATTACATCGCAGTATTTCGGGTCGAACTCCATTATTCGACAATCTCGTCCTGTTTTATGGCATGCAATGAGTGTTGTTCCTGAGCCGCCAAACAGGTCAAGCACCACATCGCGTTTCTTGGTGTTATTGCCGACCTGATAGGAAATCAGATCAACGGGTTTCATCGTTGGGTGAATATCGTTTTTAGTGGGGCGTTTAAATTCTAAGATAGTGGTTTGCTTTCTATCACTAGCCCATAAATGACCCGCACCACTTTTCCATCCGTAAAGGCACGGCTCGTGCTGCCAATGGTAATCTTGTCGTCCCATGACCATCGAGTTCTTAACCCAGATTAAGCACTGACGTACGACCCAGCCAACATCAAAGCAGGCTTGCCTAAAGTTTTTGCCCTCGGAGTCCGCATGCCAAATATAATAAACAGCACCAGGCTTCATCACTTCATTAGCACAAGCAAACGCACCTTTTAGGAATTCGATAAAATCGCCGTCGGATTTCTTATCATTTTCTATTTTTAGCGCATCTTTTGTCTTGCCCGTGTAATCGACATTGTATGGGGGGTCGGTGAGTAACATATCTGCCATACTGTCGCCCATAAGCGCGGTGACGTTGGCTTGGTTGGTTGAGTCGCCACACATGACACGATGATGGCCACATAACCAAACCATGCCTTGTTGTGATATAAATTGTTCCTCAATTTCAGGAACGGCATCGGCATCAGTTAACCCATCTTCGGTATCTTCAAGCAGAAATGATTCATCAAACCCAGTGAGGTCAATGTTAAAGTCTAGTTCTTGCAGGGCTTCTAATTCCGCAGAAAGTAAATCTAAATCCCAATCTACGCCAACCTCGGCTAATCGATTGTGCGCGAGGATGTACGCTTTTTTTTGTGCTGCGGTGAGGTGGGATAGTTCAATGGTGGGTACTTTTTCAAGCCCTGCCTTTTGAGCGGCTAACAGACGGCCATGCCCCTCAATAATGCCTTTGCCAGCGTCTATTCCTATTGGATCATTAAACCCAAATTCTCGGATGCTGGCAGCAATTTGATTGATCTGTGTGTTGCTGTGCTGCTTGGCGTTGTTAACGTAAGGTATCAATTTTTCTATATCGGTGTATTCAATTTGTAAATTCAAGGTGCGTTCCCAATTGTTTTTAGGATTACCGACCTATACACTAGCTCCTGTCTGTCGGCAGACCGGAGAGCCTTGGGTCGTCCGCACCTTTGTTGCGGGTGGTGCGTTATTCGGTATTTCGAGTACCGTTTAACGCGCTCTTCGTTATTTCTTTAAACTATTATTCTTTCATTGGCTGCCCCTCATATTTCCTCGACCACAATAATCGTTCGTTCCGCCTCGCCTTTGACGACCTTTGCCTGTTTATGGACGATTTCTTCGACGAAGTGGTGCGAATCATCGAAAAGTATGCCTGCTTTAACAATTCCGTCGATTGCTGCTTTCCCTGAAATTCCGTCAGGGTCGGCCAGTCGTTTTCGTACTGAACGGATAGTGATACGAACTTGTGTATCAAATCTCTCAATTTTTTGCGTTGCCACCGGTTCATGCCCAACACCCGATTCCATGTCGGTAACGGAACTGGGAGGATGATTTCTACTCGTCGTTTTTCCATCTTTCACGCCAGCATCCTGTTGGTTTTTGCCAAAAGCTGAAGCTCAGTTCCATAAACAGCTTCGAACTCTCGTTTGGCGTTATGAATTGAAAATTCGCCTCGGTGACACTCGTAGCACAACGGGATTACCAAAGCGTTGTCTCTTGGGACTGAGATAGTTGCGTGATGAACTTCGGCAGGTGTGCCGGGATGATTAATGCATCCAAGTTCGGCCACTTTACTCATGTGCCGTTTTTCCGATTCGGTTGTATGACGTTTGTTTTGCATTAATCAAACCTCAACAATGACTCAACGGACTGTTCATATTCAGGTTTGCTTACGTCAGGGCAAACATATCGGAGGATGACATCTAATACGGTGCTATAAACGCGCTCGAATTCAATATTATCCATTTTTGCAAATGAAATTGATTTGGCTACGGCACGAGCTGATCCATCAGGGTATCCTCGAACTATATAGAACCCAGATTTTATGATGCTCCATTCACGGAATGACTCAAAGTTTGGTTCTGCTTCAATAGCTTTTCCGTTATGTTCAAATTCACCCGGCACCCACATACCGAATCCAACATTCAGCATAGCGAAGAATTTACGATGGAATTGTGGGTTTCGCATTTGTTTGAAATCACCGTGGATCACGCCACCAATTTTCACTTTGTTTGTGACTTCCTCGGTTTCTGCATCCGCTGGGAAAAAACCTGCCTGTGTTTTGACTAGGGATAAATGGCTCATTTTTTATCCTTCGCTTTTTGTTTCTGATACGCTTTAGATAACGCGGAGTACAAATGGATGGTTATTGCTCCCCGCTGCTCTTTTGGTGCTGTCATAACCACTTCTCGCATCGATTTCAGTGCTTGATCGGCATAATGGCGTGGACGTAATTCGTGATTCATCGCAAACTCTCGCCGACTACAGGGCAAATAATACAATTCTGCTTAAGTCGATCCCATGCACGTTCCCCAAATACCGTCGCCAATTCGCCTTCGTTCAGGTTTGAGCAAATAATGGTTGGCTTCATATCGCCATAACGTCGATCAATTACGTCAGAGATCAACATCGCCTCGTTTTCCGTGCCTTGTTGTAGCCCAGCCTCGTCTATTACCAGTAGATCAGGATCAACAAAACTTTGAATGGCATCCTGCTCGGTTTGCCCGTTGTTGGTGTATGTAGAGCGCACGGTACGACTAATATCTACTGCGCGAATGTATCGGCCTTTTCCTAAAGATTGGATTATTGCGCTAACGAGTCGGGTTTTTCCTGTACCGATAGTCCCGCAGAAAACCACGGTTTGACCTTTTTCAGCCATTTCATCGAAACGATCAACAAAACTACGGGCAACTTTATAGGCATGAGCCTGACTGTCCGTTGGGTTAAACTCCCCCAAGGTAAGATGCCAATATCGTTTTATAATCCCCGCATTAGCCAGAAACTTCTCTTTTCTGATTTTTTCGCGCAGTTCGGTTTCTTGTTTTTTCTTTTCAACTTCTTTCTGTCGATTGGCTTCTTCGCATTTTTTACAGAGACTCCAAAGATCACGACCAAGTAGCTTTCTGCCCACGGATTGGTAATCACCGTGAAAATCACAATGGTGTTTTTCTGTGCCAAGTTCTACAGCATCTAACTTGTTTGCTAATGATGTCATCATAAACTTCCCCGCATTTCGCCATAATCAGTTTTAGTCGTTTTTTGGTTTGGATTACTGGTAAATCGTTCAGGGAATAAACCTTGGTATTCCTTGCTCACCGAGTAATTAACGCAGCGAGCCTGATCTTCAAAAAGCAGTTGAGACAAAGCAATCACCATTTCATTGGTTTTGTATTTCCTGAACTTTGCCTTTCTCCTGAAATCAATCCATTTGTTCCATGCTTCCAGATTTAAAGTGTCGGGCAAGGCGCTCGCGCCTTCCTCTGGTGGTTCCTTCTGGTGGTTAAAAAGAACTGGTGGTTCTGTGTCCCGTTTTTGGGACTCTTTAACAGTCCCGCTTTTGGGAGGCTTACCAGTCCCGTTTTTGGGACTGTTTGATATTGAAGCGTCCCGTTTTCGGTACTGTTTATTTTCAGGTGAATTTTTAGTGTCTAACTGTTCCGTTTTAGGGATTGTTTCTAGGTGAATTTGATATTTTGGGATTTGCTTAGTTTTGCCGACTCGCTCGCCTGTATCAGTAATAATTCCTTTTTCAGCTAGTGCCGCCAAGTGAGCAATGACGGTTTTTCTATTTTGACTGGTTTTTTTAGTCAATGTTTCGATTGATGGATATGCCTCACCGACCTCATTGGCATAATCACACAAAGCAACCAGCACAAATTTACGCGCTGATGGCTTAATATCGGATTTGAAAGCAGCATTTATCAGTTCGATGCTCATGCCACTTTCCGTAATTTTGCGTCATTGATAAGCCAATACCGTGCTAATCCCGAAACTTTATCAATGCGAGTTACAATGTTATTCCCAGCTTGACGGAGGTCGTAAATTCTAGCACCAAGTCGAAGACCCGTCGGATAATCTAAAGCAGATATTCCTTTGTTGGACTTTCGCTGTAAGTCACCTAGTATTCTCTGGCATTGTGTTTTATTTGCAGCCATCCCTACTTATCCCCCTCATTCCCTGTTAATCCCGCGCGCGCCATTTTGCGAGCAAGTAAACTGTACTCATGAAATTCAGCCACAGCGACTTTTTCCAAATGCAAAGAAACCCATTCCTGAATAGAACGACCATCGAACTCAGCCATGATCTTGATCATTTTATGGATGTCTGGAGACACCTTTCCACGTATATCTTCCTTTGGCAAACTCATCATTGTTTCCTCAAACATGCCTGTTTTCGTCTGTCAATTTCGAGGCATAAAAATCTCCATGCCGACTGTAGGAATGAACCAATTATGACTGTGGAGGGTTGTGTTATGCTGTTAACTAGCATTGGCTTTAATGTTCATCTGATTCTCGTTGAGAAAAATGTCAGGACGTAATTCACACCTTTTAACTCTCCCCTTTGTGGCTTCTTCAATGTCAATTGACCGCTCAATTGGGGGTTTGCCTTTTTCAACCCACTGCTGCACAGCTTGGGGACTAACACCAATCAACCGAGCAAGTGAAGATTGGTTGCCAATAATTTTGATTGCTTTCTCTAGTGCGTTCATGGGTAGTAGTTTTACAGTTATTTCTTGTAACAGTCAAGAAATTCTTGTAAGTAAATTTAAAGCGTTACTTGTAGAATAAGAGTATGAGTATCAGTAAAAACATCATTAAAGCCAGAGAGAATGCAGGCCTAAATCAATCTGAATTAGCAAGAGCTATCGATGTTTCTCCGCAATCTGTTCAACAGTGGGAAAGTGGCGAGACCACTCCAAGGAGAAACAGAATAGAAAAATTGGCAAGTGTTCTCGGAGTAACCGTTCAGGAATTAGAGTTTGGTGTTCCAGATAACGCTATAAAGAATGTGCGTGGTTTACCAAAGGATAAATACGAGTTCATACCGTATTACAACATTTCACTTTCAGCAGGAAGTGGGTTTGATAATGGTGATTACGAAGAAATAAAAAACGAATTAGCTTTCAGAAAAAGCTGGCTTAGGGAAGAAGGCTTGAATGCTGAATCATTAGCAGTGGTAAAAGTTGAAGGTGACAGCATGTTACCAAGATTACATGATAGTGATCTTATTCTGGTAGATACTCACTGCACCGACATTCAATCAAGCAAAATTTATGCTATACGTTATGCAACGGAGCTACGGGTTAAAAGACTTGAACACAGGTATGATGGCGCATTAATCATTAAATCTGATAATCAGTCTCCAGAATACTCAGATGAAATTGTGCCAGCAGAAGACGTTGAGAACATAGAAGTGGTCGGTAGAGTTGTTCGTTTGGTTTCGGGTGGCGGGTTTTAATAAAATTTCTATCCAAGTTTCGTTGTAATTTCACTCTAATCTTAATTATAAATCGTATTGTAAGTTTTTCTTTCAAATAAATTACAAGTTTGACTTGATAGTTGTAAGTGTTTCTTGTAATATGCTTGTACTGTAACAAACAGACGAGCAAATCATGGCAGACACACTACAAGATTACGAGGTATCAGCAGATAGATACCGAAACCAACAGCTAAATCAATATTTAGATTCATTAGATGAATCAGCGACCAAATACCAATCTCGACCAGATGCTGATTGGGGGGATATCAAAGAGGCTTTAGGTGACGACTTAATTGATACGGTCAGCGAATCATTAGGCCCTGATGCTTTTCCCTCAAAAGATTGGCCTGAAAAATGGCATGCCCACTGTAAAACAATTTTCCAATTAGTATCAGAGTATTCGATAAGCACCGAACGGTTAGCTTTGAAATCCAAGTTTGCGATTTGGGTGATTCGCAAGGTTGCTCCGCAGATACTGATCGACGCAAATATTGGTAGCCTTACAAGGAAACTCTCCACGCCATACATTATTCGATGCGCTCAACGTCGTCTAGAGACTAGGGCGAGAGTGAAGTCAGATATTGATGACTTACTAACCGCACTAGGAGGTGAGTAGTGAGAAAACTACTTAGGTCAATGCTTCTCAGGAAGACGCAAACCAAAGATAAAGCAATGGCTATCTACCTAACTCCATCACAAATTAAAGAACGTCGACTAAACAATATCGGCATTTATCGCCAATCCTTAACCCAACACATCCAACAAACCACGGAGGCAATTAAATGAACCTGCCTGCTATTGCACAACAACGCGGAATCACCCCAGAGGTTTGGAGTGCCATGACCAACAGTCTCTTTCCAGGCGCACGAGAAGAGTCGGTCGCCTTGGTATGGGATTACTGTAAAGCACGAAAACTAGACCCGCTTAAAAAGCCATGCCACATCGTTCCTATGTCTGTAAAAGATGCAAAAACAGGTAACAATGAATGGCGTGACGTAATTATGCCTGGTATCTATGAGTTGCGTATTACAGCACAGCGGACGGGGGAATATGCAGGTCAAGATGCTCCCGTGTTCGGCCCTATGTCAGATATTAATATTGGCGGTCAAAAAGTATCGGCACCAGAATTTTGTACTGTAACGGTCTACCGACTTATGCAGGGACAGCGTATTGGCACATCACATACCGAATTTTACGAAGAGGCGGTTGGCACAAAAAAAGACGGTAAACCCAATTCAATGTGGTTGAAACGTAAACGCGGTCAATTAGCTAAAACAGCGGAAGCAGGCGCATTGCGTAAAGCATTCCCAGATGAACTGGGAGGTCAAATGTCTGCGGATGAAATGGAAGGCAAACAGATAGATCAAAGTGGTGAAGAATCACCAATCATTGAGTCGGTAGTTCTAATTAGTGACGAACAAGCGAATTCATTGCATTCAATGATTACTGAAAACGACTTGGATTTAGACCGCTGGTTAGGGTGGGTTGAAAGCAAGACAGGGCAACCTACGCTTCAATCTATCCCAGAAACCTCATATCTAAAAGTTGAGTCCGCGATTAACCAAGCAATCACTCAAAAGTCAGAGGTTGCACAATGATATTTCATAACGACATCGAGCAAAATACTGATGCTTGGTATTCCTTACGGTCTGGCATACCTACAGCAAGCGCATTCAGTAAGCTGGTTACAGGTACAGGAAAAGACTCTTCAAGTATTGCGGAATACGCCCGAACACTAGCTGCCGAAAAATATGCTGGTAAACCACTGGATAGCTGGGAAGGTAATAAGTACACGGAACGTGGGCATGAAATGGAACCTGATGCGGTTGATGAATATGAATTGGTTAACGGATTATCGGTTTCAGAAACTGGTTTTGTTACGAGCGACGATGGTTCGTATGGTGGTAGCCCTGATCGGCTTGTCGGCGATAACGGCGTACTAGAAGTTAAATCTTTAATTGCCCATCGGCATATTGCGGCACTGCAATATATCGACCAACATCAAAATATACCTCCCGACTACCGAAGTCAGGTTCAAGGAGAGATTTTAGTTTGCGAACGTGATTGGTGCGATTTGATGTTTTTCCATCCGAATTTACCTTCTAGGATTTTCAGAGTCGTAAAGGATGATGTGTTTCAAACCAAACTTAAGAAGCGAATTAAAGAAGCTCTAAAGATTCGCGATGAAATACTAACTTTCCTGAATGGTAGAAATAAACCAGTTCAAGAAATACAAAAACCACAATCGAAACTCGTAATGGAGGTTTAATCATGAAAGACCTAGCAATCCGCCTCACGGGGCAAATACAAGAATCTAATTTTGACGAATGGAAAACTGAGTTAATTGAGAAGATTAAAGGAGCAAACAAGAAACTTGTTACCGACGATGACTTTACATATGCCGAAAGCACGGTGAAGTCATTTAAGGCGGCTGAAAATTCCCTCGTAGAAGCCAAACAATCAGCCCTTGAGCAAGCTGCTGATATTCAGAAACTATTCGGCGCTATCGATGAAATCAGCGCGGAGGCTCGTCAAGCACGTCTTTCATTGGAACGGCAGATCAGGACTCGTAAAGAGGAAATCAAAAACGAGATCATTGATAACGGCGTTGCACAAATCGAAGAAAGAGTGCAGTACCAATCAGACGACTATCATTTAGCTTTCCCCGATGCTCATGCTTATCGTGGACGGTTTTCAATCGCGGTAAAGGGTAAAAAGACCGTGAAGTCGATGAACGATGCTGTTTCAAATGTTTACGACGAAATATTGGCTGAAATAAATGAGGCCAATGATCGGGTTATCGCATCACGCAAAGCTCTGGATGGTATTGAAGGTAAATACAAGCCACTGTTTCAAGATGAGAGAACTCTACTGGTTTTACCTGCGGACTTCCTACAGGTGACTATCGAAAAACGGATAGCCACTTACGAAGCAGAAGAAGCAAAACGAAAACAGGCTGAATTAGAGCGAGAGGCACAGGAGAAGAATAAAAAACTGACGAAGGCAACTCCTGAACCAACACAAAAAGAAGAATTGCAGGTCGAACCGGAGATTACCAAAAAACCGCAACTGGTAACTACTCAAACAAAATCCGTTGATGATTTGCTAGAAGCATATCAAATTACCATATTGATACACGGGCCATTAGTTTCAGCAAAAAGTATCGCAACTCAAATAAACAAATCCATCGGAGAACGTGACGATGTCATTCAAATACGTCTCACTAAAAGCCAAGAGGCAGCGTAATGAAATGGATCAGTTCAAAAACCAAAGAAAATACGGATGGGGAGGTTTTGTTGTGGTTTGAGTTCGGTGGATTATCACAGTTCAGTATTGGCTATTACGATTCCCCAAACGATGAATGGCACGAATATTTAGGTGATACAGATCATATTGTTGATGCGCCCCCATTATTTTGGATGCGCCTGCCTTCTGCCCCAGAGGTGGTGGCGTAATGTCAAAACAAATACAGAGTCCCAAGTTTTATCTAGTTTGGAGAAATCCGCCCACATGGGATATGAGAAACCATCCAACGCGAAGACATAAAAAATATAAAGATGCTTTGAATGAGGCGGTCAGATTAAGCAAATTAACCAATCATGCATTTTTTGTTGTTGCTCACCAAGCAACGATACAAAAAGAAACAATTATCAAAGAGGTTGAAAATGGCTAGAGGAATTAACAAAGTAATCGTTGTAGGTAATTTGGGGCAAGACCCAGAAGTTCGCTATACATCAGCAGGCGCGGCGGTAACCAACATCAGTGTGGCAACAAGTGAATCGTGGAAAGACAAACAGACGGGTGAACAGCAAGAAAAAACGGAATGGCACCGTATTGTCATGTTTAACCGACTTGCTGAAGTTGCTGGAGAATATTTACGAAAAGGATCAAAAGTCTACATTGAGGGGAAGCTACAAACACGAAAATGGCAGGATAAAGGCGGCGAAGATCGCTATACCACTGAAATTGTAGCGAGTGAAATGCAGATGCTTGATACGCGCTCAAATTCTAGCAATCCTGAGACAGCTTCAAAGACAAATCAGAATCAGCCTCAAAGTAATAATGCTAAAAACGCATACGATGACTTTGACGATGATATCCCATTTTAAATTTTTAACTAGAGGAACATAACCATGTCAGATAAATCAGCAATCGAAACCTTAAAAGATATTCGTTCTGGACTGTTCGTCCAAGAACTAAATGAAAAATTCCATAACTTGGTTCAAGCATGCCAAGACACAGGGAAAATGGGGACTTTATCGTTGACTATAAAAATCAAACCAGACCGTGGTAGTGGAACGGCAATGGTCGAGGATGCACTGAAAGTGAGTGTGCCACAGGAGCCACGATCAACCATGTTTCATATCACGCCAGATAGCAATCTTTCGCTCAGAGATGTACGTCAGCGTGAAATTACTGGACTTGAATCAGTAGAGTCTGGGAAGAACGTCGAATCTATCAACAAAGCTAAAAAAGTGGAGAACATTTAAATGAATACTGAAACAAACAATTCTGTAGTGCGTGACCTTGCATTATCGTCATCAATGGTTGAGGGGCATGCACCAACACCTGATGGAAAATTATTTCCTGTTTTATTTGCACATAATTCTCTCACCCAGGTGGATATGAGTAAATATATGGATGCACCGTTACACTTACAGGCGGATCAATCATTTTCTACAGTTGAATCTTTCATTGAGTATGTTAATAGTTTTAGTGATGGTCAAACACCAATGCTCAAGGGCTATCCAGAATCAAATGGTCGTATTTTTAAGGCAACCATTGACTACCATTCTCCAGGGAGTCCATCTTTTTGCCGACACAAGGCATTTTTGCACGTAGAGCATAGCGCGCAATGGGATGTTTGGTGTAGAAACCAGAAAAATCGGATGTCACAACGAGCATTCAAACATTTTATTGAGGACAATATCGAGGATATTCAATCACCAGATTCAGCAACTCTTCTTCAACAAATAACCGACACTAAGGTCGATACAGCAACTGATACTCGGTCATCAGTGAAAGATGATGGCGATTCAGTTTCTGGTAGTGCGTCCAAAAAGTTAGTTTCTGGAACACCAGAGCCTTTGGAACTTGCGCTTAAACCTTGGAAATGTATGGAAACATATATGAGTATCACAGCACGAGTCTACTCACACATCAATGATTCTGGTCGAGTTGAATTTTCTTATCAGCTAATTAACGCAGAAGATGCCTTGGAGAAGAAATTCAACGACTACAGGGAGCAAATTTCTGCGGGAACTGGCTTTGCGGTGTATGTGTAATCATGTTCGTGTATCAATACAAAAAACTATCCTTCGATATCAACCGCACTGCGGTTGATGAAGGTTGGTGGAGTGAAGAACGAAACAATGGAGGTAAAAAATTCTAATGTTAGTTCTAACTAGAAAAATAGGTGAGTTAATTTACATCGGTGACGATATCAAAGTAACTGTTTTAGATATTGATTCTCGTGGTCAGGCTCGAATAGGGGTGGAAGCACCGAAAACGGTGCCAGTTCATAGGGAGGAAATTTACCTCAAAATTAAACACAAAGATCAATATGGGGAGGGTGTGTATGGTGCAAAGTAAAAAAAGCTCATTCTATGAATCTCTAATTAATGTGTTGATTGGTTATTTTGTGGCGCTGGCTAGTCAATTAGTAATTTTTCCATTTTTTGGAATTTATATCCCTTTTGAAACAAATTTTTATATTGGGGCTTGGTTTACTTTAATAAGTATCGTGCGTTCTTATGTGGTACGACGATGGTTCAATTGTCGAATCACAGAGACAGCAGAATTTTTAGCTAAAGACAATGGGCGAGAGGCTGGTTAGTGAATGAACTCTCCTTATTCTCAGGTGCAGGCGGTGGATTGCTCGGAACAAAATTACTCGGATTCCAACATATCGGATATGTCGAATGGAACCCGTATTGCCAGCAAATTATCGCTCAACGAATCAAAGACGGAATCTTTGACGAAGCGCCCATCTTCACTGACGTGCGTGAGTTCGTACAGTCCGGTGTTGCCAGAGAATATCGAGGGTTTACAGATGTGGTTACAGCAGGTTTCCCATGTCAGCCATTCAGCGTTGCAGGAAAAAGAAAAGCCAGTGATGACGATAGGAATATGTGGCCCGCAACGATGGAGATTATCCGACAAGTCAGACCAGCAAACGTGTTTCTTGAAAATGTGTCAGGATTACTCAGCGCAAATGAAACCTACTGTCAAAATTGCGGAGACATCAACTGGAAATTATGCGAATTCAAAGAAGAATCTAAATGTGGAACTTGCGAAATCGCAATGGATGGGAATGCAACGAGACCTTTTTACTACTTCGGTGAGATACTCAGAGACTTGGCCGAAAGCGGGTACGATGCAAGGTGGTGTGTGTTGGGGGCTGGCGATCTTGGAGCAATCCACCGACGTAAACGGCTCTGGGTTTATGCTTGGGACACCGAGAGCGAATCGGGCGGTATCTCAGAATCTCAGTTTGCCAAGCATCAAAAACAACAAAAATCCAAACTTAGAAACTCAAGTAAGCAAGTTATTACTGCCAACTCCAACTGCATCAGACAGGGAGCGCAAAGCAACACCAGCAGACAAGGTAGTATATCAAGTGTCAGGAATTCCAAGGAGAAAATCAAGCGACCCGAACAAGAAGTGGACGCATCAGATGCGATTACCAGAGGCGATAAAGACCTTGATGGTGCCGACACCTGGAGCCAACGAAGGGAAAGGCTCGGGGAGAAACAGATTCAAGGGAAGCCCCCATTACCGTGGGGCGAAAACATCAGAGGCATTGAGGGATTGCGAGACCGACCCGATATACCTGAACCCTTGTTTCGCGGAATGGATGATGGGGTGGCCAATAGGACTCACCGACTTACAGCCATTGGCAATGGACAAGTTTCGTCTGTGGTTGCAACAGCATGGAACATATTAACAAATGGCTATGAAAATGCACCAGCGCATAAGCGTGGGGATAAATAGATGTTCGTAGAGCAACACTATTGCAAGGCATGTGGAGTTGAATTTAGACTGTCTCGCGATTGGCAGGTGTTCTGTTCTACTAAATGTAAAAAGGATTTAGAAAAAATCTACTCTGATTACAACAGTGCAATTCGCCCGCACATGATTGAATGTGCTGAGAAGATTGCTAGGTTGAGGAATTAACGGTGTCAGATAATCCGAATATTTTAAATATTGATGACCTAAAGAAGGTCACCTGTTATAAATATGCAGGTGATGTCGAAAAATGCTTGAAAAAGCAGGGCATTAGATTCTTTTTTGGTAAGAATGGGCCGTGGACAACTATTGATCTTATCAACGCAGCGGGTGGTATTCGACCAGTTGAGTTGCCAAAAACCGGAAGTGAAGGTATTTTATAACAATGAACTATACAGTACTAAACCAAAGTAAACTCCCCGTCAAAGCATGGGTAAACGGTGTTGCATTTGATGATAATACCAAGAGTCAATTGCTAAACCTTGCTAGTATGCCTTTCATCCATAAGTGGGTGGCCGCTATGCCTGATACTCATATGGGTAAAGGTGCGGCCATTGGAAGTGTTATTGCCACGGATAAAGCGATTATCCCCGCAGCCGTTGGCGTTGATCTAGGCTGTGGGATGAAAGCAGTTAAGACTGGCTTGACTGCTAACGATTTACCTGACGACTTATCGGCTTTGCGTAATGATATTGAAGCTGTTATCCCTGTAGGTTTTGGTAAACGCAATTTACATAAAGATAATTACTACTATTTATTAGTAAATCATTGGGAAAACGTAAATGGAAAAGTCGTTGGCGGTGGAATACGGGTAGATAGGTTTGACCAACTATGCTTAGATAACCCAAAGGCCAATCTTGAAAAATCTAATAATATTGCCCACATGGGTACACTAGGAGGCGGCAACCATTTTATAGAAATATGTTTAGATGAAAATAGTGACGTATGGATAATGTTACATTCTGGAAGTCGAGGAGTAGGTAATCGCATCGGAAATTATTTCATTGAAAAAGCACGAGAGGAAATAAAACGCTGGTTTTATAATATCCCAGACCAAGACCTTGCTTATCTTCCAGAAGGTAGCAAATACTTTGATAAGTATGTTAACGCGGTAAATTGGGCGCAAGATTTCGCTAAATCTAACAGAGACATGATGATGTCGATTGTACTTATGGAATTATCCAAACATACAAAACCACTAATTAATGCTTTTTACGACAATGCCGAAGATACCCAGTTTGAAATGGTAACAGATTGTCATCACAACTACGTCCAGAAAGAAAACCATTACGGTAAGAACGTGTGGGTTACTCGTAAGGGCGCGGTGTCTGCAAGAGAAGGTGAATTGGGTATCATACCTGGATCAATGGGGGCTAAGTCCTTTATTGTTCGCGGTCTTGGTAATGCTGAATCGTTTTGCTCGTGTAGTCACGGTGCGGGTCGGGTGATGTCGCGTACCCAAGCTAAGAAATTAGTTAGCCTAGAGGAACACAGACAGGCTGTGGCTGGTGTTGAATGTCGTGTTGATGAGAGCGTCATTGATGAAACTCCATCGGCTTATAAAGATATTGATGCTGTTATGGCCGCTCAAGAAGATTTAGTCGAGATTGTACACACACTAAAACAAGTTATGTGTATCAAGGGCTAAGGTAATGGAAACCAGAGGCAGAAAACGCAAATTTAATCGTAATATTCCGGCTCATATTGACCAGAATAAATTACCAAGTAATTGCTATTTCGAGCCTAAGGGAGCGGGACATTGGTACACAACATATCAGGATGATAGAGGGAAAAAACGACGTAAAAGAATTGCTGGGATGGATGCCTTATTATCGGATTTACATAAAATAATCGAGGCATGGAATGGTATAGAACGCGATACGTTTAAATGGCTTAGTGATCTATATTTTGAGTCTCCTAAGTATCAATCCCTAAAACCTAGAACGCAGCGTGAATATCGAATGTATTTCAATACGGTTTCAGAGTTCCCTACGAAAGTTAACAAGTCTTTGGGATTGGTGCCGATTTCTCGCTGGGATAGTTTTTTGGTTCAAAAGGTCGTAGATAAACTCTCTAAATCACGAGGCCCAACCGCAGCAAGACATGCTTATAGTTTTATCCGACTGGTGTTTACTTGGGGGAAAAATAGAGGGCATTGTGCGAACAATCCTGCGATGGGCATTGAATTACCCAAAGAGAAAAAGAAACAAAAATTGCCATCTAAGCTGGCTTACAGCAAATTACTCGCTCATGCTAAAGATAAAGGCACTCATAAGCAAAAAGTAGCTGGAAGCTGTGCGTACTATCTTTGGGTAGTTATGGAGTTAGAATATTTGTGCCGAATGCGTGGTATTGAGTGTCGTCATCTTACAGATGCCAGCATTAAAGATGATGGTCTTATGATTCATCGGACAAAAGGCTCTAGAGATAATTTGGTACTTTGGAACGATCGATTAAAAGAGGCCATTGAATTTTCACTTGCTGTTCGAGAGATAATTTGGAAGAGACTGAAAAAACCATATCCCATCAAAGCAGAAGCCAGACATATCATCGTCAGTTACTCAGGCGGAAAAATATCTTCTTCTGGCTACCACAGCGCATGGCAGAGATTTGTAAATAATGCTATTAAAAACGAAATCATCACTAAAGACGAAAGATTTTCTCTGCACGATCTAAAACGTAAGGGCGTTACTGATACAGAAGGCAATCGGCATGATAAGCAAGAGGCATCTGGTCACAGGAGTTCTGCGATGATGGATGTGTACGATAAGTCAATTCCGAGGGTTAAACCAGCATCGGAATGAGCAAAATAGCCATTTATTTTACGAACTATTTTACGAAGGAGGTGTTTTATGGAAAATTAGCGACCGACTAATCAACCGTAAGTGCTTGATATTAAAACAAAATTAATGGTGGGCCCGGTAGGACTTGAACCTACGACCAATGGATTATGAGTCCACTACTCTAACCAGCTGAGCTACAGGCCCTATTTTCTTACTAACTAAGAAAGAGATTGGCCAATCGCCTCCTCAAATCACTACCGTTAATGAAGCAAGTATTCCTTCGGTAAAGGATTTTAGACGATCGATTCTAATTCTGTTCTAGAAAGTTTCTCAACTGTTCAGAACGACTAGGATGACGCAGTTTACGCAGTGCCTTGGCTTCAATTTGACGAATGCGCTCGCGTGTTACGTCAAACTGTTTACCCACTTCTTCCAGCGTGTGGTCGGTGTTCATATTGATACCGAATCGCATTTGTAGCACCTTTGCCTCGCGCTCAGTTAACGTGCTTAGAATATCTTTTGTAGCATTCTTTAAGCCCAAGTTGGTGGCGTACTCATCGGGTGCCTGGATATTTTTATCTTCAATAAAATCACCCAAATGTGAATCGTCATCGTCCCCCACAGGGGTTTCCATAGAGATTGGCTCTTTGGCAATCTTAAGCACTTTGCGAATCTTGTCTTCGGGCATTTCCATTAACTCGGAAAGTTCTTCAGGCGTGGCTTCGCGTCCCTTCTCCTGCATAATTTGGCGAGACATGCGGTTCAGCTTATTGATCGTCTCAATCATATGCACTGGAATGCGAATAGTTCGTGCTTGGTCAGCAATTGAGCGGGTTATCGCTTGGCGAATCCACCATGTTGCATAAGTAGAAAACTTATAACCCCGGCGGTATTCAAATTTATCAACTGCCTTCATTAGACCAATGTTGCCTTCTTGAATTAAGTCTAAAAATTGTAAGCCGCGGTTGGTATATTTTTTAGCAATCGAGATAACCAAACGTAAGTTGGCTTCCACCATTTCTTTCTTAGCGCGGCGGGCTTTCGCCTCACCAATCGACATTTTTCTGGCGATTTCTTTAAGCGTAACCAAAGGCAAGCCCATCACCAACTCAACGTTACGCATTTGCTTAGTGTGCAACTTCAAATGATCGCCATAATGGCTTAGCTTGGCTTCACATTCTGGTGCTACTTTCTTTAAGTCGGTCAACCAGGTTTCACTGGTCTCATTGCCATGAAACGCTTTGGTAAAGGTTTTGCGTGGCACGTCACACTTTGAGATGCATAAACCGGCTACTTTCCGCTCTAGTTTGCGGGTTTTATCCATCGAGTCACGCATCAAGTCATTTAACTTCTCTACCTGAACGGGCACGATTTTAAGCTGCATCAATTCATCAGACACTTTGTCGCGCTGCTTGACGGCTTTCTCGTCGCGCTCACCTAACTGATCTACAATTTTGGTGTAGTTGTTAAATAGCGTTTTGATTTTCCTAAAGCGTTTGGCCGCTTCAACTGGGTCTGGGCCTGTGTCTTCTTCAACCTCTTCGCCTTCTGCACGCGGCGCTGGTGGCAAGATGATGTCAGGTAATACTTCATTCGGATCAATGAAATCAACCAAGAAATCTCTTAGCTTCATTTCTTCGCTGCGAATGCGGTCGATAATTCGCACCACTTCTTCGATAACACGAGGGCAGGTGGTTAATGCGCCGTTACGTTGCTTTAAGCCTGCTTCAATTCGCTTTGCTAAGCGAATCTCGTCTTCGCGGGTAAGCAATTCAACCGTGCCCATTTCTCGCATGTACATGCGAACAGGGTCAGTGGTGCGGCCGAATTCACTTTCAACCGCTGTTTTTAATACCGCTTCAGCCTCTTCAACAACCTCCTCATCTTCTGGGTTGTCTACTTTGAGTAATACTTCGTCAACGTCTGGGGCTTTATCAAATACCTCGATACCCATGTCGTTGATCATTTTCACCACCGCCTCAATTTGGTCGGTGTCGTGCATGTCTTCTGGCAGGTGATCGTTGATCTCTGCGTAGGTTAAGAAGCCTTGTGATTTACCTTTCAGAATCATCCGCTTCATAGCAGATTGCTCTGAAGCTTTAGGTTGCTTTACATCTGGATCGTCAGAAACATTTTCATCCGCTAATTCTTCAGATGAGGCGAGTTGGTGGCCTTCGTCGTCGACCATCACATCATCATCCGTATCTTCCTGCATCTCCTCTTCCATATCGTTATCTTTAAGCGTATTTGGCTCTTTGGATGGTGTCGTCATAGTCTGTATCTGCCAGTGTGTGTTCTTGCGAACAAGAATTTGAAAAAAGCGCGTTACTATAACTCAGTCGCATATGGAGTTCTAGAGAGAAAATCTAGAACCTCGCAACAAAATCAAACGCTAACCCTCTTTATAGGGTTATCATAAATATAGTGGCCTAGGTCTTTTTTTAAAGCCAATAATGCAAAAATATTGTGTCTCATAGCCCATTTAATCAAAGTGGGCTTAGGTATAATCGCCGACTACATTAAGCGCTACAAAAAAAATGAGTAACCCATTAAAGCTAGGCATACCAAAGGGCAGTCTAGAAGACGCGACAATTGATCTATTCAGGCAGGCTGGGTGGAACATCCGCACTAAGTCGCGTCACTACTTCCCTACGGTAAATGACAGCGACTTATCATGCAAATTGATCAAGTCGAAAGAAATGGGGCCTTATGTGGAAGCGGGCATACTCGATTGTGGCTTAACTGGGCAAGATTGGATTCTAGAAAGCAAATCTAATGTAGAGGAGATTTGCGGCCTTAATTACTCAAAAGCGTCTAATCAGGGGTGTCGTTGGGTACTCATTGTAAAGCAAGATTCAGATATCAAATCGGTTGAAGACCTCACAGGCAAAACCATCGCCACTGAATTAACCGATTTCACCACCCAGTTTTTGAAACAGCGTAACATAGACGCTAAAGTGCAATTTTCATGGGGTGCCACGGAAGCTAAAGTTGTGGAAGGTTTGGCGGACGCTGCTGTCGAAATAACCGAAACTGGCACAACCATTAAAGAACACGGTTTAAGAATCGTGGAAGATGTGCTGCACACTCATACCGTGTTTGTTGCCAATAAAGCGGCGATGCAAGACCCGTTTAAGCGCAACAAAATTAACAACATCGCCCTAATGTTGGAAAGCGCAATGGCCGCCAGAAAAAACGTGTTGCTAAAAATGAATGCGCCAACATCAGCCCTTGAATCTATTGTTGAGGTGCTGCCAAGTTTGCAAGCACCCACTATCAACCACTTACACGATAAAGAGTGGGTCGCTATTGAGACGGTCGTGCCCCGCTTATCAACTCGCGAATTAATTCCGAGCTTAAAGGCCGCTGGGGCTGAGGGAATCTTGGAGGTTAATCTCAATAAGTTGGTTAGCTAGTAAAGATGTAAATCAGATAGGCGTTATTGAATATAAGCGAAGCTATATCGCCAAACTATATTACTTAAGATTTGATTATGGCCTGTCTATGAGGCACAAAAAAACAGCGTTTAACGCTGCTTTTTTATGGGCGCGAACAAACGCGCTATAGTGGCTAAAAACTAGCCGCCTAAATAAGCTGTATCAGAAGCTTCCGTTGGACCCACTGCCCATGCGCCGCGCATTTTAGCGTGGTTAACCGCCGCATCAATCGCAGCTTGACCGGAATCACGAGGAATATCGAAAACTTGACCAGGGTAGATCAAATCAGCGTCTTTAATCTCGCTTGCGTTTGCTTTGTAGATTAACGGCCAGTTGAATGCAGTACCGTAAATTTGGTCTTGCTTAGAAATACACCATAAGTTATCACCTGATGCGACTGTGTAGCTAGTCACCTCGGTTGATTCAACAACTGCTTCTGTAGCTGCTGCTGGCTCAGCTGCTTCAGTTGCTGGCGCGGGTGCTGCTGCCGCTGCCGCTTCATCACCAGGGTTAACCTTTGCAGTAATACAACCGCCACTAACAGCAATAGCGAATGCGAGAGCAGTTAGCTTTAGTACATCTTGTAATTTAGTTTGGTGCATTAAATTTCACTCGGTTCAAATTAGTAATAAGTTCACTCTTTCGGCCATTCGCCTTCTAGAACTCTATTTGCGCCGTAGTTTAACGCTTTCTTCCTCAATAAAGCAACATAGTTACGGTAAAATTGGACCCAAATACAAACTGTTCGAATCAGAACGTATTACATCACATTGAATAAATTCAGTTATTACTTTTCGCACTTTCTAAGTGGCTGCAAAGCGTGTTAGCGCAGCTTATACGCGGTTTGGTGATAATGCTAATATGGGTAATATATGCTTCCTCAGCATTAGCGCAAACCGATTTCTCAAAAATCGTTATCTTTGGTGATAGCCTTTCTGATACTGGTAATCTTTCCAGTGTATTCGGTGCGTTACCTTTCCCTTATTTTAATAACAGGATCAGCGATGGCACAGTAGCAGTTGACCGACTTGCTCAACTGCTTGGCGATAACGCAGCCGCGTCTTTGCACTTAGCTAACCAGCAAAGTGGCTACAATTATGCTGTCGCGGGAGGGGCAATCGTCGGCAATGAAGATGAAGACCTGACTGCTCAAGTCGATGCCTTCGTAAGCCGAGTCACAAATAGCACCGACCCAAGCGCACTCTATCTAATTATGATTGGCGGCAACGACTTGCGCAGCATAAGGGGCACTGCATCTGTAAGCACCGCTAGTAGTCAAATTGATCTATCTGTTTCTAGTTTAGTTGCCCAAATAACTCGATTGATAAATGCCGGCGCTACAAATTTCTTTATCGCAAATTCGCCTAATATTGGACGCATTCCGGAAACCTTGTCATTAGAAAGCTCCAATCCAGGCATTTCAGCGCGAGCACAAAATTACACCCAAATTTTAAATCAGCGTCTCAGTGCGCAACTGAATACATTATTCACAAATACAAATCGTCAGCTAATAGAATTTGATTTTTACAGCGCATTTGAAAGTCTCCTTAATAATGCTGCTAGCCTCGGTTACACCCAAACCTCTGTAGGGTGTTTTAGCATCGGCTCTTTTTCGTTTCACCCGGATTGTAATTTTGGTTTGACCTTTGATCGTTTTGTGTTCTTTGACAATATTCACCCTACAGGTAAAGCCCATCGAATGTTGGGCGATGCCATGTTTCAAAAATTACAAGCGAGCCCAAGTCGTTCTCCTGTTATATCGGCAATCATCATGTTATTACTAGGAGACTAAGCTTGAAGGACATTGTCTTAGCAACCTTAAACGCGCGCTATATCCACACCTCTTTTGGCCTACGTTATCTGCAAGCCAACCTGAAAGAACTAGCAACGCAATGCGCCCTGATAGAATTTACTATTGATCAACGCCCTTTAGACATCGCTGAGCAAATCCTTGCGCATCAGCCTAAAATAATTGGCTTGGGAGTCTATATCTGGAATGCTGTACAAACGGAAGAAACGGTTAAGCTACTTACGGTTTTAGCGCCAGACGCTTGTATTGTGCTCGGCGGCCCAGAAGTGAGCCATGAGCAGTCAGCTCAGCACATTTGCACATTTGCTGACCACATCTTGGCAGGCCCTGCCGAAGCCGCGTTTTATCAACTATGCAAAAATAAACTGTATGGGTTTCCTATTCTAGAACCCTTATTAGTTAATCCAGTGCTAAAGGACATCACGCTGCCTTACCACCTCTACACCGATGAAGACCTCGTTAACCGTATTTTGTATGTAGAAGCCTCCAGAGGCTGCCCTTTTAAGTGCGAGTTTTGTTTATCTGCCCTGGATAAAACTGCGAAACCATTTGAACTCGAGCGCTTCTTAGAAGCGATGTCAATTTTGTTTGAGCGCGGCGCGCGTAATTTTAAGTTTGTTGACCGAACTTTTAACTTAAGCAGTCGTGTTAGTGTGCCAATTATGCAGTTTTTCTTGGACCGTATGTGTGATGGCTTGTTCGTGCATTTCGAAGTCATTCCTGATCGACTGCCTGATGCGCTCAAAAAGATGATCAAACAATTCCCAGCCGGTAGCCTACAGTTTGAAGTAGGCATTCAGACCTTTAACGAAGAAGTACAAACCTTGATCAGTCGCAAGCAAGATAACGCGAAAACGCGATCGAACTTGGCGTGGTTGTGTGAGCAAAGCCCCGCCTATATCCATACCGACCTCATTTTTGGCTTGCCCAGCGAAACGCTCGAAAGCTGTGCTAACAATTTTGACGAACTGGTTAGGATTGGCCCAGATGAAATTCAACTTGGAATTCTTAAGCGGCTAAGAGGCATGCCAATGGTACGCCTAGAGCAGAGCCATGGGCTTTGCTTTAACCCGAACTCGCCTTACGAGATTTTATCTACCTCCACCCTGAATTTCGCTCAAATGCAAAGCCTGCGCCGCTTCGCTCGCTATTGGGACTTAGTGGGTAACGCAGGACGCTTTAAATCAACACTACCACTGTTATTGGGCGACGCCCCTTTTGAACGGTTTATGCGCTTAAGCGAATGGTTACATAAAACTACCGGACAAACCCACAAAATAGGCTTAAAGCGGTTGTTCGATTTACTATATGCCGCGCTCGTAGATGTTTTTAACGTAGACGATAAAACGTCGCTAGTTGCGCTAGAAGCGGATTATCTACTTAGTGGCAGCAAGGGCTTACCGCAATGCCTGGTAAAACAACACAGTAAACAGAATCAACGTCAAAAACGAAGCCAGAACAAGCGCCAGCTAACACACCTAAGTGGCGCTTGAGGTCATTTAATTTCGTTTTGAAAAGTCTGCCAAACTTGCTCTAAACGCTTCGCCGATACCTTGATGGGTGCGCCTAATGTCTGCGCGAACAACGACAAACGATACATCTCTACTAACCAACGATAATCATCCAACACTTGGGACTCTGGGTACGCCTCATACAAGCGTAGATAGCGATGCCAGTAGGGTTGCAGTTGGGCCAACTTAGCCAAATCACCGCTCTCGTCAAACTGGCACCGCTCTAGCCGCACTAAGCAACCCTTAAAAAATTTAGGGTACCAGGCTAGTTTCTCGTACCGCACTTCGGTGACGAAGCTTTCATAAACTAAATAGCCTAGTTGCATCTCTATATCTTCAGCGATGGCCGGGTTTATGTTGTTTTTTAATTCACTGAATTGCACTCTCACTTCGCTGGCTTGCGTTAATACTTTCTCTAACAATTGGCAGTATTGTTCGCTATCGGCCTGCCATTGCGTCGCTACCTTGTCCGCATAAGTTGAATAGTCTTTTACGTTGCGAATACTTTTGGACTGCGATTTAAAAGCTTCTAGTAGCAATGCTTCCGTAATTTCCTGCTTTAAGTCCTCACTATTGCCTATCCCTACATAACGAAGTGCGATGCTTTGCCAATACGGCAATGGTCTTTTCGCCAAGCTTTGCCCCAGAGGGTGAGACAAGCAAAATAACCTAACCAAGCCTTGTTGATGTGATCGACCTGCTTCTGCCGCACTATCAAACAACTGAACACCAACGCTCTCAACATTATCCACTAAAGCGGGATAAGCCAAGGCAATAGTGCCATGCCGCGACACTTCAATAGAGTCTGGTAACGCTCCAAATTCCCAGCGAGTCTTACCGCTTTTCACTAATTCATGCTCTACCTGTGCGATTTGCTCCTTGGCTTGCACTTCATAACGCTCTTGCAGCTGCTCTAAACTATCAGAGGTTTCAATCTCATCACCCTCTTCGTCAACCACCGCTAATTTTATTTTTAGATTGCTATCGATAAATGCAGCGTCAAAATCTGATGCGCCCACCTTTATCTTAAGCGTTTTAGACAAGGCTTCTGCCAGCGCCTCCTCAAGCACTCTTGTATCTTGTTCAACTTGGCTTTGAACCCGCTTTACAGTGCCGGAAATTGGCGCACATTGCTTGCGCAAAGTTTTGGGTAAGCTGCGAATGAGTAATTCTAATTTTTGCGGTAAGTATCCCGGCACTAAACGATCAAAGTCTGCCGGGGAAAGTTGATTCAACAATGGCAACTTAGCCGTAATGCCGTCATCAAACTCGCCGGGTTTAAACTGATAGTCTAAATTTATACGATTACCGCGTATTTCGATGGTGTCCGGCAGGCTTTGTTGCAGCTCGATGCTAAGTGCTCGTTTCATCACCTGTTGCTCATCCATTAGTAATGCTTGTCGCTCAACATCGGTGATGGTTTTTAACCACTTATGTAGGGTCGGCTGGCTAAATACTGTAGCCGGTAGCAGCGCGTGATAAAAAGCATATAAGGCGTCGGGCGCCACTAATACATTGTGCCGCCGTAGCTTGTGCTCCATTTTAATGACTGAATCAATGACTGCTTGGTTATGTGCTAAAAATGCAGGAGACCCATGCCGATCATTACCTGCCAAATCATTGCCCACCAAGCCATCACGTATAAACAGCATGCGTGATTCAATAGGGTTTATTTTTGAATAGGACGTGCGCCGACCACTATAAATAGGCAAGCTCATTAAGTAAGCGCGCTCAAACGCCATTACTTGGCCTGCTTTAGCCGACCACGTCGGCTCTGAATATTCTCGGCGTAACAAGTTAGGTGCTAGCTCTTCTATCCACTGCGTTTTTATCGGCGCAACCATTCTGGCATACAGCCGCCCCGTTTCTACTAATTCGGCAGCAACTATCCATTTAGGCGCCGCTTTAAACATTTGCGAGCCGGGAAAAATCGCACATTGTTTTGCGAAAGTACCTTGATATTCTCCTTTGTCGCCTTTCATGGCGACTTGGTCAATAAGCCCAGTGAGCAATGCCTTATGAATGGCGTCTTCTTTTAGTTCTATTGGCTTTTGTTGGCTCGATTTAGCCAGCTTTAAGTCAGCTGACAATCGCTTAACCAAGTCACCCCATTCTCTAATGCGCGGAATAGACAAATAATTCCGTTCGCACCACTTGTTAAACTGGTTACGGCTTAAGGCTGATTGTTGCTCCTGCAGGATAATCCACAGGGACAACAGCACTATAAAATCAGAGCCCTCACCGCCCATTTTTTTATGGTGTTGGCGCGCTGCTTCCATCTTTTCAAATGGCACCAATCTTGGGTCGGCAATTTCTAACGCCGCCGCTAAAACGATGATCGATTCCAAGCAGTCTTGCTCATTGGCGGCCGACCATAATATTCGACCAATACGCGGATCAACGGGCATTCGGGCTAGGTCACGTCCAATTTTTGTTAGTGACCTTTCATTATCTAAAGCACCTAAATATTGCAGTTCTTGCTTAGCACTGTTGATCTGGCGACGTTCCGGTGCGTCGATAAAAGGAAACTGTGCTATTTCACCTAAGCCACGTGATTGCAGTGTCAACACCACGCCGGACAGACTGGTGCGTTTAATTTCTGGCGCTGTGTATTCAGGTGAAGTTGCGAACTCTTCTTCGCTATACAACCGAATACATCGGCCGTTGTTAACCCGGCCACATCGGCCCATGCGCTGATTTGCTGCTGTTTGCGAAATCCGCTCAATGGGCAAAGCGTTTACCCGACGACTGGCATGGTATCTGCTTATTCGCGCATAACCGGTGTCAACCACATAATCTATACCGGGCAGCGTCAACGAAGTCTCGGCAACGTTGGTAGATAAAATGACTCTTGGCGTAGCCGATGGCCTAAACAGTTTTGCTTGTTCTTTTGATGGCAGACGGGCGTACAAAGGTAAGATTTCAATTCCGCGTTTAAGATGCTTGCCCAGAAAATACGTTGCCTCGCGAATTTCTCGCTCACCCGGTAGAAACACCAAGGTATTACCCACTCGGGTTTGAAATAAGATTTCGATCGCGCGCAAGATACTTTGATTAGTATCTTTATCAGATCGCTCTCTTTCGTTTTCAGATGGTTGATAAATCAATTCAACCGGATAGGTTCTGCCTGACACAGTAACGACCGGCGCGTTATTAAAGTGCTGAGCAAACCGCTCGGTATCTATGGTTGCGGATGTAATAAGCAGCTTTAAGTCTGGACGCTTAGCTAGTAATTGCTTCAGCAAACCCAGGAGTAAATCAATGTTTAATGATCGCTCATGCGCTTCGTCGATGATAATCGTGTCGTATTGATTCAAGAATCGATCATTATCCGATTCAGACAACAGCATGCCGTCCGTCAACACTTTAATGTAGTCATCATCCGAACACTTTTCTGAAAAGCGTACGCGGTAGCCCACTCCTTTGCCTAGGTCACATTCCAGCTCTTGCGCTAGGCGTTCTGCAATCGAGTGCGCCGCAATACGCCTTGGTTGGGTATGGGCAATTTGCCCATAAATGCCCCTGCCCGCAGCGAGACATAATTTCGGTAATTGCGTGCTTTTCCCTGATCCTGTTTCTCCGGCAACAACCACGACTTGGTTTTGTCGTATCAACTCTACCAACTCATCGGCTATTGCGGTGATGGGTAAGTTATCTGGGTAGCTGACTACTAGCATTTTGTCGCGCCGGCACTGGGCTTTTTGCGCTGACTTCGACAAGAGTAAGGATGCTTTTTCTTGCTCTTTAGGGCATTTGGCTCTTTGTATTCGCCTCCGCAAGCCATGGCGGTCGCTTATCATGCATTGGGTTAGCGCAGACTCTACTGCTGACATGATGACCTACAACTAATAAAAAACCGCGCGCCTTAAGACAGACGCGCGGCTTGGGTTTCTTACGAAATGGTTCGTTGAAGTGCTATTCAACAATTGTCGCAGAATTAATAACGATGTCTTCCAATGGCACGTCTTGGTGGCCATTGTTACCGCCAGTTGGCTTTTTCGCCATTTCGTCAACCACATCCATGCCGTCAGTTACTTTACCAAACACTGCATACCCCCAGCCCCGCGCATCTTTAGATTTGTGGTTTAGGAAATCATTGTTGCTTAGGTTAATGAAAAACTGCGAAGTCGCTGAATGCGGGTCGTTAGTACGTGCCATTGCAATAGTGCCTGTGTCGTTCTTAAGGCCATTATCCGCCTCGTTATCAATTGCAGATAGGTTAGGACGCTCTTCCATGCCAGGCTCCATGCCGCCGCCCTGCGCCATAAAGCCCGGGATAACGCGATGGAAAATCAAGCCATCAAAGTGACCTGTTTTTACATAATTTAAAAAGTTCTCAACTGTTGTAGGCGCTTTAGCAGCGTCTAGTTCTAGCGTGATGTCACCTAAAGTGGTGCTCAGTAATACTTGTGGATTCATAGTGTCGTCCGCGTGAGTCAATGATAAAGAAAAAAGAGTGAGTCCAAGAATGATCAAGGCACGAAAGCGCTTAATCAAGATGCTAATAGTGTTCGCCATATTTACTGTCTATTAAAAATTGGGGCTATTCTACCCGAATACGCGAAATACTCCGCGCTTTGCCAGTAGTTTCGTCGATGTCGATTAAGGCTCCACACAATGCAGCTGGGCCCGTTGCCGGCTCAAAACGGCCGCGACGTTTAGTGACAAAACCTTGTACAACGATATCGCTGTTCATACCAATGACAGAGTTGTACGCACCTGTCATACCTAAATCAGAAATATAGGCGGTGCCTTCTAGTAATATCCGTTCGTCTGCAGTTTGTACATGAGTATGTGTTCCCCACAGCGCAGAAACCCGACCATCTACGTGCCAACCCATCGCTTGTTTTTCGCTGGTGGCTTCTCCATGAAAATCTAACAAAATAATACCCTCATTTAAACTTATTGAGCGAAGTATTTTATCCATCGCGGCAAAAGGACAGTCCAAAATGGCGTGCATAAACACTTGGCACATCATATTAACGACTGTCACTTTCACGCCGTTACTTGCTGTAACTGTAACCATTCCCGCGCCGGGCGTGTTTTCGGGGTAATTATAAGGGCGTAACAAGGTGGGCTCTTTGTCAATTATTTCCAACACTTCCTTCTTATCAAAGGTGTGGTTGCCGGTTGTCATCACATCAATGGCTAAGGCCGACAACTCTTCAAACACGGCCTTTGTAATACCAAACCCACCGGCTACATTTTCTATATTCACAACCGTAAAGTCGACCTCATGCTCTGTTTGTAAGTGCGCTAGGTTTTCTCGCAGCACTCTACGGCCGGGTTTAGCAACAATGTCGCCGATGGCTAATACTTTCATGCGTTCCTAATAAATCTACGTACTTCAAGATCAGTAACAATGCCGTCTATCGGCACGTCCCAACTGGCAAATGGCAATTGTTCTACTTTTTGAAAGTGATGCGCCAAACCAATTAATTTAGGGCGTCGATAATACGGATGACGCAGGCTAAATGCCAGTGTCCTATCGTAATAACCTCCGCCCATACCCAAACGATTCGCTTGCTCGTCATAAGCCACTAAAGGCATTAACAAACAATCTATCTTACAGGCCTTTATTAATTCTTTGCGGGTACTTAGCGGCTCTGGAATTCCAAATTTGTTGGGCGCGAACTTAGTATTTGGCCAAACTTCCCCGAAGCTCATCGGCCGATCATCCCAATGCGACAAGATAGGCAGGTAGCATATCTTCCCAACCGACCAAGCCCATTTCATCGCTAACGCTGGGTCTATTTCACCGTCGCTTTGTAAATATAATCCAACACGCTTAGCACCACGAAACGCAGTCACAGACTTTAAATTCGCGCGCAACCTGTATGCCGCCCATAGGTGTTCTGCTGGCGTTACCGCGCGGCGCTGTTCGCGCATTTCTTTGCGTAGTTGGTTTCGATTCATGACCAAGGGTAAATGGTAAAGCACACTATGCACTGATGTCGTGGATCCTTCGCACCTCGGACCTTTCGGTTCAAGGAACTTAGCGCATAAACTAAATTTAATGCGTTACCCACCTATGCCACGGGTCCTCCGTACCTCGGACCTTTCGGTTCAAGGAACTTAGCACATAAACTAAATTTAATGCGTTACCCACCTATGCCACGGGTTCTCCGTACCTCGGACCTTTCGGTTCAAGGAACTTAGCACATAAACTAAATTTAATGCGTTACCCACCTATGCCACGGGTCCTCCGTACCTTGAACCGAAAGGTCCAAGTGGGAGCGCCGGCTCTAGTTCGGGCTTTCCGCTGAGTTTAGTCGCCTAAAAACACGGACGTGCTACACCCCTTTCGCAGTCCAGCCCCCGGGTTTTTGATTAGGTTCAAAGGGATTGGGATTCACTCACAAACATCGCAGGTAACGCGGTGCTATATTAACAAAACCAAAGCGAATGGGTGCTGTTTTAAACACCAACTTCACGCTGTGCTTAAGATATTGTTCCTCACCCAAATGACCTTATAATAAACGCATGCTTCTCGATAGCTTACAACGTCCACTACACGACCTACGCATCTCGGTTACTGACCGATGTAATTTTCGTTGTAATTACTGTATGCCAAAACACATTTTTAATCGGCATTACAAATTCTTGAGTAAGCACGAGTTACTGAGTTTTGAGGAGATCGAAAAAATTGCTCGCGCCTTTGTTGACCTAGGTGTTGAGAAAATCCGTCTCACTGGAGGTGAACCATTGATTCGCAATGATCTTAGTGAACTGGTTAAATTGTTGGCTGGAATTGATGGGCTCAAAGATCTCAGCCTGACCACCAATGCTTCTTTACTTACTGCCGCTAGAGCGAATGAGTTAAAAGAGGCGGGCTTAAAACGCATTAACGTTAGCTTAGACGCTTTAGACGACCCTACTTTTAAAGCACTTAACAGCATGAACTTCCCGGTTGATAAAGTGCTTACCGGCATAGAACACGCATCCAACGCGGGGTTTGAATCCGTTAAGGTAAACATGGTGGTGCAAAAAACTGTAAATGAACACAGTATCTTACCGATGGTAGAACACTTTAGGAACTCGGATATTGTACTCAGATTCATCGAATACATGGATGTGGGCAATGCTAACAATTGGCAGTTAAGTGAGGTATTCACAGCAAATGAGATCCTCGAACTGATTCAATCAAAATATCACGTAGAACCCATTGGTGCCAATTATCCGGGTGAAGTCGCTAAGCGTTGGCAATTAACTGATCAGCAGCATAGCAAGCTAGAAATTGGTCTGATTTCATCGGTTTCCCAAACATTTTGTCACGAGTGTTCCCGCGCACGCCTTTCGGCAATTGGCCAAGTCTATACCTGTCTGTTCGCTAGTAAAGGGCACGGTCTACGCACGGTGTTGCGAGACGCCACTGGCGATAAAGACTTAAAAGCGGCGATAACAACAATATGGGCAAAACGCGATGACCGTTATTCTGAACAGCGGGCACAAGGCATAAGCCATTCCCAAAAAGTAGAGATGTCCTATATTGGTGGCTAATCGCCGTTCTTTAAACCCTGCTATTTTTAAAGCTGGGCCATGCTGTTTATAAGTCTGTTATAGGTCCGTTATCTATTTGGGACTCGCTGCCGAAAATTATTGCGTTTTTAACATATTGATATAATTGTATTAAATTAACTATTTCAATTATTTTCTGCTTTTCATGAACTTCATTTGTGCTTCCCCCTCTATCGCACCAACGACATAAAGTTAGCTGGTTAGGAAACTTTAGGTTGTGAATCCAAATTTACTTAAACAATTTCAGAAGGTGAATATCATGAAAAAATCAAATCTATACTCAACCGTATTATCAGTTGGACTATTAACTGCAGTTGGTTCTGTACAAGCGATGGAAATCACCGCAGAAGACGTGGATCTTAACGCGGACGGTATGGTAACTGAAGCCGAAATTCTTAATGTTATCAAGGGGAATTATATACATAAAGGTGCTTGACAGTCTATTCCAATACAGGAATGATACCGAGAAGTTGATTGTCATTTCTGTTCAAAGATGTTTTTAAAAAGTTTGGTTTTTTCCTCATTGAGTTGTTTTGCTGCCTCATTATCAGTCATCTGATAAACGATATCGTCAAGCATTGTAAACGAGATGTGAGTTTTAAGATATGACTGTGCATTGGTCAACGATTTGAGTTTTTCATAAGGCGTCATCATGTTTCGATATGGATAGGTTTTGACTTGTTTTCCTTTGTTGTTAGTGCTGACCTGTGGGAAGAAACAAGGTCGGTGATAATTCAAATAAGGGTTAAGAAAGTCGGTGGCAAATTGATTAATCTCAGGCGCATATTTTTGCGGGATATGCATGAAGCCAAGATGCTTGCGCACGATGGCCCCATTGTTGCACTCAACTAAGGCATTGTCGTTACGGTGTCTAGCCCTGGATTGGGTCAACTCGATTAATAGCTTATTCAACAATCGCACCACCGATTGGTTAATGTATTCACTGCCATTATCGGCATGAAAGCCTTTAATCACAAAGGGGAACTGCTCTAGCATTTGAGTGAGAATAGGCATCAAGAATGGCTCTGATATTTTCTGTGTAGAAGACACGACTTCAAACGGGGTGATCTCATCAACGGCGTTGATATGATAGACCCCTTTAACCTTGTCCTTATCGCCCTGATGCACTGTATCTACACGGCTATAGCCAGGTTGACCTTCTGGCTGTGGCTTACGTCTTTGGCCGATAGAAGAAGGCTTAGAATGTGTCTTTTCAAAGTGACGGAGATTGTTCTGGTAGGGTTTAGACCGGCGTAGATTGTATAGATGAGAAACCGGGATAGGTGCCAGGTTGGCATACTCAGTTTGCTCATAGACAACTAAGGCGCGCTCACAGAGTTTCCTAGTGGCATGGCCTGATAACGTACCGTGGAGTTCATCCATATCTGCTAGAAGCTTAATGTCTTGATTGCTATAGCGTCTAGCAAAGCCCCTTGTGGCACGATGTCGCCACTGGATTCTACCGTGCTTGAGATAGCTGGCAGCCAGGTAACTTCTCAATAACCCGTGGCAAAGCTGGCGCGTTCCATAATGATATCTGGCAGAGGATCAATATGTTGCTCACCGATACCAAGTCGATGGGTCAGGTAGTGCCAGAACGATATATCCAGTTTTCGGCAGGTCTTTTTCAAACTGGCAAACGTGTCCCGACACTGCTGGCCAGCATCGCTGCGGGTGGAGCCACTCACTTTTCGTTTTTTCACGTAATCGCGAATGTCTGTTTCACTGCCATTGGTGTGTAACGGAATATCTGGTCGATCTAGCACCAACAGTAATTCTGCTTTATTCGCATGGATTCGTTTGAGCGTCTGATTTAATGTTTGGTAGCATGTCTGTTGAGTGAAGATTTCATCGAAACGCTGCTCAAGTATTTTACGTTGGTTCTCGCAAGGCTGGGTTTTATACTCTTTTAACACCCGATAAAAGCACCAGACTTGGTCGCGTATTTTAGCCATGCCCTGCCGGTGTCCCTCGTTCAGCGGTATCAACTTATGGATTAAGCGCTCGGTGTGTATCCAACACAAGGCATGAGCCAAAATGTTAAATTGCCCTGCATCATCACTGACGACAGCGATGTCATCACACAGACCATGATGCAAAATACTACCAAGTAATGCCCCTTCGGTGGTGATACGTCGGTGACGTGCCTTAATGATCAACAGGCTATCGAGCATTTCAAGCCAGTCATCCTCGTTGGCAATACGGCGTTCCCGGTGCTCAGTTACAGCGGCTAAGGCTTGCTTTGGCAATCCATGTTGTTGCCTATAATTCAACGCACTTTGACTCAAACGATAATCCGTATTGCCAGCCCTTAATAGCGGTAGGAAGTTAATTCGACTTTTTGATTGAGTACTTTTAAACCACGCAAACAAGTCATTACCAATGTGCGTTACATCGCCATTTTTGCCCTGATGGCGAGCACCACTATCGTCCACGGTCACGTAAGACGATGCGCTCAGAGCAACGCTTAGTAACGCCTCTTTCTCAGCATGAAAGGGCTCTTTAGCGCTGATCAGTATTGGGTTAATTTGTCCCGAAGAAATATCAATTCCCCACTCTCGCAACTGTTCCAACAAGAGTGGTTGCGTGGTTTGACAATGATGATATTGATAGAGAATATAACTGACCAGACGAGGCCCATAATGTCGCCCTGCCACGGATGTCGGTAACTGGCCTTTGAGCTTTTTATTGTCTGGCGTTACCCAATGCGCTAAACGATAGCGGGTGGTATGAACCTAGATAAGCAAATCCTGCACTACAAAATCCCGATAGCCTTTAAACCTAGAAAACTCAGTTGAAACACAAATGTCTGCACAACTCTTTAATATGCCTAAGAAACCCAGAAAAGCACTCATCACCAATAAGGTGACCTCGTATTTTCTGACTTCCTTATTCATATCAATTAGTTGCACATCTTTTTTGCGTTCAACTGGGTTTTCTAGGTTAAAGCGAGAACCTTCGGGCACGGACTTCGCTGGTTCAATAACCAGATTTAGGTCAATTGACAGCCTTGGTGTTTTCTTTGCCTTGTTCGACCCAGCTCGCTGCTTAGGTTTGTCGCTAGAAGATGAACGTTTTGGCTCTGTTTTCTTATCCATATTACCACCCTTAACAGTAGGCCGCCTCTTCTGCCCCTTAAGGATATTGATTTCATCTTTAAGCAATGCTATTTCTTCGTCCTGTTGTTGAACTCGCACCAACAGCTGCTCCACTAGCACCCGCAACATTTTTACTGCGGGGGTTTGTTCTTGTTCAGGAATGTCGGGAATAGAGGGTAGCTTACTCAAGGTCTTAAACGTCCGTTAACTGGATAGACCTTAGTGTACCATCGGTTTTGAAAGTCCAATTTTGCCTTCTCAACTGCGCCACAACGAACGTTAAGAAGACACCCCTGAAACGTCCCTTAAGCGATCTTTGTTATTAGCGTAAAGGTGCCTACAACCACCCTGGAACTCAACCTAAATCGAGTCACTCGACCACGTTGAATTACCTTCCTTTTAGCGTAAAATCCTGTCAAGAAATATTTTGTTTTATTTTACCTGCCACGGGTTATTGAGAAGTTACGCAGCAAGGCGTTTCACTTGCACATAAGAGTAACCGCTGATGCGTGTGATATAACGCAGCACAAGACCCTTATCGGCTCGACCCAGTTTGCTGTATTTGAAACGCATTAAGGTGCGTTTGATGAAATCATAGCGATTGCGTTTACCGTCGATTGCCAGATCGATTTCATCAGTGCCTTGTAGCAACAAGCGTGCCTTATCAAGGGTATCTATATGGTGGTCATTCATAATGGTATTCATTCACCATCATGAACAGAAATTAGATTAGTTCGGTATCATTTCCGATTAGAATCAGTCCCTTCGCTCAGTATCATTTCATGTTGGACAAGACTTTGACAAGGCATAATCTCTTGTATATTGTACAATACAAAAACCTAGCATGATAAACCTATGTGTAAAGTAACCGTCAGCACTTTTGAGTTTTTCAAGCGTTTCACCGGACGAGAAAGCAGCCCGCGAATACTATGAGAGTCGCCGTTGGCCAGATGGTGTAGTCTGCCCACTTTGCAGCGGCATGAACAATGCTCCCCGGAAAGGACGCGTCGGGTTCTATCACTGCAACGATTGTCGGCGATCTTTTTCAGCAAAAAGCGGGACGGTCATGGCGAGTTCCAAGATTGAAATACGCACATGGCTTTATGCTATGTATTTGTTATCTACTGCCCGCAAAGGCATATCCAGTTTACAGTTGAGCAAGGAGGTCGGCGTTACTCAAAAAACTGTGTGGTTTATGCTGCATCGTATCCGTGAAGCCTGCGACAGCAGGGGCGGTTTGCTGAAAGGGCGGGTCGAGGTTGACGAGACCTATATCGGTGGCAGGGAGAAAAACAAGCACGCTGGCAAACGCCTGAAACTTGGGCGTGGCCCTGTTGGCAAAGCCGGAGTGCTGGGCATGAAGGAGCGTGGCGGCCAAGTGCGGGCAATGCCGTTGAATGGCGAAGCGAATGCCAGTCGCCTAAGATGCGCCATCGTAGAGAATGTGAAGCGGGGGAGCAAGGTATTCACCGACCAGCATCGTGGCTATTCTAATATGAAGGGATACGACCATCAGGCCGTCAGTCACAGTGCAGGTGAGTATGTGCGCGGCGAAGCGCATACCAACACGATTGAAAGCGTATGGGCGGTAATGAAGCGAGGTTACGACGGCATTTATCATCATTGGAGCAAAAAGCATCTGCATCGCTATATCAACGAATTCACTTTTCGATTGAATGAAGGCAATGTCAAAATCCACACCTACGACCGCATAGACGCGCTTTGCGACCGATTGAGCGGGAAACGCTTAACTTATGCTGATTTGATAGCAGAATGAACCAGTCATTACCTCGAGCCTTTGAGAATACGGTCGGGGCAGTGGCGGATTACCGGCCCGGCCCGATACGAACCTTTGCTGATTTATTTTGCGGGATTGGCGGCTTTCATTTAGCCGCTAATGAGCTTGGCTTGAAATGCGTGTATGCGTGCGACATTGACGCCGAAGCAAGAGCCGCATACAAAGCTAATTTCGGCCTGTTGCCTGATGGTGATATTAACCGCGCAAAGCCCTCTAGTTTGCCGGCATTTGATTTGCTCACTGCGGGCTTCCCATGCCAGCCATTCTCTATTATTGGCAAAAGAGGTGGCATGTCCGACCCCAGAGGGGCGCTGTTTTTCGAGATCATCCGCATTGCAAAGGCCAAACGACCGGCGGCGATGATACTGGAAAATGTCCGGCAATTAGTGACGATCAGGGGCGGGGCAGTATTTGACCGCATAATGGGCGATATTCAAGACATTGGCTATCATGTTGATTATAAGATACTGAACGCATTAGATCACGGCCTGCCGCAAAAGCGCGAGCGTGTCTTGATTGTAGCAACGCGCAAACACTTTGACGAATTCCCGTGGCCGGCAGGTAAGATAGCAATGCGGCCATTATCAAAATTGTTGGAGAAAAAGCCTGACTTGAGGTATTTTGTGTCGGATAAAATCAGGCAATCCAGACACACGGCGCATCAATCACCGCATAAAATCGGAATATGGCACGAGAACAAAGGCGGGAATGTAAGCAGCCATCCATTTTCTTGTGCGTTGCGCGCGGGGGCTTCGCATAATTACTTGCTGGTTAACGGTGAGCGGCGGTTGACCCCGCGAGAAATGTTGAGATTGCAAGGGTTTCCTGATAATTATCAGATAATAGGCAACGATAGCCAAATTAGAAAACAGGCGGGTAATGCTGTTCCCATCCCGCTGGCTTGTGTTGCAATAAAAGGCATCCTGAAAGTTTATGACCCAAAAACCCAAACTCAAAGGCGGCGCAAAACAGCGTAGTGAGCCGTACCCACTCGGAGAGATACCCCGCGAGACGGTTCTCCTGATTGGCAAGCAGATTGTTCATCGACTTGCCATAGGCCATGCAGACATTACCGGGGACGACTTCGGCGGGATATTCGCCAGAGCAATAGAGGGAGAACATAGAAGCAGTCCGCTTGGCATTGCTGATGTGGTATGGAACGGTTGCGCATGGTCAGTTAAAACCGTACAGCACAGCAATCCATTCGATGCCACTGCATTACGACTTATATCCGGTCGCAACTTCCCCGATTATTCGCTTGGTATATCTGACCCGCGAAAGAACATAACCGATACTGGCAGAGCAGTATTGTCAATTTGGAACAGCCGCGTCAATGAAGCATTGGATCAACACGATGACCTGCGGGTTGCCGTCCTGGTGCGTAATATGGGTGCGCGTGAATTTGTCCTGTTTGAAGACGAAGCCGAGCGGTATATCGCCGACAATTACCGATGGGAAGTGAACAAGTGGGGAAACTTCGAAGGCTACGACATAGTAACAGATACACGCCGGTTCACTTGGCAGCCACACGGCTCACAATTCACCATCCAGCGGACAGTACCCACAGCAGCCACCAAGTTCAGAATATCCCCAAACGTCCCGATTATTGCGTTTGAACACATCCTGAAATTAGCGCAGTATCGCGATGATTGGATCGAGTTTCAGCCGTAAAATGCACTTATGTATATAATTCCCTTTGTTTCTATAGATTTAGGCTAGGTAGTGGTTTTTCGAGTGTGCCCAGCTTCACTTAAGCGGTTTAGATAGTCATCCCATAGTAACTCTTGATTAGTGCCGAGATTATGCAATATCTCCCATGAGAAAATACCGGTTTGATGGCCGTCGCTAAAACGTAATGAAACAGCATAATTTCCGACGGGTTCGATGGCTTCAATACCAACATCTTCTTTGCCCAATTGTAGGAGGGCTTGGCTGGGACTATGCCCTTGTACTTCTGCAGAAGGTGAATTGACGCGTAAATACTCTGCAGACATGGAATAGCTCACCCCACCGTCAAAAGCGACTTCCAAGCTTTTACTTTGTTGATGATAGATGATGTTGGTTGGTTTGGGTGCCGACATAGGTAGATAATCGATATTAGGCAGCGGATTATAGCGCCCGTCTTCGTATTCGCCTAGTACACTGTCCAGACCACAGCAATTCCCGCTATCGCCTAAAAAGGCCAGTGAAATCAGAATCTCTCATAAAAATGCTTGTGTTGGCTTTGTTACGGGGAATCGGGTTTCTCCTGCTAGCGTGAGGCTTGCTAATTTGGCTTGGTTTACCCTGAATAAACACTCACTCTAAACTGCTTCCGTCACGGCCTCACTAAGAAGTATTATAAGCAATCGGCCCATTCGCTTTTATCCCATACGCCATCGCGCATAATATCGCCTCCCAATGTGGAATCAAGTGATTTAGAAATAGTCCGCGCAACGATTCCCACAAATTACGTTTACTTTGTTTGCTCTGTTGCGCTTGTCGAAACAGCGGACAACAGCGTTGTTGAATCTGATCAATCATAAAAGCAAGCAACATCAACGACGCGAATACCGTCGACAAATGCTTATGGCCGTGACCGAAGTTGTGTTCAAAGTGATAGCCTTGGGTTTTCAGGGTGTTAAAGGTTTCGTTTTCAATCTTCCAGCGCGCTCGGGCTGCGCGCATAATCTGAGTCAGATTGTCATCCGACAATGGGATGTCAGTTACCCAGCTAAAGTGTCGTGTTTTGCCATTTGTTGTGGTTTCCCAGACTTCTAGGAAATTAGCTTCCAACTCAAAATGGCTATCATTCAATGGTACGCCGTTGGCGTAACGAAAACGCCGATGAACCCCTGCTTCATCTGTTTGTTCAACGCATTGTGTTTCTTTGGTGTGCTCAACCCAGTCAAATAGAAAACCATGATCGGATTCTTTAGCTCCGATAATAAAACGATGATTCAATGACTTAAGCAGTTTAATATGAGGTCCGTTAGACGCTAAACCATCCTCGATAACGATCAATTTCAAATGCGGATGCTCCCGCTTTAATGCGCTCAAAAAACGTTTCGAGGCATTACGCTCACAATCATTCTTATTGCTCCCATCCGCCTGCATGATCGGCTCTGGCGCAAACGGAAATACTTCACGATGATCAGGATGCACCAACACCCCGCAAAGCATCTGATGATAATACGTCACCCGCCCATCGCGGTGATGCTTTTCACAACAGTTGGCGCAATGAACCTTTGAGGAGGAAAAATAGCCCGTGCCATCAATTGATAATAGATAGTGACCCGCCAAATAATCGAATCCCTCTAAACCTTTGCCGCGTTGAAGGTTGGCAAATAATTTAGTAAACGCTTTACGTAACGAGACTGGGTCAACCTCGTCCAATCTTTGGCGCAACCAGCTATCGCTAGGAGCCTGCTTAATTCCATATAGTGCACGCAGGTTCTTACGGACTAATTCTTCTTTATCTTGAGGCTGATCAAATTGGAGTAATGATGGGTATTTTAATGAAAACACCGCAACACCAGACATAAGACAATCAACAAGAGGTAAAGCTCGGCTCGCTTTAGTATCCTTTATCGAATCAAAACAGTGACGAACGGCGCTAAGTAACCCGGGGGCACTCAACTGTTTACGCAGTGACGGTTGGGGCATCAGTCTTACTTATTTTATGAAATAGTGCTGATATCTTACTAAAAGCAGACGAAAGGTTACGAAATAATAATTGTAGAGCCTCCGTAGAACCGCTCATTTACTCAGTTTTTAGATCTAGCTGTCAATCAGCGTTTAAAACTGGACACCTGTCAGCGAGTAAAACTGAACAATTAAATACAATAATATTTCTTTATCATCAACTCAAGTGAAGCGTAGCGAAACTTGAGTTGATGAATCAATCCTGCTTTCTTGCGATGTTATTTTTTAGTGACAGTCTTGAGCTTTGCTTTAGCGCTAGACTGCTTGAATCGATATGAGTCGTTACCCGTTTCAATAATTGAGCAATGATGAGTCACTCTGTCGAGCAAAGCCGTGGTCATTTTCTCGTCGCCAAATACCTGCACCCATTCACTGACATTAAGCTTGGTGGTAAACACGATGGAGGTTTTCTCGTATAGCTTGCTGATCAGGTGGAATAATAGTGCACCACCCGATGCGGGGAAGGGTAAATATCCCAGCTCATCGAATATCACCGCATCTAACGGTTGCATAATCCTAGATAAATCAGTTAAAACACGAAAGTCCATGCAAGCTCTTGATGCACCTAGCAAAATCAAAAAAAACCTTATCACCAATAAGGTGACCGCGACTTTTTTGATTTCACTATGCACTTCAATTGCTTACATGTCTTTTCCGCGTTTAACTGATTTATCTAGGATAATTCGTGCTAGCCGCCCCTGCTTCTCATCCTGCTGTTCTTTGATCAGCAGATTAACCAGGTCCACCACATTGTAAAACCGAACCCGATGACCTGAATGAATGGCTTTAATGCCTAAGGCCGTAGCTAAATGGGTTTTGCCTGTTCCAGTGCCACCGACAAAGATGGGGTTATGGACTCTGTCCATATAGTCAGCCTGAGACAAATCCTCGATGAGCGCGGGTTCAACTTCGCTCTGGGTAAAGTCAAATTGCTGTAAATCACGGTGATGGGGGAATTTAGCCACCTTCATTGGGTAGTTAAGCCGCCTCACTTCTCGGTCCGTTCGCTCGGCATCCATCAATTTAATTAACCCAGATTGCAACGTTACTTTAGAACGAGGCGAATCTATCAACTCAGGTAAGCATGGTGCCATACCGTGTAGTTTAAGGGCTTTAAGATCATCAACAAGTTCAAGCATGGCTCACCTCCGCGCACAGCGGGTCATAGCGGGTCACGTTCGCTGCCGAGGGGACAGCTAATACAGGCGCATTGGTAATTGTCATCACTTGGGCCGAATCAGGTTCCGTTAACCGATGCACCAAATTGGTAATGACTGATAGCTGAGTCGCATTGGCATCTAATGCCCGCTCACAGGCCACCGTGACTGTTTCCAAGCCATGCTGGTGAATCAATAGTAACAATGGTACAAACTCTCGGTCACCGCCATCACGTTTGAGGTACTGTTTTTTGAGTGTTAGCCGCGCCTTGGGTAAATCCCAATCAACAAACGGTGCGCCCTTGCGTAATGCGCCAGGTTTAATCTCCAGTACGGGCAGATAATGCCAAGGATCAAAGATCATTTGATGACGACCGAAACAGCGAGCATGTGAAGTCACTTCCACATCGTCAACCACGACTTTAATCCTATCTGCATAGGCTCTAACAGAAACAGCTTGGCCAACATACCGACAGGGTACGGAGTATTGATTGCGGTCGTAGTGCACCACACCGGTTTTATGCACACGCGCCAAACGCTCATAATATCCATCAAAGGCTACCATCGCGGGACGTAAGCTCGGCTGCTCCTCGGCAAACACTTCATCAATTAGTCTTGATTTGTCAGTCGGGTGTGGGCGTTCACCAAGTCGAGCACAACGTTGCTCCAGCCATTGGTTTAATTCATCTAAATCAGCAAAGCGCACCCGTGGAACAAACAGCCTTTGGCGCATAACACCGACCTGACGTTCAACCTGGCCTTTCTCCCAACCCGCTGCCGGTGTACAGGCAATCGGTTCAATCAGATAATGATTCATCCGGCTTAGAAAGCGGCGATTAAACTCACGCCGCTTACCCTTAAACAATGCACTGACTATGGTCTTAGGGTTATCGTATATCATCTTCTGAGGTAAGCCCTCAAAGAAATCAAACGCCCGAATATGTGCATCAAACACCCTCTCCTGTGTTTCTCTGGGATAGGCCCTAAGATATGATTTACGCGAATGATATAAACGAAAGTGGGCTAGTTTGATCTTGACACCAAACCCACCCAGAATGACTTGTTCATGTGACCAATCAAACTGACAGGCTTCACCTGGTGCAAAAACCAATGGCACAAATGCTTGTTTAATACATGACCGCGAGTGATCCTTCCACGCTTTGACAAACCGTTGAACGCTGTCATAAGCCCCTCGATACCCTTGCAACTCAATCTCTTCATACAGTTGAACTGCATTACGTCTTTCTCGCACTGAGCGAGCTGCGTCCACTTCAAGCAAATTGATCAACTGAGGTTTGAACTTATCCAGCTTCGGACAGACTATTGGCACCGACCGCTGATATTCAGGTTCGCTTGGCGCGTTGTTTAAATATTTATAAATAGTGGTGCGTGATAAATTGAATTCACGCGACACCTCGCTTACTTTGCGACCTTCTACTAAACACAAACGTCGTATCTTGGTACATATAGGCATACAAATCACCTGACAGTTTCCTCGGATTAATAGCTCCGAGACAGTTAACAATAAAGGTGTTCAGTTTTGTACGCTGATCACCCACGAAACTGTTCATTTTTGCACGCTGTTCAACAATTGGGCGGGAATTGCTGTGGAGGCTTTAGCAAACACCACATTGCGCAGCTCATTAAAAACGATACTGCTTAGTCGCAAAGCACCATAGGCGATAATTAAGCCTATGGGCACGGCTATTAGAGCCAGTTCTTTGTTTTGCTCAAGCTGATCGATCAAATCTTTTAATATCAGTGGCACACCGATGTTGGCTAAGCGCGCGGCTATGAGGAAAACCAAGCCGATAACCACCCTTGCCCGATACCGCCAAAGGTAAGGCCAAAGCATGCGCGCTGCACTCCATTGCGGTTTAAAGCTAGTTTCAGCGTTGTTGTATGAACTTCTCATTTATAAATGGTGCAAAAATTAACCGCGGCCCAAGTGTTTGTCTGGGCCGCGGCTAATGTAAGGCTTACAATCAAATTGACGGCTCCGCTTAATTGAAAACAAGTGCGTCATTTTCAAATGTTACTTTAATGATGTCGCCGGGTAAGTACTTGCCACCCAAGATTTCTTCAGATAGCGGGTTTTCAAGCTCAGTTTGAATCGCACGCTTTAATGGGCGTGCGCCGTAGGTGGGGTTAAACCCTTCTTCGGCAATATAATCCAACGCGCGCGAATTAATTTCAAACTCCAAATCTTGCGCAGCCAGACGCTTAGCTAGGATATCAATTTGAATTTGCGCAATTTGACGAATTTCATTTCTATCAAGTGGATGAAAAACCACGGATTCATCCAAGCGATTGATAAACTCAGGGCGAAAATGATCACCCACTCGTTCCATAACAGCGGCTTTCATTTCATCATACTGAGATTCCGTCGAAAGGTCTTGGATGATGTCAGACCCCAAGTTTAAGGTCATAATAATAACCGTATTCCTGAAATCTACTGTGCGCCCTTGGCCGTCTGTTAAGCGTCCGTCATCCAGTACTTGAAGTAATACGTTGAAAACGTCATTGTGGGCTTTCTCTACTTCATCTAACAAAATAACTGAATAAGGTTTACGTCTTACGGCTTCGGTTAAATAACCGCCCTGTTCATAACCGACATAGCCTGGAGGTGCGCCGATCAGTCTGGCGACAGAGTGTTTTTCCATAAACTCAGACATATCAATGCGCACAATGGCTTCTTCGGTGTCAAATAAGAAGTGCGCCAAGGCTTTGCTTAATTCGGTTTTACCAACGCCAGTTGGACCCAAGAAAAGGAATGACCCATTAGGCTTTTTCGCATCAGATAAGCCTGCACGCGTGCGACGAATAGCATGCGAAACTGCTTCGATGGCTTCTACCTGCCCAATCACCCGTTTAGAGAGAATTTCCTCCATCTTGAGTAATTTTTCGCGTTCGCCTTCAAGCATTTTAGAGACAGGGATACCTGTCCAACGTGACACCACATCGGCAATTTCTTCCTCAGTGACTTTGGTGCGCAATAGGGTAAATTGATCTTCATCGGTATCACTGGTTTGTGCCAGCCTTTTGTCAAGTTCAGGAATACGTCCGTACTGAATTTCGGCCATTTTGGCTAAATCCCCTGCACGCTGAGCGGCTTCAAGCTCGTGTCGGGCTTTATCTAGGTCTTCTTTAATTTGTGCGGAGCCTTGCACCATCGCCTTTTCGGCTTTCAGTGTTTCATTCAATTCGTTATATTCTTTCTCCATTTCCAAAATACGCTGATCAAGCTCCACGCGGCGCTCATTTGAAGCTTCATCGGTTTCTTTCTTTAGAGATTCGCGCTCCATTTTGCGCTTAATAATCCTGCGGTCAAGCTTATCCATTTCCTCTGGCGAAGAATCAATTTCCATGCGGATAACAGATGCGGCCTCGTCAATTAAATCAATTGCCTTGTCCGGCAATTGTCTATCCGCGATGTAACGATGCGATAGCTTCGCTGCGCTAATGATAGCCGCGTCGGTAATTTCTACACCGTGGTGTACTTCGTAGCGTTCTTGTAAGCCCCGCAGTATCGCCACGGTATCTTCAACCGACGGCTCTTCTATTAGCACTTTTTGGAAGCGGCGCTCAAGGGCTGCGTCTTTTTCAATGTACTCGCGGTGTTCATCCAGCGTGGTTGCGCCAATGCAGTGCAAATCACCGCGCGCTAGCGCAGGTTTGAGCATGTTGCCCGCGTCCATTGCGCCATCTGCTTTTCCTACGCCCACAACAGTATGAATTTCGTCGATGAATAAAATTATTTGCCCATCTGCACTGGCGATGTCCTTGAGAACGGCTTTAAGTCGCTCTTCAAATTCGCCGCGATACTTGGCTCCAGCAATTAATGCACCTAAATCTAACGAAAGTAAGTGCTTGCTGCGCATACTTTCCGGTACTTCATTATTGACGATGCGCTGCGCTAAGCCTTCAGCAATGGCGGTTTTACCAACGCCAGGTTCGCCGATTAAGATGGGGTTATTCTTAGTGCGGCGTTGTAATATTTGGATGGCACGGCGAATTTCATCATCACGCCCGATAATCGGGTCAATCTTGCCCTGTTCGGCCTTCTCGGTTAAGTCGATAGTGTATTTTTCCAGTGCATCACGTTGCTCTTCAGCGTTGGGGTCGGTCACCGCTTGCCCACCCCGCATTTCCTCAATCGCCGTGCTGACGATATCGCGCGTAAGTCCGAGATTCTTTAACGTGTCACCTAACTTATTTTTGTCTTCAAGCGCCGCTAACAAAAACAGCTCTGAGGCGATGTAGTCATCGCCTTTTTTTTGTGCATATTTATCACAGAGGTTGAGCAACTTTCCTAAGTCGTTGGAAAGGTGCACTTCTCCGCCAGTGCCACTGACCTGTGCTAAACCGTCAATTATCGCGTCAAGTTCGTTACGCAGTTCAGGGATGACCACGCCTGTTTTATTAAGCAATGGGCGCACTGTTCCGCCTTGCTGGTCTAATAAGCTTAGCAATAGGTGCGCCGGTTCGATAAATTGGTGATTTCGACCTAATGCCAAGCTTTGAGCTTGTGCAATGGCGGCCTGAAATTTGGAAGTTAGTTTGTCCATTTGCATGGTTAAACCCTCAAAGTTTTAGTCATGCTCTAAATTTGGGGGTGACCCGCTATAAATCAAACTCAATCCTGAGACGATTAGGCTTACGCTACTTTTGCGGGATATATCCAGCGAAAGGCGCGGTTGAAGTCTTCCAAAATAACATAAGCTGAGGGGATGAGTATGAGGCTAAGCAGGGTGGCATAGAGTATGCCAAAGCCCAGTGAAACCGCCATTGGAATTAGAAATTGAGCTTGTGTACTTTTTTCTAAAAGTAGGGGCGTTAAACCAAAGAACGTGGTTATGGAGGTGAGAAAAATAGGCCTAAATCGCGCAGTGCCTGCAGTTTTTGCGGCTTCGATTGTATTTAAACCTTCCTTTCGTTTTTTGTTTATCCAATGTACTAATACCAGAGAATCGTTTACCGCCACACCGGCTAAAGCGAGCATACCGAGAATGCTCATCATGCTTAGCGTCATACCCAAAAGACCATGGCCTAGAATCGCGCCAATAGTGCAAAAAGGAATAACCAGCATCACCATAAGTGGCTGGCTATAGGATTTAAGTGGGATAGCCAGCAATGAATAAATCGCAAACAGAGCGAGGAGGATGCCATAACGCAAGCTTCCAAACGATTCGTCCTGTTCGTTTAATTCACCGGCTAATTCATAGCTTACCCCAGGGTATTGCTCAAGCAATGTGTCAAGGTAAGTAGTCAGGTCTTGGGCTATATTGCCTGCGTCAATTTCTTCTTTGTTCGCATCGGCAGAAATATTAATGCGACGCTTGCGGTCTTCGCGCTTTATAGTGGCAGCACCTTGTTCAAACTTAAAATTCGCTACGTTGCTAAGCGGTACCAATACATTATTATTTGATTGAATGAGCAGTTGTTCTAAATTGGCTAATGAATTGCGGTCTTTTTCTGGAAAGCGTGCGACCACGCGAACATCGTCACGACCGCACTGTAGCCTTTGCACTTCTGCGCCGTAGAAGGCGTGGCGAATCTGTTCGCCTAAATCTTTGGCACTTAATCCGAGGAAGCGTGCTGGGTCTTTTAGGCTAATTTCCAATTGAGATTTACCATCTGCAAGGCTATCTTGAATATCAAATAGGCCAGGGTACTCGCTAAGTCGTTTTTTTACCAATTCGCTTATGGCTTTGATTGACTCCGAATTATTACCGATCAATGCGATGCCAATGGGGTTGCCGCCTCGACCGATCTCTGCGCGATAACTTAGCTCTTTGGACGCCGAAATTGCGCCGACCAATTCGCGCCACTCATTCACTAGTTGCCTTGTTCCAACATCTGTGGCGCGCACTTCTGGTGCCACCAACTCAAGGCTAACTTGGCCGACTTCTGCATTGCTGCCTGTAGGTGAAGATCTGCCGCCCCCGGCTTTCCACCCGACGCTGGTAAGAATATTTTTTACGACAGATTCCCCGGTTGCCCCATCCGTATATTTTCTTTGTAATTGTACAGCTGCGTTTTCGATGCGCGCAATATGTGCAGCAGTAGTGGCTACGGGTGTGCCAGCTTGCATGGTGAGCGTGGCGCGAGCAGTTTCACTTTCTACACGAGGGAAGTACGTAAATCCAAAGCGGCCGCTAATCACATAAGCAGCCACTAAAAGTGAAAAGCCAATAAAAAGGGCAAAAGTCAGGTAACGCTGCCTTAGGGTAAAGTGCAAGAAAGGTTGATAGATGTCAGCAATTCCCGCTATCGCCTAAAAGGCCAGTGAAATCAGAATCTCTCATAAAAATGCTTGTGTTGGCTTTGTTACGGGGAATCGGGTTTCTCCTGCTAGCGTGAGGCTTGCTAATTTGGCTTGGTTTACCCTGAATAAACACTCACTCTAAACTGCTTCCGTCACGGCCTCACTAAGAAGTATTATAAGCAATCGGCCCATTCGCTTTTATCCCATACGCCATCGCGCATAATATCGCCTCCCAATGTGGAATCAAGTGATTTAGAAATAGTCCGCGCAACGATTCCCACAAATTACGTTTACTTTGTTTGCTCTGTTGCGCTTGTCGAAACAGCGGACAACAGCGTTGTTGAATCTGATCAATCATAAAAGCAAGCAACATCAACGACGCGAATACCGTCGACAAATGCTTATGGCCGTGACCGAAGTTGTGTTCAAAGTGATAGCCTTGGGTTTTCAGGGTGTTAAAGGTTTCGTTTTCAATCTTCCAGCGCGCTCGGGCTGCGCGCATAATCTGAGTCAGATTGGCATCCGACAATGGGATGTCAGTTACCCAGCTAAAGTGTCGTGTTTTGCCATTTGTTGTGGTTTCCCAGACTTCTAGGAAATTAGCTTCCAACTCAAAATGGCTATCATTCAATGGTACGCCGTTGGCGTAACGAAAACGCCGATGAACCCCTGCTTCATCTGTTTGTTCAACGCATTGTGTTTCTTTGGTGTGCTCAACCCAGTCAAATAGAAAACCATGATCGGATTCTTTAGCTCCGATAATAAAACGATGATTCAATGACTTAAGCAGTTTAATATGAGGCCCGTTAGACGCTAAACCATCCTCGATAACGATCAATTTCAAATGCGGATGCTCCCGCTTTAATGCGCTCAAAAAACGTTTCGAGGCATTACGCTCACAATCATTCTTATTGCTCCCATCCGCCTGCATGATCGGCTCTGGCGCAAACGGAAATACTTCACGATGATCAGGATGCACCACCACCCCGCAAAGCATCTGATGATAATACGTCACCCGCCCATCGCGGTGATGCTTTTCACAACAGTTGGCGCAATGAACCTTTGAGGAGGAAAAATAGCCCGTGCCATCAATTGATAATAGATAGTGACCCGCCAAATAATCGAATCCCTCTAAACCTTTGCCGCGTTGAAGGTTGGCAAATAATTTAGTAAACGCTTTACGTAACGAGACTGGGTCAACCTCGTCCAATCTTTGGCGCAACCAGCTATCGCTAGGAGCCTGCTTAATTCCATATAGTGCACGCAGGTTCTTACGGACTAATTCTTCTTTATCTTGAGGCTGATCAAATTGGAGTAATGATGGGTATTTTAATGAAAACACCGCAACACCAGACATAAGACAATCAACAAGAGGGGCTTGTCGGATAATTAATAGAATACGTGAGATAATATGGGCTGATTCTAGTCAGCCTGCAATTTTGAGCAAACGTCATCAAAGCCAACTGTTCCTAACCTTAGATTCTCTGGTTAGCTCTGAACATCCCTACCGTAAACTCGATGAGCTATTATGTTTTGGTGCATTGAGTAAACCCTTCTCTAAAATATATGCCACCCGTGGCCCTAAAGGCCGAGGTGTTGAGTTCGGCTTACGTGCCTTGGTGCTTCAGTTCATGGAAGATTTAAGTGATAGAGAAATGGAGCGATACTTATCAGAGAATCTGGCCGCTAAGTGGTTTTGTGATTCAGGACTGGAACAGAGCACTCCTGATCATAGTTACTTTGGTGATTTTCGCTCACGCATTGGAACCAGGGGTATGATGAATTTATTTGACCGTGTTCGGAGCGGGTTAGTTTCAATGGGCTTAGTACGAGAAGTATTCACATTTGTCGATGCCAGCCAGTTGGTCAGTAAGCTAACCACTTGGGATGATAGAGATAAGGCGATAAAGATGGGATTAGAGGAGTTCAACAATAAGACAGTTGATAAAGTTGCGGCGGACAAGCAAGCACGGTGAAGTGGACTCCATGATTAGGACAGGTTGAAGGCCAAAATAAGGAGTTATTTTCTGTTTTATAATTGTTCAAAACGAGGAACAGAAAATGAGTAAAAAGCGTAGAAACCATGCCCCACAATTCAAAGCCAAAGTTGCTCTTGCAGCAATCAAAGGTGATGAAACATTAAGCAATCTTGCTAGTCGTTATGACATCAATGCAAATCTTATCGTCAAGTGGAAGAAACAATTGCTCGATAGCTCAGCTGAAGTCTTTGCATCAGGCACAGGCTTATCTCCAAACCGAGAATCAGAGATTAAATCATTACAGGCAAAGATCGGTGAAATCACCATGGAAAACGATTTTTTATCAAAAGCGCTCGGTCGTTAAACAGACCTGAGCGCAAAACTATGATTAATAAAAGCAATAAACTATCGTTAGTTCGTCAGTGTAAATTGTTGAAGATTCATCGTTCCCATGTTTATTACAAAACCTCACCTGCTAATGAGGATGACTTGGAACTGATGCATCTGATTGATCGCATTCACCTCAATCGGCCCTTTCTTGGCAGTAGACGCATTCGTGATGTGTTGCAAGATGTAGGCCATCGAGTTGACCGTAAACATGTGCGACGCTTAATGCGTAAGATGGGCATTAAAGCCATCTATCCTAGGCCTAACACCAGCAAGAAGAAGGCGGGGCACAAGATTTATCCTTATCTGCTAGGTGGGTTGGCCATCAATCAACCCAATCAAGCTTGGTGTACCGATATAACTTATATCCCGATGCCTAAGGGCTTTGCTTATCTTACCGTTGTGATGGATTGGTATTCTCGTAAAGTGCTGTCATGGCGGCTTAGCAACAGCATGGATAGCGCATTCTGCGTAGATGCTTTGGAAGAGGCACTGCATTACTACGGCAAGCCTGATATCTTTAACAGCGATCAAGGTGCGCAATTTACCAGTGAGGCGTTTACCGGTGTACTCAAAGACAATGGTATTCGCATCAGCATGGATGGCAAAGGTGCTTGGCGTGACAATGTATTTGTTGAGCGCTTATGGCGCAGCGTGAAATATGAGGAAGTCTATTTGCAAGCCTACCAATCGATGAAAGAGGCAAAAGACGGCATTGGCTCCTGGATAAACTATTACAACCAAGAGCGTAAACATCAAACATTGGGCATGGTTCCTGACATGATGTATGATCCATGTCGCGGCCTGAAATTGGCTGCTTAATCAGCTGAAAATAACTCCTAAGCCATCTGTCCTAAAAAGCGGGTCCACTTCTCGGTTTGGGTGCAAGGGAAATAGCAAATATTGGTATGGTTACAAAGAGCATGCATCAGTGGATATGCAAAGTGGCTTGATCAATAAAATAGCGGCCACCTCGGCTGAGGTAACGGATGCAAGCGGCTTGAAGCATGTTTGCCCTAAGTCGGGTGCTGTTTATGCGGACAAGGGTTATTGCGTGAGCCCGGCCAAAACCACGCTCAGGCGCAACGGTTGCCATGATGCAACAATCAAGAAGAACAATATGCATGGCAAGAATAGAGACAAAGACCGTTGGATTAGCAAAATTCGTTCACCATATGAGCGAGTGTTTGCTCATCGCAATAAGCGAGTTCGTTATAAAGGGTTGGCTAAAGTCCAGTTCCAAGTTGGAATCAGGGGCTTATGTTTTAACCTTAAGCGATTAATGGCATTGGGAGTTGAACGAGTTGAATTGGTGCCGGCCTAGGGATAGATCCGTCTATTGGTGGCAAAATGGCTGCTAATAGACGGTTTATTGCACAAAAAACGCGTTGCTGAGCAAACTAAAAGCGACTTCGGCGAAAACCCTGTTTGAAATTGTATTAACCGACGAGCCCAAGAGGTAAAGCTCGGCTCGCTTTAGTATCCTTTATCGAATCAAAACAGTGACGAACGGCGCTAAGTAACCCGGGGCACTCAACTGTTTACGCAGTGACGGTTGGGGCATCAGTCTTACTTATTTTATGAAATAGTGCTGATATCTTACTAAAAGCAGACGAAAGGTTACGAAATAATAATTGTAGAGCCTCCGTAGAACCGCTTATTTACTCAGTTTTTAGATCTAGCGGGAATTGCTGGATAGATGTGTTCGACAAACCACTCTAATCCAGCGGCTATACTTTGTTGTATTTTGAGTAGCCAATTTGATTGCTCTTTAACGTAAGGCTTTACATGAGTTAAATGCGATGGAAGGATCAGTTTAGACTCTACCCAAGAAAACGCCAGTACGGGAATAACGATTAAGGCAATTTGCGAAAAAATTTTACCGCGAAAGCCTTCGATAAATAATAGAGGCATAAACGCTGCAACGGTGGTGAGCATGCCAAAAGTAACGGGAACGGCTACTTCTCGTGTGCCGTCGATGGCCACTTTAAGGCTGTCTTTGGTTTTGTTTAGCTGCCGATATACGTTCTCGCCAGTAATGATGGCGTCATCTACAACTACGCCCAAAACTAAAATAAATGCGAACAAGCTGATTATATTTAAGGTGACGCCTAATATTGGCATCATAATCATCGCGCCCATAAAGGCGATCGGAATACCACACAAACCCAAAGTGCCACGGAAAGCCGTAAAAATAAGGCAAGGCATATAAATACTAATAAGCCGCCTTGCCAAGCGCTTTTAAGTAGCGTTTGTAGTCGCAGCTTTACAATTTTGGAGCGGTCCCGCCAGAACGCCACTTCGACACCTTGGGGTAACTTACCTTGTTTTAAGGTAACTTCTCAATAACCCGTGGCAAAGCTGGCGCGTTCCATAATGATATCTGGCAGAGGATCAATATGTTGCTCACCGATACCAAGTCGATGGGTCAGGTAGTGCCAGAACGATATATCCAGTTTTCGGCAGGTCTTTTTCAAACTGGCAAACGTGTCCCGACACTGCTGGCCAGCATCGCTGCGGGTGGAGCCACTCACTTTTCGTTTTTTCACGTAATCGCGAATGTCTGTTTCACTGCCATTGGTGTGTAACGGAATATCTGGTCGATCTAGCACCAACAGTCATTCTGCTTGATTCGCATGGATTCGTTTGAGCGTCTGATTTAATGTTTGGTAGCATGTCTGTTGAGTGAAGATTTCATCGAAACGCTGCTCAAGTATTTTACGTTGGTTCTCGCAAGGCTGGGTTTTATACTCTTTAACGCCCGATAAAAGCACCAGACTTGGTCGCGTATTTTAGCCATGCCCTGCCGGTGTCCCTCGTTCAGCGGTATCAACTTATGGATTAAGTGCTCGGTGTGTATCCAACACAAGGCATGAGCCAAAATGTTAAATTGCCCTGCATCATCACTGACGACAACGATGTCATCACACAGACCATGATGCAAAATACTACCAAGTAATGCCCCTTCGGTGGTGATACGTCGGTGACGTGCCTTAATGATCAACAGGCTATCGAGCATTTCAAGCCAGTCATCCTCGTTGGCAATACGGCGTTCCCGGTGCTCAGTTACAGCGGCTAAGGCTTGCTTTGGCAATCCATGTTGTTGCCTATAATTCAACGCACTTTGACTCAAACGATAATCCGTATTGCCAGCCCTTAATAGCGGTAGGAAGTTAATTCGACTTTTTGATTGAGTACTTTTAAACCACGCAAACAAGTCATTACCAATGTGCGTTACATCGCCATTTTTGCCCTGATGGCGAGCACCACTATCGTCCACGGTCACGTAAGACGATGCGCTCAGAGCAACGCTTAGTAACGCCTCTTTCTCAGCATGAAAGGGCTCTTTAGTGCTGATCAGTATTGGGTTAATTTGTCCCGAAGAAATATCAATTCCCCACTCTCGCAACTGTTCCAACAAGAGTGGTTGCGTGGTTTGACAATGATGATATTGATAGAGAATATAACTGACCAGACGAGGCCCATAATGTCGCCCTGCCACGGATGTCGGTAACTGGCCTTTGAGCTTTTTATTGTCTGGCGTTACCCAATGCGCTAAACGATAGCGGGTGGTATGAACCTTGATAAGCAAATCTTGCACTACAAAATCCCGATAGCCTTTAAAGCGAGAACCTTCGGGCACGGACTTCGCTGGTTCAATAACCCGATTTAGGTCAATTGACAGCCTTGGTGTTTTCTTTGCCTTGTTCGACCCAGCTCGCTGCTTAGGTTTGTCGCTAGAAGATGAACGTTTTGGCTCTGTTTTCTTATCCATATTACCGCCCTTAACAGTAGGCCGCCTCTTCTGCCCCTTAAGGATATTGATTTCATCTTTAAGCAATGCTATTTCTTCGTCCTGTTGTTGAACTCGCACCAACAGCTGCTCCACTAGCACCCGCAACATTTTTACTGCGGGGGTTTGTTCTTGTTCAGGAATGTCGGGAATAGAGGGTAGCTTACTCAAGGTCTTAAACGTCCGTTAACTGGATAGACCTTAGTGTACCATCGGTTTTGAAAGTCCAATTTTGCCTTCTCAACTGCGCCACAACGAACGTTAAGAAGACACCCCTGAACGTCCTTAAGCGATCTTTGTTATTAGCGTAAAGGTGCCTACAACCACCCTGGAACTCAACCTAAATCGAGTCACTCGACCACGTTGAATTACCTTCCTTTTAGCGTAAAACCCTGTCAAGAAATATTTTGTTTTATTTTACCTGCCACGGGTTATTGAGAAGTTACAGATAACTAAAGAACAAAGAGCCGCAGAATGGGATGTATGGCAAACCTCATTGCAGAACCCCAGTTGGGCTTGTCGGATAATTAATAGAATACGTGAGATAATATGGGCTGATTCTAGTCAGCCTGCAATTTTGAGCAAACGTCATCAAAGCCAACTGTTCCTAACCTTAGATTCTCTGGTTAGCTCTGAACATCCCTACCGTAAACTCGATGAGCTATTATGTTTTGGTGCATTGAGTAAACCCTTCTCTAAAATATATGCCACCCGTGGCCCTAAAGGCCGAGGTGTTGAGTTCGGCTTACGTGCCTTGGTGCTTCAGTTCATGGAAGATTTAAGTGATAGAGAAATGGAGCGATACTTATCAGAGAATCTGGCCGCTAAGTGGTTTTGTGATTCAGGACTGGAACAGAGCACTCCTGATCATAGTTACTTTGGTGATTTTCGCTCACGCATTGGAACCAGGGGATTACGCAACATTGGGTATGGACTTTTTGTCTAGCAAGTTGACTCATTGTCGTTCCACACGATATATCGATGATTAGCATTAGCCCATTCGTCGTCAATTTCAATCAGAATGGCACTGACTAATCGTAACCAAGCCTCTCGGTTAGGAAAGACTCTGACCAAGCGGGTTCGCCGCTTAAGTTCTTGTTGAACCGTCCGTTCAATGCGGTTGGAGGTTCGCATTTTCTTTTGGTGTCTATCTGGCAAGGCAAACACATTTAACCCTTCAGGCACATTGTTTTCTAGCCACTGCGCCAAGTGAGCATGCTTTTCCTGGTACTGGCTCACAAGGACTTTTAGATTAACCTGAGCAGCTGCCATATTGGGTGCATTCCAAACACTACGCAGCTCACCACCAATGCGCTGCTTGATCTTGTGATTGGGGGCATGATGCATTGCATTCTGCGCCAGATGAAACTGGCAACGCTGCCAAGGTATACCTGGGAACACTGCCTTTCTAGCGGCTTTTAAGCCACGGTGATCATCACTGACAATAAACTCAATACCATGTATGCCCCGGTCAACCAAGCCTTTGAGGAACGCTCGCCAGTTAACCTCGGCTTCATTAAGTGCCATTGCCGTTCCTAATACGCAACGCCGTCCACAAGGCAATACACCCACCGCACTCAACACCGCCATATCAATCACTTGGTGGCCCTCACGCACCTTTTCATAACGCGCATCAAGGATTAGGTAAGAGACTTTACCCAACGGACGATCACGCCAGACTTTTAACGCCTCATCCATGCTCTGATTAGCCCGTGAGACCGGTGTAGAGGAGATGCTTTCAATACCCATGCTCTGCATGACTTTTTCGACTCGGCGCGTGCTAACGCCCGTCACGTACATTTCAGCAACGGTCAGCATCATCGCACGTTGGCTGCGTAAGCCGCGTTCTAGCGATTGAGGGTAAAAAGGTTCATCAACGTGTTGAGCGGTCTTTGGGATACGCAGATTGAGCGTACCGGCTTGTGTATCGATACGCTTATCCTGGTAGCCATGGGCAAACCCTGGCCGGTCTTGACTATGCTCATAGTGTGATGCGCCTGGAAACGGCTCTCTTTCAATCTTCATCGCCTCATTGAGCAGTGCGGTGAGCACGGGGCGCATGGCATCGGGGCCTTCTGAGATGTGTGTTCCACTATTACGTCAAATACGTTATTGTTTGATTGGGTCATTTGGGTGTCTCCAGTATTTTAATTGCTTAAAACAGGGAACGCACAAATGGCTCAACTTACAAGACACCAAGATAGAAAATTTGAATAAATCAAAAATTCGAAAAAATTCCCCCTGGGGGGAAAAGGCCATACTGCTCTATCTAATATAAAAGTCCATACCTGAAGTTACAGTATCAACCAGGGGTATGATGAATTTATTTGACCGTGTTCGGAGCGGGTTAGTTTCAATGGGCTTAGTACGAGAAGTATTCACATTTGTCGATGCCAGCCAGTTGGTCAGTAAGCTAACCACTTGGGATGATAGAGATAAGGCGATAAAGATGGGATTAGAGGAGTTCAACAATAAGACAGTTGATAAAGTTGCGGCGGACAAGCAAGCACGGTTTGGGTGCAAGGGAAATAGCAAATATTGGTATGGTTACAAAGAGCATGCATCAGTGGATATGCAAAGTGGCTTGATCAATAAAATAGCGGCCACCTCGGCTGAGGTAACGGATGCAAGCGGCTTAAAGCATGTTTGCCCTAAGTCGGGTGCTGTTTATGCGGACAAGGGTTATTGCGTGAGCCCGGCCAAAACCACGCTCAGGCGCAACGGTTGCCATGATGCAACAATCAAGAAGAACAATATGCATGGCAAGAATAGAGACAAAGACCGTTGGATTAGCAAAATTCGTTCACCATATGAGCGAGTGTTTGCTCATCGCAATAAGCGAGTTCGTTATAAAGGGTTGGCTAAAGTCCAGTTCCAAGTTGGAATCAGGGGCTTATGTTTTAACCTTAAGCGATTAATGGCATTGGGAGTTGAACGAGTTGAATTGGTGCCGGCCTAGGGATAGATCCGTCTATTGGTGGCAAAATGGCTGCTAATAGACGGTTTATTGCACAAAAAACGCGTTGCTGAGCAAACTAAAAGCGACTTCGGCGAAAACCCTGTTTGAAATTGTATTAACCGACGAGCCCCAGTTTTGCAGCCTACGCTAAATTATGCGGTGGATTTGGAAAACGTGTCGAAAAGCAAGGTCAGCTCGACAGCGTAATCAGTAAAGCTTTAGCGCATGATGGCCCAGCTTTGGTAGAGATTATTTCCGATGCGAATTTGATTTAGCGGCTGGCCACTTTGGCGTTAATTTAAGTACGCTATGTTTGAGTATTCTACACTGCACTGGACAACGATTATCACCGCATCGACCTTACTGAGTCTGACTCCAGAGCCAGACGCGGAAATTAAATCGCAACCAATACATCAACTTCGTTGCCTGTTTTAATTTTCCGTAAGGTGGCACCTACTAGGTTCAAGGACACCAAAGCCAACTTGGTAGCATTCACTTGATCCAAACATCTGGCCAACTATCGTTCCCCGAATTAAACGTTAAACGTGTGGCTTGCGCTGCATTGCTACCTACTTTCCAAAGAAACAATTCATAATCTGCGAGATCATGCTCGTGCCCTCCGTTAGAAGCAGCCAAGACCATATATTGCTCATTGTTCGTCAAACGCGCAAAATATTCGTGGCTAAACTCCCCGGGTAGGTCTAATAAAGTTGTTTTAGTTTTGGTCACGGGATCGAATCGCATTATTTGGTTGGTTTGCCTACCCCCTTTTTGTACATACATTGTATATTTTCCAGAAGGTGCCCATTGCACTTGGCAAGCGTCGCGATGGACAGTTTGAAATTTCCCGCGCTCGTCACGAATAATATTGGTAGGCTGCCCATGGTTCCTGAAAGTAAAGGCCATGCGCTGGCCTTCGCCAATAGTCGGGGTATTTAAATTCACTCTGGTTTTCATAAACGCGTCTTTTCCGCTTTCGTAATACAAACGCTGTTTGCCTGACTTAATATCAACCGCAATAATTTGTCCGGGATCACGCTGAAAAACAACAAAACTGCCATCGGGCGACCAAGCAGGTGAAACCCCCCATTTTGCTAACAAGCGCTGCTTCCCGGTATCTATATCTAAAACCCAGATATCCCACGGTTTGTCATCACGCGTCGATTGCCATTGTTTATGCGCACGCGCAAACACTACTTTTTTCCCATCAGGAGAGATACGCGCAAAGTTTTCAGTATGCCCATCTGTTGTGAGCGGGCGGATTTTTAAATCTGGTAATGTCATCAACCAAATATCATGATTACCGGTTCGATTTGAACTCCAAACTACATATCCATCCGCTTCATTAATCCATGCTGGAACGGGCGCATTATCTGGTCGCACAACCCCTGTACTGTCCTGCATCGAAAACAGGGTCTGCTGTTGTTTTGCGTCTTTTAACCCGAACCAAGTAAATCCCATGGCGGTCGCCACGAATAACGCTGCCAATATTCGTTTACGATTGGCGGCTTGATTTTTCTGCCCTACTTGCTTACGCCCATAAAGCAGTAACACCGCTAAAGAGGTAATCCCAACTCCATAATCAATGGCTTGTGTTTGCACATGCACCCCCAACATTGTTAATAAAGCATGTTGTGGTATCGCACCGAAATAGGCTAATAAAGTCATACCACCTAACTCCCAGGTGCCAAAGCTCATCAAAGCAGGAATGGGTAATGACGCTGTCATTTCCGAAGCAATTAATGAGCCGAGTATTTTTAATGACCCTAATTCGGCTAACTGCGGAAAACTCACTTGGCTTATACCAAAAAATAAACATAGCAAGCCCCCATATTTTAGAAACCTGATGATAAACGTAAGCCCCATCACTTTTACAAATACACCTGCTTGCATGGTGGTTTGTACCGCATGGGCTATTGATAAAACGAAACCGAAAAAGCCGCGAATCAGCTTGTTTCGATGGCAGCTCATACTTGAAAACCAACCCATAAATAGAGGTAAGATAAAATACAGAGTCAACACGAATCCTACGACAGCGCCGAGAGCAATCAGTGCCAATAAATAGGGTTGTTTAGTAGGAAATCCAACGATCAAACCAATGCAAATTGTAATCGGCCCTAAAACAAGGATATCTAACAGCGTCGCAAACAATAATGTCGACAAACCTGAACTCACCTGCGTGTTAGCATAGCGTTTTAATAAGCCAACAAACACCAATTCACCTAAACGCGCTGGCAATAAATCAACTGTCATATTCCGAACAGCAGTAATTAGCAACATACTTCTAAAATTGGGAATATTCGCGTCGCCACTGGCCGATAACAGTGCTTTATATCGCCAAGCACGGAAGAATAATCCTGCAATCATCGTCAGTACAAAATACACAAGGAACCCAATAGAACTCGCTTTTAGTACCTCAACAAGCCGCGAAGGGCTAATATCATGTTGAATATTGGAAGTGGCGTAAAACAGGCCAGCCAAAATAATCAATGAACCACCAATAGCCAGCAGCAGATGGCTTATGATATTATTTTGTGCAAGTTTCATACCTATGGTTTCTATTGAAAGCACCTAGCGAATAGATCCCAATATCTTATATAAGCTAACCGTCGATAATCTGAATCATCTACTAAAACTTAAGGTAAATGAGCTAAATATATAAAAAGGGCTCTTATGATGAACCTCTGATACTCATCGTGGGACAGGTGAAATAAGCAGTGGCTAATGATTTCCTTGTAGAAACGCGATGGCTAAACGTAATGATAGGTTGAATTGCTTAAAGGCTTCATATTTCAACTCCCTTTACGCAACAAACTCCTAGCCGTTGGTAATAGGCCCCACCATTTTGATGTAAAGTAAACTGCCTTTTTGCATTAGTTCGCCAGAAACCTGCATTGTTTCTCCGGCATATTGTGCAATCATGGTGGATGCACTTTTACCGTCTTGTGCGGTGAGCATATATCCATAGCGTTGTTGATCATCACCCTCAACCAGTAACATCGCAGGTATTCCACCAATTAAGCATACATCTGCGCAGGCACGATGTACCACACCTTCGCCTGGTTTCATCACTCCAAGAAAGCACTTTGAGTCTGCTACCTCGCCTGTAAATGAAATCTCACCCAACGATTTGGGCTGAGTTTCTTGTGCTAATTTGTCTAGTAAGCCGTTTGTTGTATCATCTTCAGACAAGGTCTGAATATCTTCACTCGAACGCAATTCCAACATCGACCAGCCGCCTCGATAGATCCCAAAGCCCGTTACATTTACTAGTTGACCATCTAATGATTGCGCAAATTTGGTAGCACCACGCTTGCCTTGACGCACCAATAATACCGACTCTAATTGGTCGGGATTGTCAGGGTTAAAACGGTGTAATACTGGGTAAGGTTCGAGTTTAATCAAACCCTGCATGGTTTGTGGCTTATCAGTAAGCCAGCTTGCCGCACCTGTCGCCTGTTGGGAATTAGCAATGGTGTAACCAATAAACATGGAGGCAGCGAGAAGAAGCGCGGTCAATGGGATGTAAAACTTCTTCAACGCCATGGGCATGTTCAAATAGCCAACGAAGAATGGTTGATCGTTTTGTTTAGTTTGTTTCACTAGTACTCTTTCAAGATAATATTGCCTAATTCAGTGAGTCTGTCCGCGTATCTGGCAAGGCGTCGCTTGCAGGAAATGGTCGCTCCATTTGCAAAAGCGACAACGCAGTCCAGGTGCGTGGACAGGCTCACCCAAAGGGCACCAACGCGCTGTCCCACAGCCGCGTTGTATCGCTTTTGAAGGGAGTGACCATTCATTGCGCAATATGCCTTGCTGTGAAACGGTGCGTTGACGCTGAATTAGGCAATATTACCTTGAAAGAGTACTAGGTGCATTGTTCAATTTCAACGATAGGTCTTTTAGTTCCTTTAGCCAAGGCCTTAGGGTTCAAAAATATTTCATCCCCAACGAGTTGTAACTCATAGGTTTCTATTTTCTCGGTAAAAGGGGGAGGTGAACAGCCATCTTGTGGGCGATACTGATAACCGTGCCACGGGCAGGTAATACAGCCATCAATTACCTTACCTTCACCTAGCGGCCCATTTTGGTGTTGGCAAACATTAGAAACGGCACATAGTTTTACTTCATCAAACCTGAATACGGCGACGCGCTCGTCGTCGCCTAATTTAACGGTAATGGCGCGATCGTTGGCGATGTCTTGCCATCTGCCGACGGCGACCCAGCCTGTTGGAGCTGAGTCAGGTTGGTTATTGCTGAGCGATAAAGTGGCATCTTCTTTTGAAGCAAATAGGGCACTATAGCAATGCAAACCTGCAACGCTGATTACACTGATAAACAACATGATAGGTAAAATACCAGTGCTATCTTGTTGCATGGCGCCCATCGCAATGTGAATCACCAACAGGGCATAACCGACATACGCCAGCATATGAAAAGATTTCCACATAGTGCTGAGCACGGCATTCCAGTAATCGTGACTGGTAGCTGCCATGACGAAGAAGATTAAAAGAGCCAGTAAACCGAATAATTGAAACGGTGCATCACTCAAGTTCTCGTAGCTGCCGCCGGATGTGATAACAGACTCTATTGGGTTAATGTCGCCAAAACTGTGATACCAATATATAGCGAGCGCAGCGTGAAGCAGAGCGATAACAAAAAAAGAAACTCCGAAATGGCGGCGGTTGTATAGCAGTGGCAGAAATCGCTTGTCGATTCTCGCCAGTGGCCCGATGCACAAAATAAATGTCAGCATCAAAAAGGCACAGGTAGAGAAGGCGCGGATAAGTATGATCTGTATTGAGACATCATTATCCCCTGGAAAGGCGATTTTTGTGCCGACAATAAAAATAACGATATACGCCACAATGCCTGCCCACAGGCTTAGATCATAAGCACGTTTACGCGGGTTCCAATTAACTCGTTTGAAAGCGTGGCTCATGGCTAATGTTCACTAGAAGGTAAAACAGCGATTTTTGCTGCGGTGGGAATCGTATTTAGCGCAGTGTTTTCATCGCCTTGCTTGGGCAAATTAACCAGAATGATCACTAAAAGAATCGGCGTAACTAAATACCAAAACAGATGATGAAATTTGCGGTGTGATCGAGTCATGTCGAATAAAAATCTATTAATCAAGCTAGGGTCAGGCTTTGAGCCAACGGAGGCATAAATAGGGCCATAGAGCCAATGCGGCGGGAGCCCAAACTATCCGTACACTAAGGCTTGTACCTTCGGCATCTGGGAGAATACGTTTATACCCTACTATTAGGAAAGCAATTGCGAATAAAGCGCCTATAAGGAAGTAGAGTGAGAGCAAATTAAAAATTAACATCCAATAAGTTCGGTTTGTTCTTAAAAATAGAAATGCCGTGAGCATTATGAAACTATCCATCCAGTTCAAAAGTGCCGCATTAGAGGGAGTCAGGATGAAATAGTTCAGAGACACTCCAACCTACTATGCAACGCTATCGTTAGTTAAAAATAGGAATCAACTATTCAAGTGTTCTGAAATAGCATTTTGACGATTTCACTATATTATCGGACCAGAGGTTTTGCCGTATTATGCCAGTTTCCACAGTGCTCGAATTCTCTCATTTGCTAAATGACAACTGAGCCCTCTAATACGGAATGAAGCCAGGTGAGGGTGGTGTGCATCGTGCTTGCGCGGAAGTGTGCTTAATCGGCGGCTTGCCTGCTATGTTGTTGGTAAAAGAAGAAGATCAGCAGCACTATGGTTATATGTTAACCACATAAGAGGGTGGCAGTGGCCCTAGTTTGGTGCCAACAAATGCGGGGCATGTAATGCAGGTTTCGGGTGAGTTAATGCAAAAGGGTGATTTGCTTTATATTAAGAGGGAAAATATGCTAAAGAATATAACAGGGGTTGTTGCTTTTCTGATTTCATCGTCAGCATTTTCACAGGTTGCGCTTTGGCAAGAGGATATGTCTTCAACTGAAATACCACCTGTTTTTGAAGATACGATATCTTCAATAAGAATAAGCTTAAACGAGGCTGGATTACTGGCACTTGCCTCTGGTGATAGTGTTTCTATAACACTTGAAACAGGGATGATTAAAACAGCGGTCATAGACGCGATCAACTCTTTCGATGGAATTGTGCAAATAATAGGCCACCTGCCAGATGAGCCAAACTCATTAATAGAAATCCAATTTGATGGCACAACTATTACAGCCTCAGTACAACTCAACATGAGTGAAGTCGGTTATCGCTTAGAGATAACGACGAGCGAAATCGCGTTTCTTCTAAAACAAGAAATTGGTGAATTCATTTGTGACGGGATACCTCCTGCGCCTGAAGACCCTGTCGAAGCTAAAGTTTTTGAATCGCCTGTTGCAGAAGCATTAGCCACCGTCTCATCAGTCCCAATTTACAATAGTAATTTAGGGGCATCGAGAGTTGTGTATTTAGATTTTGATGGAGAAACGATCAACAATACACTTTGGAATTCTAATTTTAATGGGGGTGCGCCAATTGTTGCTCAACCGTTCGATCAAGATGGTAGCCCGAGCACCTTTAATGATTCTGAGCAAAATCATATTAAGAACGTTTGGGAGCGCACCAAAGAAGCGTATTCAATTTATCAGGTGAATGTGACCACAAATAAAAACGTTTTTAACGCCACTTCGGTAAGTCGCCGTTTGCGCATGATGATTACGCCAACACATGCTTGGTATGGTAGCCCCGCTGGTGGCGTTGCGTACTTGGAAAGTTTTGGAACAGCCACTCCTGCGTGGGGGTTTACGAATTGCGGCGGAGGTCGTGAAGGTGCTAATATGGGGCTTATATCAATACATGAAGTTGGCCATACTTTGGCATTAAAGCATGATGGTTTAAATGGCTCTGAATACCACGGGGGTCAACAAGGTTGGGGGCCTTTTATGGGCGCGCCTTATGCTTCAAGTTACACAACATTTAGCAATGGCGATTACTCAGGAGCTACTCAATTTCAGCAAGATTTGAGCGTTATCTCGGTTGATCTTCCATTTAAAGGAGATAGTATAGGCAATAGCAACGCTAGCGCTTCATCAACCACTTCTATAGAGAGCAAGATAGGCGCATTTAATGACCGAGATGCGTATAAATTTCAAGCAAAAAAGGTCAGAAAATTGTTGTTAATGTAACCGCGATCGGCGGATTTCCAACAGTAAACACACAAACCATTTTATACGGCTCTACTGGCACACAGCTAGCTATTAACGACCAAACGCCTGTTTCACCACCGCCATTTCCTGCCTCAATCTCTTTAAGTTCAAAGATCACTTACACGGCCAATGAAACAGGAACTTATTATTTGCATGTTAAAGGCAATGGCTACAATGGCGGGTCAAATTATAATCACAGCACTTATGGGGCTATTGGTCGTTACCGCCTAGAAGTTTCTGCCGACAATATAACTATTGTTCCCATCATTATGTTGTTGCTAGACGATGCAGAGCCTTCTTCATGAAAGTTTAAAACTGTTATTTCGAGCGCGTCGCCGTGAAAGGATCGTTGTTACTTGTATCAAGGCCCGTAATGATGGAGCAATCACTATTAATTGTTCCATCATAAACACTAAAAAATCTTGGTATATCTACGATTAAACGATCCATATTAAATGACCATGTAACTGGTGACCCCCCGAACGTGTGGCCTGTTCCGTCAGCAGAAAATTTAATCTCAGAGAGTAGATCAGGGGGGGCACCAAAAAAAATGTCCATTTACCAACAATGTCGGCAGAACTACAATTACTTGTCATTGCATGAACAGGCAATAAGACCGAATTGATAATCGGCTTTGTCCAAGCCGTTGGTATTAGCGCACCCGATAAACCCAGAGCACTTATTTTCTTGATCGATTCTCTCTTTTTCATTCGGGCTAGTGTAATAGCAGATAAGGGATTAGTAAAACCCTATATCTTGACGCGATAGGGTAGGGTGTTATCGAATCAGGCAGCTTGATATACGAATCTGACGCTGAGTTCGATTTATTGATCGTGCTGTTCGAAAAATAAAATAAACCGTTTGGCATTATTAACGCCTTCTTTCGCGCACCACCCTTTGAATCCTCCAAGCCCTCTATTTTGCCATTCAAGATCGGCTAGTTTCCTTGCCAGCGTGCTTTTTGTTACCACCATTTCAGTACTCAACTCAAACGTGCTGATCATTTGTTTTTTTTCAAGCTCAAATCCTTTTGAAACTGGATAGGTCGCAAGTCCGCAAATTATCGCAACTTCCATTTCATACACAAGATTCACAAACGGGTCTATTAGAAATTTTTCTGAAGCTTTTAACGACAGTGTCGCATTCACACTTGAGTTCAGCAAAAACCATATAAAAAATATTGATACAAGCTTAGACATTTATTGAGCACATTATAATTACAAATAGGGAGTTAGTATCTGAGTCGGGCGATAAGCTTGGGAGCGCCGATGCAGTATTAAAGGTAACCCAATGGGCTAGTGAGTAATCAAACATTACTAATTTGAAAGATAAAGTGAGCTTTTAAAGAGCTTAACAAAGGTACGTTCATTTTTTTGAATTCAATCTTCACATATACTGAATAAAAGAATAAGTTAATTTCGCTATACTTCATTGACAGAAAATTCGGCTGTATTTATGTGAATTTAATTGCAGCTTGAGTAGACTCATTTGCTAGTGTAGTGTATTAAATAGATCGTATATATCAGAGCCCCAAAATGATCCAAGACAAGGCACAGTCCGCAGTGAATGGTGTTCCCTTAACAAGGGCTGTAACGCAGTATTGGGTCATTTGGGGGGCTCCCTGCGGGCGAGACAATAAACGGCCATCTACGTCGTTGCGTTTCTTGCAAAGGACAGGCCATTCACTGCGAAACGCGCCTAGTATCTGGTCGTTTCTTGTCTCGCTGATACATACGATCTATTTAATACACTACACTAGATTGTAGCGAGTCAAAGACTTAATACCGTATTAATTATTCTATTTATCAATGAAAACTCAAAACTATATTGCCGGGCAATGGCGCGATGGCGCAACCACCGTTAAAAACGTTAATCCTTCTGACTTAAGCGATGTGATTGGGGAATATGCTCAGGCAACGCCTCAAGACTTAGAAGATGCCCTCGCAGCTGCTGAAACAGGGCAGATAGAGTGGGCAAAAACCGGCCTTGAGCACCGCTACAACGTGTTAATGGCAATTGGTAACGAGATGATGGAGTGCGCAACAGAGCTGGGCGAAACCTTGTCGCGTGAAGAAGGCAAGACTAAGCCAGAAGGCTTTGGTGAAATGTACCGCTCTGGACAATTCTTTACGTATTACGCTGCGGAAGTACTACGCCAAATGGGTGAAGTCACCGACTCAGTGCGCCCAGGCATTGAAGTAGAAGCACGTCGTGAGCCAGTGGGTGTGGTGGCGATAATAACGCCTTGGAACTTCCCAATGGCTTGCGCAGCGTGGAAAATCGCCCCCGCATTGGCTTATGGTAATTCGGTTATCTGGAAGCCTGCTAATCTAACGCCTGCAACCGCGGTTAACTTTGCTGAAATTATGAGCCGTCAAGGCTTGCCTGATGGCGTATTCAACTTAGTGATGGGCGCGGGCGCGACTATAGGCGATGCGATGGTGTCTTCGCCGATTGTTAAAGCGGTAACCTTTACTGGTTCTTTGAACGCAGGTAAGAAGATTGCAGCTAATGCAGTATCCAATTTTGCTAAAGTGCAATTAGAAATGGGTTCTAAGAATGCTTTGTATGTTGATTCATCAGCTAATTTAATAACCGCAGTAGATTGTGCGGTAAATGGCGCTTACTTCAGCACAGGCCAGAAATGCACGGCATCTTCGCGACTGATTGTGCACAAAGACGTGCATGACGAATTCGTAGTAATGATAACAGAGCGCGTTAAGGCGCTTAAGGTTGGTCCAGCTCTAGAAGAGGGTAGCCAGATTGGCCCTGTGGTGAGCGAAGCGCAAATTAAGCAGAACGAACACTATCTGCAGGTCGGTAAAGACGAAGGTGCTAAGCTTGTTTGTGGTGGCCAGCACCTTGAAATGGGCTCTGAAGGTTATTACATGGCACCTGCCTTGTTTGTTGGAGGCAGAAACGACATGACCATCAATCGCGACGAGATTTTCGGTCCAATCGCATGCGTTATCAAGGTGGACTCCTATGAGGAAGGCTTAGAGATGGTTAACGATACTGAGTTTGGTTTAACTGCGGGCATCATTACTGAATCACTAGCGCATGCAAATCACTTCAAACACAACGCGAAGTCAGGCTGTGTGATGATCAACTTGCCAACGGCCGGCACCGATTACCACGTTCCGTTTGGCGGGCGTAAGAACTCAAGCTACGGTAGCCGCGAGCAAGGTAAATATGCAGCCGAGTTCTACACGGTTGTTAAAACCACTTATATGAAGGCGTACTAGGAAGTTTTATGAGCCAGCCATACGTCTTGATTGATGGGCTTCAGTATTCAAACTGGAGCCGCGAAGTGTTTGAGCAAATGCGTAAAGGCGGGGTCGATTGCGTTCACGTAACGATTGTTTATCATGAAAACACCTTTGAAACGATTAGCAATATTGCTGACTGGAATCAAAAATTTCAACAATTTAGTGACCTCATTATGCCGGTGCGCACAGCCGATGATGTGCTGGAGGCAAAAGCATCAAACCGCACTGGTATTGTGTTCGGCTTTCAAAATTGCTCGCCAATAGATAATGACGTATTTCTAATTGAGATATTTCACCAACTCGGCGTGCGATTCATGCAATTGACTTATAACAACCAAAGCCCGTTGGCGACAGGCTGTTATGAAGCACAAGACAGTGGCGTGACCCGTTTTGGTAAACAGGCGATTGCTGAAATGAACCGCGTTGGCTTGGTCGTAGATATGTCGCACAGCGCGGAGCGTTCTACCTTAGATGCGATAGAAATTTCAACTAGGCCTATAGCCATTACCCACGCCAATCCAACGTTCTTTGAGTCAGCATTGCGCAATAAGTCAGGCACTGTAATTAAGGCATTGGGTGAAAGTGGCGGTATGCTGGGTTTTAGTTTGTATCCTTTTCACTTAAAAGATGGCCCGGATTGCAAATTAGTGGATTTCTGCGAGATGATTGCCAAAACTGCTGACATGATGGGAATTGATAATATTGGTATTGGCTCAGATTTATGCCAAAACCAACCCACCTCAATTCTTACTTGGATGCGTAATGGCCGATGGTCTATCGATAAAGACTATGGAGAAGGGTCTGCCGCTAATGCTAATTGGCCAGAACAACCGCATTGGTTTGAGAACAACCTACATTTTGGCAATATAGCCCAAGGGCTTAAAGAATTCGGTATGCACGAAGACGAAGTGGCTAAAATAATGGGTGGGAATTGGCTACGCTTTTATAGAGACTCGTTTGGCCCTGCATAATTAATACTACGCAGCCGTATAAACGAAAAGCTCAGATTGAATCCAACCAACATTTGTATTAGTATATACCGCATTACAGTACATAATAATTTTGAAGATGGACAGCATCAGCGTTAACAAGTTTAGAGAGAATATCAAATCTTTTGTGGAACAAGTGGTAAGTGATCATGTGCCACTCAAAGTCACGCGTCGAAGCGGGGCTGACTTTGTAGTATTAAGTGCCGATGATTGGGAGCGAGACCGCGAGACCTTATACGTCTTACAAAATAGCGAATTGATGCAGCAAATTGTCAAGTCAACAGATAGCAATTCGACTAATAGGGGGTATAAACCATCGACTGAACAAATAGATGAGATCGTTGGTATTTGAGGGGAATACTTGGGCTGCATACGAAAAGTTACGGTTAACTGATAGAAAGTTACACAAAGTGTTGTGTCGTTTATTAAAAGAAATGCTTCGTGAAGACCCTGCGAGTGGCACAGGGAAGCCTGAGTCCCTTAAACATAATTTGTCGGGCTTATGGTCTAGGCGGATAAGTCAGAAAGATAGGCTCATTTATAAATACGACCAAGAATATGTTTATATTTTTGCCATCGGCGGTCATTATGATCAGCATTAGGCCCATTGGTGAAATAAATTGTTATCTGTATGCGGATTTCTTTTTGGCAGACTTTTGTGTTTCAACTGAATTTTCTAGCTTGAATGTATAACCTGCCGATAGTGCCCGAAGACTTCGAGGTGCCACAGCTGCTTGAAACGGCGAGAATGCGGTTGCGTTGTTTAAGTATTGATGATGTTGACAAAAACTTCGAGGCGGTGATGAGTAGCGAACATCGCCTAAAAACAGTTTTCAAACCTGGGGCGCAGTGGCCTACAGGATTAACTAAAGAACAAAATACGATTGAGTTAGGTTGGCATCAAACCGAGTTTCAGCTAAGAACTTCATTCGCCTACACCGTTGTTAGATTGAATGAGAACAGCGTTCTGGGCTGCCTGTATATTTATCCGAGCCGCAGAGGGGATTACGACGTAGAAATTTTAATGTGGGTTAGGGAATCTGAAGCTCAAACAGGGTTAGATCAGCATCTATTTGATACAGTGCATTCTTGGGTGGCGAGTGAATGGCCGTTTGTCAATCCGGCATACCCTGGCCGAACAATTAGCTGGGAAGAATGGTGCTTAATGTAGAAACGGCTTTTTATATAGTCTAATATTGGATGCACTATGAGAGTTCTAATTATTACCCTATTGTTTCTTGCGCACGCCAGTACAGCATGTATTAGAGCTCAGTTTATTCCAATACAGGAATGATACCGAGAAGTTGATTGTCATTTCTGTTCAAAGATGTTTTTAAAGAGTTTAGTTTTTTCCTCATTGAGTTGTTTTGCTACCTCATTATCAGTCATCTGATAAACGATATCGTCAAGCATTGTAAACGAGATGTGAGTTTTAAGATATGACTGTGCATTGGTCAACGATTTGAGTTTTTCATAAGGCGTCATCATGTTTCGATATGGATAGGTTTTGACTTGTTTTCCTTTGTTGTTAGTGCTGATCTGTGGGAAGAAACAAGGTCGGTGATAATTCAAATAAGGGTTAAGAAAGTCGGTGGCAAATTGATTAATCTCAGGCGCATATTTTTGCGGGATATGCATGAAGCCAAGATGCTTGCGCACGATGGCCCCATTGTTGCACTCAACTAAGGCATTGTCGTTACGGTGTCTAGCCCTGGATTTGGTCAACTCGATTAATAGCTTATTCAACAATCGCACCACCGATTGGTTAATGTATTCACTGCCATTATCGGCATGAAAGCCTTTAATCACAAAGGGGAACTGCTCTAGCATTTGAGTGAGAATAGGCATCAAGAATGGCTCTGATATTTTCTGTGTAGAAGACACGACTTCAAACGGGGTGATCTCATCAACGGCGTTGATATGATAGACCCCTTTAACCTTGTCCTTATCGCCCTGATGCACTGTATCTACACGGCTATAGCCAGGTTGACCTTCTGGCTGTGGCTTACGTCTTTGGCCGATAGAAGAAGGTGTTGAACAGCGTGCAAAAATGAACAGTTTCGTGGGTGATCAGCGTACAAAACTGAACACCTTTATTGTTAACTGTCTCGGAGCCATTAATCCGAGGAAACTGTCAGGTGATTTGTATGCCTATATGTACCAAGATACGACGTTTGTGTTTAGTAGAAGGTCGCAAAGTAAGCGAGGTGTCGCGTGAATTCAATTTATCACGCACCACTATTTATAAATATTTAAACAACGCGCCAAGCGAACCTGAATATCAGCGGTCGGTGCCAATAGTCTGTCCGAAGCTGGATAAGTTCAAACCTCAGTTGATCAATTTGCTTGAAGTGGACGCAGCTCGCTCAGTGCGAGAAAGACGTAATGCAGTTCAACTGTATGAAGAGATTGAGTTGCAAGGGTATCGAGGGGCTTATGACAGCGTTCAACGGTTTGTCAAAGCGTGGAAGGATCACTCGCGGTCATGTATTAAACAAGCATTTGTGCCATTGGTTTTTGCACCAGGTGAAGCCTGTCAGTTTGATTGGTCACATGAACAAGTCATTCTGGGTGGGTTTGGTGTCAAGATCAAACTAGCCCACTTTCGTTTATGTCATTCGCGTAAATCATATCTTAGGGCCTATCCCAGAGAAACACAGGAGAGGGTGTTTGATGCACATATTCGGGCGTTTGATTTCTTTGAGGGCTTACCTCAGAAGATGATATACGATCACCCTAAGACCATAGTCAGTGCATTGTTTAAGGGTAAGCGGCGTGAGTTTAATCACCGCTTTCTAAGCCGGATGAATCATTATCTGATTGAACCGATTGCCTGTACACCGGCAGCGGGTTGGGAGAAAGGCCAGGTTGAACGTCAGGTCGGTGTTATGCGCCAAAGGCTGTTTGTTCCACGGGTGCGCTTTGCTGCTTTAGATGAATTAAACCAATGGCTGGAGCAACGTTGTGCTCGACTTGGTGAACGCCCACACCCGACTGACAAATCAAGACTAATTGATGAAGTGTTTGCCGAGGAGCAGCCGAGCTTACGTCCCGCGATGGTAGCCTTTGATGGATATCATGAGCGTTTGGCGCGTGTGCATAAAACCTGTGTGGTGCACTACGACCGCAATCAATACTCCGTACCCTGTCGGTATGTTGGCCAAGCTGTTTCTGTTAGAGCCTATGCAGATAGGATTAAAGTCGTGGTTGACGATGTGGAAGTGACTTCACATGCTCGCTGTTTCGGTCGTCATCAAATGATCTTTGATCCTTGGCATTATCTGCCCGTACTGGAGATTAAACCTGGCGCATTACGCAATGGCGCACCGTTTGTTGATTGGGATTTACCCAAGGCACTGCTAACACTCAAAAAACAGTACCTCAAACGTGATGGCGGTGACCGAGAGTTTGTACCATTGTTACTATTGATTCACCAGCATGGCTTGGAAACAGTCACGGTGGCCTGTGAGCGGGCATTAGATGCCAATACGACTCAGCTATCAGTCATTACCAATTTGGTGCATCGGTTAACGGAACCTGATTCGGCCCAAGTGATGACAATTACCAATGCGCCTGTATTAGCTGTCCCCTCGGCAGCGAACGTGACCCGCTATGACCCGCTGTGCGCGGAGGTGAGCCATGCTTGAACTTGTTGATGATCTTAAAGCCCTTAAACTACACGGTATGGCACCATGCTTACCTGAGTTGATAGATTCGCCTCGTTCTAAAGTAACGTTGCAATCTGGGTTAATTAAATTGATGGATGCCGAGCGAACGGACCGAGAAGTGAGGCGGCTTAACTACCCAATGAAGGTGGCTAAATTCCCTCATCACCGTGATTTACAGCAATTTGACTTTACCCAGAGCGAAGTTGAACCCGCGCTCATCGAGGATTTGTCTCAGGCTGACTATATGGACAGAGCCCATAACCTCATCTTTGTCGGTGGCACTGGAACAGGCAAAACCCATTTAGCTACGGCCTTAGGCATTAAAGCCATTCATTCAGGTCATCGGGTTCGGTTTTACAATGTGGTGGACCTGGTTAATCTGCTGATCAAAGAACAGCAGGATGAGAAGCAGGGGCGGCTAGCACGAATTATGCAACCGTTAGATGCGGTGATATTCGATGAGCTGGGATATTTACCCTTCCCCGCATCGGGTGGCGCACTATTATTCCACCTGATCAGCAAGCTATACGAGAAAACCTCCATCGTGTTTACCACCAAGCTTAATGTCAGTGAATGGGTGCAGGTATTTGGCGACGAGAAAATGACCACGGCTTTGCTCGACAGAGTGACTCATCATTGCTCAATTATTGAAACGGGTAACGACTCATATCGATTCAAGCAGTCTAGCACTAAAGCAAAGCTCAAGACTGTCACTAAAAAATAACATCGCAAGAAAGCAGGATTGATTCATCAACTCAAGTTTCGCTACGCTTCACTTGAGTTGATGATAAAGAAATATTATTGTATTTAATTGTTCAGTTTTACTCGCTGACAGGTGTCCAGTTTTAAACGCTGATTGACAACTAGGGCTCCAGCACGCCAACAAATATGCTATACCAATCTAGTGAATGTTAAGCCACGCCCCTTTAGTTATCCCGTTGGGTCAGTAGTTAAGTTACTTAAGTAAACTTTATATCCGCTATGTCTTGTTCACCTGCACTGAGAATTTGGACCAAGCCACCCTTACATTGATCGCTATATTTAATGCAAATTCGAGCGGCCTCTTGTTGATCTTTGTTCGCTAATGCATCGAATAATTGTTGGTGCTGTAAAGCGATAGCTTGATTCGCTTGCTGATTGTTAGATTCAAAGTTGTGTCGGTACCACAGCTGCGCCACTCTCTCGTGGTCTGCCAATATCCTTCGATAGCAATCATGTAGATATTTGTTTTGTGTTGCCGCGGCCATTTCCAGATTGAAGAGGGCGTTTGATCTGGCCATTATGCCCACATTGCTAGCTTCTAGTGCCTTCATGAATTCTTGTTTATACTGTTCCATGAAATCAAGGTTCGCTTTAGTGCGACGCAAGCAGGCTAATCGGGTGATGGCTTTTTCAATAAAGCTACGTGCTTCAAATATGGACTTCAGCGTGTTTAAGTCTAAGTCAGCAACGGTGGAACCTCGGTTTTTTCTGGTCTCTACAAAACCTTCAGCATTTAGCTTTATTAATGCTTCTCGAACTGGCGTCCGTGAACCACCGAACTCTTGCACTAAGGATTTTTCATCTAAGCTTTCACCAGGTTTGCGTTGCATAGAGATTATTTGCTCACGCAAAGCACTATAAATGTCTATCTTTTGATCCATATATTTTTACAAGCCCACTCTTTACAATGCTTAAAATTTAATTGTATATTCTATGTATACAATTAACAAGTAGACACCAGATGAAGTTCCAAGGAATATTTCCGCCGGTCATCACACCGTATAACATTGATGGAAGCATCAATGAGACTGACTATGTGGTGATGCTAGAGCACCTGATCGATTCAGGTGTGCATGGCATCATTGTCGGTGGGACTACGGGTGAATACTACGCTCAATCTACGCAGGAGCGAGAAAGGTTAACTCAGACCGCGAATAAGGTGATTAATAAACGTGTGCCGTTGATTGTAGGCATTGGCGCGATTAGAACCGAAGATTGCATTGAACACGGCGTATTAGCACGTAAAAATGGGGCAGATGCAGTGTTGTTGGGTTCACCTTATTATGCAGTGCCCACGCAACTTGAACTGGTGCGACATGCACTGGCGATAGATCGGGCTGTAGATTTACCCATTATTCTCTACAATTATCCGGGTCGAACAGGCACCATGATGCAAGCTGAGTTCTTAGACCGAGTCGGACGCAGTTCTAATTTCTGTGCGATTAAAGAATCCAGCGGCGATATCAACCAAGTGCATTTATTAGCGCGTGATTACCCACATATTGATTTACTTTGTGGAATGGACGATCAGGCGTTAGAGTTTTTCGTGTGGGGTGCAAAGGGTTGGGTTTGTGCAGGGAGTAATTGCTTGCCCGCTGAGCATCTTGCGCTTTATCAAGCTTGTGCGATAGAAAAGGATTACGCTAAGGGCAGACGTATTATGTCGGCGTTAATGCCGTTTATGCACACACTAGAACAAGGTGGCAAATTTATTCAGTCAGTTAAATATGCTTGTGAGCTGGCTGGGCTACCTGCAGGAGAGTTACGCTCTCCCATCGGCCCGCTTAACAAAGAAGAGAAGCGTCAACTGACAACTGTGCTAAGAACCTTGAAGCCGACCGTCGCCAATATTGTTGCTGCTTAATACCGAATAGATTTGAAATTATGACCACTTTACTGACCCAAGAAGAATATGCCGCGTTGGCCAAGTCCATCAGCTTGCCCACCAACGCATTTATAAATGGTAAAGCCTGCGCCGCCGCGGATGGTGCTACTTTAACAAGCATTAATCCAGCCACTAATAAACCATTGGCTGAGATAGCGGCTTGCGGGCAGCAGGAGGTTGATTTTGCTGTACTAAAAGCGAGAGAGGCATTTGATAGCGGTGTATGGGCAAAACAACACCCCACCGACCGCAAAAAAATCATCATTCAGATGTGCAAACTAATGCGCCGTAATCAGCGCGAATTAGCGGTGCTAGAGAGCATTGAAAGTGGTAAGCCAATTCACGAGATCGAAACCATTGATCTTCCTGAATCACTTAATTGCATGGAATGGCATGCAGAGGCAATTGACAAGATATACGACCAAGTGGCTCCAGTAGGTAATGATGCGGTTGCGATGATTGTGCGTGAACCCATTGGCGTGGTTGCTTGTGTGTTGCCGTGGAATTTCCCAATCTTGATGGTCGCTTGGAAACTTGGCCCAGCACTGGCAGCGGGTAACAGTGTCATCATAAAGCCAGCAGAAGAGACCAGCATGACTGCGCTGCGCATTGCGGAGCTAGCGCAGGAAGCAGGTCTGCCTGATGGCGTATTAAATATCCTACCTGGCAAAGGTGAAGTCACGGGAAAAGCCTTGGGACTGCATGCAGATGTTGATATGGTGTCGTTTACCGGTTCCACTGAAGTTGGTCGCTATTTTTTAGAATACTCGGCGCAAAGCAATTTAAAGAAAGTGGTACTTGAATGCGGTGGTAAAAATCCTTGTGTGGTGCTCGAAGATGCGGAAAATTTAGATATAGTGGCTCAGCACGTTACCAGTGCGGTGTTTTGGAATATGGGCGAAAACTGTTCATCTAATTCAAGGTTAATTGTTCACGAAAAGGTTAAAGATGCTTTGCTGGAGCGTGTTTTGCACCGCGCGCGTGAATGGAAAATGGGTGATCCACTCAACCCAAGCAATGTGCTTGGTGCGATTATTTCAGAGGAGCAATACAAGAAAATATTGCATTATATTGAATTGGGTAAAAAGCAAGGTGCTAAAGTTATCCTGGGTGGTAAGGCAGTGAAGAATAACCGTGGGTACTTTATTGAGCCAACTATCTTCGATAAAGTTACCCCTGAAATGACCATTGCTAAGGAAGAAATATTTGGTCCAGTTTTATCCATCATTAGCGTTTCAAGTGCAGATGAAGCATTGGCGGTTGCGAATGACACAGAGTATGGATTAACAGCTTCAGTGTTCACCGCAAACGTAAAAACTGCGCACCGCATGGCCCGAAATATTAAAGCCGGCACAGTAACCGTAAATTGTTTTGGAGAAGGGGACATTAGCACCCCATTCGGAGGCTATAAACAATCGGGCTTTGGTGGGCGTGATAACTCTATCCACGCGCATGACCAATACACTGAGATGAAAACTATTTGGTTAGATATGTCTGATGATTCCGACGAAGTGCTCGATTAATAATTCCAATAGCTTGCTGCACAATGGCATTAGACTTAAAAGCAAAACGAACTCCAAATGATCCAGCCACGCCGGGTTGGTTTGGAATATTGCCCGAGCGCAAACCGTCCGCGCCGCTTGACAAAGATATTGATAGCGACTGGCTGATTATTGGCGGTGGCTTTGCTGGGCTGTCTGCAGTTTATCGCTTGAGCCAGCTAAGCGATGAAACCATCACCGTGATTGATGCGCAGTCTATTGCTTGGGGCGCTGCGGGGCGCAATTCAGGTTTTATGATCGACCTTCCCCACGATGTGCAAAGCGAGGATTACACTGGAGGAGTCGACAAGGATAAAATCAAAATTAGAATGAATCGTGAAGCCATTGAGTTTGCTGCTAGCGCTGCACAAGAGTTTGGTTTTGAAGCGCATTTCAACTGCGTTGGAAAGTATCACGGCGCAGCAAACGAATCGGGCGTAGCCAATCTGGGTAAATTTGGGCAGCAACTAAATGCATTGAGTGAAGACTATACTGTGTTAAAACAGTCCGAGATGAAAAGCGTGACTGGAACCAATTATTATATTGGCGGACTGTTCACCCCAGGCTGTGTGTTGGTCCAGCCCGCAGCTTATATACGTGGTCTGGCCGATGGTTTAGACGATCGAATTAGATTATATGAAAACACCCCAGCGGTGCATGTTAAAACGGGTGAACACCATCTAGTGAATACGCCTAAAGGGTCAATTCGTTGCAACAAGCTTTTGCTTGCTAATAATGGCCACCTCGAGTCTTTTGGCTTATATCAAAAGCGTTTAGTACACATACATTTATTCGCGAGCATGACGCGTAAGCTAACTCAACAAGAGCAGTCTTTACTTGGTGGGCAAGAATATTGGGGCGTAATTCCTGCGCTGCCGATGGGCAGCACGGTGCGCCGTCATGGTGATCGAATTGTAGTTCGAAACCATATATCTTATACACCGTCGCAATGCGCTAGCACCAAGGCCAATAAGCGCAGTAAGCAGCGCCATATGCGCTCGTTTAAGGCGAGATTTCCAATGCTTAATGAGGTTCAAATGGAATATCACTGGGCAGGTGCTTTGTGTCTATCACTTAATTCTGTGACTGCTTTTGGCGAGATCGAAAAAGGTGTGTATGTGGCGGGTTGCCATAACGGCTTAGGACTAAGCGAGGGAACCCTTGCAGGAAAGTTAATTGCTGAACACGCCTATGGTATTAGCAGTGATAGTTTGACGACGCTACTGAATCAGGACAAACCAAAGCGTATTGTGCCAGAACCCTTTATGAGTGTTGGCGCGAAAGCCCATATGTGGTGGGGGCAGCGTAGGGTGGGTTTGGATTTATAGATGATAAAGTGAAAATGTTTGCAAATGAAATCGCGCTAATTACGGGTGCGGGCGGAGGCATTGGTCAAAGCGTTGCCAAACAACTGGCCGCGCAGGGTGCAACTATAGTCGCAACCGACGCAGATGAACAAAAGTTACAAGAGGTTCGACAAATTGTTGAGCAACAGGGGGCAACAGTGCATTGCATCGTTGGGGACCTAAGGGACAAAAATTTTTGTGATGCTTTACCAGAACAAGCAAAACAATTGACTGGACGTCTGGACATAGTAATTAATAACGCTGGAATTATCACCCGCGGTAATGTTCTAAATTCTACTGATGAAGACTGGGAACGTTCGATGCAAATAAATGTGGAGGCGGTATTTCGAGTTTGTCGCAGCACGATTGCGATAATGCAAGAGCAGGGCGGAGGCGCGATAGTAAACACGGCATCTTGTTGGGGCTTATACCCCGGCCCTGACCACGTAATTTATTGCACCTCTAAGGCGGCCGTCGCGACGCTATCAAAGTGTTTAGGTCGCGATCATGCCCGAGCCGGCGTTCGCGTCAATGCCGTTTGCCCTAATGAAGTAAACACCCCCATGTTACGTAGTGGCTTTGAAAAACGCGGTTTTGATCCCGATACTGCAATTAGCGAATTGGGTAAAACGGTGCCGATTGGTCACGTTGCAGAGCCTGATGAGATTGCTGAAGTGATTTGTTATCTGGCATCTGATCAAGCGCGTTATATTACCGGCACAACAGTAGAAGTAAACGGTGGTAAGGCCGTTTTTTAGTTCAATGGCGTCATTTCAAAATAAAGTCGTCATTGTGACCGGTGGCGGTAGCGGAATCGGCGAGGCGATTACCAAGCAATTTATAGCGCAGGGCGCACGAGTGATAGTTGGGCAGCGTAGCAAGAGCAATATTGGTGATTGGTGTAAGGTTGATCTCGCTCAGCCAGAGGAGTGTGAGATGCTTATAAACACTACGCTAGAGAGATACGGCCGCATCGACGTGCTAATAAACAACGCAGGGATGATGCTCGAAGACACGGTAGTGGATATGCCGCTCATAGACTGGCAACGCAGCCTCTCGGTTAATTTGACTGCACCATTTGTGTTAATCAAACACGCAATGCCGAGCTTGATCAAATCTAAAGGAGCGATAGTTAATATCGGTTCTATTGAAGGCTTAGGTGCCAATCCAAAGCACGTCGCTTATTGCGCCTCGAAAGGCGGGTTACATGCGCTGACCAGAGCCATCGCTGTTGATAGCGGTGCCGATGGTGTGCGTTGCAACGCGGTAGCACCGGGCTGGATTGATACGGACCTAAACCAAGATTTTATCAAGGCTATGCCGAACCCTAAGGCATTTAGAGAGCAAATTGGTGGCATGCACCCATTAAAGCGCACGGGGAAGCCTCAAGAGGTCGCGAAGTTAGTTTGTTGGCTAGCTTCAGATGATGCCAGTTTTGTGACAGGACAAGTGATTACCGTAGACGGTGGTAGAATGGCAAAGTTGAGTTTGCCGTAAAGGTTCTTTTCTGAACACTAACTTCAAAGCCACTTAACTCGGCTAATCCATGAGTCCATTAACCTAGATAAATCAGTTAAACGCGGAAAAGTCATGTAAGCAATTGAAGTGCATAGTGAAATCAAAAAAGTCGCGGTCACCTTATTGGTGATAAGGTTTTTTTGATTTTGCTAGGTGCATCAAGAGCTTGCATGGACTTTCGTGTTTTAACTGATTTATCTAGGATTAATGGACCCCATTATCGAGGCTGCTCCGCTTGCATGGCGATTTTTGCTAATGACGGAATTGAGCAACAAACTCGTATTCATTACCTTTCAATCTGGCAAAAGCACTCATAATAGATAGTCCTTTGCAAACTTGACTAAAAGCCATGACACTTGAAAGTTGGTTATTCTATGTGGCAACTGTGCTCGTTTTGATGAGCACGCCTGGTCTCAGTCAGCTTTTAATGCTGTCCAATAGTGCTTCGCATGGATTTAGAAAATCACTGGCCACCGCGTGTGGTGATTTGACTGCAAACGCTTTGCAAATGCTTGCTGCGGGTTTTGGCCTAGCGGCGATATTAGCAGCGTCGGGATACGCAATAACGATTATCAAATGGCTAGGTGTTGTGTATCTATTATGGTTGGGATTTACAATGCTGCAAAAAGCTGGGGCCGACAGCATAGAAAAACCTAGTTCTGCTACCGCAGTTTCACTTAAAACGCTATGGTTTAAAGGGTTTATTACTTCTGCGGGTAACTTCTCAATAACCCGTGGCAGGTAAAATAAAAAAATATTTCTTGGCAGGGTTTTACGCTAAAAGGAAGGTAATTCAACGTGGTCGAGTGACTCGATTTAGGTTGAGTTCCAGGGTGGTTGAATGGCAGTGAAACAGACATTCGCGATTACGTGAAAAAACGAAAAGTGAGTGGCTCCACCCGCAGCGATGCTGGCCAGCAGTGTCGGGACACGTTTGCGAGTTTGAAAAAGACCTGCCGAAAACTGGATATATCGTTCTGGCACTACCTGCCCCATCGACTTGGTATCGGTGAGCAACATATTGATCCTCTGCCAGATATCATTATGGAACGCGCCAGCTTTGCCACGGGTTATTGAGAAGTTACAACCATGTTAGGTGATTTTAAGGGATAATTCTTTACCCAAGTACAACTACTTGGAGAATTTCATGGATAGTGCCTCTTTTTTTGACGATTTTCTAGTTCATTTTGACTCACTCACAGATCCGAGAGTTGAACGATGCCGTCGCCACGATCTTAGCGATATTTTGTTGTTAACGGTTCTTGCGGTCTTGTGCGGAGCTGAAAGTTGGACGGAGGTTGAACTATTTGGCAAGAGTAGAGAGTCAGAGCTTAAAGCCCTACTCAAACTCCCCAATGGTTTGCCTTCTCACGATACAATCGGTCGTGTCTTTAGCTTGTTGAATGCGCTTGAATTTGAACGCTGTTTTATCCAGTGGGCACAAAGTCTAATGCGGGTTGAAGGTGAACAGATTGTGGCGATTGATGGTAAGAGCTTACGCCGCTCACATAACCGCAATAAGCAACGCGTCATGCTCCACTTAGTGAGTGCGTATGCGACTGATCAGGGGCTGATGCTAGGGCAGATAAAGACCGAAGACCATAGCAATGAAATCAAGGTAATTCCTGAGCTGGTTAAGCAATTACAACTTGCTGGAAGCACCGTAACGATTGATGCCATGGGTTGCCAAAAAGACATCGCCAAGAGTATTCGAGATCAACAGGCAGATTACGTTCTGGTGCTTAAGGGCAATCAAGGCAACTTACACGAAGATGTGGTTGTTTATTGGGAGTCTGAGTTAGCCAAAGCGGCTGAAACAAAACACGGTTACTATGAAACACACGACCAAGGTCACGGGCGTGTTGAGGAGCGCCGCCACTGGGTGAGTGATGATATTGAGTGGCTGCGAGAGCGGCATCCCCATTGGCCTGACTTACACAGTATTGGAGTGGTTGAGTCACACCGACATATTGATGGCAAAGAGTCGATAGAGCGACGGTTTTATATCAGCTCAAGGCAAGCAAATGCCCAACACTTTGCACGAGCTGTACGCCAGCATTGGCGGATAGGAAATCAACTGCACTGGGTGTTAGATGTGAGCTTCAACGAAGAGCAGAGTCGAGTGCGTGAAGGTCATGCTGCTCAGAACTTTGCTATCATTCGTCGTATGGCATTGAACATGTTGAAACAGGAACCTTCAAAACTGAGCATGAAAGCGAAACGGCGCAAGGCTGGCTGGGACTTCGCCTTCATGTGCAAGGTGCTCAATGCCAATGATTTATATGTTAGAAGTAAATAGAACTGTCCGGATTATTAACACATAGTCTGTCCGCTTTAGTTATTGCCGATGAATGAGTGAAGGGCGTAGCCCGTAATGAATTCATCGGCGGCAAATTGCGAAGCCCGGTTACGCAACTTTGCTCTTAATCTGTTTTTGTTGCACCAGTATTCCATCGGCTGTGTATCGGCCTAATCGCTTTGGGCCATGATCAATCGACAATGAGCCATCAAGGTGGCGCGATACTTTTACTTTAGCTTTGACGTAATGATAGCGGTGTTGATCTTTAGGTAGCTGCAGAGACAGCGTCTCAAACTGTACGCTGTTGTCTTTACCCACCACACGCTCGTACTGTTCGCATAGATAATCGTCAAGATCGATGCCCGCAAGCGGCACAAAGGCGCTGCCTTGCTCTCTAGCTGGATGACTGAATTCTTTATTGTGTCTGGGCATATAATGATCTCTAAGGTATTTATTAGCCGCTTGCATGCCAGTGATACCCATCAACGCAAGCTCGTTCGGTAATCGCCCTTGGTGTGTGCCAAACGCACGTTCGGAACGGCCTCTGGCTTCAGGAGAATAAGCCGCTATCATGCCAATGCCTAATCTCTTCATCGCCAACCCAAATTGAGTTGGGCCATTCTTATCCACCTTGCCGCCAGCCTCAGGCGTATGCCAATAGTGGCTGCCTCGGTCAGAGTAAAACGAACAGAATAGCCCCTTCACCTTAAGTACATCTTTAACCCCAAGCAAGCTGCTGTGCGTGCCTTCCTCTTCGACAAAGCGCATGGAATAATGCTTATTGGTGGCATCATCCAGGGTGACGATTAAGTCCCAAGACACATCAGGTACCCATTGGTGAGTACTGCCATCCTGGTGAATCATCATACCTGGCAAGGCACCAGGTAGACGTTTAATGCGGTGAGGGCCGCGTGTTTTAGATTTACGCACCAGGTCTGCGCTTTGTAGCTTATTCTTAACCCAACTGTAGCTACGCTTACCTTGGTGCTCGCGTTGATACCATGTATGGAAGTGGCGCACATTCCAGCCTTGATAGCGTGTTGAGTATAGGTCTTGTAGCTTGATCATTTCGTCTACGGGTGCCCGCCTGTGTGAGGGCTGACCGAGTCGCTGATCTAACAGCCCATCCAATCCTGATTCTTCGTACTTATTAATGTACCTACGAAAACTTCGATCACAAACACCCAGTATTGTGGCAGCATCCGCTGGTGATAGTCGTTTAGCTTGATAACCTTCATATGCTTCTTCAAATCTCATCTGTTTTACCTTATTTAGAAATACTATCTGGCTCATCTCACTTCCCAAAAGGGAGGAGGATAAATCCGGACAGTTTATTTGCTAATTATCAGGACAGATAATTTACTCGTAACATGCCAATGATTTATAATGCGATAATGCGATAATGCGATTGCCCTGGTAAAATATAGCTCTTTATATTTAGACGGGTATAGTGTAATATTTGTTGTAATTTGGAGCAGGTTAAGGTTAATAAGGAAAATTTGGCGGGTTATGAAAAAAACAATCGAAAACATGAAAGATAGCGGGTCAGATGTAAAGCAATCAGACACTGAAAAAATTAGCAAGCGAAGATCGATAGCCAGTATCGCTGTGTTAGGTGGGGCGGGTGCAACGGAGTGGAGTAAACCTATTATCTCCAGCGTAATTCTCCCCGCGCATGCACAATCGAGCGTTACAACGACTGCCGCCCCAGCTACAACGACTGCCGCCCCAGCTACAACGACTGCCGCCCCAGCTACAACGTGCCCCCCTGGTATTAAAGGTGAAACAGGTGCCGACGGTGCACAAGGCAAAAAAGGCACCATGGGTCAACAAGGCGCCGTGGGTCAAAAAGGCACCAAGGGTCAAAAAGGCCAGATAGGTAGGACACGCTTCGGGGTAAGTGGGGGAGGTGGGGGAGGTGGGGACGGCAAGCCAGGCAAGCCAGGTGGGGAAGGCGGGCCAGGCGGGGAAGGCGAGCCAGGTGGGGAAGGCGGACCGGGACGCCGGCCAGTAGGATTAGAATTTTCTCATTGCCCCCTCGGTGGACAGGGTGACCCAGGTATTAAGGGTAAGAAAGGTGAAAAGGGTGACAAAGGTCGTCAGGGTCCGAGAGGTAACCAAGGTGCAACAGGTGATGACGTACTCACGCCAACAACGACCGCCACCCCAACTACAACGTGCCCCCCTGGTATTAAAGGTGAACCAGGTGCCAAAGGTGCACAAGGCGAACAAGGCCCCAAGGGTCAAACAGGTGGGCCAGGTGCGGAAGGCGGGCCAGGTGCGGAAGGCGGGGAAGGTGGGAAAGGTGGGGAAGGTGGGGAAGGTGGGGAAGGTGGACGGGGATCCCCGCCAACAGGATCAGAATTTTCTCATTGCCCCCCCGGCGCACAGGGTGACAAAGGTGCAAGGGGTGACCAAGGTATTAAGGGTAAGAAAGGTGACACGGGGGATCAGTGAGCGATGCTACTGCTCTTAAATCAATATTCACCCTGGCTTATAGTGGCTAACCTTGCTATTGTGTAAGAAAATCATGCGTAAGAAAAACAGTAACTTCTCAATAACCCGTGGCAAAGCTGGCGCGTTCCATAATGATATCTGGCAGAGGATCAATATGTTGCTCACCGATACCAAGTCGATGGGTCAGGTAGTGCCAGAACGATAATCCGTATTGCCAGCCCTTAATAGCGGTAGGAAGTTAATTCGACTTTTTGATTGAGTACTTTTAAACCACGCAAACAAGTCATTACCAATGTGCGTTACATAGCCATTTTTGCCCTGATGGCGAGCACCACTATCGTCCACGGTCACGTAAGACGATGCGCTCAGAGCAACGCTTAGTAACGCCTCTTTCTCAGCATGAAAGGGCTCTTTAGCGCGGATCAGTATTGGGTTAATTTGTCCCGAAGAAATATCAATTCCCCCCTCTCGCAACTGTTCCAACAAGAGTGGTTGCGTGGTTTGACAATGATGATATTGATAGAGAATATAACTGACCAGACGAGGCCCATAATGTCGCCCTGCCACGGATGTCGGTAACTGGCCTTTGAGCTTTTTATTGTCTGGCGTTACCCAATGCGCTAAACGATAGCGGGTGGTATGAACCTTGATAAGCAAATCTTGCACTACAAAATCCCGATAGCCTTTAAAGCGAGAACCTTCGGGCACGGACTTCGCTGGTTCAATAACCCGATTTAGGTCAATTGACAGCCTTGGTGTTTTCTTTGCCTTGTTCGACCCAGCTCGCTGCTTAGGTTTGTCGCTAGAAGATGAACGTTTTGGCTCTGTTTTCTTATCCATATTACCGCCCTTAACAGTAGGCCGCCTCTTCTGCCCCTTAAGGATATTGATTTCATCTTTAAGCAATGCTATTTCTTCGTCCTGTTGCTGAACTCGCACCAACAGCTGCTCCACTAGCACCCGCAACATTTTTACTGCGGGGGTTTGTTCTTGTTCAGGAATGTCGGGAATAGAGGGTAGCTTACTCAAGGTCTTAAACGTCCGTTAACTGGATAGACCTTAGTGTACCATCGGTTTTGAAAGTCCAATTTTGCCTTCTCAACTGCGCCACAACGAACGTTAAGAAGACACCCCTGAACGTCCTTAAGCGATCTTTGTTATTAGCGTAAAGGGGCCTACAACCACCCTGGAACTCAACCTAAATCGAGTCACTCGACCACGTTGAATTACCTTCCTTTTAGCGTAAAACCCGGTCAAGAAATATTTTGTTTTATTTTACCTGCCACGGGTTATTGAGAAGTTACTTCTGCGGCTAATCCTAAAGCAGTGGTATTTTTCGCAGCTCTTTTCCCACAGTTTATTGACCCAAATTTAGATTTCTCGACACAATTTATGATCTTATCTGCCACCTATATCGTAATTGATGGAGTTTTCTGTCGCTATACGGGGCCGGAGCAAGTTGGGTGGCGCAAAAATTTAAAGGTTCTGGTAACAAGCTGATTGAGCGTGTTGGCGGCGGATTTATGATTGGTGCCGCAGTTCTGCTAGGCTTTAAATCAGTTGGCGACAGTTAGCTGGGCGTCTGTTTAAGGCTAGTTTATAGAGACAGCCACCTTTATGGCGTTGAAGATAGATGTGACAAAAATCACATCTATGTATGGTGGCTTATGGCTTTAAAATGAATTAAATACGTCGCCAGTGTGTGGATGGACAGAATCTCGATCTATTGCCCCGGCTTCAATCATGCTAGCAAATGCATTTTTGGCAGTGTCAGACGCAGCGTCCATTGTTGCTTGGTCTGGGTATTTCGCAATGACTACACCTTTGCCGTTGCCATATGAGATTAGATCAATGAAGTTAGCGCCGGCACCTTCTATTACATCACGCATATTTTCTGTCATGTCTCTTACCTTATCCATATCAGATGCGGCGAAACGTGTAATTCTATAAACTGCCATTTGGTTATTCCGAATTAGGTTTGTCGATTGCGGGCCATGCCGCGTGAAAGATTGAGTATAGGGGTGGGCGCGAAATTAGTAAAATATCTTGCTCAAAAACTAAATTTTACTAGTCGCATTTGTCTGTTCCTAAGGGTTTCAACTCATTTTCTTAGTGCGCATTATTGCCCAATAACGTCTGCCAAGCCACCGTGCCACTTGAATCGGATGATGCCACCATTTCACCCAAAATAAGCTGCACTCCGGAGCAACATTATAAAAAACGTGCGCCCACCAATCAGGCGGTGAAAGCATAACGCGCAAAGTTTTTGGTTTCCCATAACCTTGAGCTAGTAAATGCGACAGCGGCAAATAACCTTCTCCAACTCTCGCAGGTGATGCGCATTTAGGTGCATCTAATAATTGAGCTAAGTCGTCACTTAGCGACGTCACGAAATGTAAACATCTTAAGGTGTTCTTTACAAACGGATACCGCCGACCTATTTGCGCCCAATTAATATCGTTGTAATAAGTTTGTGCGTATTGCGTAATATCTAGCAATGAACCTAACTTGATGCGTCTTGCGGGCTCGAAACTGTGGTGGCATAGGTGGCGTAAGGTGTCTATGTGCCCCAGTCGATGCGCTGGATTGCCCTCGATTTCGAAAGCGATGGCTGGTTCGGATAAATCATTAAAAGCGATTGAACTGCCTACATCTCCAGAAAGCGCATTGCGGTGTACCTCAATACTCATCGTCATACCATCAATTGGTTTACTGGCAATAGGTAAATGATGATGATCATACATGGCCCCATCTTTGCGATCTTCTGCGTCGTAGCCTAATTCACGGAGGGTTTGCTGCGCTTTTAAGGCCTGTTGTTCTGGCACCAGTAAATCGATATCGCGCATTGGGCGTAACGCCGGCTTTGGGTAGAGGCAATATGCCAGCGCCAAGCCTTTTAGTGCAATGCACTCAACTCCATTCGTCTCGAAAGCTTGTAGAATTTCCGTTATCGCCTTTGCTCGCACAGCGGTAGCGCGTTGATGGCGAATAACCAAGGCTTTGATTTGTAAACTGACCGTTTTGGGTATGCTCGAGGCCAACTCATTACTATTGCTTAGATGCGTATTTACTAGTGGTGCAAGTCCGTTCTCTTCTACCTTGGCTATAAATGAATCCCAGTTTGAAAACTGCTCAAAAAGGTTAACAAGTTCTAATTGATTGTCGGTAACTAACTCAAATTTGGTTAGCAGTTCTAGGGCTTTAATGTGTTGAGCATCACTAAGCATAACCACCTTGGCTTAATTCCTTCAATAGCTCAGGCAGAACACTAAAGTTATTGTAGTCCAACCTAAAAGCTTGCGCAGCGCGTACAATAGAAAGTAATTGGTCAAAGCCGTGGCCGGGAAGGTTTCTGGCAATGACGTTCGATTTCATTAACTCAATGCCCGCCAACGCCTTGCTCAAGGGCGTGATGGTGTTGGCGGCATCTTTACGGTATCTTGGAAATAAAATTCGTGTTAAATCAGGTGTTTGTGAGGTGAAATTCGGGTTAATTGCGCGATGCGATATCATGTGCACGAAATTGCCGCGTAGTACTTGGTTACCTAATTGATCTAAATCTGTTAGCTGGCTAATGGCATCAAGGCCATAATTTTTGATATTAAAAGGGCGGGTAAAGGCTTTTACATTGGTGGAACTCGTTTCGAGTAAGATCAATTCATCAGTATGGTACTGATACCCATTTTGCGCCATCCAAAAGGTGAGAGAGCTTTTGCCGTGACCGCTTTCGCCTGGAATCATAATGCCTCCTTGGGCGTCAGAAACATATCCCGCATGAACCGCAAGATGCGAATCATTGTTCTGAATAAGGTGAAACACCACTTCGCCCATAAGAAAGTTGGCCGTGTCTTCAATTTTGTCTGAGGTGTAGATGCATTTGGCTTCGGAAATGCATTGCCACTGATTTTGTTGTTCAGTGAGCCTAAAAACTTTATCGATTTCTTCTACGGGGGTTGATTGAATATCGGCAAATAAAAAGGTCAGTACCTCTTGGGCAGTTGTTGAGTCATAAGTTATGTCAACACGGTGACCGCCAAAGCAAATTGTATAGGTGTTCACAAATAGAATTTAGCTAAGCGTAACGGCCTCAGATTCGATAAATTGTTCAACGGTTTGTAGCACATCTTGTTCGGCGCTGTCTTGAGCCTCTGGGAAACCTTCTTTGATGATGTCGATCATATCGCTTACGGATTGTTCGCCGGTGCATAATTGCCAAATAATTGAGGCAGACGAATTTAAATAAATAGAGCGTGTGGACGCCAAGGAATACAGCAATAATTCGCCGTCAATTTCTTCTAAACGGTATTCTTCCTTGACTTTAGGTTTTTGCTGTTTTAAATCACTGGTCGACATGATTAGGCTAAAAAATTAAGTGTAATTAGGCTTTGCGCTAAGTGCCGCGCAATTCTATCATCTAGCTTATCTTTTAGGTCAGATTTACTGTAGTAATTTTAGCTGCAGCACTGGCAAATTGCACAAATATGGCGACAAATAATTTTCAATGCACAACCGAAATAACGCCTCAGCTGCTATCTGCAGTTGAGTATGTAAGAGAGTGTTTGTTGGCTAGAGAGGCGGAAACGTCAGATATTGCCGAAAAGCAAAACAAGTGTCACAAGTTGGCAGCACTTTGCCAAGAAATTGGCATAGATTTGAGCGGGCAACAGGCAGCAGTTTTACAAGTTGCAGCACCGTATTCTGAAAAGCAGCGAACCACTATACGTAAGCAGTTTGGTGAAGAAGTGCTAGATTTGGTAAGAGGTGTTGCACAGATGGCTAATATCTCTGCTTTTTCCAAATCAAAGCAAGGAGATATTAGCGACGAGAATTTGCGTAAGATGTTGATTGCAATGGTCAACGATGTGCGCGTTGTACTGATCAAATTAGCCGATCAACTGGATAACTTGCGCTCTTTAAAGGACGCTGACGAAGAATATCGTCGCGAGCAGGCGCAATTAACTTTAGATGTCTATGCGCGCCTCGCTAATCGCCTCGGCGTGTGGTATTTGAAATGGGAACTAGAAGACTATTCTCTACGTTATTTAGAGCCATACGACTATCACCAAATTGCATCTAATTTAGATGAAAAACGCGGGGCAAGGGAAAGCTATATAAAAACATTTACCAGCGATATCGAGGCAAAGCTTAAGTTGATAAGTGTTGACAGCAACGTCTATGGTAGACCTAAGCACATATATAGCATTTGGCGTAAGATGAAGCTTAAGGGTTTAGCATTTGAAAATATAATGGATATACGCGCCGTTAGAGTATTAGTTGATTCAGTCGGTGACTGTTATGCGGCATTGGGCGTGGTACATACCAGTTGGACCCATCTACCCGGTGATTTTGACGACTATATCGCTACACCTAAGGAAAACGGGTATCAGTCAATTCATACAGCAGTCATTGGCCCGGTGGATAAAGTGGTTGAAGTGCAAATTCGTACCCACGATATGCACGAGGAGAACGAGCTAGGCGTAGCCGCGCACTGGCGCTACAAAGAAAGTGCTAGTTCCAGCAAGAGTATTGATAACAAAATCCAGTGGTTGCGCCAGCTTTTGGAATGGAAGGACGACCTTATTTATGATGGCGATATAGCCGAACAATTCGACGCTGGTGTAGTGGATGAACAGGTTTATGTGTTCACGCCCAAGGGCAAAGTCATTGACTTGCCCTTGGGTTCAACTGCAATAGATTTTGCTTACGCGGTGCATACGCAAGTCGGACATAGCACCCGAGGCGCGAGAATAAACGGCAGGATGCGTACGCTCACCACGCCACTGGAAACAGGTGATCAGGTAGATATCATTACCGTAAAGGTAGGGTCGCCAAGTCGAGATTGGTTGGCGTTGCCGGGTTATGTGCAGACTCATAGAGCGCGATCGGCCATCGCCCATTGGTTTAAGCAAGCTGATCGAGACCAACATATCGCCATGGGGCGTGACGTGCTTGAGCGTGAGTTGCCGAGGCAAGGTTTAGCGCAGCTGTCATACGATAAAATTGCCCATGGCAGCGTCTATAGCGGTCCAGAAGACATGATGGCAGCATTAGGTGCAGGTGACGTTAAGTTATCAAAATTAATTGGTAAATTTAAACGTGAGCATGAGAAAGTTGAGCCCAAACTTCCCGTTTTTGATACCTCACGTTACACAAAAAGCACCTCACCAAGTGACTTTACCGTGCACGGGGTGGGTAATTTAAAAACCCAAATAGCCAACTGCTGTCAATCGGTTCCAGGTGAGCAAATTGTGGGCTTCATTACTCGCGGCCGCGGCATAACTATTCACAGCAAAAATTGCTCGAACATGATTCATTTGCAAGAAGAGGATCACGATAGATTGATTGATGTAAATTGGGGCAGTGGTGCTGAAATGAGTTTCGTGGCGAATATTAATATTACAGCCTACAACCGCTCGGGATTGCTACATGATGTGACAAAAACTTTGAACGATGCAAAAATACAAATTCAAAAGGCAGCCCTAGATGTGCAAGAAGAAGACTCTATTGTCCAATTAAGTTTAGCCATTGAAGTGGCGGGTCTGGCCACATTGACCGTCGCACTAGCCAAAGTGAAGCAAATTCCTAATGTGCTCGAAGCGGTGCGTGCGGCAGTATAACGATGATCGATGAAAACCAAATTACGGGTGTGGTGCTGGCTGGCGGCTTAGGGCGTCGTATGGGTGAGCAAGATAAAGGTTTGGTGGTGTTCAATAAAAAACCGCTAATTGAACACATTATTACTAGCCTACAACCGCAATGCGCCAGCTTAATAATCAACGCCAATCGTAATATAGATACTTATTCACAATATGGCTTTGCAGTGGCTTCTGACCTCCATAGTGGGTTTCAAGGCCCACTTGCGGGCATCGCTGCTAGCATGCGCGCCTGCAATACTGAATGGATTATTACGGTGCCCTGCGATGGCCCACATGTGCATAAAGATTATGTAGAGCGAATGCGATTAGCATTATTAGAGGGGGCAGGCCAAATTGCGGTTGCTAGAGATCAACATCGTTTGCAGCCAGTGTATGCACTAATTAGCGCAGACTTAGTTTTAGATTTAGAAGCCTATTTACGATCTGGCGAGCGGAAAATAGACCGTTGGTATCAACAATATAATCTGATTGAAGTGGACTTTTCATATAACGCCGCCATGTTCGAGAATTTTAACACCCCTGAACAATTGAATGCCGCCTTGCAGCGCAAGCCTTGATGAATAATTTTCCACTCCTCGTATTTGGTATGTCACCCCCGTCTAGCCAATAGGATTTAATGCGATTTACAAGCAAAGATTGTGTGGGTCGCAAATTAAACTGGGTTTAAATGCGCTTAAGTGGTGCCTAAAATCAGATAACTAAGGTAAAATCACAATCTTGCACCCCTACAGAAAGCCAAGATTTGAGACAGTTCAATGTCAGAAATATTAGTTTTACACGGCCCTAATTTAAACTTACTGGGTTCCCGTGAGCCCGAGGTTTATGGTTACGACACGCTTGCTGATATTACTGCAGTGCTAGAAATGCAGGCCGCCGAGAACTCAATCAAGCTTAGCAGTGTGCAAAGTAATGCTGAGCATGTACTGGTTGAAGCCATACATGACGCGAAAGCGAATGGGGTGGACTTCATAATTATTAATCCCGGAGCGTTTACGCATACAAGTATCTCATTACGTGACGCTTTTGCGGGCACCGAGCTACCTTTTATAGAAGTGCATTTGTCTAATGTTCATTCGCGAGAATCTTTTAGGCACCACTCCTACTTGTCTGCATTAGCGGTGGGCGTTATTGTGGGTTTAGGTGCTAAAGGTTACGCTTTGGCACTTGAAGCCGCTATCACAAAAATAAAAGAACAACAGTAGAGGAATATTGTGGACCTACGTAAAGTCAAAAAACTAATCGAGTTGCTTGAGGCATCACAGCTATCCGAGCTTGAAATCACTGAAGGCGAAGAAAGTATTCGTATTAGCCGCCATGGTCCCACCTCGATGGCTGCAGCGCCAGTTGCTTATGCGCCGCCTCTTGTCTCAGCAGGTGTTCCTGTAGATGCGGCTGCACCAGAAGTTGCGGTAGCCGCTTCGGGCCATGAAGTGGAATCACCCACTGTCGGTACGTTTTATTCGCGCCCTGGCCCTGACACGCCCGCGTTTGTTTCCGTGGGGGACAGTGTAAATGTGGGCACTACGTTATGCGTAGTCGAAGCGATGAAGACCTTTAATGAAATCCAATCAGATAAAGCTGGAAAAGTGATTGAAGTTCGCAAAGTCGACGGTGATCCTGTCGAATTTGGCGAAACCCTGTTTATCATTTCTTAATAGCTAAAATGATTAAAAAGGTAGCCATCGCTAATCGCGGCGAAATTGCGCTGCGTATTCTGCGCGCTTGTAAGCAGCTTGGAATTCAAACCGTTGCACTACACTCACAAGCGGACAAGTCGGCTAAATATGTGAAGTTGTCTGACGAGTCGGTTTGCATCGGGCCTGCACCCGCATTAAAGAGTTATCTTGATATTTCCGCGGTCATTGCCGCAGCAGAAGTCACTGGTTCGGATGCTATTCATCCGGGCTATGGTTTTTTATCTGAAAATGCAGACTTCGCTGAGCGGGTTGAGCAAAGCGGCTTTATTTTCGTGGGCCCCGAAGCTAAAAGCATTCGTACAATGGGAGATAAAATTTCTGCTATTAGGGCAATGAAAGCCACGGGCGTGCCCTGCGTGCCTGGCTCGGATGGCCCTCTAGATGTGTCAAGGCCAGAGGAAATTAGAAAGATGGCTCAGGAAATTGGCTTACCCGTGATCATTAAAGCCGCAGGTGGTGGTGGTGGCCGGGGTATGCGCGTAGTTGAGGAAGAAGGTGAACTAATTTCGTCTATCAAGTTAACTCAACAAGAAGCCGCTGCCGCGTTTAACAATGAAGTGGTCTACATGGAAAAATATTTAACTAGGCCGCGCCACGTCGAGATTCAAATATTAGCTGATCAACATGGCAATGCCGTTCACCTTGGTGATCGCGATTGCTCTATGCAGCGACAGCACCAAAAAGTTATCGAAGAGGCGCCAGCGCCAGGCATTGGTGATGAACTGCGTCAGAAGATTGGCAATCGCTGCGCTGAGGCTGCTAAAGCCATAGGATATAGAGGCGTGGGGACGTTTGAGTTTTTATATCAAGATGAGGAGTTTTATTTCATCGAAATGAACACCCGCATTCAGGTTGAACATCCAGTCACTGAAATGATTACAGGGATTGATTTGATCCGCCAACAGTTAATCGTGGCCAACGGTGAAGCGGTACGCTTTAAACAGGAGGATATAAAATTTAACGGCCATTCTATAGAGTGCCGTATAAATGCAGAGGATCCAGAAACCTTTCTGCCATCGCCGGGCGAGATAACCCAATATCATATGGCGGGAGGACCAGGTGTAAGAGTTGATTCGCACGCTTATTCACATTACCATGTGCCGCCGTATTACGATTCAATGATTGGTAAATTGATTACCCACGGGGCAACGCGCAACCAAGCCATTGCCCGAATGCAAAGCGCATTACAGGAGATGGTGGTCGAGGGCATAAAAACCAATTTACCCTTGCACGCTGAGCTGCTTAGCGATGAAGGGTTTATGAAAGGAGAGCAAGATATTCATTATCTTGAGAAGAAACTCGCGCAACGGAATTAGTGGCTCTTAGCTGGAAACAACTGAGTGTAAATTGTGCCTTGGCTGATGTTGATCACCTAGTCAGGGTTGCTCAAGCCCTCGGGGCGCAGGCAATTACTCAGCAAAATGCGGGTGAAGATAGCTACTACGACCTTGCTACACCCGGCGCGCCGCGGTGGCAACAACAAAAGGTGACCGCCTTGTTTGAAGGAGCGCAGTTTAATGATTCACTGCTATTAACTCTGCAATCGGAGGTAGATGAAGGCTCAATAATTAGGGTTGAAAATCTCGATGACCAAGATTGGGAAAGGGCTTGGCAAGATCAATATACTGCCGTAGAGATTGATAACGGGCTTTGGGTATGCCCAAGTTGGATTGAGCAATCATTTCCACCTGATGCCACAATAATAAAGATTGATCCGGGTTTGGCGTTTGGTACGGGAATCCACGAAACAACCCAATTGTGCATGCAGTTTTTGAATCAGATGAATTGTGAGAACTGCACTGTATTAGACTATGGCTGTGGTTCGGGTATTCTGGCAATTACAGCTTTAAAACTAGGCGCAAGTGCCGCTACGGGTATTGATATCGATCCCAAAGCAGAAGCTGTTTCCGTTGATAATTGCGTAACTAACCAAGTAGCTCAGCAATTTACGATTGTTAAGGAAACCCAATTAAAAGAGCAGCGGTTTGATATCGTAATTGCAAATATATTGGCAGGTGCTTTAATTGACTTACAATCTCGGCTTGAGCACGCTGTGGCAAAAAATGGTAACCTAATTCTTTCGGGTATATTGTCGCACCAAGTGGAATCGATCAAAGAAGCTTACGCGGAGTATTTTACGTTTGAAACGATGCAAAACAACGAGTGGGTGGCCTTAGCAGGTAAGAGAAAGCGATGTCACTAATTGCTCAGTGTCCAAATTGTACGGCGAAGTTTAACGCTAGTCAGGCGATGTTGGATTCTTACGGCGGCTTTTTCCGCTGTGGAAAGTGCGATTACAAATTTAACTATTACGATCAATTTGACGCTGAGCAGGAAAATATCACAGATTATTTAACTGTAGCTGGTTCACGGCTGGGTGATACTAGTAGCCCTGATGAAGGCGAGGGTGTAGAGCAAGCCTCTTCAATTCAATATGAAGAACCTCGGCTTGACGCTGATTCGGGTAACACAGACTCGAACATCATATTTAATCAATACGATGATGTAGATGACGAAATAAGGGAGCCTAAGTTGGAACCAGTGCAAGAAGTTATGGGCCCCTTTGCGCAGCAAGAAGACGATGCCGAGATAATAGAGGGTCGGGATGAGGTGGAGGAAGAAACCTTTACGCAGGCACAAGACGCAAGTTTAGATGATCAGTCGGTGGAGTATCTCGAAGAAAGACTGGGGTCATCTGCTGATTTATCTGGCTTGAGTGAAGAGCGACCGGGCGATGTAGATTTAAGCGAAGCTAGAGCAGACGGACGAATTGATATAATAGATGACGAAGACGAGTTCGACAACTTTGTCGATGAGTCCTTAATTGTAGAACTGGAGCAAGAGTTTCTACAAGAGCGCAAGGCGGTTTTAGGTGAAAATGGTGCTAGCGATTCTGATTTTGAAAGCCTCGGAAGAGAAGAACCTTTACTTCCGGAAATAGAAACTGACCCAAGTCATGATAAAAATGATCTTGAACGCACCTTGAGTATTTTAGACGACGTTGAAGAAGAAACCAAGGTCATAGGTAGCCTGGACACCTTATGGGTCGCGACCAAGCACATTATAAACTTCTTTTTCTGGTTGATAGTGATCTTGGCGTTGCTGGGCTTGTTGATTTATCAGTTTAAACCACGTCTAGCTACAAGCACACAAGAGAAAATAGAAGAGTCGCCTATTGTGGAGTACCTTTGCAAATATATTGAGTGTGAAGGTGAAGTAGACCCGAATAATCTCGAAGTGGTCGTATCCCGAATGGACCTTGATGCCACACCTTCAGAACCTCTAAATGTGTCACTATTTATACTCAACAGGCTAAAGGAACCGCATAGTTATCCGGTGATTAAATTGAGTTTAAAAAACTTACAAGGGCAAACCGTTGGTCAGCGATTTTTAACACCGGCAGATTATTTAAAGGTAAGCGACGCTGTTATTCCAGCAGGTAATATTGGTAAAGTGATTCTGAAATTGGATAAGCCTCCAGAAACTGCTGTTGGGTTTGAAGTAAGTTTACACTAAGAAGATGAAAATAGGTGCTCATCAACTTGAAACTCCCATAATTCTGGCGCCGATGTCAGGTATAACTGACTATCCGTTTAGAGAGGTCGCTAGGCGCTTTGGCGTTGGCATGACAGTGTCTGAGATGGTGGCAACCAATGTCCAGTTACGTGATACTAAAAAAAGCATATTACGACGTGTGATGCCTAATGAAAGTGGGGTCACAGCAGTTCAATTACTGGGAAATGAGCCTAATGCCATGGCCGAAGCGGCTAAGTACAATGTTGATCTAGGGGCATCTATTATCGATATCAACATGGGTTGTCCAGCTAAAAAGGTGCTTAAAAAAGCAGCTGGGTCAGCGTTGCTAGCTGATGAAAAGCTCGTGGGAGAAATTTTAGATTCAGTAGTTAGTGCGGTAAATGTGCCAGTGACACTTAAAATTCGAACCGGCTTTGACCGTGAAAATAAAAATGCCTTGAGCGTGGCAAAGATAGCGCAAAGTGCTGGCATACGCAGCTTAGCCATACATGGCAGAACGCGTGCATGTAAGTTTAATGGCTTAGCAGAGCATGATACTGTCAAGATGATAAAGCAATCCGTTAGCCTGCCAGTTGTGGTTAATGGTGATATAGATAGCGTTGATCAAGCGCAACGGGTTAAAAATTATACTCAAGCTGATGCCGTGATGATTGGGCGAGGCGCTTTGGGGCAACCGTGGATGTTACGGCAACTTCGTGCAAAATTTGATACACAAATTCCTGCAAGCATGGAAGCCTCCCCATCTTTGTTTGAACAAAAGGAGGTATGTCTTTGGCATCTAGAGATGTTGTATTGTTATTATGGTATTTATTCTGGGGTCAGAATAGGGCGTAAACATCTTAGATGGTACTTACAAAATCATATCGCTAATGACCCACGCATGATGATGAGATTAAAAGGTTTAATTCAACTGCAGGACCCAACGTTAATATTATCTACAGTAGCTTCAATTTATGATGAACTTAATCCTCATTCAGCTATTGCTGCTTAATTGATGAGTAAACCAAAGAAGCTTTGCTTAGCCGAGGCGGTAGAACAGGCGCTTGCGCAATACTTTGACAATCTAAATGGCGAGTATCCCAGTGGTTTACACAAAATGGTGATGCTAGAGGTTGAGCGACCACTGGTGGCTTACGTTATGCAGCGAACTCAAGGAAATCAAACCGACGCGGCAAAGATATTAGGGCTTAACCGCAATACGTTGCGCAGCCGCTTAAGTCAGTTCGATTTATTAGATTAACCGCGTTTACGACTCTATTAATAACATTAACTAACAGATATATCTATTTTTATTTAATGACTAATACTAAAATTTCATGCGCACTAATTAGTGTGTCCGATAAACAGGGTTTGATACCTCTGGCGCAGGCATTAATTAAGCAGAACGTATCACTGTTATCTACTGGAGGCACCGCTAAAGCACTTAAGGATGCCGATATTTTGGTACAGGATGTGAGCGATTACACGGGTTTCCCAGAAATGATGGATGGGAGGGTAAAAACGTTACACCCTAAGGTGCATGGCGGTATTTTGGGGCGACGTGGAGTTGATGACGAAGTGATGGCGGCGCACCAGATAAAGCCCATCGACTTGGTGGTGATAAATCTTTATCCCTTTGCAGCAACAGTGGCGCAAGAAGATTGCACCTTAGACAATGCCATAGAGAATATTGATATTGGCGGCCCTGCCATGCTAAGAGCTGCAGCGAAGAATTACCGTGATGTTACCGTTGTTGTTGACCCAAATGACTATGCTGCTGTTATAACCGAAATGGACGAAAATGGGGGCAGCATTACCTCTGCTACGCGTTATGCGTTAAGTACTAAGACGTTTGCACATACAGCGCAGTACGATGGCGCGGTGGCGAATTATTTGGGAGCAGTAAATGCACAAGGTACGCGGGATAAATTTTCGAGTACGCTAAACCAGCAGTTTCATTTGCGTCAAGAAATGCGTTATGGCGAGAACCCCCATCAGCAAGCTGCATTTTACGTTGAAACACCGACACCGGCTTCTTGTATTGCGAGCGCAAGCCAAATACAAGGCAAAGCACTGTCTTATAACAATATTGCCGATACTGACGCTGCGCTTGAGTGCATAAAGCAATTTGAAGAAGGGTGTGCTTGTGTGATCGTAAAGCATGCTAACCCTTGCGGGGTGGCCGTTGCAGCTGGTTTGTTGACGGCTTATGAAAAAGCCTACAGTACCGATTCGGAATCAGCTTTCGGCGGAATTATCGCTTTTAATCGTGCTGTAGATGCTGCGACTGCACAAGTCATTATTGACCGACAGTTTGTGGAGGTTATTATAGGCCCTAGCGTTGACGCGGCTGCGCGGAAAATTTTTAGTAGCAAGCAGAATATCCGGGTTTTAGAATGTGGAGATTGGCAAGGTGGGGAAAACGCTCGTATTGAAACCAAGCGAGTGAATGGTGGCTTGTTAGTGCAAGACGCAGACTGTGACTTATATCAATCTCTAAGTATCGTTAGCAGCCGATCACCTACTGAACAGGAAATGTCGGATATGCTATTCGCTTGGAAGGTGGCGAAATTCGTAAAGTCCAATGCGATAGTTTATTGCAAAGACAAAAGGACCATTGGCGTCGGAGCAGGGCAGATGAGTAGAGTAAATTCTGCACGTATCGCTGGAATTAAAGCCGAGCACGCAAAGCTAGCGGTATCGGGTGCGGTCATGGCTTCCGATGCATTCTTCCCGTTTAGAGACGGCTTAGATAACGCCGCCGAAGCTGGAGTCTCAGCGGTTATCCAGCCCGGTGGTTCGATGCGCGATGATGAGGTGATTGCAGCCGCTAACGAGCATGACATAGCGATGGTGTTTACTGGAATGCGCCACTTTAGGCACTAGTGCACTGACTATATGAAAGTAGTTATTGTAGGCGAAGGAGGTAGAGAGCACGCCTTAATTTGGAAGGTTGCACAGTCGCCCTTAGTCACGCAAATATTCGCCTTGCCTGGAAATGCGGGCACCGCTATCGAGCCGAAGACAAGCAATATTGCGATAGCGGTTGATGCGATAAGCGATATTGTAGCGTTTTGCCAAGATCAATCAGTAAACCTATGTATCATTGGCCCAGAAATACCTTTGGTATTGGGCGTGAGTGACGCGCTGGCGGCAGTAGGAATAGCGTGTTTTGGCCCCACGCAGGCAGCCGCTAGATTAGAAGGGTCTAAAGCCTTCTCCAAAGCATTTTTACAACGACACAACATTCCCACCGCGGCTTATGCGAGTTTTAATGAAATTAATGCAGCGAAAGCGTACGTAGAAAAAGCTGGTGCCCCCATTGTTATTAAAGCCGATGGCTTAGCGGCTGGTAAAGGCGTCGTAATTGCTAATAGTTTAACGGAAGCTAATGCGGCGCTTGAAGATATTCTAACTCACCAACAATTTGGTGATGCCGGTACAAGCGTAGTTATAGAAGAGTTTTTAGAGGGGGAGGAAGCGAGTTTTATTTGTATGGCGGATGGAAAAAACGTCATCCCTCTCGCTAGTAGTCAGGATCATAAAGCGGCATACGATGGTGATACCGGCCCAAATACTGGCGGAATGGGTGCTTATTCCCCGGCTCCTGTGGTCGATTCCCAAATGCATGAACGCATTATGCAAACGATTATTCACCCCACACTAAATGGGCTGAATGCACAAGGCATGCCCTATGTCGGTTTTTTATACGCCGGCGTAATGATCGACAACGCTGGTGAGCCGAAAGTGCTGGAGTTCAACTGCCGAATGGGGGACCCAGAAACACAGCCGATAATGATGCGTCTGCAGTCAGATTTAGCGCAGCATTGCTTAGCTGCGGTTGAAGGAAAATTAGCAGCGGAGAAGATTGAATGGAAGAACGAGTGCGCGCTAGGTGTGGTTTTAGCTTCAGAAGGTTATCCTGGCTCTTATCAAAGTGGTGAGCTTATTGAAATGGTGGGCAATGCTGAAGACCACAATACCGCAACTAAATTATTTTATGCAGGCGTAAAAGCAAACGACAATAAACTGATCACCAATGGCGGGCGCGTTATTTGTGCTTGTGCCTTGGGCGCTAGTGTTTCACAAGCGCATTCGAACGCTTACACAGCAAGTGAGCAGGTCTCTTGGAAGGGAATGTGGTTTCGAAAAGATATTGGTTATCGGGCAATTACCAGAGAAAAGGGTGGCTAAGTAAGCCGTGTCTACCTTCGAATCCATTGCTTAAAACTTTTAAAATTACCCTCTTTTTGTCTAGCCTCGCTTTGCTAAGTTGGCAGTTACTAACGCCGACCCCGGAGATTCAAGCCGGTGGAAATGATAAGATTTATCATATGGCGGGGTTTGCTTGGCTAAGCTTAACAGCGCATTTAGCATTTCACGAAAAGGTCACTTACTGGGCCGCTATCGCAAGCGCCTTATGTACCTATGGCTTGTTCACGGAAACTCTTCAGCACTTTATTCCTGGTAGATCATTTTCGCTTCTTGACTGGTTGGCAGATTGTAGTGGTGTGTTGTTGCTTTATCCCTTAATCGCGATGGCCATTAGGCTTGTTCGTCCTAGTTTTCGCTTATCTTAAGTTATGAATGATTCAGCAATTAGTAAAGCGGTGATGATGCTAAAACAAGGAGGCGTTATAGCTTATCCCACTGAGTCTTGTTATGGCTTGGGTTGCTTGCCAGATAACACTGAGGCGGTTGAGCGCATTCTAAGCATTAAACAACGCAGTTGGGAGAAAGGGCTTATTTTAGTTGCGGATCGCTTTGACCGGTTTACGCAATACTTAAGCTCGGTCAACCCGTCGGATCTTGAGCTCGCTCAAAGCACTTGGCCTGGGCCGGCAACTTGGTTATTTCCGGCTAAAAAGAATTGCTCACCATTACTGACTGGGCAATTTGATACCTTAGCGATTCGCGTATCAGCGCACCCAGATGTTAAATTGCTTTGCGAAACACTCAAATCTGCTATCGTCTCAACCAGCGCGAATGTGCAGGGTGCGCCCACATTGCGAGCGTATAATGCGGTAGTTGCAGAGCTTGGTAGTCAAGTGAATTTTGTGTTGCCCGGTAACATTGGTAAAGAAGACAGGGCTAGTGAAATTCGCGACTTGATAAGCAATAAAGTAATAAGAGCAGCCTAAGAACACTTATTCGATGTCATCACCCAATCTCAAGCTTGTTAAGCAAGCCCTAATAGGCTTACAAGATGATTTGTGCTCAGCTTTGTCGAAGGTAAATGACGATATTCCCTTCCACACTGATGAGTGGAAAAACGCCAGTGGAGGCGGTGGCAGAACCAGAGTGGTTGATGATCTCGATGCTGCCCACGAATCGAGTTTAGGTGATGCCATCATTGAAAAAGGCGGAGTCAATTTTTCTCATGTATATGGTCAATCTCTGCCCGCAGCAGCTTCGGCTAAGCGGCCTGAGATTGCCGGCAAGCCCTTTCAAGCGATGGGTGTATCCAGCGTGATCCACCCGCGCAACCCATTTGTGCCTACCGCGCACATGAATGTGCGCTTTTTCATAGCTGATTACGACTCAGCAAACCCAATTTGGTGGTTTGGCGGAGGTTATGATTTAACCCCATTTTACCCCTATAGCGAAGACATTGTGCATTGGCACAAAACGGCCAAATCGGCCTGCGACCCCTTTGGAGCAGATTACTATAATAAGTATAAAGCTTGGTGCGACGAATACTTCTACCTTAAACACCGCAATGAATCGCGCGGAGTAGGTGGCTTGTTCTTCGATGATTTTAGTGAAGGCAACTTTGAACACGCGTTTGGTTTTATGCAAAGTGTGGGCAATAGTTTTGCCGAGGCTTACATCCCGATAATTAAAAAACGCTGTTCAACTCCTTTTGAAACCAAGCACGAAGCCTTTCAGACCTACAGAAGAGGCCGTTATGTCGAATTTAATTTGATCTATGACCGCGGCACTATTTTTGGCCTACAAGCGGGTGGGCGTATCGAATCAATCTTAATGTCTTTGCCGGCCAGAGTAAGCTGGAAGTACGACTGGCAGCCAGAAGAAGGCACGAGTGAGCACAAACTAACGAGCTACTATCTTAAGCCACAAGATTGGTTAAACCTACTTACCTAATGATTTGGCTATACCGCTTAATATTATTAATTGCACCGCCATTTATCTTAATTAGGTTATGGCTTCGATCACGCAAAAATCCGGCTTATGCGCAGCGTCTGATTGAGCGAACAGGTAAGTTATCGAACAAGCCCAAAGCAGGCGGCCTGTGGGTGCACGCTGTTTCTGTTGGCGAATCTATAGCGGCAGCTCCGCTAATTGAAGCTTTATTGCTACAATACCCTGATCAAAGCCTTACTGTAACCTGCACCACGCCAACAGGTTCTGAATATCTACAGAAGACTTTTGGTAAGCGCATTACGCATAGCTATTTACCCTACGATTACAGCTTCTTCGTGAAGCGTTTTTTAAGGCAGGTTCAGCCTAAAGTGCTGATTATCTTGGAGACTGAACTGTGGCCAAACTTACTATTGGCGTGCCAAGCCACAGACGTAAAAACGGCGGTGGTTAATTTACGTTTAAGCGATCAATCCTTTACCGCATATAAACGCTTGGTCGGGTTGTTTAAGCCTATTTTGCGCGGTGTAGATGTTTTTTGCGCCCAAACCCAGCAAGATGCTGAACGCATCATTCATATGGGTGCTAAGCCGGAGAGGGTGAACGTAACGGGCAACTTAAAGTATGATGGATTTAAGCCTCTAACTAAATCAAGTAGCGAGCTAGCAACGTGGCTCAATGCTGACAAACGCCTAATATGGTGTGCAGGCAGTACCCACGAGGGAGAAGATAAGTTAATGCTAGCGGCGCATCAGGCACTATTAAAGGACAACGCTGATACTTTGCTGGTCGTTGCGCCGCGCCACCCAGAAAGATTTGATGCGGTTACGCAACTCAGCAAGAAAATGTTTATTACTGAACGTTGGTCGCATCTTCAAGCGTCAAACTTGGCTACGCTCAATTCAGATGCCCAAGTGCTTATTCTGGACACCATCGGTGACTTAAAACGATTTATCAACTCTGCCGATTTTTGTTTTATTGGGGGCAGCTTTGTGGATGTAGGCGGACACAATATACTGGAAGCTTGTCAAGCAGGCGTGCCGGTGTTATTCGGCCCGTATATGTATAACTTTAGGCAAATTGCCGCGGATGTTGTGCAAACGAAAGCAGGTTTTCAGATCAAAGATTTAGATCAATTAATAACCAAGGCTCAATGGTTAGCGCAATCACAGGAGGGCAGGGAATTAGCTGGAAAGCAAGGGCAAAAACTAGTCGCAGCTAAGGGGGGTGCGCTAGAGAAAACATTACAGTTGTGTTCTGAGTTAATTTAGGTCTGTATTCGAAAAATAATTAATACGCCAAGGCTGAGTGCAAGCCCAACCATTCCTAAACCAAGCACTTCGAGCAGTATGGTCGACAGGTGCGGCCAATCAAGGCCTTGCTCATCTGCAATCGATCGCGATAAATAATAAAGTGTTCCTGAGAATACCAAGCGCGCGCTTAAGCTTTGTATCGAGAGGTAGGTAGCTCGAATATCACTGCCAATATGCGGTGCGATGGTGGCATTAACAGGTGCGCGTATCGTTGCCATAGGAAAGTTACGAAAAACAACCATCCAAATTAGTAATCCACTAAGGGTGAAGGCCAAGCCACTTATAATGCAAAGCTGCATTAACATCGCAATTATCAATAAGACTCTCACCCCAAATACCGATGCTAGTTGGTTACTATAAGCGGCACCGAATGTGCCGCCAAACATCGATATCGCGATAATGACGCCGGATACAAATGCAGAACTGTCTTGTGTAAACCATGAAATATCTAGCAGTTTTATGTAGGGTTGGTAAAACTCATAGGCAATGTGTTCTAGACAGTACATCAGTGTCATCACTCCAAAAAGCCAAGCTAAAATGGGAGTTCGCAAGTGCCAGCCGCATTGTCTAAGTGCGCTAATAAACGATTTATTGCGGGTCGTATCAGCACTTTCTAGCTGTGGTTCTTTGAATTGGTAAACGATAAAGAGCGCCCATATCGCGCCTAATAGGGCTAAGACATAGGCGAGGCGTAAGTCAACGAGCCCCAATGCGCCGCCCGCAAGCGAGGCCAAGGCTAAAGCAGAAAAGCCGTATTTCTGGCCTTTGGCTTCATGCAACGCATAGTCATCTTGTTGGTCTAGGGACAATAAGGAATCATATAAAAATGCGGTGTCGGTGCCCGATAGCACGGCGACCGCCATGGCCAATAAGCATTGGCCTAATAGTAAGCCTGAAAATTGAGCTGCAAATAAAAAGCTCAAATAGGCAGCCACAAATGCACCCCCGGCCAGTAACATTGTGTTGCGCCGGCCATATCTGTCGGATAAGTACCCAGATGGCACTTCAAACAAACACACAGAGAAATAATACGCTGCACCCAGCTGGATTGCTTCAGAAAGCGAAACAAACTGACTGAAATAGAGAAAGAAGATGGGCAGCCACGCTAGTAAGCTTGAGGAAAATTGGAACCATGGGTATAGCTCCAAATTGTTAGTCATTGATCGGCGCACCTATTTGATGCCCAAATAAACCGTATTGGTTGATTCCTGCTCTCTGAAAGGGTTTGCGAAGCTGATAATGTGCGATTCAACCTTGTTGAAGATGCTGCCCAGCAATTGTTGAAATTCATTGTCAGGTGGATCATTTGACCACAATCCAAATACGCCGCCAGACTTTAGTTTTTTGGCCATCGCATTAAGCGAGCTTGGGGAATAAAACGTACTATTTTCTTGGTTCAACCAATGGCTGGGTGAGTGGTCGATATCTAGCAGGATTGCGTCGGTGAGTTTTTCTGGTTCTTGGTCGTAAAACCCGCAACTTGGCCGCGTAGCAATGCTAAAAAAATCTCCGAGAACTAGTTCGCATCGAGCATCCTGGCTCAGCTTGTCACCCAATGGCACTAGGCCGCGTTGGTGCCACTCAATCACTGGCACCATAACGTCAATAACTCTAATATTAGCTACGCGGCTATCTTCTAGCGCGGCTGCGGCGGTGTAACCTAAGCCTAAGCCACCAACGACAATACCCAAGTTGTTACCTTCTAAGTTCTTCAAAGCTAGTTTTGCTAATTGAATTTCTGCTTCAGGAAACAGACTAGACATTAAAAACTCGTCGCCTAATTTAACTTCATACAGGATCTTTCCATCTAGTCTAGGCTCAGCGCGCATGCGCAAGCTGATATCGCCGAGTGGGGTGGACTGGAAGTCTAATTCTTTAAAGTGAAAAGCCATGATCGCATCCCTTAGTTATTCAGCTCTGACCAGACAAGTTGACAGACACCGTTGTCGGTTGAAAATAACGCTGAATTTTCTGTCAGCGTGAGCGAAGCATCTAACGTCCTCTCGCATAATGCCGCCATGGATTGGATGTCTTTATACAAAAACTGCTGCGCTTGCACTCCATACTTAACAACATCGCGTTGAGTCTGCGCCCACCATGCGTCAGATTTGGAGTTAAACGTATAGACCACTACTCGTTTTGCTTTGCGCGAAGCTTTTTTAATACGCTCTGCCGTGGGTTCACCCACTTCGATCCATAAGTTAATCAAGCCATCTAAAGATTTTACCCACAGATCAGGTTCCTCGGGCTCGTATAAACCTTTTGTGAATTCGGGTAGTTGTTGCGCATTTAGGCAATAAGCTAATACCCGCATCATCATGCGTTCAAGGGTTTCAGATGGATGTAGGGCCACTGTCAGGTTTAAATTATCGTAGTACCCTTGGTCTATATCAGCAAGTGCAATTTTGCATTTATAAATTGTGGGTTTGGTGGCCATTTTACTTCCAACTAGGTTTAAATTCACTGGGCCGCGGATAACGTGACTTCACGTCGAAATCACTCAACTCCAAATGGCTGCGGGTATATTGTTCGCTGGGGTCGGGTCGTGGGTCGAAATCCCACGGCGTATATTTTCCGATACGCAGGGCGGCGTGAAGCGTGCGTCTGCAGTGTTGTGAATGTACTACTTTTTGATGGATCTCGTCTGTGTCCCAATGCGCCTCTACTTGCGCTCTAAACTGGCTTATTTGGTCTAGATATTCTGGTGATGTCGCTAAGTTGGTCAGCTCGTTAGGGTCGGTATTTAAATCAAATAATTGTTCCTCATCAGCAGGGCAATGAATATATTTTAGGGTTCCTTCTCGAATCATCAGCATTGGTGCGCAAGCACCTTCAGCTAAGTATTCACTCACACATCGATTTGGGTCGCTAGAGAATTCTCCATCACACAGTGGTAGTAATGAGCGTCCGGAAAGTGGGTCAATAGGGTCAGGTTTACTCGCACCTGTTTTTTCTGCAGCTATATCAACAAGTGTAGGGAGCACATCAACTTGTGCAACGGGTTGCGCTACGCGAGAAGGAGAGAATCGCTCAGGCTGCCAAACGATAAGTGGGATTCGATTGGACCACTCAAAGAATGACATTTTATACCATAGGCCGCGTTCACCCAGCATATCCCCGTGATCAGCAACCATCATAATGGTGGTGTTGTCTAACATTTGACACTCGTCAAGCGTGTCGACGAGCTTACCTACCCATTCATCCACGTAACTTACGTTTGCGTAGTATGCTCGCCTTGCAGTGCGTATTTCTTCATCACTAATATCAACCGCGTCCAGTGCAATCACCTTTTCTAAACGTAGGCTATGATTGTCATTGCCTTGAGTTTTTTGGCGAGCAACGATTGGCAAGTCTATATCTGTATCTTTATAAAGATCCCAATGTTTTTGACGGCAAACATATGGATCATGCGGATGAATAAAACTGGCCACTAAGCACAACGGTCGCTCATCAGTAGTGCGTGCATGGTCATAGATGGCTTGCACAGATTGTGCACCAACTTCGTCGTCGTAGGTCAATTGATTGGTAATAGCAGCAACGCCAGATTGCTTAACGCTAGACATATTGTGATACCAAAGGTCGATGCGCTCGTCGCTATTATTCCAATCTGGCATCCAGCCAAAGTCGGCCGGATAAATGTCGGTTGTTAATCTTTCTTCAAATCCATGTAGCTGGTCTGATCCCACGAAATGCATCTTGCCAGATAAGCAAGTGCGATAACCCATCATGCGCAAATAATGCGCGAAAGTTGGCATGGTGGAGGGCATATAAGCCGCGTTATCATAGCCGCCACATCGAGAGATATCTTGTCCGGTCATAAATGCATACCGCGCTGGCGTACACAGTGGGCTGCTTGAGTAAGCTGCATCGAAACAGACGCCCTCATTAGCAAGACGGTCGATGTTAGGGCTTTTAACGAGCGGATGGCCGTAGCACCCAAGTGCTTTAGCCGTAAGTTGGTCGGCCATGATGACCACAATATTTTGATTTTTATGTGCTGACATTGTTTGTAGTTAAAGGGAATTATATACATAAGTGCATTTTACGGCTGAAACTCGATCCAATCATCGCGATACTGCGCTAATTTCAGGATGTGTTCAAACGCAATAATCGGGACGTTTGGGGATATTCTGAACTTGGTGGCTGCTGTGGGTACTGTCCGCTGGATGGTGAATTGTGAGCCGTGTGGCTGCCAAGTGAACCGGCGTGTATCTGTTACTATGTCGTAGCCTTCGAAGTTTCCCCACTTGTTCACTTCCCATCGGTAATTGTCGGCGATATACCGCTCGGCTTCGTCTTCAAACAGGACAAACTCACGCGCACCCATATTACGCACCAGGACGGCAACCCGCAGGTCATCGTGTTGGTCCAATGCTTCATTGACGCGGCTGTTCCAAATTGACAATACTGCTCTGCCAGTATCGGTTATGTTCTTTCGCGGGTCAGATATACCAAGCGAATAATCGGGGAAGTTGCGACCGGATATAAGTCGTAATGCAGTGGCATCGAATGGATTGCTGTGCTGTACGGTTTTAACTGACCATGCGCAACCGTTCCATACCACATCAGCAATGCCAAGCGGACTGCTTCTATGTTCTCCCTCTATTGCTCTGGCGAATATCCCGCCGAAGTCGTCCCCGGTAATGTCTGCATGGCCTATGGCAAGTCGATGAACAATCTGCTTGCCAATCAGGAGAACCGTCTCGCGGGGTATCTCTCCGAGTGGGTACGGCTCACTACGCTGTTTTGCGCCGCCTTTGAGTTTGGGTTTTTGGGTCATAAACTTTCAGGATGCCTTTTATTGCAACACAAGCCAGCGGGATGGGAACAGCATTACCCGCCTGTTTTCTAATTTGGCTATCGTTGCCTATTATCTGATAATTATCAGGAAACCCTTGCAATCTCAACATTTCTCGCGGGGTCAACCGCCGCTCACCGTTAACCAGCAAGTAATTATGCGAAGCCCCCGCGCGCAACGCACAAGAAAATGGATGGCTGCTTACATTCCCGCCTTTGTTCTCGTGCCATATTCCGATTTTATGCGGTGATTGATGCGCCGTGTGTCTGGATTGCCTGATTTTATCCGACACAAAATACCTCAAGTCAGGCTTTTTCTCCAACAATTTTGATAATGGCCGCATTGCTATCTTACCTGCCGGCCACGGGAATTCGTCAAAGTGTTTGCGCGTTGCTACAATCAAGACACGCTCGCGCTTTTGCGGCAGGCCGTGATCTAATGCGTTCAGTATCTTATAATCAACATGATAGCCAATGTCTTGAATATCGCCCATTATGCGGTCAAATACTGCCCCGCCCCTGATCGTCACTAATTGCCGGACATTTTCCAGTATCATCGCCGCCGGTCGTTTGGCCTTTGCAATGCGGATGATCTCGAAAAACAGCGCCCCTCTGGGGTCGGACATGCCACCTCTTTTGCCAATAATAGAGAATGGCTGGCATGGGAAGCCCGCAGTGAGCAAATCAAATGCCGGCAAACTAGAGGGCTTTGCGCGGTTAATATCACCATCAGGCAACAGGCCGAAATTAGCTTTGTATGCGGCTCTTGCTTCGGCGTCAATGTCGCACGCATACACGCATTTCAAGCCAAGCTCATTAGCGGCTAAATGAAAGCCGCCAATCCCGCAAAATAAATCAGCAAAGGTTCGTATCGGGCCGGGCCGGTAATCCGCCACTGCCCCGACCGTATTCTCAAAGGCTCGAGGTAATGACTGGTTCATTCTGCTATCAAATCAGCATAAGTTAAGCGTTTCCCGCTCAATCGGTCGCAACGCGCGTCTATGCGGTCGTAGGTGTGGATTTTGACATTGCCTTCATTCAATCGAAAAGTGAATTCGTTGATATAGCGATGCAGATGCTTTTTGCTCCAATGATGATAAATGCCGTCGTAACCTCGCTTCATTACCGCCCATACGCTTTCAATCGTGTTGGTATGCGCTTCGCCGCGCACATACTCACCTGCACTGTGACTGACGGCCTGATGGTCGTATCCCTTCATATTAGAATAGCCACGATGCTGGTCGGTGAATACCTTGCCCCCCCCGCTTCACATTCTCTACGATGGCGCATCTTAGGCGACTGGCATTCGCTTCGCCATTCAACGGCATTGCCCGCACTTGGCCGCCACGCTCCTTCATGCCCAGCACTCCGGCTTTGCCAACAGGGCCACGCCCAAGTTTCAGGCGTTTGCCAGCGTGCTTGTTTTTCTCCCTGCCACCGATATAGGTCTCGTCAACCTCGACCCGCCCTTTCAGCAAACCGCCCCTGCTGTCGCAGGCTTCACGGATACGATGCAGCATAAACCACGCAGTTTTTTGAGTAACGCCGATCTCCTTGCTCAACTGTAAACTGGATATGCCTTTGCGGGCAGTAGATAACAAATACATAGCATAAAGCCATGTGCGTATTTCAATCTTGGAACTCGCCATGACCGTCCCGCTTTTTGCTGAAAAAGATCGCCGACAATCGTTGCAGTGATAGAACCCGACGCGTCCTTTCCGGGGAGCATTGTTCATGCCACTGCAAAGTGGGCAGACTACACCATCTGGCCAACGGCGACTCTCATAGTATTCGCGGGCTGCTTTCTCGTCCGGGAAACGCTTGAAAAACTCAAAAGTGCTGACGGTTACTTTACACATAAGGTTTATCATGTTAGGTTTTTGTATTGTACAATATACAAGAGATTATGCCTTGTCAAGCGCCTTTATGTATATAATTCCCTAGTTAAAATCACTGCTGTCCCGTTAACTTTCACAGCAACGAAAATTGATTAGGGTTAAGGTTTGGGTGATGCATCGGGTCCCCTCGCAACAGTGCCATTAAATCACGTTTTTCAAACAAATTAAGCTGCAATACCCTCAATATTTGTTGCATCGTTTTGCCCGCCTTCGACTGCAATTTGATGAACATCAGTATTAGGTAAATACATAACGCAATCCATATTTGGGTCAATACTGCGTTCTTGCTGGTGCCGATAAATGACTTCACCTTTAAGTTCTGCTTGATCCACTTGAAGAATAATTCCACCTGCCATCTGGCTTTATAAATATCGGCGATAGTTTGAGCACTGAGCTTAAAGTGGTTGGTTAAAAACACATAATGCTTGCCTGTAGTGGCATCGCGATAACCAATACGGCGTAATCGAATCGAACACTCCTTTGCTGCTTTGACCCCCGTGAATTCAATCGTTTGATCACTGCTAAGTCCCGTTCCCTTGCGTACACTATGTCGCTTGATAACGCGGTATGCAGCATTCTTCTTTAATCGTGTGACAAAGTATATTCCCTTGTCATTCAATTGCTTATACCAGGCATAGTCGTTGTATCCACGGTCAATAACTACAATGCTGCCTTTCGGGAAAGCTACTTTCCTGCCTGCAGTAACATCAGCACATTTACCCTCGGTGATATTAACAAACTCAGGTAAGTAACCATCATGATTCAGGCCTACATGCAGTTTGATTGCCCCTTTAGTTGATCGAAAGTCTGCCCATGGGAAAACCGATAAGCACAGATCAATGGTAGATGAGTCCAGCGAATACAGGGGATTCTTGAAACGAAAGTTATGCCCTGGCGTTTTGCTCTGACAGTGCTTGAGTAATTGAGAGAATAGCACTTCATAAAGGCTCGAAGGCTTGTTCTCATTGATGCGTGAAAGATTGGACCGCGTTAACACGGCACTACCAAGATGATACAAGCGGTGTGATTGAGCACTGACATTATCAACAATATCACGCAAGCTATGACGGCCAGTCAATTGAGCTATAGTCAGGCTCACGAACTGTGACCAACGAGACGCTCTGCGGAATGAACGCCCCGAATGATGTTGAATTGCGAGTGCCTCGAATTCATGTCTCGGAACAATTTTGAGTATTTGATTTAGAACGGTATTACAATGTGACATGGTCTGATTTTCCTATTTGATTCAACGGCTTATCGCTAAACGTATTTTATCAAATTGAGAGAAAATCAGGCCTGTTTCTTTAGTGTTAACGGGACAGCAGTGAGTTAAAATACTAAATTGCCGATTCGGATTAATGCCTTGCGAGCATACACATGGACAACTTAACTGACAATCACCTATCGCATCACCCATAGAAAATAAAGGGAGCTGGTCAGAAGAATCGAACCTAATGTATGATCGCGATATGAACTTATCTGTACGTATCGGAGCTTCCTCTTACCTATCGAATCTACTGGTACAATTTCCTGAATATCAAGCATTTGTGCGAGGCGACTTAAGCGTAGGTATTCAAGAGCTAAATATAATTGATCTTGCAATACAGCACTCTGATGCCGAGTTTGCAGATGATACCGAGGCTTATACCCTAGCATTACGCGAACAAAAAAACCGCTTTTCAGTTCTGTGGTCGATTGCAGCGATGACAGAATCCATGTCCTTTGCTGAACTGGGCAAAGCTCAAAGCCAGTTTGCAGTGAGTAGCGTGCACAGTGCATTGCAGGCCGCGATGGCGTCTGCTCCTGTCAGCAAGCTCTATGGTGGGCTGCTACCGTCAAAAACTAACGACTGTGGCCTTTTTATTCTGGCAATGGGCAAGTTGGGCGGCAGGGATTTAAATTTTTCCAGTGATATTGACCTAGTCGCGTTTTACGATAAAGACAAATTTGTCTGTCCTCGCATGCAAGGGGCCACCTTTGTGGTAACACAGATTCTTCACCAGTTAAGCACTATTCTTACCGGTAAAGCCCCTAATGAATTAATTTGGCGAGTGGATTGGCGCCTCAGACCACATGCTTCATTGCGTAACTTAAGTATGCCGACGCACTCAGCTGATGATTTTTACCACTACCATGCGCAACCTTGGCACCGCTTAGCAATGATAAAAGCGAGAGTGATTGCTGGGGATAAAGGGGTAGGAGAACAATTTTTGAGTGACTTGAGTTCTTTTTTGTGGCGCCACGATTTAGATTATCGTGCGCTCGACGATTTAGAGTCACTTAAGCACAAAATAAATCGCGAGCACCCGGAACTAAAAACTCAAAGAAGCCAAAGCAAGGAAGAGCGCAGCAAAGCGCAATCTTACAATTTAAAATTAGGTGCAGGGGGAATCAGAGAAATTGAATTTGTGGTTAACGCCTTGCAGCTAATTTGGGGCGGTCGCAAACCAGAACTGCGTATTACCAATACTTTATCTGCGCTTAATAAATTAGCGCAATTAGGCTTATATGGTAAAGCTTCGGCCCAATCATTAGCCGCGGCTTATCAATTTCACCGTAATGCAGAAAACGCATTGCAAATGCTGGAAAATACACAGCACTATCATCTCCCAGAAACGGCGGGAAACCAAAATAAGCTTTTAACTATATTGGGCATTGAACAATGGGACGATTTTCAAGGGCTGTTATCCGATCATCGACAGGCAGTCTCACAGGAGTTTGCGCTACTGTTTGCTGATAAACACGATAGCGGTAAATTGTTTCCTGAGGAAAGTCGCGAATACGCATGGGACCAAACTGACTTAAGTGAAAAAGCCAGAGAAACGATCAGTTTATGGAAAGACGGGTTTCGTAATTATGGCGTGCATGAGGGTTATACAAGCTCTTTAAAACGCCTAGCCAAAGAGTTGGACTGCATAATAAAAGATGCACAGTTAGATGCAAATGACGCAATTTTACGGCTAGACAGCTTTTTTCATAGATTGCCACAGGGCGGGCAGTATTTTAGGTTGCTGCAAGAATATCCGGCCTTATTGGATAAGTTGATTCAGCCGTTGTTCCATTCCGAAGCAATGGCTATTTTACTGCAGCAATCACCGCATATTATTGATCGTTTTTTAGAAGATTGCGTACCGCTTAAATCACCTAATGCTTTAGATACATCTATTGTCTTTTATACGGATGATTTTGAAACTCGATTGCAAAATTTGCGTCGCTTAGCAAACGAGGAGTTGTACCTAATTTATTTGCAATATTTTAACAGTGAAATCTCTCCTAGACAGGTCGAAAACCAGCTTAGCTATCTTGCGCGCTCACTCATTGAAGCTTGCCTTAAAGTAACTTGTGATGAGCTTAATTTGAAAGCGTCCCCCATTGCAGTAATCGGCTTTGGGAAGTTAGGCATGGCGGCGATGATGCCGATGTCTGATTTGGATTTAGTATTCCTATTTGACGACATCAGCGACCTACACTTAGCCAGCCAGTTTGCGAGTAAGCTTACAACAGTCATCTCCACGCCGATGAAGCAGGGACGAGTTTATGAACTAGATACTAGGTTGCGGCCATCGGGTAAATTAGGTGCGGCCACTATTAGCTTAAGCAGCTTTGAATTGCATCAAATAGAACACGCGCATACTTGGGCGCATCTAGCGTTGGTTCCCGCAAGTTTTGTGGCAGGCAATAAGCAAGTGGGCGATAAGTTTACAAAGCTAAAAAGTGAAATCCTTTCAAAGCCGCGCGATCTGATGCAATATAAAAACGACTGCTTAAAGATGTTGGAGAGAATTAAAAAACAACGCACACTTGGTTCGGCAGATAATCAATTTGTGAGTAAACTGCGCCCGGGCGGCTTATCTGAATTGGAATATTTGATTTGTTGTCAGGCGATAGTCCAATTTCAAGGTAAGCCAAATAATTGGCCAGTCTCGTTCGATGAGATTGCCAAGCATGTTGCCAACGAACAAAGCCAAGATCTTGACGAAGCTTTATTGTTTATGCGTGATTTTCAGCTTGAAGTCCGACTTTTTGGTGATGAACAACTGCCGTTAACAAAATTGAAGTTGTTGGTTAGAAACCATCTCATGCGTGTGTTTTCTACCACTTCGCTAGAAGAAACTGAACAGAAAATGCAATCTTATACGCGTATGACAAAGCAATTTGAACAAGTACTTTTTGCTGATATTGATGCGCAAGAAATGCAGCTTTGGACTGAACAAAATATTAATTGGCGCTAAAACCTACTATTTTGGAGCCAAGCATTGATTCAGGAGCCACACAGGCTATATGAAGGTATAATTCCCCTATAAACACAATATAACAATCGAAATGAATTGGCTAGAACGTATTATCCCTCCTAAGATTAAGCAAGCTAGAAGCTCCAGCGGTGGAGTGCCTCAGGGCTTGTGGCGTAAGTGTGATGGCTGTAAAGCGGTGTTGTATGGGGCTGAATTGGAAAGTGCCAACGAAGTATGTCCTAAATGCGGGCATCATCACCGAATTGGTGCCATGCTGCGCTTACGCAGTTTCTTAAATACTAGTGAATTAGATCTAATTGGTGAAGAGGTGAAACCCCAAGACACGCTCAAATTTAGAGATCTTAAAAAATATAAAGATCGTTTAGCGGATGCGCAAAAAAATACTGAAGCCAGTGAGGCATTAGTCGTTGCTAAGGGCGACTTGTTAGGCATACCTGTAGTCGTCGCAGCGTTTGATTTTGGTTTTATGGGCGGCTCTATGGGAGCAGTCGTCGGTGAGCGGTTCGTGCGCGGCGCTGAATTAAGTTTGCGTAAAAATAGGCCTTTTATTTGTTTTTCAGCCAGTGGCGGCGCCAGAATGCAAGAAGGCTTGTTTTCATTAATGCAATTAACCAAAACCGTTGCAGCTTTAAAGCGACTTAAACGGGCATCCGTACCTTATGTTTCTATATTAACCGACCCCACTATGGGCGGCGTCTCAGCTAGCTTCGCCATGCTCGGTGACATTATCGTGGCTGAACCTAACGCCTTGATTGGCTTCGCGGGTCCGCGCGTAATAGAACAAACGGTGCGCGAAACTCTACCTGATGGTTTTCAGCGCGCAGAATTTTTGCTCGAACACGGTGCGATTGATATGATTGTCGAGCGCAATGAACTGGCATCAACTATCCATACCTTTTTGGCTACCTTGCAAATAAATAATAAAGTAAGTAACCCGGTTGACCCAATAGAAGAAGCTGCTGCGTAATCAACACGAGCATTAAGCGGAATTTGTATATGCCAAGACAAGTCAATGATTGGCTTGAATATATACAGACGTTGCACTCGAGGTCTATTGAAATGGGGCTCGAACGGGTTGCATCAGTTTGGCAAAAATTTGCACTACCGATATCTTGCCCCGTGGTGGCGGTTGCTGGCACCAATGGCAAAGGCTCTAGCGTAAGCATGTTAGAGGCGGTTTATCGCAACGCGGGCTACAAAACGGGCACTTACACCTCCCCGCATTTAGTGCAATACAACGAAAGAATTTGTATCGGCGGCGTCGCTGTTGATGACGAAACTCTGTTAGAACGGTTTCAAAAAGTCGAAGAGATGCGCACAGACACCCCATTGACTTACTTTGAATTTGGAACCGTATTGGCTTTATATTGCCTAGTGCAAGCAAAGGTGGAGGTGATGATTCTAGAGGTTGGTTTAGGCGGGAGATTAGATGCAACTAACATTATAGATAATGACCTTGCCCTGATTACTTCCATTAGTGTGGACCACGCTAGTTGGCTAGGAAATGATCGGGAAACAATTGGCATGGAAAAAGCAGGTATTATCAAGCCAAATGGAGTGGCAGTTTATGCAGGCCAAGATCGGCCTCAATCTATTGATGACTTTGCTGCGTTCCAAGGGGCCACACTGTATGCCGCAGGTCGTGATTTTTCGTACCAGCGCAATGGGGAAAAGTTTAGTTGCTCGATCAAAAACCAACAAGAGATAGAAAATTTGCAAACCAATCTCGAAGGTCTTCATCAAATTGATAATGCAGCCGGCGTATTGATGAGCGTACGTCTTTTATCAAATCAGCTTCCGGTGAGTATAAGTGAAATACGCAAGGGATTAATGGACGTTAGTATTTTGGCGCGACAACAGTGGATTCAAGGTAAACCGAGCTTGTTACTTGATGTCTCGCATAATGAAGGCTCGATTGAACAGCTTGTAGAAACGTTAAACAAGGTTCAAGCTGATTCAAATAATGTCATTCATGCGGTTTTTGGCGCGCTCGAGGATAAAAACATTAGCGCCGCGATTAAAAAGTTATTGCCAAGGGTTAATTTTTGGCATCTTACTTCTATTGAGGGTGAGCGCGGGCAAACCGCTGGTCAGCTGCAATTAGCACTGGGCGGGGAAAAACAATTTCCAGCAGCGTTGTACGGCGACCCCGTCAAGGCGTACAAAGGAGCGCTAAAATATGCGGTAGCTGAAGATATCGTTCTAATTTTTGGGTCGTTTCATGTGGTGGGTGATATAATCGCCCACCTTCATTAATTCGCTTTAACAAGAAAATATCGTTGGATTCGCCCGTTCCTCATCCGCAGCTTAAAAATCGAATATTTGGTGCCATTTTACTGGTTATATTGGCCGTATTGCTTATCCCGTTGTTCTTAGGTGAACCCAGAAATAGCATTGACGTTGAACAAAGCGAAGAGAAGAAACAGTTTCAGTCTAAGATTCAGCCTTTACCTGATTCTGAAGATAGCGTTGCGGCAGAAGTAGTAGAGCAAGTTACAGATAGTTTAAAAGTTGGATCTTCACAGGTAACTGAGCAAGAACCGACTGGATTAGTGCTTAAAAAAATAGATATGTCCAGCGAAGTTGCTGAGCCGAAAAAAGTGGGGCAAGACACAACCGACTTGACGGCAACAAAACTTAAAATAGAACCTGCAAAAGAAGAATCCTCTGTTGAAGAGCTTAAACAAGAACCAGTTATTGAGAACAAAGTGACAGAAGGCTGGGCATTACAAGCGGGCATTTTTTCTAAAAAAGAAAATGCGCAGTCCATTGCCAAGATTCTAAAAGACCATGATTTTAAACCTAATTCGAGTGTTGCTGATGCCAGTTTCGGCGAAGCAGTACGAGTATGGTTAGGCCCGTTCAGAACCAAAGAGGAGGCGCAAGCGACATCGACAAAGCTTGAATCCATTATCGGCAATGGGGGCTATATTGCTCCTTATCCATTCAAGTAGGCTAAGCTAAATAATATCCCTAAATATTAATTAAATCCGGAACACATTATGAGTTTTGCGTGGCTAGATATTTTAGTAATTGCATTTGTGGCAATTTCAATTTTGGTAGGCATCTTCCGTGGCTTTGTTAAAGAGGTCCTATCTTTAACATCATGGGTGGTGGCAGCGTTTATTGCCTATCGTTATGGTGAAACAGCAGCTACTTATTTAAGCCCATATATTAAAGAACCGATGTTGGCATTGGGAGCTGCGTACGTAGCTGTATTTTTAGTTGCCTTAATTGGGTTATCGATAGTGAGTTATATGATTAGCCGGTTATTCAGTGCTACGGGTATCAGTGCGATAGACCGTTCAGTAGGTAGCGTGTTTGGAGCGGTACGCGCCGCAGTGATACTGGGTGTTTTGATTTTGATTGGTCATTTCCTGAATTTAAATGAGCAATCGTGGTGGAAAGATTTGCAATTATTAGAATACTTCGAGCCCGTTGCTGAATGGATCAAGTCATACTTGCCAGATTCGATTGTAGACAAAATAACCCATAGCGCTCCTGCAACCGAAACTTCGGCGGCGACTACGACTACAAGTTCTGAATAATCTCAATTTACCACTAGCCATAGTTGAAAATATACGATGTGCGGAATTATTGGATTACTCGACTCTTCTCCAGTTAATCAAGCCATCTACGATGGCCTGACAGTGCTGCAGCACCGCGGACAAGATGCAGCGGGAATTATTACCTACGACGGCGATAAAGTTTATCTAAGAAAAGACAACGGTTTAGTGCGCGATGTGTTCCGCACACGTCACATGCTTCAGCTTAAAGGCAATATGGGAATAGGGCACGCGCGTTATCCAACAGCTGGTGGTGATTCTCGCGCTGAAGCGCAACCTTTTTATGTCAACTCTCCCTTTGGTATTGCACTGGGACACAACGGTAATTTGACCAATGCTAAGGGTTTAAGAAAGGAATTATTCCGTCAAGACTTACGCCATCTAAACACCGCTTCTGATTCGGAAATCATTCTAAATGTGCTTGCGCACGAGTTGCGTGAAACATTAGATGGCAACAGCTTAAGCGCCAGCGTAGAAAATATTTTTACTGCGGTAAGCGGCGTGTTCAACCGTTGCAAAGGCGGGTTTGCGATTATTGCCATGGTCATCGGCAACGGCTTGCTTGCCTTTCGTGACCCGAATGGTATTCGCCCATTGAGCTATGGCACGCGTACGAATAAGCAAGGCGTTGGGCACTTATTTTCATCTGAAAGTATTGCATTTGATATGCTAGGGTTTGATTTGGTGGGTGATGTCCAGCCGGGTGAGGCCGTGTATATTCAAATGGACGGCTCAGTGCATCGTAAAATTTGTGCCGCGAACCCCAGACCGACGCCGTGTATATTTGAACATGTTTATCTGGCTCGACCAGACTCGATTTTAGACGGTATAGAAGTCTACCAAACGCGGATGCGGATGGGCGAAGCCTTAGCGGATAAGTTGAAAAAGATGTGGCCGGAGCATGACATTGATGTGGTCATTCCCGTGCCAGATACCTCTCGGCCTGCTGCACATCAGCTGGCAACCAAATTAGGCTTACCATATCGAGAAGGCTTTATTAAAAACCGATACATCGGTCGTACCTTTATCATGCCCGGCCAGCAAGAGCGCAAAAAATCAGTCCGCCAGAAACTCAATGCCATGCGCACTGAATTTGAAGGCAAGAATGTGCTGTTGGTTGATGACTCAATTGTAAGAGGCACAACCTCTAGTAAGATCATCGAACTCGCGAGAGAAGCAGGCGCTAAAAAAGTTTATTTTGCCTCTGCGGCACCACCCGTGCGTTACCCAAATGTGTACGGTATTGATATGCCTTCATGCAGAGAATTGGTTGCTAACGGCCGTAGCATTCCAGAAATTGGCGAAGAGGTCGGTGCCGACGAGATATTGTTCCAAGACTTGGAAGATTTAATTGACGCGGTTAAATTTGGGCAAGATAAAATTACCGAATTTGATTCGTCCTGTTTTAACGGAGTTTATTCAACTGGAGATATAACTGAAGAGTATCTAGCTTCGATTGATGTTGAGCGCAATGATCAAGCAAAGCATGATCGAGCAGAAGATGATTTGGACCCATCGGAGCTTGCGGTTATACAAGCGGTTGGAAATTGATCTGAGCTGGAAGGCTCATACCTGACCTTAGTACCGCGAATTTAAAGATTCGATATATTCTGACATTGGCAGTAGAATATTCAAAACAGTCAGTCAAATGATAAGGGAAAGTGCGAAATCGTCAGTGGAAATTGATATCTCAGTCCAGCCTTTTAGCGGGCTTGTTTTAGTGTATAGTGATTCAGAAATTAAAAACATGAGGAGTCTTGTCCAACATGAAATGATACTGAGCGAAGGGACTGATTCTAATCGGAAATGATACCGAACTAATCTAATTTCTGTTCATGATGGTGAATGAATACCATTATGAATGACCACCATATAGATACCCTTGATAAGGCACGCTTGTTGCTACAAGGCACTGATGAAATCGATCTGGCAATCGACGGTAAACGCAATCGCTATGATTTCATCAAACGCACCTTAATGCGTTTCAAATACAGCAAACTGGGTCGAGCCGATAAGGGTCTTGTGCTGCGTTATATCACACGCATCAGCGGTTACTCTTATGTGCAAGTGAAACGCCTGGCTGCCAGCTATCTCAAGCACGGTAGAATCCAGTGGCGACATCGTGCCACAAGGGGCTTTGCTAGACGCTATAGCAATCAAGACATTAAGCTTCTAGCAGATATGGATGAACTCCACGGTACGTTATCAGGCCATGCCACTAAGAAACTCTGTGAGCGCGCCTTAGTTGTCTATGAGCAAACTGAGTATGCCAACCTGGCACGTATCTCGGTTTCTCATCTATACAATCTACGCCGATCTAAACCCTACCAGAACAATCTCCGTCACTTTGAAAAGACACATTCTAAGCCTTCTTCTATCGGCCAAAGACGTAAGCCACAGCCAGAAGGTCAACCTGGCTATATCCGTGTAGATACTGTTGAACAGCGTGCAAAAATGAACAGTTTCGTGGGTGATCAGCGTACAAAACTGAACACCTTTATTGTTAACTGTCTCGGAGCCATTAATCCGAGGAAACTGTCAGGTGATTTGTATGCCTATATGTACCAAGATACGACGTTTGTGTTTAGTAGAAGGTCGCAAAGTAAGCGAGGTGTCGCGTGAATTCAATTTATCACGCACCACTATTTATAAATATTTAAACAACGCGCCAAGCGAACCTGAATATCAGCGGTCGGTGCCAATAGTCTGTCCGAAGCTGGATAAGTTCAAACCTCAGTTGATCAATTTGCTTGAAGTGGACGCAGCTCGCTCAGTGCGAGAAAGACGTAATGCAGTTCAACTGTATGAAGAGATTGAGTTGCAAGGGTATCGAGGGGCTTATGACAGCGTTCAACGGTCTGTCAAAGCGTGGAAGGATCACTCGCGGTCATGTATTAAACAAGCATTTGTGCCATTGGTTTTTGCACCAGGTGAAGCCTGTCAGTTTGATTGGTCACATGAACAAGTCATTCTGGGTGGGTTTGGTGTCCCCAGACGTCAGGGTAGTTGCACACATTTTAATTCACAAGGGGCGGCGGAGAAATACTCATGCCGAAATATAGCGTAGAACGAAGAGAAGCTGTTTTATCTAAATTATTATCATCAAATAGTCAGTCCTTCGCAGAAATATCTAGAGAAGAAGGAATCAGTGTTCAAACCTTGTATGATTGGCGAAATAAAGCCAGACGATCAGGAGTTTTAATGCCTAATAGTGATTCATCTAATCAGTGGGATTGCCAAACTAAGTTCACCGTAGTTCTTGAAACTGCTGCGATGAATGAACAAGAATTATCTGCGTATTGCCGAGAGAAAGGCCTATACCCTACTCAAATAACGCAATGGCGAGAAGCTTGTATTAATGGTGTTGATGAGGCTCTCATTAGCCCTAAAGTTGCGCGCGATGAAATACGTGCGTTAAAAAAAGACAAGAAGAAGCTAGAAACCCAGCTGCGCCGCAAAGATAAAGCCTTGGCTGAAACGGCCGCATTATTAGTATTACAAAAAAAGTTTCAGGCGCTTTGGGAGGACAAGGAAGTATGATTACGACTCAGACGCGCATTAAAGTAATCAATGATGTTAATGAAGCAGTAGACGCAGGTTCAAAGCGTTCAAGTGCTTGTGAGTTGGTTGGCCTTGCCGAGTCTACGCTTAGACGTTGGAAGCCAAAAGGAGAAGATAGTATCCGCAGTGATCAACGTCCTTTGGTAGAAAAGCCAGTACCTGGCAATAAACTAAGCGAGCAAGAGCAGCAACACATTTTATCGATATGTAATGAATCGGCATACCATCATTTGCCGCCGTCGCAAATAGTACCGCAGTTGGCTGACAAAGGTATTTATGTGGCCAGCGAGTCTAGCTTTTATCGAGTTCTCAAGGCGCATGGGCAATTGAAGCACCGCGGCCGCGCCAAACAAAAGCAGTCCCGAACACCCGATACTCATATAGCGCTAAAACCTAATGCTGTGTGGATGTGGGATATCACCTATTTGGCGACGCGTACTATTGGCAAGCATTATTACCTGTACATGGTAGAAGACCTTTACAGTCGCTATGGCGTTCACTGGGAAGTACATCCTGTTGAAAGCGGTGAATTAGGTGCGCAGTTGATGTCTCAGGCGGCTCTAAAAGTGGCCAGCTGCGATGGCATGCCCGTCTTACACAGTGATAATGGCAGCCCAATGAAATCGTTCACAATGAGAGCGAAGTTAGAAGCATTAGGAATAAAGCCCTCTTACTCAAGGCCAAGAGTAAGCAATGACAACGCTTATATTGAATCCATGTTTAGAACGGTAAAGTATTGCCCTGCGTGGCCTTCTCAAGGCTTCGATAGCTTAGAGGCCGCCCGCCAATGGGTGGGTAAGTTTATGCAATGGTATAACGAAGAACATCGTCACAGTGCTATACGCTACGTTACACCTGGCCAGCGTTATCGCGGTGAAGATAGTGCCCTATTAGCAAAACGAGAAGTTGTTTATCAGGAAGCTAAAGCAGCAAAACCTAATCGGTGGTCTGGCCAAACCCGAAATTGGCGGCCTTGTGGTGCGGTTGCGCTGAACCCACAAAAAGAAGTATTATTGGCTGCGTAGGAAAATGTGCAACTACCCTGACGTCTGGGGGTGTCAAGATCAAACTAGCCCACTTTCGTTTATGTCATTCGCGTAAATCATATCTTAGGGCCTATCCCAGAGAAACACAGGAGAGGGTGTTTGATGCACATATTCGGGCGTTTGATTTCTTTGAGGGCTTACCTCAGAAGATGATATACGATCACCCTAAGACCATAGTCAGTGCATTGTTTAAGGGTAAGCGGCGTGAGTTTAATCGCCGCTTTCTAAGCCGGATGAATCATTATCTGATTGAACCGATTGCCTGTACACCGGCAGCGGGTTGGGAGAAAGGCCAGGTTGAACGTCAGGTCGGTGTTATGCGCCAAAGGCTGTTTGTTCCACGGGTGCGCTTTGCTGATTTAGATGAATTAAACCAATGGCTGGAGCAACGTTGTGCTCGACTTGGTGAACGCCCACACCCGACTGACAAATCAAGACTAATTGATGAAGTGTTTGCCGAGGAGCAGCCGAGCTTACGTCCCGCGATGGTAGCCTTTGATGGATATTATGAGCGTTTGGCGCGTGTGCATAAAACCTGTGTGGTGCACTACGACCGCCATTAATACTCCGTACCCTGTCGGTATGTTGGCCAAGCTGTTTCTGTTAGAGCCTATGCAGATAGGATTAAAGTCGTGGTTGACGATGTGGAAGTGACTTCACATGCTCGCTGTTTCGGTCGTCATCAAATGATCTTTGATCCTTGGCATTATCTGCCCGTACTGGAGATTAAACCTGGCGCATTACGCAATGGCGCACCGTTTGTTGATTGGGATTTACCCAAGGCACTGCTAACACTCAAAAAACAGTACCTCAAACGTGATGGCGGTGACCGAGAGTTTGTACAATTGTTACTATTGATTCACCAGCATGGCTTGGAAACAGTCACGGTGGCCTGTGAGCGGGCATTAGATGCCAATACGACTCAGCTATCAGTCATTACCAATTTGGTGCATCGGTTAACGGAACCTGATTCGGCCCAAGTGATGACAATTACCAATGCGCCTGTATTAGCTGTCCCCTCGGCAGCGAACGTGACCCGCTATGACCCGCTGTGCGCGGAGGTGAGCCATGCTTGAACTTGTTGATGATCTTAAAGCCCTTAAACTACACGGTATGGCACAATGCTTACCTGAGTTGATAGATTCGCCTCGTTCTAAAGTAACGTTGCAATCTGGGTTAATTAAATTGATGGATGCCGAGCGAACGGACCGAGAAGTGAGGCGGCTTAACTACCCAATGAAGGTGGCTAAATTCCCTCATCACCGTGATTTACAGCAATTTGACTTTACCCAGAGCGAAGTTGAACCAGTGCTCATCGAGGATTTGTCTCAGGCTGACTATATGGACAGAGCCCATAACCTCATCTTTGTCGGTGGCACTGGAACAGGCAAAACCCATTTAGCTACGGCCTTAGGCATTAAAGCCATTCATTCAGGTCATCGGGTTCGGTTTTACAATGTGGTGGACCTGGTTAATCTGCTGATCAAAGAACAGCAGGATGAGAAGCAGGGGCGGCTAGCACGAATTATGCAACCGTTAGATGCGGTGATATTCGATGAGCTGGGATATTTACCCTTCCCCGCATCGGGTGGCGCACTATTATTCCACCTGATCAGCAAGCTATACGAGAAAACCTCCATCGTGTTTACCACCAAGCTTAATGTCAGTGAATGGGTGCAGGTATTTGGCGACGAGAAAATGACCACGGCTTTGCTCGACAGAGTGACTCATCATTGCTCAATTATTGAAAAGGGTAACGACTCATATCGATTCAAGCAGTCTAGCACTAAAGCAAAGCTCAAGACTGTCACTAAAAAATAACATCGCAAGAAAGCAGGATTGATTCATCAACTCAAGTTTCGCTACGCTTCACTTGAGTTGATGATAAAGAAATATTATTGTATTTAATTGTTCAGTTTTACTCGCTGACAGGTGTCCAGTTTTAAACGCTGATTGACAGACTGAAGCACATTCCCGATCAAAAACAGAAATGTTAGCTAATTCTGGATGAACAGTATCACTGTTCTGCCAATCAAATTCATTGCCGTTGGATTGTCCTTTTGAATATTTGAGTAATGCAGATATTTGAGCAGTTTGCCCACTACTGAAAACATTTGGTAGCACTGTAGCTCTGTGCCGAGCACGACAAGCATTTTTAAGTATCCGTGTATATCCAGATTTTCCAGCCCCATTATCGCCATACACGACAGTTAAGCCACTCAACGCAAATTTTAATTCTTGATTCTCTGCGAGATTATTAACACCTTCGACATCTGATATTGACTCAAGAAACACTGGGGCACCAGATATTTGTTCAGGTGGCAAATGCTCTTCTAGCAATGGTTTCGCCTTGGCCTCCAAATCCTTTCCGCCAAGTAAAATTAATCCATATAATTCTTCTAAGTCATTATCGGATAGAATAGAGTTTTGCAAAATTCGCCGCAAAGCATCTCGTTGCCAGAGAGACCGCAACTGAGACCATTCGAAGATAGTTCGGTATCATTTCCGATTAGAATCAGTCCCTTCGCTCAGTATCATTTCATGTTGGACAAGACTGAATGAGGTTATTTCTAGGGCACGTGTTAAAATATTAAATCTATGCCACATTATTTCGAGTTATGCCTGAAAGTGGTGTATGGAGTAGTTGACTAAAAGCGGCGTATCGGGATGAGTTGAGTTTACAACAACTTAAACTTCCACAGACATACGCCACTATGAAACAGAATAAAATTATTTCCTTTGAAAAGCCAGAGCAAAGCATCGATCCGCTGCAAGAATTGATTCGCAATGGCGCTAGGCAACTCATTCAAACCGCGGTCGAGAGTGAGTTATCTGAACTGCTGTATCGCAATTGTGACAAAGTCTCAGATTCAGGACACGCTGGTGTCGTTCGTAACGGCTATTTGCCAGAACGTGAACTGCAAACCGGGATCGGCCCAGTCAAAGTACGTATCCCCAAGGTGCGCTCCCGCACTGGAGTACCGATCACCTTTCGGTCTGCTTTAGTGCCGCCGTATGTGCGTAAAACGAGAACACTAGAAGCGGCCTTGCCTTGGCTGTATCTCAAGGGTGTCAGCACTGGAGAAATGGGGGATGCACTGAGCGTGCTAGTGGGTCAATCAGCGACTGGGTTATCATCAAGCACAGTGAGTAAGCTCAAAGCAACGTGGTCTCAGGAGTACAAGGATTGGAATAGAGAAGGTTTAGATCGAGATCGATGGGTTTATCTATGGGCGGACGGGATACACAGCGGCCTGCGCGGCGATGAGGGCCGGCTCTGTGCCTTAGTTGTCATCGGAGTGAATGAGCGCGGTCACAAGAAATTACTGGCGATTGAAGACGGTGAGCGAGAGTCTACGCAGAGTTGGCGAGAGGTGTTGTTGGCACTCAAGGAGCGAGGCCTGAATCAACCAGAGCTGGGCATCGGTGATGGTGCTTTAGGCTTTTGGAATGCCCTGGAAGAAGTCTATCCTGGCACTAAACATCAACGGTGTTGGGTGCATAAAACGGCCAACGTGCTGAACAAGCTGCCTAAATCGGTGCAGCCCAAAGCAAAAGCAGCTCTGCATAACATTTGGCAGGAAGAAACCAAAGAAGCGGCGCAAAGCGCCTATCAATTATTCATTAAAACCTGTCAAGACAAGTATCCAAAAGCCACGCAGTGCTTGGAAAAAGATCGCGAAGAGTTAATGACGTTCTACTCGTTCCCTGCCAAGCACTGGATGAGCATACGTACTACGAATCCAATTGAATCAACATTCGCGACTATCCGACACCGTACCAAACGATGCAAGGGATGTCTTAGCCGTGATGGCATGTTAAGTATGATGTTCAAGCTGGGTCAGTGCGCAGAGAAAAAGTGGAACCGAATACGCGGGTTCGCCTATCTAGCAAAAGTGATTCAAGGGGTTCCATTTAAAGATGGAATAGAGCAAACTAATGACTACTCAGATCAAACCGAGGCCGCTTGAAGAAAATGCCTCATACACCAGATTCGGGCATAACTCCATTATTTCTTAACTGACGGCAACAAAGGCAAGCTAAGTTCTTCTAAAAACTTATTGTGCTTGCTTGTTGAATCCACAATATTCTTCTCTAAGCTAACCAACTCATCATGTACAGCTTTCATGTCAATTTTTTCTTCTGGCTTGGCAGTACTTACATATCTCGAAATGTTAAGGTTGAAATCATTCTTTTCGATTTCTTCCATAGTTACGCGGCGAGCATAACGCTCTTCTTTTTGCTCACCTCTCAAGCGGAATTGATAGGTATCGATAATTTTATGCAGATGCTCAGGTAACAAGCGATTCTGGCGTTTGCCTTTCGCGAAGTGTTCACTTGCATTTATAAAAAGCACGTCGTCAGGTTTCTTGCACTTTTTAAGCACAAGAATACAAACAGGGATGCGCGTTGAAAAAAACAAGTTAGCAGGCAAAGCAATAACTGTATCTATATTGTTATCTTTTAAAAGTTTTGTACGGATTCTTGCTTCTGCACCACCACGAAATAACACTCCGTGGGGTAAGATGATTGCCATGGTGCCTTCATCGCTTAAAAAATGAAAACCATGTAGAAGAAAGGCAAAATCGGCAGCGGATTTAGGTGCAAGCCCATAGCCCTTAAAGCGAAAGTCCTCACTTAAAGCATCATTAGGTTCCCACCGAAAACTGAAAGGTGGGTTTGCAACCACGGCATCACATTCCAGTTTCTTTGATGGGTTCATTTCATTGAGCAAATCCCAATCGTTCCAAAGTGAATCACCGTGATGAATCTCGAACTCAGAATCCTTAACACCATGAAGCAGCATATTCATGCGCGCCAAGTTATAGGTAGTGATATTTTTCTCCTGTCCGTAGATTTTCCCAATACCATGTGAACCAAGCTGGTTACGCACATTCAACAAAAGTGATCCTGAACCACAGGCAAAATCCAATACATTATTCAGTTTCTTCTTTCTTCCTGTTGCAGGCTCCTGACTATCCAGAGTGACAATTTCTGAAAGTATCGTCGATATTTGTTGCGGCGTATAAAACTCTCCGGCTTTTTTTCCTGAGCCTGCGGCAAATTGCCCAATCAAATATTCATAAGCATCGCCCAGCACATCGCTATTCGTAGAGAAGTCTGCAATCCCTTCAGCAATTTTAGTAATAATGGTACAAAGTTTTGCATTTCGAAGACTGTAGTTTTTGCCAAGTTTTTCTGAATCCAGATTAATTTCCGAGAATAAGCCCTGAAAGCTATTTTCGAAGGATTCATTCTCTATGTACTTAAAACCTTGCTGTAGAGTCAGCAGCAAATCATCATCTTGAGTTCTGGCAAGCTCGGCGATGCTGCTCCACAAATGAGCCGGCTCAATAACATAATGTACTTTACGGCGCATTTGTTTTTCAAAGGCAGAAATATCTTCTTCATTTTTTTCATACCACACGCTTAATGGAGCAGTTTTATCGTCAGCAGCAAGGCTTGGGTAATCTGAACCCAGCTCCTTCTTTGCGGAAACTTCGTAGTTATCTGAAAGATAGCGCAAGAACAGGAACGACAACATGTAATCACGAAAATCATCGGCATTCATGGCACCGCGCAGATCATCAGCAATTCCCCAAAGTGTACTGCCTAGTTTATTTAAATCTTGTTCGGTCATGTTGTTACCCTTGTTCTGGTGTCGCTAAGTATTTCTGGCAAGTCAAACTGAAAGCTATCAACAAAATCTCTTAGAATCTGACGGAATAAATCTTGATTGTCTTCACCCATAGGGGTCGGCTCATGAATAGCATAGCCCCCATGACTCAGAAGATTAAGAGCTCGGTTAAATAGCACTATGTTTTCATCGTTATTAAGCACTTTGAGGCAAAACGATATTTCTGAATGTCCAAAGAAAGTAGCTGTTTTCTCTATAATGCTGCGCAAAGCATTAAAGTGGAAAGTGTAGAGCGTACCTACCTCTGTGTCGGCTGCTTTTTGCAACTCAGAAAGAGTGGCAACGTGGTGGAAAAAGGGTGTGTCTTCTGTGGCGCGAAGAGAATACCTGCCTTCGCTATTGGGGCGATGGAGGAAGTAACGTTTGTGTTCTACCTTAGGCTCATCTTCTTTTGATCTACCGATCTCGTTGCACATCACATTGAAAAAGAGTGAATGATGAGAAGAAACTACGACCTTGATGGGATCGGGCGAACCATTCTCGGCTTTACGATTAGTGGCTCGACGGAGGAGTTTAGCTAGATCACAGGCAACCGCGATTGCATTGTTATCATCAAGCGAAGAAACTGGATCATCAATGTAAATGTACTTTACCCATTGATAAGATTCATGACCGTCAAGGATTCGCTCGCAGATGGCCATGAATATACACCAGATAAAGATACTTTCTTCGCCTCGAGAGATTTTGATGTTTTCTTGTCCATCTTTACTAAAGCTTATAAAGTGAGGCTTGGTGAATGATTCAGCCGCTTGCTGAATTTCTTTGTATTCAAAATCGAAGCCAAAATCAGCATAGCGATTGAGGTATTCATCTATGGTCGGTTCAAGTCCTAGGTTTGTAAAACCGTCAAAGAACTTTGAGAAATAGTTCACTTTTAGCCCACGGGCAGAATCATTTTCCCATGTGAATAAGTCTTCGGTGAAGGCATTGAAATACAGAGTATCGGCAATGCCATTGTTTCTTCGCTTGCCGCGCTCTTTGAAGTCCATTGACAGTCTGGTCTTCCCTGTTCGGTTGTAGGCATATAAAAGAACCAACTCCTTGTTGTTTAGATCATCGCGCAGCCGAGTAACAAGCGTGTTCAAATTTTGATAGGTGCGTACTCCGTTCATGCGCCCACCTCATCAATGGCAGGAAATAGCTGTTGCATCAGGCCTTTTTTATGCGCCTTAAGTTCTGCAATTTTTTGGGCTTGTTCCGTAATCAATTCATCAACAGATGATAGGCAGTCGGAAATTTTATTTTGTTCGCATAACTTGGGTACTGCGACTTCGATTTTTTCGATATTTTTTTTTGATAGACTAGGAACTCCTCCAGCCTCGTTATGGCTGCGCCAATTGATCTTTTGAAAAATTAAATAGATAAATTTTGGCAAACATTCTTTGAAAGAATGAGTGTAAAAGAGTGTATCTACAGTCCAGAATTTTCCAGAAAGAAAGATCGGTTTATCAATTGTTCCTTTCCTTCCTATGCAAGCGCTTTCACCATCATACAAATATTCATTGGCTGAGCGCATATAACCACCAGAACCATAAACAGGAATATCTCCATCTGCTAGGTGCTTGTGATCTTTGCCATTTCCAACCTTAAATAACTGCCTTGTCGATTTAATACTCCATTCCCCAGCATTCTGAAACTCAGGAAAGCGCAGTTTGGGTACGGTTTCACCTTTTGCGGGGAAGAGTTGTTGCATCAAACCTTTTTTATAAGATTTGAAGGCTTCGTGCTTTTGGGTATGTGCAGTGATCAGCTCATCTAGAGAAGATAGACAATCGGCAATTTTTTGTTGCTCTTTACGGCACGGAAGAAGCATTTCAGTCTTTCGCAATTCATCCATATTAATGCACGGGACTGCATTTAAAAGTGACTTACTTTGTATTTCTCTTTGGTAACGTTCAGATTGCATGTATCCGTGCAAATAGCCAGAAATGAATCGTTTATCTTGTTTAATCGTTGCAAGAGTAGCGTAAATGCTAAATTCATATCCCCAATCTACTACGGCACTAAATCCAATATTCCCAATCCGAGTTACAAGGACATCGTTTTTTTCTGGCTTATTCTTACGGGTTGCCTCACGATAATCCTCGATTGAAATAAATTTATTAGCTTTACCACTAACAATATTTTCTACACTAAAAAACGGAACACCTTGCTCGGTATACCTTGGAGTTTGGTGGGTTCCATCAAAAATTGAGTCGGTTATCTGATTGAGCCGTTTTTCTTCCCAGCCATCAGAATTTTTAAAGGCGGGAAAACGTAACTCCGGCACCAACGCATTTTTCTCTTTCTTATTCATATGCCGCTAACCCCGAAATTTCTCGCCCTTGGGCTAGTTTGTTCAGCAATGGGATTAATTCATCCATCAATATCAGCTCTGCTTGCGTACGTGCTTTCCAACCTAAGCCCAACGGTTCTAGTAACTCGCTAAGCTTTTCACCATCGAAGATCATGCGATCTAAAATACTATCAACAAAACTTTGTAAGGCTTTGCTGGCTAAGCCATGTTTATCAGCTATCGCAGCGAGTTCCTTGGCAGATTTTTCGGTTTTAAATGCCTCATACCCTTCACGAATGGTTTTTTCGTTCAGGCTTTCACCTGCTTGTAGGCTATTGATGTAGGCCACAATATCTTCGCGCTCTTCCATTAAGTTTGAGCTTGCGCTGATTAGGTCAATCAACTGCTGGCGTGTCATTTTCTGTTTGCTGGGTTTATCGTCGATAGATTTTGCAATCAATCCCATGATGTAGTCGTAATTAATCACGGCTGAGGCAAATAGCACCAATTCAAAATCTAGTTGCTGCACTGAGTCTTCTGCATCATCGCTGCCTTTGCCTTGTTGAGCTTTTAGGCGTTGCGCCGTTTCTATATACATACCACGAAAGCCGCGAAGCTGTCCTTCCGGCATCAGTTCCTTTACGTTGTCCTCTTGCTCTTCACTTAAATCGGTATATTGATCAACCTGTGTTTTAAGGCGTTGCACTTCTTTAAAGTGGTTAATAAACTCCCCTCGCGCAGCATCCCCTTTCAGGTTGTTCACTTCTTCGGGAGTACGGGGCAGGCCTTGTGACGCCATAAATTTCTCTAGCTTGCTAACAAGCTCCATCAAGCTGTTTGATCACTTCAGGCGCAGGGTCAACCAGCCAGATTTCTTTAGCGCGAGCATTATCCTGACCAGAGAATAAAGCAATGGCATCGTTAACAGCGGCTTCCTGATAACGGAAATCCATAATCATGCCGTGAGGTTTTGTGTCATTTAATACGCGGTTTGTACGCGAAAACGCTTGTATTAAACCGTGGTGTTTCAAGTTTTTATCAACATACAAGGTATTGAGATATTTTGAGTCAAACCCCGTAAGCTGTCAATCAGCGTTTAAAACTAGACACCTGTCAGCGAGTAAAACTGAACAATTAAATACAATGAGAGTGCAGCATAACTCATCGAGTATCTACATAATTTGTTAAAATTAGGCATGCAAAAACCATTCGCCACCCAACGAGATTTATTAGTATCAAGATCAGATTTGGATCATCCAATTCTGCATAGTCTTGATGATACAGAAGTGCTATTAGATTGGAGCGAAATAGAGACACTGCTTTCATCTATTTATGCTGGCACTACTGGCCGGCCTAGTTATCCATTACTTAGTTTGTTCCGCAGCTTGATGCTGGGAATTTGGTATGAACTGTCGGATAGGGAGTTAGCACAGTGCTTATTTAGAGATTTATTGTTTCGTAAGTTTTGCCGCTTTGAGTTAGGCGGCGATGTACCTGAAGCTTCGACCCTTGGGTGCTTTCGTAACCAGTTAATGGAGCACGAACTGTGGGATCGCTTGCTAGGTGAGATCAATCGTCAACTTGAAGCGAAGAACATTATTATGAGCAAGGGGCGCATCAACATTATAGATGCAACACCTATAGAAGCGGCTCGTTCTGGAAATGGTAACGGCAAAAATGGGACGCCTAAGCGAGACCCTGAAGCGAGCTGGCATGTCAAAAATGACAGCCGAGGTCGAAAGAAGTCTACCTATGGTTACTCAGTGCATACGGGAGTTGATGAGGATGGGTTTGTTCAGCACCAGAATGTGACGCCAGGGCATGTTCATGACAGCCAACTGCGCGATGAATTGCTGTTGGGCGATGAGACTGCCCTATATGCTGATGCGGCGTATAGTTCTGAGGAGACGCGAGATAAACTGGAGCAACTTGGAATTGATGATCAGGTTCAACGCAAGGGCTATCGAGGTAATCCGTTGTCAGATGCAGACCGTACCCGTAATGCAGTTATTGCGGTAACGCGAGCAGGTGGCGAACGGCTCTTTGCGACTTACAAGCAGCATTATGGTTTAGCTCGCACTCGGTTCATGGGGCTAGCGAAGAACCAGACTGTTTACGGCCTAGCGGCGATGGCAGCGAATATCCGTAAAGGTGCTAAGTTCTTAAGCTTGTATGGCTTGCCTGATTGGCACTATGCTGGATAGTTGTGCCTTTAATATGGCTTAGGTGCTCGAATTGATAAAATAGTGACTAAATGATGATCGAATACGCGAAACTGGGCAAATATAGCTCAAAAAATGAGTGCTTCGAAAATATCAAACTAAAATCGTGAGTTACGCTGCGCTCTCACAATAATATTTCTTTATCATCAACTCAAGTGAAGCGTAGCGAAACTTGAGTTGATGAATCAATCCTGCTTTCTTGCGATGTTATTTTTTAGTGACAGTCTTGAGCTTTGCTTTAGTGCTAGACTGCTTGAATCGATATGAGTCGTTACCCGTTTCAATAATTGAGCAATGATGAGTCACTCTGTCGAGCAAAGCCGTGGTCATTTTCTCGTCGCCAAATACCTGCACCCATTCACTGACATTAAGCTTGGTGGTAAACACGATGGAGGTTTTCTCGTATAGCTTGCTGATCAGGTGGAATAATAGTGCGCCACCCGATGCGGTGAAGGGTAAATATCCCAGCTCATCGAATATCACCGCATCTAACGGTTGCATAATTCGTGCTAGCCGCCCCTGCTTCTCATCCTGCTATTCTTTGATCAGCAGATTAACCAGGTCCACCACATTGTAAAACCGAACCCGATGACCTGAATGAATGGCTTTAATGCCTAAGGCCGTAGCTAAATGGGTTTTGCCTGTTCCAGTGCCACCGACAAAGATGAGGTTATGGGCTCTGTCCATATAGTCAGCCTGAGACAAATCCTCGATGAGCGCGGGTTCAACTTCGCTCTGGGTAAAGTCAAATTGCTGTAAATCACGGTGATGAGGGAATTTAGCCACCTTCATTTGGTAGTTAAGCCGCCTCACTTCTCGGTCCGTTCGCTCGGCATCCATCAATTTAATTAACCCAGATTGCAACGTTACTTTAGAACGAGGCGAATCTATCAACTCAGGTAAGCATGGTGCCATACCGTGTAGTTTAAGGGCTTTAAGATCATCAACAAGTTCAAGCATGGCTCACCTCCGCGCACAGCGGGTCATAGCGGGTCACGTTCGCTGCCGAGGGGACAGCTAATACAGGCGCATTGGTAATTGTCATCACTTGGGCCGAATCAGGTTCCGTTAACCGATGCACCAAATTGGTAATGACTGATAGCTGAGTCGTATTGGCATCTAATGCCCGCTCACAGGCCACCGTGACTGTTTCCAAGCCATGCTGGTGAATCAATAGTAACAATGGTACAAACTCTCGGTCACCGCCATCACGTTTGAGGTACTGTTTTTTGAGTGTTAGCAGCACCTTGGGTAAATCCCAATCAACAAACGGTGCGCCATTGCGTAATGCGCCAGGTTTAATCTCCAGTACGGGCAGATAATGCCAAGGATCAAAGATCATTTGATGACGACCGAAACAGCGAGCATGTGAAGTCACTTCCACATCGTCAACCACGACTTTAATCCTATCTGCATAGGCTCTAACAGAAACAGCTTGGCCAACATACCGACAGGGTACGGAGTATTAATGGCGGTCGTAGTGCACCACACAGGTTTTATGCACACGCGCCAAACGCTCATAATATCCATCAAAGGCTACCATCGCGGGACGTAAGCTCGGCTGCTCCTCGGCAAACACTTCATCAATTAGTCTTGATTTGTCAGTCGGGTGTGGGCGTTCACCAAGTCGAGCACAACGTTGCTCCAGCCATTGGTTTAATTCATCTAAATCAGCAAAGCGCACCCGTGGAACAAACAGCCTTTGGCGCATAACACCGACCTGACGTTCAACCTGGCCTTTCTCCCAACCCGCTGCCGGTGTACAGGCAATCGGTTCAATCAGATAATGATTCATCCGGCTTAGAAAGCGGCGATTAAACTCACGCCGCTTACCCTTAAACAATGCACTGACTATGGTCTTAGGGTTATCGTATATCATCTTCTGAGGTAAGCCCTCAAAGAAATCAAACGCCCGAATATGTGCATCAAACACCCTCTCCTGTGTTTCTCTGGGATAGGCCCTAAGATATGATTTACGCGAATGACATAAACGAAAGTGGGCTAGTTTGATCTTGACACCAAACCCACCCAGAATGACTTGTTCATGTGACCAATCAAACTGACAGGCTTCACCTGGTGCAAAAACCAATGGCACAAATGCTTGTTTAATACATGACCGCGAGTGATCCTTCCACGCTTTGACAAACCGTTGAACGCTGTCATAAGCCCCTCGATACCCTTGCAACTCAATCTCTTCATACAGTTGAACTGCATTACGTCTTTCTCGCACTGAGCGAGCTGCGTCCACTTCAAGCAAATTGATCAACTGAGGTTTGAACTTATCCAGCTTCGGACAGACTATTGGCACCGACCGCTGATATTCAGGTTCGCTTGGCGCGTTGTTTAAATATTTATAAATAGTGGTGCGTGATAAATTGAATTCACGCGACACCTCGCTTACTTTGCGACCTTCTACTAAACACAAACGTCGTATCTTGGTACATATAGGCATACAAATCACCTGACAGTTTCCTCGGATTAATGGCTCCGAGACAGTTAACAATAAAGGTGTTCAGTTTTGTACGCTGATCACCCACGAAACTGTTCATTTTTGCACGCTGTTCAACATCAAGATGGTGCGCGTAACGAGGCATCCGAACATTTGAGAGGGCTAGTCGATAAAATCGTACTCACGCCCGAAGCAGATGAAGATGGTCTAACGATTGATTTGTATGGTGATCTTGCTGGAATTTTGAATATGTCTACAGGAGACAAAAAGTATGAATCTAATTGAACGGCTTGCGCTATCACCAATGAATGATAATAACCTTCAAGCCTTCCAACAAGATAGTAATGGTAGCGGGGACAGGATTTGAACCTGTGACCTTCGGGTTATGAGCCCGACGAGCTGCCAAACTGCTCCACCCCGCATCAAGGCCGCGTATTTTAGTTAAAACACTGATTACATGCAATCTATAGATCATCCAATTTTGAACTAAATCCAACAAATTTATATTCTTATATCGATGAAAAATGCGCAAGCTTTTTTAGCTAAATGCGTTATTTCTCGCTTGCAGCAAACAGCCCAAACCATAAAAGTCTAAGACTGGCTTGGAAGTTATAGTCGTTTAAGAATAATAATGTTGGTATCAACTCGCTGACCACCGATAAATACAAAGTCAGCCAAGTTAATTGAATCGACTGATGCTGGGCCAAATAAGGTGGTCCAGTCTTCATTGTTAAACTCATCAATCACGGTCATTTTGCCGCTCGCAGAAATGGTCCCAGTTAGTTTTTCACCCACCTCATTTTCCAAACTCGTATCAATTATTACAATACCACCTTCTTGGCGAATCACCGCCGTCATCGGTTTAAAGCCACCCGTTCGGTTCTTTAAATAACCAGACCACGTATCCCCATTGAGATTGGGGCCAACAACCATAGCGTTTAAATTGGGTTCTAGCGCCATCGGCTCGTCTTGGCCGCCACCAGAATTAGAATTACTCGAACCGCAAGCTGAAAGAACGGCGACGGCGATAACAATATATAAAAATTGACCAACAAATTTGAATTTAGGCATGTCAGATTACAACAAGTAGAGAGTGTAGAGGGCGTTAAGCACTTTAATTGCTATTGGAACATTGTGACTGAAAAATCGTCGGTAAGTATACTTCATTCACCAATAATCTTGCTAGACCGATTTGATAGAGACAACGCCGCGCCCACAAGGTTTGATCGCAGTTCAAAAAAACTTCAGGAAAAGACGCTAATAGGCTTGTTTGGCTATTTATTGAGGCGACTTCAATTACGCCTTTGGTGATATTCGGCGCGTTGAATAAATAATCGCCTAACGAATTTGTACCCAGTTCAGCTAAAGTAGATTCTACATCCTTGCTATCGCCACCGAGCACACTTCGGGCGAGTATAAGCGGCTCCCCACTGCCTCGCAAAACAACATGACGCGCCCAAGCAGTTTGCTTAGAACCCAGCTTTAGGAGTGTTCGTTCTGACTGCAAGATGGGCACATAACCGCTGTCTAAAGGCTCTACGGCAAACGAGTCACCGTGAAGTACTCGCAGCCTAGCTGTTAATGATCCTTCGTCCAGCAGCCAACTACGAATTTTTGCAGATAATTTTTCGCTCGGTACGGTTTGCGGCCGCGTCCAACTCGCTTCTACCACACTGCCTCTTCTAGCTTAGTTTCAGCTGCCCATTTAGTAAGCGATATTGCTTTTGCAATCGCGCCGCTAATGAACGGTCATGGGTAACAACAACCAAGCTGGTTTGTAAGTCTTGGTTAAGCTCGACCATCAGAGTATGAATATTTTCAGCCGTTTGATGATCAAGGTTTCCAGTAGGCTCATCAGCCAACACACACTTTGGTTTAGTCACCAACGCTCTAGCCACCGCAGCGCGCTGGCACTCGCCACCAGAAAGCTCCCCGGGTTTATGTAACAATCGTTGACCCAATCCAGTATTAGTAAGCATTTCTTCGGCTTTATCCATCGCCTCATCAGAATCCACCCCTCTAATTAATAAAGGCATCGCTACATTCTCAAGCGCGCTAAATTCTTGTAGTAGATGATGAAACTGGTAGATAAACCCTAAAACATGATTGCGAAGCTGGCCCTGCTTTTTAGGTGAAAGCCTGGCAATTTCCTGACCATTCACCCAAACCTCTCCGCCAGATGGTCGGCTTAGGCCGCCGAGCAAATGCAACAAAGTACTTTTTCCAGAACCAGACGCGCCGACTATCGCAACTTGCTCACCAGATTCAACCGTAAAATTAACATCAGAAATAACATCCACATCCAATACGCCATCATTAAAGCGCATGGATAAATCTTTGGCTTGAACAATCTTTGCCATTATTCGTATCTCAATGCTTCGGCAGGCTCTAATTTCGAGGCACGCCACGCAGGATATAAGGTAGCTAAAAAGCTCAACACTAAGGATAGAATAATTACCCCAATCACATCAGCGCCTCTCATTTGCGAGGGGAAGCCACTAATAAAATAGACTTCTGGAGGGAAGAACTGAATACCGAAAACTCGCTCAAAAAAGCCTACGATCGACCCGACTTTAATAGCGGTTAACATACCCAGCATAGTGCCGAGCAAGGTTCCAATTATCCCTATTACTGCGCCTTGCACCATAAAGATTTTCATAATGCCGATCGGCACCAACCCTAAAGTACGCAAAATGGCGATATCAGATTGTTTGTCGGTTACCAGCATTACTAAGGTTGAAACGATATTGAACGCAGCAACCATGATAATTAGCGTGAGAATAATAAACATCACCCGTTTTTCGACTTTTAATGCGTTAAAAAAACTCACATTATCTTGCGTCCAATCACGAATTCGATAGATTCCACTAGTCTGATTTATCAAATCACCGCGAATCCGCGGCGCCTCAAAAGTATCTTCTAAACGCAATCGTAGCCCGCTGACAGTGCCCTTGGTACTTAAAAACAGCGCAGCATCATCGATATGTACCACGCTTAAGGCGCTGTCGTATTGGTGCATACCCAGCTCAAATATCCCCACCACTGTAAAGCGCTTCATGCGCGGCAATAAGCCGGCGGGAGTGACCCGCCCTTTGGGTGCGATCAAAGTGACTTTGTCGCCCAAATCAGCGCCAATCTGTGCGGCTAAAGTTTGTCCAAGTAAAATGCCAAAGTCTCCCGCGTGCAAAGCATCTGGATTTCCAACTATCACTTTATCAAGCACGGCTGAGACGCCGCGCTCTCGATTTGGGTCGATACCGCGAATCAGTGCGCCGCTAACATTTCCGCCCAAGGAAGCCATTCCTTGGCCAAAAATATACGGCGCGCTCGCCAACACCTCTTTATTTTGCGTGATTTGCGCATCGGCTGTTTCCCAATCAGTTAGGGTTCCGTCAAACCCAGTAACGGTTGCATGCGAAGCTACAGATAGAATGCGATCGCGTAAATCATTATGAAAGCCGTTCATCACTGAAAGCACAGTGATCAAAGCCCACACTCCGAGTGCAATGCCCAACATCGACACCAGAGAAATAAAGGAGATAAAGTGATTGCGCCTTTTGGCCCGTGTATAACGCAGGCCAATAAACAATTCTAGGGGTTTAATCACGGTCTGTGCGTTTTAAACTTCTGGCCGCATTAAAGGAAACAACAACACTTCGCGAATGGATGTGCTGTCGGTCAACAACATCACCAAACGATCAATGCCAATACCTTCGCCTGCGGTTGGCGGCAAGCCATACTCCAAAGCGCGAATATAATCAGCGTCAAAATGCATGGCTTCATCATCGCCTGCATCCTTTTCTTGCACTTGTGCTTTAAAGCGTTCAGCTTGGTCAATAGGGTCATTGAGCTCCGAAAACCCGTTAGCAATTTCACGCCCCGCGGCAAAGAACTCAAAGCGGTCGCTTATCTCAGGGTTGTCATCATTGCGCCGCGACAAAGGTGATACCTCAACCGGATAGGCCGTAATAAAAGTCGGGCTCATTAGCTTGTGTTCTACCGTTTCTTCAAAGATCTCGGTTTGTAGCTTACCGACACCAAATCCGGGCTTGACGTGAATCTTCAACTCTAGTGCGATATCACGGGCCTTTTCAAAGTTGGTCAAATCTTCGGGCTGAATCGAAGGATTATACTTAACAATTGCCTCTACCATGGTCATGCGCTCAAACGGCTTGCCAAAATCTAACTCTTCTCCTTGGTAAGTAATTTTAGCACTGCCAGTGACCGACTCCATCAACCCGCGCAGCATATCTTCGGTTAGATCAATCAAGTCTTCGTATGTAGCGTAGGCTTGATAAAACTCTAGCATCGTAAATTCGGGGTTATGCCGTGTGCTCACCCCTTCATTACGGAAATTGCGGTTAATCTCAAACACCCGCTCAAACCCGCCGACGACTAAGCGCTTTAAATACAGTTCAGGTGCAATACGCAAATACAAAGGAATATCAAGCGCATTGTGGTGCGTATTAAATGGCCTCGCTACCGCGCCCCCAGGAATGGGGTGCATCATTGGAGTTTCTACCTCGATGTAGCGGTGGCTGACCAAATAATCGCGGATATACTGCACCGTCTTAGCGCGCTTGTTAAACAATTCACGCACATCCTCGTTCATAATTAAATCAACGTATCGCTGACGGTAGCGCATCTCCGCGTCTGTCAAACCGTGAAATTTTTCTGGCAGTGGGCGCAGTGATTTGGTTAATAAGCGCATTGCACTAATGCGGACGCTTAGTTCGTCTGTTTGCGTACGAAACAATTCACCTTCAATGCCCAAAATATCACCAATATCGTATTTCTTAAACTCATCGTTATATTGCCCTTCACCTAGAGCGTCGCGCTGCACAAAAATCTGCACGCGGCCGCTCATGTCTTGCACGTTGGCAAAACTTGCTTTGCCCATTATCCTTCGCGACATCAAACGTCCAGCAAACCGTACCTTGATATTTTCTTCAGCCAGCTCCTCTTTACTTTTAGATTCGCAGCTGGCAATAAAATCACCGATAAAATCTTCACGCTTAAAATCGTTAGGGTAAGCATTACTCTGCTCACGCAAAGTGGCTAATTTAGCCATGCGCTGGTTAATTTGTTCGTTTTCGTCTGTTTGTGTCATGCTTGTATAAAACTATAGCCCAGCTTTCAAACTGGCTTCAATAAATTGGTTTAAACTGCCATCTAAAACCGCCTGGGTATTGCCCGTTTCAACGCCAGTGCGTAAATCCTTGATGCGTGATTGGTCGAGCACATACGAACGAATTTGACTGCCCCACCCAATGTCTGACTTCTCGTCCTCTACCGCCTGTTGCTCACCCCTACGGCTTTGCATTTCGCGTTCAAACAAGCGCGCTTTTAGCATTGACATCGCTTCTGCGCGATTGCGGTGCTGCGAGCGGTCATTCTGGCACTGTACCACAATGTTGGTGGGCAAATGGGTGATCCGCACCGCCGAATCAGTACGGTTAACGTGTTGTCCGCCTGCTCCACTGGCGCGGTAGGTATCGGTACGTAAATCGGCGGGGTTAATTTCTACTTCGAACGAGTCGTCAATTTCTGGGTAAACATACACCCCAGCAAATGAAGTGTGTCGCCTGCTCCCAGAATCAAATGGGCTTTTTCGCACCAAACGGTGCACACCCAATTCAGTGCGTAAATTGCCATAGGCATAATCGCCTACAACCTTAATAGTTGCGCTTTTGATACCAGCGACATCGCCATGTGATTTTTCTATTAATTCAACCGCAAAACCTTGCGCTTCTCCCCAACGCATATACATACGTAGCAACATTTCAGCCCAATCCTGCGCCTCCGTACCACCTGAACCTGATTGAATATCTAAAAACGCATTATTCGAGTCAGCTTCACCACTAAACATGCGGCGAAACTCAAGCTTTGCTAGCGCCTTATCAACGCCTTGGCAATCTAACACTATTTGCGCAAAAGCTTCTTCGTCATCTTCCGACAACACCATCTCAAGCAACTCATCACAATCAGTATTGAGTTGGGACAGCGCATCTAAGCCTTCTACGACGGCCTCCAAATCGGATTTTTCTTTACCTAATGCTTGGGCTTTTTCAGGGTGATCCCACACTCCAGAATCCTGCAATTGAAGATTAACTTCTTCTAAGCGTTCCTTTTTATCAGCATAGTCAAAGATACCCCCTCAGCGCATCAATACGCTGTGTTACATTGCTAATAGAGGCCTTTAATTCGTTTGCTTCAATCACCTTTAAAGTTCAGAAAATTTAACGCGCGAAGAATACCTCAAAAGCTTAGCCAATTATTAGTTTTATTGGAGTAATACGTGGGATAAAGAAGATACTGTAACTTCAGGTATGGACTTTTATATTAGATAGAGCAGTATGGCCTTTTCCCCCTAGGGGGAATTTTTCCGAATTTTTGATTTATTCAAATTTTCTATCTTGGTGTCTTGTAAGTTGAACCATTTGTGCGTTCCCTGTTTTAAGCAATTAAAATACTGGAGACACCCAAATGACCCAATCAAACAATAACGTATTTGACGTAGTAGTGGAACACACATCTCAGAAGGCCCCGATGCCATGCGCCCCGTGCTCACCGCACTGCTCAATGAGGCGATGAAGATTGAAAGAGAGCCGTTTCCAGGCGCATCACACTATGAGCATAGTCAAGACCGGCCAGGGTTTGCCAATGGCTACCAGGATAAGCGTATCGATACGCAAGCCGGTACGCTCAATCTGCGTATCCCAAAGACCGCTCAACACGTTGATGAACCTTTTTACCCTCAATCGCTAGAACGCGGCTGACGCAGCCAACGTGCGATGCTGCTGACCGTTGCTGAAATGTACGTGACGGGCGTTAGCACGCGCCGAGTCGAAAAAGTCATGCAGAGCATGGGTATTGAAAGCATCTCCTCTACACCGGTCTCACGGGCTAACCAGAGCATGGATGAGGCGTTAAAAGTCTGGCGTGATCGTCCGTTGGGTAAAGTCTCTTACCTAATCCTTGATGCGCGTTATGAAAAGGTGGGTGAGGGCCACCAAGTGATTGATATGGCGGTGTTGAGTGCGGTGGGTGTATTGCCTTGTGGACGGCGTTGCGTATTAGGAACGGCAATGGTGCTTAATGAAGCCGAGGTTAACTGGCGAGAGTTCCTCAAAGGCTTGGTTGACCGGGGCATACATGGTATTGAGTTTATTGTCAGTGATGATCACCGTGGCTTAAAAGCCGCTAGAAAGGCAGTGTTCCCAGGTATACCTTGGCAGCGTTGCCAGTTTCATCTGGCGCAGAATGCAATGCATCATGCCCCCAATCACAAGATCAAGCAGCGCATTGGTGGTGAGCTGCGTAGTGTTTGGAATGCACCCAATATGGCAGCTGCTCAGGTTAATCTAAAAGTCCTTGTGAGCCAGTACCAGGAAAAGCATGCTCACTTGGCGCAGTGGCTAGAAAACAATGTGCCTGAAGGGTTAAATGTGTTTGCCTTGCCAGATAGACACCAAAAGAAAATGCGAACCTCCAACCGCATTGAACGGACGGTTCAACAAGAACTTAAGCGGCGAACCCGCTTGGTCAGAGTCTTTCCTAACCGAGAGGCTTGGTTACGATTAGTCAGTGCCATTCTGATTGAAATTGACGACGAATGGGCTAATGCTAATCATCGATATATCGTGTGGAACGACAATGAGTCAACTTGCTAGACAAAAAGTCCATACCCAATGTTGCGTAATCTGGACTGGATGAAGTTGCTATAGCACTCGGCAATTCGCCTGTATCGGTATGGAAGGGATACTACTCGAAAGATCAGTGTGACATTATTGCTGTGTTTGACAGCATGGCCGAAGTTGCTGGTTTGGAACCAGATGCATCAAAATTTGCTACACTTGGTAGTCGGGGAATTATCGCAACCTCCGCAGCTGAGTGCGTATTTTTACAACCGTGGCCACCGAATTTTACGAAGCGTGGCCACTTGCACCAAGCCTTCAAACGGTCAAGTGATTTTAACGTAAAGTGGCTACACTTTGCTCTGTTGTGACTGGATTTTTCTCATCGATTCCCCCTCTAATTGTATTTTGTGCGCGTTGTGTAATAAGCGATCCAGAATCGCATCAGCCAAAGTGGCTTCACCAATCGCATCATGCCAATGTTGTGTGGGCAATTGACTGGTGATTAAGGTGGCGCCATTACCGTGGCGATCTTCTATTATTTCTAATCGGTCATTACGGTTTTGCTGAGTCAGTGTATCCAAGCCCCAGTCATCGATAATCAATAGTTTGATTTTTGCTATTTGTGCCAGTAGCTTGGTGTAACTGCCATCACCATGGCTCAAGGTCATTGCTTCAAATAAGCGGCTAGCACGAATATATTTTGTGCTAATGCCGTGCTCACAAGCCGCTTGTCCTAACACACAGGCCAAGAAGGTTTTGCCGGTGCCTGTAGGGCCCTGGATGATGACATTGCGGCTTTTGTTTACCCCGTCTAGGGCCAGTAACTGCGCTACCGTGTCTTTGTGTAAACCTCGTCTAGTTCGGTAATCGATGTCGTCTGCTTGGGCACGATATCGTAACTTCGCTTGCTTGAGTAAACGCGTGACTTTGCGGTTATCCCGCACGGTGGCCTCGTGGTTTACGAGCAAACTGAGTCGTTCGATAAAGCCCAGCTCATCATAAGTGTTAGGTGGGTCGAACTGATAGCACAGTTGCTCGGCCATGCCCGTTAGGCGTAATTCATTCAGTTGGGTAAGGGTTTGTTGTGGAGTCATAGTATTTTCCTGTTGGTTATAGATGAAATGGTTTGGGTTAATGGTAGTAATCGGCTCCGCGCACATTGGCATGGGTGCTTGGCAAAGTCTGTTGCTTATCGGGTTCGGTAGGTAGCTTGTCGAGACGGGTTTGTAGTATTGATGCAAGGTGTTTGTAATGCAGGCCGCCAATCTTCTCTGCGCGTAAACAGGCATTCTCTAAACGCGTCTTGCCGTATTTCTTGGCAAGGTTAAGAATGCCCAAACAAGCACGATAACCATGTTCTGGATGGGGCGATTTTCTAATTGATAATGCACCACGCGCTCTGTCGCCGCACCGACCTGACTTGCCCAATTAAGAAACCGACCAAGCGTCCACTCTTGGTGTTTAGCATGAGCTTTAGGCATGTGAGCGACATGGGTTGTGTGTCCGCCTTGGCCCATTGCTCGCGGATGTTGCGCGACACCCTTGCCTTGGTAGAACACATCAATACAGTGCTCGCCCACGTGTAACATTACTGCCTCGCCGCGCAATTGATAGGGAACCGAGTAATGATGTCCATCATAGCTAACGTGATAATCGATGTGCGCCCGTGCTTTTACTACATGGCGATAGCTATAAGGCGTGCCAGGCAATGATTTAAGAGCAGGCTTATAATTGATTCAAACTGTGAGCGGCGAGAACCCGGGCGTTGTTTAAAGGGGCGATTGTTTAGATCATCTAGCAATCCTCGAATAGCTTGATTAGCCTCATCCAAACTAAACAATTGCAGCTTGCGCAGCCGCATCATGATCCAGCGTTCGACAATCTGTACGCCCACCTCGGCTTTAGATTTATCCTTAGGCTTATAAGGTCTGGCAGGCATCACCGCCACACCGTAATAGGCGGCTAATTGTGCATAGCTGGGGTTGAGTTCGGGGTCATTGAAGTGGACCCCATGATTAGGACAGGTTGAAGGCCAAAATAAGGAGTTATTTTCTGTTTTATAATTGTTCAAAACGAGGAACAGAAAATGAGTAAAAAGCGTAGAAACCATGCCCCACCATTCAAAGCCAAAGTTGCTCTTGCAGCAATCAAAGGTGATGAAACATTAAGCAATCTTGCTAGTCGTTATGACATCAATGCAAATCTTATCGTCAAGTGGAAGAAACAATTGCTCGATAGCTCAGCTGAAGTCTTTGCATCAGGCACAGGCTTATCTCCAAACCGAGAATCAGAGATTAAATCATTACAGGCAAAGATCGGTGAAATCACCATGGAAAACGATTTTTTATCAAAAGCGCTCGGTCGTTAAACAGACCTGAGCGCAAAACTATGATTAATAAAAGCAATAAACTATCGTTAGTTCGTCAGTGTAAATTGTTGAAGATTCATCGTTCCCATGTTTATTACAAAACCTCACCTGCTAATGAGGATGACTTGGAACTGATGCATCTGATTGATCGCATTCACCTCAATCGGCCCTTTCTTGGCAGTAGACGCATTCGTGATGTGTTGCAAGATGTAGGCCACCGAGTTGACCGTAAACATGTGCGACGCTTAATGCGTAAGATGGGCATTAAAGCCATCTATCCTAGGCCTAACACCAGCAAGAAGAAGGCGGGGCACAAGATTTATCCTTATCTGCTAGGTGGGTTGGCCATCAATCAACCCAATCAAGCTTGGTGTACCGATATAACTTATATCCCGATGCCTAAGGGCTTTGCTTATCTTACCGTTGTGATGGATTGGTATTCTCGTAAAGTGCTGTCATGGCGGCTTAGCAACAGCATGGATAGCGCATTCTGCGTAGATGCTTTGGAAGAGGCACTGCATTACTACGGCAAGCCTGATATCTTTAACAGCGATCAAGGTGCGCAATTTACCAGTGAGGCGTTTACCGGTGTACTCAAAGACAATGGTATTCGCATCAGCATGGATGGCAAAGGTGCTTGGCGTGACAATGTATTTGTTGAGCGCTTATGGCGCAGCGTGAAATATGAGGAAGTCTATTTGCAAGCCTACCAATCGATGAAAGAGGCAAAAGACGGCATTGGCTCCTGGATAAACTATTACAACCAAGAGCGTAAACATCAAACATTGGGCATGGTCCCTGACATGATGTATGATCCATGTCGCGGCCTGAAATTGGCTGCTTAATCAGCTGAAAATAACTCCTAAGCCATCTGTCCTAAAAAGCGGGTCCACTTCTCATAACGACCGGCTTTAGAAACAGCACTCTTGAGGTTATCGGGCACCACTGTTTGAGTAACACCGCCATAAAATTCAAAGGCGCGAACGTGTGAGCCTATCCAGTCAGGCAAGCTCTGTGTCCATGTGGCCTCGGCGTAGGTATAGGAACTGACTCCGAGCACTGAAACGAATACTTGGGCAGGGCGTGCTTCACCCGTACGAGCATCAATAATACCTAAGGTTAAACCAGCATAATCAACAAACAGTTTATCTCCAGCAATATGAGTCTGGCGCATCGAGATTCTTTGCTTCTTGCGCCACTGACCGAACAACACCGTGAAGCGAGAATAGCTGTAATGGTTGACTGGATGATGCTCGGCGTATTCTTCCCACAGTAATTGGCGAGTCATCCCTTTACGAGACCGTTCAACTGATATTTGTGCAAAGTCTGGCTCACACAATAAAGCAGTGGCAGGGGCCTCTGCATTTGGGCGGCTTTAATATCGCCTGCAGCTGTTGTTCATCCATGCCTGCTGGCAGGGGCCAGCTTAATTGGGCATTTGTTGCTCTGACGAGATATTTGGATACGGCACTGCGTGACAGGTTTAAGCTGAGCGCGATTTTACGGGAGGATAGTTGCGCCTCATAGTGCAAGCGCAGAATGTCTTTGAGTTTTAACATAGTGACCTTCTTGGGTTTCATAGCTGTTCCAATACAAATAAAAGAACGGCAGGTTAACGGTTATAGTGTTAACCGCAAGAAGGCTGTGGAGGAATTTTACGGAAGCGAAAAAGTGTCCGCGCTTCGATAAAAATCAGTGGCCACGGTTGGTAAAATTAGGTGGCCTCGCTACGTAAAATTAACTGGCCACGGTTGGTAAAAATATGCAGCTGAGGACTTCGACTTTGTATCTCGATACTTTGCACCCGTTTTTGGAATCCCTGAAGACCCAGTTACTGGTTCGGCTCACTGCCTACTTGCACCATTTTGGGGGGAACGATTAGGCAAAGTGGTTCTGCAGGCATGTCAGATATCTAAGCGTTCTGGCACATTAGAATGCCGGATTGCTGGGGATAGGGTTGAACTTGTCGGCCGTGCTATCGACTATATGCAGGGTCACTGCTGTCCCGTTAACACTAAAGAAACAGGCCTGATTTTCTCTCAATTTGATAAAATACGTTTAGCGATAAACCGTTGAATCAAATAGGAAAATCAGACCATGTCACATTGTAATACCGTTCTAAATCAAATACTCAAAATTGTTCCGAGACATGAATTCGAGGCACTCGCAATTCAACATCATTCGGGGCGTTCATTCCGCAGAGCGTCTCGTTGGTCACAGTTCGTGAGCCTGACTATAGCTCAATTGACTGGCCGTCATAGCTTGCGTGATATTGTTGATAATGTCAGTGCTCAATCACACCGCTTGTATCATCTTGGTAGTGCCGTGTTAACGCGGTCCAATCTTTCACGCATCAATGAGAACAAGCCTTCGAGCCTTTATGAAGCGCTATTCTCTCAATTACTCAAGTGCTGTCAGAGCAAAACGCCAGGGCATAACTTTCGTTTCAAGAATCCCCTGTATTCGCTGGACTCATCTACCATTGATCTGTGCTTATCGGTTTTCCCATGGGCAGACTTTCGATCAACTAAAGGGGCAATCAAACTGCATGTAGGCCTGAATCATGATGGTTACTTACCTGAGTTTGTTAATATCACCGAGGGTAAATGTGCTGATGTTACTGCAGGCAGGAAAGTAGCTTTCCCGAAAGGCAGCATTGTAGTTATTGACCGTGGATACAACGACTATGCCTGGTATAAGCAATTGAATGACAAGGGAATATACTTTGTCACACGATTAAAGAAGAATGCTGCATACCGCGTTATCAAGCGACATAGTGTACGCAAGGGAACGGGACTTAGCAGTGATCAAACGATTGAATTCACGGGGGTCAAAGCAGCAAAGGAGTGTTCGATTCGATTACGCCGTATTGGTTATCGCGATGCCACTACAGGCAAGCATTATGTGTTTTTAACCAACCACTTTAAGCTCAGTGCTCAAACTATCGCCGATATTTATAAAGCCAGATGGCAGGTGGAATTATTCTTCAAGTGGATCAAGCAGAACTTAAAGGTGAAGTCATTTATCGGCACCAGCAAGAACGCAGTATTGACCCAAATATGGATTGCGTTATGTATTTACCTAATACTGATGTTCATCAAATTGCAGTCGAAGGCGGGCAAAACGATGCAACAAATATTGAGGGTATTGCAGCTTAATTTGTTTGAAAAACGTGATTTAATGGCACTGTTGCGAGGGGACCCGATGCATCACCCAAACCTTAACCCTAATCAATTTTCGTTGCTGTGAAAGTTAACGGGACAGCAGTGATGCAGGGTACAATTTCAGTAGAATGATGAAGAGCAGAGCAGCACAACGGAGATTCATCATAAAGTCCCGACCTACCGTTACCCTATATGCGACAACTTCAGCAGTTTCTTTAAATCCTTAAGCATTAATTTAGGGTCTAAATCCTGCGGGAACTCCATCATGAGGTTGCCTAATGGATCAACTAGAAAGACCGAAAACGGACGGCTTTGAACATCGCTTACCGCGCTTTTTACTTGTGACCCTAAGCCACCTTCCATACCCAATAACACGGTTAAATCTGGATGCGATTGCCACATTTTATCGGTCGTTGAGTTTTGTTCGGTGTTGAGCAACACCGCCACGCGCTTCACCCGATCAATATTTTTATTTAATAAAATACGCGTCTGGCGGGAGTGATATAACATTTTGCTGCATTGTTCGTCGCAAGCACCGTTGATGAGATGCACAAGCGTCCATACCTTTTCGACCTCTTTATTGCCATACGACTCACCTGTAATGGTAAGTTGATTAAATGGCTTAAGCGTATGAATGGGGTCTAGGAGTGCCCCGTGATTTGACATCTTATTGGGCTTATAGCCCTCTGGCAGGTTTTTATAAACCGCAAAGGAGACAAGCAGTGGCAGCAAGAACAAAGCCACGATGACAACAAACTTTTTGCGATTTGCGCTACGAGACATACTAAACCTTTTTTATAAACCAAATAAACCCAAAAATTAGTAAAGTAAATGCTAAACCAAACCATTGTACAGCGTATCCAAAATGCTTTTTAGATGACATAGAGACTGCCTTCCAAATCCGCTTAAAGGAGGCTGCTTGTTGTGACTCTAATACCAACACCATCGAACTAACTGAACGACCAAGTGTTTGAGAAAAGGCCTGGGTATCTAAATACAGACTCTCCTTAGGCCAACTATCGCTTGGTGTAATCGACTCGCCAATTCTCACCCCTTTTGCTGGTATATACATAGTTCCGGTTATCTCAACTGGCGAAGAATTAGTTACTATTTCTATGTTGGGCATCTGTTGCTTATCTGTCCACCCTCGATTCACGATGATAGTGTCACCTGACGTAAGCTCAAATGGAGTTAGCACTTCTACGCCTACTTGCCTATGATAAATACGATTGAGCAATAAAAAGCTTTGCGCATCTAGCCACTTGCCTTGTAGGCGTACATCTTTGTATTGAAGGTTTTCGTGCGCATCAGATAAGACTGTTATCAATTTGGGGCTAGAATGATTGCCTTCACTTCGTTGTTCAATTAGTTGTTTAACTTGCGCTCGCTGTATTTGCCATACCCCGAGCGAAACCAAAAGAGCTAGGCTTAAAAGATAAACTGCGGCTACAATTGGCTTTCTCACTACTTAAAATGCCACAACCGAACCATGTTGCTGTTTAAATTGATCATTGTGATTTTGCTTTTATTTATCGTTATTAGTCTGTTTACCGCACTATACCGAATAAACAAAGACAAAGGCAATTCAACCCGGGCAGTGAAAGCCTTAGCGATTAGGGTGGGCCTTTCCATTTTTTTGTTGGGCCTAATTTTGTTTGGGGTAAAGCTCGGTTGGGTAGTGCCACATGGTGTCGGTGGCTAAACCCTTCACTTAAGTATGGACAAAAAAAGCACTACAAACTGCAGCGCCTTTTCCCCCAGACGTCAGGGTAGTTGCACACATTTTAATTCACAAGGGGTGGCGGAGAAATACTCATGCCGAAATATAGCGTAGAACGAAGAGAAGCTGTTTTATCTAAATTATTATCATCAAATAGTCAGTCCTTCGCAGAAATATCTAGAGAAGAAGGAATCAGTGTTCAAACCTTGTATGATTGGCGAAATAAAGCCAGACGATCAGGAGTTTTAATGCCTAATAGTGATTCATCTAATCAGGAGTTATGCCCGAATCTGGTGTATGAGGCATTTTCTTCAAGCGGCCTCGGTTTGATCTGAGTAGTCATTAGTTTGCTCTATTCCATCTTTAAATGGAACCCCTTGAATCACTTTTGCTAGATAGGCGAACCCGCGTATTCGGTTCCACTTTTTCTCTGCGCACTGACCCAGCTTGAACATCATACTTAACATGCCATCACGGCTAAGACATCCCTTGCATCGTTTGGTACGGTGTCGGATAGTCGCGAATGTTGATTCAATTGGATTCGTAGTACGTATGCTCATCCAGTGCTTGGCAGGGAACGAGTAGAACGTCATTAACTCTTCGCGATCTTTTTCCAAGCACTGCGTGGCTTTTGGATACTTGTCTTGATAGGTTTTAATGAATAATTGATAGGCGCTTTGCGCCGCTTCTTTGGTTTCTTCCTGCCAAATGTTATGCAGAGCTGCTTTTGCTTTGGGCTGCACCGATTTAGGCAGCTTGTTCAGCACGTTGGCCGTTTTATGCACCCAGCACCGTTGATGTTTAGTGCCAGGATAGACTTCTTCCAGGGCATTCCAAAAGCCTAAAGCACCATCACCGATGCCCCGCTCTGGTTGATTCAGGCCTCGCTCCTTGAGTGCCAACAACACCTCTCGCCAACTCTGCGTAGACTCTCGCTCACCGTCTTCAATCGCCAGTAATTTCTTGTGACCGCGCTCATTCACTCCGATGACAACTAAGGCACAGAGCCGGCCCTCATCGCCGCGCAGGCCGCTGTGTATCCCGTCCGCCCATAGATAAACCCATCGATCTCGATCTAAACCTTCTCTATTCCAATCCTTGTACTCCTGAGACCACGTTGCTTTGAGCTTACTCACTGTGCTTGATGATAACCCAGTCGCTGATTGACCCACTAGCACGCTCAGTGCATCCCCCATTTCTCCAGTGCTGACACCCTTGAGATAAGAAGTGGACCCGCTTTTTAGGACAGATGGCTTAGGAGTTATTTTCAGCTGATTAAGCAGCCAATTTCAGGCCGCGACATGGATCATACATCATGTCAGGGACCATGCCCAATGTTTGATGTTTACGCTCTTGGTTGTAATAGTTTATCCAGGAGCCAATGCCGTCTTTTGCCTCTTTCATCGATTGGTAGGCTTGCAAATAGACTTCCTCATATTTCACGCTGCGCCATAAGCGCTCAACAAATACATTGTCACGCCAAGCACCTTTGCCATCCATGCTGATGCGAATACCATTGTCTTTGAGTACACCGGTAAACGCCTCACTGGTAAATTGCGCACCTTGATCGCTGTTAAAGATATCAGGCTTGCCGTAGTAATGCAGTGCCTCTTCCAAAGCATCTACGCAGAATGCGCTATCCATGCTGTTGCTAAGCCGCCATGACAGCACTTTACGAGAATACCAATCCATCACAACGGTAAGATAAGCAAAGCCCTTAGGCATCGGGATATAAGTTATATCGGTACACCAAGCTTGATTGGGTTGATTGATGGCCAACCCACCTAGCAGATAAGGATAAATCTTGTGCCCCGCCTTCTTCTTGCTGGTGTTAGGCCTAGGATAGATGGCTTTAATGCCCATCTTACGCATTAAGCGTCGCACATGTTTACGGTCAACTCGGTGGCCTACATCTTGCAACACATCACGAATGCGTCTACTGCCAAGAAAGGGCCGATTGAGGTGAATGCGATCAATCAGATGCATCAGTTCCAAGTCATCCTCATTAGCAGGTGAGGTTTTGTAATAAACATGGGAACGATGAATCTTCAACAATTTACACTGACGAACTAACGATAGTTTATTGCTTTTATTAATCATAGTTTTGCGCTCAGGTCTGTTTAACGACCGAGCGCTTTTGATAAAAAATCGTTTTCCATGGTGATTTCACCGATCTTTGCCTGTAATGATTTAATCTCTGATTCTCGGTTTGGAGATAAGCCTGTGCCTGATGCAAAGACTTCAGCTGAGCTATCGAGCAATTGTTTCTTCCACTTGACGATAAGATTTGCATTGATGTCATAACGACTAGCAAGATTGCTTAATGTTTCATCACCTTTGATTGCTGCAAGAGCAACTTTGGCTTTGAATGGTGGGGCATGGTTTCTACGCTTTTTACTCATTTTCTGTTCCTCGTTTTGAACAATTATAAAACAGAAAATAACTCCTTATTTTGGCCTTCAACCTGTCCTAATCATGGGGTCCACTTCAATACAGCCAAGGCAAGGCCGCTTCTAGTGTTCTCGTTTTACGCACATACGGCGGCACTAAAGCAGACCGAAAGGTGATCGGTACTCCAGTGCGGGAGCGCACCTTGGGGATACGTACTTTGACTGGGCCGATCCCGGTTTGCAGTTCACGTTCTGGCAAATAGCCGTTACGAACGACACCAGCGTGTCCTGAATCTGAGACTTTGTCACAATTGCGATACAGCAGTTCAGATAACTCACTCTCGATCGCGGTTTGAATGAGTTGCCTAGCGCCATTGCGAATCAATTCTTGCAGCGGATCGATGCTGGGCTCTGGCTTTTCAAAGGAAATAATTTTATTCTGTTTCATAGTGGCGTATGTCTGTGGAAGTTTAAGTTGTTGTAAACTCAATTCATCCCGATACGCCGCTTTTAGTCAACTACTCCATACACCACTTTCAGGCATAACTCTCTAAATCAGTGGGATTGCCAAACTAAGTTCACCGTAGTTCTTGAAACTGCTGCGATGAATGAACAAGAATTATCTGCGTATTGCCGAGAGAAAGGCCTATACCCTACTCAAATAACGCAATGGCGAGAAGCTTGTATTAATGGTGTTGATGAGGCTCTCATTAGCCCTAAAGTTGCGCGCGATGAAATACGTGCGTTAAAAAAAGACAAGAAGAAGCTAGAAACCCAGCTGCGCGGCAAAGATAAAGCCTTGGCTGAAACGGCCGCATTATTAGTATTACAAAAAAAGTTTCAGGCGCTTTGGGAGGACGAGGAAGTATGATTACGACTCAGACGCGCATTAAAGTAATCAATGATGTTAATGAAGCAGTAGACGCAGGTTCAAAGCGTTCAAGTGCTTGTGAGTTGGTTGGCCTTGCCGAGTCTACGCTTAGACGTTGGAAGCCAAAAGGAGAAGATAGTATCCGCAGTGATCAACGTCCTTTGGTAGAAAAGCCAGTACCTGGCAATAAACTAAGCGAGCAAGAGCAGCAACACATTTTATCGATATGTAATGAATCGGCATACCATCATTTGCCGCCGTCGCAAATAGTACCGCAGTTGGCTGACAAAGGTATTTATGTGGCCAGCGAGTCTAGCTTTTATCGAGTTCTCAAGGCGCATGGGCAATTGAAGCACCGCGGCCGCGCCAAACAAAAGCAGTCCCGAACACCCGATACTCATATAGTGCTAAAACCTAATGCTGTGTGGATGTGGGATATCACCTATTTGGCGACGCGTGCTATTGGCAAGCATTATTACCTGTACATGGTAGAAGACCTTTACAGTCGCTATGGCGTTCACTGGGAAGTACATCCTGTTGAAAGCGGTGAATTAGGTGCGCAGTTGATGTCTCAGGCGGCTCTAAAAGTGGCCAGCTGCGATGGCATGCCCGTCTTACACAGTGATAATGGCAGCCCAATGAAATCGTTCACAATGAGAGCGAAGTTAGAAGCATTAGGAATAAAGCCCTCTTACTCAAGGCCAAGAGTAAGCAATGACAACGCTTATATTGAATCCATGTTTAGAACGGTAAAGTATTGCCCTGCGTGGCCTTCTCAAGGCTTCGATAGCTTAGAGGCCGCCCGCCAATGGGTGGGTAAGTTTATGCAATGGTATAACGAAGAACATCGTCACAGTGCTATACGCTACGTTACACCTGGCCAGCGTTATCGCGGTGAAGATAGTGCCCTATTAGCAAAACGAGAAGTTGTTTATCAGGAAGCTAAAGCAGCAAAACCTAATCGGTGGTCTGGCCAAACCCGAAATTGGCGGCCTTGTGGTGCGGTTGCGCTGAACCCACAAAAAGAAGTATTATTGGCTGCGTAGGAAAATGTGCAACTACCCTGAAAATTGCCGTTTCCTAGGATGAATTTCTACCTACAAGATGTATACAAATATAAATAGGCCTAGCCAAACCACATCTACAAAGTGCCAGTACCAAGCAGTGCCTTCAAAAGCGAAGTGTTTCTCTGACGTAAAGTGGCCTTTCATCGAGCGGAATAAAACCACTGTTAGCATGATCGCGCCGAAAGTTACGTGCAGACCATGAAAGCCCGTTAGCATAAAGAAGGTTGAGCCATAAATGCCCGTACCTAGGGTCAAACCGGAATGATAAGCCTCTATGTACTCAATCGCTTGTAAACCCACAAACGAAAATCCTAAAGCGACCGTAAGCACCAAGCCTATAACTAAGGCCTTACGATTACCCGCTTTTAGGCCATGATGTGCCCAAGTGACGGTTGCACCAGATGTAAGCAGAATTATAGTGTTGATCAATGGCAAACCTTTCCATGCCATTGGCTCGTAAGTGCCACCTACGTCACCGGGGCCATTGGTCGGCCACACGTTCGTAAACCCATCCCATAAAAGGCGATTGGTTTCAAATTCATCACCCGCACCAGCGAGCCATGGCACTGAGAGAATGCGTGCATAAAATAAGGTGCCGAAAAAAGCGCCGAAAAACATCACTTCAGAAAAGATGAACCAGCTCATGCCTAAGCGAAAAGACTTGTCTTCCCAAGCGTGATAAGTTTTATCTTCACTTTCTCGAATGACTTCACCAAACCATCCAAAAAACATGTAAATCAAAATGGCTGCACCTAACATCATCGCATATTTGCCATTTGCATTTTGGTTTAGCACAGTGATAAACCCACCGATTAAAGTAGATAAACCAATGGAGCCGATAATCGGCCAATTAGTGCCGTGAGGAACGTAATAGTTATTAGCTGAATTAGACATTGCTTGCCTCTATTTAAAAAATGTTGTTAACCGTTGTTACCTGCCTTTGTGAACAAGGTATAGGATAATGTTATTATATCTACATCTTCCGGCACATCCGGATCGATGATAAATGTCAATGGCATTGCCCGTTGCTCATAGGCATCAAATTTTTGCTCTGTAAAACAGAAACATTCTGTTTTGTTAAAATGCGTCGCTACTTTTGAAGGCGCCACACTAGGCACTGATTGACTGATCAGCGCCTCCCCTAACTTATTGCGAGCGGTAAAAGAAGTGGTATAGGCTTGCCCAGGATGCACCAGCATACTGGGTACATCTGGCCCAAATTCCCATGGTCCGTTCTGATTAACGCTCGACGTAAACTCCACTTTAATGGACCGCTGCTTTTGGACTTCTAAGGTAGAAGCGACCGATGCACTGATGGTACCGGTTTTACCGTTTATGCCAGTGATATCACAAAACACATCGTAGATGGGCACCATCAAATAACCAAAGCCAAACATCACCACCGGGATGACGAATAGCGTAGCGATGGAGCGTTTCTTTGCCATATCAGGTGACCTGTGTATCAACCAAATAAAAGAACGCCGCAATAATACACACCACAACGATCGCCAAAATAACGGCAGTGCGGTTTATATTCTTTTTTGTGCGTTCTTGCTTATTCATTTCATTAATAAGTATGCGGGCATAGTCCAAGCCACCTTATGAGCTTACTTAACGTCTGGCTGGACAGTAAAGGTATGATAGGGAGGAGGCGATTTTAAGGTCCACTCCAAACCTTCTGCGCCTTCCCAAACTTGGTCTGTGGCTTTATCACCACCTCTAATACATTTAATGGCAATGATGGCGAATAGTATCTGACTCAAGCCAAAACCAAATGCGCCGATGCTTGAGACCATATTAAAATCAGTAAACTGTACTGCGTAATCTGGAATACGGCGCGGCATGCCTGCTAGGCCAACATAGTGCTGCGGCCAGAAAAGTACGTTAACAAAAATAGTCGATAACCAGAAATGGATCTTACCTAATTTCTCGTCGTACATATTTCCCGTCCACTTCGGAATCCAATAGTAGACAGCAGCGATAATAGAAAAAATTGCACCCGGCACCAATACATAATGAAAGTGTGCGACTACGAAATAGGTATCGTGGTACTGAAAGTCAATCGGCGTCATCGCCAGCATTAAGCCCGACAAACCGCCGATGGTGAACATAATCACAAAGCCAATGGCAAACAGCATAGGCGTTTCAAATGTTATTGAACCACGCCACATGGTTGAAACCCAGTTAAACACTTTAACACCTGTGGGTACGGCGATCAGCATCGTTGCCATCATAAAGAACAACTCGCCGACCACTGGCATGCCCACTGTAAACATATGGTGCGCCCATACGATAAACGATAAGAAAGCGATCGAAGCGGTCGCATAAACCATTGAGCTATAACCGAATAGTTGCTTGCGCGAAAAAGTCGGGATGATCTGCGAAACGATACCAAACGCTGGCAAAATTAATATGTATACCTCGGGATGGCCAAAAAACCAGAAGATGTGTTGGAACATCACTGGGTCGCCGCCGCCCGCTGCACTAAAGAAGCTGGTTGCGAAATACTTGTCAGTCAACAGCATGGTCACCGCACCCGCTAATACTGGCATGGTTGCGATCAATAAATAAGCCGTGATGAACCAAGCCCATACAAACAGTGGCATCTTCATGTAAGTCATGCCCGGGGCACGTAAGTTCATGATGGTTGCAACAATATTGATCGCGCCCATAATCGATGAAATACCCAACATATGTACTGAAAAAATAAGCATCGGGAAGGATTTACCACCTTGTAAAACCAACGGTGGATACATCGTCCAGCCCGCTGCAGGGCCGCCGCCTTCGACAAACAATCCACCCAATAATAGCGTCGCCGCAAAGGGCAAAATCCAAAAGCTGAAGTTGTTCATGCGCGGTAAGGCCATATCCGGCGCACCAATCATCATAGGTACCATCCAATTAGCTAAACCAACGAAGCCCGGCATAACCACGCCGAAAATCATAATCAGCGCGTGCATGGTGGTCATTTGGTTAAAGAAATTGGGGTCAACAAACTGTAAGCCTGGCTGAAATAATTCAGCGCGAATGATTAGCGCCATGGCGCCGCCAATAAAGAACATCACCAAGGCAAATAATAAATATAGGGTGCCTATGTCTTTATGGTTTGTGGTTCGAACCCAACGCATTAAACCCTTGTCAGGGCCGTGGTGGTCATGACCGTGATCATCTACTACGTGTGTACTCATGATAATTCCTCGAAAATTGTTTTGCCGCTGACTTAACGCTTAGCTTGAATAGTGGTGGGCTGGATGACGTGTTTATCATCACCCTCTGCATTATTGCCCCAGGCATTACGCTCGTAGGTGATAACTGCTGCTAAATCGGCATCGCTTAGTTGCGCTCCGAATGCCTGCATCGCGGTGCCGGCCTTGCCGTTCACAACGACATCAATGTGCTGGTCTACGCTGTCCCCAGTGGAAATAGGGCTGCCAACAAGAGCAGGAAACACGCCGGGAATACCGGTTCCATTTGGCTGGTGGCAGGCGGCACATGAGGTGTTATAGACCGTCTCACCCTTGGCCATCAAGTCTTCTTTGCTCCACTCTTGCGTTGCCGCAGCGGCTTCCTCTTGTGCTGATGCTTGTTGCTCGCTAACCCACACGTCATAGTCTTCTTGTGTTTTAGCAATAACCACCACAGGCATAAAACCATGGTCCTTGCCGCAGAGCTCTGCGCACTGCCCACGATAGGTGCCAGGATCATTAATCGTGGCCCACATATCGTTAATATACCCAGGGACAGCATCTTTCTTAATCGCTAAATCTGGGGCCCACCAAGCGTGGTTAACATCGTTAGAAGTCAATAAAAAACGTACTTTCTTGCCAATTGGCAATACCAGCGGATTATCTACTTCTAGTAAGTAGTTATCGACTGTCTCCGGATTAATACCCGAATCCAAGGCAGCGGCATCGCGGCTATCTTGGGCTAGGTTACTGAAAAAACGGATGCCTTCTTCAGGGTATTCATACTCCCACTTCCATTGGTGACCGGTTACCTTAACCGTCATATCAGACCCGCTAGAGTCTTCAATATCAATTAACATTTTCCCAGCAGGTATAGCTAAAACCACCAAAATTATGGCAGGAACAATAGTCCACAGAATCTCAACCGCCGTGCTTTCGTGAAAACTAGCAGCTGGATGGCCTTTGGATTTACGGTGGTAAATCATTGACCAAATCATCGCGCCAAACACCACAACGCCAATAGCAACGCAAACCCACAAAACAATCATGTGTAGGTCAAAGATGTCACTACTGATATCCGTGGCACCTACGCGCATGTTCATATCCCAATCTGCCTGTACAACGTGTGTGGTTACAAGGCCGAAAAAAGCCAATGCCACTCTGAACAGTTTATTCATTTAAGAATACCTCAATTTAAAAATGTAATTATGCTAATAGAGCCAACAAAACCACGCTCAGCTACGTATTTGACCCTAATATAAAATTGCCCGCAAGTTTCCTAAGAGTGTTCTTAAAAAGCGTACGGACAAGGTTGTTGTTTTGGTACTGTATTTGCTCGCAGATAGTATCCAATTCTGGTTTGTACTGCAATCAATTCGCTCTTAATAGATTAGGGTTGGTCTTAAAATACTTTATGCTCGGAGCCTTTAATTAGCTGCTCAATTGCGCACCTGCCTTCGCCAACTTTTTAACAATCTTGGCGTATTTATTGCCTAGCTTGGTTAAAGCATCAAGTTCCGGCATCGACGCGGGCTGCGCATCAGCTGCAATTTTCCTTTGGATCTTCTTCATTTTACCAATTACCGAATCTAAATCCGCGTTGAGTTTTTCGATCTTTTTTCCTGTCATATTGCACCCGACATAAGTAATTTAACCGCAATAAAAACCATCCCTAAGAAAAGGATGGTCACAATTGCACCTGCAATAAAAAAATGCCAAAACTTGCCACTTTGAAAATCACGTTCACGATTCGCATTGCTTTGCACACCAATCAAGCCAGATAAAGCACTTTTGAGGACCGACAATGGCCCTACATCATTTAGTTGTTTATTCATTAACAATTTATTTAAATCTTAAAAGTTGGCAACTTTTGTTCCAATATTTGATGCGACAGTTGAATATATTTCGGCAGGCCATTTTCATACGGGGGATAAGCTTCCCCTTCAATAAGCGGTGCCAAGTATTCTCTGCAAGCATCAGTAATACCAAAACCATCTTCTGTAATAAAATTGGCTAGCATCTTTTTTTCAACATTGGCCACTTGCTCTAAGGCGACTGAACCAATTTCCCATTGATACGGATTATTTGAAATACGGTCCACCGTAGGCATCACCGAATTCTTTCCGGCAATGGCAAGATCTACCGCTGCCTTGCCCAAGGCGTAAGCTTGATCTACATCGGTTTTTGAGGCCACGTGACGCGCGGCCCGTTGCATATAATCAGCCACACCCCAGTGATATTTATACCCCAGTTCTTCGCGAATCATATTCGCAACAACCGGCGCGACTCCGCCCAATTGGGCATGACCAAATGCGTCTTTCAAACCTTGGTCAGCCAAAAACTTGCCATCCGAACCTTGTACCCCTTCAGAAACCACCACCGAAACATAACCATACTCTTCAACTTTTTGTTCCACCTTAGCCAAAAATGCGGCCCGATAAAACGTAACTTCAGGAAATAATATGACGACCGGAATATCCAAATTGCCAGACGCAAGACCGCCAGCCGCCGCAATCCACCCAGCGTGGCGCCCCATGACCTCAAGCACGAATACTTTAGTTGAGGTCTTAGCCATCGAAGACACATCTAAGCTGGCTTCTAAAGTTGAAATTGCGATGTATTTAGCCACAGACCCGAAGCCCGGGCAGCTATCGGTTTCTGGTAAATCATTATCTACGGTTTTAGGCACATGTATCGCCTGAATAGGAAACCCCATAGTCTGTGACAATTGTGAAACTTTCAAACAAGTATCCGCAGAATCACCGCCACCATTATAGAAAAAATAGCCAATATTATGGGCCTTGAACACGGCGATTAAACGCTCGTACTCACGTTGATTTTGTTCTACGCTTTTCAGTTTATATCGGCATGAACCAAACGCGCCCGATGGGGTGTCTTTTAAAGCTGCAATTTGTGCGCTCGAATAAACGCTGGTATCAATTAACTCTTCGGTTAAGGCACCGATGATGCCGTTCTTACCTGCAAGCACATTGCCAATTTTATCACTGTTCGCACGCGCTGCTTCGATTACTCCAGCCGCAGTGGCATTAATAACCGCGGTAACCCCGCCGGACTGTGCGTAGAACGCGTTTTTTACATCACTCATTAGTTTCCTATAACCGTGTTTGGCTTATTCATTGATATTTTCAAGCCCACATCAATGGTCTGCTCGTTTGCGCTCTGTCGCTCCCGCTCATGATCAGCCTGTGATTGCATAACACCAGAGACACAATCTTCAACCGTGTTAAAGCTATGTTGCGTGGTGCTGAACTGTTCATGCGGGGTATAAAAATAGCGAGCTCTAAATTGTTCTTCACCCTCGCGAAGCACCATAAAATTACATCCCTTGGCTGTCCAAAGGAGCACCGGACAAGAGCTTGGCTGCGCTTCGTTTGAATCAAAGTCAGTCTCGCTATCCGCCAAACGAATCTCAATCGATTCTCCATAACGCTTATTAATCAAGGCTTGCGCAACGCTGTATTGCGCTTCTGAGAAGTCAGGAATGTGCGTCATACTGATCTACTAGGTAAAGACTACCTATTTTAGCACCATGCAACCCAAGTTTCTATGGACATTAACTTTAGTTTAACCTCTCCAAAACCTTGTTTGGCCCTAGCTGATTTAAACAATTCAAATGGCCAAGAGGGCAAGTTCGTTTGAAGCAAGGTTGGCAATCCAAATCCAACTTAACTACCGTGCTACTAGCTGACAAGGGAGGCGTAAAATCGGGTGACGTTGAGCCATACACCACCACTAGAGGCCGGTTAAGCGCCGCTGCGATATGCATCAGCCCTGAGTCATTCGACACCACAGCGTCCGCTCCGGCAAGCAGATCAATAACTTGGGCTAAGGTGGTTTGACCTGCTAGGTTATGGGCCGCGCCTTGCAGTAGATGATTAATATCACTGCAGATAGCTCGGTCGCTATTCGACCCCAATAAAACCACTTTCAAACCTTGCTGAATTTGTGCCTTAGCCACCTCAGCATAGTGGCGTGCGGGCCACTGCTTGGCCACGCCAAATTCTGCACCGGGACACAAAGCTAAGAACTTCGAGCTGCCCAACTTAAATACTTCGCGAACGGCACGCTGCTCATCAAAGCCAGATTGCAAAACTGGTTTTGGGATTTCATCAGGTAAAATTCCTTGGGGATGTGCTAAGGCAAGAAAACGTTGCACGTTCATAGGAAGGCGCACCTTATCTAAGCTTCGTATATCATTTAACAGGCCGTACCGCTGCTCACCTAAGTAACCCGTACGCTTCGGGATACCTGCTAAAAACGGCACTAGCGCAGACTTCAATGACCGCTGCAATACGATTGCTCGATCATAATTTGCAGCTTTTATCTGCTTAGCCACCCGCCAGCGAGCTTTTAAGTTCAATTGCTTATGTGCTGTTGGCAAAGGGATGATTTCATCTACCTCGGGCATTCTTTGCAAAATTGGCTCAGACCAACTGGGTGCCAAAACGCCTATAAACTGAACAGCATTGCTTTGCTTAAGCCAAGTAAACAGCGACTGCGCCATCACCATATCGCCTACCCACGCTGGCCCAACCACCAAACAACGAGAATCTGATTTCACTTGCAATACCGCCGTCGAAACGCGCAGAGGGTTGGTGACAAATGCGCCTATATTGCAAAGACTATACGAAAGTGAGCCAATCTAAATGCTTTTTGCTGCGCCCATAAACCACGTCAAAGTAGAGACTTTGCAGTTTTTCCGTCACCGGGCCACGTGAGCCATTGCCGATAACCCGCCCGTCCAAGGATTGAATCGGTGTCACTTCGGCGGCCGTTCCCGTAAAGAAAGCTTCATCTGCTAAGTACACTTGATCACGGGTGATCCGCTTTTCTTTTACGGGATAACCCAACTCCTTAGCCAGAGTCAGAATGGTTTGGCGGGTAATGCCATCTAGTGCTGAAGTAATATCAGGCGTTAGTATTTCATTATTTTTAACTAAAAATATATTCTCTCCCGAACCCTCCATCACATAGCCATTGGCATCCAACAACAACGCTTCCTCAGCACCAGAAGCGATTGCCTCTTGTAATGCCAGAATTGAGTTTATGTAGTTGCCGCAAGCTTTGGCCTGACACATAGTCGCATTGATATGGTGACGGGCATAAGAAGAAGTACGCACTTTAATACCATTTTTCAACCCCTCTTCACCCAAGTAAGCACCCCATTCCCAAGCACTTATAGCGATATGCGTTTCCAACATATCAGCGCGTATTCCCATGCCTTCCGATCCGTAGTAAGCAAGCGGACGAATGTATGCACTTTTTAGCCCATTCTCACGTACCACCTGCTGTTGTGCTTGGTTTAAAGTATCAGCGTCATAGGGCACGGGCATATTCAGTATCTTGGCCGAATTAAATAAACGCTTGGTGTGGTCCTCGAGCCTAAAAATAGCCGGCCCTCGATCAGTTTCATAGGCCCGAACACCCTCGAAAACACCCAAACCGTAATGCAAGGTATGGCTTAGCACATGGGTAGTTGCATCTCGCCACGGCACCAATTCACCGTCACTCCAAATTACTCCATCACGATCACTAAAAGACATAATACTTATTGCTAGATTAAAAGAATGATTGACTAAGTTCTAGGCTTAGCCCGCAAATACGACCATGCGCCGCAGATATTTATATAGGTTTATTAACTAACGAACAATTTTAATCAATTCACCTGGCGTTGGTTGTCCGTTTGGGTAATCATCGTTAAGTAGCCGTAATTGCTCGATTTCATAACGACTAATCGATGATTGCTGTGCCAATTTCTCGTAGGTATCACCAGATTTGGCACGCACCAAAGTTAACTTTTTGCTCTTGGCCAAGTTCTTATCAGCACCCGAAAGCGTATTCAAGGACTTCACGGTTTTAAAGAAATCAGCATTGGGTACTTTTTGCTCACCAATTGCCATTAACACGAACATATTATCACCTCGCTTTACCGCAGCTACCCTTCCTACTCGCTTACCCCACGGGGTATCAAGCGGTGTTACCGCTGACGCCGCATTAGCATGCACACGTTGTTCTTGCTCTAAGTTAGGGAAATTCTTTCTTAAAAAAGCACGCGGAGAGTTATTATTTTTACTTTCCAAAAGAAACTGCATCATCTGCTTTTGGGTCGGCGAGATAGCCAGCAACTTATCTGGCATATTGCGCAACTGCCAGTTTGCTGGGAACGCTAATTTCAAATCTAAATCTAGGTGATAAAAGGCGTTGTCGTGGACAATACCCTGTGACTCACTGCTACCGAATACCATGCCGTCTGTTAGCTTTAAATACTTTTCCGGGTCAGGGCTGAGCGCTGAGGGGTTTTGAAATTTTTTGGCAGCGCGAATCACTTCTTGCAGCCTAGAGTCATTATCCGGATGTGAAGAAAATAAACCGTGGTAACCGCTAACCTGCTTGCCACTGTCCTTGGCCCTTTGCTTATTAAATTCTTCTTGGTCCTTGAGCACACCGATTACATTCAACATTGACTCGGGGTCATAATTAACCTTCGCTAAATATTCTGCGCCCAAACGGTCTGCCTCAAGTTCATGGCTTCGCCCATACCCGCTAACTAAAGCCGAGCTTATAAAGTTAGTGGTTTGTGCCGCTTGTTTGCTACCAGTCGCAACCGCCGCAATAACGCCTAACAAGCCCCCGACTTGTGCCGCACTCTGTTGCTTTACGCCGTGACGCGCTGTCACATGGCCAATTTCATGCCCTAGCACTCCCGCTAGCTCTTCTTCGCTATTCAGGTACACCATTATACCTCGCGTGATGTAAACATAACCTCCAGGCAACGCAAAGGCATTGACCTCGGACGAATCAAGCAGAGTAAATTTGAAGTCAAGATTGCTACGATGGCTTTGCTTGGCGAGTTTTTGGCCCAAGTCATTCACTAACGCTGACAGTGCAGGATTATCGTACTCTTGATATTGTTTTAAAATTTCGCCGTGACTTTGTTTACCGATCTGAATTTCTTGTTCTTCTGACATCAACACGAAATCTCTTTTACCCGTTACCGGATTGGTTGCACACCCTACTAGAGCGAAGCCCAATAAGATCAGGATGGATGCTTTCGAAAGTCTAGTGTAGTGTATTAAATAGATCGTATGTATCAGCGAGACAAGAAACGGCCAGATACTAGGCGCGTTTCGCAGTGAATGGCCCGTCCTTTGCAAGAAATGCAACGTAGATGGCCGATTATTGTCTCGCCCGCAGGGAGCCCCCCAAATGACCCAATACTGCGTTACAGCCCTTGTTAAGGGAACACCATTCACTGCGGACTGTGCCTTGTCTTGGATCATTTTGGGGGCTCTGATATATACGATCTATTTAATACACTACACTAGTTAGCCGCAGCTTAGCAAAGAAGTTCATCAATAATAATTTAATTCACTGAAGGCTAGAGAGTAAGCCTACCTAACTTTTCGGTCAAGGCACTATCCAGCATATATTAGCTTAAGGTAGCAACCAAAATTGACCTAGAAGCGAAAACATTGTTTAACCTATTATCGTATCAAACAGACCAATTAGTCGACAATATTGCTATAATATCGAGTCTATTCCAATACAGGAATGATACCGAGAAGTTGATTGTCATTCCTGTTCAAAGATGTTTTTAAAGAGTTTAGTTTTTTCCTCATTGAGTTGTTTTGCTGCCTCATTATCAGTCATCTGATAAACGATATCGTCAAGCATTGTAAACGAGATGTGAGTTTTAAGATATGACTGTGCATTGGTCAACGATTTGAGTTTTTCATAAGGCGTCATCATGTTTCGATATGGATAGGTTTTGACTTGTTTTCCTTTGTTGTTAGTGCTGATCTGTGGGAAGAAACAAGGTCGGTGATAATTCAAATAAGGGTTAAGAAAGTCGGTGGCAAATTGATTAATCTCAGGCGCATATTTTTGCGGGATATGCATGAAGCCAAGATGCTTGCGCACGATGGCCCCATTGTTGCACTCAACTAAGGCATTGTCGTTACGGTGTCTAGCCCTGGATTTGGTTAACTCGATTAATAGCTTATTCAACAATCGCACCACCGATTGGTTAATGTATTCACTGCCATTATCGGCATGAAAGCCTTTAATCACAAAGGGGAATTGCTCTAGCATTTGAGTGAGAATAGGCATCAAGAATTGCTCTGATATTTTCTGTGTAGAAAACACTACTTCAAACGGGGTGATCTCATCAACGGCGTTGATATGATAGACCCCTTTAACCTTGTCCTTATCGCCCTGATGCACTGTATCTACACGGCTATAGCCAGGTTGACCTTCTGGCTGTGGCTTACGTCTTTGGCCGATAGAAGAAGGCTTGGAATGTGTCTTTTCAAAGTAACGGCGATTGTTCTGGTAGGGTTTAGATCGGCGTAGATTGTATAGATGAGAAACCGAGATAGGTGCCAGGTTGGCATACTCAGTTTGCTCATAGACAACTAAGGCGCGCTCACAGAGTTTCTTAGTGGCATGGCCTGATAACGTACCGTGGAGTTCATCCATCTCTGCTAGAAGCTTAATGTCTTGATTGCTATAGCGTCTAGCAAAGCCCCTTGTGGCACGATGTCGCCACTGGATTCTACCGTGCTTGAGATAGCTGGCAGCCAGGCGTTTCACTTGCACATAAGAGTAACCGCTGATGCGTGTGATATAACGCAGCACAAGACCCTTATCGGCTCGACCCAGTTTGCTGTATTTGAAACGCATTAAGGTGCGTTTGATGAAATCATAGCGATTGCGTTTACCGTCGATTGCCAGATCGATTTCATCAGTGCCTTGTAGCAACAAGCGTGCCTTATCAAGGGTATCTATATGGTGGTCATTCATAATGGTATTCATTCACCATCATGAACAGAAATTAGATTAGTTCGGTATCATTTCCGATTAGAATCAGTCCCTTCGCTCAGTATCATTTCATGTTGGACAAGACTGCTGATACATACGATCTATTTAATACACTACACTAACTCTTATGTAACTTCTCAATAACCCGTGGCAGGTAAAATAAAACAAAATATTTCTTGACAGGGTTTTACGCTAAAAGGAAGGTAATTCAACGTGGTCGAGTGACTCGATTTAGGTTGAGTTCCAGGGTGGTTGTAGGCACCTTTACGCTAATAACAAAGATCGCTTAAGGACGTTCAGGGGTGTCTTCTTAACGTTCGTTGTGGCGCAGTTCAGAAGGCAAAATTGGACTTTCAAAACCGATGGTACACTAAGGTCTATCCAGTTAACGGACGTTTAAGACCTTGAGTAAGCTACCCTCTATTCCCGACATTCCTGAACAAGAACAAACCCCCGCAGTAAAAATGTTGCGGGTGCTAGTGGAGCAGCTGTTGGTGCGAGTTCAACAACAGGACGAAGAAATAGCATTGCTTAAAGATGAAATCAATATCCTTAAGGGGCAGAAGAGGCGGCCTACTGTTAAGGGCGGTAATATGGATAAGAAAACAGAGCCAAAACGTTCATCTTCTAGCGACAAACCTAAGCAGCGAGCTGGGTCGAACAAGGCAAAGAAAACACCAAGGCTGTCAATTGACCTAAATCGGGTTATTGAACCAGCGAAGTCCGTGCCCGAAGGTTCTCGCTTTAACCTAGAAAACTCAGTTGAACGCAAAAAAGATGTGCAACTAATTGATATGAATAAGGAAGTCAGAAAATACGAGGTCACCTTATTGGTGATGAGTGCTTTTCTGGGTTTCTTAGGCATATTAAAGAGTTGTGCAGACATTTGTGTTTCAACTGAGTTTTCTAGGTTTAAAGGCTATCGGGATTTTGTAGTGCAAGATTTGCTTATCAAGGTTCATACCACCCGCTATCGTTTAGCGCATTGGGTAACGCCAGACAATAAAAAGCTCAAAGGCCAGTTACCGACATCCGTGGCAGGGCGACATTATGGGCCTCGTCTGGTCAGTTATATTCTCTATCAATATCATCATTGTCAAACCACGCAACCACTCTTGTTGGAACAGTTGCGAGAGGGGGGAATTGATATTTCTTCGGGACAAATTAACCCAATACTGATCAGCGCTAAAGAGCCCTTTCATGCTGAGAAAGAGGCGTTACTAAGCGTTGCTCTGAGCGCATCGTCTTACGTGACCGTGGACGATAGTGGTGCTCGCCATCAGGGCAAAAATGGCTATGTAACGCACATTGGTAATGACTTGTTTGCGTGGTTTAAAAGTACTCAATCAAAAAGTCGAATTAACTTCCTACCGCTATTAAGGGCTGGCAATACGGATTATCGTTTGAGTCAAAGTGCGTTGAATTATAGGCAACAACATGGATTGCCAAAGCAAGCCTTAGCCGCTGTAACTGAGCACCGGGAACGCCGTATTGCCAACGAGGATGACTGGCTTGAAATGCTCGATAGCCTGTTGATCATTAAGGCACGTCACCGACGTATCACCACCGAAGGGGCATTACTTGGTAGTATTTTGCATCATGGTCTGTGTGATGACATCGCTGTCGTCAGTGATGATGCAGGGCAATTTAACATTTTGGCTCATGCCTTGTGTTGGATACACACCGAGCGCTTAATCCATAAGTTGATACCGCTGAACGAGGGACACCGGCAGGGCATTGCTAAAATACGCGACCAAGTCTGGTGCTTTTATCGGGCGTTAAAAGAGTATAAAACCCCGCCTTGCGAGAACCAACGTAAAATACTTGAGCAGCGTTTCGATGAAATCTTCACTCAACAGACATGCTACCAAACATTAAATCAGACGCTCAAACGAATCCATGCGAATCAAGCAGAATGACTGTTGGTGCTAGATCGACCAGATATTCCGTTACACACCAATGGCAGTGAAACAGACATTCGCGATTACGTGAAAAAACGAAAAGTGAGTGGCTCCACCCGCAGCGATGCTGGCCAGCAGTGTCGGGACACGTTTGCCAGTTTGAAAAAGACCTGCCGAAAACTGGATATATCGTTCTGGCACTACCTGACCCATCGACTTGGTATCGGTGAGCAACATATTGATCCTCTGCCAGATATCATTATGGAACGCGCCAGCTTTGCCACGGGTTATTGAGAAGTTACGATAGAACGACATAAGACATTGTTTTATAAGGAAGTGAGCTAGGGTCTCTGGTAAAATATCGGCATGCAATCGTATGCTGAACTACAACAAGAAAACCAGCGAATTCAAGGCGATATAAAACAGATTAGGAAAGCTTTATTGGCACAGGAAGTGGAATATAAGTCTCGTCTAAACTCTAAAGATGCCTTTATAGATCAACTCAAAGAAGCACTGATTCTAGCGCGCAACACCCGTTTTGCAGCGAACAGTGAAGCATTGCGCACTTTGCAGTTAGTGCTGTTCAATGAGGCTGAGTTAGATTCAGACTCAGTCACAAACGAGGCTCCTGCAATTGATGATGCCGATACCGTCACCATCCCTGCTCATCAACGCAAGCGCGGTGGCCGTAAACCCCTGCCCGCAGAACTACCCCGTATTGAGGTGGTTCACGACCTGAGTGATGAAGATAAGGTTTGCCCGCACGATGGCTATACACTTACATTCATGAGCGACAAGATATCGGAACAGCTAGACATCATCCCGATGCAGATTCAGGTGATTCGGCACATTCGCAAGCAATATCAGTGCCCTTGTTGCCAAAGCAACGGCGAGACGATGATTAAAACGGCGGCCAAGCCTAAACAGGCCATCGAGAAAAGCCAAGCCAGTAGTGGCTTATTGGCTTATATCGCCACGGCCAAATATGCAGATAGCCTACCGTTGTATCGCCAAAGTACGATTCTTGGGCGCTTTGGTATCGATATTGACCGCACTACGTTGGCTAATTGGATGATTAAGTGCGGCCAGTTGGTGCAACCGTTGATCAACCGCATTGAAGAAGACTTGTTAGGGCAAGATTATATCCAGATGGACGAAACGCCAGTTCAGGTATTGAATGAGGAGGGTAAGACGGCGCAAAGTAAGTCGTATATGTGGGTGCGCAGTGCGGGGCCACCTGGTCAAAGGTTAATCTTGTTTGATTATGACCCGAGCCGCAGCAGTGAAGTGCCGAAACGGTTATTGGCTGATTATGATGGTGCCATGATGGTGGATGGCTATGTGGGTTATGATGCCGTTTGTGCTGAACAAGCAATAACTCGCTTAGGTTGTTGGGCGCATGCGCGGTGTAAATTTGTGGAGGCGGTTAAGGCAGGCGGCAAGCGCAAGACAAGCCTAAGGCAGAGTATGCACTGAAGCTGATTGCCAAGTTGTACGTGATAGAAAAGCAAATCAAAGATGAACCAGCCGATGTGCGTTACAGCCGCAGGCAGCAAGATTCAAAGGAGATCATCATCAAACTACGCAAGTGGTTAGACGAGACGCGGCCACAGGTTGCGCCTAAACTGGCACTGGGTAAGGCACTGCATTATCTTGATCATCAGTGGTCTCGTTTAGTTGTGTATTTAGATGATGGACGTTACTCGATAGACAACAATATGGTTGAGAATGTAATCAGGCCGTTTGCGATAGGCAGAAAGAATTGGCTATTCTCAAGCAGTGTGCATGGTGCTAAGGCCAGTGCTAATCTTTACAGCTTAATTGAGACAGCCAAGGCCAACGGCTTAGAGCCTTATGCGTACTTAAAGCAGATATTCACTGATCTGCCTAATGCTAGCAATTATGATGAGATTGATGAGTTGCTGCCGAAAAACCAGTGACGTCGTTGCTTGGGCACTTACGCATAACTCATCGAGTATCTACATAATTTGTTAAAATTAGGCATGCAAAAACCATTCGCCACCCAACGAGATTTATTAGTATCAAGATCAGATTTGGATCATCCAATTCTGCATAGTCTTGATGATACAGAAGTGCTATTAGATTGGAGCGAAATAGAGACACTGCTTTCATCTATTTATGCTGGCACTACTGGCCGCCCTAGTTATCCATTACTTAGTTTGTTCCGCAGCTTGATGCTGGGAATTTGGTATGAACTGTCGGATAGGGAGTTAGCACAGTGCTTATTTAGAGATTTATTGTTTCGTAAGTTTTGCCGCTTTGAGTTAGGCGGCGATGTACCTGAAGCTTCGACCCTTGGGTGCTTTCGTAACCAGTTAATGGAGCACGAACTGTGGGATCGCTTGCTAGGTGAGATCAATCGTCAACTTGAAGCGAAGAACATTATTATGAGCAAGGGGCGCATCAACATTATAGATGCAACACCTATAGAAGCGGCTCGTTCTGGAAATGGTAACGGCAAAGACGGGACGCCTAAGCGAGACCCTGAAGCGAGCTGGCATGTCAAAAATGACAGCCGAGGTCGAAAGAAGTCTACCTATGGCTACTCAGTGCATACGGGAGTTGATGAGGATGGGTTTGTTCAGCGCCAGAATGTGACGCCAGGGCATGTTCATGACAGCCAACTGCGCGATGAATTGCTGTTGGGCGATGAGACTGCCCTATATGCTGATGCGGCGTATAGTTCTGAGGAGACGCGAGATAAACTGGAGCAACTTGGAATTGATGATCAGGTTCAACGCAAGGGCTATCGAGGTAATCCGTTGTCAGATGCAGACCGTACCCGTAATGCAGTTATTGCGGTAACGCGAGCAGGTGGCGAACGGCTCTTTGCGACTTACAAGCAGCATTATGGTTTAGCTCGCACTCGGTTCATGGGGCTAGCGAAGAACCAGACTGTTTACGGCCTAGCGGCGATGGCAGCGAATATCCGTAAAGGTGCTAAGTTCTTAAGCTTGTATGGCTTGCCTGATTGGCACTATGCTGGATAGTTGTGCCTTTAATATGGCTTAGGTGCTCGAATTGATAAAATAGTGACTAAATGATGATCGAATACGCGAAACTGGGCAAATATAGCTCAAAAAATGAGTGCTTCGAAAATATCAAACTAAAATCGTGAGTTACGCTGCGCTCTCACAATAATATTTCTTTATCATCAACTCAAGTGAAGCGTAGCGAAACTTGAGTTGATGAATCAATCCTGCTTTCTTGCGATGTTATTTTTTAGTGACAGTCTTGAGCTTTGCTTTAGTGCTAGACTGCTTGAATCGATATGAGTCGTTACCCGTTTCAATAATTGAGCAATGATGAGTCACTCTGTCGAGCAAAGCCGTGGTCATTTTCTCGTCGCCAAATACCTGCACCCATTCACTGACATTAAGCTTGGTGGTAAACACGATGGAGGTTTTCTCGTATAGCTTGCTGATCAGGTGGAATAATAGTGCGCCACCCGATGCGGGGAAGGGTAAATATCCCAGCTCATCGAATATCACCGCATCTAACGGTTGCATAATTCGTGCTAGCCGCCCCTGCTTCTCATCCTGCTGTTCTTTGATCAGCAGATTAACCAGGTCCACCACATTGTAAAACCGAACCCGATGACCTGAATGAATGGCTTTAATGCCTAAGGCCGTAGCTAAATGGGTTTTGCCTGTTCCAGTGCCACCGACAAAGATGAGGTTATGGGTTCTGTCCATATAGTCAGCCTGAGACAAATCCTCGATGAGCGCGGGTTCAACTTCGCTCTGGGTAAAGTCAAATTGCTGTAAATCACGGTGATGAGGGAATTTAGCCACCTTCATTGGGTAGTTAAGCCGCCTCACTTCTCGGTCCGTTCGCTCGGCATCCATCAATTTAATTAACCCAGATTGCAACGTTACTTTAGAACGAGGCGAATCTATCAACTCAGGTAAGCATGGTGCCATACCGTGTAGTTTAAGGGCTTTAAGATCATCAACAAGTTCAAGCATGGCTCACCTCCGCGCACAGCGGGTCATAGCGGGTCACGTTCGCTGCCGAGGGGACAGCTAATACAGGCGCATTGGTAATTGTCATCACTTGGGCCGAATCAGGTTCCGTTAACCGATGCACCAAATTGGTAATGACTGATAGCTGAGTCGTATTGGCATCTAATGCCAGCTCACAGGCCACCGTGACTGTTTCCAAGCCATGCTGGTGAATCAATAGTAACAATGGTACAAACTCTCGATCACCGCCATCACGTTTGAGGTACTGTTTTTTGAGTGTTAGCAGTGCCTTGGGTAAATCCCAATCAACAAACGGTGCGCCATTGCGTAATGCGCCAGGTTTAATCTCCAGTACGGGCAGATAATGCCAAGGATCAAAGATCATTTGATGACGACCGAAACAGCGAGCATGTGAAGTCACTTCCACATCGTCAACCACGACTTTAATCCTATCTGCATAGGCTCTAACAGAAACAGCTTGGCCAACATACCGACAGGGTACGGAGTATTAATGGCGGTCGTAGTGCACCACACCGGTTTTATGCACACGCGCCAAACGCTCATAATATCCATCAAAGGCTACCATCGCGGGACGTAAGCTCGGCTGCTCCTCGGCAAACACTTCATCAATTAGTCTTGATTTGTCAGTCGGGTGTGGGCGTTCACCAAGTCGAGCACAACGTTGCTCCAGCCATTGGTTTAATTCATCTAAATCAGCAAAGCGCACCCGTGGAACAAACAGCCTTTGGCGCATAACACCGACCTGACGTTCAACCTGGCCTTTCTCCCAACCCGCTGCCGGTGTACAGGCAATCGGTTCAATCAGATAATGATTCATCCGGCTTAGAAAGCGGCGATTAAACTCACGCCGCTTACCCTTAAACAATGCACTGACTATGGTCTTAGGGTGATCGTATATCATCTTCTGAGGTAAGCCCTCAAAGAAATCAAACGCCCGAATATGTGCATCAAACACCCTCTCCTGTGTTTCTCTGGGATAGGCCCTAAGATATGATTTACGCGAATGACATAAACGAAAGTGGGCTAGTTTGATCTTGACACCAAACCCACCCAGAATGACTTGTTCATGTGACCAATCAAACGACAGGCTTCACCTGGTGCAAAAACCAATGGCACAAATGCTTGTTTAATACATGACCGCGAGTGATCCTTCCACGCTTTGACAGACCGTTGAACGCTGTCATAAGCCCCTCGATACCCTTGCAACTCAATCTCTTCATACAGTTGAACTGCATTACGTCTTTCTCGCACTGAGCGAGCTGCGTCCACTTCAAGCAAATTGATCAACTGAGGTTTGAACTTATCCAGCTTCGGACAGACTATTGGCACCGACCGCTGATATTCAGGTTCGCTTGGCGCGTTGTTTAAATATTTATAAATAGTGGTGCGTGATAAATTGAATTCACGCGACACCTCGCTTACTTTGCGACCTTCTACTAAACACAAACGTCGTATCTTGGTACATATAGGCATACAAATCACCTGACAGTTTCCTCGGATTAATGGCTCCGAGACAGTTAACAATAAAGGTGTTCAGTTTTGTACGCTGATCACCCACGAAACTGTTCATTTTTGCACGCTGTTCAACAGGTAAAGTCTCTTACCTAATCCTTGATGCGCGTTATGAAAAGGTGCGTGAGGGCCACCAAGTGATTGATATGGCGGTGTTGAGTGCGGTGGGTGTATTGCCTTGTGGACGGCGTTGCGTATTAGGAACGGCAATGGCGCTTAATGAAGCCGAGGTTAACTGGCGAGAGTTCCTCAAAGGCTTGGTTGACCGGGGCATACATGGTATTGAGTTTATTGTCAGTGATGATCACAGTGGCTTAAAAGCCGCTAGAAAGGCAGTGTTCCCAGGTATACCTTGGCAGCGTTGCCAGTTTCATCTGGCGCAGAATGCAATGCATCATGCCCCCAATCACAAGATCAAGCAGCGCATTGGTGGTGAGCTGCGTAGTGTTTGGAATGCACCCAATAGGGCAGCTGCTCAGGTTAATCTAAAAGTCCTTGTGAGCCAGTACCAGGAAAAGCATGCTCACTTGGCGCAGTGGCTAGAAAACAATGTGCCTGAAGGGTTAAATGTGTTTGCCTTGCCAGATAGACACCAAAAGAAAATGCGAACCTCCAACCGCATTGAACGGACGGTTCAACAAGAACTTAAGCGGCGAACCCGCTTGGTCAGAGTCTTTCCTAACCAAGAGGCTTGGTTACGATTAGTCAGTGCCATTCTGATTGAAATTGACGACGAATGGGCTAATGCTAATCATCGATATATCGTGTGGAACGACAATGAGTCAACTTGCTAGACAAAAAGTCCATACCCAATGTTGCGTAATCTGTGCCTGATCTCGGTTTATTCAATTTAAATGCCTCCTTATTACTGAAAACACAGTATAACAACTTTTTCTTGGTATCATTATTCCACAATAAAAATTAAAATCTTTAATCGTAAAACGATTGCCAATATTACGGTTTGCGCATTATTATCAAAACTTAACCTTTACGAGAACACGGCCATGGGCAAACAACCAGATATCAATACAGTGCAACTAAGTTCTACAGACCCGTACTTTGAGGCTAGATGCGATCTTGCGGCGGTGTTTCGGTGGACAGCTCGATTAGATATGCACGAAGGGGTGGCTAACCACTTTAGTTATTCGGTTAACGAAGATGGATCGCAGTTTTTGATAAACCCTAATGGCAGTCATTTTGCTTTGGTAAAGGCCAGCGATTTAATTTTGGTGGATGCGAATGACCCTTCTACTGTTGATAGGCCCGACGCTCCAGACCCAACGGCTTGGGCCATTCACGGCGCGATTCATCGTAACCACACGGGTGCGCGGTGTTTGATTCATTTGCATCCGCATTACGCAACCGCGTTGGCATCATTAGAAGACCCAATCATGTACCCCATTGACCAAAATACAATGCGTTACTACAAGCGTGTGTCGGTAGATGATGGTTTTGATGGTATGGGCTTGGGAGATGAGGCTGAGCGCATCTCGCAGACCTTAGGTAAGAACAAGATACTGCTGATGGGTAACCACGGTGTGATGGCCATAGAAAGCAGTATTGCCAGAGCGTTCGATGTAATGTATTACTACGAACGCTCGGCTAGAAATTATATGACGGCTTTGCAAACTGGCAAGCCGCTTAGTATTGTAAGTGATGAAGTAGCCGAAAAAACGGCCCAGCAGTGGGATGCCTTTAGTAATGCCGAATTACATTTATCTCAATTGCGTGCGATTCTTGATACAGAAGGGTCTGATTATAAAAACTAGTGGAATGATTTAGTCCTTGCTTCGCTGCAAAACTTCCGCGGAGTCATTCACCCAACCTAAAAACGCCCATCTAACTAACAGTGGTTGATGGGCTTTTATTTGTGCTTCGCTTCTACTGTGGAAAAAGCGGCGCAACTGGGCCTAACCCCTGCCACGCCACGGTATGGTAGATCAGTAATAACAATATGATTTTCCGACAGATAGTTATCAAATTAGGCCGAGCTTTGGGGCAAAGATAGCTGCGGACAATTAGCCAAAGGGCTAACTTAATTTATTGCAGGGTTTTCGTATAAAGTGACCCCAGTTCGGGTAAAGAATCATTGATGCCCGCCAGTCGTAGTGCATGCCAGACGATAGCATGATTTGACGAGGTGACTGGGATGCCCAACTTCTGTTCCAAACGTTTTATGCTATTTAGTGCGCGGACCGAAGTGCAAGAAATAAACGCAGCGTCGACATCTGCATTTTCAGTGATGGAAATTAAGCTGGCTTCCACCGATTCGGGGGTGATACGAGCCACGATCGAGTCGCGATCTTCATTGAACGAGCCAAATACTGGCACTTCATAACCACGCTCTTCGATATATGCAGCCACCAATTTATTAACCGAGGTGGCATAGGGCGTTAGCACGGCGATTCGCTTTGCAGCAAAGGTGTCCATTGCTTTTAAGGCAGCGGTAATCGGTGTGGTACACAGCGCGCCGGGCTTTTGAGCTTGAATTGAATCAAATATGGCTTGCTCGCCAATGGCGATGGTTGCTGAGGTGCAGCCATAGGCCACTACGTCTAATGGTGTGCCAGGGGTTAGGATGCGGGCGCTATCGGCAATTCTCGGTGCCATCGCGCGCAATGTTTCGGGGGTGACTTTGTCATCGTTATAAATGCGGCTGTGGTATAAAGCAACGCCGTCTATTTGTTTAAACACCTCTCGCCATTCGTGCTCAATCGTGTAGTCGGTCGCCAGCACGATAAGACCAATACGTGCTCGGTCTGAAATGCCATTGTCTGCTTCAAAGGGCAGGTTTTCGATTAATTTCATTGTGACTTAAGAGTTTTGTGCGTGACTACCCTAAATGTAAACCGCTAATTAATGTTTTGGAAAGCGCAGTTTTAAAAATGAGTCGATCACTAGTACTCTTTCAAGATAATATTGCCTAATTCAGTGAGTCTGCTCGCGTATCTGGCAAGGCGTCGCTTGCAGGAAATGGTCGCTCCATTTGCAAAAGCGACAACGCAGTCCAGGTGCGCGGACAGGCTCACCCAAAGGGAGCCAACGCACCGTCCCACAACTGCGTTGTATCGCTTTTGAAGGGAGTGACCATTCATTGCGCAATACGCCTTGCTGTGAAACAGTGCGTTGACGCTGAATTAGGCAATATTATCTTGAAAGGGTACTAGCATGCTGTCCTTTAAATGGTCTTTGTTCTACTTAAGATGGGCGTTCCACCATATTCCAAAAGACACTGAAACAATTGACTGAGTTAACAAAGTCATGTCGATCTTGTAACCCTGTTCATCCGCCATCGCTTGAATTTGGGTCTGCATGTCCCTTTCATAGGCTTCGTCTCTGGCATAGCCCAATTCCTTACATAGACCTTTAGCTTCACCCCAGAATGAATGCCAAACTGATAGTAAGTCAGGCTTTTTAGTGGGCAGTGCGGCGTCGTAGGCGATGAATTGATAAAGCCGTTCGCTAGGGCTTAAATTAGGTTTATTGACGATTGTTTGCCAGCCTCGATCATAATCCGCGCTAATACTTTCTAAAACTGCCATCAGCAAGCCTTTTTTAGACCTAAAGTGAAATACCAACAAAGCGCGCGATACATACACCATTTCTGCTACACTATCTAACGTGGTATCGCACAGGCCACGCGTAGAGATGCATTTGATCGCTGAATCAATAATTAGTTGACGGCTTTCAATGCCCTTTGCGCGCCGTTGATCTGGTGCCTTGTTACTAGCTGACATGATTGTGAATACCGAATTGATTAATATAATATCGTTTCTAGCCCTACTTGATCAAAACTTTGTTATGTCACGATCGAGCCAATACGATATTTTATTTGATAGTGTGAAAATTGGACCAGTAACCGTGAAGAACCGCTTTAACCAAGTGCCGCTTTGCACGGACCTGGTGGGATACGGCCAAAAATGGTCGCTGAACTGCGAGCACTGAAGGCCCAAGCAGGATGGGCGGTCATCAATACCGAGTATTGTTCAATCCACCCCTTCATTATACTGCGCAGGGCCTTGTCTTATTTTCGCTCGTGGCCTTATGTCGGGGTCTGTACGTATAATTACGATTCCGGCAGACGACCTAACAAACAGATTGAAATATCAAATTGAACCCAGACATGATCAAAACTGAAGACTTACAACGACAAGACAACTACTTTTTACATCCCTGGGATGACGTAGTAGCTATTGGGGAAAACAAACGCACGGTCATAAGTGGCGGTGACGGTATTTATGTCACCGATTCTGACGGCAATAAGCTGATAGATGGCCCAGCGGGTATGTGGTGTGTGAATATTGGTCATAACCGGCCTGAAATGGCCAAAGCCATTGCTGACCAAGTCATGGCGTTGGCCTATGTTAGCCCTTGGAGCTTAGCCAACTCACCTGCGTCTAAATTAGCCGAAAAATTAGCGCAACTCGCACCCGGGGATTTAAACCACGCTTTCTTTACAACCGGTGGCTCAACAGCGGTAGATTCTGCGCTTCGGTTTGTGATGTTCCGTAACAACTTTTTGGGCAAGCACGAAAAGAAGCACATTATTTCACGGCAAAATGCGTACCACGGCAGCACATTCTTAGCCTCCTCTGCTTGCGGGAAACCGCGTGACAGGGACTTTAGTGAGGTTGTCACCGACCGCGTTCATTTCCTAAGCGATCCAAATCCTTACCGACGGGAAAGAGGGCAAAATTTCGAAGAGTTTTGTGACCAGATTGTTAATGAGCTAGAGCACAAAATACTTGAAATTGGTGCGGATAAAGTTGCCGCTTTTATTGCGGAACCTATTTTGGCCTCTGGCGGCGTTATTGTGCCGCCCGACGGATATCAAAAAGCCTGCCAAGTAATTTGCCGCAAATACGATGTGGCTTATATATCTGATGAAGTAGTCACCGCATTTGGTCGCTTAGGTCATTTTTTCTCGTCGAAAGCGGTATTTGATGTCGATGCGGACATTATTATCAGTGCGAAAGGATTGACCTCGGGGTATTTACCCTTGGGCGTAATGATGGTCTCTGATCGCTTGCTAGAAGGGCTAAAAGATCAAGGCCATGAAAGCGGCATATTCGCTAATGGTTTCACTTATTCGGGTCATCCCGTGGCTTGCGTCGCTGCACTTAAAAATATCGAGATTATGGAAAACGAAAATATAATGCAGCATGTACGTGAAATGGAACCTTACTTTCAAGAACAGCTGCAGTCATTTGCGGATATTCCTATCGTCGCTAACGTGCGCGGCAAGGGCTTAATGGGTTGTATTGAATGCGAAATTCAGTCAGCTAGTGAAGGGAATGATGAAGAACATTTGGCTGCTGATTATGATATTGGCAATCGCATTGATAGGCATTGTCAACAGCTCGGGTTAATAGTGCGGCCGATCATTAATATGTGCGTATTTTCTCCGCCTTTGGTGATTACCAAACCGCAAATTGACGAAATGTTTTGCATTTTACGTCAAGGTATAGAGCTCACGATGCAAGATTTGCAACAAGAGGGCTTGTTGCATAGATAAACTGATGCATAGCTTGCAGCAATTAGTTTCGGCTTGACCACTAATAATCCACAAATTTAGTTGAGAATGCGCCACACAAAGACAAAATGGAATCGATATTATTTGTAACGGAGTATGTTATCTGCACATCTATAAGTGATGTGCCTGATAAGCCGTTTATTAGCGCTTTTAGAGAAACGTTCGGGTATTTAGGAATGAATTTTGGTGGATGCATCAATACAAAAATTGCTCTAAATGGGTATAGTCCAAAAGACTAATGAAAGTAAGATGAAAGAATTTACTCACCTCGTTTTAGATAATACGTAAAGATTGGGTGATCCCACATGACTAATCAAAAAAACATCAAACCCTATCGAGGGGAGTGTCTCTGCGGTTCAATAAAATATAAAGTTGATAAAATTGAACCTCAAATGAGCCATTGTCATTGTACGATGTGCCGCAAGTTTCACGGAGCTGCATTCGCAACCTACGGAGAAGCTAAAGTAGAAAACTTTAGGTGGTTGGCAGGTGAAGGATTGCTTAAGGTTTATCGAGTGCCAAACGGAACAAAACGTCAGTTTTGTAATAACTGCGGTTCAAGTATGACTTTCTCCCCTTCCAATGATGCAGGCGCAGTTGTTGAGTTTGCTTTAGCTACCCTAGATACTCAAATCGAACTTCGTCCTGACGTGCACATTTATAGAAGCAATGCTGCCAATTGGTTAGAGATACACGATAAGTTGCCGCAATATACTCAGGGGCGAGACAGCGAACTACTAGGTCAACACTTAGGCCCTGACAAGTAATTAATTATTGTAAGGAGAACATATAGTGAGTGCGTTTCTAATTGTTGATACGAAAATAAATGATCCCAATATATATGAGGAATACAAAACACTTGCCAGGCCGATTGCTGAGAAATTTGGCGGTGTTTATCGGGCTCGCGGAGGTAAATTGGATATTCGAGAAACCAAACTTTGGGAACCTACCCGTATCGTAATTATCGAGTTCCCCAATATGCAAAGCGCGCAAGCGTTTGTAGATTCTGATGAGTACGCACCAGTACAACCTCTGCGGCTAAATAACGCTGAGTGCACGTTGTTTATCGTTGAGGGTGATTAGAACTCTTTTCGACTAATACTTGTGGACTCGGTTGTTTATCTTTAAGCTAAACAAATTCTACCAAGCTCATGAACATAAATTAGAGCTTGCTCGTTAACCAAAATAATTATCCAACATGGCGCATTACATCATCACTTATATTGGCGGGAACCACCCGAAGACCCCCGAAGAAGGGCAGCAGCATTTTGCAAAGTATAAACAGTGGCTGTCTTCGTTAGGAAGTTCGGCTATAAGCCCAGCTAACCCCTTAAAAAACACTCACACAGTTAATCCCGATGGTTCGGTCTCAGATACCAGCACTACGGCAATGTCAGGTTACACGATAGTGGAAGCTGCCACGATGGAGGCAGCACTGGATTGCCAAAGGCCTGCCCATTTCTAGAAATTGGCGGTTCCTTAGAAGTATCAGAGTTAGTGCAAATGTCTGTTTGATTGAACCTATAGTAAGCTAGTACTCTTTCAAGATAATATTGCCTAATTCAGTGAGTCTGTCCGCGTATCTGGCAAGGCGTCGCTTGCAGGAAATGGTCGCTCCATTTGCAAAAGCGACAACGCAGTCTAGGTGCGTGGACAGGCTCACCCAAAGGGCACCAACGCGCTGTCCCACAGCCGCGTTGTATCGCTTTTGAAGGGAGTGACCATTCATTGCGCAATACGCCTTGCTGTGAAACAGCGCGTTGACGCTGAATTAGGCAATATTATCTTGAAAGAGTACTAGTGTAGTAGAAACGTGTACTTATAAACTGAAGAGAAATAAGCATGTTACATTTTGCCGCGATAATTTGTTTATTAGTCGGAATGGTTCATTCGGTATTAGGAGAACGCTATATTTTGATGCGCTTGTTCCGCACTGGACATATTTCACACCTGTTTGGTGACGACAGTTTCACCAAAGGCACGATAAGGTTTGTGTGGCACATCACCACATTGGCTTTTTGGGGTTTTGCGGCTTTGCTTTGGCAGATTGGCTCTGAATCGGCGAATTTAAGTGAGATTGTTCTCTACACCGTCGCCACTGTTTTCGGTCTAAGTGGCGTACTAGCATTTATTTTACTAAAGGTAAACACTTGATCTGGCTCGCCTTTTGGCTGGTCTCTGGCATCAGTATTTTAGCTATTTAGGGCGTATATCAATTAAACAAGGCTATATATATATGGCGAATTATGGAAGAAGAAATTAAGCGGGTATTTGAGTCTTACCCTGATGGTATCCGGCAACCATTGCGGGTGATTCGAGAGACCATATTCGAGGTGGCTAACGAGGAAAATATTGGAGTAATAATCGAAACTTTGAAATGGGGACAGCCCAGCTATATGGCCAAGCACGGTAGTACGCTTAGACTCGGTTGGAACTCGAAAAAGCTCGACGAATATGCAATGTATTTTCACTGTCAATCTAGTTTGGTAGATACCTTTAGGGAAATATACCGAGGAGTGTTTCAATTTGATGATAATCGAGCGGTAATACTAAAAACCGCTGATCCGACGCCCATCATCGAGATAAAAGGCTGCATTTCTATGGCCCTTCGCTATCACCAAATTAAGCACTTACCTATGCTGGGTGCCTGGTCGGTACTCTTTAAGCTGCTGTTCCTAGAATTCAAATGAAATCTAGATTTATACAAGTCATCCCACTGGTGTTTGTATTACTTTGGAGCACAGGGTTTATTGGCGCCAAATATGCCTTACCTTATATTGAGCCGTTCACCTTGCTTTGCATACGAATGACGCTGCCGGTTGGTGTGTTTTTTGTGTTGTGTCTTGCTTTTAGAGTGCAATGGCCGACTTTGAGCCAAGTTCGTCATCAAATGATTTCTGGTGCGCTGATTCACGGATTTTACTTAGGGGCAGTGTTCGCAGCGATTAAATGGAATATGCCCGCAGGTATCACGGCAATTGTGGTGGGTTTGCAACCTATTCTTACGGCATTTATCGCTTGGCTGTGGTTGGGCAATAAGCTCACCGCACAACAATGGTGGGGCCTCACATTCGGATTTGTTGGAATGACCGCTGTGGTCATAATATCTGGCGCAGAAGAAAGCTATGAATTCAATTGGTTTGCACTAAGTGCTACCTTAGTCGCGTTGGTATCGATATCTATAGGCACTTTATATCAAAAGTGCTATGGCGGGGGAGTCAGCTTATTGGCTGGGACATTTTGGCAATATGTTAGCACCGCAATTTTGATGGCGATATTAGCCTGGGGCTTTGAAACCAGAGAGGTGATATGGCACCCGCAGTGATTACGCAACATTGGGTATGGACTTTTTGTCTAGCAAGTTGACTCATTGTCGTTCCACACGATATATCGATGATTAGCATTAGCCCATTCGTCGTCAATTTCAATCAGAATGGCACTGACTAATCGTAACCAAGCCTCTCGGTTAGGAAAGACTCTGACCAAGCGGGTGCGCCGCTTAAGTTCTTGTTGAACCGTCCGTTCAATGCGGTTGGAGGTTCGCATTTTCTTTTGGTGTCTATCTGGCAAGGCAAACACATTTAACCCTTCAGGCACATTGTTTTCTAGCCACTGCGCCAAGTGAGCATGCTTTTCCTGGTACTGGCTCACAAGGACTTTTAGATTAACCTGAGCAGCTGCCATATTGGGTGCATTCCAAACACTACGCAGCTCACCACCAATGCGCTGCTTGATCTTGTGATTGGGGGCATGATGCATTGCATTCTGCGCCAGATGAAACTGGCAACGCTGCCAAGGTATACCTGGGAACACTGCCTTTCTAGCGGCTTTTAAGCCACTGTGATCATCACTGACAATAAACTCAATACCATGTATGCCCCGGTCAACCAAGCCTTTGAGGAACTCTCGCCAGTTAACCTCGGCTTCATTAAGCGCCATTGCCGTTCCTAATACGCAACGCCGTCCACAAGGCAATACACCCACCGCACTTAACACCGCCATATCAATCACTTGGTGGCCCTCACGCACCTTTTCATAACGCGCATCAAGGATTAGGTAAGAGACTTTACCCAAAGGACGATCACGCCAGACTTTTAACGCCTCATCCATGCTCTGGTTAGCCCGTGAGACCGGTGTAGAGGAGATGCTTTCAATACCCATGCTCTGCATGACTTTTTCGACTCGGCGCGTGCTAACGCCCGTCACGTACATTTCAGCAACGGTCAGCATCATCGCACGTTGGCTGCGTAAGCCGCGTTCTAGCGATTGAGGGTAAAAAGGTTCATCAAGGTGTTGAGCGGTCTTTGGGATACGCAGATTGAGCGTACCGGCTTGTGTATCGATACGCTTATCCTGGTAGCCATGGGCAAACCCTGGCCGGTCTTGACTATGCTCATAGTGTGATGCGCCTGGAAACGGCTCTCTTTCAATCTTCATCGCCTCATTGAGCAGTGCGGTGAGCACGGGGCGCATGGCATCGGGGCCTTCTGAGATGTGTGTTCCACTACTACGTCAAATACGTTATTGTTTGATTGGGTCATTTGGGTGTCTCCAGTATGTTAATTGCTTAAAACAGGGAACGCACAAATGGCTCAACTTACAAGACACCAAGATAGAAAATTTGAATAAATCAAAAATTCGAAAAAATTCCCCCTGGGGGGAAAAGGCCATACTGCTCTATCTAATATAAAAGTCCATACCTGAAGTTACAGTATCCCCGCAGTTAATCATGGCATTAATATGGCTAATATTCGGCTTGTCATTGTCAGCAGTATTATTGCTGATGTATATGATTCGCGAAGGAGAGGCGACTAAAGTGATTAGTTACTTTTATTTAGTAGCACCAGTAGTTAGCGTTGAAACGTGGTATTTATTTGATGAAAGACTCACTTTTCTGTCCATAGTAGCCATCTTAATCACTGTAGTAGGTGTTTATATGGTGGTTAGTGAAACCAAGTAATTCTGGACCCTAGGAAGACAATTACAAATATCACACCTTTAAACTGACTAGACAAGAATCTTGTCTGTTAATGATCGTTTATTTGGAGTTATGCCCGAATCTGGTGTATGAGGCATTTTCTTCAAGCGGCCTCGGTTTGATCTGAGTAGTCATTAGTTTGCTCTATTCCATCTTTAAATGGAACCCCTTGAATCACTTTTGCTAGATAGGCGAACCCGCGTATTCGGTTCCACTTTTTCTCTGCGCACTGACCCAGCTTGAACATCATACTTAACATGCCATCACGGCTAAGACATCCCTTGCATCGTTTGGTACGGTGTCGGATAGTCGCGAATGTTGATTCAATTGGATTCGTAGTACCTATGCTCATCCAGTGCTTGGCAGGGAACGAGTAGAACGTCATTAACTCTTCGCGATCTTTTTCCAAGCACTGCGTGGCTTTTGGATACTTGTCTTGACAGGTTTTAATGAATAATTGATAGGCGCTTTGCGCCGCTTCTTTGGTTTCTTCCTGCCAAATGTTATGCAGAGCTGCTTTTGCTTTGGGCTGCACCGATTTAGGCAGCTTGTTCAGCACGTTGGCCGTTTTATGCACCCAGCACCGTTGATGTTTAGTGCCAGGATAGACTTCTTCCAGGGCATTCCAAAAGCCTAAAGCACCATCACCGATGCCCAGCTCTGGTTGATTCAGGCCTCGCTCCTTGAGTGCCAACAACACCTCTCGCCAACTCTGCGTAGACTCTCGCTCACCGTCTTCAATCGCCAGTAATTTCTTGTGACCGCGCTCATTCACTCCGATGACAACTAAGGCACAGAGCCGGCCCTCATCGCCGCGCAGGCCGCTGTGTATCCCGTCCGCCCATAGATAAACCCATCGATCTCGATCTAAACCTTCTCTATTCCAATCCTTGTACTCCTGAGACCACGTTGCTTTGAGCTTACTCACTGTGCTTGATGATAACCCAGTCGCTGATTGACCCACTAGCACGCTCAGTGCATCCCCCATTTCTCCAGTGCTGACACCCTTGAGATACAGCCAAGGCAAGGCCGCTTCTAGTGTTCTCGTTTTACGCACATACGGCGGCACTAAAGCAGACCGAAAGGTGATCGGTACTCCAGTGCGGGAGCGCACCTTGGGGATACGTACTTTGACTGGGCCGATCCCGGTTTGCAGTTCACGTTCTGGCAAATAGCCGTTACGAACGACACCAGCGTGTCCTGAATCTGAGACTTTGTCACAATTGCGATACAGCAGTTCAGATAACTCACTCTCGACCGCGGTTTGAATGAGTTGCCTAGTGCCATTGCGAATCAATTCTTGCAGCGGATCGATGCTTTGCTCTGGCTTTTCAAAGGAAATAATTTTATTCTGTTTCATAGTGGCGTATGTCTGTGGAAGTTTAAGTTGTTGTAAACTCAACTCATCCCGATACGCCGCTTTTAGTCAACTACTCCATACACCACTTTCAGGCATAACTCTTTATATTTGGTGTATATTGTAATAGAAATAATGTATTTACCAGCATAATCAAACTTTACAACTATGAAATTGGTGCCCAAATTAACTCAATCTGATACGCAAATAGCGCTCGACGCCTGTGAAGCAAAAGCGCAAGAAATAGGCGTAGATATGTGTATTGCCATTACCGACGATGGTGGTAATTTATTGAATTTTAAGAGAATGGATGGAGGGCGTGTAACCAGTATTCAAATTGCAATGGATAAATCTTTCACTGCCTCTGCCGCCCGTAAACCAACCCGTGCTTATGGCGATGTAAGCCGGCCTGATGGCCCCGCTTTCGGCATCAATACCAGCAATCAAGGGCGTTTTTGTATTGTCGCTGGCGGACTGCCGATTTTTGTAGATGATCAGATAGTTGGCGGAATAGGGTGCAGTTCAGGCACGCCAGATCAAGATGAATTGGTTTCGCAAGCTGGTGTGGATGCCTTATTGGCTGCTCTTTGTGCAAATTAGCTTGCTCGTTAAAGCGCGGTTAACGCTATTTAACAAAATTAATCTTTACTTGATTAATTGGTTTTTCAAGACAGATGCTTAGGATACTATCCGTTTTTAATATTTAATCAACATTCGGTAAAGAGATGAGCTTAGAAATTCGTAAAATTATTAAATATCACGAAACTACTTTGGTTGAGGGGGGTAAAGGTGCAGCGATACCTATGCAATTATTTTCTGCCGCGGCTGTCATTAAAAATCCTTGGGCGGGTAAGGGATATGTCGAAGATTTAGGTCCAGAAATGATTACGCAACATTGGGTATGGACTTTTTGTCTAGCAAGTTGACTCATTGTCGTTCCACACGATATATCGATGATTAGCATTAGCCCATTCGTCGTCAATTTCAATCAGAATGGCACTGACTAATCGTAACCAAGCCTCTCGGTTAGGAAAGACTCTGACCAAGCGGGTTCGCCGCTTAAGTTCTTGTTGAACCGTCCGTTCAATGCGGTTGGAGCTTCGCATTTTCTTTTGGTGTCTATCTTGGCAAGGCAAACACATTTAACCCTTCAGGCACATTGTTTTCTAGCCACTGCGCCAAGTGAGCATGCTTTTCCTGGTACTGGCTCACAAGGACTTTTAGATTAACCTGAGCAGCTGCCATATTGGGTGCATTCCAAACACTACGCAGCTCACCACCAATGCGCTGCTTGATCTTGTGATTGGGGGCATGATGCATTGCATTCTGCGCCAGATGAAACTGGCAACGCTGCCAAGGTATACCTGGGAACACTGCCTTTCTAGCGGCTTTTAAGCCACTGTGATCATCACTGACAATAAACTCAATACCATGTATGCCCCGGTCAACCAAGCCTTTGAGGAACGCTCGCCAGTTAACCTCGGCTTCATTAAGCGCCATTGCCGTTCCTAATACGCAACGCCGTCCACAAGGCAATACACCCACCGCACTCAACACCGCCATATCAATCACTTGGTGGCCCTCACCCACCTTTTCATAACGCGCATCAAGGATTAGGTAAGAGACTTTACCCAACGGACGATCACGCCAGACTTTTAACGCCTCATCCATGCTCTGGTTAGCCCGTGAGACCGGTGTAGAGGAGATGCTTTCAATACCCATGCTCTGCATGACTTTTTCGACTCGGCGCGTGCTAACGCCCGTCACGTACATTTCAGCAACGGTCAGCAGCATCGCACGTTGGCTGCGTAAGCCGCGTTCTAGCGATTGAGGGTAAAAAGGTTCATCAACGTGTTGAGCGGTCTTTGGGATACGCAGATTGAGCGTACCGGCTTGCGTATCGATACGCTTATCCTGGTAGCCATGGGCAAACCCTGGCCGGTCTTGACTATGCTCATAGTGTGATGCGCCTGGAAACGGCTCTCTTTCAATCTTCATCGCCTCATTGAGCAGTGCGGTGAGCACGGGGCGCATGGCATCGGGGCCTTCTGAGATGTGTGTTCCACTACTACGTCAAATACGTTATTGTTTGATTGGGTCATTTAGGTGTCTCCAGTATTTTAATTGCTTAAAACAGGGAACGCACAAATGGTTCAACTTACAAGACACCAAGATAGAAAATTTGAATAAATCAAAAATTCGAAAAAATTCCCCCTGGGGGGAAAAGGCCATACTGCTCTATCTAATATAAAAGTCCATACCTGAAGTTACAGTATCCCAGAAATTCGTGCATGCGGCCCGGTGTTAGGCAAAGAGTTAACCGAAGCTATGTTAGAGATGTCAGGTAGCGGTGAAGCCATTGAAGCTTATGGCAAAGCGGCCATTGTTGGAACTGATGGCGAAATAGAGCATTGTTCGGGTTTAATTCACACTTTACATTTGGGTAACTTTTACCGTAACGCCGTAGGTGCACAAAGCTATTTATCATTTACCAATATTCGCGGCCCGGCAAACGCACCGATTATGATTCCCTTAATGCATAAAAATGATGCATCAATGCGATCTCATTATTTAACGATTCAATTTTCTATTAATGATGCGCCCGCGCATGACGAAATAGTGATCGCCTTGGGCGGTTCTATCGGTGGTCGGCCACATCACCGCATAGGTGATCGCCATAAAGATTTAGCTGAACTAGGTCATGACCTTGACAAACCGGCTGGCTAGCAGACATGGCTAATAAAGTATGAATAGTGAACCCGGCCACCGCGCTGGGTTTTCTATAGTGGTTACAAATAGCACTTTTTTTGCTAAATATTTTTAGTGACGAACAAAATAATTAGTACTACATTCGCTAGTGATAATTATAAATTCGATGCGTGATGAACTATCCATTCAATTTCACTAGCTCCAACAAAAAAATAGACCCTACCAGAAAACGCGGCGGTTACGTTAAACCAGATGGCACACCCAACGACAACGACCGTGTAGAGATCGGACCAACTGATTTAGCCATTAATGAGTGGGAAGAACTGGGTTTAGAGTTGCCCAATCTAAGTACTATGCGCGAGTTTCGCTTGCAGCGTATTGTGAATGAACTAAACAAGCGAGATTTAGCAGGCGTGCTGTTATTTGACCCGCTAAATATTCGTTATGCAACCGACAGCACCAATATGCAATTATGGATTACGCATAACCATGCCCGTGCCTGTTATGTGGCGGCCAATGGACACATGGTGTTATGGGATTTTCATAGCTGTGAGCATCTCTCTGCTCACTTACCGTTGGTTAAGGAGTTGCGTCATGGCGCTTCGTTTTTTTATTTTGAGAGTGGTGATAAACTGGAACAGCACGCCAGCCATTTTGCGTCCGAACTACAAAGCATAGTGAGGGAACATGCTGGTGACAATGCATGCATTGCGATTGATAAAATAGAAATTGTAGGCCTACGAGCACTAGACAAACTAGGTATGCAAATTTCTGATGGGCAAGAAGTGATGGAGAGTGCTCGTTTGATAAAGGGCCCAGACGAGGTCAAAGCTATGCGCTGTTCTGTGGCATCGACAGAAATATGCATGGCCGCGATGCAGCTTGCTGCAACACCTGGCTTGTCAGAAAATGATATTTGGTCCGTGTTGCACGCGGAAAATATCCGCCGCGGCGGTGAGTGGATAGAATGTCGTTTATTGTCTTCTGGCCCACGTACTAATCCTTGGTTTCAAGAATCAGGCCCGAGAATTGTACAAGAAGGTGATTTATTAGCCTATGACACGGACCTAATTGGGCCTTACGGAATCTGTGCTGATTTATCGCGAACGTTTTTGATTGGTGACATTGAGCCAACAACAGAGCAAAAACGCTTGTATAAAGTGGCCCATGAGCACATACAAACTAATATGCGGATGCTAAAACCAGGCGTCACCGCGTTTGATATCACTTATAAAGGCCACCGACTACCTGAAGAGTTTCGCAAAGGTCGTTATGGCGTGGTTATGCACGGTGTAGGCTTGTGCGATGAGTACCCCAGCGTTCGTTATCCAGAGGATGTCGACGAATGTGGTTACGATCTCACTTTTGAGCCAGGAATGGCCCTATGTGTAGAAGCGTATATTGGCGCAGAAGGCGGGTGTGAGGGCGTTAAACTGGAAGATCAAGTTATCATCACCGAAACGGGCTATGAGAACTTAACCAACTTTCCTTTTGAAGCTAATTTATTGGCAGATTAAGTTCGTTAACTTTGGGTTTAACGCGTACTGATCTTATTGCTACGCAATAGGTAAGTGCAAGCACCTACGATTAAGCAAACCCCGAACAGCATCAGAATATTGGGTACATCCCCCCATACAAAATAGCCCATAAGCACTGCAAAAACGATATTGCTGAAAGTAAACGGTGCCACAAAAGAAAGCTCGCCAATTCTAATGGTGCTGATATGAACTAAAAACGAAGCGTTGATTAAAATGGCACTGATGGTTAGCAATAATACTCCGCGCATGGCAACGGGTTGCCAATTTGGGATAGCTATAACCGCGCTAAATAAGGTAACTAAAATAGCCGCTGCAAAAGTGACATGAGCGGTGTGAATATTAGGTGACAATTTAGCAGTGGTTAAATCACGAATCGCTAGAAATACAGCCGCAACTACGGTTAACCACAGCACAGGTTGAAAGCTTTTGCCAAGCGGTTGGGTAACGAAAAGCATGCCACTAAACCCGACGATAACGGCCAGCCAACGCAGCGCCTTTACTTTTTCTCCTAGAAAAAGCGCGGCGAATATAGTCATAAAAAACGGCGATATCCATAATAAGGTGGACGCCAGAGCAATGGGCGCTTTGGATAAAGTATAAACAAAGCAAGAAGTTGCCCCGACTTCACATAGGCCGCGAATTAGGCAGTGTTTGTCCAAAATATCTGCGCTAAAAATGGGTTGCTTTATAATTATTAGAGAGTGCAGCATAACTCATCGAGTATCTACATAATTTGTTAAAATTAGGCATGCAAAAACCATTCGCCACCCAACGAGATTTATTAGTATCAAGATCAGATTTGGATCATCCAATTCTGCATGGTCTTGATGATACAGAAGCACTATTAGATTGGAGCGAAATAGAGACACTGCTTTCATCTATTTATGCTGGCACTACTGGCCGCCCTAGTTATCCATTACTTAGTTTGTTCCGCAGCTTGATGCTGGGAATTTGGTATGAACTGTCGGATAGGGAGTTAGCACAGTGCTTATTTAGAGATTTATTGTTTCGTAAGTTTTGCCGCTTTGAGTTAGGCGGCGATGTACCTGAAGCTTCGACCCTTGGGCGCTTTCGTAACCAGTTAATGGAGCACGAACTGTGGGATCGCTTGCTAGGTGAGATCAATCGTCAACTTGAAGCGAAGAACATTATTATGAGCAAGGGGCGCATCAACATTATAGATGCAACACCTATAGAAGCGGCTCGTTCTGGAAATGGTAACGGCAAAGATGGGACGCCTAAGCGAGACCCTGAAGCGAGCTGGCATGTCAAAAATGACAGCCGAGGTCGAAAGAAGTCTACCTATGGCTACTCAGTGCATACGGGAGTTGATGAGGATGGGTTTGTTCAGCGCCAGAATGTGACGCCAGGGCATGTTCATGACAGCCAACTGCGCGATGAATTGCTGTTGGGCGATGAGACTGCCCTATATGCTGATGCGGCGTATAGTTCTGAGGAGACGCGAGATAAACTGGAGCAACTTGGAATTGATGATCAGGTTCAACGCAAGGGCTATCGAGGTAATCCGTTGTCAGATGCAGACCGTACCCGTAATGCAGTTATTGCGGTAACGCGAGCAGGTGGCGAACGGCTCTTTGCGACTTACAAGCAGCATTATGGTTTAGCTCGCACTCGGTTCATGGGGCTAGCGAAGAACCAGACTGTTTACGGCCTAGCGGCGATGGCAGCGAATATCCGTAAAGGCGCTAAGTTCTTAAGCTTGTATGGCTTGCCTGATTGGCACTATGCTGGATAGTTGTGCCTTTAATATGGCTTAGGTGCTCGAATTGATAAAATAGTGACTAAATGATGATCGAATACGCGAAACTGGGCAAATATAGCTCAAAAAATGAGTGCTTCGAAAATATCAAACTAAAATCGTGAGTTACGTTGCGCTCTCTATTAGATAAAACGCAAATAACAAAATGGCGATGCATCCGCGCAGAAACAACAGCTGACTCACCGACATATTTTCACTGGCTAGTTTTGCTGCAGAGTCATTGAGCGTGAGTAAAAGCATCGCCAAAACAACCATGACAGCAGCTTTAATATTTGAAGACTTCATGAAGAAAAGCCAGATTCTTGTTAAGTCATGTACGGTAAAAAAGGGTATTGGCCGTGACCGCCGCGATTAGAGCAGAATAGTGGTGTCATGAAAACATTTAATCCACCCGAGGGAGAGAAGAACTAAGTTTTACTGCTTAATATTTCTCTGGCTTCAAGTGCTGTCGCAATTGTCGCGTTTTGTGCGATTAAAGCGGTTTTAAGGCCTTGAATTTGGGCTTCGTTTGAATCGGCTATTTCACCACTGCTTTGGTATAAATTGTTTTCAAAACCCATGCGGGCATGTCCGCCTAACTTTGCCGAGTGCAGTAAACAGTCTTGTTCAGTCGCACCAAAGGCACATACCATCCAGGCAATATCTGCTGCTGACCAACTTTCTATGAAGGGAGATAAATCTGCACAAGAGGATTGCTGTGCGTGGTGATAGCGGCCTAATACGAATAGCACTGAGTGAGGGTGCGCGGGCATTATTTTACTAGAGCGTAATTGGTTATATAGTTCTACATCTTCAGCCGAATACAAAATATATTGGGGCAAGACTTCATGTGCTGCAATCCAGTGAAAAAATACTTGTGCTCGAGGGTGGTCTTCGGGGCTGTGAATGATTTCTCTCAAAGCCACAGACACCGCGTCGGGGTTCACTGCCATAACGTTGGCTATTTGCTGCTCTGCCTGATATTTGCCGCCTGCTTCACTGGTGATTTGTAATAACAATGAATTGCCAAGCTCAGTTTTAATCGCGTCCAAGGTGTGTAGGTAAAGTCTTGGGTCTAAGCTGTGGTCGCCATTATCTTCACGTATATGCAGGTGGAGCATACTTGCGCCTGCATTTCTTACTGCTATTGCTGTGCGTACGATCTGCGAAGTTGTTAAGGGTAAGGCAGAGTGATCTGATCGCTGCTTATAGGCGCCATTGGGCGCGCAGGCGATCACTCTAGGAGTGCAAAACGTCATTTATACAGATCGATCGCCTGATTAACTGCGAGCACTAGTTTATTTACGATCTCATCGCACTGACTGTTGTTTATGATGAACGGCGGTGCCAATAAAACGTGATGGCCGTATTGCCCGTCAATAGTGCCGGGCATAGGATAGACCAATAAACCAAGGTTCATTGCAACCGATTTAAGGTGCTGATGTAAGGCAAATTCTGGAGGAAAGGGCTGCTTGGTAGCGCGGTCGAGCACAAACTCCAAACCTATAAACAACCCCCTGCCGCGTATGTCGCCAACGTGAGGATGGCCCTCAAAAGCACTTTTTAGAGCCGTCATTAAGTAATCTCCTTGAATACGTACATTCTCAAGAAGGTTCTTGTTTTGTATTTCAGTTTGGACCGCCAATGCCGCCGCGGTGGTGGTGGGGTGGGAGATATAAGTATGGCCGTGGCGAAAATAGCCAGTGCCGTTACTGATGGCTTCACAGATGTCTTTAGAAATTAGCGCAGCACCAATAGGTTGATATCCCCCGCCTAAGCCTTTGGCGATAGTGACGATGTCGGGCCGAACCTCTTCTTGCTGCAGGGCAAAGTGGGACCCAGTCCTGCCGATGCCACACATAATTTCATCAGCAATTAATAAAATGTTGTAACGGTCACAAATATCTCGAATGGCTTTTAAATAACCCGGAGTCGGTGGCACCGCGCCAAGCGTGGCCCCTGCAACTGGCTCAACAAAAAACCCGACGACTTGATCAGGCCCCAATTCTAGTATTTTATCCTCCAGTTCTTTGGCAACGCGTAAGCTGTATTGGGATTCACTTTCGCTCGCTTGCTGGTCACGGTAAGGATAACAAGGTGCTATGTGATGGGTGTTTTCAGGCAAGATCGGCTTAAAGACAGATTTACGCATTTCGTTTCCGCCGATAGCGAGCACCATCACTGTATTGCCGTGATAACTTTGACGTCTGGCAATAAAGTGCTTACGTTGTGGTTCACCGATTTCTACAAAATATTGTCGTGCTAGTTTAACTGCGGCTTCATTGGCCTCTGAGCCGCCTGTTACGAAGTAAACCTGCTGCAAATTATCTGGTGCGATGGAAATCAAATAGTCTGCTAAAGCTTCCGATACTTCACTGGTAAAAAAGCCAGTGTGGGCATAGGCGACTTTATCTATTTGCGATTTGATCGCCTTATTTACTGCTTTATGGCTATGTCCTAAACAAGACACGGCGGCGCCGCAACAGGCGTCTATATAACGATTGCCGTCAGTATCAAATAAATAGACCCCCTCGCCATAGCTAACCGTAGCCATTGGAGGGGTGGCTCCGCGATGCAGTATGTGGCTCATAGTCGGACTGCTCTAATTAAACTCTTCATGGCTCTGCACACTAATGCCAAATTCCTGAATCATGTGTTCTCTACGACCCAAGGTATCGAGCGCGACGCTTCCCATTTGTTGTGCTGCCATTGTTAGCGTCACTTCGGCGAGTGTGAAAGCCGCCGCCATGCTGTTGCTGTAGAACTGACTTTCAGTTGGAATAATAAGGTGTTGAACAGCAAATTGTGCAAGCGGCGAAATGGGTGAATCGGTAATTGCAACGATAGGGATGCCCTGAGATTTGGCTATTCGACACGCGTCTACGGTGGCCATAGTATGGGGTGCACAGCCCATTACCACCAATAGGTCTTGTTTATCCATAAATGTTAAAGAATGACTGATTCCATGAACATCATCTTGCAAAATATCCACATGCTCTCGAATTAGGCCCAAGCAGTACGAGTAAAAAGCAGCTAAGCAATAGAATTGACGACGACCGTGAAACCGGACTTTCCGTGCATTTATCAATAAGTCGACCACTTCTTGGCAAGCCTGCCTACTAATGTTTGCATTTAATGAGGCCACATTATCCTTCTCCTTAGAAACGACCTGATCGAAAATTTGACTTGGTTTGTTGGCTTGTCTTTCGCTCTCAATCAGCTTGTTAACTTTATCGCTATAAAAACGCGATCCTGCTTCAAAATGGTCCTTAAATAGTTTATGTAATTCGGAGAATTTTCTATATCCCAAAGTGTGCGCCATACGGGTAAGCGTTGAAGGATTAACCGCATTCGCCGCCGCGATACTAGACATGGTGGAGATAGCTGTATTAGCAGGGGAAGACAACATGTTTTTTAAGGTTTTGGTCGTTGCATTGCCTAAACGTAAACTAGAACTACCCTGATCTACTGAGATCAATAGTTCCCGAAGGTCATCTAAAGTCTGTGGCGGTAATTTGTTCATTCTACAGTGACTACTATTCTAATTATGCGTAAATAACATTGCGCTTTATAGGTAAAATATACATGAAAAACCTAGATACGCAAAATATTTGCGCATTCTGTTCTAATTAGTGTATTCTCTGATCACGTTTAAGTAGTCTTCGCTGCGTTTAATTTAGCTAACAAGACAAATATGAACAGCGTAATTTTACTAATTTAAGATTCGGAGATACATTTAAAATGAAAAAGCAAATCACAACAACAATACTGGCGGCTTCACTAGCAGTTGGTTTGAGTACAGCGGCTTCTGCGGCGGAGCAAACGTTTGTCACCATCGGTACAGGTGGAGTAACTGGCGTTTATTACCCAACGGGTGGCTCTATTTGTCGATTGGTAAATAAAGGTCATAAAGAGCATGGAGTACGTTGCTCTGTAGAGTCAACAGGTGGGTCGGTTTATAACCTAAACACTATTCGTGCTGGTGAATTGGATATGGGCGTGGCGCAGTCTGATTGGCAATATCATGCCTATAACGGCACTAGCAAGTTTGCGGATCAAGGTGCAAATACTGATTTGCGAGCGGTATTTTCGGTGCATCCAGAGCCTTTTACTGTGGTTGCACGTGCAGATGCTGGCATTAGTAACTTTCAAGACTTAAAGGGTAAGCGGGTTAATATCGGTAACCCAGGTTCTGGTCAACGCGGCACTATGGAAGTGTTGATGGAAGCTTTGGGCTGGACTAAAGCAGACTTTAAACTTGCATCCGAGCTTAAAGCAGCCGAACAGTCACAGGCTTTGTGCGACAACAAGATTGACGCGATGATTTATACCGTAGGCCATCCAAGTGGCTCTATTAAGGAAGCGACTACTTCTTGTGATTCAGTTTTGGTCAATGTAACGGGCCCGGAAGTTGATAAGCTGGTGGCAGACAATGATTACTACCGCACAGCAACCGTGCCTGGTGGCATGTATAGCGGTAACGATAACGACACTTCAACATTTGGTGTGGGCGCTACATTTGTTAGCTCAACTGGTGTATCAGAAGATGTGGTATATCAAGTTGTTAAAGCGGTATTTGAAAACTTCGATGATTTTAAGAAGTTACACCCAGCGTTCGCAAATTTGAAAAAAGAAGAGATGATCAGCGACGGTTTATCTGCTCCTTTGCATGACGGCGCTGCTAAATACTACAAAGAAGCAGGGTTAATGTGAGAGTAAGTGCGCTTGATATGTATCTTCATCGATCTATCATACGCACTGATTAGAAAACGTTCGACAATAGCCCGGGTCACAGTAGATGGCTCGGGTTTTTTTATCTAGATTGAGGAGAGACAATGAGCACAGATAACGATAACCAATCGGCTGAAGTGGCAGAAGACATCGTTGCCGAAAATGATACCGGCGCAAGAAAACCGCTGGATCCCACGGCCAAACTAATATTATTTGCAGTACCGTTAATTTGGACATTGTTCCAACTGTGGTACGCCTCTCCTCTACCTTTTTCAATTGGCATCGGTGTTTTTAACGATACCGAAGCGCGGGCCATACATTTAGCATTTGCAGTGTTTTTGGCCTATACCGCTTACCCCTCGTTCAAATCCTCACCGCGTGACAGAATTCCTGTGCAAGATTGGGCATTAGGTATACTTGTTGCACTTTGTGCTAGCTACTTGTTTATATTTTATAACCAATTGGCACAGCGGCCAGGGTTACCAACTCAATTGGACTTGGTTGTTGCCGTCGTTGGTTTGGTGCTATTGCTTGAAGCTACACGCCGAGCGCTAGGGCCGCCGCTAATGGTGGTGGCGTTGGTGTTCATCTTGTATACCTTCGGCGGCCAATTTATGCCCGATGTGATTGCTCATAAAGGGGCTAGTTTGTCGAAAGGTATGTCGCACTATTGGCTATCCACCGAGGGTGTCTATGGCGTTGCACTGGGTGTTTCAACCAGCATGGTCTTCATGTTTGTGTTATTTGGCTCTCTGCTCGAAGCGGCGGGTGCTGGAAATTATTTCATACGAACCGCGTTTGCGGCACTTGGCCATTTAAAAGGCGGTCCAGCTAAGGCTGCGGTCATTGCATCCGCGGCGACAGGCTTAGTGTCTGGCTCATCCATCGCCAATGTGGTAACCACCGGAACTTTTACTATTCCCTTAATGAAAAAAGTAGGCTTTTCTGCTGAGCAAGCTGGTGCTGTAGAAGTGGCGTCATCGACAAACGGACAGTTAACCCCTCCGGTAATGGGCGCGGCCGCATTCTTAATGGTTGAATATGTAGGCGTCTCGTATGTGGAAGTGATTAAGCACGCGTTTCTACCTGCGATCATTTCCTATATTGCGCTAGTGTATATTGTCCATCTAGAAGCTTGTAAGTTAGGCATGGAAGGCATCCAGCGGCGCATCACAAAGACGTTGGCGCAAAAAATGTTGTCCTTTGCGACGGGTATGGTATTCATGGCCGTACTCACGGCGATAACTTATTATGGCCTTGGATGGATAAAGGTAGTAGCTGGCGATGCTACATTTTGGGTAGTGGCTGTGTTGCTAATTGTCGCCTATTTGGCATTACTCTGGTATGCAAGTCAGGTTCCGGAGTTGGAGACCACTACTGAGATAGATGTGCTACCGTTGCTAAAACCTACCGCACAATCAGGGTACTATTTCTTACTGCCCATCGTTGTATTAATGTGGTGTTTGACGGTGGAGCGGCTCTCACCTTCGCTTTCCGCGTTTTGGGCAACCATAATAATGATCTTTATCTTAATGACCCAACGACAGTGCAAAGGGTACTTTCGTAAATTATCAGGAAGCGAATTTGGTCTCATTGCGGGGTGGGATGACCTCATCTCAGGTTTCGTATCTGGTGCGCGCAACATGATAGGAATCGGTGTAGCCACTGCCGCAGCAGGCATTATCGTTGGCACCGTTACGCTTACCGGAATTGGCTTAGTGATGACGGAGTTTGTGGAATTCATATCGGGTGGAAACCTAATGCTCATTTTAGTTTTCACCGCGATCATTAGCTTAATATTAGGAATGGGCTTGCCTACTACGGCAAACTATATCGTTGTCTCAACACTGATGGCGCCCGTTATCGTTAATTTAGGCGCAGAAAATGGTTTGCTTATCCCATTGATCGCTGCGCACTTGTTCGTGTTTTATTTTGGTATTTTGGCAGACGATACGCCGCCGGTAGGTTTGGCTGCCTTTGCGGCTGCTGGAATTTCGGGTGGAGACCCGATACGCACAGGTATACAAGGCTTTACCTATGACATACGCACTGCAATCTTACCGTTTATGTTTGTGTTCAACACGGAATTGCTGATGATAGGTATTGAGAATACTTTTCATTTGTTACTGGTGGTGGTTACCGCTGTTGTTGCTATGTTACTGTTTGCTGCTGCAACACAGGGCTGGTTTTTAACACGCAGTAAAATATGGGAGTCTTTGGCCCTATTACTAGTGACTTTTATCCTCTTTAGGCCTGGCTTTTTTATGGATAAGTTGTACCCACCGCATCAGCTAATTGAAGCTACAAATGTTTATGAAGTGGTTAAAGCACTGCCCGATAAGGCCCAAGTACGCTTGCATGTGTTGGGTGAGTCACTTGAAGGCGAGACGGTGGATAAAGTGGTGATGTTACCCGTCGGAGAGCAAGGCCAAAGCGGAAAAGAAAGGTTGATGCAAAGCGCAGGGCTTGAATTACGTGAAGAAGAAGGAAAACTATTTATTGATAACCTCACTTTTGGCGGCGCAGCGGAAAAACAAAAACTAGACTTTGACTGGGAAATTGCTGACGTACAGGTTGATGCAGACCGGCCGGCTAAACACTGGTTTTATATCCTGGGATTGTTGTTGTTAGGTTTGGTTGTATTCTTTCAAAGACGGCGAATTGCCTCAAGCACGATGGCGTCAGGTGCTGACAATCAAACATCTACATAGTTATCACTGAGGAAACAAAAATGTTTAACAAAATTCTTGTCGCGGTAGATGTACCTGCCCAAAACGACGCCGCTAAGTTATGTAAAACTGCTGCCAAGTTAGGTGCTGAGCAGGTAAGGCTGGTTTCGGTTGTCGCTGACTATGGAACTCCGCTTGTGGCCTCATTTTTCCCTGATGATGCTCAGGATGGACTTAAAAGCGAAATGCTATCATTGTTAAGTAATTTGGCTGAAAAACACCTAGGAGATGTACAAGCGAGTTATTGTTTGAGGCAAGGCAAACGTGCAAAGGAAGTGCTAGCTGAGGCTGCGGCTTGGGAGCCTGATTTAATTATTGTGGGTTGTCGACGCAAAAACTCAAGCAGCGGTCACAAATCCCTAGGTTCTTGTAGCTCAAGCGTGGCGGATAGAGCTGCAGCCGCGGTGTTGATTGTTAAGTAATTTGCTTACGTTAGGTAGTGTAAATTAACAAGTAGAGTAGCTCAGTTCTTTGGGCTAATACTATGATCACAAAGCTGGTCTAGTTTTACTCTACCAAAAGATTTATCTACGCATTGGCTATTTGTGATTGATGCCTTTGTGCTAGAATTTGCCGCTCGTAAATTACGATATTTACGACTCTATGGCGGTGATAATGGGCTACCTTAGCGGCGATAAATTGTGAACTCGGTCAGGCCCGGAAGGGAGCAGCCGTAGCGGTGGATTCGGGTGCTAGGTTCGGCTGATTGGATCCGCCACCTTCATATAGATTTTGCTGCAGCAAAATCTAATTTATCAAGCGTAGATGCTTCTATTCGTTAAATTTATTGCCGCGTAATTAGCTAAGTGAGTTATCAAGTATTAGCGCGTAAGTGGCGACCAAAGCAATTTTCAGAGGTGGTTGGACAGCAGCACATTGTGACTGCGCTTTCAAACGCACTTGATTCTGACCGCATACATCACGCGTTCTTGTTTACTGGAACGCGCGGTGTAGGTAAAACCACTTTAGCGCGAATTTTTGCTAAAGCGCTTAATTGTGAAACGGGAGTAAGTGCCAACCCATGCGGCGAATGTGGCTCTTGTATGGCAGTTACTGCGGGTAATTATATTGATCTAATTGAGGTTGATGCCGCTTCACGCACTAAAGTAGACGATACACGTGATTTGCTAGACAATGTGCAGTATGCGCCCACCCAAGGGCGTTATAAAGTGTATTTGATTGACGAAGTGCACATGCTTTCTACGCATAGTTTCAACGCCTTACTTAAAACACTTGAAGAACCCCCTGAGCATGTAAAGTTTTTGCTGGCGACAACTGATCCACAAAAGTTGCCGATGACAATTCTTTCGCGTTGTATTCAATTTAGCCTTAATGCGATTGAACAAGAGGTAATTGCTGAACAATTAGCGCGAACATTAACTGCTGAGAAAATCGCCTACGAGCCAATCCCATTAAGTCTAATTGCTCGAGCGGCGAACGGTAGTATGCGTGATGCGCTGAGTTTGTTGGATCAAGCCATCGCCTTTGGAAACGAAAATGTTTCGGAGCCGGTATTGCGTGAAATGCTTGGAATGATCGATTCAAACCAAATTTCGGCTATTGTGGAAGGCTTGATTGCAGCAGATTACACAATTGTTCAACAGGCTATTGATTCAATGGTGCGAAAATCAGCGGATTATCAAACTGCATTGGATGATTTGCTATCAATGTTGCATGCAATTTCTGCTTACCAGTTTTCGCCAGAAGCTATAGAATGGAAAGGCTTGGACACAGTGTTAATAAAAAACTTTGCAAACAATTTAAGCGCTGAAGAGCTTCAACTGTATTATCAAATTGTGTTGCATGGGAAACGTGATATCAATCTGGCACCTGACTTACGCACAGGATTTGAGATGGCCTTGCTGAGGTTGTTTGCATTTACGCCCAGAGCGCAGACTAAAAGTGACCGTAATCCATCTGAGAATAAGCTAGGTGCCGACGTAACTAAAACGGTGAGTCAGTCGACTGAAACGCCAAAGGTGGTGGCAGAAAAAACAGAGGCAACCCAAGAGCATTTTGTACTCGCCGATAAGAATACTCAACTACCACCACATTTAACAGACCAACACCAAGTTACGGCCGGAAAGCAAACGCCTCCTATAGTAGGCAATAAAATCTCAAAATCAATGCATCAAGAATATGTTGGTAAGGAGAGCAACTCAGTGAAGGCGGCAGCACCGCAGCAGGCAATAAGTGCTGTGGTAACACCAGCAGCTGAAGCTGATAGTTTGAGTCAGAAAGTTGAGCAGGCGTCAGTCGATCTCGCCAAGCTTGTAAATAACATTCAGACTTGGACCAAGATGATCAATGACTTACCGTTGCGCGGAATGGGTAGGCAATTGGCGTTACATATGTCGCCACAAGGTCTGACTGGCGGGACATTGACAGTAAGTTTGGATTCCAAATACGCCCAGCTATTGAATAATGACCGGCTTGCAGCCATTGAGTTACAACTTAATAGCAAAAGCGTTGAAACCATTAAACTAGAAACTCAAATTAGTGAAGTTGATAATGCAATGACCGCTGCCGGCTGTAATGCTAAGCAAGCGCAGCTTCAATCTGAAGCGACCCGGAAATCGTTTCAAGAAGACCCCGCGGTGCAAGAAATGGTTAGGCTATTCGATGCGACGGTCGACGTCAGTTCAATTAAGTCTGTTAAGCAAGCATAGGCTTGCTGCAAATTAAATTTAAGAGGCATTATTTATGAAAGGCTTGGGTAATATGATGAAGCAGGCACAGGAGATGCAGGCGAACATGAAAAAAGCACAGGAAGAATTAGCCGAAATGAAAGTGGTGGGTCAATCTGGGGGCGGGCTGGTGTCTATCACGGTCACTTGTCGTCATGATGTGAAACGGGTGCAGATCGACCCACAATTGGTGAGTGATGATATTGAGGTATTGGAAGATTTAATTGCAGCGGCGATGAATGACGCCTTGCAAAAAGTGGAAACGGCGTCTCAGCAAAAAATGGGTGGATTAACCGCTGGGCTTAATATCCCCGGGCTAAACTTACCGTTCTAAACCTAAAATCTGGTTTATTTAACTGTCTTTTAAAATGTCTAATTCTCGCTCGGTTGAGCAGCTGCAAATGTCGTTGCAACGATTGCCGGGAATCGGTCCTAAGTCTGCACAACGGATGACATTTCATTTGTTGGAGCGAGATAGAGAAGGGGCTTTTTCAATTGCGGATGCAATCAAATCTGCTCTGTCAAAGGTTAGTCATTGTACGCGCTGTAACAATTTCTCTGAGAGCGACCTATGCGCTATCTGTGCGTCCCCAAAGCGCGATAAAACGCTTTTATGTGTTGCCGAGACACCTGCAGATGTTGAAGCAGTAGAGCAAGCTAATGCTTTTCGGGGTATGTATTTTGTACTTATGGGGCACTTGTCACCACTGGATGGAATTGGTCCAGATCAGTTAGGTATTGATCGCCTAATCGAGTTAATTGATTTAGGCGAAATCACCGAGGTGGTGTTGGCCACAAATTTGACGATTGAAGGTGAAGCGACCGCAGATTTTATAGCTGATCTGTTGGTATCTACTGCATTATCTGTTACCCGCTTAGCACGGGGAGTTCCTGTAGGTGGAGAGCTTGAATACATGGATGCGGGCACTTTAAATCAAGCCTTTACCGACCGTCGCGCGGTTTAACTTTCTACTCAATTTGGAAGATATTTATGGGCCACACTAATTTCCAATTAGTGAGTGATTATCAGCCTGCTGGAGATCAGCCACAGGCAATTTCGGCACTAGAGCAAGGCTTGTCTAACGGCGAGTTGTATCAATCCTTGCTGGGCGTTACGGGTTCGGGAAAAACCTTTACGATGGCAAATGTAATTGCTAACACCGGGCGTCCCGCTATTGTAATGGCGCCCAATAAAACTTTAGCAGCGCAGCTTTACTCCGAGATGCGAGAGTTTTTTCCGCACAACGCGGTTGAGTATTTTGTCTCCTATTATGACTATTATCAGCCGGAAGCTTATGTTGCCAGCTCAGATACGTTTATCGAAAAGGACGCTTCGGTCAATGATCATATCGACCAAATGCGTTTGTCGGCCACTAAAGCGTTGCTGGAGAGAAAGGACGTGGTGATTGTTACTTCTGTGTCAGCGATATATGGACTAGGAGATCCAGAGGCTTATCACAAAATGATATTGCATCTAAGTGTAGGCGAAACGATTGAACAACGCGCTATCTTGCAGCACCTTGCGGTTATGCAGTATCAACGTAATGATATTGAGTTGCGACGTGCCACGTTCAGGGTGCGTGGTGATGTGATTGATATATTTCCAGCAGAATCAGATAAGTTAGCGATCCGCATTGAACTGTTTGGAGATGAAGTAGAGGCCATTGTAAAATTTGACCCCCTAACAGGGGTGGTGGAGGAAAGGCTGAGTCGCATTACCATCTACCCAAAGAGTCATTATGTTACACCGCGTGAAACGCTGCTAGGGGTGCTTGATCAAATCACCGAAGACATGCGTGAGCAACACGCCTATTTTGAGGAGAATGGAAGATTAGTTGAGGCACAACGCATTAAGCAACGCACAGAATATGATTTAGAAATGATGCGAGAACTGGGTTATTGCTCAGGTATTGAGAACTATTCGCGCTATTTATCCGGTCGGGCGCCGGGACAAGCACCGCCCACACTAATAGATTACTTACCAAAAAATGCGCTCATGTTTTTAGATGAAAGCCATGTGATGGTGCCGCAAATAGGCGCGATGTATAAGGGTGATGCTTCACGAAAGCAGAACTTAGTTGATTTTGGTTTCCGCCTCCCTTCAGCACGTGACAACCGACCATTAATGTTTGAAGAGTTTGAGAAACTCATGCCGCAAACGATATTTGTTTCGGCGACACCCGGTGCTTATGAGCATAAGCACGCTCCTGAAATGATTGATCAACTTGTAAGGCCGACGGGATTGGTGGACCCCATTGTGGAAATACGCCCCGTGGAATCACAGGTAGATGACTTACTGTCAGAGATCAATCGGCGCGTTATTCTCAAAGAAAGGATTTTGGTTACGACTATTACCAAGCGTTTAGCGGAAGATTTAACCAAGTATTATCATGATCAAGGAGTAAAGGTGCGCTATCTGCATTCTGATATTGATACCGTCGAGCGTGTTGAGATCATTAGAGATTTACGCAAGAGTGAATTTGATGTGTTAATTGGCATCAATCTGTTGCGTGAAGGATTGGATATCCCTGAGGTGGCCTTAGTAGCCATTTTAGATGCCGATAAAGAAGGTTTTTTGAGGTCTGCCCGTTCATTAATACAAACCATCGGACGGGCTGCTCGTAATGTAAATGGTTTTGTTATTTTGTACGCTGACCGAGAAACCGACTCGATTAAAGCGGCTGTACAGGAAACCGACCGCCGTCGCGAAAGGCAAGTTGCCCACAATCTAAAGCATGGTATCGTACCGAAAGGTGTAGTTAAGCCAATTCGCGATATAATAGACGGATTGCCAGTGGCCTCGAATCAATTTGAGGCGTTGCCTATGGCAGCGGAAGAGCTTGCTGAATATTCGGTACAAACGCCGTTCCAATTGGGTAGGAATATTAAGAAATTGGAAAAACAGATGTATTCACACGCGAAGAATTTGGAATTCGAGGAAGCAGGTAAAATTCGTGATCAACTTAAGCAGTTGCGGGATACGCAGCTAATGTCATCAATTTAGAGGTTTTATGCAGGTATTATATAGCGTACTAGGGTTTATTTTAGCGATAGGAATACTCGTCACTATTCACGAGTTTGGTCATTTTTGGGTGGCCAGAAAATCAGGTGTTAAAGTGTTAAAATTTTCAGTGGGCTTTGGTAAGCCGCTAAAAACATGGCGTCGCAAGAACGATGATACAGAATATATTTTGGCCGCCATTCCGCTTGGCGGCTACGTCAAAATGTTGGATGAAAGAGTTGACGAAGTTAGCGAGGAGGAATTGCCTAGATCTTTTAACCAAGCGAGTCTGGCTAAACGTACCGCCATCGTAGCGGCTGGGCCTGCCGCAAACCTTATTTTTGCAATTATTGCGATGTGGGGCTTGTATGTTTATGGGACACAAGATATCAAGCCCGTTGTTGGCAAAGTGGTGGAAAATTCGATTGCGGCACAGGCAGGGTTTTTACAAGGTGACGAACTGGTGTCGATTGATGGCCGCAAGATTCATGGATGGCAAGATCAATTAGTATATTTAGTCCACAAAGGGTTTGGTGGCAATACCGTAGAATTTAAGGTCAACAGACGACAAAATGGCTCACAAGAGCTGCTTATTCCGGTTGATCTTTCCAAAATTGCGACCAGAGAGATAGGTCCGGGCTTTTTAAGCCAGAATGTGGGTCTTTATCCATCAACTGGTGAAGCCAGTGTGTCGCAAGTTGTGCCTGGGTTTCCTGCAGATCAAATCGGGATGCGTGCGGGGGCAAAAATACTCAGTATAGACGGGGTTTCGATGTCAACTTGGGAAGACGTGGTCTCTGCGATTTCCAATAAACCCAAGCAGCTTATAAATATTCGCTTCACAGATGGAGATGAAGTGCGCACTAAAGAGGTGGTAACTACTCAACGAGAATACGAAGGTAAACAATATGGGCAAATTGGTATCTACCCACCAAAGCACAGTTACCGCACTGGGGTTGCCGAAGGCTTTTTTAAATCGGTGGATTACACTTGGCGGTTTTCTTGGGTCAGTTTGGTTTCCATAGGTAAAATGTTCACGCGCGAGGTGGGGACTGAAAATTTATCTGGCCCGATTACCATCGCTAATATGGCTGGGCATACCGTGCAGAGCGGAGTAAGTGATTTTGTATTGTTTTTAGTAGTCATTAGCATTAGCTTAGGGTTAATTAATTTATTACCTGTGCCGGTGCTTGACGGAGGGCATTTACTGTTCTTTTTGATTGAAGCGATTAAAGGCAGTCCGGTATCAGAAAAAGTGATGGTATGGGGGCAACAAATTGGAATTGGCGTCTTACTTCTTTTAATGTCTTTGGCTTTCTACAATGATATTATTCGCTTGATAACCTAAACGTTGTTTACCTTAAATGATAAAAAAAATCGCAGTCTTTGGCTTACTTGTTTGTTGCCTTGTATCAGGTAGCTTATTTGCACAAAGTATTGAACCGTTTACCATTTCTGATATTCGAGTTGAAGGTGCAGGGCGAATAGAAGATGGAACAATCTTTAATTATCTGCCGCTTAAAGTAGGCGATCAAATTGATGCTAGCGATGCGCGAGAAGCTATAAAGACGCTTTTCGAAACCGGCTTTTTTCGTAACGTTAAGTTACGCCAAGAAGGGTCAGTTTTAGTGGTCGAAGTCGATGAGCGGCCCTCTATTGCTGGTATTACAATTAATGGTAGTAAAGCCATTAAGGAAAAGGATATTAAAACCATTTTTGACAATGCGCAGCTAACCGAAGGGCGCATACTCAATCAAAAGCGATTGAATGAAGTAGTAAAGGCGATAAGTGATGAGTATTTTTCTCGCGGACGTTACTCAGCGAAAGTGGAACAGGATGTCAGTATGCTGGATCAAAATCGTGCCAGAATTATTGTCAGTATAAATGAAGGGCGCGTGGCATCAATCAGCAAAATTACTTTTGTGGGCAACGAAGCATTTAGCGCTAAGCAGTTAAAAAAGCGAATGGAGGTAACTGCAAAGCGGGGCCTTAGCCCATTTAGCCGCGCAGATTTGTATTCTAAGCAAAAACTCGAAGGTGATATGGAAGACCTAAGATCTTTTTACGCCGATAGAGGTTATTTTGATTTTGAGTTGCGTTCAACCAACGTAACTATAAGCCCAAATAAGCAAGATATTGAGCTGTTTATTTCACTGTTTGAAGGTGATCGTTTTAGTTTAGGTGATTTAGATGTGTCTGGGGAGCATGACCTAGGCGACGAAAGTATTCGCAACTTACTGAAAGTCGAAGATAAATCAATTTTTTCTCTGAAAACAATAAGCGAAATTCGCAGGTCAATTAGTGATGCGTTGGCGGACCTTGGCTATGGCCTAGCGCAAGTCGATTCAATTCCGAATGTTGATCGAGAAAATAAAACTGTAGATGTTACTTTTGCCTTAGAGCAAGGCTCACGTTTATACGTTAGGCGCATCGATATTTCAGGCAATGTTGTTTCAAGAGATGATGTGATCCGGCGAGAAATGCGGCAACTAGAAGGTGCGCGTTTCTCTGCTGCTGATGTGCGCCGCTCTCAAGAACGTTTGCAACGCTTAGGCTTTTTTGAAACCGTACGTATCGACACCTTGCCGGTGCCGGGGGTTGCGGATCAAATTGATTTGTTAGTGACCATCGCTGAACGTTCAACCGGCAGCTTAACATTTGCTATAGGTTATTCAGATGCTGAAGGGGCTTTATTTCAGATCGGCTATTCACAGCGTAACTTTTTGGGTTTAGGTAGGCAGTTGGCGGTCACGCTTAACAACTCTGATGCAGTCAACACTTATGAGCTCAGCTACACTAATCCTTACTATATGACCAACGGGGTGAGCCGTGGTTTATATGCCAGAAACCGTGAGCTCAACTCTACTGAAATATCGACCGCAGAGTACATTGCTAACTCGATTGAGCTAGGCGTTACCTACAAGATTCCAGTATCAGAGACTAATTCATTTAATGTTACCGCTTTTGTCGAACGAATTGAACTAGAAGAAACGACGGAAACCCCGCCCGAATTTCAGCAGTTCATTAGCAATAATCCGGAAAGTGATAATCTGGGTACGCGTGTATCTTTTTCAAAAAATACACTGAATGATTTTATATTCCCAACTCAGGGAATGAGTTCGAGTATTTCGTTGGAATCTTCTGTGCCGGGGAGTGACGTAGAATATTACAAGCTCAATCTATCTGCCTCCAAATATATACCCTTAGGTAGGAGCCTTACTTTTAAGTCTAAGCTTAAAATCGGATATGGAGGAAGCTATGGTAGTGCGAGCGGTGATAGTTTGCCGTTTTATAAGAACTATTTTGCAGGCGGACCAAGCTCAGTACGGGGTTATCGTTCGCGCTCTTTAGGCCCCAGGGATACAGGTGATACACCTCAACCCACCGGAGGTGATCGACGAATAGTTGCAAACCTTGAATTATTAATGCCAACCTTTGGCTCAGGAACTTCTAAAGATAAGCGTTACGGTATATTCGTTGATGGCGGGATGGCCTATGGTAATGGAGAGGATTTTGATTTAGGTCAGATGCGTTATTCTGCTGGCCTCTTGCTGCACTGGTATTCACCAGTAGGGCCATTAAGCCTGAGCTACGGCGTTCCCCTTAACGAAGAGGATGGTGATGAAAAACAAAAATTTCAGATTTCTCTGGGAACATTATTTAGATAATTTTAATGGCGGTTATGCGCATTGTTTACATCCTATATATATAATCATTTAAGCTCTAGGGTATGTTGAAAAAACTATTTTCCGGTCTATTTTTGTTGAGTTTGTTAACGGGCACTGTAAATGCTCAAAAAATTGGCTATGTCAACGCGGTTAAACTGGTTGAAACCGCCCCTCAAGGCAAGGCTTCTTTAAAGAAGCTCGAAGCCGAATTTAGTGACCGTGAAAAAGCTTTGTTAGTCTTGCGTGACGAAGCTCTTGCTTTGGAACAAAGTATACAAAAAAACAGCTTGCTACTTACTGATACTGAGAGGACTGATAACGACCGTAAGCTAGCAGAATTACAGCGACGTTTACAGCGAGAGCAACGAGAATTGAATGAGGATTTCAATCTGCGCCGAAATGAAGAGTTGGCGCAGTTACAAAAGATTGTTACTCAGGCGGTAATTGACGTTGCTGAAGCTGAAGATTACGATATTATTTTTCAGCAAGCAGTGTGGTTTAAGCCAGAAATCGATATGACCCAAAAGGTACTCGATCACTTGACCAAGCAATACGCAAACTAAGCCCTTAAGTTAATCCATAGACCAATGGCTACACTTTCTCAATTAGCCGAAGCTTGCGGTGGAAAAATTGAAAACGGTGATAGCGGATACGAAATTAGTAACGTTAGCTCATTGGGCGACGCATCAAAGGACAGTATTGCTCCATTTCATCACGCCCGTTACGTCAAGGAGTTAGCTACTTCAAAAGCAGGCGCGCTTATCTCGCGTGGGCGGCCAGAAGGGTACACTGGTCGGATTTTAGAGGTGGCGGACCCGCAGTTAGCCTTGGCGTTGATCATGCCGTTGCTATATCCAATTGATGATAGTAGAAAAGGAGTTACATCAAGCGCTAGCGTTGCGGATAATGTGGCAATATCAGGCGAAAGTTTTGTTGGGGAGAACGTGGTTATAGACGGTGGTTGCTCAATTGGCTCAGGAGTTAAAATATGTTCAGGAGTATATATTGGCAAAGGCGTCACGATAGGAGCAAACACCGAGATTGGCCCCAATTGCACGATTTATGCAAACAGCAAGATCGGAGAATCGGTAAGAGTCAGTGCAGGCGCCGTTATTGGTGCAGAGGGGTTTGGATATGTACCTTACGAGAAAGATGGAGCAAAGTGCTGGGTTAAGATGATGCACATTGGCAAAGTAATTGTGGGTGATCATGTTGAGATTGGTTCGAACACCACGATAGATAGAGGCAGTATCAGTGATACGTTAATTGAGGATCAGGTTATTATCGATAATTTGGTGCAAGTGGCGCATAACGTTAAAATTGGAAGAGCAACTGCTATAGCAGCATGCACCGCAATTGCGGGTAGTACCACTATCGGTGAGCGTTGCCTCATCGGCGGTCGGGTTGCGATTGTGGGCCACATAACAATTTGCGATGATGTGACCATTTATGCCGACTCCTTGGTGACGAAATCAATATCCAAGCCGGGCGTGCATTCATCAAGCTTGCCTGCGCAGCCATTAAAGCTTTGGCATCGAACGCTCGCCAATATGCGCCGAGCAGGTTTAAATAAACGAAACAAATCCAATTAATTTGAGGAACATGTTATGAGTCCTTCACTCGACATTAATGCTATTAAGAAAATATTGCCACACCGCTATCCATTTTTGTTAATCGACCGAGTGTTAGACTATGTTGAGGAGGAAACTTTAACTGCAATTAAAAATGTAAGCGTCAATGAACCATTTTTTAATGGGCACTTCCCGCATAGGCCGGTCTTCCCAGGCGTACTGACCTTAGAAGCAATGGCACAGGCTGCCGCTATATTGGCAGCCTTAGGGCTTAAATCTGACAAACAAAACCAAGAAATTGTTTATTTGTTTGCCGGGGCGGACAATGTCCGGTTCAAACGACAAATTGAGCCTGGTGACCAGATCTTAATTAATGTTAACTTTGATAAAAAGAAACGTAATATTTGGATGACGTCAGTTTCGGCTTCGGTGGAAGGTAAGCTGTGCGCGCGTGCAGATATTATGTTTACCTACCAAGTAATAAGTGAATCGTGATCCACGAAAGAGCAATTGTTCATCCCGGCGCCAAGATCGGCAAAGAGGTTAGTGTTGGGCCTTTTAGCATTATTGAAGACAATGTCACCATCGGAGATGGCACGGTGGTTGGGCCTCACGTTGTCATCCGGAACTACACGCATATTGGCGCAGAAAACCACTTTTATCAATATAGTTCTATTGGAGAAGCCCCGCAGTATCGGGGTTATAAGCAAGAACCCACCGAGTTAATTATTGGCGATCGCAATACCTTTCGCGAATACGTGACCTTAAACCGGGGAACCCCAGATTACAGCAAGGAAACGGTCATAGGCGATGACAACTTTATTATGGCGTATGTGCATATTGCCCATGATTGTGTGGTCGGAAATTTCACCACCTTTGCTAATGGAGCAAGCTTGGCAGGCCACGTCAATGTAGGTGATTACGCCATTCTGGGCGGTTTTTCGTTGGTGCACCAATTTTGTAGTGTTGGCGCGCATTGTATTACTGGTATAGGTGCTGTTTGCTTTCAAGATGTGCCTCCTTTTATTGTTGCCGCAGGTAATTCGGCTGAACCCTATGGCATCAATACCAAAGGCTTAAAGCGCCGCGGATATGACGAAGAAGCAGTAACTTTGCTTAAAGCAGCGTATAAGCTGCTCTATCGAAGCCAGCTAGATTTAAAGTCTGCGATGACAGAAATTGAAAAATTGGGAGCAGATCAAAAGGACATACAGTGTCTCTTAGCGTTTTTGGACGCCAGTGAGCGTGGCATAATCCGTAGATCGAATGTGCGTATCGATGGTGCTTAGTAATGTTATAGATTTGTCAGGGCTAATTTACTGGGCAGATAATAAAGTGATATATGCTTCATTATTGCGTCGCTTAATAGGAGGATGTTAATCGCAATAGCAGCTGGAGAACCCTCAGGTGATATATTGGCTGCTGGGCTGATTAGTGAAATTTCCGTTCGAATGCCTAGCTGTCGATTTTTTGGAATCGGCGGCCCCAAAATGGAAGCAGCGGGATGCGAGCTACTATATTCAATGGATGCGATTACCGTAATGGGTGTAGATGAAGCGCTTAGAAATCTTTTTCCTATTTTGAAACTTAGGAAGAATTTAGCTAGGCAAATAATTTCACGAACGCCAGATGCTTTTATAGGTGTAGACGCGCCAGACTTTAATATTGGCTTGGCGTTAAAGCTTAAAGGTCGAGGTATCAAAACAATTCACTACGTTAGTCCAACGGTGTGGGCTTGGCGTAGCTATCGAATTCATAAAATAAAGCGAGCGGTTGATCATATGCTAACTTTGTTTCCTTTTGAAAAAGCCTATTATGATAAAGTGGGAGTGGCCGCCAGTTTTGTTGGTCATCCTGCCGCAAAGAGTCATGATGGCGTCAGTGTAAAAGCGATAACAAACAGGGCGAGAGAAACTTTGGGTGTTTCCGCTAAGGTGGTGGTCGGCTTAATGCCAGGTAGTCGCCGCAGTGAGATTGACGCGCTACTAGCACCGATACTTGAGTCTGCAAAGTTATTGTCTACGTACAAGCAAGATGTACAGTTCGTAATGCCGTTTGCTAAGCAAAGTTTATTAGAAGAATATGCAGCAAAGGTTGATGCCGCGAACTTGCCGGTTACAAAACGGGTGGGCCAATCACATTTAGTAATGCAAGCGAGCAATATCATGATATTAGCTTCGGGAACGGCAGCATTAGAGGCCTTGTTACATCGAGCACCTATGGTAGTGGTTTATAAGGTCTCGAAGTTGAGCTACTTTATGTTTCGCCTTTTTGCCAGTGTGAAACATTTTTCGATGCCTAATCATTTGTTATCTAAGCAAAAGGTGCCAGAGTTATCTCAGAATAATGTCACCGCTGAGAATATTGTCAGAGAAGTTTTGCAGTATTTAGATAACCCGCAGATGGTTGATGAATTACAAAGTGAGTTTGCCGCGGTCACAGAGCAGCTTGCGATGGATTCAGATGCCGAAGCAGCAAAAGTGGTGCTGGCGCAGCTAGGCACTGCACCTTGAAGGGGTACTAGTAGTCTTTCAAGATGATATTGCCTAATTCAGTGAGTCTGTCCGCGTACCTGGCAAGGCGTCGCTTGCAGGAAATGGTCGCTCCCTTTGCAAAAGCGGCAACGCAGTCCAGGTGCGCTGACAGGTTCACCCAAAGGGTGCCAACGCACCGTCCCACAGCCGCGTTGTATCGCTTTTGAAGGGAATGACCATTCGTTGCGCAATACGCCTTGCTGTGAAACAGCGCTTTGACGCTGAATTAGGCAATATTATCTTGAAAGAGTACTAGATGCCTAAACATTGGCTAATAGCAGGTGTAGATGAGGCTGGGCGTGGTCCTCTAGCTGGGCCAGTTGTGGCCGCTGCTGTCATACTATCCCAAGAATTTGATTTGCCTAAATTAACGGACTCCAAAAAGCTCACCGCCAGGCAGCGGCAGATTTTAGAGCCGCAAATTAAGAGGCAAGCGTTGTTTTGGTCAGTTGCTCAGGCAGATGTGGAGGAAATTGATGAATTGAATATATTGCAAGCTAGCCTGCTAGCGATGACCAGAGCAGTGCAAGGCTTGCCACAACAACCCCAGCATGTGTTGGTTGATGGAAATCGCAAACCAAAATTAAAGGTTGGGTGTACCTGCATTATAAAGGGGGACCTTAAAGAGCCCGCTATTTCTGCTGCCTCGGTATTGGCAAAGGAGGAACGCGACAGACAATTGATTGCCATGGATTTTATTTTTCCTCAGTATGGCTTTGCTCAGCATAAAGCCTATCCAACGGCATTACACCGTAAAGCGTTAAGAGAATACGGCCCTTGTGTAGAACACAGAAGGTCGTTTCGGCCTGTGCGTGAGTGTTTGTAATATGACAGGCTTCGTTCATCTTCATTTGCATACCGAGTATTCACTAGACGATGGTTTGACGCGGATAAGTCCCACACTACAAGCGGCTAAAGATCTGGGTATGCAGGCCTTGGCTGTTACTGACCTTAATAATCTTTATGCTGCCGTTAAGTTTTACAAGGCCAGTTTAAAGCTTGGAATAAAACCGCTAATTGGTGCAGAAGTTTGGCTTGAAAGCCCTGTTGAGTCAGATGAAATGGATAAATTCGTTTTGCTGGCTCAGAATAATCAAGGATATGTCCATTTGTGTCAGTTGCTTAGCGAAGCGATTATCCAAAATCGGGTTCGAGATAGGCCAGTTATCACGCAAGTAAGTTTATCAGCCGTTAACTCTGGATTGATCGCGATCTCTTTGAATAGGGAAGGAATGCTGGCGCAGTCTTTGCTTAATACAGATTTATCTTACGCCACTAAAGTGCTAAAGTATTACCAACAGCTTTTTAACGATAGGCTATTTTTATCGGTTTCTCGCATTGGAATGAAGGGAGAAAATCAATACATCGCCCAAGCGTTAAATATTGCATGCAAGTTAGATATTCCTCTGGTTGCAACTAATCAGGTGCAATTTCTTGAGCCTAAAGATTTCAATTTACATGAGGTTAGAGTGTGTATCAATCAAGGAAGGCAGATTGGAGATAGCCGACGTACAGTTGCTTTTAGTGACCAGAATTTTTTACGGTCTGCAGAGCAAATGGCTGAATTATTCAGCGATATTCCAGAAGCGATTGACAATACCGTGCACATCGCTAGAAGGTGTAATGTATTTTTGCAGTTTGGAATAGACCATCTACCTGAATTTCCAGGGTCTGGACAACAATCTGCCGAGGAAGCAATACGTGGTTTATCGATTGCAGGGCTTGAACAAAGGTTACTCCGGCTTGGTGAATCCCCTGCAAGTGATGATGACCCTGAGTTTAGTCAAGAAGACTACTTCGCCCGATTGCACCTAGAATTAGGCGTAATTAATCAAATGGGCTTTCCAGGCTACTTTTTGATTGTTGCTGATTTTATTCGCTGGTCACGTGAGCACGATATTCCTGTAGGTCCTGGGCGTGGTTCTGGAGCCGGCTCTGTAGTCGCTTGGGCCATGGGGATTACTGACTTAGATCCACTTAAATATGGCTTATTGTTTGAAAGATTTCTAAACCCAGAGCGGGTTTCGATGCCGGATTTTGATATTGATTTCTGCATGGAAGGACGAGACCGAGTCATCGAATATGTAAGCGAGTGCTATGGAAAGGACCAAGTTGCCCAAATCATTACATTTGGTAGCATGGCAGCTAAAGCAGTTATTCGTGATGTAGGCAGAGTTATGGGGCATTCGTATGGCTATGTAGATAGTATTGCCAAACTTGTACCTTTTGAAATAGGCATTACTTTACAAAAAGTGCTGGATAAAGAACCAGAATTTCAAGAACGCTACACCAAAGACGCTGAAGCTGCGCAGTTAATTGATACTGCAATGAAGCTCGAGGGTTTGTCGAAGAACGTAGGTAAGCATGCGGGCGGAGTGGTCATTGCGCCCTCCAATTTAACTAACTTCACTGCGCTATTTGCTGAATCATCAGAAACACAGGCGGTTACCCAACTAGATAAAGATGACTTAGAAAGCATTGGTCTGGTTAAATTCGACTTTTTAGGGTTGCGTACCCTAACTATCATCGATTGGACGCAAAAATTAATAAATGCTAACGAACAACTGCGCGGTCCAGAATCAATAAATGTGCCGCAACAACCATTTTATGACGAGGCCACGTTCGAGTTAATCAAAAAAGGCATGACTGTCGCTGTATTTCAGTTGGAATCCAGCGGTATGCGGGATTTGATTTTACGCTTGCAGCCTGATTGTTTTGAAGATCTTATTGCATTAGTTGCTCTGTACCGACCAGGTCCGCTAGAGTCTGGCATGGTTAATAACTATGTTGACCGAAAACACGGTAGGCAGCGGGTTGAATACCCTCATCCTTTAACCCAGCCCATTCTCTCTGAAACCTACGGGGTAATCTTGTACCAAGAACAGGTTATGCAGATTGCCCAAGTATTGGCAGGCTATTCATTAGGCAGCGCGGACATTTTGCGACGTGCAATGGGCAAGAAGAAGTCTGAGGAAATGGCCAAGCAGCGAAGTATTTTTGTTGCAGGCGCACAGGCCAATAATATTGCGAGCCGTGATGCAAACTACATTTTTGATTTAATGGAGAAATTTGTTGGATATGGTTTTAACAAGTCGCACTCGGCCGCTTATGCACTCATTTCGTTTCAAACGGCATGGTTAAAGGTACATTACCCTGCCGCATTTATGGCGGCTACCTTATCAGCCGATATGGATCATACCGACAAAGTGGTTAGCTTGATCGCTGATTCCAGAAAGATGGGCTTAGAAATTCAGTTCCCGAGCGTAAACCGATGTAAATACAAATTTTTGCCTATAGACTCCAGCACGATTGTTTATGGACTGGGTGCTATTAAAGGCTTGGGTGAGGCCGCAATTGAGTCTATTGAAGCGGAAAGGCAAGAGCGCGGGGCATATCAAGATTTGCATAATTTTTGCCAACGCATTGATGCAAAAAAAGTCAACAAAAGAGCGATGGAAGCTTTGGTGCGTTGCGGTGGCCTAGATTGCTTAGGCATGCATCGTGCGCAGGCATTACTCAATCTACCTTATGCAATGGATGTGGCTGAGCAAAAGCATAAAGACTCAGTGGCGGGGCAAAGTGATTTGTTCGGGCTAGCAACAAATGATCGCGTAATTGCTGAGCTTAAGTCAGCTGCCCCATGGGGAGAAGCCCGTCGTTTGGCAGAAGAACGCGAATCTATGGGGTTGTATTTATCTGGCCATCCCTTTGATGCATTTCGAGATGAACTAGAGTCTATTTCGGATAGAAAACAAGGCGTGATGCGCAGCGGTTTAAAGTCCGGCGTGATCACGGGAATGATTGTTGCTCTACGGGTTATTATCACTAAGCGCGGTGATAAAATGGCGTTTGTGAGCCTAGACGATGGCTATTCTAGAATTGAGGTGAGCGTCTTTTCAGATTTATACGAGCAGGCTAAGGAGCTGTTACTCAAAGACAATATTTTGATCGTGCAGGGCGATTTGGAAGAAGACGCGGCGCAAGAAAATTATCAAATGGTTGCCTTAAGTATTTGTGATGTTGATATGCTAAGGCTTGATAGCTTAGTGGCCATAAAACTAAGAATAAGCGCTCAACAGCCAATGGGGTTTGAAATAAATAAACTCAGAAGCCTTTTATTACCTCACCGAGGGGGTGATACCTCGGTTGAGCTGCAGTACGCGAAGAACGAAGGAATAAGCGGCACAATACAGTTGGGGGAAGACTGGAAAGTAAGCTTAAGCCAAGAATTAATTGATCGACTCCGCGCGCTTTTAGGCGCGACTTCAATAATATGGGAGTACAATCATTACGCCATCAAGGATGGCTTGCGTTATAAAATGCAAAGGCGACCTCCAACCTATATAAAGCAAAGCGCTTGATAGGTACTGCGGGTGTAGTTCAATGGCAGAACGGGAGCTTCCCAAGCTCTTAACGTGGGTTCGATTCCCATCACCCGCTCCATTTCAGGTTCGGCAAAATAGTGGTGTTTCAATTACTCCAGCAGAATTGATTAAGCGATATTTTGCGGATGCAATGGTGTTAGGAAATTTTCGTTAAAGTTTGTTTGATCGCTTTAGGTGCATTTTTACTTGCCCGTTTGACGCTTTCCCCTTCAAAATTGCAATCGTGGTCAATACTTAGATTGCTGCTGATGATTTTTCCTTTGACATCGCCACCGGGTAATATTTCTACCTCATCGCAATCGGCTGTTCCCATAAAATACCCGGTAACCGAGAAAGATTTAGCACTGACTTCACCATCAACCTTACCGTTTTGGCCAATGGTAACGGCCCCGTTGGCCTCGATCTTGCCATTGTGTGCGCCATCGATATGTAGGGCACAAGTGGTTTTTATTGTGCCAGTGACTTTGGTTCCACTTGCGATAATTGTAGTGTTGGTCTGGATATTTGTTTGTTGATCAGGCTTATTAAAGAATCCCATTGAATGCCTCTGACGTTGTTAAAAATTTCATTCGACCCGAATTCCCACGTAACAAAATGGTGCGGGTTTAATGGTTTCTCTAGGTAACGAACTTCGTAGTGTAGGTGTGGGCCGCTAGAGCGTCCCGAATTTCCAGATAGGCCGATTAAATCCCCTTTTTGAACAATATCGCCGGGTTCGACGCTCATGCTCGATAGGTGGGTGTAACGGGTTTCAAATCCAAAGTTATGGGTTAACCAAATGCGCTTACCGCTGAGGTTGTTGTAAGTAGCTTGCCTAACAATACCATCAGCAGTCGCATAAACATTTGTGCCAGTTGTGGCTCTCAAATCAACCCCATGGTGAAAGCTTTTTTGCTGAGTCGTAGGATGGGTACGGCTACCATAAGCACTGGTTACGCCGAGATTTCGCGTCGGGTAACCATTGGGTATGTTGTCGTGTAGAATTTTTTCTTGATTGACATTAACACTCAATAACTCTACTCGTGCGGTCATTGATTCGGTGTCGTTACTGCCATCACTGGCCATTTGCATGGTCGATTCGATTTGTATGACCCGATTATCTAAATCGTTAAAGTCAGATTCTTTTTCCGCATAGTAATTAGATATTTCGAGTAAGCGCTCAGTGATCGAACTATTGAGATTGGCACTTACTCCACTAATGCGCTCGATATTGGCGATCTGCTCGCTAATTTCAGTTAAGGTTCTACTATGTTGCTTTAAAACATGAGAAAGGTTGGAGTTTTTCTCGGATATATTAACCACATGGTCTTCGAGCGTGCTCGCTAAATCTTTGGTGGTTACAATTGTATCTTTTTGATTAAAGACAATTATATTACTGACTATTAATGCAAAGGTAATGAGGGTGCTGGTCCCAATGACAATTGCTTTAAGTCTTTTGGAGATTCTAAAATGATGCGTCTTGGTTAGATCGCTGATGGTAATCAAATAGTGTTGATTGTTTTTATTTTTATTCAGGTGTTGCATTGATCTAACCGTATATTGCGGCAGGATTTTTTTGATAAATTTTGTGCAAAGCCAATACTAATTTAACGTAACGCTGTGTTTCAGGATAGGGAGGAATCCCATTATATTTGTTAACCGCAGTTTCGCCCGCATTATACGCTGCAAGCGCAAGTTTTACATTGTTGCTATAAGTTTTCATAAGGTGCGTTAGATATCGGGTGCCCCCTCGAATATTATCTGCCGCATTGAATGGGTTTGCTATGTTGTAACTCTTTGCAGTGAAAGGCATTAATTGCATTAAGCCTTGTGCACCTTGACTGGATACAGCCATTGGATTAAATGAAGATTCAATTTGAATGATGGCTTTTATTAATGCTCTATCTTGTTTGTATTGATCTGCAATTTGAAAGATGGTTTTATCGAATTTGCTTGCCTTAGGGGTAGGAATGCCCCCAGCGCTAAAGCTATAAGATCGATGTTTCAGACTTCTAACTGTGCTCTTAGGGCTATATTTTTTGATCAGGGTTAAACCTTTGCTGCGGTTGATGTGGTCGCTAATAATCCGTGTACCGTTAGCGTCCTGATAAACGTATACCGTCGCTGCACTGATAGAGGCTATGTTCAACAGCATTGCGCCGAAAGTGCTGATTAAAATTAAGGCACGAATCATTAAGACTATAAACTCGAAAAGGCGGACGATGTTATCACTGGTGGGCACTTTTTTCAAAGGTGAGTCTTGTCCAACATGAAATGATACTGAGCGAAGGGACTGATTCTAATCGGAAATGATACCGAACTAATCTAATTTCTGTTCATGATGGTGAATGAATACCATTATGAATGACCACCATATAGATACCCTTGATAAGGCACGCTTGTTGCTACAAGGCACTGATGAAATCGATCTGGCAATCGACGGTAAACGCAATCGCTATGATTTCATCAAACGCACCTTAATGCGTTTCAAATACAGCAAACTGGGTCGAGCCGATAAGGGTCTTGTGCTGCGTTATATCACACGCATCAGCGGTTACTCTTATGTGCAAGTGAAACGCCTGGCTGCCAGCTATCTCAAGCACGGTAGAATCAAGTGGCGACATCGTGCCACAAGGGGCTTTGCTAGACGCTATAGCAATCAAGACATTAAGCTTCTAGCAGATATGGATAAATCTTGTGCCCCGCCTTCTTCTTGCTGGTGTTAGGCCTAGGATAGATGGCTTTAATGCCCATCTTACGCATTAAGCGTCGCACATGTTTACGGTCAACTCGGTGGCCTACATCTTGCAACACATCACGAATGCGTCTACTGCCAAGAAAGGGCCGATTGAGGTGAATGCGATCAATCAGATGCATCAGTTCCAAGTCATCCTCATTAGCAGGTGAGGTTTTGTAATAAACATGGGAACGATGAATCTTCAACAATTTACACTGACGAACTAACGATAGTTTATTGCTTTTATTAATCATAGTTTTGCGCTCAGGTCTGTTTAACGACCGAGCGCTTTTGATAAAAAATCGTTTTCCATGGTGATTTCACCGATCTTTTCCTGTAATGATTTAATCTCTGATTCTCGGTTTGGAGATAAGCCTGTGCCTGATGCAAAGACTTCAGCTGAGCTATCGAGCAATTGTTTCTTCCACTTGACGATAAGATTTGCATTGATGTCATAACGACTAGCAAGATTGCTTAATGTTTCATCACCTTTGATTGCTGCAAGAGCAACTTTGGCTTTGAATTGTGGGGCATGGTTTCTACGCTTTTTACTCATTTTCTGTTCCTCGTTTTGAACAATTATAAAACAGAAAATAACTCCTTATTTTGGCCTTCAACCTGTCCTAATCATGAGGTCCACTTCATTAGTTGTCTATGAGCAAACTGAGTATGCCAACCTAGCACGTATCTCGGTTTCTCATCTATACAATCTACGCCGATCTAAACCCTACCAGAACAATCGCCGTCACTTTGAAAAGACACATTCCAAGCCTTCTTCTATCGGCCAAAGACGTAAGCCACAGCCAGAAGGTCAACCTGGCTATAGCCGTGTAGATACAGTGCATCAGGGCGATAAGGACAAGGTTAAAGGGGTCTATCATATCAACGCCGTTGATGAGATCACCCCGTTTGAAGTCGTGTCTTCTACACAGAAAATATCAGAGCCATTCTTGATGCCTATTCTCACTCAAATGCTAGAGCAATTCCCCTTTGTGATTAAAGGCTTTCATGCCGATAATGGCAGTGAATACATTAACCAATCGGTGGTGCGATTGTTGAATAAGCTATTAATCGAGTTGACCCAATCCAGGGCTAGACACCGTAACGACAATGCCTTAGTTGAGTGCAACAATGGGGCCATCGTGCGCAAGCATCTTGGCTTCATGCATATCCCGCAAAAATATGCGCCTGAGATTAATCAATTTGCCACCGACTTTCTTAACCCTTATTTGAATTATCACCGACCTTGTTTCTTCCCACAGATCAGCACTAACCCCAGACGTCAGGGTAGTTGCACACATTTTAATTCACAAGGGGCGGCGGAGAAATACTCATGCCGAAATATAGCGTAGAACGAAGAGAAGCTGTTTTATCTAAATTATTATCATCAAATAGTCAGTCCTTCGCAGAAATATCTAGAGAAGAAGGAATCAGTGTTCAAACCTTGTATGATTGGCGAAATAAAGCCAGACGATCAGGAGTTTTAATGCCTAATAGTGATTCATCTAATCAGTGGGATTGCCAAACTAAGTTCACCGTAGTTCTTGAAACTGCTGCGATGAATGAACAAGAATTATCTGCGTATTGCCGAGAGAAAGGCCTATACCCTACTCAAATAACGCAATGGCGAGAAGCTTGTATTAATGGTGTTGATGAGGCTCTCATTAGCCCTAAAGTTGCGCGCGATGAAATACGTGCGTTAAAAAAAGACAAGAAGAAGCTAGAAACCCAGCTGCGCCGCAAAGATAAAGCCTTGGCTGAAACGGCCGCATTATTAGTATTACAAAAAAAGTTTCAGGCGCTTTGGGAGGACGAGGAAGTATGATTACGACTCAGACGCGCATTAAAGTAATCAATGATGTTAATGAAGCAGTAGACGCAGGTTCAAAGCGTTCAAGTGCTTGTGAGTTGGTTGGCCTTGCCGAGTCTACGCTTAGACGTTGGAAGCCAAAAGGAGAAGATAGTATCCGCAGTGATCAACGTCCTTTGGTAGAAAAGCCAGTACCTGGCAATAAACTAAGCGAGCAAGAGCAGCAACACATTTTATCGATATGTAATGAATCGGCATACAATCATTTGCCGCCGTCGCAAATAGTACCACAGTTGGCTGACAAAGGTATTTATGTGGCCAGCGAGTCTAGCTTTTATCGAGTTCTCAAGGCGCATGGGCAATTGAAGCACCGCGGCCGCGCCAAACAAAAGCAGTCCCGAACACCCGATACTCATATAGCGCTAAAACCTAATGCTGTGTGGATGTGGGATATCACCTATTTGGCGACGCGTACTATTGGCAAGCATTATTACCTGTACATGGTAGAAGACCTTTACAGTCGCTATGGCGTTCACTGGGAAGTACATCCTGTTGAAAGCGGTGAATTAGGTGCGCAGTTGATGTCTCAGGCGGCTCTAAAAGTGGCCAGCTGCGATGGCATGCCCGTCTTACACAGTGATAATGGCAGCCCAACGAAATCGTTCACAATGAGAGCGAAGTTAGAAGCATTAGGAATAAAGCCCTCTTACTCAAGGCCAAGAGTAAGCAATGACAACGCTTATATTGAATCCATGTTTAGAACGGTAAAGTATTGCCCTGCGTGGCCTTCTCAAGGCTTCGATAGCTTAGAGGCCGCCCGCCAATGGGTGGGTAAGTTTATGCAATGGTATAACGAAGAACATCGTCACAGTGCTATACGCTACGTTACACCTGGCCAGCGTTATCGCGGTGAAGATAGTGCCCTATTAGCAAAACGAGAAGTTGTTTATCAGGAAGCTAAAGCAGCAAAACCTAATCGGTGGTCTGGCCAAACCCGAAATTGGCGGCCTTGTGGTGCGGTTGCGCTGAACCCACAAAAAGAAGTATTATTGGCTGCGTAGGAAAATGTGCAACTACCCTGAAAATTGCCGCTAACAACAAAGGAAAACAAGTCAAAACCTATCCATATCGAAACATGATGACGCCTTATGAAAAACTCAAATCGTTGACCAATGCACAGTCATATCTTAAAACTCACATCTCGTTTACAATGCTTGACGATATCGTTTATCAGATGACTGATAATGAGGCAGCAAAACAACTCAATGAGGGAAAAACTAAACTCTTTAAAAACATCTTTGAACAGAAATGACAATCAACTTCTCGGTATCATTCCTGTATTGGAATAGACTGGTGCAACTTCATAAAGGTATATTTGGAGTTGGATAATTAGTGATAATTTAAGAACTTGATATCCTCAAAACATAAGAGTTTGGCTACGAAAGCTTGCTTGTATTCTGATCTTTAATTATGGGGTTTTTTACTAAGCCAAGACGAGTGCCAGAGTGGCTGATCACCGAGTTTGTTCTAGATAATCTTTGGCCCTAATATCACTGTTGTCGGCTGCAGATTGAATCCAAAACAAGGCCAGTGTTTCATTTTTATCGACCATTTCGCCTGTCAGATAATATTGGGCAAGTTGAAATTGGGCTTGTGGTTGACCTGCTTCTGCGCTGCTTTTATACAGCTCAAATGCGCGGCTTTGATTGGTTTTTGTTCCGAGGCCAGCTTCATATAGACGCGCTAATTGGTACTGTGCACCGTAGTGATTATTTTTTGCTGCATAAGTCCAATATTTGTATGCAACTTCATAGTTTTTGTCCTGATAAGCTTGCTGGGCTAGATCAAGGGCTTTTAAGACCGTTCGAGTGATTTGGGCACTGTCGGTTACCTGAGTATTTGCATCGCTAGGATCGGTTTCAGAAGGGGCTATTTCAAGCGACATTTGCTCGAATATTTGATTGAGAAAAGCACTTGCTTGTTTACTGCCGCCTTCAGAGGCTTTGCGTTTTATTACTCCATTTCCATTCCAGAGCATTACGCCCAAGTTAAATTGCGCTTGGGAGTGATCTTGTCTGGCTGCACGCTCCCACCAAATTTTCGCGCGTTCGATATCTTTTGCGCCGCCTAAGCCCTTTGAGAGTAATATACCCAGATTAAACGCTGCACTTATATTACCTCCAGCTGCCGCTTCTTCCCAATGATTGCGGGCTTGGTCATATTTTTTCTCCGAATACGCCGATATACCTTGGTCGTACTCACTTGCCGCCCAAGACCAAGAGTGAAGCCCCAGGAAAACTAAGAAGAAAGTAAATATTATGCTTCGATAGAACATCACTTAAAACCGTTTTTTGCTGGGCGGATCATGCACAGATTATACGATATTTATAAGTCGATAAGAGTGTGTAGCAGCATGGATTATGATAAAATTATGACCTAGATATTTGGTGTTTCTTCGAGTTGCTAAATTGTATAAAAACTAAGTTTTTAGGGCATGTTTTTGTAGCGAAAAAACAGAAGTGATCTTGATTCGTAACCATATTATTCTCACCGCCCTTAACCTAGTGTAGTGTATTAAATAGATCGTATGTATCAGAGCCCCCAAATGATCCAAGACAAGGCACAGTCCGCAGTGAATGGTGTTCCCTTAACAAGGGCTGTAACGCAGTATTGGGTCATTTGGGGGCTCCCGGCGGGCAAGACAATAAATGGCCATCCACGTCGTTGCATTTCTTGCAAAGGACAGGCCATTCACTGCGAACGCGCCTAGTATCTGGCCGTTTCTAGCCTTGCTGATACATACGATCTATTTAATACACTACACTAGGGTGTATGCGCATTTTGTAAATTAGGACTATGACATATGAGTGACCAATTAGTCGCTAAAGAAATGATATCTGCCAATATTGAGCAGGAGATGCGCCAATCCTATTTGGATTATGCGATGAGCGTTATCGTTGGGCGCGCCTTGCCGGATGTACGTGATGGCCTAAAGCCCGTGCACAGGCGGGTGTTGTATGCAATGGAAGAGTTAGGCGTTGATTGGAACAAGGCCTACAAAAAATCAGCGCGTATCGTTGGTGATGTCATTGGTAAATATCATCCGCACGGTGATACCGCTGTATACGATACGATCGTGCGTCTAGCACAAGACTTTTCCATGCGCTATCCACTCATCGATGGCCAAGGTAACTTTGGTTCGGTTGACGGCGATGCACCTGCGGCGATGCGTTATACGGAAATTCGGTTGTCGAAAATCGCGCAAGAACTGTTGGCCGATTTGGCTAAGGATACGGTTGATTTTGGCCCTAACTACGATGAAACCGAAACGCAACCTTTGGTATTGCCTACCAAGGTGCCTACTTTGTTAGTTAATGGCTCCGCAGGTATTGCCGTGGGAATGGCTACCAATATAGCTCCGCATAATCTAACTGAAACAATTGATGCCTGCTTAGCACTCCTCGAAAATGAGGATTTAGATACCGGTGAATTGATGCAATATATACCAGGGCCTGATTTCCCAACCAGCGGGATTATTGTAGGTACTGCGGGTATTCGTGAGGCTTATGAAACCGGAAAGGGCCGGGTCTATATTCGTTCTCGTACGGTTATTGAACAAGATGAGAAAACTGGTCGCGAAGCCATCATTGTTAACGAATTACCGTATCAAGTTAATAAAGCACGCACAATGGAAAAAATTGCCCAACTGGTTCGTAATAAACAGCTTGAAGGCATTAGCGCAATTCGCGATGAGTCTGATAAAGATGGTATGCGCATGGTCATTGAATTAAAGCGCGGAGAACCTTCTGAAGTGATTCTCAATAATTTGTATAAGCAAACCCAAATGCAAACCGTGTTTGGGATCAATATGGTGGCTCTGGAGAACAATCAGCCGCGCTTGTTTAACTTAAAGGAGATGCTGCAAGCCTTTTTGCGTCATCGCCGCGAAGTGGTAACACGCCGTACTATTTTCGAGCTTAAAAAAGCCAGAGTAAGGGCACATGTTTTGGAGGGCCTAGCGGTTGCTTTGGCGAATATTGACGAGGTTATCGCGCTAATTAAAAAATCAGCCTCTCCTGCTCAAGCTAAAGAAGAAATGCTATCGCGCACATGGCAACCCGGTATTGTGCAATCAATGCTTGAACGTGGTGATGCGCAGTTATCAAGGCCGCAAGAGCTTGAAGAACATTTTGTTTTGCATGGTTCTAAGTATCAATTATCGCTGGAGCAAGCTCAGGCGATCCTAGATTTACGCCTGCATCGATTAACCGGGCTAGAGCAAGATAAAATTCGTAATGAATACGTTGAGATAATTGAAAATATCGTAGACTTACTTGAGATTTTGGAAGATCCGAATCGCTTAGTTACAGATATAAATCAAGAACTCATAGCGATTAAGGAACAATATGGTGGTCAACGCCGTACTGAAATCATAGAAGGCACTGTTGATATTTCAATGCAAGACTTAATTACCCCTGAAGACGTGGTGGTTACCATCTCACACACGGGGTATGCCAAAGCGCAGCCGATTACTGACTATCGTGCTCAAAGGCGCGGCGGGCGAGGCAAAATGGCAGCAAAGAATAAAGAAGAGGACTTCGTAAGTAGGATGTTTGTTGCGAACACCCATGACACTGTGTTGTGCTTTTCAAGCGAAGGTAAAGTTTACTGGCTTAAAGTGTTTCAATTGCCAGTGGCTAGCCGCGGTGCAAGAGGGCGTCCTTTGGTTAATTTATTACCACTTGATGCCGAAGAAAAAATCACCGCGGTATTGCCTATTCAAGAGTTTCGTGAAGACCAATTTATTGTGATGGCGACTCGCCACGGCACGGTTAAGAAAAGTGCGTTGATGGATTACTCGCGGCCCAGGGCGGGCGGCATTATTGCGCTGACATTAGATGAAGGAGATGAACTGTTGCAAGTTGGCTTAACTGATGGCTCACAAGATATTATGCTGGTCAGTTCTTCTGGTAAGAGCGTACGTTTTCATGAAACTGATGTGCGTTCAATGGGGCGCACTGCACGTGGAGTGCGCGGTATTCGTATGCGCGAGTCGTATCAAATGATCTCGATGTTGATCTTGCCTAGTGATAATTCGATATCAACAGAGCAAACTGTGTTGGTATGCACCGAGCAAGGCTACGGTAAGCGAACTTTGATTGAAGAGTTTCCAGTACACCGCCGAGGTGGACAAGGGGTTATCGCCATTAAAACTTCTAAGCGTAATGGTTTGCTGGTGAACGCCACTATTGTGAATGCAACAGACGAAGTGATGATGATAACGGATGGGGGGGTGCTTATTCGCACGCGCATAAATGAGATTTCGCAGCAAGGACGCAACACTCAAGGCGTTAAAGTGATCGCTTTGTCAGAAAACGAGAAGCTGGTATCAGTTGACCGTGTTGATGAATCACAAGAAGAGCCATCTGAGGATGATACAGAAGACACTGCTTTGGTAAGTGCTAACACCGAAGAAAATATTTCTGATTCGATACAAAATTTGCCCGAAGAGTCTGAAGAAGAGTAGCTAGGCATGTCTTCGATAGAAAAAGTACGGCAGAAAATTGATGCGCTAGACGGTGAATTACTTTCTTTGCTTAACCGTCGAATTGAGCTGGCTAAGGAAATTGGTGAACTAAAAGTCAGGCAAGATGGAGAAGAAGCGTTCATTTATAGACCAGAGCGCGAAGCGCAAGTGCTTAGGCGGTTAAAGGCAGAAAATACTGGCGACATTAGTAGTGAGCAAATCGATGCTTTATTTCGTGAAGTAATGTCCATAAGCCGTGGTGCTGAGGCGCGGCTAAGCGTAGCGGTGCTTGGGCCAGAGGGTACTTTCTCTGAAACAGCAGCGAAAAAACAATTTGGCTCTAGCGTTAAGATTGTAGGCCTTTCACGTATTGAAGAGGTTTTTAACGCGGTAGAACATAAATTGGCTAACTACGGCGTGGTGCCGGTTGAAAACTCAACAGAAGGCGGTATTTCTGCGACCGCCGACAGCTTGGTTGAATCAAATTGTAATATCAGCGGTGAAGTTTATTTAGCTATACATCAACATTTGCTATCAACTGTTGCGGATATCCATTCGATTAAGACGGTTTACTCTCATGCTCAATCATTGGCGCAGTGCCGCAATTGGTTGCTTCAGCATTTACCTAGTGTAGAAATAGTGTCTGTGGCGAGTAATGCAGTTGCTGCGAAAACCGCAGCGACTACGCCAAATTCTGCTGCCATCGCGGGTGAAGTAGCCGCGGTGCAATATAATTTACAAGTGCTGGCACGAAAAATTGAGGACGAACCAGACAATACGACGCGTTTTTTAGTGCTGTCTAATGAAGATGTACTGGCTAGCGGAAACGATAAAACAAGCTTACTGATTTCCTGCACTAATCGCCCCGGCGGCTTGTTTGCTTTACTCAAACCGTTAAACGATTGCGAAATTAGTATGCTTAGAATTGAATCCAGACCGGCTAAAAGTAAGCGTTGGGACTATCTATTTTTTGTCGATATTGAAGGGCATCAAACCGACTCGGCTGTTGAAAAAGCCTTAACCGCATTAGAGCGAGAAGCGGATTTGTTTCGAGTGCTAGGATCTTATCCTCGAGCGGATTAAGTTCATTGCTCGATGTCGTTATGACTAACCAGCCTTCTTCTTTTCCGATAAACCGTGTAGCCTTGATCGGCGTAGGCTTGATAGGTGGGTCGTTGATGCAAGCATTGAAGCGAGAGCAGGCGGTGAGCAGCGTGATTGGAGTAGGCCGAGATAAGGAAAACCTGCTTCTTGCTAAAAAGCTAGGGACGATTGATGAATTCACCCACGATGCGCAGGAGGCAGTCGTCCAAGCAGATTTAGTGGTGTTAGCCACACCTGTTATGACGATTAATTCGGTGTTGGCATTGATCAAACCCGCGCTCAACAAACAAGCTATTGTTACCGATGTGGGAAGCGTGAAAGCATTGGTGGTAGAACAAGCGAAAAAGCAGCTGGGTAGGCAATTTAGTCAATTTGTGCCGGGACACCCTATCGCAGGTTCAGAAAACTCGGGTGTTAAAGCGGCTTTTGCAGACTTGTATGCCGGGCATCGGGTTATCTTAACGCCTACTGCGGATACTGACCGGGATGCACTTAAGGTGGTTTCTGATATGTGGGCGCTAACCGGGGCACAAGTCGAAGAAATGTCTGTTGAGCAACACGATAAAATTCTAGCAGTCACTAGCCACCTGCCACATGTGTTGGCCTATGCCTTAATGCAGTTTTTGCATGAGCGTCCTGACCAACAAGAATATTTTCGACTTGCAGCAGGCGGCCTGTATGATTTCACTCGAATTGCATCGAGTGATCCGATCATGTGGAGAGACATCTGCTTAGGTAACAAAGTGCAAGTTAGCCAGCAACTTAGACTATTTTCCGACGAGTTGCGTGAATTTGCTGATCATATAGAAAATGATAATGCTCAAGGCTTAGAAGAAAGTTTTACTTTAGCAAAAAATGCCAGGGCTACCGTAGCTGGTTTTCGTAAATATCAAGAGACTAAATGAAGTTAGTTGTTAACCGTGGCGGTTCTCTTCGCGGCGCGTTGAGGGTTCCGGGTGATAAGTCTATATCCCACCGCTGCATAATGCTCGGGAGTTTAGCCCATGGTGTCACTGAAGTGACTGGCTTCTTAACCGGTGCGGATGCTTTAGCCACGCGCAGTGCATTTGAAGCGATGGGTGTGAAAATAGACGACGATGGAGCTAACGGCCTGACCATTTATGGAGTAGGTCGAAATGGCTTAAAGGCACCTAAACATGATTTAGATCTGGGTAATTCAGCAACTGCGATGCGCTTAATGATGGGTTTAATGGCCGGTCAGGCTTTCGATAGCCGGTTGACGGGGGATGCGTCTTTGAATTCACGGCCGATGCGCAGAGTATCTACCCCTTTGTCGAAAATGGGAGCCAAAATTAGAACTAATCACGGGTGTGCGCCACTGGACATTGAGGCGGTGGTAGATCTAAACGCAATTAACTATCAGATGCCGATGGCCAGCGCACAGGTTAAATCAGCGATTTTGCTGGCTGGTTTGTATGCTAATGGAAAGACCACGGTGACTGAGCCAGCGATAACGCGCGACCACACTGAACGAATGCTTCGGGGCTTTGGTTACGAGGTAATACAAAACGGGGATCAGGTTTCTTTGCATGGCGGGGGCGTGTTAAGTGCTACTTCTATTGACGTGCCGGCAGATATTTCATCGGCAGCTTTTTTTATAGTCGGTGGTTTGATAGCTAAGAACAGTGAAATCACCCTAAAGCACACTGGCGTAAATACAACTCGTGACGGCGTGATAAGCATTTTAAAGAAAATGGGTGCCGACATTGTTTCCCTAAAGCAACGCACAGTCGGCGGTGAGCCGGTAGCAGATATCGTAGTAAAAACTTCTGATTTAGTGGGTATCGAAGTGCCAAAGAACTTAGTGCCCCTAGCAATCGATGAGTTTCCAGCGATTGCAATAGCAGCGGCTTGCGCTTTAGGCACTACGGTGATTTCGGGCGCAGAGGAATTACGCGTAAAGGAATGTGACCGAATTACCGCGACCGTCACTAACTTGCGCGCGATGGGAATTGAAGTGGAGGAAACCGCGGATGGCATGGTGATCAAAGGCAAAGGTGTTAAGGGTGAGCATAATACTGCGCTGTTTTCTGAGGCTAACTTAAATTCATTCGGTGACCACAGAATAGCCATGGCAGGTACCTTGGCGGGATTGCGCAGTGCCGGAGAAACCTGCATTTTAGACACGCAAAATGTAGCCACCTCATTCCCAAATTATGTTGATTTAATGTCTACTGCGGGCTTAAATATCTCGCAGGTTGACCACTAAGCTGTGTCCCAATTAGCGCCTGTTATTACTGTTGATGGACCAAGTGGGGTTGGCAAGGGAACCATCTCTATTGCGTTAAGCCATAAATTATCTTGGCATTATTTAGACAGTGGTGCCTTATACCGAATATTAGCCTATGCCGCTGTACAAGCAGAGATTAGGCTAGATGATGAAGAAAGCTTAGTGCGAGTTTTAGACCAGAGTGATATTCGTTTTGACCAAGGCGCTACGCTCAACGGAATCAATATCGAGTCATTAATACGTACAGAACAAGCCGGCAATAGGGCGTCGAAAGTAGCTAAGCACGGTGCAATTAGACGCCGCCTTTTAGAAGTGCAACGCGCATTTCGAACCTCCCCTGGTTTGGTTGCAGATGGACGGGATATGGGTACAAAAGTATTTTCGGATTCATCTTATAAATTCTATTTGTCTGCTAATGCAGAAGAACGTGCGAAAAGGCGGTTTAAACAGTTGAACGACTTAGGCCATGGTGCTAATATCGGCACCCTTTTTCGGGAGATAGAAGAAAGAGACGCGCGCGATCAAAATCGCAGTGAATCTCCTCTTGCTCCTGCAGAAGATGCAATATTGATTGATACGAGTGAATTATCGGTGAAAGAGGTCTTAGATCAGGTGCTTAGTTACTTACCTAATTCGATTCTCTAAAACAGATTTAATTTGTTCAAAGAAATAAAAAGATACAGGAAAACAACGCGCTATGCTTGTTTTCTTAATACTAACCTTAACCCATAATATGACATCCACTGTTGTATTAGTGAATCAACATACATGTCAGAAAATTTCGCAGCCCTTTTAGAAGAAAGCATTAGTAAAATCACCATGATTCAAGGCGAGCTCGTCTTGGGCAGTGTCGTAGAAATCAATGATGATTTCGTTATTGTCGATGCAGGATTGAAGTCTGAAGCGGCTATTCCCAAAGCAGAATTTAAGAACAGCGACGGTGAAATCAGCGTCAAAGAAGGCGATGATGTTGAAGTTGCAATCGAAGCGATTGAAGATGGTTACGGCCACACAAAACTTTCTAGGGAACGTGCTCTTAGAGCTAGAGCATGGGACGAATTAGAGCGCGCACAAGTCGATGGTGACATTGTAATGGGTCTTGTAACTGGGCGCGTTAAAGGTGGCTTTACTGTTGATGTCAATTACGTTAAAGCGTTCTTGCCAGGCTCTTTAGTTGACGTGACACCGGTGAAAGATCTAGCTTACCTTGAAGGCCGCGAACTTGAATTTAAGGTTATCATGCTAGACCGTGTTAGGAATAATATGGTCGTATCGCGCCGTGCCGTACTTGAGAGCGAGCTTTCTGAAGACCGCGAAAAGTTATTGGATACTTTAGAAGAAGGCCAGATTATTAAAGGTGTGGTTAAAAACTTAACGGATTACGGCGCCTTCGTTAATTTGGGCGGATTAGATGGTTTATTGCACATTACCGACTTATCTTGGAAACGGGTTCGTCATCCATCTGAAGTATTGAATGTAGGGGACGATATAGAAGTTAAGGTACTTAAATTTGATAAAGAGCACTCACGCGTATCTTTAGGCCTCAAACAATTGGGCGGAGACCCATGGCAAGATTTAGAGCGCCGCTATCCACAGTCATCTCGCCTATTTGGCCGCGTAACTAATATTACTGATTACGGTGCTTTTGTAGAGATTGAAGACGGTGTTGAAGGCTTGGTACATTTATCAGAAATGGATTGGACCAAAAAGAATATTCACCCAAGCAAGGTTTGCCACGTGGGTGATGAAGTAGAGGTGATGGTGCTAGAAATTGACGGCGAGCGGCGCAGGATTTCTTTGGGCATGAAGCAATGTCAACCTAATCCATGGGATGAGTTCGCATCACATTATAAAAAAGGCGATAAGCTGACCGGTAAAATACGCTCTATCACCGATTTTGGTATGTTTGTTGGAGTTGACGGGGGGATTGATGGCTTAGCACACGTGAGTGATTTGGCTTGGGACCGCCCAGGTGAAGAGGTCATTCGGGATTTCAGCAAGGGCGACGAAATTAGTGTGGTGGTGTTAGCGGTTGATCCAGAACGCGAACGTATTTCTTTGGGTCTTAAGCAAGCTTCGGATGATCCATTCGTGGAGTACGCTTCAGAGCATCCTAAAGGTAGCCGAGTTATGGGTAAAATTACTGAAGTAACGGCGCGCGGTGCCAATATTGAGCTTGCCGAGAATGTGGAAGGCTTCTTGCGCGCAAGTGAAATGTCAGTTGATCGGGTTGAAGATGCACGTTCATTGCTTAAAGAAGGCGAAGAAATTGAAACCAAGGTAACCAGTATTGATCGTAAGAATCGACGTATTACTTTGTCTGTTAAAGTGCTTAAGATGGATTTGGAAGATGAAGCAATTCAAGAATACTCGGGACAAAAAACAGAAGGTGGCACTACCTTAGGCGATAAGCTTAAAGAGCAATTGTCTAAGAACAGTTAGGTATATACCTATAAAGATTGTCGAATACAGTTGTTTTAATTCGCTATAATTAACTAAAACTTATAAACACCTATGAGTAAGTTAGACGAATCAAATATGAAGAGCGTGGCCAAGTCTGGAATTATTTCTCGACTAGCGCAATCGCAGACACAACTCTCTGAAGAAGATGTAGAACTTGCGGTGAGCACAATTCTAGAGAAAATGATTGCCGGCTTGGTAGGCGGTGATAGAGTAGAAATACGTGGTTTCGGAAGTATGTCATTACATTATCGGCCTCCGCGTACTGGGCGCAACCCTAAAACGGGCAACCGAGTGGAAGTTTCTGAAAAATTTGTGCCCCATTTTAAGCCGGGAACTGAACTTAAAGATCGTGTGGATCGCTCTTTTACAATACACAGCACCTAATTTTATAGTTTTGAGCCTATTCTACAAAACCATTTACGCGTAAATTATCTTGGTTTACCAATCACAATAGAAACACTTCGCTAATATTTTGAAAAAGCTATTCTACGTTATACTGATTTTTACGATTATCTTGTTGGCGGTGCCTTTTGTGTACCTCAACCAAAATGTAGTGTCGCTAAACTACTACATGGGCTTGCACTGGGAAGGGCAGTTATCGATACTTTTAGTGGCTACCTGGGTTTTTGGTGCAGTGGTTGGTTATTTAATGAGCCTGTGGTCTTCTTTTCGTTTGCGCGGGAAATTATTTAAATCCAAGCGAAAACTCAAGAAGGCCGAATCTAATTTAGCTGGATAACTCAGTATTCGAGCCAAAAAAATAGTGTTTTTATTTACGCTATTATCGTGATGAATACCAATTGGTTGTTGATTCTGTTACCCCTCGCCGCTGTCGGAGGCTGGTTGTTTTCGCAAGTCACTTTACGTGGCAAACTCGCTAAAGATAAATCTGTAAAGCAAATTGTGCCTACCTCCTTTTTAACTGGCTTAAATCAATTATTAAACCAGCAGGACGATCAAGCATTAAAAACCTTTTTAACTATCAGCCAAGATCAACCTGAGCTCCCCGAATTACAGCTAACATTGGGCCGTTTATCTAGGCGAAAAGGTGAATTTGAACGCGCAACCTATATCCATCAATCGATATTAGAGAATAATGTTTATTCTGATTCAACGCGGGAAATGGCACGATATGAATTGGCTAAAGATTATTATGCTGCTGGCTTGTATGACCGAGCCGAGGAGTTATTTTTAACCTTAAAGAACAATTCTTCTCAATTAGCTGAATCTATCCGTTATCTCCTAGACATTTATCAGCATGAGAAAGACTGGTTAAGCGCCATTGATCTACTAAAGCAACAAAGTGAACTCGAAGGTGATGCATTGCTTAGGTTGGTGCATTGCTATTGTGAAAGAACGGAAGAGCTAATCGCTAAAGGGGAATTTAGACTAGCCAGCCAGTGTGTGAACGAAGCCAGTAGTCTCAGCGGTGAAAACCCCCGAATAGTTACCTTGTTGGGCAAACTTGCTGCACACAGAGGTAACCATGAAGAGGCGGTAGCTTTTTGGAAGAAGCTGCAATGGCATGAGGCGCATTATCTGGGTGAGGCTATTGGCCACCTAAATAATAGCTATGAAATATTGGGTAGACGAAAAGAATTTATCGTTTTTTTGAAAAGTGCCGTTCGTGTAAACCCCGACCCACGATTGATTTCCTATTTGGTCGATGCCTTAAAAGTAGCTGATAAAGCGCAATCAATAAAGGATTTTGTTAAAAGTTATTTGCATGAAAAGCCTACCTTGGGTGGTATCCATCAGCTTATGACCAATTGGCTTGATTTAGCGAATCACAAGTTGGATCAAGACACAGTGCTAATTGTGCAAAGTATTTCTAAGCTGATCGAAAATGAACGCAACTATGCCTGCTTAGAGTGTGGATTTAGTGCCGACAAACACCATTGGCAATGTCCAGCATGTCAGCAGTGGGAGGTGGTTAAACCTTCTCACTTACTCAATAGCCCACTTTCAAAATTACAGTTGTCAAAAATGCCCGAAGTATTTGGTGATGTAGTAGATCAGCCTGACTCGCCTGCCCCTTATAGTGCTGAACAAAGTCAAGTGCCGGCGCAAAAATGAATGTCACGGTTGTAGGGACGGGCTACGTAGGCTTGGTTACGGGAACTTGCTTGGCGGAGATGGGCAACTTGGTGACTTGCGTTGATCTAGATGAAGATAAAATAAAAGGTTTGAAAAAGGGCATTTTGCCCATCTTTGAGTCTGGTTTAGAAAATCTAGTTCACGAAAATACCCGTCGTCAACGGCTCAAATTTTCAACAGATATCACCCAAACGTTCAATTCAAGTGATGTTATTTTCATTGCGGTGGGTACGCCGCCAGACCAAGATGGATCTGCTGATCTGAAATACGTTTTGCAGGTTGCTAAAACCATCGGAGAACAACTTGAGTCGTATAAGCTTGTTGTGACCAAATCTACCGTGCCCGTCGGCACTTCGCAAAGGGTAAAACAAACCATTGTTGAGCAATTAGAAAAACGAGGCTGTGATATTCCATTTGATGTGGCTTCTAACCCCGAATTCCTAAAAGAAGGGGCGGCGGTAGAAGACTTTATGAAACCTGATCGCATAATCATTGGTACTGAGAGTAAAGCCGCGCTCGAGAAACTTCGTGAGCTATATGCACCATTTAATCGCAATCATGAACGCGTTATCGCGATGGATATACCTTCAGCAGAACTCACCAAATATGCGGCCAATTCGATGTTGGCCACCAAAATATCATTTATGAATGAGGTGGCTAATTTAGCGGAATTACTTGGAGCAGATATTGAAGCGGTGCGCCGCGGCATTGGCTCAGACCCGCGTATTGGATATCATTTTATTTATCCTGGATGTGGTTATGGTGGTTCTTGCTTTCCGAAGGATGTTCAGGCGTTAGCACGCACCGCGCGGGAGAATGCTTATACACCGCGTCTTTTAGATGCGGTTGAAGAAGTCAATAACAACCAAAAGCATAAGTTGGCAGATAAGCTGACGCGGGTTTTAGGCGATGACCTGAGCGGATTGAAAATCGCTGTGTGGGGCTTGGCATTTAAACCAAACACCGATGATATGCGCGAAGCCCCTAGTCGAGTACTAATCGACGATGTACTTGCACTTGGAGCACAAATTGAGGCATTTGACCCCGTTGCGCGTAAAGAAGCACAGCGCATATTTAGCGATGAACCTAGAGTCAGTATCCAAAGCGACGACCCTTATGCAGCGCTAGAAGGTGCATCGGCATTAGTGTTGGTGACCGAATGGAAGATGTTTCGCGCGCCTGATATTGAGCGTATTAAGTCGTTAATGAAAGGGCGTTTGATTATTGATGGGCGAAATATTTTCGACCCAGAGGCGTTTAAACAGCACGGCTTTATTTATCATGGCATTGGTCGAAACTGATTTTACGGCACTGAGTAAGGCTCGCGTATTGATTTTTGGCGATTCTATGCTTGATCGTTACTGGGTTGGCGATGTGAGCCGTATCTCGCCAGAAGCCCCTGTGCCTGTGGTGGCGGTAACGCACACCGAAGAACGGGTTGGCGGCGCTGCCAATGTGGCACTTAATATTGTTGATATGCAGGGCAGCGCAAATTTAGTTAGTATAGTTGGTGATGATGAAGCGGGTCGGTGCTTAACTGATTTACTAAACGCAGCGGGTATTGGCTGCAAACTTGCAGTGGATACAAGTATCCGTACGACGGTTAAGTTGAGGATGGTTTCACGTAATCAGCAACTGGTTCGAGCAGATTTCGAAGATGCGCCGCAAAGCTCAGCTTTGCAGGCGAGTAAAGCTAATTTTAGCAAAGCGCTAAATCAGTGTGATGCGGTTATCTTGTCTGATTATGGTAAAGGTGGGTTAGGCGCAATTGAAGCATTATTAGCTTATGCGAAAAAGGCCAATAAACCAGTATTTGTTGACCCTAAAGGCGAAGATTTTGCGCAGTATCGTTCTGCCTCGATGATTACGCCTAATTTAAACGAGTTTCAACAGGTAGTAGGCGTATGCATCACGCACGATGAAATTGATCTAAAAGCCCAAAGTTTGATGAAATCACTTGATATTGCGCAATGTTTGATCACATTGAGCGAAAATGGCATGTTGTTATGTCGCCAAAATAAGGTTGCGGTGCACTATTCTACCAGAGCTCGGGAAGTGTATGACGTAACCGGTGCAGGTGATACCGTTATTGCTATGATGGCACTAGGGCAAGCTGCTTACTTACCTATTGAGAAAACCATCGAACTAGCAAACCATGCAGCTGGAGTAGTGGTCAACAAAATGGGTACAGCGACGGCTACCCAAGATGAGATTAGGCAGAGCATAAAAAGGGGAAACGTCAAATGATAGTAGTGACCGGTGGTGCAGGTTTTATCGGCTCCAATATAGTAAAAAATTTCAATGAAATTGGAAGAACCGATATCATAGTAGTTGACGATTTGAGTGAAGCGGATAAAGTGCTTAATTTGGCAGATTGTCGTTTTGCCGATTATATGGATAAAGGAGAATTCCTTGCCAAAGTTTGTTCGGATAGTTTATCTAATAATATAAAAGCAATATTTCATGAGGGTGCTAGCTCCGATACAATGGCCACAGACGGCCGTTATATCATGGAGAATAATTTTACCTACTCTAAGCATCTTTATGATTTTTGCTCGCGTCACAAGGTACAGTTCATTTACGCATCTTCTGCTTCAGTTTATGGTGTTGGTGCAGTGTTTGCTGAGCATCCTGAGAACGAACGGCCGTTAAATGCTTATGCATTTTCAAAGTTAGCGTTTGATAATTATGTGCGTGAAAACCCGCCATCAGACTTTCAAGCAGTGGGTCTAAGATATTTCAATGTTTATGGAAATCGTGAGCAGCATAAGTGGCGTATGGCCTCGGTGGCTTTTCATTTTTTTAATCAATTAAATGAAAATGGTTACGTTAACTTGTTTGAGGGGACAAATGGTTATGAAAATGGCGAACAATTAAGAGACTTTATTTCAGTTGAAGACGTGGTTGCGGTAAATCAATACTTTCTACAACACCCAGAGATTAAAGGCATTTATAATGTAGGTACTGGGCATTGTAGAAGCTTTAACGATATGGCTGTTGCAACCATTAATGCTGTCAATAATTTGCAAGACAAGCCATCCAACCTTTCACTTAAACGGGCTATAAGTGAAGGACTGATCAAATATATTCCCATGCCAGCTGCCTTGCATGGTAAATACCAGAGCTACACACAAGCGGATATTACGGCTTTGAAAAACATGGGTTATCAATCAACATTTTATGATGTTAATGAAGGTGTCGAGCGTTATATTGCGCAGCTGGCTGAGTACTAATACTTATAATTTTCTGAACCGTTGGATAATACAATTTTAGTCACTGGCGCAGCTGGCTTCATCGGCTCTGCTGTCGTTAGGAATCTATTGGCGAATCACGACGCTATGGTGACTAATATCGATTGCCTGACTTATGCAGGCAATACGGCGACCATTGAAAATGAGATGCGTAACGATCGATATCATCTTGAGGTTGCAGACATAACCAACCATGCGGCGATGAATGCTTTGTTTGACAAATATCAGCCAAGGGCGATTATGCATTTGGCGGCCGAATCTCACGTCGACCGTTCGATTGATGGACCCAAAGCCTTTATACAAACCAATATTATCGGAACCTATAATTTATTGGAGTCTGCTCGCAGTTATACTCAAAATTTAACTGAACAAGAGCGAGAGAGGTTTAGATTTCACCACGTCTCGACGGATGAAGTTTTCGGCAGTCTAGGCGATGAGGGCTTGTTTACGGAAGATTCAAAGTATGAACCTAGCTCACCCTATTCGGCCAGTAAGGCGGCTTCAGATCATCTGGTGCGCGCTTGGTCGGAAACATTTGATCTGCCAGTCGTGTTATCAAACTGTTCTAATAACTATGGCCCTTATCAATTTCCTGAAAAACTAATTCCGGTTATTATCGCTAAAGCAACTTCACTGCAGGCCATTCCAGTTTATGGTTCAGGGCTAAATGTGCGCGATTGGTTATATGTAGACGATCACGCGAGTGCCTTAGTGCACATAATGAACAATGGGGTTAGTGGTAGAAGCTACAATGTGGGTGGAAACGAAGAGCGTACTAATATGGAAGTGGTACAGGCTGTTTGTTCAATTCTCGACGATATTCAGCCTCGTAAAGAGGGTGCTGATTATTTCGACCTAGTTGAACATGTTACCGATAGGCCCGGACATGATCATCGTTACGCCATTGATGCCACACGGATCAAACAAGAATTGAATTGGGAACCTCAGGAAACTTTTGAGTCGGGCATTCGTAAAACCGTGAAATGGTACTTAGATAATCGACAGTGGATCGATAAGGTACAAAGTGGCTCTTACGACGGTGCGCGATTAGGAGCCGGCAAAGAGGCCGCAGCATGAGAGGCATTATTTTGGCGGGCGGTTCAGGTACGCGGCTTTATCCCATCACTCAAGGGATTTCTAAGCAGCTCATTCCGGTTTACGATAAACCGATGATTTATTATCCCTTGTCAGTGCTAATGTTGGCGGGCATTACTGAGATTTTGATTATTTCTACCCCAGATGACACACCGCGTTTTCATCGTTTATTGGGTGACGGGGCAAAATGGGGTTTAAATTTATCTTACGCAGTGCAACCTTCACCGGATGGCCTTGCACAGGCCTTTATTATAGGTAGTGAATTTATTGGCAGCCATAAATGCGCCTTGGTTTTGGGCGATAATATTTTTTATGGCGCGAACCTCTCAGAAAGCCTGCAGTCGGCAAGTAGGCTAAATAAAGGAGCTCGCGTGTTTGCCTATTCGGTCACTGACCCTGAACGCTATGGCGTGGTGGCATTTAATGAAGAAGGTAAAGCCTATGATTTGGAAGAAAAACCTGAAAATCCGAAATCCAGATACGCGGTTACTGGGCTTTATTTTTACGATGAAACCGTTGTAGCACGTGCCAAATCTCTAAGCCCTTCGTCAAGAGGGGAGCTGGAGATTACAGATTTAAACCGTCTTTACCTAGATGATGACAAACTCAGTGTAGAATTAATGGGGCGGGGCACTACTTGGCTTGATACAGGCACATTTGAGTCGTTACTTGAGGCGTCGAATTTTATTTCCACCATCGAAAAACGCCAAGGATTAAAAGTATGTTGCCCCGAGGAAATTGCGTGGCGTATGGGCTATGTTGACGATGAACAGTTGGGTAAGCTGGCTATCGAACTTAAGAAAAACGATTACGGGCAATATCTATTCAGGCTGCTAGAGGAGTGATTTAAATCACCGTTATTTATGCAAAAATATAAATACAGAGCCTCTTTCCTAGATATCTTCGGACCTCTATTCGATCACACACACCTTATTTCACAGCTTACCAAGCGCGGTATATTGGGGCGTTACCGTGGATCGGTTTTAGGGTTGACTTGGTCCTTATTAACCCCCTTGTTAATGCTGACTGTTTACACAGTGGTGTTTAGTGTGGTGTTTCAAGCCAGATGGGAGCACCCAGATGCACAGAACGCTAACTTCGGCGTTATTTTGTTCTCGGGCATGATTGTTCATGCCCTATTTTGTGAACCGATGGTGATATCGGCGCAATCCATTATTCAAAACGCACAATACGTTAAAAAGGTAGTGTTTCCTTTGCCAATACTGGCTTGGACTACTTTATTTATTGCCCTATTTCAGGCCTTACTGAGCTTCGTTATACTGCTGGTGTTTATGTTAGCCACGGGAATGCAAATTCAATTAACCCTGCTGTGGCTCCCAGTTGTTTTATTGCCTTTATTACTTATGGCCTTGGGTATATCGTGGCTGCTGTCAGCCACAACAGTTTATATCCGCGATGTCGGTCAAGTTGTCGGCATTGTTTCGACGGTGTTCTTGTTTATTAGCCCCGTTTTCTACCCTGTGGATCGGCTGCCGGGCATTTGGCAGAAATTGATCTACCTTAATCCGATTAGTTTTATTGTTGATCAAGTACGTCAGATAGCTATTTATGGCGGGCAACCGAACTGGACAGGTTTGATAATTTATAGCCTAATCGCGTTGTTGATTGCTTGGTGTGGATTAATTTGGTTTCAAAAGCTAAGGCCCGGATTTGCAGATGTCCTTTAATTTAGCTATTTCTGTCAAAGGGCTGTCTAAGAGCTACGCGCTTTACGAAAAACCGCTATCGCGTATTGCGGATTTAGTAATGCCGGGGGAGGCAAAGTACTATAAGCCATTTTGGGCGCTTAAGGATGTCAATATCGAAATAAACAAGGGCCAGACAGTAGGCATTGTTGGAAAAAACGGGTCGGGAAAATCGACTTTATTGGAAATTATTGCTGATACCCTGCAAGCCACTTCCGGGGAAGTACAAGTAAACGGGCGAATTGCGGCGCTATTGGAATTGGGTGCTGGCTTTAACCCGGAATTTACAGGCCGTGAAAATGTCATGATGAATGCGGCGATAATGGGTATTTCACCGGATGTGGTGACGGCCAAGCTTGGCGAAATTGAGGCGTTTGCTAATATAGGTGAACATATTCACCAACCTGTTAAAACTTATTCTAGTGGCATGTTTGTGCGTTTGGCTTTTGCAACATCAATACATATGGAGCCTGAGATACTGATTGTTGATGAGGCGCTTGCAGTGGGTGATATTAGCTTTCAACGTAAATGTTTTCGAGAGTTTGAACGTTTTAAGCGTGAAGGTAAGACTATTTTGTTTGTTACCCATGCAGTGGACTTGATTAGCAGCTACTGCGACTCAGCGGTATTTTTGCATCAAGGTGAGGTGCGCTCGATTGGTGAACCCAAGAAGGTGGTGTATGATTACTTGGATATGATGTTCGGCACGGGCGAAGGAGAGACTGGTGGTACTGATGCCGGTCACGATGCACCGCTGTTAGGTCAAACACCTTCGCCCCGTAACATAGCTCAATTGAATGCTAACCCATCAATCGACGGGTCTAAATTTCGACGCTCTTACAATAGAAATGAGTATCGATGGGGAACCCAGCAAGTACAAATTATTGATTACAAACTAGAATCGGGCGGCGAATGTGACCCGGTGGTATTGCAGCAAGGTAGCGTAGTAACTGTGACTATGAAGGTACATTTCAATGCACCGGTGCAGGATTTAATTTATGGAATCACCCTAAAAACCTTAGATGGCGTTACGGTGTATGGGGCCAATACGCGAGACAGAGATATTAAAACAGCGGGCCGCATTACGGGAGATCAAATTGAAGTGTGCTTTAGCTTGAAGCTAAATTTATTAAAGGGGAATTACTTCGTTTCATTGGGGGTTGCCCAATCTCAAGAGCAAGAGAATGACAATTTAGGGCTTGATAGGCGTTACGATTTATTTTCGTTTACAGTGCATGGAGAGAGCCCAGACTTCGGTTTGGCAAACCTAGAAATGTCTTTTAGAGAAGGCTGATAAGCTTGGCTGATATTACGCTTAAGTTAGAAGCAGACATTCCACATTGCTATGAAGTAGGCCGCGGAGCGATCCAGCTCGTACGGGGATCCCTCTCTTGTCAGGCTGCGCGACAAATCACTCGAGTGGAAATAATTGATGCAAAAGGATTAGCTCTTGAGCAGTATTCAGAGCTATTTTTAGCGGGCACTGATGTCATTGAACGTAACGAAGACCAATATACCTTAAATTTTATAAGCCAAATTACTTGGCAGGCTGAGAATGTAGGGTCACAGCATGATCTATTTGTACGCGTTTATTTTGATAACGACGAGAGCGTAAATAAACCGTTAGGTAAGGTAAAATTAGTAGCTGATAGGCGCGCGGAGATAGAGGTACATTCGCTCAACGAGGAAAAGCCGCTGGTGGCTATTTGCATGGCGACATATTGCCCTGATCTGTTCACTTTTCAGCGTCAAATTGACTCCATATTGCTACAAAATTATCAAAACTGGCACTTAGTTGTATGCGACGACGCTTCTCAGATTAGCCACTGGAAAGACATTGAGGCAGTCTGTCGTAGCGACCCACAGAGAATTACCCTAGTGAAGCACAAAGAGAACAAAGGGTTTTATCATAATTTTGAGCGAGTGCTTAACTACGTACCGTCTAATGCCCGATACATAGCCTTTGCTGACCAGGATGATGTTTGGTATCCTGAAAAGCTAACGTCTTTGGTCAATACTTTACAGTCTACGCATACTAGTTTGGTTTATAGCGACATGCGTGTTGTCAAAGAAGATGGTGAAGTGATTGCCAATACCTACTGGCAAGATAGAAAAAACGAATATCAAGATTTTGATACGGTGTTTTTGGCAAACACCGTTACGGGCGCCGCGAGTTTGTTTGATCGATCTTTATTAGATGTACTATTACCATTCCCCGAGAAAATAGGAGATGCTTTTCACGACCATTGGCTGGCTTGTGTCGCACTGGCAAAAGGACCTATAAGCTACGCAGACAAACCATTGCATGATTATTACCAATACGGAAATTCGGTTATTGGTCATTGCGATTTTAAAAGATGGTCATTTACAGATCGCTTGAAAAGCACTTTTGGACTAGCTAAGAGAATGTTAAAGCCCACCTCTTTCCGGCGATGGGTAGGCGTAAAAGTAGGTGGCGGCCTCGGTATATATAAAGGAGAGTGCTTGCGCTTACGCCTTATCGCAGACACCATAAAGCTTCGAGGTTCGTTCAGCGAATCCAAATATACAACACTCAATTTGCTAAATGGGCGCAAGCTAGCGGCAGCGAGACTGCTGCTTACTCACCTTAAAATGCTGGTAAAAGGAAAAACCACTGACGACGCTGAGTTTCGTCTCGCAATGGGCTGTTTAGCCAGAGAAGCTGAGATACGCAAAATCGCTAAAGGAGATTATTAGGCACATCTTATTTGGGCTCGGTAAAGTGCGGCCACGTTTTACGAATTATGCCAAATTCAAATGATGTTATCGATTAAAATACGCGGCAAATAATTTCACTGTTGTGGCTCGCTCATTCATGTCTCTGGTCAACAAAATGGTCCGCAAAATTGCGCATACACAATCGTTGATTGGGGTGAAAGACCGTATAGGTCGCCGTTTGCGAGAGACCTACTATAATGCAGAAGTATTACTCAGAATTCAGGATAAGATTGCACCACTACAGCTTGCAATTAAGCCAGCAGAGCCTGAGCGCATAAATTTATTGCTGCCAGAAATTGATTTCCGCACTTTTTACGGCGGTTATATTGCCAAATTCAATTTGGCAAAAAAATTAACTGATGCAGGCTATAAGGTGCGTTTTGTTATCGTTGATCCTTGCCACATAGACGAACCTGCATGGCGAGCAGGTGTGTCTCAATATGATGGGCTTGAGAAGATATTTGACCGAGTTGAATATGTGCATCTCTACGATCGCAAGCAAACCCTTAGTGTTTCACCAAACGATAGGGTGATAGCGACAACGTGGTGGACAGCTTATATCGCAGATGCGCTGGTTAAACAACTTGGAATAAAACACTTCTTGTACTTAATACAAGAATATGAGCCATTTACTTTTCCCATGGGTTCCTATCATGCAATTGCCCATGAATCGTATTCTTTTGCGCATCGAGCGGTATTTTCATCGCCTCAATTACAAGATTATTTTAGGCAAAGCAAAATTGGTATATACAGTGGACAGAATTGGTGTGAACCAGAGAAGGCAATGCCTTTTGAAAATGCTATTTTGTCCTATAGCCCGCAAAAGCGATTTCAAGGCCGAACTAAAGATAAGTATAAGTATAAGTTATTGTTCTATGCGCGCCCTGAAGCCCATGCCGCTAGAAATATGTTTGAGGTTGCCTATTTAGCACTTAGTCAGGCGATTACCCAAGGCATTTTTAACGAGGGTAAATGGGAGTTTCATGGTATCGGTAGTACACATGGAGATATTCCATTGCCAAAAGGCCATCATTTAAAAATGATTGGGAAATTTGGACTAAAGGAGTATAAAGACCGATTGTTAGCTTATGATATTGGACTAAGCTTGATGTATACACCGCACCCAAGCTTGTTGCCTATGGAAATGGCTGCAGCCGGTATGTGGGTAGTCACTAACGCCTGCGAAAATAAAACCGCTGAGGTGTTGAAAACCATTTCAAGTAATTTGATTGGCAGCCAAGCAACGATTGAAGGTGTCACTAAAGGCTTAGGCGTTGCGGTAGAAAATATTGATGACCTAAAAGCTCGAGAAAGCGGCACCAATGTTAATTGGGCTACCGATTGGGATGCGGCTTTTAGTGCAGATAAAGTGAAGAACATAATTGACTGGCTTCATAACAATTAAACAAATTAAAACAATTTATTAATGCGTAAACTTAAAGAATATTTTAAACCAGATCTAGAACTTTCAGTGGTTTTGCCGGTGTACAACGAAGAAGAAAATATCGTTGAGATGCACGCAGAAATTGATGCCGTAATGCAACCACTTGAGAAAAGTTATGAAATCATTTTTGTAAATGATGGTAGCAGCGACGCAACATTAGATCGTTTGATTTCCATTCAACAAGGCGACCCGAATTCGGTAGTGGTCGAGTTTCGGCGTAATTTTGGTCAGACCGCAGCGATGGCGGCAGGTTTTGATTTGGCGCGAGGCGAGATTATTATCACCATGGATGCTGACCGCCAGAATGACCCTCAGGACATACCCAAATTAATTAATAAAATAGATGAAGGCTATGATTTGGTATCAGGTTGGCGTCATCAGCGTCAAGATGGCTTATGGTTACGCCTGATACCCTCTAAAATCGCCAACAAGTTAATTTCCTATACCACGGATGTGAAGTTAAATGACTATGGCTGTTCGCTTAAAGCATTTCGTTGGGAAGTGGCGAAGCAGCTTTCAATGTACGGTGAAATGCACCGATTCATACCAGCGATAGCAAGTTGGATTGGCGCAAAAATTGCTGAGGTGAAAGTGAACCATCGGGCGCGCGCTGCGGGAGTTTCGAAATATGGTATTTCCCGAACATTTAGGGTGGTCCTGGACCTAATTACGGTTAAGTTTTTAATGAATTTTTCAGCGCGACCACTGCAATTTTTTGGCGCAATTGGCATGGTTAGCACAGCCATAGGCTTAGCGATTGGGCTGACATTGTCATTTCAAAAAGTATTTATGGGTGTGGGCTTAGAAGACCGCCCCATATTGTTGTTGGCTGTGCTTCTAGTGTTTATTGGCCTGCAATTCATTACCGTTGGCCTAGTTGCAGAAATGATCACCCGCACTTACCACGAGTCACAAGACAAGCCGATTTATAACATCCGCAATATATTCGGTCGCAATTAGCTGATTCGTACCCATCAAGGTGGACAACAGTGTAGCGGTTATCATAGTCAATTTTAATGCGCAAGCGTATATCTTGCGTTGTTTAGACGCGATTGCCACGCAAACGGTACTTCCTGATAGGGTCATCGTAATTGATAACGGTAGCACCGATGAATCAATCCATCTGGCTAGGCAGAATCACCCCTTAGTCGAATATATCGAGCTAGGTAAGAATCAGGGATTCGCCGCCGCTAATAACCACGCGGTAAGCGTGGCGGGCGATGTGAAATGGGTTGCCTTAATAAACCCTGATGCCTTTATAAGCACCACATGGCTGGAAACGCTGTTAAATGCCAGCAAGGACCATCCACAAGCTACATTTTTCTCTAGCGAACTTATGTGCGATTCGCCAAAAGACCAAGTGGACGGTCGCGGGGATTGCTATCATTTGTCCGGTCTGGTTTGGCGGCGTCATCACGGTCGAATTGCCCCAATCGATGTAGACTCAGAGGGCAAGCAGCCGGTGTTTTCGCCTTGCGCCGCGGCGGTGCTATATGAGCGCGAAGTATTTGAAGAAGTTGGCGGCTTTGATGAAGACTTTTTTTGTTATATCGAAGATGTCGATTTAGTATTTCGTATGCGCTTGTATGGCTATTCAGGTCATCATATTCAAACCGCAATTGCCTATCATGTGGGCTCTGGCATTACCGTTAAGGAAAGTGATTTTTCAATTTATCATGGCCACAGAAATCTAGTTTGGGCCTACATTAAAAATATGCCGACTGGTTTGTTGTTGAAAACCTTACCTCAACATTTATTGCTAAATCTTCTTACCTTAATCTATTATTCTCTAAAAGGTAGACCAGGCATCATCTTCAAAGCGAAGTGGCATGCATTGAAAGGCCTGAATAAAGCGCTAGCGAAAAGAAAATCTATCCAGCAATTAAGCTCCCAAAGCTCAGAAAAGTTACTGCAATTCATGACCAAAGGATGGCTGACACCCTATATTAGGCGGCACCGCTAACGATGAGCAACACTTTTTTGGTTGACGTCATCGTCATCAATTACAACGGCGGTGCTTATTTGCAGCGATGCGTTGACTCGGTACTTAAATCTGATATCCCGCTACACTTGATTGTGGTGGATAATTGCTCCACCGATAGCAGCATGCGGGATGTTAAGACACTCGATCACCAGCAGCACAAGTTAAACTTTATTGAAAATACAACTAACTTAGGCTTTGCTAAAGCAGTCAATCAAGCCGCTAAGCAGGGAGACAGTGACTGCCTGTTTTTACTCAACCCCGATTGTGAAATCTATCCACACACCTTACGCAATCTTGTCGCTGAACTCGCTGACAGGCCAGCTGCTGGGGTTTTAGGTGCCTTGGTTTTCAATGAAGACGGCTCTGAACAGCGTGGGTGCCGCAGATTGGAACCCACCTTTGCGCGCAGTGTAGTGACTGCCTTGCGTTTAGATAAGTACTTTACCAGCGTAAATCTGCAACACAGCCCATTACCATCTGCAGTGGAAGCTATAGACGCCGTTTCAGGTTCTGCGATGTTAATTCGCCGACCAACTTTTGAAGTATTGGAAGGAATGGACGAAGGCTATTTTTTGCACGTCGAAGATTTGGATTTCTGCCGGCGCGTACGTGAAGCGGGAGAAGAAGTGGCCTTTACACCCAATGTTTCGCTGTTTCACTGCCAAGGCGTGTCCACACGAAAAGTACCCTACACTATGGAGTGGTATAAGCATGAAGGGATGCTGCGTTATCATTCTAAATATCAAAAACCTAATCAAAATGCGGTTAGGTCGACAGTTTCACGTGGCGTTATCTACTTAAATTACCTATTGTCCATTGCGCGTCATGGGCCACGAAGACCACCCAAGGGGCCAAATGAGCAGGCTCCTGTTCGATTAACTGCTGGGCACGATGGAAAAATAGTGATCACCGGCGCAAGTAGCGATCTTGGCAAGGCTGTATTAACAACGATGTCTGGTGAAGAATTACCAATAATTGCAGTTACGCGTAAAAAAATTCCTAAAACCAAGGTGGCGAATGAAATTTGGTTTAACTGGGGCTTTTTTGAAAAAGTGCCAGCGCAAGATTTGGGGCTAATAGATCAATGGATGGCATTTTCTCCTGTTTGGTCAGCACCGGTTATAGCGCAGGTTTTATCTCGCCAGAACTCTCCACGTAGGTCCGTAGTTTTTAGCTCGACCAGTATTGACGGTAAACGCCACTCGGATAATAAGCGGGAAAGAGAACTCGTAGATGCCTTGAAACAAGGCGAACAAGAATTACTTGTTTGGGCAAAGAAAGACGGGGCCAACTTGACCATTGCGAGAGCAAGCATGATTTACGGTGGGCTAAAAAATAAGAATATAAATTTGCTTAAACAGATAGTTAAAGTCTTTCGCTGCTTTCCGTTGCTAGCTGATGGCAAGGGAATGCGTCAACCTGTTCATGTGGATGACTTGGCGACGGCGACCCATCAAATCCGCATTGCGAAAACCTTGCCGCGCAATACTTATGTCTTAGCCGGCGGGGAATTGTTAAGTTATAAAGAGATGCTAGAAAGGGTGTTTACAGCGGTTAATATAAAGCCTAGATTCATTAATGTGCCTGTCAATCCGATGAAATTGGTAGCGCTTATGTTGGGTAAAGTTCCGGGTTTAGGATTTGTTAATTCAGCGTTAATAAACCGAATGACTGATGATCTTAGTTATGATATAGATGATGCTAAGGTAGATTTTGGATATGCACCAGGGAAATTTAGGCCTTGAATGACAATGAGTAAACAAAAAATAGCTGTTATTGGAGGCAGTGGGCTAACCAAACTTCCATTCCTGACTAACACCCAGCGTCAATTAGTTCGCACACCCTATGGTGATCCGTCGTCTCCATTGTTGTTTGGAGAGTTCGCTGGTCGGCATCTGGTTTTCTTGCAGCGTCACGGTATTGGTCATAGCATTCCACCGCATAAGGTCAACTATAGGGCAAACATGTGGGCGCTGAAATCGCTTGGGATAGACTCAATCATAGCTGTAGCTGCAACCGGAGGAATACAGCAAGAGCTGGTACCACAATCGATCGTTATTCCGCATCAAACTCTTGACTATACTTACGGCCGCGAACATACCTATTTTGACGGGTCAAAAAATCAGGTTCATCATGTTGATTTCACCCAGCCGTACACCGAATCTTTGCGCCAACAGCTGATTGCGGCAGCGCAGAAGCAAAAAATCAAAGTGGTTGAGTCAGGCGTTTATGCCGCCACCCAAGGGCCAAGGCTTGAGACGGCCGCAGAGATAGATAAACTAGAAAATGATGGTGGGACTATTGTTGGTATGACAGGTATGCCAGAAGGGGGTTTAGCACGTGAACTCGAAATGGATTATGCCTGCTTAGCATTGGTGGTGAATCTGGCAGCAGGGAGAGCAAATTCTGAAATTTCGCTAGATGAAATTAGGCAACATATGCGACTTGGGATGTCTAACTTGGTCTCGATATTAGAACAGGTTTTATCCTGAAACCCCAGCGGTAACTACTTCGCTAGCTATGTTATGCTGGGGTTTCATAGTACTAGGCGTCATCGCAAGGTTTGTGCGCTGAATAACGCTAAGGTAGGGATATCCCCAACAAAATGGAACAAAAGGCCACCATTAGGAACTAGTTTTCGACTATTGCTAATCGTCGCTATATACTCAAAACCGACAGTCGCCGAATTTATATTCCTATTGCATCAGTTAAAATATTGATCCATTGCACCCTTGTTAGAGTCATTCAGTCCGACACAATATCGGTTCAACACACTATAATTTTCGCAAAGTCTCTATGGCGACTATTCCCCTGTTAGCTGTATAAGGAAATATTATGAACTGGCTAAAGATATCCGAAGAAGAAATACTGAATATTGTTAACCCAATAATGGATAACCTTATGCAGGCATCAACAGATATAGATCATGAAAAGCATGTGAAAGATTTTTCAAAAGGAATGAAAGAAACTGTTACCAAAGAAAACTTAGAAGAACAATGTAAAGAATGCCAAAGGGAACTAGGTTATTTTCGGCAATTTTCAGGGTAGTTGCACATTTTCCTACGCAGCCAATAATACTTCTTTTTGTGGGTTCAGCGCAACCGCACCACAAGGCCGCCAATTTCGGGTTTGGCCAGACCACCGATTAGGTTTTGCTGCTTTAGCTTCCTGATAAACAACTTCTCGTTTTGCTAATAGGGCACTATCTTCACCGCGATAACGCTGGCCAGGTGTAACGTAGCGTATAGCACTGTGACGATGTTCTTCGTTATACCATTGCATAAACTTACCCACCCATTGGCGGGCGGCCTCTAAGCTATCGAAGCCTTGAGAAGGCCACGCAGGGCAATACTTTACCGTTCTAAACATGGATTCAATATAAGCGTTGTCATTGCTTACTCTTGGCCTTGAGTAAGAGGGCTTTATTCCTAATGCTTCTAACTTCGCTCTCATTGTGAACGATTTCATTGGGCTGCCATTATCACTGTGTAAGACGGGCATGCCATCGCAGCTGGCCACTTTTAGAGCCGCCTGAGACATCAACTGCGCACCTAATTCACCGCTTTCAACAGGATGTACTTCCCAGTGAACGCCATAGCGACTGTAAAGGTCTTCTACCATGTACAGGTAATAATGCTTGCCAATAGTACGCGTCGCCAAATAGGTGATATCCCACATCCACACAGCATTAGGTTTTAGCGCTATATGAGTATCGGGTGTTCGGGACTGCTTTTGTTTGGCGCGGCCGCGGTGCTTCAATTGCCCATGCGCCTTGAGAACTCGATAAAAGCTAGACTCGCTGGCCACATAAATACCTTTGTCAGCCAACTGCGGTACTATTTGCGACGGCGGCAAATGATTGTATGCCGATTCATTACATATCGATAAAATGTGTTGCTGCTCTTGCTCGCTTAGTTTATTGCCAGGGACTGGCTTTTCTACCAAAGGACGTTGATCACTGCGGATACTATCTTCTCCTTTTGGCTTCCAACGTCTAAGCGTAGACTCGGCAAGGCCAACCAACTCACAAGCACTTGAACGCTTTGAACCTGCGTCTACTGCTTCATTAACATCATTGATTACTTTAATGCGCGTCTGAGTCGTAATCATACTTCCTCGTCCTCCCAAAGCGCCTGAAACTTTTTTTGTAATACTAATAATGCGGCCGTTTCAGCCAAGGCTTTATCTTTGCGGCGCAGCTGGGTTTCTAGCTTCTTCTTGTCTTTTTTTAACGCACGTATTTCATCACGCGCAACTTTAGGGCTAATGAGAGCCTCATCAACACCATTAATACAAGCTTCTCGCCATTGCGTTATTTGAGTAGGGTATAGGCCTTTCTCTCGGCAATACGCAGATAATTCTTGTTCATTCATCGCAGCAGTTTCAAGAACTACGGTGAACTTAGTTTGGCAATCCCACTGATTAGATGAATCACTATTAGGCATTAAAACTCCTGATCGTCTGGCTTTATTTCGCCAATCATACAAGGTTTGAACACTGATTCCTTCTTCTCTAGATATTTCTGCGAAGGACTGACTATTTGATGATAATAATTTAGATAAAACAGCTTCTCTTCGTTCTACGCTATATTTCGGCATGAGTATTTCTCCGCCGCCCCTTGTGAATTAAAATGTGTGCAACTACCCTGACGTCTGGGGGTTGTGTCCCAATCAACACTTTCTTCTGGACAAGGTAATAACGCGCCAGTAGACGGCGTGAGTGCAATTTGTCGAGCTTTCTTTTTCCCTTGCCAATTAAGTCCATATTTTTCTTCACCTTCGTCAATTACTTTAGCGTCACCAAGTAATTGACGAAGCGCATCAAAATTCACACTTCCTTCAGTAAAGGCATCTGGAAAAATATTTTTCAGACGTCCTATATTATCCAGAGTTATGCCTGAAAGTGGTGTATGGAGTAGTTGACTAAAAGCGGCGTATCGGGATGAGTTGAGTTTACAACAACTTAAACTTCCACAGACATACGCCACTATGAAACAGAATAAAATTATTTCCTTTGAAAAGCCAGAGCAAAGCATCGATCCGCTGCAAGAATTGATTCGCAATGGCGCTAGGCAACTCATTCAAACCGCGGTCGAGAGTGAGTTATCTGAACTGCTGTATCGCAATTGTGACAAAGTCTCAGATTCAGGACACGCTGGTGTCGTTCGTAACGGCTATTTGCCAGAACGTGAACTGCAAACCGGGATCGGCCCAGTCAAAGTACGTATCCCCAAGGTGCGCTCCCGTACTGGAGTACCGATCACCTTTCGGTCTGCTTTAGTGCCGCCGTATGTGCGTAAAACGAGAACACTAGAAGCGGCCTTGCCTTGGCTGTATCTCAAGGGTGTCAGCACTGGAGAAATGGGGGATGCACTGAGCGTGCTAGTGGGTCAATCAGCGACTGGGTTATCATCAAGCACAGTGAGTAAGCTCAAAGCAACGTGGTCTCAGGAGTACAAGGATTGGAATAGAGAAGGTTTAGATCGAGATCGATGGGTTTATCTATGGGCGGACGGGATACACAGCGGCCTGCGCGGCGATGAGGGCCGGCTCTGTGCCTTAGTTGTCATCGGAGTGAATGAGCGCGGTCACAAGAAATTACTGGCGATTGAAGACGGTGAGCGAGAGTCTACGCAGAGTTGGCGAGAGGTGTTGTTGGCACTCAAGGAGCGAGGCCTGAATCAACCAGAGCTGGGCATCGGTGATGGTGCTTTAGGCTTTTGGAATGCCCTGGAAGAAGTCTATCCTGGCACTAAACATCAACGGTGCTGGGTGCATAAAACGGCCAACGTGCTGAACAATTCCTATTAGCATAACTAATGTTCCAACAATAAATATTGCTGTCCCTATATCAAATGCATAGTTGTTATTGTGAACAAGAAAACCCAAAAAGACTATTGGAAGCCCAAGCAATATCAGAATTTGCCCTTTGTTTTTGAAAGCCATTTTATATCACTCTGGTACGCATTTAGACGTGTAACAAAATTCAACCCCAGCGGAAAATCCGCCTCCAGTACCTCCTCTAACATTCATCGCCGCACCACTATTAGATACCGAAAGACTAGTACCTGACATTGCACCTGGTATACCAAAGTCAAAAGCAAATCCAACACTACCCCCTTGAACATTATGCACGCCTTCTTTTACTACACCTACATTCACATTACCACGAGTTATGCCCGAATCTGGTGTATGAGGCATTTTCTTCAAGCGGCCTCGGTTTGATCTGAGTAGTCATTAGTTTGCTCTATTCCATCTTTAAATGGAACCCCTTGAATCACTTTTGCTAGATAGGCGAACCCGCGTATTCGGTTCCACTTTTTCTCTGCGCACTGACCCAGCTTGAACATCATACTTAACATGCCATCACGGCTAAGACATCCCTTGCATCGTTTGGTACGGTGTCGGATAGTCGCGAATGTTGATTCAATTGGATTCGTAGTACGTATGCTCATCCAGTGCTTGGCAGGGAACGAGTAGAACGTCATTAACTCTTCGCGATCTTTTTCCAAGCACTGCGTGGCTTTTGGATACTTGTCTTGACAGGTTTTAATGAATAATTGATAGGCACTTTGCGCCGCTTCTTTGGTTTCTTCCTGCCAAATGTTATGCAGAGCTGCTTTTGCTTTGGGCTGCACCGATTTAGGCAGCTTGTTGAACGAAGCCGCTAAGCGGCAAAGAGAGCCAACAACGAGCACACTATTCCTATCACCCTCAATGTTGAGTGTGTGTTTTATAGGAATAAATAATGAACTCATCAGATCAAACTCGTTTTGACTCTCTTTACCAACAACATATTAACGTACTTCGCCTGCAAGGCAAAGCCGACGCAACTATAGATAGCTATTCGCGAGCTGTGCGCCGAGTGTCGGCGTTCTTTGATTGTTGTCCCGACCAGCTCAGCCAACAACAATTACGGGACTACTTCTTGTCTCTGGTGCACAGCCATTCCTGGTCTACGGTAAAACTCGACCGTAACGGCCTGCAATTCTTTTATCGCTACATTCTCAACAAATCTTGGCAGTGGATAGAGATTGTAAAACCGCCTAGGGTTCAAACTCTGCCTGATATTCTGTCGACGGAGGAAGTGGGCCGCGTCATCAACCAGACACGCGAAGCGCGTTACCAAACTTATCTTTTGTGCGTGTACAGCATGGGGCTGCGCTTGAGCGAGGCGCTCAACCTGACCATTGCTGACATCGACAGTGCTCGCCATAAAGTGCATGTACGTTGCGGCAAAGGTCGTAAAGATCGGTTTGTATTTTTGCCTGATCGAACGCTCGATTTATTGCGCACTTATTGGGCCAGTCATCGTAACCCTAAATGGCTATTTCCTCAGGGAAAAACCAACCAACTTCGCCGCTCAGCCAGCGCACCGATGGACCGCGGCGGCTTGCAAAAATCGGTTAAGGTCATCGTCAAAAGTTGCGGCATTCATAAGCGCGTTACCATTCACACCTTTCGCCACTGCTATGGCGCACACTTGGTCGAGTCAGGCGTTCACTTGCGCGCCATCCAGCGCGAGATGGGCCATGAATGTCCCAAGACAACGGTGCTTTACACGCAACTCACCGACGTGGTGCAACGCAACACCGGCTCGCGGATAAACACCTTGATTGATGGCTTGGACTTTGAGGTGATCGCCTAATGGAACTCGCCTCGATACTAAACCGCCATCCCGATGCTTTGTGCCTGTTGGGCGGCGCAGAGCGCAGCGCCGCCAACGCCATTAGCGGGTGCCGCACGGCCCAATATGGTCTTATGCTTACGCATTGTGGCCAGTGCAATGAATCACAAAACCACCCGCGCTCCTGTGGCCACCGCAGTTGCCCTCGCTGTCTGAATCATGCCAGCAGTGAATGGCTGGATCGCCAGAGCACAAAATTATTGCCTTGTGATTACTTTATGGTGACCTTTACCTTGCCTTATGAACTGCGTCGTATAGCCAAGCACCATTCCAAAACCGTGTATGACGCACTCATGGATTGCGCCGCCAGTACGCTTAAAACCTTCGCCAAGAACGATATTAAGTGTGCAGAGCACATTGGCTTTAGCACCGTTTTACACACCCATACTCGCAAGCTCGATTACCACCCGCATGTGCATGTGGTGTTTCCCAATGGGGGCTTATCAAAGGACAAAGCGTTGTGGCAATCCAAGCCCGGCAACTACTTGTTCAATGGCAAGGCGCTTGCCTGCGTGTTCCGTGCTCGGCTACTACGGGCTTTGCGAGCAGCCGATCTTGATCTTCCCTGCACCCCAAAACACTGGATCGTGCACTGCAAGCAGATTGGCAAAGGCTTACCGGCGTTTAAATATCTCTCGCGGTATCTGTATCGCGGGGTTATTAGTGAGAACAATATTCTCAGTGATCGCGATGGTCAAATCACCTTTCGTTATCAGGACAACAAAGGCAAATCCCGCACCCGCTGCCTCGACTCAAAGGCGTTCATTGCATTGGTTTTGCAACACGTTCTACCAAAGGGGTTTCGCCGGGTGCGCGATTACGGTTTTGTGCACGGCAACGCCAAACAAACCTTAAAGCGAGTGCAATGGGCCTTGCAGGTGGTTGTACCGTCCGGACCAATCAGGCCAAAACGACAAAGACCAATTTGGCGTTGCAAGCACTGCGCCACGCCTCTGGTTATCATTGGCTTTTGTCGCCGTCGCTTCGAATCAGGTTAATTGCTTAGATCCAACAAGCTCACTAAAGTCACTTAATACGGAGGACCCCAGCTTTATGCAATAAGAAAGTACCATCACTCGGCGAGTGAGACGCCCACTCGCCTGCAATCTTAAGCGAAACCCTGAACGCTTAAAGTCACAAGGACCAGTAGCGGATATATTTACTTAATAGAGGTAACCCCCCGGGCTTGTTCAACAATTGGATAAAGTCGCGGCTGCGCGGCGACTTATCCTTATTCGTTCAGCACGTTGGCCGTTTTATGCACCCAGCACCGTTGATGTTTAGTGCCAGGATAGACTTCTTCCAGGGCATTCCAAAAGCCTAAAGCACCATCACCGATGCCCAGCTCTGGTTGATTCAGGCCTCGCTCCTTGAGTGCCAACAACACCTCTCGCCAACTCTGCGTAGACTCTCGCTCACCGTCTTCAATCGCCAGTAATTTCTTGTGACCGCGCTCATTCACTCCGATGACAACTAAGGCACAGAGCCGGCCCTCATCGCCGCGCAGGCCGCTGTGTATCCCGTCCGCCCATAGATAAACCCATCGATCTCGATCTAAACCTTCTCTATTCCAATCCTTGTACTCCTGAGACCACGTTGCTTTGAGCTTACTCACTGTGCTTGATGATAACCCAGTCGCTGATTGACCCACTAGCACGCTCAGTGCATCCCCCATTTCTCCAGTGCTGACACCCTTGAGATACAGCCAAGGCAAGGCCGCTTCTAGTGTTCTCGTTTTACGCACATACGGCGGCACTAAAGCAGACCGAAAGGTGATCGGTACTCCAGTGCGGGAGCGCACCTTGGGGATACGTACTTTGACTGGGCCGATCCCGGTTTGCAGTTCACGTTCTGGCAAATAGCCGTTACGAACGACACCAGCGTGTCCTGAATCTGAGACTTTGTCACAATTGCGATACAGCAGTTCAGATAACTCACTCTCGATCGCGGTTTGAATGAGTTGCCTAGCACCATTGCGAATCAATTCTTGCAGCGGATCGATGCTTTGCTCTGGCTTTTCAAAGGAAATAATTTTATTCTGTTTCATAGTGGCGTATGTCTGTGGAAGTTTAAGTTGTTGTAAACTCAATTCATCCCGATACGCCGCTTTTAGTCAACTACTCCATACACCACTTTCAGGCATAACTCATGTGCGAAAACATAATAGCTCATCGAGTTTGCGGTAGGGGTGCTCTGAACTAACCAAAGAATCTAAGGTTAGAAACAGCTGACTTTGGTGACCTTTGCTCAAAATAACGACTCATTTGAATTAGCTCTTATTATCCCACGTTTACCATTATTTATCCGACAGGCCCGTGATATACTTCGAAAAAAATAACCACAAAATTTGTTATATGAAAGCTATTGTTTTATTAGTATTGGTGCTGTTTTCAGTCAGTGTCGTCAGCCAAACCACTTCCAATTGCAGTCTTCCGCTTATACCTAAACCTATCGAGAGCGATGATAGCTCGATTGAAGCAAAAATAGAGAAAATGGAAACGTTTGATTTTGAGATGAATCATTTTATGGAGTCGATAGTTCGTTATAGGGAATGTTTAAGTGATTATCAAAATGGAATTGACCCAGAGCAAGAAAATGCGCAAGAAATATTCGATGAAGTATTTCGTTTAAGTGACGAGGCAGACGATCAAGAGAATATTGCTATCAATCGATACAATGGTTATATAGGGAACCAGAACTAAATAGCATTTAAGGGTTACTAGTTATCTGTGTAATGGAAATAGGACTGTGAATAAGAAACTCTATATAGGAGCTGGGGTAGTTATAGTTTCGATCGTTGGTGCGTTGCTTTTCTCTTATCATGAGCAAGAGGAACCGAGCCGTGAAGCTTCTCTAAACGAGACAAAAAAAGAACAACCAGAAACGGCAAGCAAAGAAAAAGAAAAGAAAGAAGAGCCTATACCTGTTATAGATATTGAAAGTTTAGACAAGCGAATGGAGTTGGTCCATAAAGAGATGGAGATTTTATTAAAAGATCGCGTAGTTATAGAGCAAGGAGAAGACTTTGCGCTGGCATCTCAAGAAAAGTTAGATGATGTTTTGGAGAGCATAAAGGTGCTTTCTGAAAAACAATTAGCAGCTCAAGTGCCGATATCGCCGGACAGTCCATCGGGGAAAGTATTGAATCAACCTCGAACGCAGAGTGGTTTATCAGAATCAATGTTAGATAACTATGAAAGAGAAACGGGTGTGACTCCGCAAGAAATAGAAAGCCTGATGCAGCAATAATTGCTGAGAAGGGATAAGTAAATAAAAGCCTAAGTAAGTAAGTTAATTAATGGAAAACAAGATGAATAATTTAAAATGTTTGGCGGTTTCTTTGGTGATGCTGATGCCAGCAGGTAGCCTCTATGCACAAGAAGAGTCTGGTCAAGACCAGCAAGAACTATATGCTGATTTAAGGAGCAATGTAGTGTCAGCATGTCCGGTAATTTGGGAAGACTTAGCGGCTGATATTGATACAGAAACGTTAGAGAGCGATATTTGGCAAAGTAACGCAGATGACAAACAAAGCTTCGTGTCACTGCTAATTGAGCAGATGGGTGATAATGCGCCTGATTCAGCAACGCTTGATTCTTTAGCATCAGATGTATCATCGGTTGCAACTGAATGTGCATCGCATCGAGTTATATTATTGGATGCTTTAATTTCAAAAACACCGCGAGATGTTTTATTTGCGATGGACGCGGTTAATCGAGGTCTTAATAAATCAATAGAATACCTTAATGGTGGTTGGAGTGTCGGTGACGTTAGAATGACGGGTAGACTTGAAGCTCAAGATGACTGGGTGTTTTTGGTGGGGCAAACTATTGGTATCGAGGGTAGTAATGCGGTTCTTACAGGCGATGATTACAATGAACTTTATGAACTGGCTAAGAATTGGGCACCTAATACAGGAAGTGAAGTATGGTCTAACAGCGATTTAGTGACATTGCCTGACATGCGCGGCCGTGGAATATTGGCTGCTAATAACATGGGTGGTCAAGTGGCTAGTACGGTGAGTGATCCGTTGGCTAATCAAGTTGGTAATGTTCTTGGGGCTGAAAAGACCAAGTTAACCATTAACGAACTGCCTGCGCATAAGCATACAACAAATAATGGTGGTTACCATGGGCACTCACAAGGGTATGCAGGGAATCATAATCATAGTATCAAAGTGATTACTGGGCCTGTAAGAGGGGGAGGCGGCATAGAAAGAGATAGCACCTGGGGAGGTAATTATTGGCAAGCGGGTAAAGTCAGCACTGCCAGAAATCATAAACACTCACTCTCTGCTGCTGGTAACCATGCCCATGTTGTTAATAACACGGGGGGGAGCCAAGCACATAATAACATGCAACCCAGCATAGTTTTCAACGTAGAGATGAAATACTAATAATAATTGAGCGTAAGTAGTTTGATGCCGAATCAAGGAAATAATATAACCTCAATAATAGGCTGTGAGGAAAACAATGATACGTAAGATAGGGTATATATTTTTAGGGCTATGTTGGAGCCATATGGCTATAGCACAGGCGGACATTGCAAGTGTTAAAGAAAAAATTGCATCTGCCTGCCCAAAGAAGTGGGAAGGTATTTATTCACCGATAATTGTCAAAGATTCGATGATAGATATTTGGCAAGGGGATTTAGTTGATAAAGCGGCATTTGTCACCTATGCCAACGAATTTTTAATTGATGAAACAGGGCAGTCTTTAATTAAGAGTTATGGTGATGTTATAACGATCATGACGGAGTGCAGCACTCAGCGGTTGAACTTGTATAAAACAATGAGAGAAAGCACAACAGCGTCGATTGATCATTTAGTGACAAGGCTTGATGGTTATACGATGTTCCGAGAATCAGCCATTGCTACGGGCGTATCTTATGACACTCAGTTAGAGGGAATCACTCAAACGGACACAGTGGAAGAAAATATTGAGAACCTGGCCATCGGGCGTTATACCGTTCAATCTGGCACCTCAAATGATACGCTAGATAATGAGTTTGAAGACGGTGCAGGCGACGTTGAAGTTGAAGTTGAAGGTGAATGGGAGAGTGAAGAACTCCATGGTGAAGAAGAGGATACCCTTAAATATAATGGCTATGCCGCAAGAGCGGTTGATATGAATACGGATGGCAATTTTGCTAATGGCTCGGTGACGCATACTGGTATTACGAATCAACCTTACTGGCAGGTAGATCTTGATGCAAAAGCACCTCTCAAGGAAATACTCATTTACAACCGAACCGACTGTTGCTCTTCTCGGCTTAAAGATTTTTATGTCATAGTGAGCGATAAACCTATCAATAAACGAAAATTATCTGATGTATTAGTGCTACCAGATGCATCTCATTTTCATGTGGCCGGGCCAGTTAATGGGTCGTATAAATTAGATCTGCCAGCTAACACTGTGGCACGTTATGTTCGTATACAGCTTGCAGCTAATAAAACGGTTTTAAGCCTTGCTGAAGTAGAAGTCATGGGCAGTCCGGTAAGATAAATAAATATTCAGCTATAGCCATTAAAACTAATTGATATCTGTAATCCAATCAGGCAGAACGGAAATAAAAAATGAATAATAAATATATAGCGGTTATAGCAAGTTTCTTTGCGAGTGCTCTTTTTTTCGGTGCGACCTATGCGAGCCAAGTTGGCACCACGACGGGTATATTTGAATTAACACCCGGTGGTCAAAGCAGCTACTCGGTTGGTATAGAAATGCCTCCTGGTATCCAAGGAGTGGTTCCGCAAGTAGCGATTACCTACAATAGTACTGGTGGGAATGGGTTATTAGGCATTGGTGCGAACCTATCAGGCTTATCTTCGATATCGCGATGTGGTTCTACTATAGAGCAAGACGGGGCTTTCAAGCCGGTGCAATATGATCAAAATGATCATTTTTGTATGAACGGTCAACGCTTAGTGTTAATAAGTGGGCAGTATGGCGCTGCTGGCTCGGTCTATCATACAGAAATTGAATCCTTTCAGAGAGTTACGGCCAATGGTGCGCTAGGCCATATAGACGCCGGGGTCAGCCCTGTATCATTTACCGTTGAGAGCCGAGGGGGTAGTGAAGTTGTATATGGTGCCAACGCAGCAGCTCGTTTGACGGACCCTATCAGTAGCGCGGTGACTAGTTGGTCAATTAGTTATTTACAAGATAGAAATGGTAATCGAATAGATTACGAATATGCAGATTATCCTACTACGGTTGATGGAGTATCGACGAAGCAATCTTTACCCAAAGCGATTCATTATGGACGGAATGATAGTGCGAACGTAACAGGAAATTTAAAAGTTGAGTTTGTTTATGAAAACAGACCAGATATATCGCGTGGATATTCCCGCGGTCAAAAACACGTCGCGACCAAACGAATTAGCAACATAACAACGTCTGTTGCAGATGATATCGTTAAAGATTACCGCATTGCCTACGAATTATCTCCAGTCAGCCAACAATCGAGAATTACCACCGTCACAGAGTGTGCAGGCAATGAAGACTGTCTGACACCTGTTACATTTTCGTGGCATGACTACGATGAACAATGGAGTCAGGGTGATGACCTACCCGAGGCAATACTCACTACTCAGGGAAAATTGCGAGGAACCTATGCCGACGTTAATAACGATGGGCACGTTGATTGGGTAACGGCTTATCGAAATGAAAGTGGCCAAGAACTACTTTCAACCTACCTGAACAATGCTGGCCAGTGGAGCATTAGTAATGCGTACACACCGCCTAGTGCCCTGTATGATTATAATTTGAGCGCCGATGGCTTGGGTATTAGCGAACTGGTTGATATTAACGGGGATAACTTACCTGATTGGGTAGCGGCTTATCAAAGCAGTGCTGGCATTGTTAATCGCATATGGATTAATACGGGTTCTGGTTGGCAGTTAGATATAACAAAAACCTTACCCAGCCTTTTATCTGACATCTCTAATGCAGATAACCCAGTTATGTTATCGCAGTTGCTCGACATCAATGGCGATCAATTACCCGACTTGATCGCTTCTACTTCACGTGCTGATGGCAGTTCGGTAAAACAAACTTGGATAAATAAACTTAATGGTTGGCAGTTAAGCACTGAGTATGCGCCGCCCATTATCTTAACTGATTACACTGCCTATACTAAGGGGGCGGTGAAAGGCCAAACCATAGATATTAATGGTGATGGGTTAGTGGATATCGTGTCCGCTTACAAATCGGATAATGGCAATACGGTAAAACAAACTTGGTTAAATACAGGAGCAGGCTGGCAGGCTAATACGACATTTAATCTGCCGGTTATCACTACCGATTACTCAAAGGTCACGCCTGAGTCTTTGGCTAATACTATAGATATTAACGGCGACGGATTACTTGATATTATTCAAGCGCACATTTTAGAAGGTGGAACACGCCTTCAAAGAACTTGGCTAAACACGGGAAATGGTTGGCTACAAAATGAAGAACTACAAGCACCTGCAATTCTCTGGGAAAAAGTAGGGTCTATTAATAAAACTAAAGGGGTTATTGCTGATTTAAACAATGATGGGCTGCCTGATTTTAGCTTGTCTTATAAAACGGATACGGGTCAGTTCGTAAACCGCGTTTGGAAAAACAAAGGCGATGGCTGGATTGAACAAAACGACCTAATCTTTCCCACTGCATTTATTCAAGATAATAGCTCAGAAGACAGTTACGCACGCGGCATCCTGTTTGATGTGAACAGCGATGGCCAGGGAGATCTTATATATAGCCAGGGCGGTTCTACTTCTAAAGTATATCTTCGAGGCGTGGGTCAGCGAGGGTATGCTTTACCAGAGGCAGCGTGGTCATTCACCGACGGGCTAGGGGCGAGTTATGTCGTTGAATACAAGCCAACCACTTATGGCGATCTTTATACACCGTCTACGGGTAGCGCTTATCCAAACATTGATGTTTCTAGTCCGATGGTATTGGTTTCAGCGGTAGAGTCATCAGATGCGTCTGGCAGCTTAGGCCGGTCTGATTACCAATACTTTGGTAAAAAAGTCAATCTAACGGGGCGCGGAGATTTGGGGTTTGCTAAAAAAGTCGCCACAGATAACCGAACACTAATTAATCTAGAGACACAATTTTCTCAGCAGTGGCCCACTATCGGGTCGGCCATATCGTTACGCAAAGTAATGCCTAACGGAACAGTACTATTTGCGAGTGACAACCGCTTTGCTTACAAAGACTTGTACGCTGGTAAAACCATTTTTCCTTATCAAGACCAAAAGCAAAGTCAGCAATATGAGTTAGATGGCGCCGAGATTAGTTCCGGTAGCCAAACGACCAGTTTCGATAATTTTGGTAATCCGATTAGTACGGTAAACGCGAGCACAGACCTAAACGGGACTACGACTCGTACGACAGAAACGACCTACCAAAATGATGAGTCTTCTTGGTTACTAGGGCTTGTGCAGTCTGTAATGAGCACATCAAATGTACCGGGTTCTAGTCCACATATAATGACAACGGGCTATAGTTATTATGCTGATGGCAGCCTGAAAAATAAGACGGTTGGGCAAGGAAATGCGCAAGCGGTTACCGAAGCTTACGAGTATGACAATTTCGGCCATATTGTTAAAACCACCATCAGTGCCTCGGATGTGGCTGACCGATTTTCATCAACAATTTACACCAGTGACGGTCGTTTTGTAGCCTCTACTAGCAATCAGTTGGGTCATACGGGTTATGTTGAATACCATCCCCATTTTGGACAAGTTACCCGCACTTTGAGCGTTAACGGTAACGAGACAATTAAGCTGTATGATGACCATGGCAGGATGATTAAAACGACCAATCTACGCAGCGAAGCCGACAGCGAGAGTGCGGTTGATGATGCCAAGAATGTAATCGTATTTAAGTCATGCTTGGGAGAAGCAACCTGCCCAACAAATGCGGCTTTTTTACTGGCGGTTATAGACAATGAAGGCGAATCGCCAGAAACGGTTTATTATGATAACCGTAACCGTGAGGTGCGTAAACAAACTCAAGGTTTTGATGGTACTTCGGTGTATGTCGATACGATATACGATAGCTTTGGCCGTAAGTGGAAAGCATCAAAGCCCTATTTTAAAGATGACACACCGAAGTGGACGACGATTGAATATGATGTACTGGGTCGTAAATCAAAGATAATCTCATCAGAGGGTTATGAGACTAGCTATAGCTATTTTGCAGATAGAACCGTTGTAACCAACCCGGTAGGGCAAAAATCAATTACTTGGAAGAACGGTGCAGGTAAACCCTTAAAAGTTGTTGATGAAGCAAATAAAGAAATTAGGTATCAATATGATGCTGCGGGTAATTTACTCAAAACGATTGATGACCAAGGCAACGAAATTACGCTTAAGTATGATTATTTTGGTAGAAAAATAAATCAATCCGATCCTGATTTAGGTGATTGGGAATATAAATACAATTCCTTAGGAGAATTAATTTGGCAAAAGGATGCGAAAGGCCAAATAGTCACCATGGAATATGATCTTTTAGGGCGTATTGTTAAGCGTACTGAACCAGAGGGGATCACTCAGTGGACATATGATACAGCTCTTAACGGGCTAGGAAAGCTGGCGCAAGTTTGGGATGGACAAGGCTACGTTCGCAGCCATAAATACGATAAACATGGCCGCTCTACTGATGTAACGACGACAATAGATGGTGAGAGCAATACCATTACCACAGCCTTTATAGGCACAACTGATCGCGTAGATTATGTTAAGTATTCTTCGGGTTTAACGGTTCGTAAAACCTATAATGATTATGGGTTTCCCCTTGAGATCCGTAGCAATGGCTTGGCTGAATATCAACGTTACTTGGACCAAATTGATAAAACCCAAGCGTTAGCTGCAACAGCACAACAACTGATTGATGATACGGAAGGTGAGCGAGCCACTTTATATACTGCTTACACAGCAAGTGATGGTGAGATAACGCGCTTAAATGGCCTAATTGAAGGGTATCAAGCAGATTACCAGTCTAGATTAGGTGGTTACCGCTCGGGTATACGTAAACAAAGCGAGCTTATTAGCAAAGCTAGGAAATACGCTAAAAAAGGGGATACCTGGCGAAAAACATCTGAAAAATGGAATAAGAAGGCGGAGGAATATGCGAAAAAAGCTAAAGACTTAGTTGATAACCCAGAGTACATCACTATTGTAGTTCCAGCTAGTGAAAATCGCCAAGGGATAGTGCCCTCGTATACCAAGAAAGTCCCAAAGTATTCCAAAAAGAAAAGGTATGCAATGGCTAATAGTTTGGCATGGGATGCGCAAGATGCTGCAAATAGAGCTAATTATTCCGCAGGGGAAGCCAACAGTGCTTATAAAAAAGCGCAATCTTACAATAAGTCTGCGCAAGCAAGGGCAAAGAGCACAAAGAAATATTACGATACAAAACTTAAACCGCTCATCGAGCTGGTTGAAGACGCTTCAGAAGAAGCGGGTGGCCATGTTACAACAGCCAATGAGAAAGCGAAGGCGATTGCAGCAATAGACCAACGCGTAAAAAAGGCGGTAGACCTGGCCCAAAATGCGTCTGAACAAGCCGATATAATACTTGAGTACTATACTGACCATAAGAGTGTATTACATTGGCGAGCAGAGGAAGCCGACGCCGAAGGTAAAGTACTTAAATTCATGCAGGGAAAGCATGTGACCACTGATGTAAGTTATAGCGACTACTCAGGCAGGTTAAGCAGTGTTTATACCCATAGTGCTGTTGATCCAGTAGAAACACAAACCAGTGACACCTTTCCATCGGTGCTCGCTAGGGTGAATGGGTTTATCGGTCAGTTAAATAATGATAAGACCAGCAGTGCTTCTCATTTCGCGCAAGCCCAAGAAGATCAGGCAGCCGTACAAGAAGTGCTCGACACCTTAGACCCTAACGACCCTGGTTTATCACCCGCACTGAAATTAGCCACACAAGCGCAGATACAAGCCTTAACCATCAACTTTAATGTGCACAATGTTGATGCTCAAGTAAATCAACAAATTTACACAGTCGCTACTTCTACCTTGGCCAGCACACAACAATTGCTGGATACTTTTAGCCAAGTAGAAGCCAACACCAGTAATGTATTGGTGCTATCCAGCAAGCTGCATAGTTTGATGGCGCGTTATAACCGCTCAGTGCGTGATAGCTATCAGGCGGCGAGTCAAGTACAAACCAACTTGATAGCCGATATGCAGGATGTCAGTCAGGTATCACCCGAGTATTTACAAGAGTATAAAGACCTAGGTGCTTATCACCAAAGCTTGGCAGATCAGCATGGTGCGCATGCAGACAGTATCGTGGTTGACCCGAGTGAAACTGCTAATACAGACCCGTTTGCTTATGGTTATGCTTATGCATCACAACGACATAGACGTTTGTTTGGCCGTCATGCTGATGTCAGTCAAAAGCTTCGACGTTTAAATAAAGCGTTATATACCCCTTTACAGTTACTTAATGTGGCCGCAGCTGAGAAACACACATTGGCTGAACAAGGAACGTTAGCGTCACACTTTGAAGGGCACAGCGAAGCAGGTTTAGGCGAAAAAACAAGGCTTAGAGAGCTTGAGAAAGTTTATCGAGCGCGCGTGTTAGAAATTGCTGACTTAGATCAAAATGCTAGCGACGGTTTAACCAATAACGCTGATCGTAAACAGATATATGAATATCTGTCTCAAATTAATTCAGAGATGAGTGAAATGTATACCGATATGGGCGATCAGTCCTATTGGGATGATATGTATCTCAGCTTTACCAGTACGCTTACAGATAAAAGCTCGATCTACAATCAGTTATCTATTAACCATGACAAGATTGCTAATAATAATGAGTTATTGGCGAACGAATCATCATCAGAGTTTGACCATGCCTTATTAGGCAATGACGGTGTTGTATTGAATGATTCTTATACATGGGATTCTATCGGTAACCTGGTTGAGCGCAATCACAGCACTAGCGGTGTGCTTGAAACCTTTGAATACGATGAGTTAAATCGTCTAACGCGAAGTAGCATGAGCGGCACCGGCGTGGCTTTGTATGAGCTTGCAGGGCTTGAGACAACTACTTACGAGTATGATGCTTTAGGTAATATCACTTACAAATCAGATGTGGGGCATTATACCTATGGAGGGCATCAGTCCAACGGCCATGCGAGCCCACATGCGGTTACCCGCATAGACCAGGTTGGCCAAGCATCTATTAACTATCAGTATGATCATAACGGCAATATGACCTCTGGTGATGGACGTGCAATTCAATACGCTTCATACAATAAGCCCATTGCCATTACCAAGGGCGACAGCGTTACAGGTTACTTCTACGGACCAGAACGCCAGTTAATCAAAGATACACAAGTGATTCCTAATGGATTGCGCACCACGGTGTATTTTAGCGACGGTTATGAGAAAACATCGGACACCTATGGAACCACGAGTAAATACCATATATCGATTAACGGCGGCACCATTGCCGTTATTACAGACAAACAAGACGCGGATATAAAAACCAATTATCTGCATCGAGATCATCTCAATTCCATTGTTGCAATCACAGATGAAAAAGGCTTTATCATTGAGCGTTTTCATTATGATGCCTTTGGCAAACAGCTGACCTCAGTAGGCATTAGCACTAGCGATTTATCCAGTGATTTAGCCAACAATACGCTAGACCTTAATTTAACCGATCGAGGCTATACAGGTCATAAAATGCTAGCGGATTCAGAACTAATCCATATGCGAGGCCGTGTTTATGATCCTAAAATAGGGCGCTTTTTAAGCGCTGACCCACATATTCAGTTTGCGGGTAATCTACAAAGTTATAACCGCTATAGCTATGTGTTGAATAACCCACTGGCGTATAACGATCCGAGTGGTTACTTTTTAAGCAGCTTGTTTAAATCGCTGAAGAAGCTATTTAAAAAGCTAGTCGCGGTAATAAAAAAGGTTATTAACGTCGTTAAAAAAGTCGTTAAGTTTATAAAGGAGAATATTAAAGTTATTGCGGTGGTCGTGGTGGCGGTGGTGGCGCCTTATGCGGCATCGGCAATTATGTCTTATGCGGGAGGTGCAACTGTTGCGGCGTCCATTGCTGGGGCGACGGCAACTGGTTTAGGATTAGGTGGTGCTGCGTTAGCTGGGGCAATTGCGGGTGGCATGTCAGGCTTGATAATGACAGGTAGTTTAAAGGGCATGTTAAAAGGGGCGCTTATTGGTGGTTTGTCTGCGGGCATTGCGCATAAAATCGGAACAGCTTTTATTAATAGCAAGTTTAGTGTTGCTGGAAAGCTGTCAACAGCGGGTAAAGTATTGAAAACGGTAGCACATAGTACAGCCAGTGGTGTGATTAATAAGCTGCAAGGCGGTAGCTTTGGTAAGGGCTTTGCTTCAGCATTTATCTCTACGGGGGCTTATGCCTCAGGTCTACTCGGTAATTCAGCATTTGCAGCTGGTGTTGTGGGTGGTATCTCAAGTAAGGTGGCTGGGGGTAACTTTGCTCAGAGGTTTGCTCAGAGTTATGCTATTGTTAAGTATAATGATCATGCTTTGCATCCTGCTGAGAGAAAGGAGCTAATTAAAAATGAATACGGAGAACGATGTTCTAGTGGCTGTACAGTTGTCAGTGATGGAGGCGTTTATGTTGAAACAGCTGGGACGGCTTTAACGCACGATGCTATTACCTATGGACATAACTCATACCCAACAGATGAATATGGTAATAAAATTCCAATTTATAAAAATTCTCCAGGATATAATATAGCTTCACATATGTCATTATATCCTGGTGATAAAAGTACGACGTATTTCGAAGGAATTCCTAGGGGGCATTCGCAAACCATACACGAGGTTTGGATACCGCCACAGGGTGCGAAGAATGATAATACTGGAGGAATGGATTTAACTGTTTTTGGTGAAACATATCGATGAAGCTTATGAGAAATCTGAACTTTAAATTACGACTAAAAATAATACTCAATGTAAGCTTATTAGCCGTATCTCTTTTCTACTCAGGAACTTTTTGGGCCGGTAGTAATAGTCTCAACTATAAAGAATGTATTGTTTCAGTAAAAAGTCCACAATCCCAAAATGGGTTTGGTACGACTGGAGCAGACTGGATTGCTATACATATGGTTCAAGACAATATCAAGAACAAAAGAGGTATAAAATTTTTACCTAGCATGACAAGAATAACTGATAGTGGGTTTTATTTTCAATTTTACGAAACTTGTCATGACAAATTGGAGTGGTCTAAATACTATATTAAGAACCTCATTGAAGCTCATGAAAAAAGTTACGACTATGAGTTGGAGTCGTTATCACCAGATGAAGTTGATAAATTAGAAATTCGAGAAATAAAAACCTACTGATCGGTTTCACAAAGGATCATGGGGTCGGCCAACTTGATTTGGTTTCCTGACGGGGCCTAGTGTAGCTAAATGACTCGTTTATCCCGTTTAATTGTTCCAAACATGGAAAATATTTAATACTGCTAAAACAATATGAAAAGTTTACTATTCACCTTTCTTATTTCAACGATGTTAGTAAGTTGTGGAGGAGGAAGCTCTTCTGGAGGCAGTGGCTCTGACGAGGATTTCGAAGCAGACCTTGCAAGCCGCCTTGCTAAAATTCGCATTGAGCTTGTGTTGATTGATATTAATCAACTCGATCGGGTGCCTACTCAAGCAGAAATAGACTGTGTTATTGAACAAGGAGGAGCAGATGCATCCGATGCTCAGGTTTTGAGTTATGCCTGAAAGTGGTGTATGGAGTAGTTGACTAAAAGCGGCGTATCGGGATGAATTGAGTTTACAACAACTTAAACTTCCACAGACATACGCCACTATGAAACAGAATAAAATTATTTCCTTTGAAAAGCCAGAGCAAAGCATCGATCCGCTGCAAGAATTGATTCGCAATGGCGCCAGGCAACTCATTCAAACCGCGGTCGAGAGTGAGTTATCTGAACTGCTGTATCGCAATTGTGACAAAGTCTCAGATTCAGGACACGCTGGTGTCGTTCGTAACGGCTATTTGCCAGAACGTGAACTGCAAACCGGGATCGGCCCAGTCAAAGTACGTATCCCCAAGGTGCGCTCCCGTACTGGAGTACCGATCACCTTTCGGTCTGCTTTAGTGCCGCCGTATGTGCGTAAAACGAGAACACTAGAAGCGGCCTTGCCTTGGCTGTATCTCAAGGGTGTCAGCACTGGAGAAATGGGGGATGCACTGAGCGTGCTAGTGGGTCAATCAGCGACTGGGTTATCATCAGGCACAGTGAGTAAGCTCAAAGCAACGTGGTCTCAGGAGTACAAGGATTGGAATAGAGAAGGTTTAGATCGAGATCGATGGGTTTATCTATGGGCGGACGGGATACACAGCGGCCTGCGCGGCGATGAGGGCCGGCTCTGTGCCTTAGTTGTCATCGGAGTGAATGAGCGCGGTCACAAGAAATTACTGGCGATTGAAGACGGTGAGCGAGAGTCTACGCAGAGTTGGCGAGAGGTGTTGTTGGCACTCAAGGAGCGAGGCCTGAATCAACCAGAGCTGGGCATCGGTGATGGTGCTTTAGGCTTTTGGAATGCCCTGGAAGAAGTCTATCCTGGCACTAAACATCAACGGTGTTGGGTGCATAAAACGGCCAACGTGCTGAACAAGCTGCCTAAATCGGTGCAGCCCAAAGCAAAAGCAGCTCTGCATAACATTTGGCAGGAAGAAACCAAAGAAGCGGCGCAAAGCACCTATCAATTATTCATTAAAACCTGTCAAGACAAGTATCCAAAAGCCACGCAGTGCTTGGAAAAAGATCGCGAAGAGTTAATGACGTTCTACTCGTTCCCTGCCAAGCACTGGATGAGCATACGTACTACGAATCCAATTGAATCAACATTCGCGACTATCCGACACCGTACCAAACGATGCAAGGGATGTCTTAGCCGTGATGGCATGTTAAGTATGATGTTCAAGCTGGGTCAGTGCGCAGAGAAAAAGTGGAACCGAATACGCGGGTTCGCCTATCTAGCAAAAGTGATTCAAGGGGTTCCATTTAAAGATGGAATAGAGCAAACTAATGGCTACTCAGATCAAACCGAGGCCGCTTGAAGAAAATGCCTCATACACCAGATTCGGGCATAACTCGTTTTATTCTTGGGTACATCATATTTAGCCAATTAGTATGCTTTCTTCCTGAAGCTTCAGTATTTGAAGAAAACTTCATTCCTTCATCATCTAATTGGCCTGTATATTTCAAATATGTATCAAGGTTGTCTTGGAAGTTGTCTGGGTATACAAACTCCTTGCCTGTGTTGTAAGGTGGATCAATATAGATCATTTTGACTTTATTGTCGTAGCTTTTCTGAAGTAGTTTCAACACCTCAAGGTTATCGCCTTCAATAAACAAGTTCTTGGTTGCGGCAATTTTCAGGGTAGTTGCACATTTTCCTACGCAACCAATAATACTTCTTTTTGTAGGTTCAGCGCAACCGCACCACAAGGCCGCCAATTTCGGGTTTGGCCAGACCACCGATTAGGTTTTGCTGCTTTAGCTTCCTGATAAACAACTTCTCGTTTTGCTAATAGGGCACTATCTTCACCGCGATAACGCTGGCCAGGTGTAACGTAGCGTATAGCACTGTGACGATGTTCTTCGTTATACCATTGCATAAACTTACCCACCCATTGGCGGGCGGCCTCTAAGCTATCGAAGCCTTGAGAAGGCCACGCAGGGCAATACTTTACCGTTCTAAACATGGATTCAATATAAGCGTTGTCATTGCTTACTCTTGGCCTTGAGTAAGAGGGCTTTATTCCTAATGCTTCTAACTTCGCTCTCATTGTGAACGATTTCATTGGGCTGCCATTATCACTGTGTAAGACGGGCATGCCATCGCAGCTGGCCACTTTTAGAGCCGCCTGAGACATCAACTGCGCACCTAATTCACCGCTTTCAACAGGATGTACTTCCCAGTGAACGCCATAGCGACTGTAAAGGTCTTCTACCATGTACAGGTAATAATGCTTGCCAATAGTACGCGTCGCCAAATAGGTGATATCCCACATCCACACAGCATTAGGTTTTAGCACTATATGAGTATCGGGTGTTCGGGACTGCTTTTGTTTGGCGCGGCCGCGGTGCTTCAATTGCCCATGCGCCTTGAGAACTCGATAAAAGCTGGGCTCGCTGGCCACATAAATACCTTTGTCAGCCAACTGCGGTACTATTTGCGACGGCGGCAAATGATTGTATGCCGATTCATTACATATCGATAAAATGTGTTGCTGCTCTTGCTCGCTTAGTTTATTGCCAGGGACTGGCTTTTCTACCAAAGGACGTTGATCACTGCGGATACTATCTTCTCCTTTTGGCTTCCAACGTCTAAGCGTAGACTCGGCAAGGCCAACCAACTCACAAGCACTTGAACGCTTTGAACCTGCGTCTACTGCTTCATTAACATCATTGATTACTTTAATGCGCGTCTGAGTCGTAATCATACTTCCTCGTCCTCCCAAAGCGCCTGAAACTTTTTTTGTAATACTAATAATGCGGCCGTTTCAGCCAAGGCTTTATCTTTGCGGCGCAGCTGGGTTTCTAGCTTCTTCTTGTCTTTTTTTAACGCACGTATTTCATCACGCGCAACTTTAGGGCTAATGAGAGCCTCATCAACACCATTAATACAAGCTTCTCGCCATTGCGTTATTTGAGTAGGGTATAGGCCTTTCTCTCGGCAATACGCAGATAATTCTTGTTCATTCATCGCAGCAGTTTCAAGAACTACGGTGAACTTAGTTTGGCAATCCCACTGATTAGATGAATCACTATTAGGCATTAAAACTCCTGATCGTCTGGCTTTATTTCGCCAATCATACAAGGTTTGAACACTGATTCCTTCTTCTCTAGATATTTCTGCGAAGGACTGACTATTTGATGATAATAATTTAGATAAAACAGCTTCTCTTCGTTCTACGCTATATTTCGGCATGAGTATTTCTCCGCCGCCCCTTGTGAATTAAAATGTGTGCAACTACCCTGACGTCTGGGGGTTGTGTCCCAATCAACACTTTCTTCTGGACAAGGTAATAACGCGCCAGTAGACGGCGTGAGTGCAATTTGTCGAGCTTTCTTTTTCCCTTGCCAATTAAGTCCATATTTTTCTTCACCTTCGTCAATTACTTTAGCGTCACCAAGTAATTGACGAAGCGCATCAAAATTCACACTTCCTTCAGTAAAGGCATCTGGAAAAATATTTTTCAGACGTCCTATATTATCCAGAGTTATGCCTGAAAGTGGTGTATGGAGTAGTTGACTAAAAGCGGCGTATCGGGATGAGTTGAGTTTACAACAACTTAAACTTCCACAGACATACGCCACTATGAAACAGAATAAAATTATTTCCTTTGAAAAGCCAGAGCAAAGCATCGATCCGCTGCAAGAATTGATTCGCAATGGCGCTAGGCAACTCATTCAAACCGCGGTCGAGAGTGAGTTATCTGAACTGCTGTATCGCAATTGTGACAAAGTCTCAGATTCAGGACACGCTGGTGTCGTTCGTAACGGCTATTTGCCAGAACGTGAACTGCAAACCGGGATCGGCCCAGTCAAAGTACGTATCCCCAAGGTGCGCTCCCGTACTGGAGTACCGATCACCTTTCGGTCTGCTTTAGTGCCGCCGTATGTGCGTAAAACGAGAACACTAGAAGCGGCCTTGCCTTGGCTGTATCTCAAGGGTGTCAGCACTGGAGAAATGGGGGATGCACTGAGCGTGCTAGTGGGTCAATCAGCGACTGGGTTATCATCAGGCACAGTGAGTAAGCTCAAAGCAACGTGGTCTCAGGAGTACAAGGATTGGAATAGAGAAGGTTTAGATCGAGATCGATGGGTTTATCTATGGGCGGACGGGATACACAGCGGCCTGCGCGGCGATGAGGGCCGGCTCTGTGCCTTAGTTATCATCGGAGTGAATGAGCGCGGTCACAAGAAATTACTGGCGATTGAAGACGGTGAGCGAGAGTCTACGCAGAGTTGGCGAGAGGTGTTGTTGGCACTCAAGGAGCGAGGCCTGAATCAACCAGAGCTGGGCATCGGTGATGGTGCTTTAGGCTTTTGGAATGCCCTGGAAGAAGTCTATCCTGGCACTAAACATCAACGGTGCTGGGTGCATAAAACGGCCAACGTGCTGAACAAGCTGCCTAAATCGGTGCAGCCCAAAGCAAAAGCAGCTCTGCATAACATTTGGCAGGAAGAAACCAAAGAAGCGGCGCAAAGCGCCTATCAATTATTCATTAAAACCTGTCAAGACAAGTATCCAAAAGCCACGCAGTGCTTGGAAAAAGATCGCGAAGAGTTAATGACGTTCTACTCGTTCCCTGCCAAGCACTGGATGAGCATACGTACTACGAATCCAATTGAATCAACATTCGCGACTATCCGACACCGTACCAAACGATGCAAGGGATGTCTTAGCCGTGATGGCATGTTAAGTATGATGTTCAAGCTGGGTCAGTGCGCAGAGAAAAAGTGGAACCGAATACGCGGGTTCGCCTATCTAGCAAAAGTGATTCAAGGGGTTCCATTTAAAGATGGAATAGAGCAAACTAATGGCTACTCAGATCAAACCGAGGCTGCTTGAAGAAAATGCCTCATACACCAGATTCGGGCATAACTCATATCATCGTTAATTAACTTAACTTTTGTATTCAATTCAACCAGCTTACCCATTTGTTTTTCTTTTTTTAGTTTATTGTTTATGCTCAATTTCTGGCTTCTTTTAATGTTAATAGTGGGTATGGGCCGATGTCGAGGCGCTTACGGGTTTCGCCATAATAATACCGCATGGTGAAGGTGATCTTACCTTTAGGCGATACACGAGCGCTTAGCCCGTCTCGATCTGCTTTAACAAACTCTTTTGTTCTAACCTTTCTGTGCTGGGCTTGTAGCCACGATTGTGTAAGTGCCATCATTCGTCTCCATGTCATTGAATTCAATGAATGGGTACAAATTATTTTTAGGTCTGAATTATCACGAATTTTGTACCTAAATTTGTACCTATTTCGTGTGACTCAGCATGGCAAACTATGACATAAGACGTCAATACGACAACCCAAGACATGATGTAACTTTTTGTTTTTAATAAAGTTTACGTCATGGGTGACTCTGGTTGTCTTATCGGTTCAAATTCGGGTGAGAAATAATCGCGAAGGTACGGCGGCGACTAATTTCCTGTTCAAGAGTAGCCATGGGGCTTTTGGTTCAAATTGAATAGGGCGCGGATTATAGTTGACGGCCCCGCGCCGTGCAGTATTAACTCGTGCCTTGTCTTAAGGCCTCTATAACTGGCTGTGTATTTGGGAACTGGCCGTTCCAAATATTAAACGCTTCTGCAGCTTGCTCAACCAACATACCTAAACCATCGCTGGCTTGGGTGGCTCCATCATTAAGTGCCCATTTCATAAATAGGGTGGGTTGTGCTGCATACATCATGTCATAAGCCAGTGAGCCTTCCCGGCAAATGCCTTTGGGCACATCTGGTAACTCTCCATGCAAGCTTGACGCTGTACCATTGATGATCAAGTCAAATTGGCTAGCTGTTAAACCTCGCAGGCTGCTGGCTATAATGGTACCGGTATCTTTAAATAAGGCTGCCAAATCTATCGCCTTACCTTCTGTGCGATTAGCTACGGTTAGTGATTTTGGGACTGCTTCCAGTAAAGGTTGCAGTACGCCGCGCACCGCACCGCCTGCGCCAATTACCAGAACATCCTTATCTTGTATCTCAAAACCAATGTTCTGGGTAATATCTCGCAACATACCAATACCGTCGGTATTGTCTCCGTTAATTTTTCCGTCATCAGAAAACCACAAAGTGTTAACCGCTCCGGCTAACTTGCTACGCGGTGTTAATTGATCACACAATGCAAAAGCATCCAATTTGAAAGGCACCGTCACATTTAGACCTTTACCACCGGATGCTTTAAAGTGCTGTGCTGCTTGATTAAACCCACCAGACTCGCCCAACGTAGTGCTGTACTCAATCGTCAATCCAAACTGGCTCGCAAATAGTTGATGAATTTGCGGTGATTTGCTGTGCTCAATTGGGTTACCAATAACCGTAAATTTTGGAACCTTCACAGTGAAATCAAATGGATCGTGCATACGTCTAATTTAGGGCAAAAAGCGATTGTAGTCGAACGCGTAGATCAGTGCATTGATTCAGTTCTGCGTGTTCTCTAGGCTTTGCACGGCGCTATCGAACACTTTAGAATCTAGCGGTATTTTTTCCCCACTACCTAGATGGCGCAATCTCCTCCACATCGCAGACTCATCGTGTTCAGCGGTGAACCACAATGGTGTGCTGCGCAGGCCAAGTTACTGATTGAACCGCTAAATCAATCCTATACCGATTGGTTTGGCCAAGGAGGAACGCCAATAACAGAAGCCCTCAAACTATTGGGCCAAGAGCGCCATGCATTAGTTTACGACGCATTTTTGGTTTGGATTTAAATAGCTTCGCGGCACTCAGCGGTACTGTGATTGCTGGCGGCGCGCTGATTTTGTTGTGCCCTTTATTTACGGATTGGCCTGATCATATCGACCCACTTTATAAAAAGCTGACTCCCTATCCGCTTACACCTGATGTGATTGCTGGAAATTACATCACAAGATGGTGTCGAATATTGTCTGAGGACCCAAATGTGGAGCTAGTGCTCCAAGGGCAAACCAAGATACCTGCGCCTATTAAGCCTCATATAAAGACCTATGATCATCTGCACGAAGTAGTCACTAACGATCAAGAAACAGCTGTCAACACTGTCGTTCGCGCTATGACTGGGCAGCGCAAACGACCCGCCGTACTAACCGCTGACCGAGGCCGAGGCAAGTCGGCAGCACTGGGAATGGCTATTGCGAAATTATTGACCACAGGCTTAGTAAAACGAGTTGCCGTAGTGGGCGGTCACGCACAGTCACTGGATACCTTGTTTAAACATCTTTGCGCTGGCTTAAGAATTCCGGTGCCAGATAGCGTTACATTATACTACCAAAGCAACGTCGTCGAACCTATCTCAATTGACGCGCTACTAGCAAGAGCGAATGATTTTGATTTTGTAGTCGTCGATGAAGCGGCAACTATTGGGTTACCCAGACTGACAACCCTGTTGCAATGCCATAGCCGAATTGCTTTTGCGACTACGGTTCAAGGCTATGAAGGCTCGGGGCGGGGCTTTCATTTGAAATTTGAGCAGCACTTAAAACAAGATTGCCGAGGGCCACGATTTCAAAAGCTCGAAGAGCCGATCCGATGGCGAAAAGACGACGCACTTGAAGACCTTTGTGATCGTCTATTGCTATTGAAAGCCCTACCTAGAGAAGTACCGATCATTGCCAATCCAATCATTGAAACTACTCAATTGAGCCAACAAGAATTGCTAAACGACGAATCAACTTTAGAACAAGTGATGGCATTGTTGGTTTCGGCGCACTATCAAACCAAACCGGATAATTTACAACATTTACTGGATGGCCCGAATATTCGACTTTTTGTGCAACGCTACGATGGCAAAATTTGTGGCGTATTATGGGTGTGCTTAGAAGGCAGCTTAGAGGAGCACATTGCACAAGACATTTGCTTTGGTCGCCGTCGTCCGCGTGGGCATTTGGTGCCCGAGGTGTTGGCCGCACATTTGGGTTTGACCCAAGGGGCGCAGAGCAAAATAGCGCGCGTTCAACGAATCGCTGTACAAGCTAATTTACGAAGATCTGGTTTAGGTTCCCAATTATTAAAGTATGCAGAGGGTGAATTGAAAGATACAACAGATTTGTTCGCTAGCAGCTTTGGCGCAGATGCGGAAGTATTAAGCTTCTGGCAAAAATCAAAATACCAGCTAGTGCGTGTCAGCGATTCGAAAAATACGTCTAGTGGGCAACATTCTGCACTCGTATTAAAAGCGTTTTCAACCAAGGGAGCACATGTACTTGCTCAAGCGAGAGCACTATTTAGTGAACAGCTTATAGCACAACTCGCTACGACATTAAGAGATTTTCAATGGAGCGACCTGAAGACGTTACTTAAAGACTTCCCGCACACTGAAAACCAACAACAACTCAGCCAAAGGTATAAGCGTGATCTTAATTATTTTGCCTCTGGTTCGCGGCCGTATGAAAGCACGGTAGTTGCTCTAGCGGCTGCGGCACTTACGGTTATTTGCCAAGACCACGAGCTTCTTATACGTAAAGCTTTACAACAGCAATCGTGGAGTACGCTTGCTAAACAACTTGGATTATCCGGTAGAAAAGAAATTGAAAATCAATTGCGTGATTCTGTGACGGCTATCCTCGAGGCCGCGGATGAAACCAGTGGCTAATTAGCCCCAAAACCGTCTAAGCATTTAGCGCGGGGAAAGAAACCCACACCACAACACCCTCGTCGGTGTTTTTCATTCGCGCGTAAGCCTGATGAAACTCAGCTATTAGACGAACGACATAGAGCCCTAAACCCAAATGAGATTGCTGAGCATCTTTTCTGCCAAAAGAAACCATCGGCTCGAAGATTCTATCTTGCAAATCTTCATCTACTTGTGAACCTTGATTAGTGACACTCAACTCCAAACGGGTATTGGCCCTATTCAGCTGCACTTCAATGGGCGCCCCAGCATCTCCAAAATGCACTGCGTTATCAATTAGCTTATCCAGTAGCTCTGCTACATGATCACCCGATCCAAAAATCATCGCCGATTGTGCTGTGCCGTACAACTCAAATTTATGTGCAGGATAGACTGACCGTACCCCTTCGATATATTCTTCTAGCAAATTACCCAAATCCAAAGGCTCTTTGTCTTCTGATTGCATGGCTTCTTCCAGGTTCGCCGCCGCAGTTAAACTGGTTAAAATGTGTCGTAAGCGATGCACCCCCGCTTGCGCGCGCTCCATATATTTATTGCCTCCAAGGTTGTGTTGCTCTTGCTCTAGGTTTTGCAGTGACGAACTCACCACATTGAGTGGATTATTTAGCTCGTGAGCTAGCGTATCCGGTAAGCCTTCGAGATATTGATTATAGCCAGACAGGCGTTTAAGCATGCTGGTGATACTACGGCCTAAATCGCCTAGTTCATCGCGAGGGTAATTACGGCTGGGTATCATACTCCGTTGCACCCGCCCTTCACGCGAGATGGCTTGCTCTGTGGTATCTCTTAGTCGGCCAATACGCACTGTCAAACGCCAAGCGAAAATAACCAGCATGATGGTAATAAAAGCGAATACCAATAGACTTGCCGCCGCTAGGCTCTTTAATAATTCATACTGGCGCGTCAATATCGCATTGGAGCTTTGCTCCACCAATACCGCGCCGAGTACGCTGTTGCCCGCCCGAATCGGGTGTCCAGCCATTACAATTTTCACTTTGTCATCCACTGAACGACGGGTCGCAACCTTCGGAGCCCCTGCAAGCACATCTAGAATCATCTGCTCGCGCCTAACCGTGGTATTCGACGCTAAGTCTTCGAACTTGATGTTCGGGCGCCTAAGCATATTGTCTAATTTGTCCGAGACTGCTCGTTTAAATTTTTCGATCTGGGTCACCACTTTGGGTGGCTCATCGTCTACCGCAACCGGTGGCGCTAAACCACCTACCACCGCACGCACTTGTTGTTGATCATCTAATATCCAAATCCTCGAATTAGGCTGATTCAGTCCGCGCAGTAAGCCCGTTAGTTCAGGTGAGGTTAATAAAACGCGACCCGGCTGATTGTTTTCGGCCAAGGGATAGGTTGAAATTTGTGATTTCAGCTCTCTGGTTTCTAGGTCATCAACATCGATTAAGGTGAAACCTAGCCGACTGAACTGCCCCACCAGATATCGCGGCATGCGCAATTCAATTGCGTAACCGCCTTCAATTTCTTTAAGTACGGCAAGAATATTGGTGACTGGATCACCAACTAATGGTGATTGCCAGTCATTTTGCACCAAGTAAGCCGACATCCTTCCTGGCCCACGCGCTACCAAGGTGTAACGAGAAAGGTTGCCATAAGGGTGTTGAATCACCACTCTAAGGTGGTCACCATTACCAAGTTTGAGGCGATCCAAGTCACGAAAAATCAGGCTCTGATCTGTCACCTCGAATAAAGCATACAGCCAAGAGCCGCGATACCCCATGAGGTGATTTAACTCGAAGTCGTCTACCAAGTAGTCTTTATCACAAGCGCGGACATTGCCTTTGGTGAAGCTTTTGCGTTCCCGCAATACAGGTTCGCTCCAATCGCTTGAATCTCCATCTAGCTGCAACAAGCGTGGCAGTTGGTAAGCAAAAGAATCATTTTCCTCGCCAAGATACTCCGGCACACCGGTATCTTTTTCAAACAGTTCGGTGCGCTCATTTAAAATTGTCGCCAAGCCGCCCGCCGTCAATAACAATGCGTCCTTCTGGCCTTGTAGTAAAAACTCCTTCATCTCTTGGATGTACTGATTGCCCATCCACGGAATCGTAAACATCGCTAGCACCAACCAAATTAGTTTGGTGCGAATGCTCAGATATCTAAACCACTTTAACATCCAAAAGCCTCAGCAGATTATGCCATCGTACCGTTAATCGCTATGCCAACGATAACCTACGCCAAATACCGTTTCGATGTGACTAAAGCTGCCATCCACCTGCTTAAATTTTTTGCGGATACGGCGGATATAACCGTTGATGGTGTTTTTCTCAACGTAACTCTGTTTGGTTACCTGCATCAAGGCATCATAAGACTTAACTGTTCCCGGCTGTCTGGCCAGAGATTCCACTACCCAAAATTCTGTGAGGGTTAAATTTAGTGAATGGTTTTTCCAGCTAACCGTTAGACTGGCCTCATCTAAAAATAACTCTCCCATATGTAGCACCGTCGGTCCTTCGCTTATGCTGGATACCGTGCTAGCGATTCGAAACAAAGATGCAATCCTCACCCCTAGAAATTGCAAATTGACTGGTTTGGTAATGTAGTCCCAGGCATCCAACCTAAGCCCCGACACACGATCGATATCGCTGTTTCTGGCGGTGAGAAAAATGATCGGCAATTGCGGACTCAATCGGCGCAATTCGCGACAAAGATCAAAGCCGCCGTCCATTTCGTCCTCAAGCATAATGTCGAGAATCGCCAGATCCGGCAATTTCTGATGAAAACCCTCTAGGGCCTCGGGCTTGTTAGCGTATACCACTACCTCATATCCCTGCGCGCTTAAGGCATCGGCATAGTTTTCGCGCTGGTCAGCATCGTCTTCGACAATGGCAATGGTCCGGGACATTTTTGGTTAAGTGTTGCTAGTAACTGAAACGAAAATAGTACCATATTCAGCTTAATACAAGGGGTGTTTCAGATCACAAGAACAGCTTATATTCAGACTTAAGTTTCCTCTCAGCCGCATGGCTAAGATATGCAGGTTGATGGTCTTTCAGTATTACTCTTGCCTTCGTATTAGCTCGGCTCCACATATCCGTTTTGCCCTCCATCTCCCAGCTTCTGGGGTCGATGCGATCTGACAGTTTGGGATAAAAATGGTCGCGCTCCATCGCTTCCATGGTGTGCATATTACCCAGGAAATGGCCGTCACCGTATACAGTATGTTTAATCGCTTGATAGCCCAATGTCTCCTCAGTTACTTCGACTCCACGAATAATCCGGTACACATGGGAGAGCATTTCATCGTCAATTAAAAATGCTTCAAATGAAAGCCCTTTTTCCATGCCCATTTGTGCATCCACTGCCTTGGCATCAGCCATACTAGAGGCAACGCCAGAGGGTAAGCCAAGCCAGTTTGAAAGCTGCGCAGTAGCTGCGTTAAGCAAAGATATTTCACCCCCACTTCCCGCAAATGAGCCGGTACGCAAATCGATAGTAAATGGCCAGTTTGAAAATATCATCGGGTAGCCAGGCTCAAACACGTTCACCATCACTAGCACCGCCAAGGTTTCAGCCAGCGTGCAAGTCAACATACCAGCTATAGTTGCGGGCGACGTTGCACCCGATTGTGCAGCGATGATGTTGTTGAGCGGCATCCCGCGTTTCATCGCAGCCAGCGCGACCAGCACCGCGTCTTCTCCATAGCGTAAAGGGGAAATTACCGGGCTGATATGCGCTTTACAAAAGGGGTGCTCTCTAAATTTACCTTCTCCGCCCAAAGCAATATCGAACATATCAACAATGGGGTCGACATGTTCATCTATGAAGAAACTAGTTCCGACGGGTTTAGTAGTACCCTTAAGCAACGCATAAGCGGTATTGACGTCTAGGTCTAAATTGTCTGGTAAGTCAGTTGCCACACAACAGCGCGTGAACCACGAGACATTATTGAGTGTGTCGGTAAGGCGAGTAAAATCGTACAGGTCTTGTAGGGTAGAGGGACGATAAACACCCGAGTCTAAATCCAGCGTTTGTACGGCCGCGCCTCTTGTCCCAAAATAGACTTTATCTCCACCTATCTCAAAATCATGTTTGGAATCGCGCCCGTAAAAAGTAAAGCTTTTGCAAGCCCCTGCGATAACGTCTTCTATCATCGCTCTGGGAAAGCACAGCCTCCCCGCTTCGTTTATATTTGCCCCGCATTTAACTGCTTGCTGCGTTAAAACATCGGGTGACTCACCCATGCCAATTTCTTCAAGAATGCGCAGTGCAGTATCCATAATAGACTGGCAATCGGTATCACTTAGGGGCTTATACTGCCCGCCTTTCGGCCCAGGTGGACAAGGGTCGATACGGGCGGCTTAGCGCGCATGGCATGCATAACTTCGCGGCTGCTTTGTGTCCCTCTTCGAGTGCGTTTGCGATGCTCCATTAGGCTTTTACCTTTTCATTAAGTGGGTCGTATAAGCAATCAGCTGTGACAACTGCGCCGTAGCGCTCACCTAAAATACCTACCTCTAACGGGGTACTTTCTGCCTTACAAGATGGTTCCACAAAAGCATACGCTAGGTTTTTTGCACTCGGTGACCATAAGCCGCTGAAGAAATGGTACCGACCTGCTTACCCTGTGCAAACACTGGGTCACCGCCATGCGCTGGTGCGCTATCGCAATCAATTTCCATGGTGACAAATAGCTTACGCTGGCCACGCTCAAGCTGCACTGCTAGCGCTTGCTTACCGATGAAGTCGGGTTTGTCTAAGTTAACAAAGCGATCCAAACCAGACTCAATTGGGTTTTGCTCGTAAATTAAATCCGCTTTCCAATGGCGGTAGCCTTTTTCCATTCGCATAGATTCAGTGGCGTAAAGACCAAATTGAACCAGCCCAAACGCTTCTCCTGCTTGTTTCAAGGTTTTCCATATAAGGTAGAGCTGTCCATTCGGCACATGTAACTCATAAGCCAATTCACCTGAAAAGCTAACACTCATCGCCATCACTTGTGCGTAAGCGATAAACATATGTTTAGCGCGCATCCAAGGAAAAGCCTTAGCGGACCAATCACCGCGAGGTGAAACTGATTGCAACAACTCGCGTGATTTGGGCCCCGCAACCACCAGTATCGTATGCGACGACACCATTTCAGTAATGCTGACGGTATTGGGTTTATGTTGATTAAGCCAATCCCTATCATGCCACTCTGCTGCCGCGGCTGAACCATACCAATAATGGTTTTTACCTAGCTTGGTGATGGTGGCCTCAGACAACACATTACCCTTTTCAGTAAGCAGGTAACACAGATTCACCTTACCTATAGATTTGGGCATATTACCGCATATCATTTTATCCAAGAATTCACCCGCTCCTTCACTCTTTATTTCATAGCGATTAAAACCAGACACTTCCATCAAGCCAACACCGCTAGTGATGGCTTGTACTTCTTGGCGACGATGGCTTTAGTGGGCGTAAACCCAAAGCTATGTTCATCCACAAACTCAGCATCAGGCTTAAAAAATAGTACGCGTTCCCACCCATTCACCGTGCCCCACGCTGCACCTAGTTGGTCTAAAGCAGCATACAGCGGCGTAGTGCGAGCCAAACGCGCCGCAGGGCGGTGTTCATGTGGCAAGTGGTAATGAAATTCGTTTTGATAGTCTTCAATCGCCTTTAAGCAAGTGTGCTCGGTATTGGCGTACTGGGTAAACCTGCGCGGATCTAAATACCACGCATCCCATTCACATTCTCCATGCACGATAAGTTCGGCTAATATTTTACCCAGCCCGCCGCCTTCTCCAATACCCGCACGCAGGCCCAAGCAAGCAAAGGCATTGGGAATACCGGGAACTGGGCCAACTAGGGGTGCGCCATCGATGGTGTAGGTGATGGGGCCGTTGATTACCGTATGAATCCCGGTTTCGGCTAAACTGGGTAGGCACTCAAAAATGCGCTCCATATTATCTAAGCAGCGGTCCAAATCAGAAGGGCAGAGTGCTTTGGTAAAGTCTGGGTCAATGCCATCCATTCCAAAGGTTTTGCAATTTTGTTCGTAAACCCCCACCAGCAAGCCTTGTTTTTCTTGCCGGCTATAAAAGTCATCGCCGGGGTCGCGAATAATGGGGACTCTATAATCTAACTCTTCGAGTTGTTTGATCGGCTCTGTTAAAAAGTACATGTGCTCCATTGAAGTAACGGGGTGAGATACACCCAGCATGTTGCCTACTTCATTCACTCGATAACCTGTGGCGTTGACCACTTTCTCGCAGGTTATATCTCCGTTTTTAGTATGCACGATAAATTCGCCGTTTGCCTTAGAGGTGATATTTTCAACGCCGTTATAGCGATAAACCTCAGCGCCTGCTTGCTTGGCTTTACGGGCTAGTGCAAAAACCAACTGGGCAGGGTCGATGTCGCCATCTAACGGGTCCCACCACGCTCCTAACAAACCGTTTGTATTTTAGGGGGTGACGCTTGCCTGCCTCCGCCGCGTCGATGTATTCCATCTTCACACCTATGCCACCCGCGACACCAATAAAGTGTTTGTACAAATCAATTTGATCTTGATTGTGCGCAAGCCGCATGCCCCCTGTTATATGATAGTTAATCGGGAAATCGGGGTCAGCTGCCAGCTCGCGATACAAGTTGATACTATGGCGCTTAAGGCCAAACATGGTCTGGTTCGCACCGAATTGAGTTACCTGCGCCGCCGCATGCCAGGTTGAACCAGACGTAAGCTCATCCCGCTCCACTAACACCGCGTCAGCCCACCCTTGTTGGGTAAGGTGATACAAAGTCGAGACACCGGCAATGCCTCCGCCTATAACTACCACTCTTGCGTGGCTTTTAATCGACTTATTTATCATTGCGGCATATTTAGTTTGATAATGATATTTTGGTGCTTTTACACTTGGCTGACAAACCAATTAATTTGCACTATAGTTTAAATTTGGGAATTATATACTTCAGTATGCAAAATTACTTCCTTTCCAGCTTTCATCGTCTGTTTAATTCCTCTTTTGTTGGTTTGCGATTCTCATAGATTGTCTGTGAAGGGCGTTTCGCTCCCAAAACTTCTTTTGCTGCTATCTTAAAATCATTTTCTGTTAGGTTGTCGTATTTCACCACTTTATTCATTTTTTACTCCGTTTTTTATCAACATAGTTAACCCAATTAACCCAGTCAATCTCTCCTTGTTGGGATATTCCCGATTCAATAAGGAATTGAGTAACCGCGCCTTTTGCTAATGTTTTTGATTCCATTAATCCGTTTTGAGCGTGCGCAACGAATATACTCAGCAAAGCAATGTGAGTATCTTCCCAACCGCTTACTTCCTCCCAGAAGTCCGATCCTATGTAAGTGTAGTAGCTGCCTCTACTCCGGTTACTCGCAGGGCCATAACATACGCCCTCAATGCATCTTACATGCACGTTATTTCCCTGCTGCAAGATTACGAGTGGCTTTATTGAAGTAGTCAGACAGTTTTTCCTTTGTGAAGAGTTTCCCCAATTCTTTCCCGATTTTACTTGTATTATTGTTCTGGTTTCATTTTCAACATATTCTATATCTATACCTTCTGCTGTGGATTTCATCCCATTTTTCGCAGACTGGCATATAACAACTGCGCATTGTTCCGCCAACGTGCCAAACATAGTTTCTTCACTGGAAGACAGAAGGGCATCTAAGACCGAGGCCGCAAAACCATCAGTTTTGTTGGTGGCCCTTAAACAGAAAAGGTAAGGATTCTTTCTCCTTATAAGTTCCTCTGGCTTTAGCGTTTCCAGCTTACTTTTAATCCTGACTGCGAAGTCTGCGACATTCGCATTCAGTCTGTTTTCTGCTTTTTCCCACCATTCAGGGTAAATCAAAACGATCTTACCCTTTGTCGCATCAAAGCACAATACTCAGTCTTGTCCAACATGAAATGATACTGAGAGAAGGGACTGATTCTAATCGGAAATGATACCGAACTAATCTAATTTCTGTTCATGATGGTGAATGAATACCATTATGAATGACCACCATATAGATACCCTTGATAAGGCACGCTTGTTGCTACAAGGCACTGATGAAATCGATCTGGCAATCGACGGTAAACGCAATCGCTATGATTTCATCAAACGCACCTTAATCCTAAAAAACGCAGTTAAAGCCTCTCCAATGAGGCCAACATAAACAACCCTTCCATCGTCGCTACTGCCTCCGAGACACTTTAGCCAAGTAAACAGCGGTCATCTGGCGGTTGAAGAATCGTTCCACCAAGATATTTCTTCATCGCCTCGCTTAGAATGCGGCACCAAACTTGCGCCACGCTCAACTGCGGCGCAATCGCCTTCAATGAATTAAAGACGTGTTGTATTTGGTCAAACGTGTCGCGAATTAAGTCGGCCTTGGCGTGCGTGCTAGTAATCGTCATAGTCTTTTTCCGCCCCGATTCAGTAACGCGCCCCACCGAACTCAGTAATAGCGGTCGACGGGTAATCGCTTCCATATGTTTGTCTGGGTTAGCCAGCCTAGTGAATATATTCCACCCGTTATAAATCAAGGCAATGATCCGCGCTATAAAGCGACAGGGCTTGATATCGGCGGTAGTAAACCCGCCCCAACCCCAATGGTTCTTGATTTCATCAAAATTGTTTTCGCAGTCGGCTCGATCTCGATAATGTTGGACGATGCTAATCACCTCATCGTCTAATGAGGTGACCAGAACAGCGTATTCAAACGCGCGAATATCATCCGCTTCTTGCAAAAAACCAAAGCTCTGCTGGCCTTGACTTTTCTCTTCCAATACCAGCAGCGCGTCCTTTGCTAAACGACGACGAACGATTACCACGCGCCGATGATCGTTCCACGCAGCCAACTTCAAACAACTTTCTTTGGCTTCCCAGCCATCGATAACATAATCCCAGCCCGACACGCTATGCTGCTGCTGTATCAGTTGCTTAACGTACTTAGACTTCCTTAGCTTAAACAAGTAATTGACGCCTCTTTGTTCTGCAGTGCTCATCACATCCTGGGTACCCCAGTCACAATCGCCTCGAATAAAGTGCGGCCAAGATGAACGTGGCAATCGATCCAACAGCTCCCATAGACCCGGCGAAGAATGACTAGCAGCTACCTCAGTGCCAGACTTGACCTCAACATCCAATACAAGACGAAGATTGGCAATCATATCACTGCTGTCCCGTTAACTTTCACAGCAACGAAAATTGATTAGGATTAAGGTTTGGGTGATGCATCGGGTCCCCTCGCAACAGTGCCATTAAATCACGTTTTTCAAACAAATTAAGCTGCAATACCCTCAATATTTGTTGCATCGTTTTGCCCGCCTTCGACTGCAATTTGATGAACATCAGTATTAGGTAAATACATAACGCAATCCATATTTGGGTCAATACTGCGTTCTTGCTGGTGCCGATAAATGACTTCACCTTTTAAGTTCTGCTTGATCCACTTGAAGAATAATTCCACCTGCCATCTGGCTTTATAAATATCGGCGATAGTTTGAGCACTGAGCTTAAAGGGGTTGGTTAAAAACACATAATGCTTGCCTGTAGTGGCATCGCGATAACCAATACGGCGTAATCGAATCGAACACTCCTTTGCTGCTTTGACCCCCGTGAATTCAATCGTTTGATCACTGCTAAGTCCCGTTCCCTTGCGTACACTATGTCGCTTGATAACGCGGTATGCAGCATTCTTCTTTAATCGTGTGACAAAGTATATTCCCTTGTCATTCAATTGCTTATACCAGGCATAGTCGTTGTATCCACGGTCAATAACTACAATGCTGCCTTTCGGGAAAGCTACTTTCCTGCCCGCAGTAACATCAGCACATTTACCCTCGGTGATATTAACAAACTCAGGTAAGTAACCATCATGATTCAGGCCTACATGCAGTTTGATTGCCCCTTTAGTTGATCGAAAGTCTGCCCATGGGAAAACCGATAAGCACAGATCAATGGTAGATGAGTCCAGCGAATACAGGGGATTCTTGAAACGAAAGTTATGCCCTGGCGTTTTGCTCTGACAGCACTTGAGTAATTGAGAGAATAGCGCTTCATAAAGGCTCGAAGGCTTGTTCTCATTGATGCGTGAAAGATTGGACCGCGTTAACACGGCACTACCAGGATGATACAAGCGGTGTGATTGAGTGCTGACATTATCAACAATATCACGCAAGCTATGACGGCCAGTCAATTGAGCTATAGTCAGGCTCACGAACTGTGACCAACGAGACGCTCTGCGGAATGAACGCCCCGAATGATGTTGAATTGCGAGTGCCTCGAATTCATGTCTCGGAACAATTTTGAGTATTTGATTTAGAACGGTATTACAATGTGACATGGTCTGATTTTCCTATTTGATTCAACGGTTTATCGCTAAACGTATTTTATCAAATTGAGAGAAAATCAGGCCTGTTTCTTTAGTGTTAACGGGACAGCAGTGCAATCATATAGGTGTGATACGTGTGCGAGGGCCGGCCAGGTTTGTGTGGATTATAGCCAACCTTGGCACCTTCTTGATGACCGTATAGCGGTTTAACCGTTACGTCACAATCCAATATCCATGGCCTGTGTGAGCAAGGGCTCGTAGCAACGCTGCAAATGAGTTTGTAGCCAGGCTATACCTTGTTCCTCATCCATCTTCTTCAGCGCACGGCGCGCCGAATCGTCGCTAACCGCTTTGGTCATTCCAAGCATTTTGGTGTTGATACGATCGCCCATTAAGCTGGCCATGTGTGCGTAGCGATTGTGACCCGAGAGAACAGACAACAAAAATGAGCCCAACACATTGATCTTCTCAGGTGCGTTATTGTTTCGATATTCCAATGGGCAACTGCTCACCCATGGCTTAAACAGACCACCAAGTTTTAAATATTGAATGAAAAAAGGCAACGGTCCTATGGGCGTTACTGCCGCTGACGGGTCCCATTCAGCGTGAATTTTTCCATCGAACGTTTCAGTCGATAATAAGGTGGAAACAGCGTTTGAAACCTCCGGTTTTAGCGCACCCTCTGGGTGAAAGGATTTATCTTTGGCGACCATGGTGTTTCTCCTTTTAATTCAATTGATTGCAACGATAATACATCCGTTAGTGGAGGTTCAACTGATTTTTCTAGGTTAATGCGTTTCAAGTACAGCAAACTGGGTCGAGCCGATAAGGGTCTTGTGCTGCGTTATATCACACGCATCAGCGGTTACTCTTATGTGCAAGTGAAACGCCTGGCTGCCAGCTATCTCAAGCACGGTAGAATCCAGTGGCGACATCGTGCCACAAGGGGCTTTGCTAGACGCTATAGCAATCAAGACATTAAGCTTCTAGCAGATATGGATGAACTCCACGGTACGTTATCAGGCCACGCCACTAAGAAACTCTGTGAGCGCGCCTTGGTTGTCTATGAGCAAACTGAGTATGCCAACCTGGCACCTATCCCGGTTTCTCATCTATACAATCTACGCCGATCTAAACCCTACCAGAACAATCGCCGTCACTTTGAAAAGACACATTCCAAGCCTTCTTCTATCGGCCAAAGACGTAAGCCACAGCCAGAAGGTCAACCTGGCTATAGCCGTGTAGATACAGTGCATCAGGGCGATAAGGACAAGGTTAAAGGGGTCTATCATATCAACGCCGTTGATGAGATCACCCCGTTTGAAGTCGTGTCTTCTACACAGAAAATATCAGAGCCATTCTTGATGCCTATTCTCACTCAAATGCTAGAGCAATTCCCCTTTGTGATTAAAGGCTTTCATGCCGATAATGGCAGTGAATACATTAACCAATCGGTGGTGCGATTGTTGAATAAGCTATTAATCGAGTTGACCCAATCCAGGGCTAGACACCGTAACGACCATGCCTTAGTTGAGTGCAACAATGGGGCCATCGTGCGCAAGCATCTTGGCTTCATGCATATCCCGCAAAAATATGCGCCTGAGATTAATCAATTTGCCACCGACTTTCTTAACCCTTATTTGAATTATCACCGACCTTGTTTCTTCCCACAGATCAGCACTAACAACAAAGGAAAACAAGTCAAAACCTATCCATATCGAAACATGATGACGCCTTATGAAAAACTCAAATCGTTGACCAATGCACAGTCATATCTTAAAACTCACATCTCGTTTACAATGCTTGACGATATCGTTTATCAGATGACTGATAATGAGGCAGCAAAACAACTCAATGAGGAAAAAACCAAACTCTTTAAAAACATCTTTGAACAGAAATGACAATCAACTTCTCGGTATCATTCCTGTATTGGAATAGACTTACTCACTAGATACGTCAATGCCTATATGATGCTCGGTGTAATTTATGTGCTGCGGCTAGCGTAGTTCCAGACCCAGCGAATGGGTCAAGAACCACGTCGCCGTGATCTGTAAATAGCCGGATAAACCAGTTGGGTAGTTGCTCAGGGAAAGTCGCTGGGTGCCCTGAATTGTTACATTGAGTAGCCATGTGCAAAACGTTCGTTGGGTATGCCATATCGCGCCCTTCCCAGTTCGCAACACGCTTACCAAATCCGTTACCATGGGCACTCTCATCACGAGTTTTGTCTGTATCAGACAAGTTTTTCAGCCGTGCTTTTTTCCAATCACCCATAGGTACACGCACAGAATCCTGGTTCATTTTAAAGTTTTTGTTTTTGGTGAAATGCAATAAACGCTCCCATGAGTCCCTGAACCGATTAGGCCACTTGCCCGGGTATGAATTCTTCTTATGCCAGCAATATTCTTCTACCCAGAGCCAGCCCTGACTGCGCATTCCTTGTATTAGCTCAAGAACATAAGTGTGCCTTTCCCCGTTAATCGCTCTTTCCTTATATATTTAGAATAAAAGAACCTGTCGGCCTTAAGCAATTATGCAACTGTTCAGCACGGGGTAAAAACCATTCTACATATTTGTCAGCACTTACCCCTCCGTAGTTGTCTTTTCTTTGGTCAGCATAAGGAGGTGAAGTAACTATTAAATCGACTGACTCATCGGGTATCTTTTTCGAGATTACCTTCAAACAGTCTCCACGAAAGACTGTTGATGTGTGGACTCTTTCAAGAACCGCGCTCATGCCACCAACTCCTTGAATGTCAGTCGCTTCCCGCTCATTCCTTTACATAGTGCTGACATTCTATCCAGCGTATCTACACTACAATTACCCTCGTTCAGTCGAAACGTGAACTCATCGACATATCGCTGGCAGTGCTTAGCACTCCAGTTGTGGTAAATGCCGTTGTAGCCACGTTTCAGGACCGCCCAGACGCTCTCAATGCCGTTTGTATGCGCCATGCCGTTCACGTACTCCTTGGCACTGTGCTTGACCGTGCCGTGCTGGTAGGCGGCTCCTAGCTCGTTGTAACCCTTGTGTTCATCCGTGTAGACCGTAGAGCCGGCCTTAACCGTGCTTTTAATAAAGCCTTTCAGTGTTGCGCCATCTGTTTTGGTTATTACCTTGGCTTGAACGTTGCCGCCGCGCTCTTTGGCACCAATAACCGCTTGCTTGCCTACCACTCCACGTCCAGCTTTTAACTTCTTGTGTTCGTGCTTGTTCTTCTCCTTGCCGCCCAAATAGGTTTCGTCAATTTCCACGATACCCAGCAGTTTGCCGCTATCGCCAGAACAAGCCTCTCGAATTCTCTGTAGCATGAACCACGCTGATTTCTGGGTAATGCCCAGCTCTTTGGAAAGCTGCGAGGATGAGACACCTTTGCGGGCCGTTAACATGCAATACATAGCAACCGCCCAACACTGCAAAGACAAAGGCGATCCGTGCATTACGGTATCTGTCTTGACATTAAATACCTTACGGCAAGGATTACAATAATAGTTGTGTAACCTTGGCTTGTATTCTTTGATCTTATCCGTGCCTTGGCATTTCGGGCAAACAGGCTTTTCACCCCACAATGTGTATTCCATCCATTTTGCTGATTTTGCATCTGATGAAAATCTTGTGATCAATTCGACTAGACTAATTGTCTTTGCTGATTTTTTCATTTTTGCCTTATCCTCTATATTTGCATACTGCAATACCATGTTATTAACTACATGTACAGACAAATAAACGGTGTGTCTTGGTTTGAAATTATGCAATATTGACAATATTCACTAAAAGGCCCTTTGCATACTGAAGTATATAATTCCCATCGCTTTTCATACAAACGCTTATCCTCCTCATCAATAACAACAATTACATGATTATTTGAATGCAGATCAATCCCGCTATATAGTGCCATTCCAGTCTCCTCATTTTAATGTGAGCAAGCAGTTTAACAATTGCTTGGGGGAGGCTAGTTAGAGGATTCTCAGCCAACTTGATTTTCTAATCCAAGCACTATGACCTGCTTTATGTCGCGCTATCCTGCGCGCCACCCTACGGGTCGTTATCGCTTTGAGCTAACGATCAAAACTTGCTCCTGCAGTTTTGTCACATGCCTACAAAGTGAGAATAGGCGTTAGTAGATGTTAAACAAAAAAAGCCCAGCATATAGCGGGGCCGTTTTTGTTTAATAGCCTGGTAATGACCTACTTTCACATGGGAACTCCCACACTATCATCGGCGATGCTTCGTTTCACTTCTGAGTTCGATATGGGATCAGGTGGTACCAAAGCTCTATTGTCACCAGGCAAACTGGTCAAAGTAAAAGCTGTTTCATTAGCTAGAACTTTATAAAAGTTTACAACTAGAGAACAAAAAAGGTAGTCAAGGTCTTTCATTTTGAGGTGCAAAATCATCGCACTCCAAGTAGTAGACCACTTGGGTGTTATATGATCAAGCCTCACGGGCAATTAGTACTGGTTAGCTTCATTCGTTACCGAACTTCCACACCCAGCCTATCAACGTTGTAGTCTTCAACGACCCTACAGGGGAATCAAATTCCCAGTGAGAACTTATCTTGAGGGAGGCTTCCCGCTTAGATGCTTTCAGCGGTTATCCCGTCCGTATATAGCTACCCGGCAATGCCACTGGCGTGACAACCGGAACACCAGAGATACGTCCACTTCGGTCCTCTCGTACTAGAAGCAGCTCCTCTCAATTCTCAAACGCCCACGGCAGATAGGGACCAAACTGTCTCACGACGTTCTAAACCCAGCTCGCGTACCACTTTAAATGGCGAACAGCCATACCCTTGGGACCGGCTACAGCCCCAGGATGTGATGAGCCGACATCGAGGTGCCAAACACCGCCGTCGATGTGAACTCTTGGGCGGTATCAGCCTGTTATCCCCGGCGTACCTTTTATCCGTTGAGCGATGGCCCTTCCATACAGAACCACCGGATCACTAAGACCTGGTTTCCCACCTGCTCGACGTGTCTGTCTCGCAGTTAAGCACTCTTATGCCTTTGCACTAACCATACGATTTCCGACCGTATTTAGAGTACCTTAGCGCTCCTCCGTTACTCTTTAGGAGGAGACCGCCCCAGTCAAACTACCCACCATACATTGTCCCCGAACCAGATAATGGCCCTGGGTTAGAACCTCAAACAGATAAGGGTGGTATCTCAAGGGTGGCTCCACAAGGACTAGCGTCCTCGCTTCAAAGCCTACCACCTATGCTGCACATATGTGCTCAAAATTCAATGTAAAGCTGTAGTAAAGGTGCACGGGGTCTTTCCGTCTAGCCGCGGGTACACTGCATCTTCACAGCGAATTCAATTTCACTGAGTCCCGGGTGGAGACAGTATGGCCATCGTTACGCCATTCGTGCAGGTCGGAACTTACCCGACAAGGAATTTCGCTACCTTAGGACCGTTATAGTTACGGCCGCCGTTCACCGGGGCTTCGATCAAGAGCTTCGACCTAAGTCTAACCCCATCAATTAACCTTCCGGCACCGGGCAGGCGTCACACCCTATACTTCCTCTTGCGAGTTTGCAGAGTGCTATGTTTTTAGTAAACAGTCGCAGCCATCTCTTTATTGCAACCCCCTTCTGCTCAAGCAGCAAGTGCTATCACATACTAGGGGCACACCTTCTCCCGAAGTTACGGTGTTATTTTGCCGAGTTCCTTCACCCGAGTTCTCTCAAGCGCCTTAGAATACTTATCCCGCCCACCTGTGTCGGTTTGGGGTACGGTTCGTAATAACCTGAAGCTTAGAAGATTTTCCTGGAAGCATGGTATCAACGACTTCGCTCCAAAATAGGTGCTCGTCATCCCGCCTCAACATAAAGAACCCCGGATTTACCTAAGATTCATGTCTACACGGTTAAACCAACTAATCCAACAGTTGGCTCGTCTAACCTTCTCCGTCCCTCCATCGCAGTTATTACAAGTACGCGAATATTAACGCGTTTCCCATCGATTACGCATTTCTGCCTCACCTTAGGGGCCGACTAACCCTGCTCTGATTAACATTGAGCAGGAAACCTTGGGCTTTCGGCGAGGGGGCCTTTCACCCCCTTTATCGTTACTTATGTCAGCATTCGCACTTCTGATACCTCCAGCGTTCCTTACAGAACACCTTCAACGGCTTACAGAACGCTCCTCTACCGTCCAGAGGACAGACTACAGGGGACTGAAAACAGATTTAGCTCCAGTTTTTATATAAACCGGTAAGCATTTTGGCAATTTCTTGGTACTTCGCTTGATAAAGCTGGGCCTTATCATCGCTTAAGTATCCTAAGTCTTTGGTGTAACGCAACCATATGCGTGTTTCATCGGCTGAGCCAAGCGCTATACTAATATAACGTCTAAACTCAGCTTTAGAATTGGCTTGTTTACCAAATCCTTCGGCCAAATTAGCGCATATTCCTTTGCTTGAACGACGTATTTGATCTGCTAACCCTCCATACTGTTCGTATTTCGGCCATTTGAGACTTAACTCATGCAACGCTAAAGAAGCTTGATATGCTTTATTAAGCACATCTAAATCTTCAACGGTTGTTATCGTTTTTGGCATAGATATTTGCTTTTCTGTCTTCTGTCTTCTGGAGTCTGACCTCTGAACCCGTAGCTTCGGTATACAGCTTGAGCCCCGGTAAATCTTCCGCGCGCGCCGACTCGACCAGTGAGCTATTACGCTTTCTTTAAAGGGTGGCTGCTTCTAAGCCAACCTCCTGGCTGTCTGGGCCTTCGCACATCGTTTTCCACTGAGCTGTATTTGGGGACCTTAGCTGACGGTCTGGGCTGTTACCCTTTCCACGACGGACCTTATCACCCGCCGTGTGTCTCCCATGATTGAACTTCTCGGTATTCGGAGTTTGCATTGGTTTGGTAAGCCGGGATGGCCCCCTAGCCAAAACAGTGCTCTACCCCCGAGAGTTATACATGAGGCTCTACCTAAATAGATTTCGAGGAGAACCAGCTATCTCCGGACTTGTTTAGCCTTTCACTCCTAGCCACAGCTCATCCACTCATTTTTCAACATAAGTTGGTTCGGTCCTCCAGTGTATGTTACTACACCTTCAACCTGGCCATGGCTAGATCGTCCGGTTTCGGGTCTAATCCTAGCAACTAAACGCCCTATTAAGACTCGGTTTCCCTACGGCTCCCCTAAACGGTTAACCTTGCTACTAAAATTAAGTCGCTGACCCATTATACAAAAGGTACGCAGTCACCCGACCACTCAATCACTCTGTAAACTGTGACTTGATGCGGTCCATCAACAAGGTACGCATTCGACCATTACGTTTGATCTTATACTCACGCTGTTGAGCCACTCTTTGACTTTGATAAGCTTCATAATAAACAATTTTCCATGATCTACCTCGAGTAGAAACCTGCGCGCCACTGTTGTGCTGCGCTAGCCTCTTCTTGAGATCACTGGTATATCCAGTGTAATAATCATGTTCATCATCGATGTTTTGTAAAACGTATAAGTAATACATATAAAACTCCAAAGTGATTGAGTGGTCGGGCTCCCACTGCTTGTATGCATACGGTTTCAGGTTCTATTTCACTCCCCTAACAGGGGTTCTTTTCGCCTTTCCCTCACGGTACTGGTTCACTATCGGTCAGTAAGTAGTATTTAGCCTTGGAGGATGGTCCCCCCATGTTCAGACAGGGTTTCTCGTGCCCCGCCCTACTCTGATTCATTAAAAATGCCCTTTCGCGTACAGGACTATCACCTACTATGGTCTTCCTTTCCAGGAAGTTCCACTAGAACATAATTAACTTTTGGGCTAATCCCCGTTCGCTCGCCGCTACTAAGGGAATATCTATTGATATCTTTTCCTCTGGGTACTTAGATGTTTCAGTTCCCCAGGTTCGCTCCTTCAACCTATGTATTCAGTTGAAGGTACCTAAAAAAGGTGGGTTTCCCCATTCAGAAATTCCCGGATCAAAGCTAGTTTACAAGCTTCCCGAGACTTATCGCATGTTACAACGTCTTTCATCGCCTCTTACTGCCAAGGCATCCACCGTATGCACTTAATAACTTGATCATATAACCCCAAATAGACTACTTATACAGATGTAGTTTTCTTCAAAGTTAAATGTTTTTGAACTCAAAAATATAAAGTACTTATTTCAATTCGCTCATAATCCGAAGACTACTCACAAACAGAAACTCGTGTTTTGTAAATACTACAACGCTTATCTCGTTACGAATAACTTAACTTGCGCGATGCAGTAGTATCTACGGTACCCGCATACTGAAGAAAAACACCGATATCGATTTTTGCTTGTATGTTTCCGAAGAAACGTACGCGCTCTATCTATCATGTCTATCTCACACTATGCGTGTGCCTTTGACTACCCTAATTGTAAAAGATCCAGAAGTCTCACTGACAAGTCAGCTTAACGAGGCTTCTCTAGTTGTAAACCTCAATACTTTTGTCTTATGACATAAGCGTTGAGGTTTACAACTACATCGAATTTAGTAATGGTGGAGCCAGGCGGGATCGAACCGCCGACCTCCTGCGTGCAAGGCAGGCACTCTCCCAGCTGAGCTATGGCCCCATTTAACTAGCCTGTTTCCCCTTATGCGGCGTTGCTGCTTCTCACTCGATCAGTCACATACATAAGTATGTTCCTTCACTCGTTCGGCGCGCGCCTTGCCTAAGGCAAAACATTCTGCGTTAAATCAGTTAATTACCCAAAATAAGTTAACAAATGAGCAATTAACAGCTGAGCTATTTTTGTTCAGATCAAGGCACTAAACTGCGCGCTGTGCGAGATTAGCACATAAGTAGTTTAGTAACGCAGAGCTGAGCAAAAATGGTGGGTCTGGGAAGATTTGAACTTCCGACCTCACCCTTATCAGGGGTGCGCTCTAACCAACTGAGCTACAGACCCAATGTTCACCAAGCCTTTAGCAGTTGCGATCAGGTTAAGTTTAACGATGCTTTGCATCGTAGCGCTCAAACCCTGTACTATCGCACCCCGCTACAGACCCAATAACTTTCGAACTGTTTCAAACTAAACAACAGACTTCACGTTTTTGGTCCAAATACTAAATTCTTCCAAGCGAATTTTGCGAACACTCCAATCAGGAAGGAGTCACTATCTTTAAAGGAGGTGATCCAGCCGCAGGTTCCCCTACGGCTACCTTGTTACGACTTCACCCCAGTCATGAGTCACACCGTGGTAACCGACTTCCCGAAGGTTAGTCTAGCTACTTCTGGTGCAACCCACTCCCATGGTGTGACGGGCGGTGTGTACAAGGCCCGGGAACGTATTCACCGCGACGTTCTGATCCGCGATTACTAGCGATTCCAACTTCATGAAGTCGAGTTGCAGACTTCAATCCGGACTAAGAACGGTTTTCTGAGATTTGCTCCACCTCGCGGCTTCGCGGCCCTCTGTACCGCCCATTGTAGCACGTGTGTAGCCCAGCCCATAAGGGCCATGATGACTTGACGTCGTCCCCACCTTCCTCCAGTTTGTCACCGGCAGTCTCCCTAGAGTCCCCGCCATTACGCGCTGGCAACTAAGGATAGGGGTTGCGCTCGTTACGGGACTTAACCCAACATCTCACGACACGAGCTGACGACAGCCATGCAGCACCTGTCATAGTGTTCCCGAAGGCACCAAATCATTTCTGATAAGTTCACTGGATGTCAAGGGCTGGTAAGGTTCTTCGCGTTGCATCGAATTAAACCACATGCTCCACCGCTTGTGCGGGCCCCCGTCAATTCCTTTGAGTTTTAATCTTGCGACCGTACTCCCCAGGCGGTCAACTTATCGCGTTAGCTGCGCCACAAAAGGGACAAGCCCCCCTACGGCTAGTTGACATCGTTTACGGCGTGGACTACCAGGGTATCTAATCCTGTTTGCTACCCACGCTTTCGTACCTGAGCGTCAGTGTTGGTCCAGGGAGTCGCCTTCGCCACTGGTGTTCCTCCTCATATCTACGCATTTCACCGCTACATGAGGAATTCCACTCCCCTCTACCACACTCTAGTTTGCCAGTATCAAATGCAGTTCCCAGGTTAAGCCCGGGGCTTTCACATCTGACTTAGCAAACCGCCTGCGCACGCTTTACGCCCAGTAATTCCGATTAACGCTTGCACCCTCCGTATTACCGCGGCTGCTGGCACGGAGTTAGCCGGTGCTTCTTGCTATTGGTACCGTCAAGGACCAAGGTTATTAACCTTAATCTTTTCTTCCCAATTGAAAGTGCTTTACAACCCTAGGGCCTTCTTCACACACGCGGCATTGCTGGATCAGGGTTGCCCCCATTGTCCAATATTCCCCACTGCTGCCTCCCGTAGGAGTCTGGGCCGTGTCTCAGTCCCAGTGTGGCTGATCATCCTCTCAAACCAGCTATAGATCGTTGCCTTGGTAGGCCATTACCCTACCAACTAGCTAATCTAACGCAGGCTTATCTTTTAGCACGAGGTCCGAAGATCCCCCGCTTTCCCCCGTAGGGCGTATGCAGTATTAGCCTGGTTTTCACCAGGTTGTCCTCCACTAAAAGGTAAATTCCTACGCGTTACTCACCCGTTCGCCACTCGTCGCCTGTCTAGCAAGCTAGACATCGTTACCGTTCGACTTGCATGTGTTAAGCATGCCGCCAGCGTTCAATCTGAGCCAGGATCAAACTCTCCAGTTGAAAGTTTTGTTTTCCGAAGAAAACGGTTTTTGCAGAAGAATGAACCACTTACATAAGTTTATTCAGCTGACTAACTGGAATTTGACTCCTCGAATTTCTGATCGGAGCACTCGCAAAATTTGCTTGGATTTAATTGTAAAAGAACCTTTGATTTATCCCGTGCAATCAAGTTGCTCAGGTCAATCAGGAGCGCGTATTCTACTCGCTCAGGCATTGAAGTCAACACCCATTTTGAAACTATTTTCTAAGTGATTTTGGCCTAAGCCAACGCCCCAAAGAGAGCGCGCATTATATGCAGATAACAATAGAGTGCAAGCGCTTATTTGAACTATTTTTACTATATTTTTTCACTGCTGTCCCGTTAACTTTCACAGCAACGAAAATTGATTAGGGTTAAGGTTTGGGTGATGCATCGGGTCCCCTCGCAACAGTGCCATTAAATCACGTTTTTCAAACAAATTAAGCTGCAATACCCTCAATATTTGTTGCATCGTTTTGCCCGCCTTCGACTGCAATTTGATGAACATCAGTATTAGGTAAATACATAACGCAATCCATATTTGGGTCAATACTGCGTTCTTGCTGGTGCCGATAAATGACTTCACCTTTAAGTTCTGCTTGATCCACTTGAAGAATAATTCCACCTGCCATCTGGCTTTATAAATATCGGCGATAGTTTGAGCACTGAGCTTAAAGGGGTTGGTTAAAAACACATAATGCTTGCCTGTAGTGGCATCGCGATAACCAATACGGCGTAATCGAATCGAACACTCCTTTGCTGCTTTGACCCCCGTGAATTCAATCGTTTGATCACTGCTAAGTCCCGTTCCCTTGCGTACACTATGTCGCTTGATAACGCGGTATGCAGCATTCTTCTTTAATCGTGTGACAAAGTATATTCCCTTGTCATTCAATTGCTTATACCAGGCATAGTCGTTGTATCCACGGTCAATAACTACAATGCTGCCTTTCGGGAAAGCTACTTTCCTGCCTGCAGTAACATCAGCACATTTACCCTCGGTGATATTAACAAACTCAGGTAAGTAACCATCATGATTCAGGCCTACATGCAGTTTGATTGCCCCTTTAGTTGATCGAAAGTCTGCCCATGGGAAAACCGATAAGCACAGATCAATGGTAGATGAGTCCAGCGAATACAGGGGATTCTTGAAACGAAAGTTATGCCCTGGCGTTTTGCTCTGACAGCGCTTGAGTAATTGAGAGAATAGCACTTTATAAAGGCTCGAAGGCTTGTTCTCATTGATGCGTGAAAGATTGGACCGCGTTAACACGGCACTACCAAGATGATACAAGCGGTGTGATTGAGCGCTGACATTATCAACAATATCACGCAAGCTATGACGGCCAGTCAATTGAGCTATAGTCAGGCTCACGAACTGTGACCAACGAGACGCTCTGCGGAATGAACGCCCCGAATGATGTTGAATTGCGAGTGCCTCGAATTCATGTCTCGGAACAATTTTGAGTATTTGATTTAGAACGGTATTACAATGTGACATGGTCTGATTTTCCTATTTGATTCAACGGGTTATCGCTAAACGTATTTTATCAAATTGAGAGAAAATCAGGCCTGTTTCTTTAGTGTTAACGGGACAGCAGTGATATTTTTTAGAGTTTATTGCACGAACTTTTTCTATTCAAATGCAGTGTCTATAAAGAACTCGGCAGCAAGCTACCGAGTTTTAGAGTAATCCCAACTGACGACTCTTAGATTCATGTTCATCTAGCTCTAAAAGTTGATTCTGTACATAAGCCCGTATCGTTTCTTCATTTGCATTTCCTATCGTTTCGACAAAATAACTCTGGGTCCACAGCTTGCCTCCCCAAAAGTATCGCTTTTTTATCTCTGGATAAAGCCTAAAAAACTCTCGAGCCGATATACTATTTACGATTTGCATAACTTTGCTAGGCGATAACTTCGGTTCACCTCGAACAATCATATGCAGATGATCGATTGGGATTTCTAATTCCGCTACTTCTATATTATCGTAACCTATCTTTTCAATAATCGCCTTTAAGCTGCTTCGATAGGGTTCAACAAATATTTTATGTCGATACTTCGGTATCCACACAAAATGATACATAAGCCTATAAACATGATGCGTATTTCTTTGAAGCTCCATAAGCAAAATAGCCAAAAATGGGATAAATCCCATTTTAAGCTATTCAGCTCGGGGGCAAGCCCCCGAGATTTTCGCTAAGCGAGTTAAACCCAAAAAGCCAGCCGAAGCTGGCTTTTAAAACAGGTTCAAAACTAAGTTAGAAGAACTTAACTGCTAAGCTCAGTATATCGTCAAGGATCGAACCATCGTTATCGGTATCAATTAACCCGCGTATAAAGCCACCTTTAGAGCTGCCGGAGCCAGCACTTAATGCCGACCCGCTCTTATTCTTCAGCATGCCCATCACCACCATAGCGACCACGGGTAGCATCTTCTTGAGAATAGCACTGCTCACGCCTGACTCTTTCGCAACCGCTCCCGCCACATTACGGCTGACGTCTTTACTGCCCAATATATGGCCCAGCACGTCATTACCCTCTTTGATGGTGTCATCTAAATTAAGTTTGCCGAAATCATTGAGCGTGCGTTCGTGGTTTCCTGAGCCTAGAGCGTCTAACAAAGACCCCATACCCTCTTCTGATTTCGTGTTTCGTTGTAGACCTCTAGTTAGTGCGGGGGCCAAACCTTTTATCGCCGTCTCAGCCATTTTTTCGTTGATGCCGAAGTTCTTTGCGATCTGGCCAACAAGTGCACCGCCGCCTTCTGCCAATATTGTGTCGATTAGTCCCATTTATTCTCTCTTGATATTAAATTAGTTTGTCAGCCCGCGCTGAATTCGGAGTATGCGCGATTCTGCTGAATTTGCAACCGGATGATCCGGGTAACGGCGCACCACATCCTCAAAGGTGATTTTAGCATTTTCATAATCACCAATATCATATTGCACGTACCCTACTTTAAGTAATGCTTCAGGCACTCTGTCGCTACTATGGTATTGCGTCACCACCGAACGAAAAGCGCGAATCGCTTTGGCGTATTGGCGGTTTACGTAGTTGGCCTCTCCCACCCAGTAACTTGCATCATCAGCCAAACCGCCATTCGGGTGCTGGCTAATGAGTTGCTTAAACACCAAAATGGCATCATTGTAATTGGATTGCTTTAGGTGCTCAAAGCCTTGATCGTATAATTGTTGTTGATCAGCTGTTGAGATAACTGCGGTAGCTTGCTCGTCTCCTGACTGTGTCACGACGGTAGTGGCCCCAACGGTGACTTGAGAAACGGTATCCAGTGGCTCTTCGGTTGGTTGCGTAGAGAACGTACTCTCAGCACCCGCATCCGCCAGTTCTAGGTTTGGCTCAGTATCAAAACTTGGGGTTGAGTGTTGTTGAGTTTCGGCAACGCGCAAGCGTTGGTCTAAACCTTGATATAAATCTTGTTGGCGCTGCTTAATATTCTCAACATCAAACTGCTGCTCTTCAATCATATTGCGCAGCTGACGAATTTCTTGTTGCAGTGCGCTGATCTCACTCAACAAACGCACTGTTTCTGGCTTAAGTGCCGGTGCCACAGCAACTGGCTCGATCACCTCTGCTACCTCGACTGGGGCAGAACCGCGTTGCAGGCCGCCGCAGGCAGATAACGTTGCGCTTAGGGTAAGTACAATCGCACAGGCGATTTTCTTATCGACATTAACCATTGTTAATTAAACTAAATAAAATCACTGCTGTCCCGTTAACTTTCACAGCAACGAAAATTGATTAGGGTTAAGGTTTGGGTGATGCATCGGGTCCCCTCGCAACAGTGCCATTAAATCACGTTTTTCAAACAAATTAAGCTGCAATACCCTCAATATTTGTTGCATCGTTTTGCCCGCCTTCGACTGCAATTTGATGAACATCAGTATTAGGTAAATACATAACGCAATCCATATTTGGGTCAATACTGCGTTCTTGCTGGTGCCGATAAATGACTTCACCTTTAAGTTCTGCTTGATCCACTTGAAGAATAATTCCACCTGCCATCTGGCTTTATAAATATCGGCGATAGTTTGAGCACTGAGCTTAAAGTGGTTGGTTAAAAACACATAATGCTTGCCTGTAGTGGCATCGCGATAACCAATACGGCGTAATCGAATCGAACACTCCTTTGCTGCTTTGACCCCCGTGAATTCAATCGTTTGATCACTGCTAAGTCCCGTTCCCTTGCGTACACTATGTCGCTTGATAACGCGGTATGCAGCATTCTTCTTTAATCGTGTGACAAAGTATATTCCCTTGTCATTCAATTGCTTATACCAAGCATAGTCGTTGTATCCACGGTCAATAACTACAATGCTGCCTTTCGGGAAAGCTACTTTCCTGCCTGCAGTAACATCAGCACATTTACCCTCGGTGATATTAACAAACTCAGGTAAGTAACCATCATGATTCAGGCCTACATGCAGTTTGATTGCCCCTTTAGTTGATCGAAAGTCTGCCCATGGGAAAACCGATAACAGATCAATGGTAGATGAGTCCAGCGAATACAGGGGATTCTTGAAACGAAAGTTATGCCCTGGCGTTTTGCTCTGACAGCACTTGAGTAATTGAGAGAATAGCGCTTCATAAAGGCTCGAAGGCTTGTTCTCATTGATGCGTGAAAGATTGGACCGCGTTAACACTGCACTACCAGGATGATACAAGCGGTGTGATTGAGCACTGACATTATCAACAATATCACGCAAGCTATGACGGCCAGTCAATTGAGCTATAGTCAGGCTCACGAACTGTGACCAACGAGACGCTCTGCGGAATGAACGCCCCGAATGATGTTGAATTGCGAGTGCCTCGAATTCATGTCTCGGAACAATTTTGAGTATTTGATTTAGAACGGTATTACAATGTGACATGGTCTGATTTTCCTATTTGATTCAACGGTTTATCGCTAAACGTATTTTATCAAATTGAGAGAAAATCAGGCCTGTTTCTTTAGTGTTAACGGGACAGCAGTAAAATAAAATAGAAGGTGGCACTATTGCTCTAATAGCACCAAAGGCAAAACTGTATCTACTGGTAAATAATCTCAACGCGGCGGTTTAAACTATAAGCACTTTCGTCGTGCCCCAAAGCAACTGGACGCTCTTCACCATAAGACACCAATTGGATTCTGCCACCGTTGACGCCATAGGCCACGAAGATTTGCGACACTATTTTCGCGCGATCTTCGGCTAAGGCTAAGTTGTACTCACCCGTGCCACGCTCGTCAGCATGGCCTTCTAAGGTTACAAATATCTCTGGGTGATCAGCCAAGAACTGGCCATGCGCTTGCGCGACTTGATCGCCTTCAAAAGTCAGGCTACTGGAATTGTAATCAAAATAGATAGTTCGCTTACCTAGCGGGTCATTCTCGTCAACCCCAATTGGTCCGCCATCAATTCCGATACCCATCACATCACCATCCACTACACTACCAACTATAGTTTCCTCCATAGATGAACCAGAATCATTACCTACTTCTCCCACCTGCACACTTTCCTGCACTTTTTTACCAGCGCATGCGGTTAGGAACACACTAAACAGCATAACTAGGGCGAGTTTAAATATAGATTGGTTTTTCATTTAGTATCCTCTGGGTTTCTCAATTGTTTAATACAGAATATTTAGGTAAATATTTTCGGTGGATTATAGTTTCGGCGACCATGCTGGTGCCTTAACAGGGTCACGGCCGAATCTTAACACTTGTTGCACACTGGCATCCGCAGAAACTGCAGACAAAACGTTACGCCCGCCTTTAACGGTAGAGTATAAAATCATCTCACCATTGGGGGCAAAACTCGGTGATTCATCTAAGTTAGACGAAGTCAAAGTTCTGATGCTACGATTCTGCATCGAATAAATGCCTACTTTAAAACCGCCGTCAACGTCGGTTATCAATACTAATTTTTTTCCATCAGGCGAAAAAGAAGCGCGCTGATTAGAGCTACCACTAAAAGTAAGCCGTTTAGCCTCGCCGCCTAAAGCGCTCACCTGATAAATCTGCGGCCGTCCTGAACGACCCGAGGAAAATACCAAACTTCGCCCATCAGGTGACCATGAAGGCGAGGTATCCGGCGCGCGATTGTCAGTCACGCGCAGTAAGTTACCCGTTTGTAAATTCTTAACATATATTTCCGAGTTGCCATCTTTAGATAGGCTCATCGCCAATTTACTACCATCGGGCGACCAGGCTGGCGCGGCATTAATTCGCGGATAATCTGCAACTTTGGAGCGTTCACCCGTGCGCAAGCTTTGTTGATAAATAACTGCGCGGCGGCTTTCAAAAGATACGTATGCCAAATGCTGTCCATTAGGCGCCCATGCAGGTGACATAATGGGCTGACGAGATTCCAATATCGTTTTGTCGTTATAGCCATCCGAGTCAGCCACTTGCAAAAAGTAGCGTTTGCTCTCGCCTTCCCCGCTAGATTTAACATAAGCCATTTTGGTATCAAAGGCACCCGGTATACCCGTCATCTTTTCGTAGATTCTGTCACTGATTTTGTGTGCCGCTTTTCGTAACTGCGAACTCTTTACACCAGGGTAAGAATACGCATCTAGTTGTGACTCGTTAAAAACATCGAGCAAACGGAAAGTAACATTATAAGAATCGGTAGCAATTTGCTGCACCTCGCCGATTACGATGGCATTCATTTTGAGTAAACGCCAATCCTTATAGCGTACTTGAGGCAGTGATGTTGGCATGCTCAAGAAATCACTCGCGGGTAGGGGTTCAAAGCGTCCGCTACGCGCGAGATCAGAAGCGACAATCTCCCAAATTGGCTGTGACAGATTTTGAGCAGGTTTAACCGAAAAAGGGACAATAGCGATAGGGGTACCTGCTTTAATACCACCCGAATTACTAATGGTAATTGCCGCATTAACTGGAAGTGTTAGCGCAATAAGTATAAAAACTATATGCAAAAATCTTTTCATTTGTAATCGTCTAGTAATTAGCGTGATCGTAATCAATGGTGCTATCAAAATATCTAAGATCTGTTGGTATTGGCAAGGGCGAAGCTTTTAAAATCGCCCGTCTTCCCTCCTCATCATAAAGCGCGTTCCCACTGCTACGCTTTAGCTTTACGTTTACCACATACCCACCCGGCTGAAGCTGAATTTCATAGTAGGCTTTCAAATCAGTTGAGAATAAGTTTAGGTTAAACTGACTATTTATCGCCTGTTTTATTCGGCTATCTGCAGCGCGCCACGCGGCATTTTTCTCGCCTTTGATTCGGTCCGCGTTAATTTGCTCTTGCAACGCTGCTTCTTGAGCGTGCTGATCGGCGATAGCTTGTTCTTTAGCAGCCTTTTCGGTGGCGGCCTTTTCTTTTGCGGCTTTCTCTCCACGCTTTCGTTTTACTTCTGCTTCCTTTTGCTTTCTAGTTTTCTCTTCCTCGGCTTTCTTTCGTGCTTGCTCTTTCTTCAATTCAGCCTGTCTCTTCTTTTCTTCCTTGCGTTTTTTCTCTTCATCCAGCTTCTTTTTCTTCAACTCTCCTTGCTTCTTTTTCTCGGCTTTTTCTTTTTCAGCTTGGAGTTTTTTCTTTTCCTCCTCTTGTTTCTTAGCTTTTAACTTGGCATCGCATTCTGCTTGCAAGCGGTCAGCCTCAGTTTTACTGTCTACCTCATACACCACACCGTCACATTCGTACTTAAACTTATCTTTTGGTTTTGGCTTAGGCTTTTCTTCAACAACGGGCTCGGGTTCTGGCTTGGGCTGTTTAATTTCTTCGACAACTGGCTCTGGTTCTACTTCGGGTTCGGACACAACATCTGGTAAATCAGTTATCACAACCGCCTGCATCGGCTGCTCTGCAATAAGCTTAGCTGGTTTTGTAAGATAGGAACTTAATCCAATTAAACCAAACAACAAGGCATGCACTATCAGCGCAAGAATTAGCGCGAAAGCATTACGAAGGAAATTACTGATTTCAGCCTTGATCATTTTAGCAATGCTTAACTTAACGTTAGCAATGCCATTTACTGTTCAGGTGCTTTGGTTGCCATACCCACTTTCTCGACACCTGCACCTTGAAGCACAACCATCCCTTTAACGATTTCACCATAAGGTACCGCTACATCTCCTCGAACCACAAATGGAGTATTAGGTTCTTTTTTCAGAACAATAACAGCTTGCCTTTGAATTTCTTTGATTGACTCAATTGGCTCTTCGTTATCATTTAAGTAGTACTCCCCGTGCTTATCCACCGTTAACACGAAAGGCTCCAATTCCGGATCAGGGAGCGGGGAAGCTTTAGCTGAAGGCAGTTCAACATCTACACCCGTACTTAATAACGGCGCAGTCACCATAAAGATAACCAGCAACACCAACATAACGTCGATGTACGGGACTACATTGATCTCCCCCATCAAACGTTTTTTGCTGCGATGACGTAATCTCATCTGGCTAATCCTTCTGCGTTACAATTTGACGGTTTACAATGCTTAAGAATTCTTCCATAAATATTTCGTAACGCGAACCCAATCGTTCGGACTTCGTTGCCAAACGGTTATAAGCAATTACCGCAGGAATGGCAGCAAATAGACCCATAGCAGTAGCTATCAATGCCTCAGATATACCGGGCGCGACAGTGGCAATGGTGACTTGCTTCATCGCACCTAAGGATCGAAACGAATTCATAATACCCCATACTGTGCCAAACAAGCCGACATACGGTGCGGTTGAGCCAACGGTCGCGAGAAATGGCAAATGATGTTCAAGTTCATCGATCTCGCGATTGAGCACCACCCGCATGGCACGATTAACGCCGTCAATGATCTCAGTGCGCCCTAAATTTGGTTTTTTTGCTAAACGCGAATACTCACGATAGCCCGCCACGAAAATAGCCGACATACCTTCGTTTTGGCTATTCTGCCCAGCCCAAGTATGGTGCAGGCGATTCATGTCACCCACCGACCAAAAATCATCTTCGAAATCATCAGCACTATTTTCGAGCCTTTTGAGTTGCGACGATTTCTTGAAAATAAGTGTCCACGAAACGATCGACGCAACAAGCAAAATCAGCAGCACCAGCTGAACAATAAAACTTGCGTTTAGGATTAGAGCGATAATTGAAGTACTTTGGTCCATTGTTATTCGCTTTATGTATTGAGTGGGTAAGTTGCCAATATCTTGGGCAGAGCAACGGGTTTGAATGTTTGGTTAGAAACGCTAACAAGGGTTAAATTACCGACGACGATTTGTTCATCGCCTCTGAGTACTTGCTGTTTTAGCACCATAGAAACTCGTTTTAATTTGGTTAATTACGCCGTTATTAGTAGCTCATCATCTAACTTCGCAGGCACTTTATATTGCAAATCAAGCGAGGCCACCGCAAACAAACAACCATCTTGCTGATTAATTTGCTTTATTGACCTACCCAGCGAACGCAACCACTCGTTGCAGGCACGTTCCATATAGCGCAAATAATTCGCGTGATACACCACGCCACCTGCATCAGTATCTTCGTAATAAATACGTACCGGCCAAGTAAAGATTTGGGCACTCACAAACCAATTCGGCTATGCAGATTATGAAACGTAAATATACGCAAACCAAATGAATTCATGATTAACCACACAGATTATTCCCCACCGTTTTCAAACAACTGAGTTTGAGGATGACTGCTGGGAGGATTTAGCTCCAAGTGCTGCCAAGTTGCGCGCGTTGCCATTCTGCCTCTTGGCGTACGCATCATAAAACCTTGTTGAATCAAGAAAGGCTCAATGACATCTTCTATGGTTCCACGCTCCTCGCTAATTGCGGCTGCTAAACTGTCGACACCAACCGGCCCGCCGTCAAATTTTTCAACCAGCGCAATTAATAAATTGCGATCTAAATTGTCCATACCGTGTTTATCAACTTCCAGCATTTCCAGCGCTTTGCAAGCAATTTGCTCGGTGATAACGCCATCGCCTTTAACTTGGGCGTAATCACGCACCCGTCGCAACAAGCGATTCGCAATGCGCGGTGTACCGCGTGAGCGCGTGGCCACTTCAAGCACACCTTGCTCCTCTGCCGCAATACCCATGATGTTGGCTGAGCGTTTTACAATGCTAGCTAGTTCTACGGTGCTGTAAAACTCTAAACGCTGTACGATGCCAAAGCGATCGCGCAATGGTGAAGTTAACAATCCCGCTCTGGTCGTCGCACCAATCAGCGTAAATGGTGGCAAATTGAGTTGAATCGAACGCGCTGCTGGCCCTTCGCCGATTACGATATCTAACTGATAATCCTCCATTGCGGGATAGAGTATTTCTTCAATCGCTGGGCTTAAGCGGTGTATTTCGTCAATAAACAAGACGTCATTTTCTTCTAGGTTAGTGAGCATGGCTGCTAGATCGCCTGCTTTTTCGATTACGGGGCCAGAGGTCTGACGCATTGTCGAACCCATTTCTGTGGCAAGGATATTTGCCAAAGTGGTTTTTCCTAGGCCTGGGGGGCCGAAGAACAAAACGTGGTCTAGGGCATCGCCGCGCTGACGCGCGGCTTGAATAAAAATTGATAACTGTTCTTTAAGCTTTTCTTGCCCGACAAACTCAACCAGCGTTGGCGGTCGCAGACTTCTATCTAAGGCTTGTTCATTCATCGAATCAAGCTCAATTGAGCCAGATAAAACGGGGTCACGTTCGTAGGGGTTTTGCATGCTACTGCTATTTAGACGACATAGTTTTAAGTGCAAGGCGAATAATTGCTTCTCGAGACAAAGTATTCACCTCTGGCAAGCCACGTACTACTTGGCTGGCATCAGCCGGTTTGTAGCCAAGCGCAATTAGAGCGCTAATCGCATCACCACTGTTACTTGTTTGCGGGGTCGCACCCGGCATTACACCCAATTTACCGCTTGCCTGCGGTAAACGGTCGCGCATTTCTATAATCAAGCGTTCGGCGGTTTTACGACCGATTCCTGGTACTCTAACCATCGCAGCCACATCTTCGTTGTGTACGCAGAGTGCAAACTCTTCGGCCGATAAGGTTGAAAGAATCGCTAATGCCACCCTCGGACCTACACCGTTAACTTTAAGCAATGCACGAAATAGTGCGCGTTCTGACAAGCTGGTAAAACCGTATAATAATTGTGCGTCTTCCCGCACCACCATGTGCACGTGCAAAGACACTTCTTCATCCAAATCAGCAAGGGCGTAAAAAGTATTCATTGACGCCTCAAGCTCGTATCCGACACCGCCAACATCTATTACTAAGTACGGTGGCTCTTTATTGAGTATATGCCCTCTAAGAAAACCTATCATGCGTTGCGCCTCCCTTGAGACAATTTTTGTTGCAGTTGCGCACTATGCAAATGGCATATCGCACAAGCCAGCGCATCGGCCGCATCTGATTGAGGTGTTTGAGTTAAACGCAACAATATACGTACCATATGTTGTACCTGCGCCTTAGCGGCGCCGCCCGTGCCCACTACTGATTGCTTGATTTGTTTTGCACTATATTCAACCACAGGCACACCCGCATTAACCGCTGCGCAAACCGCACTCCCACGCGCATGACCCAAGGTAAGTGCCGCTTTGGCATTCGTCGCCATAAATACTTGTTCTACCGCCACCACATCGGGCTGGGTTTCTAAAATCATATTAGTGACAGCTTGATAAATTTCACCAAGGCGCAATGAAAGCTCTCCGCCGCCCAATCGCACCGCTTGACTTTGTATGCCAATAAGCTCTCTGCCCTTAAACTCGACCACACCTAGGCCGGTAATGCGTGAACCCGGATCGATGCCTAGCACTCGCATAGTCTAGATTAAGCGAGGGTGAAAGAAGGTGCCGAATACGACACGGCTTGCTTCGTTAGTTGCGGCAGCTCAATCACTCTGTGGAAACGAAGCGTTGGTAAACACGCTTTGCACATCGTCTAAATCTTCTAATACATCGATTAAGCTTTGGATTCTTTCAGCTTGTTCGTCATCAAGCTCAATTTCAAGCGAGGCACGTTGCACAATTTCATCCATTTCTGGTTGATAACCAGCTGCTTTCAAATTTTCAAGCACGCTAAAATAATCACCATAAGCAGTAATTACTTCCGCCATCCCGTCCTCGGTTTCAATATCTTCGGCACCCGCCTCTAATGCCGCATCCATAATCGCTTCTTCGTCTACGTCAGAGAAAACAATTGAGCCTTGCTTGGTAAACAAATAGGCCACCGAACCATCGGTGCCTAAATTACCACCAGCCTTGGTAAAAGCGTGGCGCACTTCTGCAACGGTTCTGTTGCGGTTATCGGTGGCGCATTCAACCAGCACGGCCACACCATTTGGGGCATATCCTTCGTATAACACTTCTTCGATAACCTGACCATCTAAGTCGCCCACACCGCGCGCAATAGCGCGGTCAATGGTATCGCGGGTCATGTTCGAGCCTAGGGATTTATCGATGGCCGTTCGCAGGCGCGGATTGGAATCGGCCTCTGCACCACCAGCGCGCGCTGCAACAGTTATTTCTCGAATAAGTTTGGTAAATATTTTGCCGCGCTTTGCATCTTGCGCCGCCTTGCGGTGCTTGATGTTAGCCCATTTACTGTGACCTGCCATTTAAACAAATACCAATTATTTTTGAACAAAGCGATTATAGACAAAAGACCTCAACATTGTTGGCAGCATCTCCCTAAACATGTAGACAATGCGGCTTCGTTTTGTCATGCAATTTGGCTTAGATCGGACTTAAATGGATTCAAAATAGCAAGCTCATCTATTTGCTGCAAATGTTGTAAATCTTCAGTTATCAAAAACCGGCATCCTTGAACCTGTGCTGCCGATAATATTAGGCAATCCCACCAAGAGAATTGATACCTATCTTGTATTCGCCATGCATTTTCTACCACCGCTTGGTTCACTGCTATTGGTTGCCAAGCCTCCAGCGCGCTAATATCCTGGCGCGCTTTTTGTTTTGATAAACCTGGCTTCAGTCGTTGCGTAGTAATTACATAGTACTCATTGCAGCATTGGTAACTAATGCGCCCAGCTCGCTGCTGCCACAGATGTTCCATCCACTGCTTAGCAACGACTTGCTTTTCTGCTTCGGACGAATCACGTGCGTAAACTAGAATATTGGTATCTACAAAAACCTTAACGGTCATACAAGTTAGCTCGGCCAGGATAGCTCTGCGTAGCGTCTTTTAGTGCTTTTGTAGGCGCATTTAAATATTGCTGCATCGCCAATTGATAGCCTTGTTCCTGAATCATCTTAGATTTCAGCACATTGCCTAACAATTTAGAGACACTGCTATCATGATTGGCCGCCCAAACACGTGCCCACTTCGCTACATCTTCTTCTAAGGTAATGGTTACATTCTTCATTACACTATTATAGTGTAGCACTGATTTCGTGTCATTATCTTTTGGTCACCCTTTTAGTCACCCTTAGGCTAAGGAAATCCCCTTACAGCTCAATTTAACAGTGGCTTCTACCACTACCATTGCAACCGCAAAGTGCGCTGCACATGCTCTTTCAGTGCAATCGGAATATTTAATTTGTCTGCCAGCAAATGCCAATCCGCAAAAACATCAATCAGTTGCTCAAGGATTAACTTTTCTCGCCCGCGGGATAAACCAGCGTAGGCGGCTAAGTGTTTTATATCTGCTTTATTAAAAGCGGTAGTTTTACCGTTTATACTTAATTGGTGACGTTGAGTAAATTCGCTACCCTCACTATGACAAAGATCATACGCTGGACTGATGTCCCAGCTGCCTTTGCGATCCATCATAAAGGCAAAGTTTTTGACATGGTCATCTTGATTACAGGCGACCAAATTGAAAACCACGCGGCGAAACTGTTGCTCTATTGACGCCTGAGAAACTTGCAATTGCTTCATTGTCATAAACAATTGTTCGTAAGCGTAATAGCCGCTTTCCCAGTAATCAAAATGCGCCATAGCGCCTAGGGTTTGCACAAACTGTTTGCCGCTCTCGTTTTCACGATCAAAACGCTTTGTCATAAAGTGATTACGGCCATTTTCCGAAAATAATCGACTTTCCATCATGTCGATACCGCAAGCCCGAGCCATTTGATAATAACTGTATTCAAGCAAGCCATAACCTGCTGGGTCTGCCACACCCCAGTCGCCATTGAATTGTACGCCATCGAATTTTATTAGCCAATGCTCATAACCCGCGGGCAAATCAAGCTGTCCTGAACGCACCTGTAAGGTGGCTGGGTTAAACGCGATCACCGCCTTAGCACGTGCTCCGCCAGCTGAGGTGCCTACGCTTAGAATATCCAAAACGGCATCGCCACTGGGGTTACTCAATTTTGTATCAAGTGTAGATTTATTGGCAAAGGCCATCGACGCTAACTGCACTAATTCTTGTACTTCAAGCTGGGTATCAGCAGGTCGAGTGTCTTGTATCGAGGGCTCAAACTCCAACGCACCCATACCTCGACTTGCAGTGTAACAAAGCCTGTCAACAGCGTTGAAGTCCTTTGCTTGGCGCCCAGTTTGCGCCAACCATACGTCAATTAATCTATTTCCGTACTTATCGGGCAAACTATCAGAGAGCAAACCTGGCAAGCCGTGAAATGCACGTGGATGAAGTTCCGGAAATTGATAAACATGCCGCGCCTGCGCCGACATCATTAATGGCACTAACTCAATTCCGCTTTGGGTAAATTTAGGATCGTATTCAAAGCGTGCAAACTGCTCATTCCTGTTCCATTGATACATAACCAATGACAGTGCCCCAGAGTTTAACGGTGGCGGTTGTCACTCTTGTTCATCACCCCAAATAACCGATGATGATTGTTGTTGTTTTCTGCGGTAATACGATTGACTTTCGCGCACTTCATTCATCGGCGAGGAATAGGTTTCTGGTAATAATCCTTCGATGCTTGACGTCATTTGTAGCGCTTTCAGAATTTTAAGCCAAGAACCTAACTGACTATCATTGCCGTCTTCTATGCGGCGCAAAGTAGCCACGCCAATGCCAGATTGTTGGGCAAGCCTCTCTTGTGAAAAACCTTGTTGTTTACGGACCCTCGCGAGACGAGTGGAGTTATGCCTGAAAGTGGTGTATGGAGTAGTTGACTAAAAGCGGCGTATCGGGATGAATTGAGTTTACAACAACTTAAACTTCCACAGACATACGCCACTATGAAACAGAATAAAATTATTTCCTTTGAAAAGCCAGAGCAAAGCATCGATCCGCTGCAAGAATTGATTCGCAATGGCGCCAGGCAACTCATTCAAACCGCGATCGAGAGTGAGTTATCTGAACTGCTGTATCGCAATTGTGACAAAGTCTCAGATTCAGGACACGCTGGTGTCGTTCGTAACGGCTATTTGCCAGAACGTGAACTGCAAACCGGGATCGGCCCAGTCAAAGTACGTATCCCCAAGGTGCGCTCCCGCACTGGAGTACCGATCACCTTTCGATCTGCTTTAGTGCCGCCGTATGTGCGTAAAACGAGAACACTAGAAGCGGCCTTGTCTTGGCTGTATCTCAAGGGTGTCAGCACTGGAGAAATGGGGGATGCACTGAGCGTGCTAGTGGGTCAATCAGCGACTGGGTTATCATCAAGCACAGTGAGTAAGCTCAAAGCAACGTGGTCTCAGGAGTACAAGGATTGGAATAGAGAAGGTTTAGATCGAGATCGATGGGTTTATCTATGGGCGGACGGGATACACAGCGGCCTGCGCGGCGATGAGGGCCGGCTCTGTGCCTTAGTTGTCATCGGAGTGAATGAGCGCGGTCACAAGAAATTACTGGCGATTGAAGACGGTGAGCGAGAGTCTACGCAGAGTTGGCGAGAGGTGTTGTTGGCACTCAAGGAGCGAGGCCTGAATCAACCAGAGCGGGGCATCGGTGATGGTGCTTTAGGCTTTTGGAATGCCCTGGAAGAAGTCTATCCTGGCACTAAACATCAACGGTGCCGGGTGCATAAAACGGCCAACGTGCTGAACAAGCTGCCTAAATCGGTGCAGCCCAAAGCAAAAGCAGCTCTGCATAACATTTGGCAGGAAGAAACCAAAGAAGCGGCGCAAAGCACCTATCAATTATTCATTAAAACCTGTCAAGACAAGTATCCAAAAGCCACGCAGTGCTTGGAAAAAGATCGCGAAGAGTTAATGACGTTCTACTCGTTCCCTGCCAAGCACTGGATGAGCATACGTACTACGAATCCAATTGAATCAACATTCGCGACTATCCGACACCGTACCAAACGATGCAAGGGATGTCTTAGCCGTGATGGCATGTTAAGTATGATGTTCAAGCTGGGTCAGTGCGCAGAGAAAAAGTGGAACCGAATACGCGGGTTCGCCTATCTAGCAAAAGTGATTCAAGGGGTTCCATTTAAAGATGGAATAGAGCAAACTAATGACTACTCAGATCAAACCGAGGCCGCTTGAAGAAAATGCCTCATACACCAGATTCGGGCATAACTCAGACGAGTGCCGAGTTCGCTAAGAATACTTTGGTCAGGGGTTAAGTTATTTAACTTCATAATATCATTTATGATATATATTTACTGTATATTACCATATACTATCATATATGAGATCTATTTCAGATAACTTTCTTATGCTCTTAGTTGTATATCATATATGATATTAAATCTGCAATAATGTCACTATTTCATTCATATATGATATTTTTAAGTGAATATGCGCGGATATGACTGCTCAAAGCCTAAGCAATGAGGGGCCAAACATTTAGCATGCCGCTTGCTTGACACCAAGAAGGCAGTGGCAAGAATACTAAGCTGTGCCCTTAGGTTTACGCAAGCGGATGCCTAGCTCGCGCAACTGCTTGTCACCCACATCATTAGGAGCCTGCGTCAATAAGCATGATGCTTTTTGTGTTTTGGGGAATGCAATTACATCTCTGATAGATTCAACGCCAGCCATCATTGCGCAAACGCGGTCTATGCCAAACGCTATACCGCCATGAGGAGGTGCACCGTACTTCAAGGCTTCAAGCAGGAAGCCAAATTTATTATTGGCCTCTTGTTCTTCAATGCCCAATACATCCAACACTTTTTGTTGTAAATCACTGCGGTGGATACGAATTGAACCGCCACCAATCTCAGAACCATTGAGCACAAGATCATAAGCACGCGAGATAACTGCGCCGGGGTCGGTATCGAGCAATTCAATTTGGTCCTCGCAAGGCGCGGTAAATGGGTGATGCAACGACTGATAACGGTTAGCCCCTTCGTCCCACTCTACTAGTGGAAAGTCAGTCACCCAAATAGGTGCCCAACCTTCATTTATTAAACCCAAATCGGCTGCAATTTTGTCACGCAATGCACCCAATGCATCATTCACTATTTTAGCGCGATCAGCGCCAAAGAAAATTAAATCCCCTGTTTTGGCTCCCACTTGCTCAATAATGGCGCCTACTACATCATCCGGCAAGAATTTAAGAATAGGCGATTGCAGGCCTTCGACTCCCGCATCGACGTCATTCACTTTGATGTAAGCCAAACCCTTCGCGCCATAGTTGCCCACAAACTCTGTGTAGCCATCAATATCTTTGCGGCTCAACGACGAAGCCCCTGGCACGCACATTGCTGCGACGCGGCCTTTGGGATCATTAGCAGGGCCTGAAAAGACCTTAAATTCCACCGCCTGCATTAATGCAGTAATATCCGACAACTCAAGCGCGATACGCATGTCAGGACGATCAGTACCAAAACGTGATACTGCATCGGCATAAGTTATGGTATCGAACGTTTCGGGTAGCTTTTCGTCCAGCACAGCAGCAAATAACTTCTGAATCATTTGCGTCATTAGCTCCATGATATCGCTTTCATTGATAAACGACATCTCGATATCAAGCTGCGTAAATTCTGGCTGACGATCGGCGCGCAAATCTTCATCACGAAAACAGCGCGCCACCTGATAGTAACGCTCAAAACCCGACACCATCAAAAGCTGCTTAAACAACTGCGGTGATTGCGGCAAAGCAAAAAAATCGCCCGGATGGGTTCGGCTTGGCACTAAATAATCACGCGCGCCTTCTGGAGTTGAACGGGTTAGGATGGGCGTTTCTAGCTCTACAAAGTCTTGTTCCTCTAAAAAACAGCGCAAGTTTTTAACCACTTCATGTCGCGTGCGCAGAGTGCGCTGCATGATTGGGCGGCGCAAATCCAAAAAACGGTACTTTAAACGAACCGTCTCGCTAATATCTTTGTCTTCATGCTGGAAAGGTAAAGGGTCTGAAATACTCAGCACCTCAATTTCCTTAGTTAGTATTTCTACCATACCCGTCGGCATGGTTTTATTAGTGGTGCCTTCGGGCCGGGCGCGCACTCGGCCGGTCATTTTCAAAACAAATTCATTACGCGCTGAATCAGCCAAAGCAAAAGCTTCGGGCGTATCTGGGTCGATAACCACTTGTAAAATACCGCTACGGTCACGCAAGTCGATAAAGATCACCCCGCCATGATCTCTACGATTTTGCACCCATCCAACTACGCTGATTGTCTTATCAATCAACGCCTCATTAATGTCACCACAAAGATGCGTTCGCATGGCCGATAACCTCTTTGTCTATGATTTGTTTAAGCTGCCGACGCTTGCTTAGCTGAAGAAGGCTCAGCCGTCTTTATGTCTTTTTTAACTGGCTTGTCTGCTTTCGCATCAGCTTTGCCATTGGTTTGGGTATCTCCTTTATCCGCCACTTTATCGTTAGGTTTTTTATCCTTAAAATCTGTTACGTACCACCCTGTGCCTTTGAGTTGAAAAGCCACCGCTGAAATTTTCTTTTTCAAGGTTTGGCTACTACATTCTGGACAAAACTCCAGCGCATCATCAGACATTTTTTGAATTGCCTCAAGTTCATGATTGCATTGGGTGCATACATATTCATAAATTGGCATAGTCAGGAATCCTAGTGGTTGTGGTTTAATGTTCAATATAAATAGGTGCAAATCATCACTTTTCAAGCCACTACAGCCATTGCGAATTGGCGCGATTAACGCCCTATTTTTGAGGCGCGGGTTATAAAGGAAATTTATCCATCGGCTAGTGCCTTTTACTACTAATCTGGCGATATTGGTTGTTGATATTGACGTTCTCGCGCATCACCCACCCAAGCAATATCTTCGCCCAAGTCATCTTGCCTTTGGCCATGCTTATCAACAAAACGATGGCCAAATACCATACCTTCTTTCACATCAGCCGACGAGCCTAAGTAGGTATGTTCAAAAATTTGACTTCGGCTAACTTTTGCCCCGCTTTTAAGCACACATCCATGCGCAATCCACACTGGCCCCATTAACTCACATCCATCCTCTATTTTGGTATTCGAGCCAACATAAACCGTACCCTCTACACGTATTTCATCCCAGTTCGCATCTACATTCAGCCCTACCCATAGATGCGGTAAAATTTCTTTGCCCGGCATTTTTATTGAACGCATCTCGCCGCGCATCAAACGCTGATTGGTTAACCAATAGTCATGCATTTGGCCAATATCTATCCACGTAAACGGCAGATTGATAGCCTGAAAAGGCAACCCCAGCTCTACGACCCGAGGCAATAGTTCGCTACCAATATCATATTTAACGTTACTTGGTATCAAGTCAATGACCTCTGGCTCAAAAAAATAAATACCAGTGTTCACTTGCGTCGATTGCGCCTCTTCTACGCTAGGCTTTTCTTGAAAAGAAGTGATCTGTCCAGTTATGTCACTCACCACCACTCCGTAATTTGAGACCCTTGACTTGTCCACATCTAAAGTAACGATACTGGCTTTCGCACCCGTCGCCCAATGTTTACGAACGGCCGCAGTCAAATCTAGATCGATAATGGCATCGCCACAAACCACCAAAGTGGTGTCGTCGAAAAAACTTCCAAATTCTTGAATTCGTTTTATACCGCCAGCAGAGCCAACAGGCTCAGCGACCACTTCACCTTTTTCGATGTGCCCTTCAAATGAGTAACCTATGTCCACACCCCATTTACGGCCATCACCAAAATAGGACTCTATTTGATGCGCTTGGTGGCTGACGTTAATCATAATTTCACGAAACCCGTGCAAGGCCAACTCTTCTATTAAATATTCCATTACCGGCTTGCCTACAACTGGAATCATCGGCTTAGGCAAGCGATGCGTTAAGGGCTGCACTCTGGTGCCGCGACCCGCGGCTAAAATCATGGCTTTCATTTAAATTTGGTGCCGATAAATTGCATTCATACCGCAGCTTTGGCGGTTAAACGATGATATTTTTCAAGCAACTGGTCTTGGGTTTCTATGTGCGCTTGGTTTTCAGGAATGCAATCTACGGGGCACACTTCAACGCATTGCGGCGTATCAAAATGCCCAACACACTCGGTGCACTTAGTCCAGTCAATTTCGTAAATCTCCTCACCCATATAAATGGCTTCATTCGGACATTCTGGCTCACATACATCGCAGTTTATGCAATCGTCATCAATCTTAAGTGCCATTAGCGTTAGTTCGCCTTATACTTTGCTTGTAATGCCTTAAACACGTGCTTAGGAACAAACTGCGAGACATCACCGCCAAACTTGCCAATTTCCTTAACTAACGAAGCCGAGATAAAAGTATGGTTTTCTGCTGGCGTTAAGAATACCGTTTCAATGGTTTTATCCAAACGCCGGTTCATTGAAGCGAGCTGAAACTCATACTCAAAATCAGACACCGCTCGCAAACCGCGCAAAATAACTTGCGCCTCCGCCTCTTTAACAAAATCCACTAGTAAATTAGAAAATCCAACTACTTCAATATTCTTCAAACCCTTAGTCGCTTTTCCAACCATCTTCACTCGCTCATCCAGCGTAAACAAGGGATCTTTCCCTGGATTAGCTGCCACCGCCACCACCAAGTGCTCAAACATTTTTGAACCGCGCTCAATTAAATCAACGTGACCGTCGGTAACCGGGTCAAACGTGCCCGCATAAACTGCAGTATTAAACATCGATTGGAGATTTTTCGTTGCTGGTTTGAAACTGCGCCAGAGTATAACTGACCGCTCCTTTTTGTGCTTGTTTCAATATTATCCATGCATTTGGTATGGGCAGCTTTTTAAGGTCGCTAGGTGCCTCCAAATAAACCAAACCGTCTGGCCTCAATAGCCCTTTTTTATTGATCTGGTAACATACCTTGGCTAACTCATCGGTTGCAAATGGTGGGTCGAGAAAGATCAAATCGAACTGTCTTTGACTAGTCCCGAGATATTGCAAAGCCTCGCAACCCGTCACTTCGATTTGCGCATCTTGATCAATCAACTTCTTGTTGGTTCTTAAAACCTTAACTACCTTAGGGTTTTTCTCAACCAAAACAGCTGACTGTGCGCCGCGCGAAATGGCCTCAAATCCTAGGGCACCACTACCAGCATATAAATCGAGGCAGTCTAAACCATTAATTGAGCCGCTTAACCAATTGAATAGCGTTTCACGTACCACTTCCGGCGTAGGGCGTAAGGCATTAACAGGGGGAAATGGCAACATCCGGCTACGCCACTTACCGCCAATGATTCGAACTCGTGCTGACATGTAAAATTAGGTGTAAATGCGGCGAATTAGTGGATTTAGAAAAACGCCCAAGGATGATAGGATACGCGCCTACAAAATCATAACTTAATAATGCAAGAAAAAAAGTCAGGTGGGCTGTTCGGTCGCCTTGGTAAAACGCGCGAATCTCTTGGCTCTGGGCTGTTTGGCTTATTCAAACGTGGCATCAAAATAGACGAATCTTTGTATGAGGAGATTGAAGACAACCTTATTATGGCTGATTTAGGCGTTGAAGCAAGCCAAACACTTACCGAGCAACTAAGACAAAAAGTTAACCAACAAAAACTTGAGCATGCTGATGAGCTAATCGGCCTAATGCGAGAAGTACTAACCGAACAACTCGACGCAGTTGAGCAACCATTTACGGTTATTGATGCCAAGCCAATGGTGGTGTTGATGGTGGGGGTAAATGGAGTAGGCAAAACCACCACTCTAGCTAAGTTAGCTCACCGCTTACAAAATGAAGGCAAAACGGTAATGATGGCAGCGTGCGATACATTCAGAGCGGCCGCTATTGAGCAACTTAAAACGTGGGGCGAGCGTTTGAACGTTCCCGTTATCGCACAGCAACACGGCAGTGATGCAGCGGCGGTGGCGTTTGACGCATATCAATCGGCAGCCAGCAAGGGCGTTGACGTGCTACTTATAGATTCCGCAGGTAGGCAACACACGCATGGCGACCTAATGGCGCAGCTTGAAAAGCTCATTCGCGTACTTAAGAAAGCCAACCCAGACTTGCCTCACGAAGTAATGCTAACCGTCGACGCTGGCACAGGCCAAAATTCGTTTTCACAAATTGAACATTTTAAACAAGCAGTTGGGGTAAATAGTTTGTCGATTACTAAGCTTGATGGCACTGCAAAAGGCGGGGTTATGGTAGCCATCGCCCAAAAGTTTGGCTTACCTATACGGTTTATTGGCGTTGGAGAGGCTATGGAAGACTTACGCCCATTTAACGCTGCGGATTTTGCCTCAGCACTGGTTCCAGAATCGCTAGGCGAACACACAGGCGAGAATGCTTAACCATCTTCTTCGATTGTTTGAACTTCATAAAACTAAATGATCCGTTTTAGCCATGTAAGCAAGCACTACCCCGGTGGGTACGATGCCTTGCGCAGTGTGTCGTTTCATTTAAAGCCGGGGTCAATGAGTTTTCTCGCAGGCCACTCTGGCACCGGCAAAAGCACACTGCTTAAATTGATAACACATTCAATCAAGGCAACCCGAGGGGAGATAAATATTGATGGGCAAAATATCACCCGTATTAAGCCACGACAGATACCCTATCATCGACGAAAAATCGGTAGTGTATTTCAAGACCACAAACTGCTGTACGACCGCAGCGTATTCGATAACGTCGCTTTGCCTTTAATCGTTGCTGGCGCAACTCATCATGAAACCAGTAGACGCGTTAGGGCCGCGCTAGACAAGGTTCAGTTGCTAAACAAAGAAAAATCCATGCCCATAACCTTATCGGGGGGCCAACAGCAAAGAGTCGGCATAGCCAGAGCAGTTGTCAGCTCCCCCACAATTTTACTAGCCGACGAACCAACAGGTAATTTAGACTCAGAGTTATCAGACCAAATAATGAAGCTGTTTTACGAGTTTAACCACCACGACGTTACGGTGCTAATCGCTACTCACGATCAACGCTATTTATAAAGACCCTAACACCCCAATCATAGCGCTAAGAAACGGCAGGTTAATATTAGGCGCAAGCGATACTGAGCAAAATGCAGAAGCTTAAAACGTACTTTCGCCGCCACTTGCAGGTGTTCTTTTATACGCTAGGACAGTTCGCTGAACAAAAAGCCACAACAGCCTTAACAGTTTTAGCCCTAGGCATTGGCCTAAGTATCCCCGCTATTTTATTTAGCCTAGCAGACAGCCTATCCTCTTTCGGAGAGCAATGGCAAAGCCGCCCACAAATTTCAATGTATCTATACAAAGGCACTACAGAAACGAAAATAGAAGAGCTACTAACAGCAATTAATAATGATAAGTTGAGAGCGCAGCGTAACTCACGATTTTAGTTTGATATTTTCGAAGCACTCATTTTTTGAGCTATATTTGCCCAGTTTCGCGTATTCGATCATCATTTAGTCACTATTTTATCAATTCGAGCACCTAAGCCATATTAAAGGCACAACTATCCAGCATAGTGCCAATCAGGCAAGCCATACAAGCTTAAGAACTTAGCACCTTTACGGATATTCGCTGCCATCGCCGCTAGGCCGTAAACAGTCTGGTTCTTCGCTAGCCCCATGAACCGAGTGCGAGCTAAACCATAATGCTGCTTGTAAGTCGCAAAGAGCCGTTCGCCACCTGCTCGCGTTACCGCAATAACTGCATTACGGGTACGGTCTGCATCTGACAACGGATTACCTCGATAGCCCTTGCGTTGAACCTGATCATCAATTCCAAGTTGCTCCAGTTTATCTCGCGTCTCCTCAGAACTATACGCCGCATCAGCATATAGGGCAGTCTCATCGCCCAACAGCAATTCATCGCGCAGTTGGCTGTCATGAACATGCCCTGGCGTCACATTCTGGTGCTGAACAAACCCATCCTCATCAACTCCCGTATGCACTGAGTAGCCATAGGTAGACTTCTTTCGACCTCGGCTGTCATTTTTGACATGCCAGCTCGCTTCAGGGTCTCGCTTAGGCGTCCCATCTTTGCCGTTACCATTTCCAGAACGAGCCGCTTCTATAGGTGTTGCATCTATAATGTTGATGCGCCCCTTGCTCATAATAATGTTCTTCGCTTCAAGTTGACGATTGATCTCACCTAGCAAGCGGTCCCACAGTTCGTGCTCCATTAACTGGTTACGAAAGCACCCAAGGGTCGAAGCTTCAGGTACATCGCCGCCTAACTCAAAGTGGCAAAACTTACGAAACAATAAATCTCTAAATAAGCACTGTGCTAACTCCCTATCCGACAGTTCATACCAAATTCCCAGCATCAAGCTGCGGAACAAACTAAGTAATGGATAACTAGGGCGGCCAGTAGTGCCAGCATAAATAGATGAAAGCAGTGTCTCTATTTCGCTCCAATCTAATAGCACTTCTGTATCATCAAGACTATGCAGAATTGGATGATCCAAATCTGATCTTGATACTAATAAATCTCGTTGGGTGGCGAATGGTTTTTGCATGCCTAATTTTAACAAATTATGTAGATACTCGATGAGTTATGCTGCACTCTCATGTTAATATTTAGCTCGTTAGCTGAACTGCTATCGACATCTAAAACGCCACTCTGCCCGTCAATGCTTGTGGCGTTTTTTTTGATTAGGCTATTCATATTACACCCCCCGTTGAAAGTGGACGCACCCTGTAAAGAGCGCAGTCACGAGATGTACAGTTTTCAACCTGTTTTCGCCATGTTCCCTCCTGTGAGGGGTCATAGATGCACTGCTTACACATTACGTTAACCGGTGCGCGTAATTTGGCCTTATTGCCCGTTTTTTGAGGTATTGTCATGGCTACCCTCCTACCGCTACAAGTGGTTCACCTACTCGACGACTATCAAGCCACCTATCCAACTCCGCTTTATCGTACCGAACACGACCGCCGACCTTAAAGTAAGGAATGGCATACCTGCCTGTGGTTGCCCAAACTGCAAGGGTCCCTTCTTTTACTCCGATGTAATTAGCCGCCTGTTTTCTTTCTAATAATTCACGCATATCAATATGAATCCCCGTTAAGGTAGTTAATGTGGCGTGAAGGATAATGCTAGATTTAAAGGCTCGCTAAAAAAAGGGATAAGACGGGAGGATATGAGGGAAAACGGGGAGAAACGGGGAAAAGCGGAGTTACTTTTTTGCCTGCCTGTCGATAGCATTCAAGAAAGCTTTTTTCGTTCGCTTAGTCCCATCATATTCTATTGTATGATCATCTGGAAAAGTAGCCGTAGTACCCATGAAGGTAGGAGGGTTATTTTTAGCAAACTTCCAAGCCGCAACGCCTGCCGGTTTATAGCCCACCGTGTCAGGGGATTTACTAAACTTTATAAGAGTATCTTTAGCTAACTGACCCATCTCGGTTGTATAGACATTAGAATGCCCTTTCTCAGCACTTGGCTTCTGCGCCTTTAGCGGGCCAATTAACTCTCCTGTATCGTCTAATTGCTCATAAATTGGCTCCATGATAAAAACTGAATCTGCGTAACCTGTTGCCCTAGCAATACAGGTTTCCGCCACATCAATAATATCTTCTTCCTTGCCGCAGGCCAAAATTATTAAACCCAGCACAGACCACCGAATAGCAGAATCTAAAAGCTGCTGTATTGCTTGGAGTGCTGTTTGCTCGGGATGCTCTATAGAATTTATATGACTATAAACATCATAAATAACGCTATGCCTAAAAAAGGTGAACACACTATTCACAATAAATGCTTCTTCACTTTCCTTCTTTGGACCCTTATTAGCCAATTTGTGATTAGTATCTATACTGCTTACTTCTAAAATTTCTTCCAGCGTGTAAGGAGCTATAATTTTTTCAAGCGCCCCTCTGTCAGCGCAATTCATGATCTCATCGAAAGCTAAAAATAAATTATCGTTAAATTCTACAAAGTCACTCTTAACAATAAGCTCCGCTTGAGCCATAAAGTTTTCATCTTCAAGGTCGAAGCTTTCAAGGAGTTTATAAGCCTTTACAGCTAAATCAATAAATTTATCTACTCTCTCAATACCTCGACTTCGTAACTCTTTTTCAAGTTCATCCCTATGCAAAAAAATTCCCTTAATGTCTTTGGCCTCAATGTCTATAAATATTTCGCTCAAGGTCAGCCCCTCATTTTAAATCTATAACTAAGCGCGCAAGCTAATAACTTTAGCTCGACCGCTGGTACTATCCCTTCACGGCCTGCGCCGACACTAACTATAAACTCGTCTGGTTCTCTCATAAAAACGCTTCCCATATTACGCCCCTAAATTAATTAACCAAGCCGACCAGTAGGGTTCTGATTTTCGGGAGCTACCCTAGGCTTGGATAAACTGTTATGCGTGTATGCTCTACTTTCTACTAGCAGCTATCGGAATCACATTACTGCCATGCCGCCTAGCCACCGTTAATATGTGTTCACTAATCGCATTCATAGGCTCCCGTAGATCGTCTACGGTTAGATTGATGTAGCTCTGGGCCGTCACATCATGCTTTAGCGGTTTGTGGTTTAAGATTCTCTTTATCACGTAGTCTCGCGCAATTATTCGGCTAGCAATTGTCGCAAAGGTTCGTCGTAAGTCGTGAATAGTGAAGTACATCCCGCACCGTTCCCGAATTTGATTGACTATCCTTTTAGGCTCAGTAATAGCTTTACCTGTGTTTGGGTTCTCAAACAAAAAATGATCGCTGTTATTAATTCGGCGCTCAACTATTTCCATTAGGAACGGAGACAATGGCAAACGATGGGCTTGGTGATTTTTAGTGTCATCGCTAGGCACTACTATGGTTTTTGCATCCATATCTATCCATCGATGCTCAACGTTAGAGGCTTCACGCCTCCGTAGTCCAGTAAACAGTACAAAAAGAAAATAGTCACGGGTCACCTCTGGGCTGATGTTAGAACCAAGCAACCAACTTGGCATACTTTCAACAGCTTCAAACCAATCTGATAAGTGGTGATCATAAATGATATTGCTTCTGGTTTTAAGCTCTCCCCATGACTTATTTTGATTGATCTGGCTCACGGGATTGTCAAATAGAATCACTCTGCCATCTTCATCCCGATACTTTTCTGATATGTAATTATGAACCGCCCTAAGAACACGCATTGAATAGTCTGCTGCGCTTTCACTGTGCTTGCTTATCGCTCGATGCCTTTTCTCAACATCATCCCGCGAGATTGAAGCAATAGCGCGACCCTTCCACATCTTCAAATGGATATTAACCGCCCGTTGGTAAGCATCAATCGAGTTCTGCCTTAAAGGCTTTGTGCCACCTTGCCGTGAGAAAAGGTACTCTTTCAGTGATTCAGCAAGTGAGATTTCAACGGCTCTTTTTGCATCTACCTGCTTACTTGGGTTTTTACCTTCGGATGCTTTATTGATTGCGCTCCTTGCAGCGTTTCTAGCTTGCTCGATGGTCATATCAGGATATACGCCTAATACGATTCTTACCGCCTTGCCTTTAATCTTTTTGCGCACTTCAAAAGATTTGCGACCACTTTTCCTGATCCTAATCATCAGCCCCGGCTGCTTTAGATCATAGAAGCTAGGCTCTGTTCCGTTATCCGCCTCTAAGCTATCTATCTTAGATTTAATGAAGTTGAACCGCTTAGACTCCACAGTCTGCGCCATCATTTAAAGGCTGGGTCACCATTGGGTCACCTTTTTGATTAATTTCTGTATATCTTGGTAAACCACCATAACCCAATTATACCCTTTAAACCATTGCTTTATATACCTTTATGCATTTTCGTTAAATCCTGTAAATAACCCTTTCCTATAACTCATAATGATGGGGTCGGTAGTTTGAATCCACCGATAGCCTCCATATAAGTAAATACCTCACGCCTATTAAGTAACGTAAAATCGGTTTTTAGCGCGTTAGCCACGATTGCGCGACCTCTCTTTACTCCTCGATCAATTATGCTTTTAGGCATCTATCTTACAACTCTTATATATGAGTTGTAATACTTGTATCTTTGTTATACAGTACTTCTTAGAAAGATAACTTTAGATATTGTTTTGAATTCTGGTCAAACCATTTTTGATGACACCCCACTCTATGTGCAAATTAGAGCATTTATCGTGGCGCGAATACATCATGGCGAATGGCAACCAGGCGATAAAATACCTGGCGAAACAGCCCTGTCTATTGAGTATGAAGTTAGTCAAGGTACGGTTCGTAAGGCAATTGACTCCTTGGTTAAAAACCGTTTGTTACTGCGGCGCCAAGGTAAGGGTACCTATGTTGCCAGCCACAATTCAGATTTAAAGTTATTTCACTTTTTTAACATTTTGCCTAACGTGGGTAAACGCAGTTTGCCGGTCACCAATGTGTTGTCGGTAGATCTTCGGCCTGCGGTTGATGCAGAACTTGATGCGCTTAAATTGCAGCGCGGGTCAAATGTCATTTTCATCAAGCGGGTTAGGCATCTAGACGGTGAACCAACCATTCTAGAAACCATTGCAATATGTGCACTGCGGTTTAATGTAGTGCTCGACCTTAAAAAAGAACAAATACTCAATAATATTTATGAGCTATACGAACAAAGCTTTGGGGTCATTATTAAACGCGCAGAAGATAAAGTGATTGCTGTGAACGCCGATACTACCCAAGCAAGCATCTTAGAGACTGAGAAAAATGTGGCTTTGTTGTGCGTCAAGCGCCTCGCTTTTGATTTAGAAGACACACCCGTGGAGTACAGGGAAACGCTGTGTTTAACCACCCAACACTATTATAACAGCGCGCTGTCATGAGCTTGATACACGCTGATTTTAGATTTTGCGAAGCGGCCATTCGTATGCAACCGCTTTACAAAAACGTTTACAACGATCGGCCAGTCGTTTTAAGCCTGTCATCGCCTCGTACTGGGCATTTATCTGGTCACCATTTATAAATTATTATTTCAACTCGGAGGAGATTGAGCATGAAAACTCATTTAAAACTGTTAACCAGCCTAATTTGTGCAGGCACTATTGGCGCAAGCTCTCTTGCAAGCGCTGTCACTACCATTAAGATTCAGTCAGTTTTACCTACAAAAGCTGACGAAATCGTGATGGTAAAAGATTTTGCTGAAAACGTTAGTAAGCTAACTGGCGGCGAAGTTGTGATCAAAGTATTACCAGATGGTGCTATCGTATCGGGCCGTGACATCCTAAACGCGGTCGATAAGGGCCTTGTAGACGGCGGTTTCGCGTGGACACACTATTGGTCGGGTCAGCACCCTGCTGCGATGTTATTTGGTTCTCCTGTAGCGGGCGCGGGTGTTGGTATTGATAACATCGCTTTCATTTCTTGGTTTATGAACGGCGGTGGCCGCGAGCTATATGATCGCTTGTGGGATGAGATGGGCATGAACGTTCATGGCTTAATGCTACAACCTGTTGGTCCAGAAGCCTTAGGTTGGTTCAAAGAGCCTATCAATAGTATGGAAGATTTCCGCAAACTACGTTTTCGCGCACCTCCAGGGATACCAGGCCAAACTTATAACGACATTGGCGTAGCTGCTGTTTCTATGGGTGGCGGCGATATTCTTCCAGCGCTTGAGAAGGGTACAATCGACGCAGCAGAATGGTGCTGTCCAAAGCCAGATAGCGTTTTTGGTTTCCAAAAGGTACTTAAGCACTACTACCTACAAGGTTTACACCAAGTAGTTGTAAATGCTGATATGTACATTAACGGCGACGTTTGGAACAAGTTAACTCCAGCACAGCAAGACGCAATGCACATTGCAGCTGACGCTTCTTTAATTCGTTCATTAAGCTACCGTATCTATGAAAATGGTAAGGCACTTAAAGATTTAGTTGATAACCATGGCGTTCAGTTACATGACACGCCTGCAGATTATTTCCCTGCGTACATGGATGCAGCGAATGCAGCACTTGAAAAGAATGCCGCTGAGAACGCTTTCTTCAAAGAAGTTTGGGATTCACAAAAAGCCTTTGCTGAAATTGCGGTTCCATTTTGGGCTGGCGCACAGACTTCTAATGCTGCTTTAGGCCAAGCGTTTGCTAAGTCGATAGCTAAGTAAGACGTTGTTACACTGATTGGGCTCTGCTTTGCAGAGCCCTTTCGCTGGCCGTTATCGGTTGTATTTCTATCTATTGAATTTATAGGCTTTATCCTATTCAATTGATAGACATGCCACTGGCGTAACCCTGGCTGCTATAAATAACGCAACCCACGCAGCTTTTCCACCTTAAAGAGAGAGAAATATGGCTGAAGAACCCATAGAAGATCTTGAGATAGCAGACGAACTCATCGCTGAACGCCGCTCGGCAGACCCGGACCAGTTACCCGACGATATGGAGCCGTGGATGAAAAGAATTATCTGGGCGATTGATACCTTTAGTCTATGGATTGGAAAAGCAGTTAGCTTTTTGCTGATTCCGATGTGCATTGCGATGGTGTACGAAGTTATTGCTCGAAAATTTTTTGTTGCTCCAACAATGTGGGCGTATGACATCAGCCGCATGTTTAACGGAGCTTTATTTATGTTAGGTGCTGCGTATGCGCTTTCGCGGGGTGTACATATACGGGCAGACTTCATCTACCGCAACTGGAAACAGAAGAACCAAGCAACCGTAGACCTAGTACTTTATCTGTTTTTATTCTTCCCTGGCATGATCGTCTTTTTGTATATGTCTGTCGATTACGCAATGGAGTCTTGGGAACGCGGAGAAAAAGGCATGGACACTGCGTGGATGCCTGCGATGGGACCTATTAAATCTGCCCTCCCGGTGGGTATCTCCCTCTTAATTATTCAAGGCGTATCCGAAGTGCTGAAATGCGTGTACGCAATTAAAAATGGAAGGTGGCCTGTATAATGGATACTCCAAGCGACACATTTCCTACTGCGAAAACATTGCTTCGGCCTAATTCCGTGCTTTTACTCGCCCAATGGAATAACCATTCGACTCGAAAAACCACAAAATTAGCCTCGAAGCACTGCTCCCTCGCTACGAAAATTGTCACTCGAGGTATCCATTATGATTGAGCTCTCACAAGAAATTATTGGCGCGATCATGATCGGCTGCATGCTGTTCGCAATTTTTATTGGTTTTCCGATTTCGTTTACGCTCATCTTCCTTGGCATGGTCTTCGGGCTATGGGGCTTTGGAACCATCGTATTTTATTTGATGACCTTCCAGTTCTCCGGCGTTATGCTGGAGCAAACGCTGGCGGCGGTGCCCCTGTTTATATTTATGGGCATATTGATGGAAAAGGCGGGCTTAATGGAAAGGCTGTTTACCGCCATCCAGATGACTTTGTCTCGTGTTAACGGTGCTCTGTATATCGCAGTGCTATTCGTTTCTACTATCTTTGCGGCTGCAACAGGTATTGTAGGGGCGTCCGTCACGATACTCGGAATCATGTCCGCCAAAACAATGAATCGGTCTGGTTACGACGTGCAGCTGGCTGCGGGTACGATAACCGCTGGCGGCACTTTGGGTATTCTTATCCCGCCAAGCATCATGTTAGTCGTCATGGGTCCGATACTCGAAGTGCCCGTTACAGAGCTATTTGCCGCGGCCATTGTTCCGGGTTTTATGCTCGCGTTCATGTACACGGCTTACGCGCTAATTCGTTGTCAACTGAACCCTTCGTTAGGCCCACCTCTTCCAGAAGAGTACCGCGCCCCAAATATGGCATACGTATGGAAGGAATTCGCGCTTGGTTTAATCCCACCCGCAGCATTAGTCGGTTTTGCCCTAGGTAGCATTTTGCTAGGTTGGGCAACGCCTACCGAAGCAGCGGGTATGGGGGCATTTGGTGCAGTGCTGTTAGCCGCCGCTTATCGCAAGTTAAATTGGCGAGAATTTAAAGACGCTTTGGTTAAGACGCTAGAGATTTCAGCGCTAATATTATTCTTAGTTGCAGCATCTAACTTCTTCGGTGCCGTATTCGCCCGTCTTGGCACGCCAACGATGTTGACCGAGTATTTACTGACTTTAGATTTACCACCAATGGCGATCTTGTTCATCATTATGGTGCTGATCTTCTTATTAGGCTGGCCACTAGAGTGGGTGCCTATCGTACTAATTATCGTTCCGATTTTATTACCATTGGTGGATCAACTAGGTTTTAACCTTACGTGGTTCGGCATTTTAGTTGCAGTGAATTTACAAACAGCCTGGCTATCGCCGCCGGTGGCACTCTCCGCCTACTTCCTTAAGGGAGTGGTACCGGAGTGGGACCTTAAAGATATCTATAAGGGCATGATGCAATTCATGGTGGTACAGCTAATTGGCCTCATTTTGATTATCATCTTCCCGCAAATCGTGCTGTGGCTACCTGGCGTAATCTACGGTAATTAATCACCTTTTTATATTGATGTAATGACTATTAAGTATTTAAAGAAAGCGAGCAAAACTGCCGCCACAGGCGAAAGCGATACCCGCGAAACTGTTGAAAATATGCTTCGTGAGATCGAAGCACAAGGCGAATCTAAAACCCGCGAATACGCTAAGAAGCTAGATGGCTGGGACCAAGAGATTATCGTCTCAAAACAAGAAATTGCCGCTGCTGGCGACAAACTAACGGCGAAGCAAAAGGACGACATTCAGTTTTCTTACGAGCGGGTCTCTAAGTTTGCTCAAGCGCAACTGGCAAGCATGACCGAGTTTGAAACAGAGTTGTCACCTGGCTTATTCGCTGGGCAGCGTTTAATTCCAGTGCAAACAGCGGGTTGCTACATTCCTGGCGGACGCTATGCGCACATCGCATCTGCCATAATGAGTGTAGCCACCGCTAAAGTGGCGGGCGTTAAAAATGTGATTGCTTGTTCTCCGGCACATGCAGACCGAGGTGTGCACCCTGCCATTTTATACGCAGCAAATTTCTGTGGTGCAGACACCATACTAGCCTTAGGCGGCGTACAAGGCGTTGCCGCGATGACATTCGGCCACTTTACTGGCAAGAAAGCGGACATTCTAGTCGGCCCGGGCAACCGCTTTGTCGCTGAAGCCAAACGAATATTATATGGCCGTGTAGGTATCGACTTATTCGCAGGCCCAACCGAAGTATTGGTTATCGCCGATGAAAATGCTGACCCAGAGATAGTTGCGTCAGATTTAGTTGGCCAAGCCGAACATGGTTTAGATTCACCTGCTTGGCTAATTTCTACTAGCGAGACGTTAGCGCAAAAAGTAATCGAACGTATTCCGTATTATGTAGATCGCATGGCTGAACCGAATCAATCAACTGCGCGCTCATCTTGGGCAGATTACGGCGAAGTCGTGGTAGTTGACTCGCGCGAGGAGGCCGTAAAAATCAGCGACGAGTATGCTTCTGAGCACCTAGAAATTCAATGCGATAACTTAGATTGGTGGCTTGCCAACCTCAGTAATTATGGCTCTTTATTCTTAGGTGAAGAAACTACCGTTGCCTATGGAGATAAGTGCTCTGGTACCAATCACATTTTACCAACCAAGGGTTCAGCGCGGTATACGGGAGGCCTAAGCGTAGGCAAGTTCATCAAAACGCTGACGTGGCAACGCATGACACAAGAAGCCAATTTAACAGTGGGTGCTGCGACTGCGCGTATTTCTCGTTCAGAAGGTATGGAGGGTCATGCGCTAACGGGTGACGACCGTTTACATAAGTATTTCCCCGATAGGGAGTTCGAGCTAGATTACAGCTAACGGGGGACCCTGAAGACTTACTGATGTTTAAGTTAGATGATCAAGCCTTCGTCGTTACCGGAGCCAGCTCCGGTATCGGCACTGCTATGTGCGGTTTCCTCAGCGAAGCAGGCGCTCAAGTAATCGGTGTGGCGCGTCGGGCTGATCGACTCGAGAGTTTAAATCAGCAACTTACCAATAGTGGTGGACACTTTCACTCAATCTGTGCCGATCTAGGAGATCGCTCGCTATTAGATGACGTAGCCCGTTCCTGCATTGAAAAAGCAGGTCGCGTGGACGGCATCATCAATGCCGCTGGCATCAACTTACGCGAGTCGGTAGATGAAATCAGCTTAGATAGTTGGGATCAAACCTTGACCCTAAATTTGGCCACGCCCTTTTTCTTAACACGTGCGTTGGTGGCCGATATGCAAAAACGCCAATACGGTAAAGTGATCAATATTGCTTCGTTACAGTCTGGTCGAGCGTTCCCAAATGGATTAGCCTACGGCGCTTCAAAAGGTGGGATTTGCCAACTCACGCGGGCCATGGCTGAAGCTTGGTCTAAACACGGCATCAACTGCAATGCAATTGCGCCGGGGTTTTTCCCAACCGAACTAACCGCGCCCGTTTTTGGTAGTGAAGAAGCGGCCAATTGGGCAGCATCACAAACTAGTATGGGCCGCAATGGCACCTTGGAAGATTTACGCGGCCCTACTTTATTTTTTGCCTCGTCGGCATCAAATTATGTCACGGGCCAGATCTTATATGTTGATGGCGGGTTTACCGCCAAGTAAATAAGCATACATATGAAAGCACTCGTATATACCGCGAATGAGGAAATGACCTATCGCGATGAGGCCGACCCTCAACTTGAGCAGCAAGATGAGTCGCTCATTCAAATTGAGGCAGTCGGAATCTGTGGCTCGGACATGCATGCGTATTTAGGGCACGATGCGCGTAGAGTACCGCCTTTGATTTTGGGCCATGAAGCAGCGGGCACAGTGATTAAAGGCCCTATGTTGGGCAAGCGTGTGGTGTTAAACCCACTTATCACTTGCGGACACTGTGAAAACTGCCTAAGTGGCCGCCAAAATTTATGTGGTGAACGTGATTTAATTGGTATGGTTCGCTCAGGGGCTTTTGCAGAGCGCATTGCCATGCCCTCGCGCAATTTAATCGAAATACCTCAGGATATGCCTGCCGCCAAAGCCGCATTAACTGAGCCCAGTGCTACGGGATTGCATGCAGTGTTGCTAGGTGAGCGCACACTAATGCGCCCCATTAGCGAATGCCGTGCGTTAGTAATCGGCGGTGGGTCAGTCGGCCTGCTAACTGCGCTTATTTTAGCCAACAAAGGCGTGACAGAAATTCAAATCGCTGAAACCAACAAGCTAAGGCGTGGCACCATTGAAGAACACACATCTATACCTGTATTTGACCCGATCAAAAATCCTGCAAGGGAAGACCATTACGACTTGGTCTTTGATGCAGTAGGCGGTGAGCATACCCGCAATGCCTCAATAAGCAGCGTAAAACCTGGGGCCACAGTGGTGCACATCGGATTGATGGACAATGCAGGCAGTCTAGATGTTCGTTATATTACCTTGCAAGAAATCACCTTTATCGGCTGTTATACCTATTCACCGGTGGATATTAAAAAGGCCTTAGCCAAGCTCCACAGTGGTGCCTTAGGCAACTTAGAATGGATGCACCAAATGCCTCTGGAAGACGGCGCAAAAGCATTTAGTGACTTATTAGCAGGGCGTAGCGCCGCGCCAAAAGTGATTTTGTCACTGTAAGGCGCAGCACAGCCGCCGCAGGTAGATGCATTCATTTTATGACTTCATCATTGTAGGTGCCGGCTCTGCCGGCTGCGTATTGGCCAATCGTCTATCAGAAAACCCTAATTATAAAGTTCTACTACTAGAAGCCGGAGGAAGTGATTGGAACCCGTGGCTTCACATCCCTGTGGGCTATTTCAAAACCATGCACAACCCCAGCTTCGATTGGTGTTATTTGACCGAACCCGACCCGGGTATTGCTAATCGCCAATTGCAATGGCCTCGCGGTAAGGTCTTAGGCGGTTCCAGCTCCTTAAATGGCCTTTTATATGTGCGCGGCCAGCGCGAAGATTATGATCGCTGGGCGGCACTTGGCAACAAGGGTTGGTCTTATGAAGAAGTGTTGCCCTATTTTAAGAAATCTGAAGATCAGGATCGGGGCGCAGACAAATATCATGGTGTGGGCGGCCCACTTAAAGTGTCTGATTTACGCTTACGCCGCCCCATTGCCGCCGCGTTTATTAAGGCAGCAATAGAGATTGGCATACCTAAAAACCCAGATTACAACGGCGAAACACAAGAGGGTGTAGGCTATTTTCAACAAACTGCCAGCAAAGGTGTTCGCTGGAGCACTGCAAAAGGTTTTCTGCGTCCAGCGCGCAATCGCTCGAATTTAACGGTTATCAACAAAGCCCAGGCCACCAAAGTACTATTTGAAGATAAGCGAGCCGTAGGCGTTCAATATTTACGCAAAGGGCGCTTATGTGTAGCTAAAACTAACCGTGAAGTGATCCTCAGTGCGGGCGCGATTGGCTCCCCGCAAATCCTACAACTGTCAGGTGTCGGTAACCCAGAATTGTTAAAGGACAAAAATGTGCCATTAGTGCATGCGCTCAAAGGCGTTGGTCAAAATTTACAAGACCATTTACAAATTCGCTTAGTATTTAAAACTCGGCTAAGTACGCTTAATGACGAACTAAATAAATTGTATAAGCGGGTAAAGGTTGGACTACAGTACCTCTTAACGCGCACCGGCCCACTCACTTTGGCTGCAAGCCAAGTTACGATCTTCACCCGTTCCAACGATACCGTGGCTAGGCCAGACATTCAGTTTCATATGCAGCCTTTAAGTTCAGATAAACCAGGCGAAGGTGTTCACCCGTTCTCGGCGTTCACGTCCTCGGTGTGCCAGTTGCGCCCGGAGAGTCGCGGTTCAGTAGAGATCAAATCAAATGACCCTCTGCAATACCCAAAGATAATACCAAATTATCTATCTACTGCAAATGACCAACAAACTGCGGTCGATTCGATTAAAGTGGCGAGAGCCATTGCGCAAGCCCCCTCATTGGCTGGAGAAGTTATCGACGAATTCGTCCCGGGTCGGCAATACCAAACTGACGAAGAATTATTGCTCGCTGCATGTAAGTTCAGTCAAACCATTTACCACCCCGCGGGTACTTGTAAAATGGGCTGTGACGACATGGCGGTGGTAGATGAACGCTTGCGTGTGCACGGAATCGAGGGCTTACGCGTTGTTGACGCCTCGATCATGCCTGAAATCACCTCTGGCAATACCAATGCGCCGACTATCATGATCACCGAAAAGGCGGCGGACCTAATAAAAGAAGATACAAAACCCTAAACTGGTTCTCGCAGAGAGCCTGACAAGAGACATTTTGAGCCAATTTCATGTATCTTCATGACCTTCATTTAAGGTAGTCTTCGCCATAGACGTTCGTAGCACCTCGAAGCTATGAATATGGTGTAAACTACTTTTCAAACTAAGCTATGCCAACAATCCATTGGGTAGGTACTGGCCTTTCCGCGATCCCCGGCTTACGCCGACTAATAGAAAATGCCCACCAAGTGGTGGTGTATAACCGCACCGTATCGAAAGCGACTGAAGCACTTAAAGGTCTTGAAGGCAAATATCAAGCGCAAACCTTTTCGCTAAAAACCATTGCTGAGAGCGCCAAAACGGGCGATGTGGTTATTTCGATGCTGCCTGGTGATTTTCACCTGCCCTTGGCCGAGATTTGCCTAAAGAATAAAGCGCATTTTGTATCTAGCTCTTATATTTCTGAGCCGATGCGCGACTTAAACGTCAGCGCCAAACAGCGCGGACTTTGCTTAGTGAACGAAGTGGGATTAGACCCGGGTATTGACCACAGCATGGCCCATGCTTTAATTAGCAATTACATAGCGTCAGAAGAATTTGACAAAAACAACGCACATTCATTTTTTAGTTACTGCGGTGGGCTAAGCAAGATACCCAACGACTTTTGCTATAAATTTAGTTGGTCGCCTTTAGGTGTACTTAAAGCACTTATGTCTCCATCAGTGAGCGTGCGCAACGGCAAAGACTACCACGTAAGTAAGCCCTGGGAGGCAGTCGAGGATTACACTGTGCCGATGCCTTGGGGCACTGAAACATTTGAGGTATATCCCAATCGGGATTCTCGCCCGTTTATGCCGCAATATCATTTTGGTGAAGACTGGGACGTGCAACAATTCGTTCGCGGAACCTTGCGCCTAAAAGGTTGGAGCAAAGCTTGGGCTGATATTTTTAAGGAAATTGAGACCTTGCAAGGCCCGTGTGGTGATGCACGCTTGAAGCAAATGAGTGAAGAGTTGTGGGAACACAATGCGCTTGAAACAGGGGAAGCAGACCGCGTTGTACTGGCAGTAGAACTTAAGGCACAAGCAAGAGGCAAAGCCGTTTGGCACCAAAGTTATTTACTTGACGCCTTTGGTAATGAACTGGGGTCAGCCATGGCGAGATTAGTGTCAGTTCCGCTGAGCTTGGCGGTTGAAGCTGTGCTGGCGGGCGAAATTGATGCTGGCGTAAGCGCAGCACCAGACAAACCAGAACTAGTTGATCGCTGGATGCATACCATCGGAAACATTGCAAACCATTTCACTTTGGTTGATCACCTAGCGTAATCGCTGAGTGTTGTCATTCCGAACCGACCACCACGGCTGGGCTGAACTTACCCAGCCACGCAAAGCAAGCTCTCACTGCCAAGAAAAGCACCGTAGCGCATGGGCTGTAGTAGGTGCCGGTTTTACCGGCTTATCTTGCGCCAGACGCTTAGCGCAACTTCATCCGAAGGAACAGATTATCCTATTAGATGCGCGCGTTGTAGGCCAAGGCACATCGGGTAGAAACTCGGGGTTTGCTGTCAGCACCAGTCAGTTTCACGGGCCGTTTAAGCCTGAGCTCAAATCAGAATACCAGCGGGTAAACCGCATTAATCACACTGGACAATCACTGCTCCGAGAACTGGTTCAGGCGCATAATATTGACTGTGACTGGCATGAGGATGGATTTTACCATACTGCGGCAGATAAAAGTTCCATCAAGGAATATCACTATTTCGTCGAACATCTAGAACGGCTTGAAGTGGCGTACACCACCCTGAACCAAGAACAGCTGGCAGCTAAAATAGGCACCGATTGGTATCGCCATGGCGTGCATGTGCATAACGGCGCGTTATTACACCCTGCCAAGCTGGTGCATGGCTTAGCCGATAACCTTCCAACAAATGTAAAGCTCTATGAGAATTCACCTGTAACTTCTATAACAGCGCACAAGCCAATCGAACTACAAACACCTGAAGCAACTATAAGAAGTGATAAAGTAATACTCGCAGTCAACTACGAAGCTGCAAAGTTAGGTTTTTTGCAACGGCGCTTAATTGGTAGCACATTGGCCGGTAGTTTTACTCGCATGCTAACCGCTGAGGAGCGTAGCCTGCTTGGTTCACAAACAGCTTGGGGCAGTTTATCCTTACACAATGGCGGCGCTACACTTAGGCTTACGCCAGAGGGCCGAATTAATTTGCGCAATACCGCCGAATATCATGGCGGCCAATTATTGTCTGAATCAGCTTTATTAAGGCGACAAAAAGTTCACCGCGTCGCTTTTGAAAAACGCTTCCCACAGCTGGCGCATGTGCCATTTGAATACGCTTGGTCCGGGGTTGAAGGGATCAGTGCCAACGGTACTAACTTCTTTTTGAATCCTAAACCAAATTTATATTTAGCCGGGGGATATAACGGTTCTGGGGTAAGTCGCGGCACCGCCTTTGGCTACGCTATTGCAGACTATGCAAACGATGAGAACTCTGGACTAGTAAGCGATTGCCTTCAATCGGTGAGCGCTAAATGGCTACCGCCTAGACCGCTGCTGGATATTGGTGCTTGGTTCACAGTGCGCAGCCGTTTTAGGGGAGTTGGGCGCGATAGGTAACCCGCTGTCGTCTATAATAATAGGAACTGTTTATTAAATTTTACTTATTGTCTAGATGACCGAATTGAATATAATTCGCGCCTATAAAAATTCGCCTCTACCACTAATTCACTGACTAAATTAGGAACCTATTTTGGCTAGATCAAGTTACATTTCCAACATGTTTGGCTACTCGCCAATCGCGCCTTTGCAAAAGCATATGGGTCAAGTTCATAAAACCGTTTGTGAATTGTCTTCATTGTTTGAGGCAATGATTGCGGAGGACTGGACGAGTGTTAAAAAATCGCAGGAGCAGATCGCCAACGGCGAACATGCCGCCGATGACCTTAAGCGAGAGCTACGCCATCACTTACCAAAAGGTTTATTTATGCCAGTCGACCGGCGCGATGTACTGGATGTGCTGTTGATGCAAGATCAAATCGCCAACCAAGCAAAGGATGTAGCTGGCGTCATTCTCAGCCGTAAAATGAGTCTGCCTAAAACCATGCATAAGCCGTTTATTGCCTTTGGGCAGCGTTGTATCGACGCGGTAGCACAAGCATTACTTGTGATCAGTACGCTTGATGAATTGTTAGAAGCGGGCTTTCGAGGTTTAGACGTTGATCGGGTTGAAAGCCTGATCGATGAACTCAATGCAATTGAAAGCGAAACGGATATGGGGCTACGTAAACTACAGCGCGAGTTGTTTGATTACGAAGAAAAAATGAGCCCTATCGACGTGATGTTCACCTACAAAATACTGAGCTCGATTGGAGACATCGCCGATTATGCTCAGCGGGTGGGCAGCCGTTTGCAACTAATGCTAGCGCGCTAATTATTTCTGTATTTAATCTTCACTCGAAAAAATGATACTTGATCAAAGTACTGTCTATTTAATTTTGGCTGGGGTGTTTGGGTTATTTATGGCCTGGGGCATAGGCGCCAATGATGTGGCTAATGCAATGGCAACTTCGGTTGGTTCAAAAGCATTGACGGTGAGGCAAGCCGTTATCTTAGCAGCGATCTTCGAATTTTCGGGTGCTTATTTGGCCGGCGGTGAAGTCACCAAAACTATCCGTAAGGGTATTGTTGATACCTCGGCATTTGCTAACGAGCCGCAACTTCTAGTTTGGGGAATGTTAGCCTCATTGTTGGCTGCGGGAACTTGGCTACTGATCGCTTCTTCGAAGGGCTGGCCGGTTTCCACCACCCACAGCATTGTAGGCGCAGTGGTAGGCTTTGCTGCAGTAGGTGTAGGCATAGAAACCGTAGCCTGGGGTAAAGTCGGCAGCATCGTGCTGAGCTGGGTGGCTTCTCCCTTGTTAGCTGGAACAATTGCTTATCTGATTTTTCGCTCCATCCAAAGCCTTATTATTTCTACCAAGGAACCACTCAAAAACGCCATCAAATACGGCCCGCTTTATTTATTTATGGTCGGCTTTGTACTCGGCCTCGTCACCTTGAAGAAGGGTTTAAAGCACATCGGCTTGGACTTTACTGAATTCCAGTGCATGACTCTGTCGCTAGGTTTAGGCGTTATTATCGCAGTGGTCGGTTCAATCTTAGTTCGCCGCGTGCAGTTTGACCCGAAGGAAGATAAAGAATTTCACTATGCCAGTGTAGAAAAGATTTTTGCAGTATTAATGGTTTTTACGGCTTCTGCAATGGCATTCGCGCATGGCTCAAACGACGTTGCAAATGCCGTAGGCCCAATGGCCGCTGTTATCAGCGTGGCCACCACAGGTGTAGTAGAGTCAAAAGCCATGTTGCCATCCTGGGTGCTATTACTAGGTGCCATCGGTATCGTAATTGGGCTGGCGACTTTTGGCTATAAAGTTATCTTAACCGTCGGCAAAAAAATTACTGAGCTGACTCCTAGCCGCGGTTTTGCTGCAGAGATTGCTGCCGCTAGCACGGTAGTATTAGCTTCTTATACTGGTATTCCCGTTTCCACCACCCATACGCTAGTCGGGGCGATATTAGGCGTGGGTTTCGCCCGCGGTATCGGCTCTATCGATTTACGCGTAGTGAGTAATATCTTTATGTCGTGGATTATCACCCTGCCAGCTGGCGCCATCCTTGCGATCATCTTCTTCTTTTTCTTTAAAGGTGTATTTGGCTAGGGGGCGTTCTCAATTAGATACACTGACTCTGTTTTAGCTGAAAAGTGCCCATACAAGGCATGCGGAGTGATATTTGGTCACTCCAAATGAACGGCAAATAACGCAGTATGGTGCTTTCAGCTTGGACCCTGCGGGCCGCAGCTGTTTTTCGCCAAGCTACGTTATAATCCGCTTATATGGAGTGACCATATTGCACTCATTATGCCTTGCTGGATCAAAAAACAGCTATGGCAGAGACAATGTATCTAATTGAGAACGCCCCCTAGGAGTGAATTAGATTTCTACTGCTACTTTACGGTTTAACAAGGCTTTGACAGCCTCGCTAGGATCGCGCTGTTGATAAAGTACGGCGTAAACTTGCTCAGTAATGGGCATACTGATCTGCATTTCTTGGGCTTTGTTATATAATTCCTTGGTGGTGTTATAGCCTTCAACTTCCTGACCAATTTCTTCCATCACCTCAAGAGCAGAACGGCCTGCGCCCACACCTAAACCTAGCCGGCGGTTTCGTGATTGATCATCGGTACAGGTTAAGATCAAATCACCCATTCCTGATAAGCCCATAAAGCTTTCCATCTTTCCGCTAAGCGCGGTTCCAAAACGCATCAGTTCAGCTAATCCGCGGGTTATTAATGCCGTCCTAGCGTTTGCTCCAAACCCCAAGCCGTCGCTAATCCCAGCGGCTACGGCGATCACATTCTTAACCGCCCCTCCCAACTGTGCACCCACTAAATCTGTGCTTAGGTAAACACGGGTGCTTACTGTCTTGAACAATGCCGCCAATTCCTCTGATTCGTCCGTTGTTTTCGCCGCCAAGACCAAGGCTGTGGGCAGGCCCGTGGCTGTTTCCATCGCGAAACTAGGCCCGGTTACGATGCCTAATCGCGGTTGATCACCCATTACCTCATGCACTAATTCACTTAGTAGTTGGCCTGTTGTGGGGTCAAAGCCTTTGGTGCCCCATAAAATGGTGATCTTGCTTAAGTCTCGCTCTGACCTTGCAAGAGCAGTATGCAGTGCGGTTACACTTTCTCGGAATGCGTGACTTGGCACAACAAACAAGTAAATATCATCCTCAAGATCCAATTGTGAAATACTGGGCGAGGGTGAAACATTCAACGAAGCGGGGAACGCAACACCAGGCAGATAAACAGCGTTACAGCGGTCAGCGATCATTTGCTCACGTTGTGCGTGGTTACGAACCCACAAGCTTACAGTTTGCCCTCCATTTGCTAATAAGATGGCGAGGGCTGTACCCCAAGACCCTCCACCCAAAACCGTTATGGGCTTCATGAGTAAAGGCCGATTTGAAATTTAGAGCCCCTAATTAATACTTTCAGAGCTAGGCACGTGTTTGTTATTTTCCTGCTTCTGCAATTTTTGTGTATACAGCGCTTCGAAATTAATTGGGTTTAACAATAGCTGGAGGAAGCCACCTTTAGCCACCAAATCTGCGATCGTTTCACGCGCAAAGGGCAGCAAGATATTCGCGCAGGCCACTTCTTTAATCATCTCCAATTGTTTCACATCATCACACGCAATATCAAAAATCCCCGCTTGTTGCACCTCTACCAAAAATAAAGTGTTATCACCCTCTTTGGAGGTTGCGGTAATCTGCAGCACAACTTCATGAAAGGTTTTATCCAAGCCTTTGTGATGCAGTGTTAATTGCACATCGATAGCCGGCTTAACCTCGCCTTTTGCGAAAATGTTTGGGGACATCGGTGATTCAAACGAAACATCCTTTAAATAAATTTTTCGCGGTTCTAGGCGCACTTCTTTTACGCTCGCTTTTTCTTCAGCCATAGTGATGAGGTGTTAAGCCTGACTAACAGGCAAGTTTTCTTTTTGCCACGCGGCGATACCGCCGGTTAGCACGTATATGTCGTTGAAGCCTTGTTTTGCTAGCTTAGTAGCAGCCGAATTAGCGCGGGAACCAGTACGACAAGTCAATATGATGGGTTTATCTTTATGTTTTGCAAGTGTCTCACTCGCCTCTGCAAATTGCGATAACGGTAAATTGATGGCGTCTAGTATATGCCCAGCGGCAAATTCTTCAGTTTTGCTCACATCCACCACAGTAGCCGATTCGTGATTCATGACCTGCGGCACTCGAAGTGGACTGATTTTCTTAATTCCCAGCGAACTTTGGCGCATAGGTTCAAGAACAATCAAGGTCATTATTAGCGCAAGGGCTAAGAAAAGAACCCAATTTTGGGAAATGAATTCAACATCCATAATCTTATAAAGCTAGTTAATACTGGCCGCGATTATACTCAATTCAACTGCGCTAGCCTCAATTAATGCAACTGATAATGTCAACACAGGGCGTCAATATATCAACCGAATCCTGTACACTCGCTTTAAGCTAAAAACTCAGTTGGAACTTGAAAGCCTGTGCAATTTATACGCTAGGGCGACGCCCTTACTCTAATATTCTTATCTAGAATTACTAATTTGAACGTGCCACATCACCGCAAACTGCGCTTGTGCTTAAGCCAAATAACGACCACGTTGGTGATTGCCATTTTAACCGCGTCATTTGCTTATGCCAGTCAAACAGATGAATTGGAGCAGGTTAAAAAGGAATTACGGCAAGTTAATAAAAAACTAGATGGTTCCCGAACTAAGCGAAGTAAAACCCAACTTAGCTTACAGCAAGTAGAGAAAGACATTGTAGAACGCACACTGCGACAGGAACAAACACAAACTAAGCTGGCAGAGCTAGAACTCAAATCGACCGCGTTAAGCCTGAAAAAGGATACGCTCAACACAAAATATATAGAGTCTTTAGAGGAAGTTAAAAAATTGCTGATCGCCACTTATAAATTGGGGCAACAAAGTGGCTTAAAGAGCCTGCTGTCACTGCAGGACCCGATGCAGATAAGTCGTTTTTCACAATATTCAAACTACATTGCTAAATCACGCAAGGTTTTAATCGACGAGACTAAGCGGCTCGCCAGCAATGCTGCCAACGCTGAAACTCAATTAGTTGCGCGCAATAAGCAACTAGCCAAATTGAGTTTAATTCTAGAAAAAGACCAAGCTTACTTAAGCCAGCTACAAAACAATCGCCTTAATAGCATAGAAAAACTTGAAAGAGAAATTACCGCTCACTCTAATAAAGCCGAAGACCTTAAAAACCGCGAAATAAGGCTGGGCGCATTATTGAATAACATAGCAGTACAAAGTGCCAATAGGCGCAAGCAAGCAAAGGCCCATTCGAAGGTTTATTCCAAACGCCAAGAAGGCACCGACAAAAATACTGTTGCTAATACTATCGATCAAACTAACATAGCCGCCTCTGGGTCCCTGCCTCTTCCGGTAAAAGCTAAACTGGTAGCGCGATTCGGCCAAAAACGAGCTGAAACAGGGATACCCTGGAGCGGTATTTTGCTGCGCGGCAAACCGGGTAGCGAAGTTAGAACAGTCGCCGCAGGCGAAGTTGTCTACGCGGATTGGCTAAGTGGCTATGGCCAACTTATTATCATCGACCATGGTAGCGAGTTAATGAGCTTATACGGCCACAATCGGTCTTTAAACAGAGCAGTAGGTGACCAAGTTCAACAAAACGATCTAATCGCCTATATGGGCGATACTGCAGGCTTACGTTCAGCTGCGCTGTATTTTGAAATACGTCATCGTGGAGAGCCGAAAGATCCGTTAAAATGGTGCAAAGCCTAACGCGAAAACCCCCCCAAGAATTTTGAAACTAGTTATGAAACAAAGCCTAATACCCCTAATCATTGCCCTAGCTTTAGCCACGCAAGTTTGGGGCCAAGAAACCGATGAACCCACTAAAAGTTCTTTGCCTCTGGAAGAAATTGAAATGTTTGTTCAGGTTTTCAGCAAGATAAAGAGCGATTACGTTGATGCGGTTGACGACAAAAAAATGCTACGCGACGCTATAAATGGCATGCTTGCAGGGCTTGACCCGCACTCGGCATTCTTAGACAAAGAAGCCTTCACGGAAATGCGCATCGATACTGAAGGCGAGTTTGGTGGAGTGGGTATTGAAGTTTCATCAGAAAAAGGTGTCATTCGCGTTGTCAGCCCTATTGAAGACACGCCAGCTGACCGCGCTGGTGTTGGACCTGGCGATGTAATTCTAAGTATTGACGGGAAAAGTATTTCTGGCCTTAGTTTAAGCGAAGCTGTTGAAAAAATGCGCGGGGAAGTCGGCAGTACAATCACTTTGACCATCGGGCGAGACGGCACTGAAAAGCCTTTTAATATAGAAATAGTCAGGGATGTTATCCAACTAACTAGCGTCAAAACCCGGGATTTGGGTGAGCCGGGTTATGCCTATATGCGTGTCACTGCGTTTCAAAGTTCAAGCGCGCAAATCCTGCAAAGCAAAATTAAGCAATACCAAGAGCAGCACAAAATAAAAGGTCTGATTTTAGACTTAAGGAATAACCCTGGAGGCGTATTAACTGGCGCTGTAGATGTTAGCGATTTATTCCTTGAACAAGGGGTATCCATCGTCGCAACCCACGGTAGAACAGAAGATTCGGAAACCACTTTCATGGCAGATTCCAACGACCTAATCGGTGGTGCACCAATGGTGGTGTTGGTGAACAACGGTTCTGCTTCAGCTTCCGAAATTGTAGCTGGTGCTTTGCAAGACCATGGTCGCGCCATTATTCTCGGTACCACTTCATTTGGAAAAGGTTCGGTGCAAACTATTTCACCACTACCAAGCGGGTCTGCATTAAAACTAACCACTGCCCGGTACTATACTCCTGAAGGTCGGTCCATTCAGGAGACAGGGATCAAACCAGATATCATTTCACCGCGGTCTGAATTAATAAAATCAGAAACCCGTAAACGCTTGCGTGAAGTCGATCTGGACCGACATTTGGTAAACGAAGAAAATCAGGATAAGGCGTTTGACCTCAAAGTAGATAAAACAGCAGAAGATGCTTCGCAACAATGGTTGGCAGAAGATTCACAGCTTCGTGAGGCACTACATTTGCTCAAAGGCATTAACCTTGCAAATTTGTCGGCCAAGAAAAAGGCTGGTTAAAAAACCGGCCCAGTAAAAACTACTGAATTACCGATCTAAGCTTTCTTATTCGACCAAAAGCGCGACCAAGAAGTATTACTTGCACGATGGCCACGTTTATCGACATTTACATAGTCGCGTTGCGTATGGCCTACATAAAGCTGACGTGGGCGGCCAATTTTTTGATCTGGATCAATCAACATTTCTTTCCAGTGCGATAGCCAACCGACAGTTCGACCAATCGCAAACATAGCCGTGAACATGTTTGTCGGTAAGCCGATCGCATTTAAAATTATGCCTGAGTAAAAATCTACATTTGGATATAAATTCTTTTCGATGAAATACGGATCTTTAAGGGCGATTTCCTCCAGCTTCATCGCCAGTTCCATACGTGGGTCATTCACACCCAATGAATTCAATATCTCATGCGCTGATTCACGCATTACTTGGGCACGCGGGTCAAAATTTTTGTACACACGGTGGCCAAAACCCATTAGGCGGAAATCATCATTCTTGTCTTTCGCCTTATCAACGTATTTATCGATATTCTTTACGCTGCCGATTTCATCTAACATCTTCAATACAGCTTCGTTAGCGCCGCCATGCGCAGGCCCCCAAAGTGAAGCGATGCCCGACGAAATACAGGCGAACGGATTAGCACCAGATGAACCTGCTAAACGAACGGTTGAAGTCGAGGCATTTTGCTCATGGTCAGCGTGTAAAATAAGAAAACGATCGATTGCCTTAGCAATGATTGGATTAATTTCATAGTCTTCTGAGGGCACAGAAAACATCATATTCATGAGGTTTTCCGAATAACTAAGGTCATTACGAGGAGATGGAAAAGGATGGCCTTGTGAATAGCGAAATGCGTAAGCCGCTATTGTTGGCATTTTGGCTATCATGCGATGCGCCGCTAAGCGACGTTGCTCAATATCGTTTATATCGGTGCTGTCGTGATAAAACGCAGACAAAGCTCCGACGACACCCACCATAATCGCCATTGGGTGTGCGCTACGCATAAAGCCACTGTAGAAAGTGGTGAGTTGCGTGTGCAGCATAGTGTGGGCGTTAATATCCGCTATAAACGCCTGCTTGGCTTCTGCCTGCGGTAACTCCCCATAGAGCAGCAGATAACAAGTTTCCATGTAATCCGATTTTGCTGCTAGCTGCTCAATCGGATAACCGCGATATAAAAGCTGGCCTTTGCCTCCATCTATATAAGTGATGGTGGAAGTACAAGACGCAGTCGATGTGAAACCCGGGTCGTAAGTAAACATCTTCGATTCGGCGTAAAACTTACGGATATCTACGACATCGGGGCCAATCGACGCTTGGCGTATATCCATATCCCACTTGCCATCCGTGCCCTTACGGTCGATATTGACGCTATCAATTACTTCAGATTCTAATTTCGGGGTATCGTCGTTAGTCATATCTTTTCTCACAAATCATTTCTTTCTGATCAAATAAAATCTATCATCCCTAATCACTCAAGCAGCTTAAGAGGGACGCACTTTTTATCGTTTGGTTGGGCTTTATTTTATCGCAAAGACAAAATATTTAAACTGCTAACCCAATCACCTTTTGCTTTTAGACTTGAGTTGACACTATTTAGTTTTGACATTTTACACTAAACTTGGATTATCAACACAAGTCATACCATCAACAATTCTTATGTATAAACAAGGCCGATAAAGCCTAACAAAAATGCAACAAACTTTCACACTCTGCACCAGAATAGGCCAATTGAGCGCAATGCGCAATCAGATATTAGATAGCCGCCACAAAGTTCTCGCTATTCATGGATGGTTAGACAATCAAGCCAGTTTTATTCCCATGCTGGCGTATATGCAAGAGTGTGATTTTGTCGCAGTTGACTTGCCCGGTCATGGTTTTAGCGAACACCGCCCTGGCAGTCACTTTGGTTATCTCGCCGATTTTGTTCAATACATCCCGGCAATCTTAGACGCATTAGGCTGGAATCAATGCCACCTTATCGGTCACTCGATGGGTGCAGGCATTTCTTGTATTTACACCGCTTGCGCGCCAGAGAGAATACGGTCGTTAAGCATGATTGACCTGCTTGGACCCCTAAGCAGCGAACCGGCGGATGCACCCATTAAAATGCATCAAGCCCTCAAGGACTATAGTGAATGGGATCCTAAGCGAATACGGCTATTTGATGACCTAGAAAGCGGTGTTAAGGCGCGAATGAAAGCCAGCACTTTCCCTCTGGATTACGCAAATTCTAAACTAATAATGCAGCATGCCACGCAGCGAACCTCGGCTGGATTACAATTGATGAGTGATCCAAGACTGAAGTTTGCTTCACCATTTTCGTTTACCGAATCACAAGTACTGGCTTTTATCGAACAAATTTCGCAAGCATGCTTGCTAATTTATGCGAGCGACGGAATCTTAAACAAGCTCAAATCTACCCAGAACAGAATCGCTAGTTATCAAGATTTGACTCGGGTAGATATTGAAGGCGGTCACTACGTCCATATGGAGCAGCCCAAGCAAGCGGCGCAAGCGGTGCTCAGCTTAATCAAACGATATCATTAAGCGGTTTCAATATCTTTAAGCCCAGCATCTTTATCATGCCGACGACGGAACAAAAAGATAATGCCGCCAATCACTCCTTGCGCCAAAATCATGCCGAAAGAGATAAACGAAAAAGCCAGCGCTTGTTCATTTGGCACGGCAAACAAGCCAAAGAAAAACACAAAAATGGACTCGCGTAGGCCCACACCGTTAATTGAAATAGGCAGAACCATAATCAAATAGGATAATGGGATGATGATAAACATGGCGAGGGTAGGTATTTCGATATTCAGTGCTTTTGTGATCAAAATACAATGCACAACCACGTTGGCTTGCAGTAATAATGACAAACCCACCGCCTTGAGCAACACATCCTTTCTACCTTTAAATAAACTAAAACCATCGTATATTTTATCGAGAATTTTGTGCACTAACTGAAACAGTTTGTTGGGCCGGTTGGTTAGCTTAAGTAAAATTTCTCCGCCACTACCAAACACAATCCAGGTAAGTACCGTCATGCCTGCAACAGCAGCGAGCAAAAATAAGCGAAGAAGGGGAATTTGATTCGCCACATCGGTTGCGAACAGCGACACCACCAAACAAAGCAGCAGCAAAGCTGATAGCCCAATCACCCGATCAATAAACACCACCGCCACCGCCCGCGATTTACCAGCACCTAATCGATAGCTGTCATACATGCGGTAAGCGTCACCACCAATCGTTGAAGGCAAAAAATTATTGAAGAATATAGAAATCGAAAACGACTGCACCAACACCTTAATCGAAGCTGGAACCGACAGCGCAGAGAGCAATAACTGCCAACGTTTAGCAGTTATCAAGTAGCCAACAAAAAATATGAGAAAAGTTGCAAGCAACAATGGTACTTCAGCTCGTTTAATTGTATCCCATATCTGCCCAAGGTCAGCGCCACTTAGCAACCAGGTAATTAAGCCTAAGGAAATGGCAACCTTGGCGATAAGCAGCAGGGCACTATTTAATTTCATGTGCGTGTTTTGATCAACTTGGCCGGCACACCGCCAACAATCTGCAAGGCTTTGACATTTTTGTTGACTACCGCCCCCGCTGCCGCAATTGAGCCCTCGCCCATTGTGACATCACCCAAAACTGTAACGTGCCCACCTAACCAAACATTGTCGCTTAAATGGCAGCCACTATCTGGTTTGACCCCTTGTTCCATAATAGGTGTGTCTAAGTCGTCAATATTGTAAGTGCCACCACCCACTAGGTAACATGCCGGCCCAATAATACATTTTTCGCCAATCGTAGTTGAGCAAGCATTAGTTGACTGAATGACGGTTTGCGCGCCAATGCCGGTTTTCGCACCGATGGAGATAGTGCCGCCTTTAGCCGAAATAGAAACACCGTTTGCTAACATCACATCAGAACCGATAGAGATCACTTGCTCAGCCTCTACATTGCGAGCATCCAAAATACAAGCTTCACTCACCACCACATTATCACCGAGGTCTATCCTACCAGGATGGCGCAAAGTAATACCGCGACCAAACTGCACTCCGCTGCCACAGCTGTTGAATAGTCGCGGCCAAAAAACTTTGCGCAATAGCAAACCCACTGCACCGGGCAGTACCGCCAACCATGCGCAAATTTCAAAGTATAAGGTGGCAAGTAAGGAAGTAGACCCTACCATTACCGCTTGGTATTTCTTGAGCACTGAGCCTTCACCCGTAATCGCCTTTTGGGTTTTTTGGTTTTGCTCGCTCATGCGTTCATTAATCGATCTGTTAGTTCTTGCATTTCATCCACGCTCTGTGCTTCAAAGTATAGGCGATACCACAATTCCAAATTAAGCAGAATCCACAACCTAAAATTGTGATCCGACTGGCCACTTAAGTGTTCTTCTAAATACTTGTCAATTGTTTCTTTACGAAAAATACCTAACTCAACGAATCGTGATTCCGCAAACAAATTGCGTAGAAATTGGTTCAAGTCGGTGCGCATCCAACGCGCAATTGGAAAACCAAAACCCTGCTTTTCACGATAAATTAATTCTTTGGGTAAGTAACGCGATGCAGTCATTTTCAGCACATGCTTTAAGTCACGGCCTTTAAGCTTCATGTTAGCTGGAATACTCGCTGCAAATTCAACCAATTTAGCATCCACTAGTGGAGCGCGGCTTTCCAGAGAGTGCGCCATGGTCATGCGATCCGCTATCATCAACAAGTGATCCGGCATGCGCGTCATCAGGTCACTGTAAAGCATCCTGTCGACTAAGTCGTTTATATTTGGTGCATCAAAAAATTGCAGCACCTTATCTGGAGAATCTCTATCTGTGATTTGCGACAAAGCTTGATCGGTAAATAAATCTTGTTTGGCCTCTTGGGTAAAACGCAAGAATGTCATGCTCTGCACATAACGGTCGCCGCTTTGATAAAACGACATGTCTTGCAGCCAACGCACTTTTTGCGCGATAGATTTATAACCGAAGCTATCCGGCACCATATTGATCATACGACCAAACACTTGCTTGCGCAGCCATACTGGCATCATTGAGTAATATTCAGCCAATTGTTGCCCCGCAAAACGGTCATATCCAGCGAAGTTCTCGTCGCCGCCATCACCTGTCAACACAACTTTTACATGCTCACTGGCAATTTCAGATACCAGATAAACCCCGACTCCAAACGGGTCGGAAGGCTCATCCATATGCTGAATCATCTTCGGTATAAGGTGGATTAAATCAGCACTGACGACTTTCTCATGGCCTTCCATGCCATATTTATCAACCACCATACGTGCCCATGGCAGCTCATTAAAACCGGCTTCCTTTACGCCGATTGAGAAAACTGGTAAATTTTCTTGGCCTAACTCTGACATCATTGCTGAAATGGTGCTGGAATCTATCCCGCCACTCAAAAAAGCACCAACGCGTACGTCACTTAGCAGGTGTGATTTAACCGTATCGAGCAATACGCTGTTTAGCTCTCCTTCAACTTCTTTTACGCTGCCTTGATGCTTGTTGGAAAAATCAATGTCCCAGTAACGTTGAATCTTTATCTCTGAGTGTTTCCAAACGCCCCAATGTCCAGCTTGCAGTTTATGGATGCCTTTAAAAAAGGTGTAATCATCAGGCACAAAACGCATTGAGATGTAGTGCCAAAAACAGGTCATGTCGATCTCACGCTTTGCTGACTGCACCTCTAATAGCGCTTTTACTTCAGAGGCAAGGTATAAGCCGCCATCTTGTGGCATAAAAAACAAGGGCTTTTGTCCCATGTGGTCGCGCGCGAAAAATAATGATTGATCACGCTTATCCCAAATTGCAAAAGCAAACATGCCGCGTAAGCACTTGACGCAATCACGACCATATTTTTTATATAAAGGCAGAATGACTTCGATGTCGGTCTGGGTTTTAAATGGGTAGCCTTCTTGTTCTAGCTCAGTCCTCAGCTCAGGGCTATTATAGATCTCGCCGTTGCAGGTCATTACCAAGCTCCCCGTATCGTCACTGATCGGTTGGTGCCCCCCATCGATGTCATTGATACTTAAGCGCCGTTGCGCGAGTGAAGCTGTGTCGTCATGGAAAAACCCCTCGTCATCAGGTCCGCGGTGGGTTAGGGTTCGCGTCATCACTTGTATTTGCGCTGCGCGGTCACGCGCGGCTTGAGTGGCAACAATACCGGTAATTCCGCACATAGGAGTCTAAAGGGTTGAGATTCGGCTTATTTTAAGGGATTAAGTGGGTAGCTGGTGTGCTTTTATACTGCCCAATCTCGAACCGTTAGGCTGCGAACGCAGCTAATCCAAATTGCTCTGGTTTAAACTCAATCAAGCTATCCAAAATTAGCGTTGCGTTGCTGTAACGCGCTTTGTCCATATTTACATCCGGCACCGCCACCACCGGCATATTCGCGGCGATACCCGCCGCCAAGCCAGATGGTGCATCCTCAAATACCAGAGTAGAACTAGCTTCGGCGCCAATCAACCCTGCCGCAACGTTGAATAAATCCGGCGCTGGTTTACCTTTTTCAACGTCAGGGTGATCACTGGTAACCACTGCATCAAACAAATCAAACCAGCTTGCGTGCTTGGTGGCTTTAAGAACGAACATCGGCTCACTAGAGCTACTCGCAATCGCAATAGGCACGCCGTGCTGATGTAGGTGACGTACCAAGCGTTCTGCACCGGGCAAAGCCTGTGCGTCGGGGAAGGCTTTTGCGAGCATGCCATTACGCTTTTCTAAATACTGATGCGGCGCAATGGGCAAATCGAGCGCATCGACTAAATAAGTTGCTGCGTCTAATTCTGGCCTACCTATCATATTGCCCTTTACTGACCAGTCAAACACTTTACCAAACTCACCCACGATCGCTTGGGTTACTTGGGTATAGATTATTTCGGTGTCCAGCAACAGGCCATCCATATCGAATAGCGCACTTTTAATTACGGGATACATCAGCAAATCCTAGCTAGTTACTGAAACCAATAGCCGACAATTGTTAAAACTACCGTATAGGGTAAGGCCATCACTACCATGGTGCCATAACCCAAACGAATAGCAGGGGCTAGAGCGGAAGTAAGCAAAAACAAGAACGCAGCTTGTCCGTTTGGCGTCGCAACAGAGGGCAAGTTAGTGCCTGTATTAATGGCGATCGCCAAACTATCGAAGTGTTCGCGGCTTATTGAACCCGCGTCAAATGCAGCTTTGACTTCATTAATATACACCGTCGCTACAAACACGTTATCAGATATCGCCGACAGCAGGCCGTTAGCTAGGAAAAACGCACGGGGCTGGTCTTCCATAGGCAGCTTTAACACCCAATCGATAACTGGGCTAAATAAATGTAGGTCATGGATCATGCCGACCACAACGAAAAAAATGCACAACAGGGAAACGAATGGCAAAGACTCTTCAAAAGCATGGCCAATTTGAGCTTCTTCTTTAATGCCGGTTAAAGCCGTTACCAACACTAACAAACATAAGCCGATTAGGCCTACTTCCATCACATGAAAGGCTAAACCAAAAATTAATAGGATACCTGAACCACCTTGTATCCACAGTGCGTAATTATCGCTATCAGTACGTTCTTCATCTTCTTTTTCTAAGTAGCTGAATAGTATGTCACGCACTTCTGGATTGAGTTTTTCTCCATAACCCAATTTACCGACTATCTCCAGCACGACACAGGTGATAAACCCCGCGATAACAGCCGGTATGGTGACATGCGCCATCTGCTGCGCAAACTCTAGAAATTCCCAGCCCATCTTTTCGCCAATCAACAAATTCTGTGGTTCACCGACCAAAGTACATACCCCGCCCAATGCCGTACCCACCGCACCATGCATTACCAAACTTCGTAAGAATCTGCGAAAATCTTCTAGCATTTCGCCGCCCATTTTGGGGCCATCCGCCTCACCATCTTCGGTGTAGTCCATGCCTTGAGAAGAGTGCACTTTCTCGTATACTCCGTAGAGTGCTACAAATACCGTAATCAATACCGCGGTAACCGTTAAGGCATCCAAAAAAGCGGACAAAAAAGCCGCCGAAATAGAGAACATAAGTGCCAGCTGCCGCTTGCTCTTTACTTTCATGATGAGCTTGGCAAAGATAAACACCAACAGCGGCTTCATAAAGTAAATGAAGCTCACCATAAAGATAAGCAGTGCTAGCACACCTAAATTAGACTGAATCTCGCTCCAGACCGTTTCAGGCGACGTAAGGCCCATTAGTAAAATCATCAAACCCAGTATGCCGCCGCTTTGCAAGGGATAACATTTTAGAGCCATGGCCAATGTCAGGATGAACATGGCAATAAATAGCCAGCCTATTACCGTGGTGCCTAGTAACATCTTAATGGGCCAAGCAATGACTAAAAACCCTAAAATAGCTAATTTAAACCAGTTGGGGCTGTTACCTAAAAACTGTTTATACGCAATGTTGAACATAAGATTGTATTTATAAATGGGTGTAAGTTGAATGTATAACTAGTACTCTTTCAAGATAATATTGCCTAATTCAGCGTCAACGCGCTGTTTCACAACAAGGCGTATTGCGCAATGAACCTAGATAAATCAGTTAAAACACGAAAGTCCATGCAAGCTCTTGATGCACCTAGCAAAATCAAAAAAAACCTTATCACCAATAAGGTGACCGCGACTTTTTTGATTTCACTATGCACTTCAATTGCTTACATGACTTTTCCGCGTTTAACTGATTTATCTAGGATGAATGGTCACTCCCTTCAAAAGCGATACAACGCAGTTGTGGGACGGTGCGTTGGCGCCCTTTGGGTGAGCCTGTCCGCGCACCTGGACTGCGTTGCCGCTTTTGCAAAGGGAGCGACCATTTCCTGCAAGCGACGCCTTGCCAGATACGCGGACAGCCTCACTGAATTAGGCAATATTATCTTGAAAGACTACTAGCAACAGTTGCCCCCTGGACCGGGGTCCATCGTTATCGGCAAGTTATCATCATACGGCAAACTAGAACCGCAGCCGGCAAAAATACCGAAATGGGTATCAGTGTCGCCGTAGAACTCAAAATGTTTACTTAAGCGGCTTTCCTTAAGCATCAAATACGTGTTGCCGCAAACCAAGAACATTTGACCCTTTTTGATGTAATGGTGCTTATCCAATAAGTAAGTTTGCTCTTGGGTTTCAATGCCGCCTTTATAAACCACGGCTTGACCATAGTCTTCACAAGCACTTTCAAGCCCCTCAATTTTAAACAAGCGATAAGTTGCCGAGAAAAACCCGATGTGGCCAATGCGTTTTTCAATTTGCGCATTTTCAATCGCCATTGGTCGGTCTTCAAGTAACCGTGGGTCTGCAAATCCGCATTGCTTAGATAAGTTTTCAAAGTCATTCCAATATAAAGCACCAGACAAACACTCGCCATAGAGGATGGGGTCATTGACTAACTCTACGGGCACGCGACGGTCGGCGTAGACATCAGAAAAATAAAATTCACCGCCGGGCTTTAACACGCGATGTACTTCGCGCAGTACCGCCGCTTTATCCGTTGACAAATTAATCACGCAGTTAGAAATGACAATATCAAAACTATTGTCAGCTAATTCAAGCTCATCCAATTTCTCAATGTAGCCCTTTTTGAATTCTACATTCGATTTCGCATAACCAAACTTTTCACGATGCCACTCAACATGTTCGTTGGCCACTGCCAATTGCTCGTCAGTCATATCTACACCCAGTACATAACCTGTCTCTCCAACAAGTTGGGCTAACATATAGCAATCTCGTCCAGAGCCTGAGCCTAAATCCAAAATACGCATTCCCTTTAACTCTTCAGGTGCGACTAAGCCACAGCCATAATATTTAGCCGCCACTTCGTCATGGATATTACCCATAGCTATTTTCAAGAAATCGGGTGTATTGCCAGGCGTACAGCAAGCATTGGTTTTTAGGTCATTACTGCTCTGTAAAAACTCGCCGTAATATTGTTTAACGTCGTCTGTACTGATGTTCATACCTTTTGCCTTTACAGGGCCAAAAAAATAGTGTTTAGGCATTGAATTTTACTATATCTGCCGCAAATTAATATGTGAAAGCAGGGTCTCAACGAGAACTGTTTTCAATTTACCGAGACCAATTTGCGCAACAGCGGAATCGTTCTCAAAATTTATTGCTTCTTTAGGAGAATATATTATGAACACAATTGATTTAACCCCCCTTTATCGCAGCAGTGTTGGATATGACCGTTTTGGTGCTTTAGTTAACGCCGCAATGCGCTCAGAAAAAGCCTCTGCTGGCTACCCACCTTATAACATCGTGGATTTGACCGAAGACAAATATGCCATTACCGTGGCAGTGGCTGGATTCAAAGAAAGCGAGCTTAACATTAGCGTAGAAAAAGGCGTATTAACCGTTAGCGGCAAAAAAGAAAAAGCCGATGACGAAGTTAAATATCTACATCAAGGTATCGCTACGCGTTCGTTTGAGCGCAAGTTTAACTTAGCCGACCACATTGAAGTGGTGAATGCCGATTTAAGCGATGGCATGCTAACGGTTAGTTTACTGCGCGAAGTGCCTGAAAAAATGAAGCCGCGCACGATCAGTATAGGCACTAGCTCCGCTGAGGTCCTTGAGCACAAAGCCAAGGCAGCCTAGCTTTGGTTCACATCTCGCTTTTGCGGGTTACTATCAAAGGCGGCTTTAGGGTCGCCTTTTTTATTAGACATTGTACTGTAAATCGACCGATTTAGGTTTTAGTGGTATTTATCACATTAATAGAGAGCGCAGCGTAACTCACGATTTTAGTTTGATATTTTCGAAGCACTCATTTTTTGAGCTATATTTGCCCAGTTTCGCGTATTCGATCATCATTTAGTCACTATTTTATCAATTCGAGCACCTAAGCCATATTAAAGGCACAACTATCCAGCATAGTGCCAATCAGGCAAGCCATACAAGCTTAAGAACTTAGCACCTTTACGGATATTCGCTGCCATCGCCGCTAGGCCGTAAACAGTCTGGTTCTTCGCTAGCCCCATGAACCGAGTGCGAGCTAAACCATAATGCTGCTTGTAAGTCGCAAAGAGCCGTTCGCCACCTGCTCGCGTTACCGCAATAACTGCATTACGGGTACGGTCTGCATCTGACAACGGATTACCTCGATAGCCCTTGCGTTGAACCTGATCATCAATTCCAAGTTGCTCCAGTTTATCTCGCGTCTCCTCAGAACTATACGCCGCATCAGCATATAGGGCAGTCTCATCGCCCAACAGCAATTCATCGCGCAGTTGGCTGTCATGAACATGCCCTGGCGTCACATTCTGGCACTGAACAAACCCATCCTCATCAACTCCCGTATGCACTGAGTAGCCATAGGTAGACTTCTTTCGACCTCGGCTGTCATTTTTGACATGCCAGCTCGCTTCAGGGTCTCGCTTAGGCGTCCCATCTTTGCCGTTACCATTTCCAGAACGAGCCGCTTCTATAGGTGTTGCATCTATAATGTTGATGCGCCCCTTGCTCATAATAATGTTCTTCGCTTCAAGTTGACGATTGATCTCACCTAGCAAGCGATCCCACAGTTCGTGCTCCATTAACTGGTTACGAAAGCGCCCAAGGGTCGAAGCTTCAGGTACATCGCCGCCTAACTCAAAGCGGCAAAACTTACGAAACAATAAATCTCTAAATAAGCACTGTGCTAACTCCCTATCCGACAGTTCATACCAAATTCCCAGCATCAAGCTGCGGAACAAACTAAGTAATGGATAACTAGGGCGGCCAGTAGTGCCAGCATAAATAGATGAAAGCAGTGTCTCTATTTCGCTCCAATCTAATAGCACTTCTGTATCATCAAGACTATGCAGAATTGGATGATCCAAATCTGATCTTGATACTAATAAATCTCGTTGGGTGGCGAATGGTTTTTGCATGCCTAATTTTAACAAATTATGTAGATACTCGATGAGTTATGCTGCACTCTCTACTAATCTCTTAATTCAATTACACTCTTTACCACTCTCTCCTCGATGCCGAGTAAGTCTATTAGATTGCTCGGTGTTTTTTTGCTAATTATCTTAATTGGCTATCTTTACTCCCTCTGCGATTATAAGTACTTAGGCCTGTATGCAACTTATCGTGCTCAGCTTGGCAAGTGATGCACATTCTTACGCCCACTACAGCCTCTCTTCTTGCTTGCGGAATAATCGCATCACACTCTTCGCAGTTTTTTAAACTCTCCCCTTTTGGCATGCGGCTACGCACCCGCTTTACCGCATCATTTACACTGGCATCTATCTGGTCTTGCACCGCACCGTCTTTTGCCCATCCGCCCGCCACTAATACTGCCCCTTCGCTAAGATTGATTGGATACATGCTTTCGCTGCTGGCGAAAGAGTGCGATTTTCAGGCGTAACGATACCTAGAGTGCGAACCAAATTAGGATGATTAAATTCCTTAAACACGACGTCTTCACGTTCAGGTGGTACAGCGAGTTTAGGTAACGTTGAAATGCCCACACCCGCCGCTATAAGTGCAAGCAGTGACGTGGTGTTTTGCACGAATATCTCAGCACCATTAAGGATAGGCAAAAAATCTTCAGCATCTATTAAATGGCACGTGCCGTTAGCAATAAAGGTCTCGCTATCAATTTGTAACCAGTCGATGGGTTTGGATATTCCAGCTAATCGGTGATCGCGGCTACATACCAAACCAACCGGGTCAGCTAGTAACGGCTTAAAATCAGAATTAGTTTCTGATTCAGTTAAGCTAGCAATTCCAAAATCGATTTCACCTTGCTCGATCATTCTTCTGATTTGCGCAGAACTGTTATCGCTGATACTCAGCTCAATTTTTGGATGTTTATCTATAAACTCCGCAAGTATGTTAGGCAGGTACCGGGAGGCATAAGATGGCATAGCAGCGATATCAACTCGGCCGATATCGTTTCTAGCATAAGCGGCAATACCCGCAATAGCATGGTCAAAACGCCCCAATTGCTCTGTAGCAACCATATACACATAATGACCAAATGGTGTGAGCCTGGACTTAGTTTCAGGCTCAAACAACGCTTGCCCAAGCTGATTCTCTAAATTAGTTACTGTCATTGACACCGCAGAAGCTGACCGGTGCAATTGCCTAGCAGCACCGGTTACACTGCCTAGTTCTGCAACGGCGGCAAAACATCGCAAGTGGGTTTGTTTCAAATTTCGCATGTCAAATTTAGATTACGCAACATTGGGTATGGACTTTTTGTCTAGCAAGTTGACTCATTGTCGTTCCACACGATATATCGATGATTAGCATTAGCCCATTCGTCGTCAATTTCAATCAGAATGGCACTGACTAATCGTAACCAAGCCTCTCGGTTAGGAAAGACTCTGACCAAGCGGGTTCGCCGCTTAAGTTCTTGTTGAACCGTCCGTTCAATGCGGTTGGAGCTTCGCATTTTCTTTTGGTGTCTATCTGGCAAGGCAAACACATTTAACCCTTCAGGCACATTGTTTTCTAGCCACTGCGCCAAGTGAGCATGCTTTTCCTGGTACTGGCTCACAAGGACTTTTAGATTAACCTGAGCAGCTGCCATATTGGGTGCATTCCAAACACTACGCAGCTCACCACCAATGCGCTGCTTGATCTTGTGATTGGGGGCATGATGCATTGCATTCTGCGCCAGATGAAACTGGCAACGCTGCCAAGGTATACCTGGGAACACTGCCTTTCTAGCGGCTTTTAAGCCACGGTGATCATCACTGACAATAAACTCAATACCATGTATGCCCCGGTCAACCAAGCCTTTGAGGAACGCTCGCCAGTTAACCTCGGCTTCATTAAGCGCCATTGCCGTTCCTAATACGCAACGCCGTCCACAAGGCAATACACCCACCGCACTCAACACCGCCATATCAATCACTTGGTGGCCCTCACGCACCTTTTCATAACGCGCATCAAGGATTAGGTAAGAGACTTTACCCAACGGACGATCACGCCAGACTTTTAACGCCTCATCCATGCTCTGGTTAGCCCGTGAGACCGGTGTAGAGGAGATGCTTTCAATACCCATGCTCTGTCATGACTTTTTCGACTCGGCGCGTGCTAACGCCCGTCACGTACATTTCAGCAACGGTCAGCATCATCGCACGTTGGCTGCGTAAGCCGCGTTCTAGCGATTGAGGGTAAAAAGGTTCATCAACGTGTTTAGCGGTCTTTGGGATACGCAGATTGAGCGTACCGATACGCTTATCCTGGTAGCCATGGGCAAACCCTGGCCGGTCTTGACTATGCTCATAGTGTGATGCGCCTGGAAACGGCTCTCTTTCAATCTTCATCGCCTCATTGAGCAGTGCGGTGAGCACGGGGCGCATGGCATCGGGGCCTTCTGAGATGTGTGTTCCACTACTACGTCAAATACGTTATTGTTTGATTGGGTCATTTGGGTGTCTCCAGTATTTTAATTGCTTAAAACAGGGAACGCACAAATGGCTCAACTTACAAGACACCAAGATAGAAAATTTGAATAAATCAAAAATTCGAAAAAATCCCCCCCTAGGGGGAAAAGGCCATACTGCTCTATCTAATATAAAAGTCCATACCTGAAGTTACAGTATCCAAATTTATTCAACTTTACTGAATACTGTATCAGAATTTTCTGATTGTCTGAATAAGATATGTATTTAACAATACACTCTTATACCACTTGTATTACCGCTATAAGGGTATTTATAGTCGCATTAAAAGAACTATTTACCGTTATTGTGGTGTTATAGTCGCATAACCTGTTCATCTAACGTTAATAAAATTAGTTGTTCAGGCACTAATTAAGACCTAAAAATTGAGGAGAGAGCATGTGTTGTTGTGCAGTTAATTTCTATGTGAGTAAGATTAATAAACTGCACAAGCAAGTGTTGTCGGTTCAAATTGCAGGTTATTTTCGATCACTAACCCATTTGGAAATTAATTATGGCACTTCAACCTCCTTTAACGGAACTGGACATAGGCCTCTCGGACTCGGGATTCTACAAAGGTTTCAACCACACCGTCGCGGTTGTCTCTAAGGTAATTATCGCTCTCATTGTACTTTGGGCAGCTTTCTGGCCAGAATTAGCTAGGGCAGTATTAGGCAACATTAAAAACTGGTCTTTCGCTAACCTTAATTATTACTATACTTACGCGATAGGTTTTTTCGCCATTGTCTGCATAGTAATAGCTGTTTACCCTAAATGGGGTAATACTAAACTCGGTACAGCTGATGGCGTTCCAGAGTTTTCGAACTTCTCATGGTTCTCTATGATGTTCGGTGCCGGTATCGGTATCGGTATGTTAGGTTATGCAACGGGTGAGCCAATGTGGCACATCGCTGATAACCCTGATATCCGAATGAGTGCGCTGCTAGTTAAAGATGCGCTTGAAGGTGCAGGTGCAGTGTTAGCAGAAGGTGCTGATATCTTAAGTATTCTACGAGAAGGTCAGATTGGGCTAGGTGCAGGTGTAGTGTTTGCAGAAGGTGCTGATATGTGGGCTGAGTATAATACTGCCGTCACCGCAGGTACGGTACAAGCTATCCCTGACCTAGTGGTTCCTAAAACAGCCTCTGCTATCGATTCAGTTTATCGTTATTCTTTCCTTCACTGGGGTTTAGGTGCTTGGGCTTGTTATGCGCTAGTAGGTATTTCTCTAGCGTTCTTTTCGTACTCACGAGGCTTGCCGCTCACTATACGCTCTACGTTAACACCACTTTTTGGTAGAAGCCTCGAAGGCACGTTAGGCCACATTGTAGACATCACTGCGGTGGTAGCCACCATTCTTGGTATCGCTCAAACCATTGGCCTCGGCTTAACTTCATTCGCCTCGGGTTTGTATAACATTACCGGAGCGGAGTGGTTGGTAACTGATGGTGACCCTACAACGGCTTCTTTATTAGTCGCACTGGGCGTGGTTATGATCTGCTCAACATTGTCAGCCTTATCAGGCGTAGGCAAAGGCATTAAGTGGTTAAGTAACATAAATATGGTGTTGTCGTTTGGCTTACTGGCTTTCTTCTTGATCTTTGGCTCGACTATGTTCGCCTTATCTATCTTAGGCAAGGGTATAGTTAGCTACATCATTCATCTACCTGCTTTAACCTTCACTGTGTTCCCAGCAGACGGTCCAGGTAGCCCTGGCGAATGGCAAGGTTGGTGGTCAATTTTCTACTGGGCATGGTGGATCGCTTTCGCACCTTTCGTAGGTATCTTCTTAGCGCGTATTTCTAAGAACCGTACTATCCGCGAATTTGTTTTAGGCGCAATCGTCGCTCCTTCACTAATGTGTTTCCTATGGTTTTCACTACTAGGTGGTACCGCTATCGACCTTGAATTAAATCAAGGTGCAGCTGGCGCAATTTTTGGTGAAAGCTTAACGGCTCAACTGTACGCGGTAATTAATATAATGGCCGATTCAGGCGCTACGATCATTTCAGTGTTGATCGTAATACTATTACTGACTTACTTAGTAACGTCAGCTGACTCCGCTGTATTGGTTGTAAACACCATCAATGCAGGTGGTGACCAAGGTTCAGCAGGTAAAGGCCACATAATAATTTGGGGCTTAATCCTAACCGCCGTAATTGGTGCCTTATTATTAGCAGGTGGCCTGAGCTCGATTCAGTCAGCAATGATAGTCGGTGCAGTTCCCTTCTCGTTTATGATGATCCTGATGGGCATAGCGCTTATTAAAGCACTTATCCGCGACGGCATGCGCGAAAACGGTTAAGCACTGACCTTAGCTTTAAACACAGCCCGCCCAACTAACGTTGGGCGGGCTTTTTTATTGGTTATTTGATATCGGTAGTGTGTAATCGCGCCACTATTAGCGGGAATTTAACATTCGCTAAACCTTCCAATTCAACTACTAGCTCTGGTATCGCAGCCTCTTCGGACTGTTGTTTGCGTCAATCTCGGAGATTGACGAATACTGAAAAATATTGACAAAATACTTATTGTGCATATACTGTGCATTTCATCAATGCAATTATCGTAACCAACTATGATAATGATCGTAGAATGGAGCACAGAAAAAAACGAAACCCTGAAAACTACACGAAACGTTTGCTTTGAGGATGTTGAAAATTGTATTATAAATGATGAAATTATAGATGTTTTACCTCACTACAACCCTGAGCATTATCCCAATCAAAAGCTGTGTATTGTGAGATTGAATGGCTACATTCATTATGTTCCATTTGTTGAAGAGGAAGGGAAGATTTTTCTGAAAAACATCATTCCTAGTAGAAAGTACAAAGCTAAATATTAATCAACTAAATTTCAAGCCACTGTTATGAATTCAGATCAAGACTATACAGAAGATGAGTTAGAGGTTTTGGACTATGTCGAAAATCAAAGCCCTAAAAGTGTACCTAACCTTGAAACCGAAAAAGCCAGATATAAACAAATATTTACAGAAAATGTATCTAAGCGTAAGCAAGTCAGCTTGCGCATATTAGAGCGAGATTTATATCAACTGAGGACGAAAGCGCTGATTCAGGGGGTGCCATACCAGACCTTAATAAGCTCCGTGCTACACCAATATATCAATGGTGAGCTGGTCTCTAAAAATAGATGAGCTCTGCGAATATCCTACTTATAACTTTATAAGTAAGTGGCAAATCTAATTAAGTCATATGTCCCTAGGAACTAGGATCGCTATTATATCCCTAATTCACAAATGGTTTAAATAAGCCCAAAAAAATGCTTACACGCCTAATACCCTAAACTTGGCCTAACGGGGTTAAATAAAGACCTGTTCTGAAGAAATAATTCCATATTGCGAAAAAATAAATTCAGTGTCATTGACACATAAGCATCACCATCATCTGCCGAGATATGAGGTGTAATAATCAGATTTTTTGTATGCCACAACCTCGATTCAGTTGCTATGGGTTCTGGGTCAAACACATCCAGTATCGCCCCCGCTAAGCTACCTTCCTCTAGCTTGTCGCATAAAGCGTGGTAATCCATTACCGCTTCGCGGCCGATATTGATTATGCCCGCACTCGGCTTTAGTAAGTCCAATCTACGTTTGTCTAACAGACCTCGGGTTTGTGGCGTGTCTGGTGTGGCCACAAATAAGTAGTTCGCCTTTGGTAGCACTTCATCTAATTGGTCGGTAGTAACAACCTCATTGCAACCATCTACCGCCTGCCCACTTCGGTTTACACCGATTACATGCACGCCTAGTGCTTGCACCCGCTTAGCAGCAGAACCACCCAAACTACCAATGCCCAGCACCACCATGGTTTTACCGGCAATGGGTGAGGCATATAAAGAATCATACACTTTGTTTTTTTGGTTAGTTACTACGGCCGGCATGTGCGAGTGCAACATCAACACACTCATCAGCCCAAACTCACCCGCCTTAGCTGCGTGCACCCCTTTATTATTGGTTAGCACCACGCCGTCTGGAATCCAATCCATGGGCAGCATATGTTCAACGCCCGCACCTATGCAGTGAATCCATTTTAGCTTGGGTGCTATGTGCGCCAAGTTGTCCATTGGCAGATTCCAGGTTAGCAATACTTCAGTGTTTGCCATTGATTGCTCCCAATTATCAACATCCCAATCAATAAAGGTGCTTAGGTTGCCTTGTACTGAAGGGAAGCTAGTCAATTCTTCATCGAATCTCTCACGAGTAATGGTAAAGACCTGTTCACCTTCGGGGGTATTTGGAAACGAGCCTTCGGCCCAGCGATTATTTTTTATATGTACTTTGACAGTCATGTTTCTTGTTATTCGCTCAATTTTGATAACTGATCAATTATCGAGGCATCTCGCGCCTCAGCCGAAAGTTCATCCGCGCCAAAGATAATATCCATCACCGCATTATTGGTTTGTTTTAATAATGCGCTCTCATCACTGCGCTCAGGCATTCTCAACACCGTATCACTGCCATAGGTGGGAATAACGCCTTGCGCCGATTCAGATGGTTGTGACGGTGGTTTACCCTTTTGCAATTTACGAATGAACTTACGCATTTGGTTACGGTAAATAGCCACACCTTGATCTCCAGCCACTAAGTATTCTTTGTCGTGGTCTGAAATCTTACCCATGCCTTCCACAGCTTCTACATCACCGGGGCTTGCTTGCTTTTGCTCGTAGGTACGATCGATCAATTCACCTTGCTCGATAAGCTGCACACCCTCGTTTGTGTTGTATTCGTGCGGGTCGCCGCGTTCACCAAAATTACCCCACGCAAAAGCGATGCAGTTTTCATCATTCACTGGCACCACCCAGCGGGTAAAGGCGCTACGGCCAAAAAAACGTTTTTCAGTGCCGTCGGCAGCGAACGCTGCGCCTGCTTGGGTAAAGTTGGGCAAAATAATTTCGTTTACTCTCACCCAAATATTATTGCCTACTCGGCGCGTTACTGTGCCCAATACGCGTTGCGTTTGTCGATGATAAAACTTTATTTCGCCCATTTCTCCAAAGCCATCAGAAAACTGGGTTTGGTGGAGAAAAGCCGTGTGTACCGGATCAACAATGGCGTCTAATACTTGAATCCAATTACATGCAAAGCGCGCAGAATAGGGCGTCATTGTTATGCCAGGGATTTCAAAGCTATCATAAAGCGGGAATTCAGGCAGCTCCTCTGGGGGTCCCAAATAGGCAAATAACAATCCCTTGAATTCTTTAACGGGGTAAGTGCCTAGACGTACTTCATTCTTTACATTGATGGCTGAAATGGAGTCTTCTGGCTCCCCCGGGATTTCAAGCACTGTACCATCTACATCAAACAACCAACCGTGATAACAACAGCGAATGCCCTTATCCTCACAGCGCCCATACTCCAACGATGCGCGTCGATGTGGGCAACGCTTATGCACCAAACCATATTGCCCACTTTTATCACGGAACAAAACTGACTCCTCTCCCAATACCTTAATTAGTTTAGGGCGTTGTTGCAGATCCTTTGTCATGCTCACGGGGTGCCAATAGCGCCTTAGGTAATCGCCACAAGGAGTACCCGGCCCAGTTTGGGTAATCTCATCATTCGACCCTCCCTCCCAGGTTTGGTGGTAGCCACAGAAAGGCTGAAAGTTATTTTTATCTGGTGATTGCACTTCGCTCATCTTATCTTGCCGGTCTAAGCAATTAATTCATTTATCGTATTATCTAGATAATTAGCAAACTCTGTACCATTGCCCGGCGACGCAACGCAATGCCCCCAAGGAGATTCATAAATTCGCAGTTCGCCATTTTTAAGATGCGGCACTTCTAGTACATTATCAGCAGTCTGAAAATATAAATCGTTATCACAAGCGATCACAATGGTGTGTGCACTTATACTTTGTAAGGCTTTTTTTAGATCACCGCCGTATAAGCTGTTGTCACTGATATCGCTTGCTTGCCAAGTTGCGAGCTTCGCCAACAAGTTGTTCGCATCCCAGTTTAGATGGTCTGCCTCCCAGTCTTGTAGAAGGTCTTCTGCGGTGTCAAAACCAATCTGTTGGTGGAGCTTTTCTCGGTAGAAAGTTTGTGAAAATGCCCAACCAGCATACACACGGCCAAAGGCTTTCAAGCCACTTGTAGGTTGCTGTGTATAAAAGCCGCCCGCATAATTGCCGTCGGCCAATAATGCCGCTTTTGCCCCTTCTAAAAATACAATATTGTGCGGTGAAGTTTTAGCAGAGGCTAAAAATGGCAAACAGTTTTTAACGCGATCAGGAAATTGCGCTGCCCACTGATAAGACTGACACCCAGCCATCGACCAACCCGTGACCAACAGAAGCTGCTCGACACGCAAAGCTTCCGACAAAAGACGCTGCTGACAGGCTACATTATCCCAGAACGTAACCAGTGGGAAATTTCCATCACTTACCGCAGACGCAGCATTACTTGGAGAAGTCGAATAACCATTTCCAAATAAATTGATCGATACGATGAAATGTTTGGCCGGGTCAATAGCCCGCCCCGCTCCAAAGAAACCTTCATTTCGTGGGTGTGAGCCCGTATAAAAGGTCGGCAATAAAACTGCGTTATCACCGGCCGCATTAAGCTCGCCATAAGTTTTGTACGCGAGTTTTGCATCGGGCAGCACTTTGCCAGATTGCAACGTAACATCGGCTAGTGAGAAAAGTGAATAGTCGCCCATGGGTTTACTTTGTGCCTAATACAAATGCAGGTATTCTTCTACTTCCCAATCTGTGTCGATCTGGTGATAACGCTCCACTTAGCCACAATTTATTCTACATTCATGGGTTCGAAGAATAGTCTGGTGAAATTTGATTATTTTGTCAAATAGTTTCCAAGTTTATTACGTATATCGTCATATTAACTGGTATAAATTACGTTTTGCGTATTCTAATCATCCTCGAAAGCATCGCTCTTAGACAAACGCGCACCTCGCTTATCGACGATTAGTTCTTCGTCCTCTTGCAGAACATAGTGCTTAGCGCGTTCGGGAACAAACACTTTAGTACCGGGAATAGTCTCCTTTCTAGGCTGCTTGTCTGAATTCCAATTAGTGATCTGCTTCCATGTACCCGATAGGTCATCAGCGGTAATCACCAGCAAATCACCTTCTTCAGCCATTTCCAAAGCCCGCGCGACTGCGGGCACTTCATCAGCTATGACGGTGATGTTTTCTTTTGAAACCTCTAATTCTAGAAGGTATTTTTCTAGCAATTTGGGTAACTCATCATGGCCACGACCCCTACGATTGTTGTCGGCCTTACAAACAAAATGAGTAAAACCAGGCAAACACGCCGCAGCGGCGTCTCGAATGTCTTCATCGCGGCGGTCTCCGGGCACTGAAATAACAATCGTGCGTTTACCCACTGGATCCAAGCGTTCGGCTAATTCCGCCATCACTTTAAAACTCGCCGCGTTATGCGCGTAGTCCAAAATAACTTTGAAAGGGTGCTCGTTATAAATATTGGTTCGGCCCGGGCTCTGGAAAAAGGAAGAATCGAATGTACGTAAACCCGTGCGGATTTCATCCAAGTCTTTGCCAAAACTATAGGCCATCGCTACGGCAAACATTGCGTTTTGTACATTGTGCATTGCTTTACCTTCAATCGTAGCGGGGATCAAATGTGTCCACAGCAACGGAATATGCGCGCCATGGTCATAAATTGTGATCATGTCGCCGTTAATGCCTTTTTCAAGCACAACCGCCCGCCCATCAGCACGTATGTGTTCACGCACTAGGCCATGGGTAGAATCCATCGTGACGTAGCACAAGTATTTCGCTCGCGTATTATCTGCCATCTGCAGGCACAAGCGGTCGTCCGCATTTAGTACCGCCGTATCGTTAGCGATACGCACCACCGTTTCTTTTACTTTGGCGAGCTGTTCTAGGGTATCGATACCGCCCAAACCCATGTGGTCTGCTGCTACGTTTATACAAGCCGCTACGTCACATTCTCGATAACCGAGTCCAGCACGGAGGATACCGCCGCGCGCGGTTTCGAGCACAGCAAAGTCGATAGTGGGGTCACGTAACACGATCTGCGCGGCTTGAGGGCCGGTCATATCTCCCCTTACCGTGTCTCGGCCATCGATTTGAATGCCGCCGGTAGAGGTCATACCAACAATATGGCCGCTGGTTTTCATAATATGCGAGAGCATACGGGTAGTCGTGGTTTTCCCGTTAGTGCCGGTAATGGCAGCGACTGGGATTCGACTTGGCGTACCGGCTGGATAAAGCATATCCAGCACCTTGCCTGCCACGTCACGCGGCTTGCCTTCGCTCGGAGCAACATGCATACGAAAGCCTGGGCCTGCATTAACTTCTACAATGGCGCCGCCAATATATTTATAGGATTGGGTAATATCATCGGTAAGAAAATCTACACCGCCAATATCTAATCCAATCGCCCTCACTGCGCGTACAGCCATTTCGCGATTATCTGGGTGCACTACATCCGTCAAGTCAATCGCTGTGCCGCCCGTGGACAAGTTAGCGGTTGAGCGCAAAAAGAAGGTTTCGTCTTTCTTCAGAACCGTTTTATCATCGTACCCCGCTTCCTTTAGTAAGCGATTAGCTTGGTCGTCTAGCTCTAAACGGGTGAGCACTTTTTCATGCCCGAAGCCGCGACGCGGATCTGAATTGATAATTTCAATCAATTCTGCAATTGACAGTTTACCGTCCCCAACCACATGGCCCGGCACCCGCTTCGCTACGGCAACCAACTCATCATCAATTACCAACATACGATGATCGTATCCAGTAACAAAGCTCTCCGCCAAAATTTGGCGGGTTTTGCCTTTCGCGCGCGCTTCGTGAAAGGCAACCCGCACTTGTTCGTCATTGTTTAAATTAATGCTGATTCCTCGTCCGTGATTCGCGTTTAACGGCTTTATCACTATTGGGTAGCCAATGCGTTTTGCCGCGCTAACCGCGTCATCTTCGTTCGAAAACATAATTTGAAGCGGTACCGGCAAACCCATATCCTTCAGTATTCGGTGAGTGCCTTCCTTATCACTGGCTAAAGAAGTGGCAATGGTATTGGTACTCGAGGTAACGGTTGCTTGAATACGTTTTTGATACTTCCCGTGGCCAAATTGCACCATGCTAAAATCGTTTAGGCGAATCCACGGAATATTCCTAGCTTTGGCAGCATCAACTAATGATTGGGTACTCGGTCCAAATTCTCGTCGCTGGGTGTGCAATACAAAATCTTGCAACTCCGATTCGAATTCAAATTCTGGGTCAATTGGATAATCAATTTCCTTTTGTAAATGCGCAGGCAGTAAATGCATCAACAAGCGTAAAGCAAGGTGCCCCGCCTCAATATCTGCATCTCTTTGCTTGTAGGCATACACCATATTATACAAACCGGGTTCTCCGGTAGTACGCGTGCGACCAAAGGAAACACCCGAGCCAGCCGTATTTTGGATTTCTAGCGCAACGTGTTCCATTATGTGGCCCATCCAAGTGCCTTCATTTTCTGTCAAACGCCTTATGAACCCACCCTCTTTACGGTAGGAGCAGCCGTGCTCAACCAGACTGGGAATGGCACTTTGCAAGCCATCGGTAAACTCTTTGCCACACTTTACCGAAGGCCAATCGAGCAAAATACCAATGTCCAATGTCATCCGAATAACCGGAAAATTGGCGTATAGACTGGGCCCTACATATACCCTAGTTTCTGTAATTTTCATATTTAAGACGTGTATGGGTAAGTTCAATAACCTTAGAAGCTAACCTCTCTCGTGTTGATGTCGTATTTAGCTCCCGCCGCTAAAACGTGCAATTTCATCCCGGCCAGACTCACTGGGTCTTTACGGCCTGCAGTCGACATTGAAGAATGGCTTAGCTCAGCCGGATCAATTACCGTAATGGCACCGCTACCCACTACTTCCAATCTTCCTTCAGGGTTAATAAACGCGGCGGTATTCTCATCAATTCCAATTCCGGAAATAAAAGGGTTATAAGACAGGGCCGTCATCAATCGACCAATGCGGTCACGTTGCCGAAAATGCTGGTCAATGATGATCTTGTTGGTTAAACCCAGACCGGGGGCCATTTTGACACCGTCTTCGCGCGGGGTCGGTCCACTGCGACCCCCTGCTATCATGTGCTCGGACATAATCGCGGCCCCCGCTGAGGTGCCGGCCACATGCACTCCATTAGCGTTAAGTTGGCGAATTAATTTCGCCACCGGTGTGCCGCCCAAAATGGTGGAAAGCCTGAGCTGGTTACCGCCGGTAATATATATGCCACTGGCCTCACGTAACGCTGCCTGTATTTGGTCTTTAGAGCAATCTTCACGCTCGTCCACAGGAATAAATTGCGAACGACCGCCCATGGATTGAAACAAACGCATGTACTCTGGGCCCGTGTTCACCAATTTAGATGCGGTGGGTATCACCAATATATTTGAATTAGTGCCTCCCGATAATTCAAAAAAACGGTTAAGAATAACTGCATCGTTTTTCTTATTAACAGCCCCGCCTATAGGGACAATAAAACCGCGGTTGGGGTTAATTGGATTTAGATCGGACGGCATTTCAAATAGATACGGCACAACGGCAGAATTAAGGAAGGGTGTGGTTTAGCACAGTTAAGAATTATTCTTCAAAACACCCCTTTATTACGGGTTCGCTTTCTTTGATATGCCAAACGCCGTTGATCATAACACTCTGCACTTGATGATTGCCATCGAGCACCACCAAATCTGCGTCAAATCCTTGTTCTACCTTGCCTTTAGCAGTTAATTTAAGCAAGGTAGCAGGATTCACCGTCATCGCGGGTAAGACATCTTGCAAATCTACACCGCGTTTTAGCAACTCCAGCAATGTCACATTTAATTCCGCCGAACGACCATAATCCAAACTACTGACGGCGCCTTCATTGTCAAACACTGGAAGGCAACCACCACCGTCTGAGCTGATGGTTATCTTATCCATAGGCAACCCAGCTTGTTGATAGTGTAGGAATCCTTGCGCTGCTGACCAACCATTTTCTTCTTGGTCTTGTGCTTGCGGAAACGCGGTTAAGTCTATGGTAACCCCACGTTTGCTTAGGCCACAAGCTTCTTCAAACAGCACTTTATTGCGATTAACGTGGGTTGGGTTAAATACGCGAGCTGGAATCTCTGTTTCGTCTAGAGCACGCTCGATCAGAGATAATTTACGATCCCCATCCCCTAAATGAAAATGAACAATACCCGCTTTACCCGTCATCAACCCTGCAACATGGGCATCGCCTGCTACACGCACTATTTCATCAAAAGTTGGTTGGCTTGATCGATGATCACTAATCGCCAACTCCCCGACCCCAATAACGCATTCAATGTGTACGATGTCACTGCGTACGCAACCCGTTAGAGTGGTCAAAGGGTAGTGATAGCCACCGGTGTAGCACCAAGCGTTAAGCCCTTCTTCGCGCAAAGCATAGGTTTGCGCGATTAACGAAGAAGTGCTGCGAACTGTGTCGTCGGTGCCTAATAAGCCGACAACAGAGGTGACACCGGCTCGGGTAAACTGACTTAATGGAACCGCTGGCACGCGGGTGGAATAGCCAGCTTCTCCGCCGCCGCCCGTAGTGTGGGTATGAGCATCAATTAAACCTGGGATCAAAGCCTGTCCCTCCAAGTCCATGTCAGAAGTTACAAGGCCGCTATCAACATTAGGCACCTGGGCTCCGAGGTAAGCTATCTTTCCACCAGCCACAAGTAAATGTTGGATACCCCTATCTTGCGGAGCATAAAGATGTGCGTTTCTTAATATGTGGATCATTGAAAGCTGTTTATTCTTAAAGTTCTGTTATCTCTGGTAGCAAGTTGGTTATTTAAGGTCAATATAACTTGCAGATTCTCTCATGCCGCTTACTAGAGTAAATTACTTAAATAACTATATCGTTGGCTATCACAGTAGCTCTCTCGATATTCAACAGGAGCATCAGCCAGGTCATAGGCAATACGTTTGATACGCAGCAAGGGGCTAAGGTGGTTAACTCCGAGAGCAGATGCTTGGGTTTTATTTGCGCTTACCGCATCTAAGGTTTTTTAGCGCGACGAATCATCACACCGTATTCTTTTTCGTAAAGCTCGTACAAAGTGTTGGGGATATCTGATTTACTACGTTTAGCAAGGGGGTGAAACTTGCTAGCGCCGATATAGATAGACTCGAAAATAGTTGGTCTGTCTTCCAACATCCGCACTCTCTTAATACAAATTATCTGCTCCTTAGTGGGCAGCGACAGCATCTGAGCAACACCGGTACTGACTTTAATTTTTGCCACCGACAGGACTTTACTGGTGGGCAAAGCAAGTTCACCTTTTTCATTTACTAAATGAAAAAAATGAAATAGCTCTTTTTGCGGATTGTGACTGGCTAGAAAAGTGCCTTTACCTTGCCGGCGGGTCACCAAACGATCGTCTACTAGCGAATCGATTGCTTTGCGAACTGTACCCTGACTCACATCATATTCTTGGGCCAATTGTGCGTCACCCGGTATCAACGCACCAGGTTGCCATTCACCGCTGTGAATTCTGCCCACAATAAGCTCGCGCACTTGTGCATAAAGTGGTGAGTCGGATTCATATACTTGGCTAAGCGACATGGCGTAACAATTTAATTTAGGGAATTATATACTTCAGTATGCAAAGGGCCTTTTAGTGAATATTGTCAATATTGCATAATTTCAAACCAAGACACACCGTTTATTTGTCTGTACATGTAGTTAATAACATGGTATTGCAGTATGCAAATATAGAGGATAAGGCAAAAATGAAAAAATCAGCAAAGACAATTAGTCTAGTCGAATTGATCACAAGATTTTCATCAGATGCAAAATCAGCAAAATGGATGGAATACACATTGTGGGGTGAAAAGCCTGTTTGCCCGAAATGCCAAGGCACGGATAAGATCAAAGAATACAAGCCAAGGTTACACAACTATTATTGTAATCCTTGCCGTAAGGTATTTAATGTCAAGACAGATACCGTAATGCACGGATCGCCTTTGTCTTTGCAGTGTTGGGCGGTTGCTATGTATTGCATGTTAACGGCCCGCAAAGGTGTCTCATCCTCGCAGCTTTCCAAAGAGCTGGGCATTACCCAGAAATCAGCGTGGTTCATGCTACAGAGAATTCGAGAGGCTTGTTCTGGCGATAGCGGCAAACTGCTGGGTATCGTGGAAATTGACGAAACCTATTTGGGCGGCAAGGAGAAGAACAAGCACGAACACAAGAAGTTAAAAGCTGGACGTGGAGTGGTAGGCAAGCAAGCGGTTATTGGTGCCAAAGAGCGCGGCGGCAACGTTCAAGCCAAGGTAATAACCAAAACAGATGGCGCAACACTGAAAGGCTTTATTAAAAGCACGGTTAAGGCCGGCTCTACGGTCTACACGGATGAACACAAGGGTTACAACGAGCTAGGAGCCGCCTACCAGCACGGCACGGTCAAGCACAGTGCCAAGGAGTACGTGAACGGCATGGCGCATACAAACGGCATTGAGAGCGTCTGGGCGGTCCTGAAACGTGGCTACAACGGCATTTACCACAACTGGAGTGCTAAGCACTGCCAGCGATATGTCGATGAGTTCACGTTTCGACTGAACGAGGGTAATTGTAGTGTAGATACGCTGGATAGAATGTCAGCACTATGTAAAGGAATGAGCGGGAAGCGACTGACATTCAAGGAGTTGGTGGCATGAGCGCGGTTCTTGAAAGAGTCCACACATCAACAGTCTTTCGTGGAGACTGTTTGAAGGTAATCTCGAAAAAGATACCCGATGAGTCAGTCGATTTAATAGTTACTTCACCTCCTTATGCTGACCAAAGAAAAGACAACTACGGAGGGGTAAGTGCTGACAAATATGTAGAATGGTTTTTACCCCGTGCTGAACAGTTGCATAATTGCTTAAGGCCGACAGGTTCTTTTATTCTAAATATATAAGGAAAGAGCGATTAACGGGGAAAGGCACACTTATGTTCTTGAGCTAATACAAGGAATGCGCAGTCAGGGCTGGCTCTGGGTAGAAGAATATTGCTGGCATAAGAAGAATTCATACCCGGGCAAGTGGCCTAATCGGTTCAGGGACTCATGGGAGCGTTTATTGCATTTCACCAAAAACAAAAACTTTAAAATGAACCAGGATTCTGTGCGTGTACCTATGGGTGATTGGAAAAAAGCACGGCTGAAAAACTTGTCTGATACAGACAAAACTCGTGATGAGAGTGCCCATGGTAACGGATTTGGTAAGCGTGTTGCGAACTGGGAAGGGCGCGATATGGCATACCCAACGAACGTTTTGCACATGGCTACTCAATGTAACAATTCAGGGCACCCAGCGACTTTCCCTGAGCAACTACCCAACTGGTTTATCCGGCTATTTACAGATCACGGCGACGTGGTTCTTGACCCATTCGCTGGGTCTGGAACTACGCTAGCCGCAGCACATAAATTACACCGAGCATCATATAGGCATTGACGTATCTAGTGAGTAAGTCTATTCCAATACAGGAATGATACCGAGAAGTTGATTGTCATTTCTGTTCAAAGATGTTTTTAAAGAGTTTGGTTTTTTCCTCATTGAGTTGTTTTGCTGCCTCATTATCAGTCATCTGATAAACGATATCGTCAAGCATTGTAAACGAGATGTGAGTTTTAAGATATGACTGTGCATTGGTCAACGATTTGAGTTTTTCATAAGGCGTCATCATGTTTCGATATGGATAGGTTTTGACTTGTTTTCCTTTGTTGTTAGTGCTGATCTGTGGGAAGAAACAAGGTCGGTGATAATTCAAATAAGGGTTAAGAAAGTCGGTGGCAAATTGATTAATCTCAGGCGCATATTTTTGCGGGATATGCATGAAGCCAAGATGCTTGCGCACGATGGCCCCATTGTTGCACTCAACTAAGGCATTGTCGTTACGGTGTCTAGCCCTGGATTGGGTCAACTCGATTAATAGCTTATTCAACAATCGCACCACCGATTGGTTAATGTATTCACTGCCATTATCGGCATGAAAGCCTTTAATCACAAAGGGGAATTGCTCTAGCATTTGAGTGAGAATAGGCATCAAGAATGGCTCTGATATTTTCTGTGTAGAAGACACGACTTCAAACGGGGTGATCTCATCAACGGCGTTGATATGATAGACCCCTTTAACCTTGTCCTTATCGCCCTGATGCACTGTATCTACACGGCTATAGCCAGGTTGACCTTCTGGCTGTGGCTTACGTCTTTGGCCGATAGAAGAAGGCTTGGAATGCGTCTTTTCAAAGTGACGGCGATTGTTCTGGTAGGGTTTAGATCGGCGTAGATTGTATAGATGAGAAACCGAGATAGGTGCCAGGTTGGCATACTCAGTTTGCTCATAGACAACCAAGGCGCGCTCACAGAGTTTCCTAGTGGCATGGCCTGATAACGTACCGTGGAGTTCATCCATATCTGCTAGAAGCTTAATGTCTTGATTGCTATAGCGTCTAGCAAAGCCCCTTGTGGCACGATGTCGCCACTGGATTCTACCGTGCTTGAGATAGCTGGCAGCCAGGCGTTTCACTTGCACATAAGAGTAACCGCTGATGCGTGTGATATAACGCAGCACAAGACCCTTATCGGCTCGACCCGGTTTGCTGTATTTGAAACGCATTAAGGTGCGTTTGATGAAATCATAGCGATTGCGTTTACCGTCGATTGCCAGATCGATTTCATCAGTGCCTTGTAGCAACAAGCGTGCCTTATCAAGGGTATCTATATGGTGGTCATTCATAATGGTATTCATTCACCATCATGAACAGAAATTAGATTAGTTCGGTATCATTTCCGATTAGAATCAGTCCCTTCTCTCAGTATCATTTCATGTTGGACAAGACTGAGTATTGTGCTTTGATGCGACAAAGGGTAAGATCGTTTTGATTTACCCTGAATGGTGGGAAAAAGCAGAAAACAGACTGAATGCGAATGTCGCAGACTTCGCAGTCAGGATTAAAAGTAAGCTGGAAACGCTAAAGCCAGAGGAACTTATAAGGAGAAAGAATCCTTACCTTTTCTGTTTAAGGGCCACCAACAAAACTGATGGTTTTGCGGCCTCGGTCTTAGATGCCTTTCTGTCTTCCAGTGAAGAAACTATGTTTGGCACGTTGGCGGAACAATGCGCAGTTGTTATATGCCAGTCTGCGAAAAATGGGATGAAATCCACAGCAGAAGGTATAGATATAGAATATGTTGAAAATGAAACCAGAACAATAATACAAGTAAAATCGGGAAAGAATTGGGGAAACTCTTCACAAAGGAAAAACTGTCTGACTACTTCAATAAAGCCACTCGTAATCTTGCAGCAGGGAAATAACGTGCATGTAAGATGCATTGAGGGCGTATGTTATGGCCCTGCGAGTAACCGGAGTAGAGGCAGCTACTACACTTACATAGGATCGGACTTCTGGGAGGAAGTAAGCGGTTGGGAAGATACTCACATTGCTTTGCTGAGTATATTCGTTGCGCACGCTCAAAACGGATTAATGGAATCAAAAACATTAGCAAAAGGCGCGGTTACTCAATTCCTTATTGAATCGGGAATATCCCAACAAGGAGAGATTGACTGGGTTAATTGGGTTAACTATGTTGATAAAAAACGGAGTAAAAAATGAATAAAGTGGTGAAATACGACAACCTAACAGAAAATGATTTTAAGATAGCAGCAAAAGAAGTTTTGGGAGCGAAACGCCCTTCACAGACAATCTATGAGAATCGCAAACCAACAAAAGAGGAATTAAACAGACGATGGAAGCTGGAAAGGAAGTAATTTTGCATACTGAAGTATATAATTCCCTTATATTTACCCTCTAGGTTATGCTGACAAGTTATGCCCGAATCTGGTGTATGAGGCATTTTCTTCAAGCGGCCTCGGTTTGATCTGAGTAGTCATTAGTTTGCTCTATTCCATCTTTAAATGGAACCCCTTGAATCACTTTTGCTAGATAGGCGAACCCGCGTATTCGGTTCCACTTTTTCTCTGCGCACTGACCCAGCTTGAACATCATACTTAACATGCCATCACGGCTAAGACATCCCTTGCATCGTTTGGTACGGTGTCGGATAGTCGCGAATGTTGATTCAATTGGATTCGTAGTACCTATGCTCATCCAGTGCTTGGCAGGGAACGAGTAGAACGTCATTAACTCTTCGCGATCTTTTTCCAAGCACTGCGTGGCTTTTGGATACTTGTCTTGACAGGTTTTAATGAATAATTGATAGGCGCTTTGCGCCGCTTCTTTGGTTTCTTCCTGCCAAATGTTATGCAGAGCTGCTTTTGCTTTGGGCTGCACCGATTTAGGCAGCTTGTTCAGCACGTTGGCCGTTTTATGCACCCAGCACCGTTGATGTTTAGTGCCAGGATAGATTTCTTCCAGGGCATTCCAAAAGCCTAAAGCACCATCACCGATGCCCAGCTCTGGTTGATTCAGGCCTCGCTCCTTGAGTGCCAACAACACCTCTCGCCAACTCTGCGTAGACTCTCGCTCACCGTCTTCAATCGCCAGTAATTTCTTGTGACCGCGCTCATTCACTCCGATGACAACTAAGGCACAGAGCCGGCCCTCATCGCCGCGCAGGCCGCTGTGTATCCCGTCCGCCCATAGATAAACCCATCGATCTCGATCTAAACCTTCTCTATTCCAATCCTTGTACTCCTGAGACCACGTTGCTTTGAGCTTACTCACTGTGCCTGATGATAACCCAGTCGCTGATTGACCCACTAGCACGCTCAGTGCATCCCCCATTTCTCCAGTGCTGACACCCTTGAGATACAGCCAAGGCAAGGCCGCTTCCAGTGTTCTCGTTTTACGCACATACGGCGGCACTAAAGCAGACCGAAAGGTGATCGGTACTCCAGTGCGGGAGCGCACCTTGGGGATACGTACTTTGACTGGGCCGATCCCGGTTTGCAGTTCACGTTCTGGCAAATAGCCGTTACGAACGACACCAGCGTGTCCTGAATCTGAGACTTTGTCACAATTGCGATACAGCAGTTCAGATAACTCACTCTCGACCGCGGTTTGAATGAGTTGCCTAGCGCCATTGCGAATCAATTCTTGCAGCGGATCGATGCTTTGCTCTGGCTTTTCAAAGGAAATAATTTTATTCTGTTTCATAGTGGCGTATGTCTGTGGAAGTTTAAGTTGTTGTAAACTCAACTCATCCCGATACGCCGCTTTTAGTCAACTACTCCATACACCACTTTCAGGCATAACTCTATGCTGACCTGTTAACATTTAACATTTCACACGGGGATCAGGGAACAATTTTATCTCTTTTAAAGTAATATTCACCACAGATTGTATAGGCTGATTTTTATTGGCGTACAAGAAAAACATTAGACACTGGATTATCTGTTATGGTTGTTTTTGAAAAAACCGTTGTTATAAATCTGGCTCGAAAGCCGGAGCGCATGCAGCGCATCTCTGATCGTTTGAATTCGTTAAACATACCATTTACACGCGTTGAAGCGGTGGATGGCCACTCAATCACTCAATCATTTATGAGCGATAACCACTATGGTTGCTATCCCTGGTGGTTCGGTAACCATGAACCGAATTTAATGAACAAGGGGAGCATAGGCTGCTTTTTGAGTCATTACGACGTTTGGACTCAGATTGCGCAACAAGATCGGGCCTGGTTAATCTTGGAAGATGACGCTGCGTTTGTTGACGACTTTGATTCTCGACTGGCTTTAGTTGCAGATGAAGTTAAATCAATCGACTGGGAATTATTATATTTAGGAAGTAAACAACTTAATGTGCCTTCTATCTCAAACCCTCTTACGATCGAATCAGAATACGCATATTGGACGGTGGGGTATATTTTAAAACCCAGCGCGGCCAAAAAACTTACTTCGACAGATATTTTAGATTTCATTATCCCTGTCGATGAATATCTGCCGGCTATGTTTGGTAAACACAAGAGTGAAACTTTGCTGAGCTTATTCTCAGACGATAACAAAATCAATAAGGCATTAGCCCTTAAAAGTGACTTGATTCATCCCGAGCAGGGAGCCTTTAAAGACAGTCAAATAGAAAACTCATCTGAGTATACCGATAACTTAGTCCTCTTAAGTGTGGCCACCGACGCTGAAAAAGCTTCGGCTCTGATAACAAGCTGTGAGCGGTTTTCATTACCGCTGGAATTGCTTGGGCTCAATCAGAAGTGGCATGGGGGTGATATGACGGGCGCGGGCGGTGGTCAAAAAATACGTCTACTTAAAGAGCGCTTACATACACTAGACGATAATGTGATCGTCTTATTTATTGATGGTTATGATGTCGTGATTAACAGTGATGCGAAACAGTTATTGAGGCATTTTTCTCTTTTTCAACACGATGTTGTTTTTGCTGCCGAAAAAACCTGCTGGCCGGATAAATCGTTATCGCCTGCATACCCTGACATCGGGTCAGCATATAAATATCTAAATAGTGGTTGTTTCATGGGCCTTGCCTCGACGCTGAAGCAGATTGTATCGGGTTCAATAGCGGATCATGAGGATGACCAGCTATATTATACCAAGCGATTTTTGGCCGGTAAACACAGCATCGCCCTTGATAGTGGTTGTTCATTATTTCAAACCGTAAATTATGCCAAACAAGATGTACAGTTGGCTGGACGTAATTTCAGAAATATTTCAACGGGTACTACGCCTGTAGTATTGCACGGTAATGGGGGCGGTGCTGCTAAGGATTTCTATTCGACGATCATAAAGAAGCTGGAACAGCGATACGATACAGCCGACTATTCTGATATTTATAGTTATCAGATTGCCGTTGAACCCACTAATACCTGGTCGAGACCGGCAGAGAATATATTGCAACTAACATTTTGGACTCCAGAATTCTGTCAATTATTGATTGAAGTTGCGGAAACGATTAACAGATGGGAATCGTTGCCCGATGATAATCATCCTGGACAAGAATTACGGTTGTCAAAAATTAGCCCGATTCTGTTGGAGCACATAAATTCTCATTTTAAATGGCGTGTAGGAAGCTGGCTGAAATCTGTATGGGCTCCGTATAACGAGAAGAGCATAAAAGATCTATTTATAATTAAGTATTCTTGTCATGGCCAACGGACACTTGAATTACATCATGATAGCGCCTTAGTGAGTGCCTCCGTTAAGTTAAATGATAGCTATGAGGGTGGAGAATTAGAATTTCCTCGGCAAGCGTTTAGCAATCGAGACGTTCCGATGGGCGAGATGATTGTGTGGCCCTCAAAATTAACACATCCCCATCGTTCGAACGAGTTAACCAGCGGAACAAAATACAGTGCAACATTTTGGCTAGAATAAGCGGGACGATTTTAGTTAAGCAGAAATTCTGCTGTAATAGTTAGACTCCACAACCCTAGAGTCGGTTCATTAAGATGAATTTCCGATGTAATATTCATCGGTGTCTGCAATAAAGCACCCTATAAGTATGTCTAAACTCCAGCATTTTCCAATTCATAAATGAGTCTGAAGTGGAGAGTGTCAATCAGCGTTTAAAACTGGACACCTGTCAGCGAGTAAAACTGAACAATTAAATACAATAATATTTCTTTATCATCAACTCAAGTGAAGCGTAGCGAAACTTGAGTTGATGAATCAATCCTGCTTTCTTGCGATGTTATTTTTTAGTGACAGTCTTGAGCTTTGCTTTAGTGCTAGACTGCTTGAATCGATATGAGTCGTTACCCGTTTCAATAATTGAGCAATGATGAGTCACTCTGTCGAGCAAAGCCGTGGTCATTTTCTCGTCGCCAAATACCTGCACCCATTCACTGACATTAAGCTTGGTGGTAAACACGATGGAGGTTTTCTCGTATAGCTTGCTGATCAGGTGGAATAATAGTGCGCCACCCGATGCGGGGAAGGGTAAATATCCCAGCTCATCGAATATCACCGCATCTAACGGTTGCATAATTCGTGCTAGCCGCCCCTGCTTCTCATCCTGCTGTTCTTTGATCAGCAGATTAACCAGGTCCACCACATTGTAAAACCGAACCCGATGACCTGAATGAATGGCTTTAATGCCTAAGGCCGTAGCTAAATGGGTTTTGCCTGTTCCAGTGCCACCGACAAAGATGAGGTTATGGGCTCTGTCCATATAGTCAGCCTGAGACAAATCCTCGATGAGCGCTGGTGCAACTTCGCTCTGGGTAAAGTCAAATTGCTGTAAATCACGGTGATGAGGGAATTTAGCCACCTTCATTGGGTAGTTAAGCCGCCTCACTTCTCGGTCCGTTCGCTCGGCATCCATCAATTTAATTAACCCAGATTGCAACGTTACTTTAGAACGAGGCGAATCTATCAACTCAGGTAAGCATGGTGCCATACCGTGTAGTTTAAGGGCTTTAAGATCATCAACAAGTTCAAGCATGGCTCACCTCCGCGCACAGCGGGTCATAGCGGGTCACGTTCGCTGCCGAGGGGACAGCTAATACAGGCGCATTGGTAATTGTCATCACTTGGGCCGAATCAGGTTCCGTTAACCGATGCACCAAATTGGTAATGACTGATAGCTGAGTCGTATTGGCATCTAATGCCCGCTCACAGGCCACCGTGACTGTTTCCAAGCCATGCTGGTGAATCAATAGTAACAATGGTACAAACTCTCGGTCACCGCCATCACGTTTGAGGTACTGTTTTTTGAGTGTTAGCAGTGCCTTGGGTAAATCCCAATCAACAAACGGTGCGCCATTGCGTAATGCGCCAGGTTTAATCTCCAGTACGGGCAGATAATGCCAAGGATCAAAGATCATTTGATGACGACCGAAACAGCGAGCATGTGAAGTCACTTCCACATCGTCAACCACGACTTTAATCCTATCTGCATAGGCTCTAACAGAAACAGCTTGGCCAACATACCGACAGGGTACGGAGTATTAATGGCGGTCGTAGTGCACCACACAGGTTTTATGCACACGCGCCAAACGCTCATAATATCCATCAAAGGCTACCATCGCGGGACGTAAGCTCGGCTGCTCCTCGGCAAACACTTCATCAATTAATCTTGATTTGTCAGTCGGGTGTGGGCGTTCACCAAGTCGAGCACAACGTTGCTCCAGCCATTGGTTTAATTCATCTAAAGCAGCAAAGCGCACCCGTGGAACAAACAGCCTTTGGCGCATAACACCGACCTGACGTTCAACCTGGCCTTTCTCCCAACCCGCTGCCGGTGTACAGGCAATCGGTTCAATCAGATAATGATTCATCCGGCTTAGAAAGCGGCGATTAAACTCACGCCGCTTACCCTTAACCCTAGAAAAATCAGTTGAACCTCCACTAAGGGATGTATTATCGTTGCAATCAATTGAATTAAAAGGAGAAACACCATGGTCGCCAAAGATAAATCCTTTCACCCAGAGGGTGCGCTAAAACCGGAGGTTTCAAACGCTGTTTCCACCTTATTATCGACTGAAACGTTCGATGGAAAAATTCACGTTGAATGGGATCCGTCAGCGGCAGTAACGCCCATAGGACCGTTGCCTTTTTTCATTCAATATTTAAAACTTGGTGGTCTGTTTAAGCCATGGGTGAGCAGTTGCCCATTGGAATATCGAAGCAATAACGCACCTGAGAAGATCAATGTGTTGGGCTCATTTTTGTTGTCTGTTCTCTCGGGTCACAATCGCTACGCACACATGGCCAGCTTAATGGGCGATCGTATCAACACCAAAATGCTTGGAATGACCAAAGCGGTTAGCGACGATTCGGCGCGCCGTGCGCTGAAGAAGATGGATGAGGAACAAGGTATAGCCTGGCTACAAACTCATTTGCAGCGTTGCTACGAGCCCTTGCTCACACAGCCATGGATATTGGATTGTGACGTAACGGTTAAACCGCTATACGGTCATCAAGAAGGTGCCAAGGTTGGCTATAATCCACACAAACCTGGCCGGCCCTCGCACACGTATCACACCTGGGCTTGTCGGATAATTAATAGAATACGTGAGATAATATGGGCTGATTCTAGTCAGCCTGCAATTTTGAGCAAACGTCATCAAAGCCAACTGTTCCTAACCTTAGATTCTCTGGTTAGCTCTGAACATCCCTACCGTAAACTCGATGAGCTATTATGTTTTGGTGCATTGAGTAAACCCTTCTCTAAAATATATGCCACCCGTGGCCCTAAAGGCCGAGGTGTTGAGTTCGGCTTACGTGCCTTGGTGCTTCAGTTCATGGAAGATTTAAGTGATAGAGAAATGGAGCGATACTTATCAGAGAATCTGGCCGCTAAGTGGTTTTGTGATTCAGGACTGGAACAGAGCACTCCTGATCATAGTTACTTTGGTGATTTTCGCTCACGCATTGGAACCAGGGGTATGATGAATTTATTTGACCGTGTTCGGAGCGGGTTAGTTTCAATGGGCTTAGTACGAGAAGTATTCACATTTGTCGATGCCAGCCAGTTGGTCAGTAAGCTAACCACTTGGGATGATAGAGATAAGGCGATAAAGATGGGATTAGAGGAGTTCAACAATAAGACAGTTGATAAAGTTGCGGCGGACAAGCAAGCACGGTTTGGGTGCAAGGGAAATAGCAAATATTGGTATGGTTACAAAGAGCATGCATCAGTGGATATGCAAAGTGGCTTGATCAATAAAATAGCGGCCACCTCGGCTGAGGTAACGGATGCAAGCGGCTTGAAGCATGTTTGCCCTAAGTCGGGCGCTGTTTATGCGGACAAGGGTTATTGCGTGAGCCCGGCCAAAACCACGCTCAGGCGCAACGGTTGCCATGATGCAACAATCAAGAAGAACAATATGCATGGCAAGAATAGAGACAAAGACCGTTGGATTAGCAAAATTCGTTCACCATATGAGCGAGTGTTTGCTCATCGCAATAAGCGAGTTCGTTATAAAGGGTTGGCTAAAGTCCAGTTCCAAGTTGGAATCAGGGGCTTATGTTTTAACCTTAAGCGATTAATGGCATTGGGAGTTGAACGAGTTGAATTGGTGCCGGCCTAGGGATAGATCCGTCTATTGGTGGCAAAATGGCTGCTAATAGACGGTTTATTGCACAAAAAACGCGTTGCTGAGCAAACTAAAAGCGACTTCGGCGAAAACCCTGTTTGAAATTGTATTAACCGACGAGCCCACCTATATGATTGTCAATCTTCGTCTTGTATTGGATGTTGAGGTCAAGTCTGGCACTGAGGTAGCTGCTAGTCATTCTTCGCCGGGTCTATGGGAGCTGTTGGATCGATTGCCACGTTCATCTTGGCCGCACTTTATTCGAGGCGATTGTGACTGGGGTACCCAGGATGTGATGAGTGCTGCAGAACAAAGAGGCGTCAATTACTTGTTTAAGCTAAGGAAGTCTAAGTACGTTAAGCAACTGATACAGCAGCAGCATAGCGTGTCGGGCTGGGATTATGTTATCGATGGCTGGGAAGCCAAAGAAAGTTGTTTGAAGTTGGCTGCGTGGAACGATCATCGGCGCGTGGTAATCGTTCGTCGTCGTTTAGCAAAGGACGCGCTGCTGGTATTGGAAGAGAAAAGTCAAGGCCAGCAGAGCTTTGGTTTTTTGCAAGAAGCGGATGATATTCGCGCGTTTGAATACGCTGTTCTGGTCACCTCATTAGACGATAGCGAGGCGATGAAGAAATATCTTGGTGGAACGATTCTTCAACCGCCAGATGACCGCTGTTTACTTGGCTAAAGTGTCTCGGAGGCAGTAGCGACGATGGAAGGGTTGTTTATGTTGGCCTCATTGGAGAGGCTTTAACTGCGTTTTTTAGGTTCAAGCGAGTATGCCACTAGGAATTTTACTATTGAGCTTTGCTTACGGCATAGACAAACCCAAGGCCTTGCAACTCGGGGGTTTGTACCTATCTATATTAGGTGTATTGTGGGTAGTAACGCGAGGCAACGTATCGAGTGTATTGCATTTTAAATACAATCCAGGCGATATATTTGTTCTGGGTTCAGTGGTTTGCTGGGCCTTTTATTCTGTTCTACTGAAGAAATGGCGTAACGACGACCTGCCAAGCACCACCCTACTCGCCTGCCAAATTTGCTTCGGGTGGTGTGCCTGTTTACCTTTGTTTCTAATTGAACGAGCACACCATGCACCAATCATCTGGACGAGTACTATGTTTGGGGTGATTGGCTATGTGGGTATATTCCCCTCTTTAATTTCTCTTTTTTTCTGGCAGCAAGGGGTGCCCTGGGCGGCGCAAATACGGCCAGTTTGTTTATCCCCTTACTGAGCGTATTTACGGTAATTTTATCGCTTATTTTTCTAAAACAAGCTCCACATGAATATCAATTGATAGGCATGGCCTTAATTATCACAGGCTTAGTTATCGCCTTTTATAGTTCGACCCGGCGAACCAACTAAGACCTTATCTATTGGGTTTCGATGCTTAGGTGATACCCAGCGTATTTACGCATATTTATAACGCCGATATCAAAGATGAGATACTGTCCTTTTATTCCATTTAATTGACCGGTAAACACAGGGTTTTTATCCAAATTCAAGCTGGTCACTTTTTCTGGGTACGCGTTAACGGGGTAGGCAAAATTTTGCAATTCACCTTCGTGCAAGAACTCCCAGCCCAATTCACGCTGCGCTGAATCAAGTTCGCTTTGAATTAGGCCCAATGTTTCATCACGCCTTACTTTTAAGTCTATTGGTTCGGCGACACCTTTAAGCATCTTGCGCCAATCGGTGCGGTCATTGAGATGCTTTTTAAACGTCACCTCTAGTTGGCCTATCTTATAGCGGCTCGGCGCACGCAACACGGCTAATGCTTCGGTCGCACCTTGGTCCATCCACCGGGTAGGGATTTGCGTACCACGGGTAATGCCCACTTTAAGCCCAGAAGAATTTGCAAAATACAGGTAATGATCTTGCATACAATTTTTGACACCCCATTCAGAATCTCGACAAGTACCTAAATGAAAATGGCAGGTTTCTGGGCGCACTATACACTGATCCGTTTCCGGCAAACTGCGCATGCAGGGAAAGCAGTAACCTTGTTGAAAGCTCTTGTTTGTTTTACGACCACAATTAATGCAGTTAATTACACCGCCATAACTCACTTGAAGACCAGTGCCAATCAAGGGGTTCATATCAACTAAATCATCACCAATAGGTAATTGGTATTCAACCACTGATTTATGCGCTGTGCGCATTTTGCGCACGTTGCCACTGAACGTCGACATTATTTTTAGCGCCCGCCGAAAAGCGAACCCAAAATACCCCGCACGACGCGACGCCCCAATTGACTACCCACTGAGCGTACAACACTTTTAAGCATGGCCTCCCCTGCCGTCTGGCGCTTATAGCCTCCGCTAGATTTCTTCTTGGCTTTCTGTGCTTCTTTTTGCTGCTGCATTTGTTCCATTTTCTGCATTTTGATCTCAGCACGTACTTTTAATAATTCTTGAGCCGATTCGCGGTTAATGTCTTCATCATAACGGCCTCTCATCGGTGAACGCGACATCACAGTCGCGCGTTCAGTGTCGTCAAGCGGCCCAATTCTCGATTCAGGAGGTCGAATCAATGTGCGCTCCACTATGGTCGGCGCACCATCTTCGTCAAGTACTGAAACCAAAGCCTCGCCAACGCCCACATCAGTGATCGCAGCTTGGGTATCGAGGTCTGGGTTTTCTCGAAAATTTTGTGCAACTGTTTTCACCGCTTTCTTTTCTTTTGGCGTAAATGCACGCAAAGCATGCTGAATCTTCATGCCCAACTGGCCAAGCACATCTTCTGGAATATCCATCGGGCTTTGGCTAACAAAATAAACACCGACGCCTTTTGAACGAATAAGGCGCACCACTTGCTCAATTTTATCCAATAGCGCTTTAGGTGCATCGTCAAATAATAAATGCGCTTCATCAAAAAACATTACAAATTTGGGCTTTTCGGCATCACCCACCTCCGGCAGGTTTTCAAACAGTTCTGAAAGTAGCCAAAGTAAAAAGGTTGAATACAACTTAGGGCCTTTAGATAAAATAGTAGTAACGTCCATAATGTTGATCACCCCATTTCCAGAGAAATCAATATTCATCAAGTCGTTGAAATCTAGAGCCGGCTCACCCAATAACTTCTCACCGTCTTGCTCTTCAAGCACCAATAAGGAGCGTTGAATTGCACCGATGCTTGCGGAAGTAAAATTACCGTATTCACCAATCAATTCCTTACGATTTTCTGACATCCAGTTAAGTAGGGACTGTAAATCCTCTAAGTCTAGCAAAGCTAAGCCTTCGTCATCGGCGAGCTTAAACGCAGCGTATAACACCCCTTCTTGGGTAGCATTTAGTTCCATTAAGTTAGAAATTAGCAGTGGCCCTAGTTCGGTGATTGTTGTGCGCACCGGATGCCCTTTTAGGCCATACATATCCCAAAAAACCACGGGGTTGCCACGCAGGGTAAAGCCGTCAATACCAATAGATTCAATCCTTTCATCAATCTTCGGATGCGGCTTCCCCGCAACAGCTAAGCCTGACACATCACCTTTAACGTCAGCCATAAACACGGGCACGCCGATGCGCGAGAAGCCCTCCGCCAAAATTTGCATAGTGACGGTTTTACCGGTGCCCGTTGCGCCCGCGATCATACCGTGGCGATTAGCCATTTCAGCGTTCAAGTAAACGGGGTTGCTGCCCGCTCCGCCAATAAGAATTTTACTTTGCTCTGTCATCGTCTGTTGTGAGTTTGTGAATTAAGATTATCCGCGCAATTGTATCAGACCAACACGTAAAGCCAGGCGTTCAGTCTTGTCCAACATGAAATGATACTGAGCGAAGGGACTGATTCTAATCGGAAATGATACCGAACTAATCTAATTTCTGTTCATGATGGTGAATGAATACCATTATGAATGACCACCATATAGATACCCTTGATAAGGCACGCTTGTTGCGACAAGGCACTGATGAAATCGATCTGGCAATCGACGGTAAACGCAATCGCTATGATTTCATCAAACGCACCTTAATGCGTTTCAAATACAGCAAACCGGGTCGAGCCGATAAGGGTCTTGTGCTGCGTTATATCACACGCATCAGCGGTTACTCTTATGTGCAAGTGAAACGCCTGGCTGCCAGCTATCTCAAGCACGGTAGAATCCAGTGGCGACATCGTGCCACAAGGGGCTTTGCTAGACGCTATAGCAATCAAGACATTAAGCTTCTAGCAGATATGGATGAACTCCCCGGTACGTTATCAGGCCATGCCACTAGGAAACTCTGTGAGCGCGCCTTGGTTGTCTATGAGCAAACTGAGTATGCCAACCTGGCACGTATCCCGGTTTCTCATCTATACAATCTACGCCGATCTAAACCCTACCAGAACAATCGCCGTCACTTTGAAAAGACACATTCCAAGCCTTCTTCTATCGGCCAAAGACGTAAGCCACAGCCAGAAGGTCAACCTGGCTATAGCCGTGTAGATACAGTGCATCAGGGCGATAAGGACAAGGTTAAAGGGGTCTATCATATCAACGCCGTTGATGAGATCACCCCGTTTGAAGTCGTGTCTTCTACACAGAAAATATCAGAGCCATTCTTGATGCCTATTCTCACTCAAATGCTAGAGCAGTTCCCCTTTGTGATTAAAGGCTTTCATGCCGATAATGGCAGTGAATACATTAACCAATCGGTGGTGCGATTGTTGAATAAGCTATTAATCGAGTTGACCCAATCCAGGGCTAGACACCGTAACGACAATGCCTTAGTTGAGTGCAACAATGGGGCCATCGTGCGCAAGCATCTTGGCTTCATGCATATCCCGCAAAAATATGCGCCTGAGATTAATCAATTTGCCACCGACTTTCTTAACCCTTATTTGAATTATCACCGACCTTGTTTCTTCCCACAGATCAGCACTAACAACATAAGGAAAACAAGTCAAAACCTATCCATATCGAAACATGATGACGCCTTATGAAAAACTCAAATCGTTGACCAATGCACAGTCATATCTTAAAACTCACATCTCGTTTACAATGCTTGACGATATCGTTTATCAGATGACTGATAATGAGGCAGCAAAACAACTCAATGAGGAAAAAACTAAACTCTTTAAAAACATCTTTGAACAGAAATGACAATCAACTTCTCGGTATCATTCCTGTATTGGAATAGACTCGTTCTATGCGTTGGTTTCCAGCAGACGGCTAAGCCCGAAGATAAGCTAGTGCTTTGTCGTGTATCACTTGATTCGCACTTGCTAAAATCTCTTCCCCGGTATGTAAAGTAATCGCTTGGCCTTGCCAATCTGTAATGACCCCACCCGCCCCTTCAATAACCGGAGTTACTGCTAAAAAATCATAAGGCTGCAAAGAGGCCTCTACCACGATCTCGGTAAAACCAGAGGCCAATAGGCCATACCCCATACAGTCAGCACCGAATACCCCAAACTTACACTGGCTTACCAATTGTCGATAGCGCGGCATGTTCGAGTCATCAAACATGCGAGTCGTGGTTGTAAATGCAGATGCATTGGCTAAGTTATCAACCGAATTACACTGCACGGGATCACCATTAAATGTCGTAGGTTCGCCTTTCACCCCTACCCACCGATCATCCAATGCCGCATGGTCAATAATACCCAGTACCGGCTTTTTGCCATACAGCAAAGCGATAAGAGTGCCGAAGGTCGGCTTGCCGGTAGAAAAACTGGTCGTGCCGTCGATAGGGTCTACTACCCATGTCCACTTGGAATCTGTTTGGTGTTGCCCAGATTCTTCGCCGTAAAAGCTGTGCTCTGGGTATTGCGCTGCAATCATCCTTCTTAATTGCGCTTCAGTTTCTTGGTCCGCAATAGTCACCGGCGAGCGGTCATCCTTACTTTCAATTTTTAAGGGCTGACGGAAATACTTTAGCGTAATCTCTCGAGCAGAGTCCGCCAATTTATTGGCAAATGCGATGTATTCTTGACTTACATTCACTTTGGTATTCGATAATTTTGTTGGGCGCGCGATTTTAACAGCCCCTCGAAGTTTTGAATAAACTTTACAGGCAAATTAACGCGATATTTCCATTAATAGGTTTAATTACAAAGCATAGGCTACAACTATCCACTTGATCAGCATTGCTAGTAAGGGGGCAGTTATCATCAATATCTAATACGCCATCCGCGTCATCATCGTCGTCGCAGGCATCTCCTAAGAGATCGCCTCCCGGCAGATTAAAATCGGTATTAACTTGATTGGTATTTGCGATCAAGGGGCAATTAGAAGTGGACCCGCTTTTTAGGACAGATGGCTTAGGAGTTATTTTCAGCTGATTAAGCAGCCAATTTCAGGCCGCGACATGGATCATACATCATGTCAGGGACCATGCCCAATGTTTGATGTTTACGCTCTTGGTTGTAATAGTTTATCCAGGAGCCAATGCCGTCTTTTGCCTCTTTCATCGATTGGTAGGCTTGCAAATAGACTTCCTCATATTTCACGCTGCGCCATAAGCGCTCAACAAATACATTGTCACGCCAAGCACCTTTGCCATCCATGCTGATGCGAATACCATTGTCTTTGAGTACACCGGTAAACGCCTCACTGGTAAATTGCGCACCTTGATCGCTGTTAAAGATATCAGGCTTGCCGTAGTAATGCAGTGCCTCTTCCAAAGCATCTACGCAGAATGCGCTATCCATGCTGTTGCTAAGCCGCCATGACAGCACTTTACGAGAATACCAATCCATCACAACGGTAAGATAAGCAAAGCCCTTAGGCATCGGGATATAAGTTATATCGGTACACCAAGCTTGATTGGGTTGATTGATGGCCAACCCACCTAGCAGATAAGGATAAATCTTGTGCCCCGCCTTCTTCTTGCTGGTGTTAGGCCTAGGATAGATGGCTTTAATGCCCATCTTACGCATTAAGCGTCGCACATGTTTACGGTCAACTCGGTGGCCTACATCTTGCAACACATCACGAATGCGTCTACTGCCAAGAAAGGGCCGATTGAGGTGAATGCGATCAATCAGATGCATCAGTTCCAAGTCATCCTCATTAGCAGGTGAGGTTTTGTAATAAACATGGGAACGATGAATCTTCAACAATTTACACTGACGAACTAACGATAGTTTATTGCTTTTATTAATCATAGTTTTGCGCTCAGGTCTGTTTAACGACCGAGCGCTTTTGATAAAAAATCGTTTTCCATGGTGATTTCACCGATCTTTGCCTGTAATGATTTAATCTCTGATTCTCGGTTTGGAGATAAGCCTGTGCCTGATGCAAAGACTTCAGCTGAGCTATCGAGCAATTGTTTCTTCCACTTGACGATAAGATTTGCATTGATGTCATAACGACTAGCAAGATTGCTTAATGTTTCATCACCTTTGATTGCTGCAAGAGCAACTTTGGCTTTGAATGGTGGGGCATGGTTTCTACGCTTTTTACTCATTTTCTGTTCCTCGTTTTGAACAATTATAAAACAGAAAATAACTCCTTATTTTGGCCTTCAACCTGTCCTAATCATGGGGTCCACTTCAATTATCGTCAAGATCTCCCACTAAGTCGAAATCACTGTCTAATTCATCATTCACAATTAAACCATTGGTGCTGCCAGAGCTTATCGAAACAACCGCGTTGACCAGGTTACTCAGCACAACCGCAAAGCCTTCGTCAGACTCAAATTCCAAATCGCCGGCAACGTCAATTGATAAAATGGTAGCGGCTTGTCCAATATCGAGATTAAATGACCCTGACGGAAACGCGCCGCCAAAGTCGTTGGCATCAGCGGGATTGGCACCGTCACCCACAACCGCATAATCACCTGACACCGGTTGAACCTAAAAAACGCAGTTAAAGCCTCTCCAATGAGGCCAACATAAACAACCCTTCCATCGTCGCTACTGCCTCCGAGACACTTTAGCCAAGTAAACAGCGGTCATCTGGCGGTTGAAGAATCGTTCCACCAAGATATTTCTTCATCGCCTCGCTTAGAATGCGGCACCAAACTTGCGCCACGCTCAACTGCGGCGCAATCGCCTTCAATGAATTAAAGACGTGTTGTATTTGGTCAAACGTGTCGCGAATTAAGTCGGCCTTGGCGTGCGTGCTAGTAATCGTCATAGTCTTTTTCCGCCCCGATTCAGTAACGCGCCCCACCGAACTCAGTAATAGCGGTCGACGGGTAATCGCTTCCATATGTTTGTCTGGGTTAGCCAGCCTAGTGAATATATTCCACCGGTTATAAATCAAGGCAATGATCCGCGCTATAAAGCGACAGGGCTTGATATCGGCGGTAGTAAACCCGCCCCAACCCCAATGGTTCTTGATTTCATCAAAATTGTTTTCGCAGTCGGCTCGATCTCGATAATGTTGGACGATGCTAATCACCTCATCGTCTAATGAGGTGACCAGAACAGCGTATTCAAACGCGCGAATATCATCCGCTTCTTGCAAAAAACCAAAGCTCTGCTGGCCTTGACTTTTCTCTTCCAATACCAGCAGCGCGTCCTTTGCTAAACGACGACGAACGATTACCACGCGCCGATGATCGTTCCACGCAGCCAACTTCAAACAACTTTCTTTGGCTTCCCAGCCATCGATAACATAATCCCAGCCCGACACGCTATGCTGCTGCTGTATCAGTTGCTTAACGTACTTAGACTTCCTTAGCTTAAACAAGTAATTGACGCCTCTTTGTTCTGCAGCGCTCATCACATCCTGGGTATCCCAGTCACAATCGCCTCGAATAAAGTGCGGCCAAGATGAACGTGGCAATCGATCCAACAGCTCCCATAGACCCGGCGAAGAATGACTAGCAGCTACCTCAGTGCCAGACTTGACCTCAACATCCAATACAAGACGAAGATTGGCAATCATATAGGTGTGATACGTGTGCGAGGGCCGGCCAGGTTTGTGTGGATTATAGCCAACCTTGGCACCTTCTTGATGACCGTATAGCGGTTTAACCGTTACGTCACAATCCAATATCCATGGCTGTGTGAGCTAGGGCTCGTAGCAACGCTGCAAATGAGTTTGTAGCCAGGCTATACCTTGTTCCTCATCCATCTTCTTCAGCGCACGGCGCGCCGAATCGTCGCTAACCGCTTTGATCATTCCAAGCATTTTGGTGTTGATACGATCGCCCATTAAGCTGGCCATGTGTGCGTAGCGATTGTGACCCGAGAGAACAGACAACAAAAATGAGCCCAACACATTGATCTTCTCAGGTGCGTTATTGCTTCGATATTCCAATGGGCAACTGCTCACCCATGGCTTAAACAGACCACCAAGTTTTAAATATTGAATGAAAAAAGGCAACGGTCCTATGGGCGTTACTGCCGCTGACGGATCCCATTCAACGTGAATTTTTCCATCGAACGTTTCAGTCGATAATAAGGTGGAAACAGCGTTTGAAACCTCCGGTTTTAGCGCACCCTCTGGGTGAAAGGATTTATCTTTGGCGACCATGGTGTTTCTCCTTTTAATTCAATTGATTGCAACGATAATACATCCCTTAGTGGAGGTTCAACTGATTTTTCTAGGTTGATACTTGGGCAAGTCAGGTCGGTGCGGCGACAGAGCGCGTGGTGCGTTATCAATTAGAAAATCGCCCCCATCCAGAACATGGTTATCGTGCTTGTTTGGGCATTCTTAACCTTGCCAAGAAATACGGCAAGACGCGTTTAGAGAATGCCTGTTTACGCGCAGAGAAGATTGGCGGCCTGCATTACAAACACCTTGCATCAATACTACAAACCCGTCTCGACAAGCTACCTACCGAACCCGATAAGCAACAGACTTTGCCAAGCACCCATGCCAATGTGCGCGGAGCCGATTACTACCATTAACCCAAACCATTTCATCTATAACCAACAGGAAAATACTATGACTCCACAACAAACCCTTACCCAACTGAATGAATTACGCCTAACGGGCATGGCCGAGCAACTGTGCTATCAGTTCGACCCACCTAACACTTATGATGAGCTGGGCTTTATCGAACGACTCAGTTTGCTCGTAAACCACGAGGCCACCGTGCGGGATAACCGCAAAGTCACGCGTTTACTCAAGCAAGCGAAGTTACGATATCGCGCCCAAGCAAGTTAAAGGGGACGCTACCCTTTTATTTCTTTCATGGGCCTGCCTCGGGGTCGATACCGCAAGCTCTTTCCCACTTTCTTTTCCAGCTTCTTAATAAATGACTTACCCCCGCAAGGCAGCCCTTTCTGAACATGCCTTTCCAATACTCCTACCTTTTCGGGGCTTTCTGTCTCTGCAAGCCAAGCTGACCAATCATCAGGTTTTACGCCTATCTTAAGCCTATGATTCGGTGCCAATATTTCATTCTCGACCAAGCCGCATCTAGCAGCAGCACTAGACCACACGTAATCCTGAGCTTGCTTAACCATCCCTGCTGCAACGGGGTTACGTTCAATATATCTGATCGCAGCCCAAGTATAGGCATCGTCCATAGCTGAGGAAAAATAACGCCCTTGCCATAAATGCCCCTTCCAGCCATAACCTTTGTTAATACGCTGCGCGTAACGCATATGTAACGGTTTTAATACCTGTTGCAAGCCTTCTTCAGAAGTGGGTCGCAACACCAAATGAATATGGTTACTCATTAGGCAATAAGACATCAGCTCTACCGAGTATTTATTGCAATAATCACCTAACCAATTAAGATAATGCTCTCGGTCTTCATCGACAAAAAATACATCTTCCCCGCGGTTGCCACGTTGGGTGATATGATGCGGCACATCGGCAAATACATTTCTGGCTAGTCTGGGCATGCACCGATTATAACGAATTAAAGGGTAACGTCCCCTTTACTATCCCCTTTACTTAAAAGGGTAACGTCCCCTTTACTTAGATATCAAACCGCCGCCCCGGTTGTGCTTTGCGGACAGGCCTTGGTCGGTTATACTTAAGACGCGAAAACATACTTCTCAAAAACCAACTACATAAGGCCGAAGAGCGCGAAGCAAATGCACTGGCTTTCACTGGCTTTAATAGATAAAATCACTACGCCCAAAGAACCTTCATGGTGCTATTTACTACCCTGGAACAAAAATGCTTAAAGTTAAAAAAACATCTTTCGTACAACGAATACTAATATCCATATTAAGTGCTTTTACACTAAATACGCTCGCTGCTTCAGCCAGCACTATCGAGGAAAGGCAAAAAAATTGTGACGGCGGTAAAATGTCCGATTGCGTTTTGTTAGGGCATTCATATTACAACGGCGAAGGCGTCAAACAGGACTACCAAAAAGCCAGTGACTTATACCAAACCGCTTGTGATGGCGGAAGCATGGTCGGGTGCTTTAACTTGGGGAATTCATACACCAACGGCGAAGGCGTCAAACAGGATTACCAAAAAGCCAGTGACTTATACCAAACCGCTTGTGACGGCGGGGACATGGGCGGGTGCTTTAATTTAGGGTATTCATATGACAAAGGCGAAGGCGTCAAACAGGACTACAAAAAAGCCAGTGACTTATACCAAACCGCTTGTGACGGCGGGGACATGGGCGGGTGCTATAACTTGGGGCTTTTATACGCCAATGGTAGAGGCGTTAAACAGGACTATCAAAAAGCCAGTGACTTATACCAAACCGCTTGTGACGGCGGGCTAATGGGCGGGTGCTTTAATTTAGGGCATTCATATTACAACGGCGAAGGCGTTAAACAGGACTATCAAAAAGCCAGTGACTTATACCAAACCGCTTGTGATGGCGGGGACATGTTCGGGTGCCATAACTTGGGGGATTTATACGACAATGGTAGAGGCGTTAAACAAGATCATAAGAAAGCCAACGACTTATACCAAACCGCTTGTGACGGCGGGGACATGCGCGGGTGCGTTAATTTAGGGTATTCATATGACAAAGGCGAAGGCGTCAAACAGGACTACCAAAAAGCCAGTGACTTATACCAAACCGCTTGTGACGGCGGGCACATGCGCGGGTGCTTTAACTTGGGGGTTTTATACACTGAAGGCGCAGGCGTTAAACAAGATCATAAGAAAGCCAGTGACTTATACCAAACCGCTTGTAACGGCGGGGACATGAGCGGGTGCTATAACTTGGGGGTTTTATACGAAAACGGTTTGGGCGTGAAGCAAGACAAAAGCAAAGCAAAGCATCTATATGGCCTGGCATGTGACGGAGGTCATCAGGGTGGGTGTGATGCTTATCGAAAATTGAACGAGCAGGGCGTTCAATAATGCGCTTTATTCAAAAATTAACTGTAGTTTTCTGTTTATTGTGGTTCATAAACCAAAGCTCCTGGGCACGTGAAATAACCGTTTAAAGGGGTCTGACCCTGAGCTATCTGTATTTAATTGTTCAGTTTTACTCGCTGATTGACAGGCATGGCCTGATAACGTACCGTGGAGTTCATCCATCTCTGCTAGAAGCTTAATGTCTTGATTGCTATAGCGTCTAGCAAAGCCCCTTGTGGCACGATGTCGCCACCGGATTCTACCGTGCTTGAGATAGCTGGCAGCAAGGCGTTTCACTTGCACATAAGAGTAACCGCTGATGCGTGTGATATAACGCAGCACAAGACCCTTATCGGCTCGACCCGGTTTGCTGTATTTGAAACGCATTAAGGTGCGTTTGATGAAATCATAGCGATTGCGTTTACCGTCGATTGCCAGATCGATTTCATCAGTGCCTTGTAGCAACAAGCGTGCCTTATCAAGGGTATCTATATGGTGGTCATTCATAATGGTATTCATTCACCATCATGAACAGAAATTAGATTAGTTCGGTATCATTTCCGATTAGAATCAGTCCCTTCGCTCAGTATCATTTCATGTTGGACAAGACTCTCAACCTGCTTATTTAAATGATCCGGGATTCAAAGGCGCAATCGGGGTCCTAATTATGCTGACCTATGCCGTGCTGCCTTTACCGCTGTTTAGGTATGTTAGGGGCTTGTCGGATAATTAATAGAATACGTGAGATAATATGGGCTAATTCTAGTCAGCCTGCAATTTTGAGCAAACGTCATCAAAGCCAACTGTTCCTAACCTTAGATTCTCTGGTTAGCTCTGAACATCCCTACCGTAAACTCGATGAGCTATTATGTTTTGGTGCATTGAGTAAACCCTTCTCTAAAATATATGCCACCCGTGGCCCTAAAGGCCGAGGTGTTGAGTTCGGCTTACGTGCCTTGGTGCTTCAGTTCATGGAAGATTTAAGTGATAGAGAAATGGAGCGATACTTATCAGAGAATCTGGCCGCTAAGTGGTTTTGTGATTCAGGACTGGAACAGAGCACTCCTGATCATAGTTACTTTGGTGATTTTCGCTCACGCATTGGAACCAGGGGTATGATGAATTTATTTGACCGTGTTCGGAGCGGGTTAGTTTCAATGGGCTTAGTACGAGAAGTATTCACATTTGTCGATGCCAGCCAGTTGGTCAGTAAGCTAACCACTTGGGATGATAGAGATAAGGCGATAAAGATGGGATTAGAGGAGTTCAACAATAAGACAGTTGATAAAGTTGCGGCGGACAAGCAAGCACGGTTTGGGTGCAAGGGAAATAGCAAATATTGGTATGGTTACAAAGAGCATGCATCAGTGGATATGCAAAGTGGCTTGATCAATAAAATAGCGGCCACCTCGGCTGAGGTAACGGATGCAAGCGGCTTGAAGCATGTTTGCCCTAAGTCGGGCGCTGTTTATGCGGACAAGGGTTATTGCGTGAGCCCGGCCAAAACCACGCTCAGGCGCAACGGTTGCCATGATGCAACAATCAAGAAGAACAATATGCATGGCAAGAATAGAGACAAAGACCGTTGGATTAGCAAAATTCGTTCACCATATGAGCGAGTGTTTGCTCATCGCAATAAGCGAGTTCGTTATAAAGGGTTGGCTAAAGTCCAGTTCCAAGTTGGAATCAGGGGCTTATGTTTTAACCTTAAGCGATTAATGGCATTGGGAGTTGAACGAGTTGAATTGGTGCCGGCCTAGGGATAGATCCGTCTATTGGTGGCAAAATGGCTGCTAATAGACGGTTTATTGCACAAAAAACGCGTTGCTGAGCAAACTAAAAGCGACTTCGGCGAAAACCCTGTTTGAAATTGTATTAACCGACGAGCCCGTTAGGTAAGTTCTGGAAACAGCGCCGGTGCAAAATATTGCGTTAAAGTGCTCGTGCATAGCTAAAATAGAGGCCATGAATGAGACCAATCATTAGTGCTGTGGCAGGCCAACAGCGGAAAATAATTCATATTGATATGGATTGCTTCTACGCAGCGGTTGAAGCGCGAGAGAACCCAGCTCTAAGGGGTAAACCTGTGGGGGTGGGCGGGGCAGCATCAGAACGGGGTGTGGTAGCAGCCTGTTCCTACGAGGCGCGAGCATTTGGCGTGCATTCCGCTATGCCGATGTCGGTGGCCTATCGGCATTGCCCGAATTTGATAAGAGTGCCAGTCAATATGGCTTTGTATAAGCAGGTATCGAACCAGATACGAGCCATTTTTCACGACTATACAAACTTGGTGCAGCCGCTTTCACTAGATGAGGCTTATCTGGATGTATCTGGCTCCAAACGTTGTAAAGGCAGTGCCAGCTTAATCGCACATGAAATACGAGAACGAATATTTACTCAGACTAACCTCACCGCATCGGCTGGAGTTGCTCCCAATAAACTGGTAGCGAAAATTGCGAGTGATTGGCAAAAGCCAAATGGTCAAACCGTGGTTTCACCGAAGCACGTTCTAGCGTTTATGACACCCCTTGAGGTGAATAAGATTCACGGGGTCGGTAAGGTGACAACTGCAAAAATGCACAAGCTGGGGTTGCATACCTGCGCCGATTTACAAAAATTAGGCCAGGATCAGTTGACACATCATTTTGGCAGTTGGGGCGATGATTTATATTATAGGTGCCGAGGTATTGATGATCGTCCTGTCACTATAGACGGCATGAGCAAAACATTGAGCATTGAAGATACCTATGCAAAAGACCTACCTAATTTGGAAGCTTGTCTAAAGGAGTTGGATACTCTGTATGAAAGCTTTGTAGTTAGGTTAAAGCGTGGACAAGACCGTCACAAACAACGCTCGCAAAAGCAAAACAAGGTTTACCATCCAATGGAAATAAAAACCTTAGTCGTAAAAGTGCGTTTTAGTAATTTTGTTACCACAACCGCGCAAGCCCAAGGGGTTGTTCTTGAACTGAGCGCATATAAAGCCCTATGTGAAAAAGCGTTTATGCGAGGCCAGCGTCCCGTTCGGTTACTAGGCTTGGGAGTGATGTTTGCAGAAGAACCTGCGCCAACTGCTAGGGGAAAATAACAAGTTTCACTGATTAGATAGCCGAAATTTAAAAAATATTCCTTTTACCTTATTCTTGTTTTCCAGGGTGCCTTTCAAGACCACAATTGGAGCAGTGCTTTGACTTTAAAGATAGCTCGAGATAATAGTTCGATCATCCGCCTAAGAGGGGATAAACTACTAATAGAGACCCCAGCATAACTACAGTGCTTGAAAATACGCCGTTAAAAGCCCGCTAAAAAATGCTCATTTAGTAGGTATAGACTACGCTCGCTACGTTATGCTGGGATCTCTAATAACTGTTTAAGCGTTTCTTTAAATAATATTTCGCAGCTTTACGTTCTTTCTTTGACAGTACTTCATCGAGTTCGCCGCCCTTTTTCAATTTAGGCGCAATGGTGTCAAAGTTAGAAGCACTTATTTCGGTGCCTTCTAATGGGCAACCAGCACACAAGAGTTTAGTTTCAAACACGCGCTTACCTAGGTCATATTTATCTTGATAATAGTTGTTTTTTGTTCCGGTATAGCTACCGCCAGAGGCAAAGGCGTTCACGCTGATTAAGGAAAAAACTAAAATACAGGAGGTGAAAAATTTAGTCATGGTCAAAATTGAAACGGTAAAATAGTCATTTAACAGACTGTCCAATTCGGATTAAGTTCACGGTTACCCCGAGTTAAGAGACCACTATTTTAATGCAGCCCTTATCTTCACGCAAAATCTATTGTCATGCAGTCGCATTTAGCTTGGCGGTGGGCTATGGCTGCTTAGCTATTTGGTCTAAAAAGGTAGGAGGTGTTCAGCTTTTCCCTTTTCTAGTGTTGATGGTGGGTATGAGCATCATGTTGTTCTGCTTGTATTGGCTGCTCAACAAAAAGGAAATATCCCTGTCCATGGGGTATGTGTTGGGTTGGGCGATAGTCTATCGGCTAGTCGCCCTAATCGGCGCGCCGATAATGGAGGATGATCAATACCGTTTTATGTTGGATGGCTGTGCATTTTTAGAATACGGCACCCCTTATGGCATTGCGCCATTGGCCTTGTTTGAAACTAATAGCTTATCGCCAGTGTGCGCTGATTTGCTAAATTGGGTTAACAACCCTGATATCGCCACGATTTATGGCCCAGCGTTACAAGTGTTGTTTGCAGCTGCAAGCTTTGTGGCCCCTGCCAACGTCGATATTTTGCAATTGCTAATGGTGAGTTTTGACATAGGCATTATTGCTATATTGTGCGGGTATACATCGCCGCGTAATGTGATGCTATATGCGTGGTGCCCCTTAGTTTTAAAAGAGTTTGCTTTTACCGCGCACCCAGATGTAGTGGCGGTGTTTTTGCTCTTGGCGGCTTTTTATTTAGGTCGATTACAAAAGCCTCTTTTAGCGGCTACTGTCTTGGCAAGTGCTTGTGCTGCCAAGGTGTTTGCGTTGATATTGGCACCGTTTTTACTATTAATGTTGCCACGAAAATCTTGGGTGACATTCATAGTCATACTCGCTACATGGTACATCCCTTTTTTGCTAATGGGCGAGGGGGGTACCGCAATACTGGGCGGGTTCGCTAGTGGATGGCAATTTAATCCCATATTGTTTTTGGGCTTGACGCAGGTATTTAACGATGCAACAGCACGGTTGCTGGCCTTGGCTTTGTTCTCGGCTGTGTGTGGTATCTATATAATCCGGTGGTGGCCTAATAGAGATATCAATAACTTGCCGCGCGGTGATATATTATTTGCAGTTTTTTTGCTGCTCTCGCCTGTATTCAACGCGTGGTATGCCGTATGGATACTGGCCTTTGCCGTCATACGCCCTGCAGCGTGGTCTTGGTCTTTTAGTATTGCATTACTGTTGACTTATGTCACAGGTATCAACTGGATAGAGTCTGGCCTGCGGGCCTATCAAATGGCAGATTGGGCTGTTGCGCTAGAGATCATCATTGTTATTTTGGCTGTTGCGCTTGATCGCTATAAACTAGGGCCTAGCCCGGATCTTCCGATTCGTGAATGAATCGGTGGAAATCTTTAATATCAATATTACCGCCGGATAAGACCACTACAACAGTTTTATCGGTGGCGTTAAATTGATCGCTCAGCAAGGCCGCTAACCCCACGCTGGCACCTGGCTCAACGGTTACTTTTAGCTGGGTATAAGCTGTCTTCATCGCTTCTATTACTGCAGCTTCACTTACAACAATTGCGCCAGACAAATTCTGTTGATTGATCGGGAAGGTGATCGAGCCTGGGCAGGGTGTGACGATTGCATCGCAAATTGATCGGTGTTCGTCTGCGTTGCTTAAAATCGCCCCGGCTTCTAGTGACCGCTTAGTGTCGTCAAAATGCTCAGGCTCAACTGCAAATATTTCAGTTTCGGGTGATCGGAGTTTAATCGCAGTTGAAACACCTGCTATCAATCCGCCACCACCACATGGACATAAAACAGCGTCAGCGAATAAATCAAGATTGGCTAGTTGCTGATTTATCTCGAGACCGACTGTTGCTTGTCCAGTGATAATATCCATGTCATTGTAGGGGGGAATAAGTACTCGCCCTTCTGTTGCAGCTATATCTGCGGCGATTTGCTCACGGTTCCCATTATAACGATCATAGAATATAACCTCAGTGCCATAAGCTTTGGTATTGCTGACCTTTAGTTTCGGTGCATCTTCAGGAATAACTATTTTAGCGTTAATGCCTAATAATTTTGCCGCTAAGGCCACGCCTTGTGCGTGGTTGCCAGAAGAATAGGCAATAACCCCTTGAGCTTGTTGCTCCGCGCTAAGACAAAGCAATTTATTTAGTGCCCCACGAATTTTGAACGCCCCAGTACGCTGTAAACATTCAGCCTTAAATAATACCCTCCCCCCAAATTGCTCATTAAGTAAGTCAGATTCTAATAGAGGGGTTACAACGCTATGTGCAGAAATTCTAGCTGCTGCAGCTTCAATATCTTCTAATCGCAGAGTCATTGGTCGGGTTTATTTGGCGGATACTGGAGCGTATCAGAACACCTTTCATTGGTTAGGAATTTTATTTACAACCTCATTCAAATTGATGAACTCTTCTGGACACTACACTAGGTTAATACACCAGCACGATAATCGCTGATGGCCTGTTCGATCTCTTCTTTGGTGTTCATTACAAATGGGCCATAGTTGGCGATAGGCTCGTTGATTGGTGCTGCGCTTAAAAACAGAAAGCCAGCTTCTTCTATACCAGTTACCTTAACAAAGTCGCCTTCTTTAAGTTGAGCGAGTTGTCCCTTCTTCACGATTTGGTTCTCGACAGAAACGGCTCCTTTGTAGACCAACAACATGGCGTTGTGCGTTGTGGCAGTCGGTATTTCAATGTCGACGTTCGAGGCCAAGCGAATGTCGAAGAATGAAGGATCGGTCGCCACTTTAGTGACAGGGCCTGTAGCGCCTAATAGATTGCCAGCGATAACTCTTACGAGCCCGTCACCATCGAGCGGTAGTTCAGGAATACTTTCTGGGTCAAATTCCTGATATCTTGCGGGCTGCATCTTATCTTTGGCGGGCAGGTTTACCCATAGCTGAAAACCGTGTAAGCGACCTTCATCTTGCTCGGGCATTTCTGAATGAATAACGCCTTTGCCCGCAGTCATCCATTGCACGCCGCCAGCACGTAAATGCCCCTCGTTGCCCATGTGGTCCTTATGGGTAAACGCACCTTCCAACATATAGGTCACAGTCTCAAAACCACGATGCGGGTGAGACGGAAATCCGCCGTTATAGTCAGCCGCATCGTCAGAGGCAATTTCGTCTATCAATAGAAATGGGTCTAGAGCTGCTATGTTTCCATGTGTTGCAATGCGGCGAATTTTTACCCCATCGCCATCGCTGGTGGCTTGGCTGTTATACAATTTTAAAATTGATCGTTTTTTCATTACTTAAGAGTTTTCTACCTTTGGTCCGAAAATAGGTTGATGTATTTAAGCCTTGATTGGCCGATTGATCAACAGTTTAAAAGTCCAGTAACAGATTTTGTAGGCCGCCATCAACGTACCTTTCACGGTGCCTGAAATTTTGGATGTTCCAATTCGTGGCCGATATCCCACTGGAAATTCATTGACCACCAGTTTTTGCTGATGCGCTTTGATTTGCATTTCCGCCGTCCAGCCGTAATCTTTGTCTTGCATATTGAGCATAGCCAACGCCTTTGCGTCAATACAGCGCATTGGCCCTAAGTCAGAAAAATGTTTGCCGTGTAAAAGTTTTATCAAGCAGCACATTGCCCAATTACCAGTCCGTTGATGCCAAGGCATTGCGTGCTTCTGGCATTGTTTAGGTGTACGTACACCGATAGCCAAGTGTGCCTCTTTGGAGGAAATAGCTTCAACCAACGGTTCTAAGTCTGCAGGGTAGTCACTGTAGTCGCCGTCAATAAAGGCAATAACCTCGGCGTTGGATTGCGCAATGCCGGCAAGACAAGCTGACCCATACCCAGGCTGTGGTTCGTAAACAACCTGCGCGCCGGATTTTTGGGCTTGGTGGGCAGTGGCATCGATTGAGCCGTTATCCACAACGATGATCTGGTCGAAACATGTGGGTAAATCAGCAATCACTTTTGCAATCGACTGCTCTTCGTTAAGAGCAGGAATAATAACTGCTGTCGTTCGCCCGTTTATCACGACTATGGCTGGTTTAAGCACCAATCGTACTGGTAGTCTTCTACTTCATCGATGCGGGTCAGTTGCTCAACTAATTCAGGCTTGGCAAATTGCTTTATATGCTCAATAACTTCTTCTTCGTCTTCACCAAAATCTTCTTCATACCAATTATAGATGCTTGACAAAACAAGCTCGTCATCTTCAACTCTGACACCTCTAGGGTGATTGATAAATTGCTTCGCAGCTTGGTCGAGTAAACTTTCGGTATTTTCAGCGGTAAATGCGTCTGTTTGCAAATTCGGGCACCCAATTGCAGCGCAATTCACTGCATAGTGAATGCGACTGTCTTCGAATATCGGCCTGAGAATTTCGTGCTCGATGTCATTGAGGCTAAGCTCTTTATCGCTCACCTTAACGAGTTCTTCATCCCAAGGCCCAAAACTGAGCAAGCCAAACGAAATATCTTTGATGCTCTTGATCGGGTAATGCGCAACAATTGTTTTAACGGTCAATGCGTTATATAGGTTAATCCAAAAGGCTTTTTGTTGGGCTTTGGTAAAGAGGCTAACATCCGCGTTTTCTAAGGATTCGACGTACTGAGTAAGTTCAGTGAATTGAGCTTCACTCATCGTTGCGTAATCAAACAGATTCAAGCCGGATGGGTCGGTACTAAGATATTGTTTGAGTAGTTTATCCCACGGTGAGTGATCGATTATTACACTTGGCTCTGACGCCGCAACTCCCCATGTTTTGGCGGCCATTCCAAGTTGGGCATGGATGAAAATGATGGTGCCAAATAGTGCGGGTAAATACTGCTTAAAACTATTCTTCATATACTTAATATGTGGATGTATAAATCTTACAGTTTATGACAGCTAAGCTGTAAAAGAGTGCCCTTGAAAACGCTGCTAAATAGTATGATTCTTCAGCGGACACGCAGTAGGCTGAATGCGACCCTTCACTTGACCGCCGTAATCAAACTGCCTAAACTTGCGGCTCAATTGAAATCAAGGGAACAAGGTACAAAGCCTTGGCTGCCCCCGCAACTGTAAGCGAAGAGTTTTTTTGAATCACCACTAGATTAAGTCCGGGAAGGTCAAATAAAGCGACGACACGTAAGCCAGGAGACCTATTTCAGTTGGTGGTGCCGCCGACGGGGTGTCGGTGTGTTTCGCTCGCAATCCTAGCTTGCGCGCAGACCATTCAAAACCCCGATTTCAGCAATTATTAATCCATTGGTAATACGGTGCGTGTTGCGGTGGGCTACTGGTTATTTGTAAATGAACAATTCAACAATTTCTTCTTTGAGCATGATCGCTCTAATCCTTGCACAATCCCCAACTGGTTTTGCGCAAGACAACACGCTTGACGAACTTGTCATCAGCGCTAACTTCACCCCCATCAGTGCCGAGAAAGTTGGCAGTGCGGTAACGGTTATTGACGAAGCAACGATACGTGACAGCAAAGCTACGCATCTTGCTGATATTTTACGCCTAGTACCAGGTTTGAGCGTTTCGCGCGTTTCCGGAAAGGGCAGCTTAACTGATATTCGTATGCGCGGCGCTGAAGCGAATCATGTGTTAGTGCGTATTGATGGCATAGAAGTGAATAATGCGGCGACGGGTAGTGGTGCCTTTTTCTCTGGCTTAGTGGTCAGCGACATTGAGCGGATAGAAATTATTCGCGGTCCGCAAAGTGCACTAACCGGTAGCGATGCATTAGCTGGTGTAATTAATATTTACACTTATACTGGTGAGGGCACTCACGGCTCAAGGGCGGGTATTGAGTTTGGCAGTGATAATACGCAACAGCTAAGCTTGCACACCCAAGGTGGGAGTGAAAATAGCCATTATAAGTTGGCATTGGAGACCAACAAAAGTGACGGTTTTTCTGTTGCTAGTTCAGGGTCTGAGGACGATGGCTACGACAACACTACCGCGGCAATTTCTTACGGCACTGCGTTAAATAGTACTACGCAATTAGATGCCTCACTGCGCATTACTGAATCAAACTTAGACATTGATGGGACTGATTTCGACTTCACTTCACCCACTTATGGTCAAACCATCGACCAAAGTGATGAGCAAGAAGACAGTCAAACTTTCGCGCAGATCAAGCTTAAAAAGCAGCATGCTGCTTTTGATAGCACCTTCCGCGCTTCTTTAGCCGATATTGAAAATAAGTTCAACTCAGCCTCTTTTGGTAAAAGCACGACTTCTGGGAAAAAGATAAAGCTAAGCTGGCAAGGTGACTGGGCAGCAACGCAAAGCAGTGGTTTTTCTGCGCTGATTGAAGCCGAAAACAATGACTACAATCAAATCGGCGCAACCGCAACCGACCCAAGTAATCAGTCTCAAGAGACCACCGGCTACTCAGCGGCTGCTGAGTATCGCTACGCTTCAGCGGGTGGCTTATTTGGTTCGGCATCTATTCGCCACGATTCAAACGAAGCGTTCGATGACAGCACTACCTTTCGTTTGACTACTGCTTATCTAACCGGTAGTGGCAAGGTACATGCTAGCATCGGCTCAGGCGTTACCAATCCTTCTTTCGTTGAGACTTACGGTTTCTTCCCAGCCAGTTTCATTGGTAACTCCAATCTAAAACCTGAAGAGTCTTTGGGCTTTGACTTGGGCTACGAGCACCGTTTTGCTAATGATGCCGTTGTGTTGGATATCACTTATTTTCAGGCCAATTTAGAAAATGAAATTCGCACCGTGTTCAACCCTGATTTCACCTCTACGGTAAGAAATCTTGAAATGGCTAGCGAGCGAAGCGGCATTGAGTTAGCCATTACGGCAGCCTTAAGTGAAAATACGCAGCTAACTGCGGCTTGGACTAATACTGATTCTGAGGATGGAGAAGGCAATGCTGAGATTCGCCGGCCTGAAAATGTTGCCAGCTTGAGTATCACTAATAAGAGCATGGCTAACCGCCTAACTACACGGATTGACTTGTCTCATACTGGTAGCCAGTTAGACACAGACTTTGCTAATGGCGTTGACGTTACTTTGGACAGCTATACGTTGCTTGACGCCATTGTGAGTTACCAACTAAACGATGCTGTGTCACTGCATGGGCGCGTGGAAAATGCACTAGACGAAGAATACGAAAATATTTTTGGCTTTTCTATACCTAGCCGTAAGTGGTTATTCGGTGTGAGCGCACAGTTCTAATGCGCAAGGGGTGGGTCGAGCAGCGCGGTTATTTAGGCCTACTGCTGTTCCTATCCGCCCCTGTTTTAAGCTCTGGGATAATTTCGATCAACTTGTGCTCCGACCTACTTTTGTATGATCTGGCAGACCGCACCCAAATTCAATCGCTTTCTTATTTTTCTAAAGACAGCCATTATTCTCCTATTGTCCAGCAGATAGATCAAATTGAGATTAATAGCAGCAGAATTGAAGAAATAATCGCAGCCCGGCCCTCGATGGTGCTCGCCAATCCTTATTCATCGATAATGACCTTAGACATGCTAAGGCGTTTCGATATCAGCACTTTCACTGTTCCTACCGCGCAATCACTTACCCAATTGTATGAGACGATGCGTTTACTGGGCGCAAAAATTGGCAGAGCCGAACGCGCTGAGCAACGCATAGCAGCACTTGAACTCGCGTTGCAAGCGGATGAAGAATCCGTGCTTGAGTCAGATCCACTAGGGGCCATATATTTAAGCCCAAATGGCTATTCGGTGGGCCGAGGTACACTAACGCATGAACTCATTACTTTGGCGGGTTACAAAAATTTAACCGCTGATTTAGGTGCTTGGCACAGTGTATCGCTAGAACAAATCATCGCCTTGAAGCCAGATGTTATTATCACCGCGCAAGGCAGCCCATTCTATGACCGTGCCCACGAGTGGTTATCGCACCCTGCCATACAGGCAGTACCTGCCCACGTCGTCGTGCCGGAGGCGTATTGGTCTTGCCCATCTTCGCATTTGGCCCTTGCTTATCAAACTTTGAAAATTAGAAAGCAAGAGATACTAATTAGTTTGTCTAATGCATCGCAAAATGGCAACTAATAGCAGCGTTTTTTTCGCACACTATCAGCGTCTGTTTGGGCAAGCTTTCGGCTTAAATCTTTCACTTTTAGGGGTGTTAATTGCGGCTTTTGCTGCATCATTATTGTTTGGTCGTTTCCAACACGGCATAGTTGCACAAGCCGATCCAGAGGTCATGCGTCTTATTATTTGGCAGGTGCGTCTACCCCGCGCTTTATTAGCTGTGATCGTGGGTGGAAGTTTAGGGTTATCAGGTGCAGCTTTGCAGGGTTGGCTGCGAAATCCATTGGTTGACCCGGGCATTATTGGCACCACCGCAACGGCGTCTTTAGGTGCGGTTGTAGTGCTGTATCTGGGTTTAGCAGCGGCCGGAAGTTTTTATTTACCTATGGCGGGGATGATCGGTGCAATTGTAGGCGTCGTGTTGTTGTTTGCCTTAGTCAGAAAAAGTGAAGATACTTTGGTATTTATATTGGCGGGCGTGGTCATCACCAGCTTTGCTGGTGCCGCAACCTCACTGGTGCTAAATCTTTCCCCTAGCCCATTCGCGGCGCTTGAGATCGTGTTTTGGCTGCTCGGTTCCTTAGAGGGTCGGGGTTTTAATCATGTAGTGCTTATTATTGTGTTTGTGCTTGTCGGATGGTGCTTATTGCTATCTTCTGCGCGAGCCTTGTACGCGCTTTCTTTGGGCGAGGAAGTGGCGCAAACCTTGGGTACCAATCTCAAGACCATGCGCTTAAAGATAGTAACTGCGGTGGGCTTGTGCGTTGGCTCTAGTGTTGCCGTGACGGGCGCGATCGGTTTTGTCGGACTCATTGCGCCACATATCGTACGCCCGTGGGTTAAGCATCGGCCAGATGCCCTGTTGATTCCAAGTCTATTGGTTGGCGCAATTTTGCTGTTGGTCGCGGATATTGCAGTGCGAATACTGCCTACCCAAACAGAACTTAAAATCGGTGTTCTAACGGCCTTATTGGGTGGGCCATTTTTTCTATGGTCCCTCAACAAACATCGCTCGGTGGTATGAAGTTAATTTCTGCGTCCAATGTTGGGGTGAAGGTCGGCAATCGGCAGCTGCTTAAGTCGATAACCGCGCAGTTTCCAAATAAAGGTTTGCACGCCATTATTGGTCCTAATGGAGCGGGAAAATCTACTTTTCTCAAGAGTTTGTGTGGGCTGGTGCCACTGCAATCGGGCGAAGTGCAATTTGACCAGCAGACCTTGAGTGCTTATTCGCCAGCACAACGCGCGGCGCGTATCGCCTATTTACCGCAGCAAAGCCAATGCCATTGGGAACTCAACGTTGAGCAAGTAATTCAAGTGGGTTTGTTAGCCGCGCCGCATTTGGATATTGGGGCTCAATCGCTAACGCTAGAAACTGTAATACATCAATTTGATTTGGGCGCATTGCAAAAGCAAAATTTTAATACCCTTTCGGGAGGCGAGAAAGCGCGCGTACTTCTGGCGCGTTCAATGGTTGCTCAACCCCTGTGTTTATTGGCGGATGAACCACTAAACGGCCTAGATATAAAATACCAAAGTAAGATCTTACAGACTTTGCGTCAAATTGCAGATGCCGATACAGCCATTATTGTCGTATTGCACGATTTAAACCATGTTTTAGCTTATGCACATACCTCTAGCTTGCTTTATGAAGGCGAATTAATAGAGCAAGGCGATACAGCTGATGTGCTATCTAAGGCGAACATAGATCGTTACTTTGAAGTGCAAACGCAGCGCATAAGTTATGCCCAGGGCGAGCTAATCGTAATGCAACAATGATAGGTGGCTTAAACACCAGAGCTTGGTCATTGTTTGGCTCGGCATTGGTTCATTTAGCGGCCTTGGCCGTTATTTGGTGGGTGAGTGAGCGTTTGCCGATGCCCAATCTCTTATCAAATACGCTTTCTGTGCAGCTGGTAACGGCGCGCAGCGAGGTTGTTGATCAGATAGTTGCTCCTGTGCAAACAGCTAAAAGACTGAGTCCGCATCAAGCTGCGTCGAAGATCATTTCAACAAAAAAAGCCAAGCAATTAACGCAGGTTGTGGTTGAAGTAAAAAAAATAAACCCCTCAGTACAAGTAGCGTCGGCTATGGCCGCGCCCATGAAAAGTATCCCTTCACTAAAGGTCGTTGAAGAGGTTGCACAGAAGCCTAGGTCTAAGCCGAAATTAGTAGGCAAAACCAAGGCAATTGCTAAAACGCCAACGGCAATGAAGCAGCCTGTTGCCAAAGCAATAAAACAGTCTGTGCGGAAATCAAATAACATTTCGGGCGACAGCAATAATAGTGCTTTACAAAGCACCGGTTACCAGTTGGTTGACGATATTCAGCCCATAGATTTTGACACGGCAAATATCAAAGTTAAAAAAATGACGCGGCCAAAATATCCGTATTACGCCATATTGCAGCGTAAATCTGGCACTGCAGTGGTGGCAATTGAACTGGATAAAAATGGCAGGGTTAGGACGTCGAAATTACACTTATCAAGTGCGCATAAAATTCTCGATAAAGCGGCTTTACACGCCGCACGCAAATGGCAATTTGTACCACCTGTGCCGCTAGGTGAAGTTTTGGTGCCAGTGAGATTTGAGCTCGAGTGTTTGGGGAATGCCTGTAAGCCTAAACGCGTACGGCAAGGTTAGTGCAGGGTTTTATATGCTCTAGGCTTGGGCTTTAGCCGCTTGATCCAGCACAAGCTCAACCATTTCTGGGGCTAGGCCAAGATGCGGCGTAATCGAAATTTCAACTTCAGGATGTAATTCCTTAATGGCCGCTACCCGTTCGGGTATGTCGATGGCGACGTGCCTGCCAGCAGCAAGAAAATAGGGCATAACCGTTATGCTGCTAGCCCCTTGTGAAATAGCTTGCTTCAAGCTGTCGGGGATAGAGGGTGTGGCAAGTTCTAAAAAGGCGCACGTGATTCGGTCATAATTATTTTCAGCTTGTCGCAGCGAAACCACTAATTGGCGCACTTCCTCGTTCGATTGTTCACGTTTGCTGCCGTGCGCGATAATAAGTAATGTTTTCATAACGGGCAAAGTATACGTGGGCTGCGTATTTTCTTCACTTTGTTTACATCTTCAATTCTAAATTACAGACTACATTATGCATAGCGTAGAGGTGAATAATTTGTTTGTGATCAAGTGCTTTTACCTTTGCAAATAGCACGTTAAATCATGCGCAACTTATTTTTGAGCAATTTTAGAAATGAACATTATCAATAAACAAACCCTAAGCATTTTGTCAGTGGCACTCCTGTTGAGCTCGCCACTTAGTTTGGCGAGCAGCGAAGAGGGTGAACCTAATCCTGCGAAGGCCAAAAGTTGTCATTTAGATGGCAATGCACATATCAAACATGTGCCTCGCAGTCGTCAAAACCATCTTGAGGGTTTAGCTCACAAATTAACTTTAAACGAAGAACAGACAACGCAGTTTACAGCGTTAATGCAAGAGCAGCACGAAAAACGTAAGGCCTCTATGGAAGCGTTTCATCAAGAAACCAAGAAACTATTGTCTTCGATCTTAACCGAAGAACAGTTAACTCAATTTGAGAAAATGCGCGAGCGACATCGCATGCATCCACACAAGCATGAAGAAAAAGAGACGTCGGAAAGCTAGCTTTGGCCCCCTGTGGGCTTTCCCGTTAGTGCGGTCAGGCGCTCTTCATGCTGTTTAAGGGCGACTGATGGCCGTAGCGGGCATTGGTCGCTGTTGTCGCACTTATCACATTCTAGGTTAGTCCAAGCGTAAGTTAATGCGAAAGCTAGGCGCGAGAAAAAGTGGTCATCTCCCATGGCCTGAATGGCACCGGTTTTTCGCATACTATTCATAAACTGGCGCTTCATTCTAGCGATCAGAAAAACAATACCGGCGGTGCGCAAGCGTTCTCTTAATTGATTCAGCACCATCTCACCAGTGGAATCGAGCATATTGATGCCTTCGGCATCGAGGATGATGTATTTAGCCTCTGGGTGGTCAGCCGCGACTTGCAGCACGCGGGTTTCAAAATAGCCTGCGTTGGCGTAATACAAAGACATATCAAAACGGATGGCTAATATGTGCTTACACTCGTCCAACTCTGGGTGAATTTCTAAATCACGGAAGGTGCCGTCGTTGTGGCGGCTAATCATGGCAAAGCGCGGGCGCATAGTGCGATAGATAAACAGCGCCATCGACAGTACCACACCAATAATGATGCCTTTGTCTAAATGCGGTGCCAAGACGAGCGTGAGTACAAATGTCACGATTGCGACAATGCCGTCGTGCTTTTCTGCCTTCCATGCACGCTTTATTGGCTCAATTTTCACCAGCCCGATCACCGCCATAATAATGATGGCGGCCAAGGTTGCTTGAGGCAAATGATATAAAAGGGGGGTTAAGAACAGCAGGGTGATACCGACTACACCGCCGGTTACAATGGATGAAAACCCCGTGCGCGCACCCGCTTCATTATTGATTGCAGAACGTGAAAAAGAACCAGACACCGCATAACCACTGGTTAAGCCGGAGACTATATTCGCTAAGCCTTGGCCGACCAACTCTTGATTAGCATCAATGCGCTGACGAGTTCGGGCAGCAATGGCCTTGGCTACGGAAATAGCTTCCATAAATCCGATGAGCGCGATAACCACTGCCGAAGAAGCTAACTGTAATATGACTTCTGAATCAATTGACGGAATAGTCAATCTCGGTAGACCACTTGGTACACTGCCCACAATTGCACCGCCATTGCCAGCGTAATCAAAAAATTTAGCTATCAGTGTGGTCACCACCACGGCGATTAATACGCTTGGGAATGTAGGCCTATATTTTTTTACTAGAACCATCAAACCTATCGCTAAAACCGCCATAAACAAGGTAGGCCAGTGAGTATTGGTCGCGACTTCTTGTAAGGTACGAAATACGGTTTCGTAGTGACGATCAGCTTTTTCTACGCTCACTCCAAATAACTTGCCGAGCTGAGAGGTACCGATAATAATGGCACCGGCATTAGTGAACCCCACCACGACAGGATGCGACAAGAAATCAACTAAGACGCCCAAGCGAAAAAAGCCTAGCATCATCTGAAATGAGCCGATAAAAATGGCGAGTAAAGTGGCGTAGGCTAAAAAGCCTGAGCTTCCAGAGGCCGCTAAAGGCTCCAGCGCGGCCGCTGTCATCAGGGAGACAACCGCTACCGGCCCAGTTTCTAACTGCCGCGAGGAGCCAAAAATCGCTGCAACAATGGGTGGCAGAAAAGACGCATATAAGCCAAAATAGGCTGGAAGCCCGGCCAACTGTGCGTAGGCCATAGACTGTGGCACCAGTACCAAAGCGACAGTGACACCCGCCAGTACATCGATTTTTACGGTCTCAAAGTCTCGTAGCTCTCCGATTTGATCGAAGGTGGGGATCAGCATGTACCTGATCCGTGCAAACAGCTCTGAGGAGGTCACCGGGTTATTCGGAAATTAGTATTTTAACTTGCGCCGAGTATTTAGGGGTAAAGCGGGTTGATTATAAGGCAAGGCAAATATTGCAGAGCAATTATCTTTTTTATAGGCGCCCAAAGGAATTCGTTCAAGAGCGATTGACTTGGTCCGAAGGGGGCGTGTAGGAGTAAAGCGGGGAGTTATTCGTCTAGAAGCAGCATAATCGCACCTACTATTGCCGCTGAATTTCCAATTAGTGGCGTTAAGCGAAACGGATCCGAAAATTTGCTGTCACTGATCAAAGCGTTGTCAGTCAAGGTGTTCAAAAAAGCAACCAAGGCATCTCGCTCGGCACCGTTTAAGTTCATCCGAACTGGTTGGCCATTTTGTTGTAGACGATTATCTAAGTTTGGGTGGTTTTGGACGCCGGTGTTGTAGTGGTCAATCACTTGGGCCAACGTGGCGAAGCGACCATCATGCATATATGGCCCAGTGATCGCGATGTTACGCAAAGACGGAGATTTGAATCGACCATTATCTTGGGTGCGCCCGGTTACATCGCCTACGCCATTGTCGGCATTGACCAAAGTAGCATCTAGGCCATTGTTAAATGTTCGATCGGGCTGAAACGCCGCTTGGTTGCCGCCGTCATTATTTACGTGGCAAGCTACGCAATCGGTTCGATTCGAGAAGAACAAACGTTTTCCTTGGTTTTCCTCAGCGGTAAAGTTGCTGAAATTATTATTCGCATTACCTGCCAGTACTAAGCCTGTGTCGTAACGGGTTTGGTAAGATACGATTGACCGTACAAATTGCGCAATCGCTTGGGCGACGCGCGTTGAAGTGATGGTGCTATCACCAAAAGCTTGCGAAAACAAATACGCATAATACGGCTGAGCAGTTAGATTACTGACCGCTTGCGCTAGGGTTAAACCCATCTCGACATCACTTTGAATCGGAATTAGGGCTTGATCTTCTGGCGTGTCGGCGCGCTCATCCCAGAAAAAGTGGCCATTTTGATAAAACCGAGAGTTGGCTAAACCCATCGAGTTTCTAGCGGTTAAGCCGCCAGCAAAACCAGTGCTAAATTGATTGGAATCGCTAAGGCCCTCGCTTTGTTTATGGCAGGAAGCACATGAAATGCGGGCGTTTGCAGACAGCTGTTTTTCGTAAAACAACACCCGCCCTAGGGTAGAGATGTTGTTGCTGGGTTATTGGGAGTGTTATCCAGTTGATTCAGCGCAGCATTAAAATGCGCAGGAAAGGCAATGCTTGAATAATTGCTAGGTGTATTTGGTAGCGTTAAATAATTGCTAACTGTCGCTGGTAGGGTTTGCGCCTGCACAACTTGCGCTAAGACATTTAGCACCAAAAGAACAATTGGGTTGATCAGTTTTATCGTTATTCGCATTAAGTGCGGGCTACGAAATTGCTGTTAGGGTAGTGTATTAAATAGATCGTATATATCAGAGCCCCAAATAATCCAAAACAAGGCACAGTCCGCAGTGAATGGTGTGCCCTTAACAAGGGCTGTAACGCAGTATTGGATCATTTGGAGGGCTCTTTGCGGGCGAGATAATAAACGGCTATCTACGTCGTTGCATTTCTTGCCAAGGACTGGTCATTCATTGCGAAACGCGCCTAGTTTCTGGCCGTTTCTAGTCTCGCTGAACCATACGATTTATTTAATACACTACACTATATATTACGCTGGGGCGATCAAGAAGATGTGGAATTAATGTGTAGTTTTGCAGTGTGGCAAGGTCAATAAGTACTGAAGTGGACCCCATGATTAGGACAGGTTGAAGGCCAAAATAAGGAGTTATTTTCTGTTTTATAATTGTTCAAAACGAGGAACAGAAAATGAGTAAAAAGCGTAGAAACCATGCCCCACCATTCAAAGCCAAAGTTGCTCTTGCAGCAATCAAAGGTGATGAAACATTAAGCAATCTTGCTAGTCGTTATGACATCAATGCAAATCTTATCGTCAAGTGGAAGAAACAATTGCTCGATAGCTCAGCTGAAGTCTTTGCATCAGGCACAGGCTTATCTCCAAACCGAGAATCAGAGATTAAATCATTACAGGCAAAGATCGGTGAAATCACCATGGAAAACGATTTTTTATCAAAAGCGCTCGGTCGTTAAACAGACCTGAGCGCAAAACTATGATTAATAAAAGCAATAAACTATCGTTAGTTCGTCAGTGTAAATTGTTGAAGATTCATCGTTCCCATGTTTATTACAAAACCTCACCTGCTAATGAGGATGACTTGGAACTGATGCATCTGATTGATCGCATTCACCTCAATCGGCCCTTTCTTGGCAGTAGACGCATTCGTGATGTGTTGCAAGATGTAGGCCACCGAGTTGACCGTAAACATGTGCGACGCTTAATGCGTAAGATGGGCATTAAAGCCATCTATCCTAGGCCTAACACCAGCAAGAAGAAGGCGGGGCACAAGATTTATCCTTATCTGCTAGGTGGGTTGGCCATCAATCAACCCAATCAAGCTTGGTGTACCGATATAACTTATATCCCGATGCCTAAGGGCTTTGCTTATCTTACCGTTGTGATGGATTGGTATTCTCGTAAAGTGCTGTCATGGCGGCTTAGCAACAGCATGGATAGCGCATTCTGCGTAGATGCTTTGGAAGAGGCACTGCATTACTACGGCAAGCCTGATATCTTTAACAGCGATCAAGGTGCGCAATTTACCAGTGAGGCGTTTACCGGTGTACTCAAAGACAATGGTATTCGCATCAGCATGGATGGCAAAGGTGCTTGGCGTGACAATGTATTTGTTGAGCGCTTATGGCGCAGCGTGAAATATGAGGAAGTCTATTTGCAAGCCTACCAATCGATGAAAGAGGCAAAAGACGGCATTGGCTCCTGGATAAACTATTACAACCAAGAGCGTAAACATCAAACATTGGGCATGGTCCCTGACATGATGTATGATCCATGTCGCGGCCTGAAATTGGCTGCTTAATCAGCTGAAAATAACTCCTAAGCCATCTGTCCTAAAAAGCGGGTCCACTTCTTACAGCGTCGCCAAACATCGTTGATAAATAGGCTGTTAGATAACTTGAAACTGAGCTATGCTTTCGCCATGACCTACACAACACTAATTTCAGCGGGTGTGTTGCTCGCCGTGCGGCGGCAAGACCTGGTTATTGTTGATTGTCGATTTGCCTTGGCTGACCCAAGTTTAGGCCAGACCCAATATGTGCGAGCGCATCTACCCAATGCCCGCTATGCACATTTAGATAAACACCTTTCTAGCCCTATCACTCAGGCTACTGGCCGTCACCCTCTACCCGAATTCTCTGCGTTCATTGATCAAGTGAATAACTGGGGCATCAAAGCGCAAACTCAGGTGGTGGCGTACGATGATGCAGGGGGTGCATTTGCTTCGCGTTTGTGGTGGTTACTCAAAACTTGTGGCCATGAAGCTGTGGCGGTACTTAATGGCGGCATTAAGGCTTGGATGGAATCAGGTGGAGAACTCAGCACCGAAGAACCTGAGATTAGTCTTGTGCAAACGCCTTACATCATGCAACCGGACCGCCGTATGTGGCTGGAAGTAGAAGCGATACAAGCTAATCTAGACACCCAGGAATTTGTTTTGATCGATGCGCGCACACAAGACCGCTATAACGGCGACGCGGAACCTATTGACGACATTGCGGGGCGTATTCCGCATGCACTCAATTTACCCGTCCCCCAAAATGTGGAAAATGACTTTTTTAAGTCTAGGCAGACTATTCGCGAAAACTTTTTGGCGGCGGTGCCGGAATCAAGCTTAAAAAGCGCGGTTCACTATTGCGGTTCAGGTGTGTATGCCTGTCATAATATTTTGTCAATGGAATACGCAGGGCTTGGGCGAGCACGCCTGTATCCGGGCTCGTGGAGTGAATGGATTAGAGATGGTGGCCGTCCTAAAGCGGGCAGTCAGTTTTAGCTTTTAATACCAGGTCCTACATACATATGCCTACTCATAAGCCACAAGTGCAAGGTTTCTTCGATTCAGCAACCAATACGATTAGTTATGTAATTGCTGATCTTGATAGTGGACAGTGTGCAATTATCGACTCGGTGCTTGATTTCGATATGGCCGCGGGCAGAACAAATACGCATTGCGCTGATCAACTAATTGATTATCTGGGCAAAGAGGGGCTTTCCCTGCAATGGATAATTGATACACATGTGCACGCTGACCATATCCGTGCCGCGTTCTATCTGAAGCAACAGCTGGGCGGTAAAACCGCAATCAGTAAGCGGGTGGGTGAAACGCAAAAGGTATTTGCCGAGCTGTTTGGAGAAGGCCAATCCTTTAGTACTGATGGCAGCCAATTTGACTATCTTTTTGATGATGATGAGGAATACAAAATTGGCGAGCTGAATGCGGTGGCCATGCATACGCCAGGCCACACGCCGGCTTGTATGTCCCACCTAATAGGCGATGCAATTTTTGTAGGGGACACACTATTTGTGCCTGATTATGGGACAGCCCGCTGTGACTTTCCCGGTGGAGACGCGAGGCAACTTTATCGTTCTATTCAAAAGATATTTTCCTTAGCCGATGAAACCCGGGTTTTCTTATGCCACGACTATATGCCCGAAGGACGCAATGAGTTTGTTTGGGAGACGACTATAAGTGCCCAGAGGGACGAAAATATTCACTTACAAAATGGCGTAGATGAAGATTGCTTTGTAAAAATGCGCCTTTCTCGTGATAAAGGCCTCAGTGTGCCCACTTTAATTTTACCCTCAGTGCAAATCAATATACGGGCAGGGGAACTGCCAAATGCCCAAAGTAACGGCAAACGCTATCTGAAAATTCCGCTAAATAGCCTTCCCTGAAGAATCCATAATTGTTTGATATGAATTAGATTACGGTCCAGTACGTATTTTTGGGCGCGGTTTTGAGCTGTGATTGTCTCAAAGAGATGTCTATAATACATCTTTGCAATGCAGCAAATCAAAGATATTGACCAAACACATAACCTTTAAGTGATTTTATGCGACTAACCAAATACAGTGATTATGCCTTGCGGGTTCTCATATTTCTCGGTGTGAATCAAGATCGCCGTTGTACAATTAGAGAAATAGCGAGCTGTTATGATATTTCTGAAAATCATCTGATGAAGTTAATTCACCAAATGGGGCTGATGGGTTACGTTAATTCGCATAGGGGAAAATCAGGGGGTTTACTCTTAGCCAAGCCACCCAACGAAATTAATTTAGGTGAGCTTATTCGCGCCACGGAAAACAACTTTATATTAGTAGAGTGTTTTGATGCGCCAACGAACAAATGCCCCATTTCAGGTGCTTGTGTTTTGTCTTCTATTCTCGATGATGCATTAGACGCTTTTTTCGTTGTGCTTGATGGAAGTACTTTAGAAGATTTATTAAAGCCTTCACAGGCATTAAAACGTCGACTCAAGCCCAACCCGGGTGAAGGGATGCACGTGGCCTTAAACTAGGCGATTGCCTTCACTATGTCTATTTGTAACACTAGCGTAGCGGTTCTTTGTGCATGCGGATGTGGTTGGCAAACCAACTTGCGATGTCCTTCCCGATGTTTAGTTCAGACTAAATAGTTTGTTTGCTGAAACACTAAAGACTGCTTCTTCGATTTCCACTAAATAGGTGTGATGGGAAAATACCTACAAGTTTTATAGCTGGTGAGATTTTAAGAATAATGCGAGAATGCTCTGCTATTTTAGACTTGGCAGCCTCCTTACTCTGTTACGAATTGCCATTTTTACGACTCTAATACTAATCGAAAGCCGAAATTACCCGGTAGGGGTCTAACCGCACACCCACCGGTTCCGATCTCTCTAAGAAAGTTCGGCATATAAGTACGATGCTCGCCCTGAATAACACGCAACCCACAGTTGCTTAGCTTCCGGTTCTCTGGGATTGCACCTGTTTTCCAGCAGGTTTGCGTCCATTCCCAAACGTTCCCTTCGACATCGAAAATGCCGAATTCGTTTGCGCCATGGGAACCCGCGGGTTTTGTTATTTTGGATCCTCGTGAAGTAAGAGCGTACGATGAAGCCCAAGCCAATTTCTTGTCTGTAAATAATGCAGGTGGCTCCAGCGAGTCTGCTGAGCCCGCTCTAGCTGCGTATTCCCACTCCTGCTCAGTCGGTAGTCGGTAGGTGTTACCAGTCACCGTTGAAATCCAGCTTAAGTACTGTTCAATATCTCTCCAACTAACATTAATAACCGGGCACTCCCCTCGACCCCAACCATTGTCGTCAGGCCGATAGCTGCATCCACCTGCGCTGTAACATTGATCCCATTGATCAAAATTGACTTCATATTTACCAATAAGAAATGGTTTCTCTATATGAATCGTAAGATATCCATCGCCATCATTTCACTTATTTGAGCGGAATTGACGATGTCAATTTTACCTGCAGGCACTTCAACCATTTCAGGGGAGTGGTAGTGAATTGAAAGTAGCTCTTCACCATTCAAGTTAAATGTTCTAATTGTCGAGATGGTGTAATTTGTTGCGTACATCAGAGTCAGAAATAAGCCAATAAGCACGAAAATTGGTGGGATACTTTGCTTACGGATATTTCTCATTGTCAGGCAAGGGCGAACGCAAGATGGGGGTGGGTTATAGCACTAGTACTCTTTCAAGATAATATTGCCTAATTCAGTGAGTCTGTCCGCGTGCCTGGCAAGGCGTCGCTTGCAGGAAATGGTCGCTCCCTTTGCAAAAGCGGCAACGCAGTCCAGGTGCGCGGGCAGGCTCACCCAAAGGGCGCCAACGCACCGCGTCCCACAACTGCGTTGTATCACTTATGAAGGGAATGACCATTCATTGCGCAATACGCCTTGCTGTGAAACAGCGCGTTGACGCTGAATTCGGCAATATTATCTTGAAAGAGTACTAGCACAAATAAAATTGTCCCCATAAGATTTCCTCAATTAAGGAGCAATGGCAACAATGAAGAATATTATGACATAGGGGTAGGGGCTTGAACTTGAGTCATCAAATCATCATCCCATTCGCCTTCTACCACAACGTGCGATAGGCAACCTAATTTAGTCGCTTCAATCAAATTATGTGAAAGATAAGCATACACCCCCGGTTGGCGGAAGGTATATAAAGCTGCCCCAGCTGATCCACCTCGAATAAACCAAGTTTCCAAGTTAGTAGCGGGTGCATCCCCGAAGGAACCCGTTTCCCATACATAGTCGCCGTGGCCGCCAATAAGGTGCGGTCGTGAATCGCGGTTAGCTTGTGAGTGTATAAACAGTACGGTCTCACCAACATTGGCCTTCATCGCCCCATCGCCAGTTAGCGCTCCTACTTTACCGTTAAGTACAACGTGTGAAGGTAGCAGTGTGCGCATAACCTTCAATGTGTCACCCAAAGCTTGAACATGCGAGGAATATTTTTTGAAGTGACCGTTCTCATCGCGTGGCACGTAAAAGTCTTGTTCACCTACATAATAAACACGATCATAGCTTATAGTATTGCCCTCACCATCTGATAAACCTTCTCGAGGCAATACCATAACGGCTCCGTTCATACCGGTAACAACGTGATAGGGAATCATTGACCCGCCAGGTGCGCAGTGATAAATGAATGTACCGGGTTTAACAGCTTTCCAACGCAATACCACTTGCTCGCCTGGCCGCACATGGGTTAATCCGCCACCACCTAAAGCACCGGTTGAAGCGTGAAAATCAATGTTGTGCTCAAACAGGTTTCCTTTTGGATTTTTAAGGGTTAGCTCTACGTAGTCACCTTCGTGGCAGATTACCAATGGCCCGGGTATTGATCCGTTAAACGATAAAGTATTGACTTGCGTTCCCAGGTCATCAATTACTTTGGTTCCTTCTTCAACAACCAACTCGATCTCAACGATTTTGGGACCGCCTTGCGCGACTTGTGGCCAATCCGGCACGAAGGGAGGAGCGACTAATTGTTGTTTTACACGCGGTAAAGAATTTACGTCCACTGCACTATCTGCGTGTGCAGCGGAAACTGGCATTAGTGCCGGGATTACTGCCGCTGCACTGCTGGCTATTAATAATTCTCGCCTTGAAATATCTACCATGGATATACCTCAGTTTATAGTTAATTATGAAACGATGATTTTTGGTTCGATGACGTTTTAACTAGAAAAATGCCGAGTCTACATAACAATATATCCGTTTAGTAAATATCATCTTTGGAACCATAATATGTCACTGCTGTCCCGTTAACACTAAAGAAACAGGCCTGATTTTCTCTCAATTTGATAAAATACGTTTAGCGATAAACCGTTGAATCAAATAGGAAAATCAGACCATGTCACATTGTAATACCGTTCTAAATCAAATACTCAAAATTGTTCCGAGACATGAATTCGAGGCACTCGCAATTCAACATCATTCGGGGCGTTCATTCCGCAGAGCGTCTCGTTGGTCACAGTTCGTGAGCCTGACTATAGCTCAATTGACTGGCCGTCATAGCTTGCGTGATATTGTTGATAATGTCAGCGCTCAATCACACCGCTTGTATCATCCTGGTAGTGCCGTGTTAACGCGGTCCAATCTTTCACGCATCAATGAGAACAAGCCTTCGAGCCTTTATGAAGCGCTATTCTCTCAATTACTCAAGTGTTGTCAGAGCAAAACGCCAGGGCATAACTTTCGTTTCAAGAATCCCCTGTATTCGCTGGACTCATCTACCATTGATCTGTGCTTATCGGTTTTCCCATGGGCAGACTTTCGATCAACTAAAGGGGCAATCAAACTGCATGTAGGCCTGAATCATGATGGTTACTTACCTGAGTTTGTTAATATCACCGAGGGTAAATGTGCTGATGTTACTGCAGGCAGGAAAGTAGCTTTCCCGAAAGGCAGCATTGTAGTTATTGACCGTGGATACAACGACTATGCCTGGTATAAGCAATTGAATGACAAGGGAATATACTTTGTCACACGATTAAAGAAGAATGCTGCATACCGCCTTATCAAGCGACATAGTGTACGCAAGGGAACGGGACTTAGCAGTGATCAAACGATTGAATTCACGGGGGTCAAAGCAGCAAAGGAGTGTTCGATTCGATTACGCCGTATTGGTTATCGCGATGCCACTACAGGCAAGCATTATGTGTTTTTAACCAACCACTTTAAGCTCAGTGCTCAAACTATCGCCGATATTTATAAAGCCAGATGGCAGGTGGAATTATTCTTCAAGTGGATCAAGCAGAACTTAAAGGTGAAGTCATTTATCGGCACCAGCAAGAACGCAGTATTGACCCAAATATGGATTGCGTTATGTATTTACCTAATACTGATGTTCATCAAATTGCAGTCGAAGGCGGGCAAAACGATGCAACAAATATTGAGGGTATTGCAGCTTAATTTGTTTGAAAAACGTGATTTAATGGCACTGTTGCGAGGGGACCCGATGCATCACCCAAACCTTAACCCTAATCAATTTTCGTTGCTGTGAAAGTTAACGGGACAGCAGTGATAATATGTATTATAACATTTCAAGAGAATATTATTCATACCTTTCTTGCGAGTCATCAAAAAATACAAGCCAAAATTTACGTCTATTTTATGCACTACTTATTATTCAGCCGATAGAGCAATTGAGACGCTGATCTAGTGAATGAATTTGGAGTTTGCATGTTTGAATCGGACTTTCTATATAACTTATCGCTCATCTATAAATGATAGAAAGAGACTTCTGGATAGCTACTGCAGTGAGAATTATGTTCTAATATTCGTGTATAATTAATGCTTTAGGTGTCATTTTGTGTATTTCTTCCACTGTTTGCATGATCTTTTATACGTGTACATACGTTACGGTGAAATACCATCAAGTATATTTTATGGACGGGGCATTAGATGACACATTACGCGAAATAAACACAAATATTATCTTTAGGTTCGTCCTTTTCCCATCATCTATCTTCATTGCACCAAAGTGAAGATGGCGCATTCAAATTACAAATTCCCCATTTGCAAGGCAATCAATTATTTTGTATTAAATAGTAGATATTAAATACATTATAATGAGTCATAGAGTAAAGTTATCCACTGTTCGGTGAATAAAATATCCAGCCAATTAGCACTTCTTTTACTGCTGTTCATTTGAACAGTATATTGACCAGACCCCCAGACCCACGACATTATAAAATTGTGGTGCTAAAACCGATTTGCGCTTTAAATAACTATTCCTCATTAAAATTTCCACTTTTACTGAGGAATTGTGCCAATTCCCTTTCAGAGGGCATCTATAACTATCTGATAAATCGAGTTAAAAACAATACATGAATAAACCATGGGTAAAGCATGAATATTCGTCGTTAGTTATTTTTAAGGGGTGGGACTATATTCTCACCAACAGCAACGGGCTGGTAACTAACGAGGCAAAAACATGACTAACGATTTAATGATTCAAGTAGGCGCAGCTTATGTTGGCGCCATCACCCTATTAACAATTGTAATGATTCTAGCGAGCTAGGTGACTATAATGGACAAACGTTACCACTTTAAACCCAGCAGGCATTCGCACAAACCCTGTTAGAGGCTATTTACAACAGTTTAAGGCTTGGCGCAACCGTCGACAAACGATGCGTCTACTAAAGTATGGTGTCAGATTCTCTACTTAAAGACATAGGCATTACGCGTGACCAAATTACTGATGTTGTACACCAACGTGGCGATTTCGCCTCAATAAGCACGCTCTATCAATTAGCGCCAGCGTCAATTGTGGCTGAAATACACCTTAAGCGAGCTGCTTGGAACCTCTTCATCTCTCCTCCTTGATGATAGTTTGGGACGCCCATTGCGGCGTCCCTTTTTTTGGCCTAATAAGCTAAAAACCTCGTCATATACTTTATTCAGAGGCCTCGGCTGGGCATTTTTAAAATGATACTGGCCTAATAAGTGGTTAAGGAGGTAAAACAGCTTACAGAACTGTCCGGAACACTAGCTGATTTCATTGTTATAGTAGAGAATCTTAATTATTGTGCCCGCATCCAATAATCTAATGAAAGTTCCAGTAGTTGAATTTCATCCACAAAGCTTAACGCCCAGCGGAGTCGAAATATTTAGCCTGCAATCACTCCGTGCTAGGTATCCGAAGCTGGATCATGCCCCCGAGTCGCCGCATCGTATAAAGTTCAATATGCTGATTTACGTGCAACATGGCACTGGAGCACATTTTATTGATTTCAATCACTACCCATTTCAAGCTGGCAACTTTATTTCCCTCAATAAAGGCCAGATCCAAGCCTTCGATTTCAGTAATCAGCTGCAAGGATTCATGATTCTTTTCACGGACGCAAAGACTCAATACGGTCGAATATTAGATTGCCAAACTTTCTTTCAGCTTACAGCGGAACACCTCAAACACCCGTTTTGACCGTGAGGGATGGCCTTAGAGCTAGCGCCGAGCTGTTATTAGGTGAGATAGAAGATGTGGTTGGCGATGAAACCTACGATTCTATTTTAGTGCAGCTGCTTTTTTCTACACTCATGCTAAAGCTACACCGTGAATTGCCTCTCCCGTTTTTCAGTGAAATTACTGAGGCGCGAGCAGCGAAATTCCTAAAGTTCTTATCTTTAATTCAAGATCAGTTTGTTTCGAACAAAGACGTGTCTGAATATGCTGCTTTAATGGGTATGACTTACAAATCGCTTAATCAATTGTGCAAATCAGCGGTAGATCAAACGCCAAAACAGCTTATCAGTGCACATGTGATATTGGAGGCCAAACGGCGGTTGGCTATCGAGGATATTCAGATCAAACAACTTGCTTTTGAATTGGGATTTGATGAGGTCAGTAACTTCACCAAGTTTTTCAAAAAACAAACTTTAATAACTCCACAGCAATTTAAGAATAATCTAAAAGGTTAGAGATTTACCATTTTATAGATGGAATGGATATCCAAGTACGAAATTGAATGTCTTATCCTAGATATTCTTGAAAATTTATTGAGTTCACTCACTGCTGTCCCGTTAACTTTCACAGCAACGAAAATTGATTAGGATTAAGGTTTGGGTGATGCATCGGGTCCCCTCGCAACAGTGCCATTAAATCACGTTTTTCAAACAAATTAAGCTGCAATACCCTCAATATTTGTTGCATCGTTTTGCCCGCCTTCGACTGCAATTTGATGAACATCAGTATTAGGTAAATACATAACGCAATCCATATTTGGGTCAATACTGCGTTCTTGCTGGTGCCGATAAATGACTTCACCTTTAAGTTCTGCTTGATCCACTTGAAGAATAATTCCACCTGCCATCTGGCTTTATAAATATCGGCGATAGTTTGAGCACTGAGCTTAAAGTGGTTGGTTAAAAACACATAATGCTTGCCTGTAGTGGCATCGCGATAACCAATACGGCGTAATCGAATCGAACACTCCTTTGCTGCTTTGACCCCCGTGAATTCAATCGTTTGATCACTGCTAAGTCCCGTTCCCTTGCGTACACTATGTCGCTTGATAACGCGGTATGCAGCATTCTTCTTTAATCGTGTGACAAAGTATATTCCCTTGTCATTCAATTGCTTATACCAAGCATAGTCGTTGTATCCACGGTCAATAACTACAATGCTGCCTTTCGGGAAAGCTACTTTCCTGCCTGCAGTAACATCAGCACATTTACCCTCGGTGATATTAACAAACTCAGGTAAGTAACCATCATGATTCAGGCCTACATGCAGTTTGATTGCCCCTTTAGTTGATCGAAAGTCTGCCCATGGGAAAACCGATAAGCACAGATCAATGGTAGATGAGTCCAGCGAATACAGGGGATTCTTGAAACGAAAGTTATGCCCTGGCGTTTTGCTCTGACAGCACTTGAGTAATTGAGAGAATAGCGCTTCATAAAGGCTCGAAGGCTTGTTCTCATTGATGCGTGAAAGATTGGACCGCGTTAACACGGCACTACCAGGATGATACAAGCGGTGTGATTGAGTGCTGACATTATCAACAATATCACGCAAGCTATGACGGCCAGTCAATTGAGCTATAGTCAGGCTCACGAACTGTGACCAACGAGACGCTCTGCGGAATGAACGCCCCGAATGATGTTGAATTGCGAGTGCCTCGAATTCATGTCTCGGAACAATTTTGAGTATTTGATTTAGAACGGTATTACAATGTGACATGGTCTGATTTTCCTATTTGATTCAACGGTTTATCGCTAAACGTATTTTATCAAATTGAGAGAAAATCAGGCCTGTTTCTTTAGTGTTAACGGGACAGCAGTGGAGTTCACTATGAAATCCTTACTAGCTACACCACTGATTCTTGTTCTTCTATTAACCACCGCTTATGCATCTACCACTACAAACGAGGAAACTATTGTGACTATCACCAATAAAGACAAAGCGGTTGCATTGCTTAATAGTATTCAGACTGGAGACCAGTCTGCTGTCGGATACGTCAACGCCGAAAAGTATAAGCAGCACAACCTTTCTGTCGGAGACGGTTTGACGGGCTTTGGCGCAGTGTTACAAGCACTGCCTAAGGACAGCGCACGGGTTAACGTAGTTCACGCTTTCTCTGACGGCGATTTCGTATTCACCCACACCGATTACAATTTTTTCGGCCCTAAGATCGGTTTTGATGTTTTTCGATTTGAAGACGGGCTGATAGTTGAGCACTGGGACAACTTGGCTGAAAAGGCCCAAAGCCCTAATCCATCCAGTCACACACAAATCGACGGACCGACAGCTATACACAACCTAGACAAGACCGAGCAAAACAAAGAACTAGTCACGGACTTTGTTGACTCGATATTGGTTAACGGACAGATGGATAAATTGCCGCAGTTCATAGAAGGCGATAATTACACTCAACATAACACCGCTATCGCCGATGGGCTTTCGGGTCTGGGTGCAGCTTTGGAGGCCATGGCAGCGCAGGGTATAAAAATGGTGTATAGCGATGTTCATAAGGTACTAGGCGAAGGTAATTTCGTGTTAGCGGTTAGCGAAGGTAGCTTCGCTGGTCAGCCAATTTCGTTCTATGATTTGTTTCGCATCGATAACAGTAAAATAGTAGAGCATTGGGACGTAATTGAAACAATCATCCCAGAAAGCCAGTGGAAAAATAACAATGGCAAGTTTGGCGGTTTAAATTAAAGCATGGGTTATAAAACCTAGTAGTCTTTCAAGATAATATTGCCTAATTCAGCGTCAACGCGCCGTTTCACAGCAAGGCGTATTGCGCAATGAATGGTCACTCCCTTCAAAAGCGATACAACGCGGCTGTGGGACGGCGCGTTGGCGCCCTTTGGGTCAGCCTGTCCACGCCCTGGACTGCGTTGTCGCTTTTGCAAATGGAGTGACCATTTCCTGCAAGCGACGCCTTGCCAGATACGCGGACAGACTCACTGAATTAGGCAATATTATCTTGAAAGAGTACTAGTTTAGATGTGGGCATACAGACAAGTCTACATAGGCCTATATAAATGACAAACCCAATTGAGTTGCCTGATTACAGAACCGACATTGCTCTGGATCGGCCCACTAATATTAAAATAGATAAGAATTGGCGCGAGCAAGTATTTCCGCTCCTTAACGAGTTAGGTTCGTCGTCCCCGCTGGACGCTTCAAGCAATCAGGTGCTAAATCACCTCCATGGCGTACTTGCCCAGATTGATGAACATGCATTGCCTAAGGAGGTGGTCGCTCGACTAGAGTCCGTTGCCGCTGGTGTGAATCAGCAACAGCCGCCAACTGAAGCTGCTACTCTGCCAACCATAAGGTCGACTTACGGTGGTCACATCGCTGCTGATGGCAAGATCAGTATTTGGGTAGGTGATATAACTACGTTAAAAGTCGACGTAATTGTGAACGCTGCAAACGCCTATTTGCTCGGTTGCCGCATTCCAAACCACACTTGCATTGATAACGCTATCCATTCTGCTGCTGGCCCTCGATTACGTGGTGATTGCGCCACTATTATAAATAAGCAAGGAGGGCTTGAACCGGTAGGGACAGCGAAAATCACCAGAGCCTACGCTTTGCCGTCAAAGTACATCTTACATACGGTAGGCCCGCAGCTTTTTCCGGGCAGCCAGCCGAGCAAGGCCGAAGAGCAACAGCTGCAAAATTCGTATCTATCTTGCCTCAATGTGGCCGCCGAAGTGGGTGATATCCGCTCAATAGCTTTTTGTGCGATTTCCACGGGATTTTTCGGGTATCCCAAACCCCAAGCCGCGCAGATTGCCTTATCAACCGTTAGTGCTTGGTTGCATGAGCACCCTGGTCGATTTGACCTAGTTGTATTTAATTTGTATTCAGCTGCGGATGCGAGCCATTATGAGGTATTAGTGAGCGAGTGATGGCGTCGACAAAGCGCGTGATTGGCTACAAAATGCCGACTACGTACTTTTTAGTGCTGGGGCAGGGCTGACCGCCGCTGCCGGCATTAATTATGCGGATACAAAATTATTCGCGAGCGAGTTTCCAGCGATGCTTCAGTATGGCTTTAGTGCTCAATATCAATTCATCGGCTATAACGATTGGGTGCCCGAGTTGCAATGGGGTTGTTGGGCCGCGCACGTTGATCTAGTACGGTTCAAATGGCCAAAAACCGCGGTTTATAAAAACCTACATAAACTAGCGGCTCATATTGCGCCGGAGAACACCTTTGTCATGACATCGAACGTAGATGCGATGTTTGAGCGAAACGGATTTGACGCGAAGAGAATATTCACACCCCAGGGTGATTATGCATATCTTCAATGCACAACGCCGTGCACGCAAACCGTATGGCCCTGGAAAGAGCAAATCGACAAGATTAGAGCCTCCACCGATCCTAAAACACAACGAATAACAGACAGTAGCCTAATTCCGAGTTGTCCAAATTGTGGTGGCACGGTTTTCCCGAATGTTAGAGTAGACAGGTCGTTTGTGGATGATCACTTTAGGTCTACAGCAGGGCGCCTTGAAAGATGGCTGTCTCAGTCTAAATCTAGCGAGGGTGTGGTTATTGAGATAGGAGCAGGTTTCAATACGCCTTCAGTGATTCGTTGGCCAAATGAAAGTTTGGTCCATTCGACATCTCAATGGAAACTAATCCGAATCAATTTAACCAACTCACAGATACCAAACAATATTTCGGGAAAAGCGGTGGGGTTACGAGGAGATGCTTTAGGTATTATTAACAAAATATAAAATTACTTTGGCCAAAAGCCCTAAATTCTTTTAATCAGCCAAACAAAATGGCTTGCTAGTAACTACTCAGCCCTTGATATAAACTGCCAGAAAACTTGAACTTAAAAATGGCGAACTCGCAAGCTCCTAATATTACCGCAGTAAATTTAAACGCTGATGTAGGCGAAAGTTTTGGCAGCTACAAAATGGGCGCAGATGAAGATTTAATACCGCTTATTGGTTCAGCCAATATCGCTTGCGGTTTTCACGGTGGTGATCCATTGGTAATGCAACAGGCATTGCAATTGGCTAAGGAAAACCAAGTGAGCGTAGGAGCGCATCCGTCTTTTCCAGATCTGCAAGGTTTTGGTCGGCGCAAGATGGTGTTATCTGACGAGGAATTAGGCGCAGCGATTTGGTACCAAATTGCCGCAATCGAAGGGGTCGCAAAGGCACTGGGTTTACCACTTACTCATGTTAAGCCCCACGGTGCACTGAATAACATGGCCTGCGAAGATGAAAAAATGGCCAAGCTTATTAGTGATGCGATTTTTGATTATCGAAGTGATTTAATTTTATTGGCTCCAGCGGGTTCGCAATTGGATATCCAAGGGCAACACTCTGGGCTAAGGGTTGCAAAAGAGGTTTTTGCAGATCGTGCTTATCAAGAGGATGGCAATTTGGTACCGCGTACAGACAGTGGCGCCGTGTTACATGAAGTGAAAGACTGTGTTACCCAAGTACTTGATTGTTTAGCGCAAGGTGGTATCGTCACCCGTTCGGGGAAATTACTCGAAACATCAATTCATAGCATCTGCGTGCATGGTGACAATGCCCACAGTGTGGATGTTGCCAAGGCCATGCGTAGTGCACTCATTGAGGCGGGATATACACTCAAGGCCTTACCAGAATTAGTATAAACCTAGAAAACCTATTCTAATGAACCCGTACGAGTTGTTTAGCTATTGAGAACGCCCCCTAGTTCAAGCACTAAACCTATAATCGAGTTCGTATCAGAAGATACGCTCATCATCCGGTTTGGGGATTCGATAGGTGCACAACTTTCTGCAGGTATACGGGCTCTGATCAGTGAGCTAAGAAAGACTTGTGGTAATCGTATAGTTGATTTCATACCGTCGTATACCACTTTGTTTATCCAGTTTGATTTGCTGGCGATATCACCTAAAGCTTTGCAACGAGACATTGAATCGGCAATTGACAGTCTGTCGCAAAACCCGCATGAGAACCGACGTTCAAAAGTGGTGCAAATACCTGTTTGTTATGATCCCGAATTTGCTTTGGACTTGGAAGACATGGAGAAAAGTTGTGGCCTTGAATTTGAGAAAATAGTAGAGCTACATTCTGGGACTGCCTACACCGTCTACGCTATTGGCTTTTGCCCCGGGTTCGCATTTTTAGGCAATGTAAATGAGCAAATAGCCCAGCAACGCAAAGCCACACCGCGTGCATTAGTGCCAGCTGGAAGCGTTGGCATTGCCAACACACAAACGGCGGTTTATCCGATGGATTCTCCAGGAGGGTGGAATATTATTGGCCGTAGCCCAATGCAATTAGTGGATTTTTCACTGCCCGCGCTGTGCCCATTTGAGATCGGCGACAGTGTGCAATTTTCGCCGATTAATAGACAAGAATATGACTACCTAATTGGAGCGCGACAATGAGCTTGGTGGTGCTTAATAAGGGGGTGCAGTCAATACCCGTTGATTTAGGACGTAAGCACTTTCAGCATTTGGGCGTTACTGTGGGCGGTCCGATGGACTTACATGCTTACTTGTGGGCGAATTATTTGGTGGGTAATGCGTCCCATGCAGCACAAATCGAGATCTGCCACGGTCACTTTAGCGCAGCGTTTACGCTGCCAGCAACCTTTGCGCTAAGCGGTGCAAATTTATATGCCACCCTAAATGGGAATGCAATAAACTCTTGGCGGAGTTTTAGTGTGAGCAAGGGAGATCGGTTGACATTAAATGGTCCACAAGACGGGTTTTACGCCTATTTAGCGGTAGCAGGGGGTTTTGCAATTGCGCCGCAACTCGGCAGCATTTGCGCTGTACCCAGAGACGCCTTGGGCGGTTTAGGCCAAAATGGGCTGGGGATAAATAACGGTGACCGCATAGCCTATAAAGTAAGTAACTCGGAACAAGTCCCAAAAAGTATGCCTCCTAAATATATTCCCAATTATTCGACACCATTGTCCCTAGGGGTGATTCCCAGCTATCAGCATGCTTTGTTTTCAGTGCAGCAGCAACAGGCGCTTTATAAGCAGCCCTTCACCGTATCTGAGCGTATAAACCGCCAAGGTACTTGCTTGCAGGGTGAGGCGATACAATATACCGGCCCGCAGCTTACTTCCGAAGGTATCGCACTTGGCTCGATCCAAATCCCGCCGGATGGTCAGCCTATTGTATTGATGCGCGACAGGCAAAGCATTGGTGGCTATCCAAAATTGGGTTGCGTGACTTCCTTAGATACAGGCCAATTGGCACAACGTCGCAGTGGAGACATAGTCACCTTTGAACCAACATCGCTAACTGCAGCGCGAAATTCTTACCAACGGTTGTTGCGCTTTTTTAGCGGGAACACGCATGCCTCATAGCTCTAACGCCAAATATCTTGAAGGCTCGACGATGCGCCATGTGGTGGATACTACGTTGGCTGGCAGCTTGGGTTTAATGGCGATTTTCCTGATCGATTTGGTCGATATGTACTTCATCAGCTTACTCGGTGAGCCACAGCTTGCGGCCGCTGTCGGCTTTGCCAGCACTATCATTTTCTTCACCACCTCAATTGGAATTGCGATGGGCATTAGTGTCGGTGCCTTGGTATCACGAGAGCTCGGTCGAGGTGAAGATCAAACCGCCAAAGAAATCGGTTTGGATACCGTTATCTCAGGTTTGTTGCTTAGTGTGTTAGTCGTGGTTTTAATCTGGCCTTGGATTCCCAACCTGGTTAGCTTTTTAGGCGCACAGGGCGACAGCCATCGCTATAGCTTAGACTATCTCTTATTGTACCGTCCATGCCATTAATCGTAATGGCTATGGCTTTCGCGGCTGGTCTTCGTGCAATTGGCGATGCCAAGCGGGCCATGACCATTACCCTACTTGCGGGTTTAGCCAATGCTATTTTAGACCCCATTTTGATTTTTGGCTTTGACATGGGTATCAAAGGTGCGGCGTGGGCCAGTGTCGTATCGCGCAGTGTGGCATTTTCAGTGGGTGCGTATCAATTGGTGAAGGTGCACGATTTTCATGTGCCTATAAACTTTGCACGTTATAAAAGTAACGTAAAACGCATCGCCAAGTTTGCCTTCCCAGCAATCTTAACCAATATTGCAACCCCCATAGGCAACGCTTATGTGATTGCGGCGATTGCCGCCTATGGCAGTGGAGCAGTGGAGCAGTGGAGCAGTGGCTGGCATGGCGATAGTAGGCAGATTAACACCTGTAGCCTTTGCAACGGTGTTTGCCTTATCAGGGGCGATAGGGCCGATAATCGGTCAAAATTTTGGTGCGCTGAATTTTGCTCGTGTACGCGAAACCATTGCAGACTCAATAAAGTTTATAGTGATAGTGATAGTGATAGTGGTAACGGTCATGGCATTAATCCTGTTTTTTGCCCAAGATTTTGTTATCTGGGCATTTAAAGCAGGGCCGCAAGCTGCCGAACTGGTGCAGTATTTTTGTACGTTTATTGCCATATTTTTCATCGCCAATGGCATTGGCTTTTTGACCAACGCCGCATTTAATAATCTAAACTTTCCAAAGTATTCTGCGTGGTTTAATTTCGGGCGTACGACATTGGGCACCATTCCTTTTGTTTATGTCGGTGCACAGTTGATGGGGCCAAAAGGCGTATTGTTAGGCCAAGCTGTTGGTGGTGTGATTTTTAGCACCTTGGTGTCAATCAGCGTTTAAAACTGGACACCTGTCAGCGAGTAAAACTGAACAATTAAATACAATAATATTTCTTTATCATCAACTCAAGTGAAGCGTAGCGAAACTTGAGTTGATGAATCAATCCTGCTTTCTTGCGATGTTATTTTTTAGTGACAGTCTTGAGCTTTGCTTTAGCGCTAGACTGCTTGAATCGATATGAGTCGTTACCCGTTTCAATAATTGAGCAATGATGAGTCACTCTGTCGAGCAAAGCTGTGGTCATTTTCTCGTCGCCAAATACCTGCACCCATTCACTGACATTAAGCTTGGTGGTAAACACGATGGAGGTTTTCTCGTATAGCTTGCTGATCAGGTGGAATAATAGTGCGCCACCCGATGCGGGGAAGGGTAAATATCCCAGCTCATCGAATATCACCGCATCTAACGGTTGCATAATTCGTGCTAGCCGCCCCTGCTTCTCATCCTGCTGTTCTTTGATCAGCAGATTACCCAGTGCCACCGACAAAGATGGGGTTATGGGCTCTGTCCATATAGTCAGCCTGAGACAAATCCTCGATGAGCGCTGGTGCAACTTCGCTCTGGGTAAAGTCAAATTGCTGTAAATCACGGTGATGAGGGAATTTAGCCACCTTCATTGGGTAGTTAAGCCGCCTCACTTCTCGGTCCGTTCGCTCGGCATCCATCAATTTAATTAACCCAGATTGCAACGTTACTTTAGAACGAGGCGAATCTATCAACTCAGGTAAGCATGGTGCCATACCGTGTAGTTTAAGGGCTTTTTAAGATCATCAACAAGTTCAAGCATGGCTCACCTCCGCGCACAGCGGGTCATAGCGGGTCACGTTCGCTGCCGAGGGGACAGCTAATACAGGCGCATTGGTAATTGTCATCACTTGGGCCGAATCAGGTTCCGTTAACCGATGCACCAAATTGGTAATGACTGATAGCTGAGTCGTATTGGCATCTAATGCCCGCTCACAGGCCACCGTGACTGTTTCCAAGCCATGCTGGTGAATCAATAGTAACAATGGTACAAACTCTCGATCACCGCCATCACGTTTGAGGTACTGTTTTTTGAGTGTTAGCAGTGCCTTGGATAAATCCCAATCAACAAACGGTGCGCCATTGCGTAATGCGCCAGGTTTAATCTCCAGTACGGGCAGATAATGCCAAGGATCAAAGATCATTTGATGACGACCGAAACAGCGAGCATGTGAAGTCACTTCCACATCGTCAACCACGACTTTAATCCTATCTGCATAGGCTCTAACAGAAACAGCTTGGCCAACATACCGACAGGGTACGGAGTATTGATTGCGGTCGTAGTGCACCACACCGGTTTTATGCACACGCGCCAAACGCTCATAATATCCATCAAAGGCTACCATCGCGGGACGTAAGCTCGGCTGCTCCTCGGCAAACACTTCATCAATTAGTCTTGATTTGTCAGTCGGGTGTGGGCGTTCACCAAGTCGAGCACAACGTTGCTCCAGCCATTGGTTTAATTCATCTAAATCAGCAAAGCGCACCCGTGGAACAAGCAGCCTTTGGCGCATAACACCGACCTGACGTTCAACCTCGCCTTTCTCCCAACCCGCTGCCGGTGTACAGGCAATCGGTTCAATCAGATAATGATTCATCCGGCTTAGAAAGCGGCGATTAAACTCACGCCGCTTACCCTTAAACAATGCACTGACTATGGTCTTAGGGTGATCGTATATCATCTTCTGAGGTAAGCCCTCAAAGAAATCAAACGCCCGAATATGTGCATCAAACACCCTCTCCTGTGTTTCTCTGGGATAGGCCCTAAGATATGATTTACGCGAATGACATAAACGAAAGTGGGCTAGTTTGATCTTGACACCAAACCCACCCAGAATGACTTGTTCATGTGACCAATCAAACTGACAGGCTTCACCTGGTGCAAAAACCAATGGCACAAATGCTTGTTTAATACATGACCGCGAGTGATCCTTCCACGCTTTGACAGACCGTTGAACGCTGTCATAAGCCCCTCGATACCCTTGCAACTCAATCTCTTCATACAGTTGAACTGCATTACGTCTTTCTCGCACTGAGCGAGCTGCGTCCACTTCAAGCAAATTGATCAACTGAGGTTTGAACTTATCCAGCTTCGGACAGACTATTGGCACCGACCGCTGATATTCAGGTTCGCTTGGCGCGTTGTTTAAATATTTATAAATAGTGGTGCGTGATAAATTGAATTCACGCGACACCTCGCTTACTTTGCGACCTTCTACTAAACACAAACGTCGTATCTTGGTACATATAGGCATACAAATCACCTGACAGTTTCCTCGGATTAATGGCTCCGAGACAGTTAACAATAAAGGGGTTCAGTTTTGTACGCTGATCACCCACGAAACTGTTCATTTTTGCACGCTGTTCAACATTATTATCCTGAGAGTAGGACTTTTGTTGGGTATTAGGCATTAAAAAGCCACCGCGGTGGGTGGCTTGGTGTATTGGTAAAATTTGGTGAATCAAAAGCTGAAAGAAGCCTGGCCGTTGCCCGACACGATAAGTTGTCCAGTAGGCAATACGTCCATTCCTAGCAACACATCAAAAGCACCGCCGCTGTCTATTTCCGCCCCTGTAATCTCTTTATTTAATACGGTAAGAGTTCCCTGCTGCTGCCCTTCGCCCGTTGAGATATTGATAAAGAACCCAATGTGGAAAAGGTAATTGTTGTGGTCTGCCACTCCGTCTACCCCTTGGATTGGTACTTTGCCAATGGGCTTTAAGCCTATTTTTTCCGCAACACTGGTCGTTATGCAAGACGCGGTGGCCCCTGTGTCAACTAAAGCTCTAAAGGCGGCACCACTAGGAACCTCGGCGGGTTTGCTATCTGCGCCCTTTATGGTTTTTTGCTGAATTCCTGTTGGTAAAATACAAACATTTATAAATACCTGGGAGTTATTGTGTGGCTGATACAGAACTGGCATACGAAAAATACCCTAAGTTTATTGGTGTGCTCAACACTTGCTGAATGGAGTAATTCTCACGCTCGAAGAATTTATCGCCAGTGGTTTTTGCGTCCCGAACCGTGTCATAAACGCCAACAATCTTCTCATCGCTTAATAGTACATATTTCCCCTGTTCTGTTTTTAATAAGTTAGGGAGGTTTTCCTTAAATACTTTAAGGTTTTTTTCAATATTAATTGCTTGGGTGTTTTGTGTGGTTGTGTCTGTCATTTATTAGCCCTCTCTATGAAGCGAAATTGTACCAAACCTACCTATGCCGCGTATATACCAACGTTTATACCATCTGGCTGAAATTGGTTTAGATACGGTATATATGGTGTATGGTGCTCGGTCTCTCATTATTCAATCAACCCCTTCAATTCCTCAAGCGTAGCCCCGCCAGCAGCACGAACCACTCCCTGAATATACCCTAGCCACAATACAGCCTTTTCGCCTGTAACAGTGCCATTGTAGATGCGCTAACACATCTACTGAAGGTGATTAATCCCAATTTCATAATCACGCAAGGGCAGGGTGTCCATTTCAGGCCAGCACTTCATTATTAGGCACTCCATGCGTTCTGCTGCTGTTTTGGTGTTCAAACGTCGCAGTGCCCCTTCGCTTTGTTTACAATTTTAATTGGAATTGCCTTTATTGGGTACCCTAAAATGTATCCCTCTTGCAGAGAGATTTCAGTTGCTCCCGCTAATACAAGCTCCTGAATTAGCTTATTGTCTTTAACTTGGAGATGCCTAATCAAAGGGGAATTAGGCTTTAACCTCTTTCCTTCGCCTGTGAGAGCGTAATCGGTATCATTTGCCACTAGGTATGCTTGGCGTTGGAAGCACTTCACCCACACCTCGCTGACTATAAAGGGCCACACTTCTTCGGAATAGTCTGACTTATTAAATTTGAGCTTTAACTCGCTTAGCGAAAATCTCGGGGGCTTGCCCCCGTGCTGAATAGCTTAAAATGGGATTTATCCCATTTTGGCTGTTTCGCTTATGGATATTCAAAGAAATGCGCATCATGTTTATCGACTCGAGATTTTTTAGGCAGTCTATTCCAATACAGGAATGATACCGAGAAGTTGATTGTCATTTCTGTTCAAAGATGTTTTTAAAGAGTTTGGTTTTTTCCTCATTGAGTTGTTTTTCTGCCTCATTATCAGTCATCTGATAAACGATATCGTCAAGCATTGTAAACGAGATGTGAGTTTTAAGATATGACTGTGCATTGGTCAACGATTTGAGTTGTTCATAAGGCGTCATCATGTTTCGATATGGATAGGTTTTGACTTGTTTTCCTTTGTTGTTAGTGCTGATCTGTGGGAAGAAACAAGGTCGGTGATAATTCAAATAAGGGTTAAGAAAGTCGGTGGCAAATTGATTAATCTCAGGCGCATATTTTTGCGGGATATGCATGAAGCCAAGATGCTTGCGCACGATGGCCCCATTGTTGCACTCAACTAAGGCATGGTCGTTACGGTGTCTAGCCCTGGATTGGGTCAACTCGATTAATAGCTTATTCAACAATCGCACCACCGATTGGTTAATGTATTCACTGCCATTATCGGCATGAAAGCCTTTAATCACAAAGGGGAACTGCTCTAGCATTTGAGTGAGAATAGGCATCAAGAATGGCTCTGATATTTTCTGTGTAGAAGACACGACTTCAAACGGGGTGATCTCATCAACGGCGTTGATATGATAGACCCCTTTAACCTTGTCCTTATCGCCCTGATGCACTGTATCTACACGGCTATAGCCAGGTTGACCTTCTGGCTGTGGCTTACGTCTTTGGCCGATAGAAGAAGGCTTGGAATGTGTCTTTTCAAAGTGACGGCGATTGTTCTGGTAGGGTTTAGATCGGCGTAGATTGTATAGATGAGAAACCGAGATACGTGCCAGGTTGGCATACTCAGTTTGCTCATAGACAATAAGGCGCGCTCACAGAGTTTCCTAGTGGCATGGCCTGATAACGTACCGTGGAGTTCATCCATATCTGCTAGAAGCTTAATGTCTTGATTGCTATCGCGTCTAGCAAAGCCCCTTGTGGCACGATGTCGCCACTGGATTCTACCGTGCTTGAGATAGCTGGCAGCCAGGCGTTTCACTTGCACATAAGAGTAACCGCTGATGCGTGTGATATAACGCAGCACAAGACCCTTATCGGCTCGACCCAGTTTGCTGTATTTGAAACGCATTAAGGTGCGTTTGATGAAATCATAGCGATTGCGTTTACCGTCGATTGCCAGATCGATTTCATCAGTGCCTTGTAGCAACAAGCGTGCCTTATCAAGGGTATCTATATGGTGGTCATTCATAATGGTATTCATTCACCATCATGAACAGAAATTAGATTAGTTCGGTATCATTTCCGATTAGAATCAGTCCCTTAGCTCAGTATCATTTCATGTTGGACAAGACTAATGTTGCACTCAATCCTGAAAATAATGTACCATTAGCCATGTAGAAAATTACTGCAACTAGCCTGAAAAACGCCGAATCCAGCTTCTTGTCATTTACAATGTATCTCATCGTACAATTTAAATGACGATGACGCGCTGTTATTGAAGTTGAATAACAGATAAGCTTTTGGACATTAATTCATAATAAGAGTAAAGACTTGTGGCAAACATTAAACAAAGCATACTAATAATTTTTACTACATCAATGTTGTTTGTCGGGGTGGCATACAGCGGCGATTTTGACGATGGCGTGCAAGCTTATAACAACAATGATTATGAGACAGCGTTTAACCTGTTTAGAAAAGCTGCGGAGCAGGGAGAGGCAAGGGCGCAACACAATTTAGGCGTGAGGTACGACAATGGAGATGGTGTAACACAGGATGACAAGGAAGCCGCTAGATGGTTTTTGAAAGCAGCAGAACAAGGAGTTGCGGGTGCGCAATACAATTTAGGATTGATGTACGACAATGGAGCAGGTGTTACACAGGATGACAAGGAAGCCGCTAGATGGTTTTTAAAAGCAGCAGAACAGGGATTTGCAAGTGCGCAATACAATTTAGGATTGATGTACGACAATGGAGCAGGTGTTACACAGGATGACAAGGAAGCCGCTAGATGGGTTTTGAAAGCAGCAGAACAAGGAGTTGCAAGGGCGCAAAACGATTTAGGCGTGATGTACAAAAATGGAGAAGGTGTTACACAGGATGACAAGGAAGCCGCTAGATGGGTTTTGAAAGCAGCGGAGCAGGGAGAGGCAAATGCGCAATACAATTTAGGCTTGTTGTACAAAAAGGGAGCAGGTGTTACACAGGATGACAAGGAAGCCGCTAGATGGGTTTTGAAAGCAGCAGAACAAGGAGTTGCAAGGGCGCAAAACGATTTAGGCGTGATGTACGAAAATGGAGAAGGTGTAACACAGGATGACAAGGAAGCCGCTAGATGGTATTTGAAAGCAGCAGAACAGGGAGAGGCAAGGGCGCAACACAATTTAGGCGTGAGGTACGACAATGGAGCAGGTGTAACACAGGATGACAAGGAAGCCGCTAGATGGTATTTGAAAGCAGCGGAGCAGGGAGATGCGTACGCGCAATACAATTTAGGAGTGCTGTACGCCAGTGGAGATGGTGTAACACAGGATGACAAGGAAGCCGCTAGATGGTATTTGAAAGCAGCAGAACAAGGATTTGCAAGTGCGCAACACAATTTAGCATTGATGTACTACAATGGAGTAGGTGTTAGGCAAGATAAAAGTAAAGCTAAGAATCTACATGGTGTTGCTTGTGACGGTGGGGTTCAGGAAGGCTGTCATAATTATAGAATATTAAATGAACAAGGTGTTCAATGAAGCACGTTATGAAAAAAATAACAGTTTTTATCTGTTTGCTTCTAGCAGCGCACCAAACATCATCAGCACGTGAAATAACAGTCAAATACCGTGATACGCCTGTTGATGTCTCTCATGGGTTTATTGAATACGATTTGATTGAATCTTCATTGTTAATGAGTTGTTTTATGATCCTGTCCATATGTATGTTTTAGTGAGACTCAAAAATACCTTTTACCACTATTGCGGTATACCGAATAAATCAATTGAGCAGTGGATTAAATCAGGTTCACTTGGGAAGTATTATCATCGTAATGTGAAAGGGTATTTTGATTGTAGAAACTTGGTAGTACCGTCTTATTAAAATCGAAAGAAAGGGGTCAGCTTTAAAGGGGTCTGACCCCTTTCTTCCTCAATGCATCATGCCCCCAATCACAAGATCAAGCAGCGCATTGGTGGTGAGCTGCGTAGTGTTTGGAATGCACCCAATATGGCAGCTGCTCAGGTTAATCTAAAAGTCCTTGTGAGCCAGTACCAGGAAAAGCATGCTCACTGGGCGCAGTGGCTAGAAAACAATGTGCCTGAAGGGTTAAATGTGTTTGCCTTGCCAGATAGACACCAAAAGAAAATGCGAAGCTCCAACCGCATTGAACGGACGGTTCAACAAGAACTTAAGCGGCGAACCCGCTTGGTCAGAGTCTTTCCTAACCGAGAGGCTTGGTTACGATTAGTCAGTGCCATTCTGATTGAAATTGACGACGAATGGGCTAATGCTAATCATCGATATATCGTGTGGAACGACAATGAGTCAACTTGCTAGACAAAAAGTCCATACCCAATGTTGCGTAATCGGGACAAGTTATAAAACGAGTTTTCTGCCGCCTTTACTGCGGAAAGTATTGTCACTTTTTATTCCGGTATTAAAAGAAGCGGGAAAAATGCTTTATCAATTTGAAAATGAATATCGAATGTCTTTCGATAAATTTCGTAGTCAATTTCCCGATTTTAAAGTGACACCATACGATCAAGGAATTAGGGAAATGGTGAAATCGTTTAAAATGAATTCCAATTTGAAAAGCAATTTATAAATAATAATGAAGACACAGTCGCTGTGCTTACGATGACTAACTTCTAAGACGTAAGGATATTGCTGTGATGTTGGTTATCGTTGAAGCTAAAAATAAAGGAGCAGAAATCTTTTAAAAAATTTGGCTTCATGCCATTGGAAGGTGAAAACGATAGGCTTTTTATTCCCTACAAAACGATTGCTAGTTTGCAGAATAGTGAATGTTGAGATTCCTTAAATAAACAAGAGTTACTTTGGGCCTGAAAAGAATCAAGGGATGAAGTTATGGCGCAACCCTATTCACAGGGTGTGCGGTGTTTGTTACAGTTGCGCCATTCTATTCAAAAACTTATTTTGAAACAAAAGCCCATTAAACCAATCCCATCGGAAATACGGCGCCTCGTTAAGGTGGCACTTAAAGAAGACGTAGGCGCAGGTGATTTAACAGCTGCATTGATTGATGTTGATGTGCAAGCGCGGGCGCGTCTAATTTGCCGTGAAGAGGCTATTTTGTGTGGCGTGGAATGGGCTAACGAGGTGTTCAGACAAGTTGACAAAAAGATCGTTGTTCAATGGAATGGGGTAGATGGAGACGCGTTAAGCCCTAACCAAACAGTATTTGAAGCCTTTGGTAATGCACGCAGTATGTTGACGGCTGAGCGAGCCGCGATTAATTTGTTGCAAACTTTATCGGGGACGGCAAGCGTGTGCCATCGATATGCCCGTGAACTTGAGGGGTTACATACCAAAGTGCTAGATACTCGTAAAACCATCCCTGGGCTGCGTTTAGAGCAAAAATATGCAGCAAAAGTGGGTGGGGCTGAAAACCACCGTGTCGGCTTGTTTGATGGGGTGCTCATCAAAGAAAATCACATCCGTTCGGCTGGCTCTATCGGCAACGCTATTAAACGGGCTATAGCCAGCACGCCCGAGGGCGTTATGCTTGAAGTGGAGGTAGAGAATATCGATGGTATGCATGAAGCAATAAAGGCTGGGGCTAAACGTATATTATTGGACAATTTTACTAACGAACAATTGGCCAAAGCGGTTGTTGAGAACGAAAAGCGCGCTGTGCTCGAAGCCTCGGGTAATGTGACCCTTGGAACTATAAGAGCAATTGGTGAAACGGGCATCGACTATATTTCTGTTGGTGCGTTAACCAAGCATCTTACCGCAGTCGATTTTTCGCTGCAATTTGAAACACTTTGACCGCACTATTTTTTATGAAGAATCCAAATAGGCAGTACCCTTCCACACGTCTTCGGCGTTTAAGAGCAAATGCATTTAGTCGAAATCTAGTTCGCGAAAATGCGCTGTCGCCTAACGATCTTATTCAGCCGGTTTTTGTAGTAGAAGGTGAAAACGAAACACAGGCGATTGAATCGATGCCAGGTGTCCATCGCTTAAGTGTGGATTTACTAGTATCAGCGGCTAAGCGATGGAGCAGCTTAGGCATTCCAGCAATGGTGTTATTTCCGGTGACTGAAGATAAGGTGAAGACCCAGTTTGCTGAGCAAGCCTATGACCCGAATGGCTTAGCGCAGCGCGCTATCAAAGCGGTAAAGGATGCGGTTCCCGAACTCGGCATCATCACGGATGTGGCCTTGGATCCTTACACAATACACGGCCAAGATGGATTGTTAGATGAAGCAGGCTATGTAACTAACGATAGAACCATCGAGGTGTTAGTTAAACAGGCACTGAGTCATGCACAAGCCGGTGCCGAAGTTGTGGGGCCATCGGATATGATGGACGGCAGAGTGGGCGCGATTCGACAAGCTTTTGAAGACGACGGCTTCGTAGATACCATGATTATGTCTTACGCTGCGAAGTACGCGTCGTGCTTTTACGGCCCATTTCGCGATGCAGTGGGTGCGGCAGCTACATTAGGAGAGGGCAACAAATCCAGCTACCAAATGGACCCAGCTAATAGCGATGAAGCGATGTACGAAGTGGCAATGGATATTGCGGAGGGCGCTGACATGGTGATGATTAAACCGGGTATGCCGTACTTAGATATTGTGTGGCGAACTAAGCAAACCTTTGGCGTGCCTACGTTTGCGTATCATGTAAGCGGCGAGTACGCGATGATTAAAGCCGCGAGCCATAATGCTTGGTTGGACGAAAAAGAAACGGTGCTTGAGGCGATGATTGGCTTTAAGAGGGCGGGTTGCGACGGCGTGTTAACTTATTATGCGGAGCAATTAGCCATGTGGTTAAATGAATAGGCTGAATAGATCTCGGTATACTAAATTAGATAATAAGACAATACGGCTGACAAACCTGAACATCCGCAGTGTACGAGTTTCATATGCCTCCATATGGGGTCATTTGAATATGGCTAGTGCCGAAGATAGCTTTGGGGTCATCCGTTTATGAAATTAATATATTCAGCGTTAGATCCCTTTCAAGCAAGGCTCATATCTAATGAGTTAAACCAACTTGGCATTCCCGCCGTGTTGTTCAATGAACATAGTCCGAGTGGATTGGGGGACCTGCCTGCATCGTATCCAGAGGTTTGGTTAAAAAGAGACCAAGACGAAGCACGAGCGTTGAGTTTTATTGCGCGATTTGAAAAGCGGTTAAAAAGTCAGAATAATCAGTCTACTAGCTGTTCAAGTTGCTTGGAGAAAAACCCCAAAAATTTTGAATTTTGCTGGGCTTGTCAACACCCCCTAGATAATGGCTAATTCTAAACAGTCTAGTAAAAGACCTAGAACAAGCCCTACTAGAAAAAATAAGAACGCCAAGTCGCGTACCTCGACAAAGGCTGCGACCCGACCTCAAAGGAAAAGAACAGCGGTTAAACGCAAGCCAATACGGCGCTCTAGCCGATCACGATTGTTAGTGAAATTGCTGATATGGGTGCTTGTAGCGGTCGCTATGTTGGTGGCGCTGTGGGTATGGAGATTGAATGAGACGGTCGTTAATGGCTTTGCTATTTCTAAGCTGAGTACACCCGCGCATCTTTATTCTCGACCTTATGAAATCACTGTAGGAGACAGTAAAACTAAAACCCAAATAATAGCTAAATTGCGTGAGCGCGGTTATCGCGAAGTTATCGAGATTAGTAGTGAGCAACAATTTGCACATAGTGCGCACGCCGTTGATATATTTACCCAAAGCAATGCTCCGTGGAAGTCTACTTCGCAAAAGGGATCGCAAGCGGTTCGTATTACCTTACAAAACGACAAGATTGAAAGCTTAACTGACCACAGCACTGGTAAAGCACGGAGTTCATTGCAACTGTCTCCCATGTTGTTGGGTAACTTAGGCTCTGAGCCTGTAAAAGATAGTATTAAACTTGAATTGCATGAAGTGCCGGAATTGTTGCTGGATGCTGTATTGACAATGGAAGATCGCCGATTCATGGAGCATATGGGAGTTGATTTATTTTCAATTGCCCGCGCAATGGCAAGCTACATTAAGCCGGGGGCACGCCATCAAGGCGGCAGTACCTTAACTCAGCAATTGGTGAAAAATATCTATTTGGACCCATCTAGAACATTGAAGAGAAAGCTCAAAGAAGCGGTGATGGCATTATTGGTTGAGCTTAACTTCGACAAATCTGAGATTCTTCAACGCTATTTGAATACACTCTTCTTAGGTCAGTCAGGGAATCGTGCTATCCATGGCTTTGCGCTCGCGGCGCAATACTATTATGGTCGCGATTTATCTGATATTGATGCAGGTCAATTATCCATGTTGGTAGGGATGATTCCCGCGCCTTCGGCCTATAACCCTGTGCGTCACCCACAGCGAGCCAAAAAGCGGCGCGACTTGGTACTTAGCACCTTAGCCAAGAATGGGTTTATCACGCCCTCTGAGTCTGAGCTATACCGCAGCAAAGCCCTTGGAGTGGGCGAAGGCAATATAGCGCAAAAAGCGCGCTATCCTGTATTTATAGACTTGCTTAGTGAGCAACTAGAGCAGGTTTTTGACGCCGGATTGCTTTCATCGATTGGGCTTGATTTATATACAACGCTTGACGTTGACATTCAGCGAAGTGCGGAGAAGTCTTTCAAGCACGCTTTACTGGCGCTGGAAGACAAACACGGTCTGTCCAAAGGGTTTTTGCAAGGCGCGATGATGATAATCAAGCCAGAGTCTGGGGAAATTGTTGCGATTATCGGGGGCAGTGACAACCAAGTTGCTGGGTTTAACCGCGCTTTGCATGCTAAGCGCCCTGTGGGTTCGTTAATCAAACCAGCGGTATATCTCACTGCCTTGCAGAACCCGAAGCGCTATTCGTTGACTACGCTAGTTGTGGATTCGGCGATTAGCGTGCCATTAGAAACTGGAAAGGATTGGCAGCCGCGCAATTATGATAAGCAGTACCATGGAACGCCGAGCTTGTATGAAGCATTATCACACTCCTATAATATTCCCGCGGTGAAGGTCGGCTTAGATGTTGGAATTGATGCGGTTTTGACGACCTTAAATCGCCTGGGAGTAGAAACTAAATTGCCTCCCTACCCTTCATTGACTTTAGGCGCGGCGGACCTGAGTGTTTTTGAAATGGCGCAGATGTATCAGACGATCGCTAATCAAGGCAAGTTGCAGCCACTGCGCACCTTAAGGGTGGTATCTAATCGCGCTGGTGATCAACTAACTCAGCATGACTCATCGAGTAATCAGATGATCAATCCAGCGGCAGTATATTTATTAAACACTGCGTTGCAGGAAGTGACTAAAACGGGAACGGCCCGCGCGCTTCAATCTTTATTGCCTGGTATTAGCCTCGGTGGCAAGACTGGAACCACTAATGATTACCGAGACAGTTGGTTTGCGGGCTTTGGCGCTAACTATCTAGGGATTGTTTGGGTAGGAAATGACGCCAATAAATCGACAGGGCTCACGGGTTCTAGCGGGGCACTGAGAGTATGGTCTAGTGTTATGCAGGGTTTGGACTTGCACCCTATAGATAAAGCTATTCCCTCTACGGTAGAATGGGCCGATGTTGATGCAACGGGAGCTGGGCTTGCAATAGTTGGGTGTACTAAGATCAGTGTTTCCAGAGCCTTTGTCAAAGGTTATGCACCTACCCACAATGAACAATGTAATTCACCTCCGAAGCCGGGCACGTGGTTGGATAAGTGGTTCGGCAGAAAATCAGGCTCTAAGCGCGTAATAAATAAGCCCGAATCAAATCGGTAGGTGATTTTTTGTTGGGGCTTTTACGTACGTGGATATTTTCTAGATTTGCATAATTGCCGCTACCTAGCCGACATAGTGGGTCAACTTTTAGCGCATCGATGGTGAGGCGAAATGGCGATTCTTGGTAGTGAATCACGTCATCACGATAATATATTTTCTGAACTTCTAAGAACAATAGGTTTTGATAACTATTGCCGATCACCTCGTGCTTATATAAAGAACAGGCCAGTGCGATGGGGGCATCACTAAGCCGTGGAAGTGTAAAGCCGTCGAATTCTTCAGTGGTCAAGCCGATTTGACTGACTTCTGAATCACCATAGTCTAATTCTCGCGAACTTTCGTTAAGCTCATTGATCAATTGCATCGAGCCAAGATGAATAACGCAGTGGTTGTTTTCTAACACGTTAACTAAGCTATCTTTTTGTTCACCATTTTGTTTAATACCTATAGAAACCATGACCAAAGCAGGGTTAGAGCACACCGCGTTAAAATAAGAATAAGGCGCGATATTTAGGCTTTGGTTAGTGTTTTCGGTCATTAGCCAAGCGATAGGCCGCGGAATAATAGTTTGGGTGAGCGTGAAATAAACTTTGTTTGGGCTAAGCGTGCCCATATCAATGATCATAGATATATCATCGGCTAGTTAGCAGTAATTCGAGTAAGGCCTTTTGTGCATGAAGGCGGTTCTCTGCTTCATCCCAAACAACACTATTGGGGCCTTCTAAGACAGCTTCGGCCACTTCTGACCCTCGATAGGCCGGAAGGCAATGCATAAATAAGGCGTTATCGTTGGCGTGGCGCATCATCTCAAGGTCAACACAGAACCTCGCAAACGCTTTGTCACGCGTTTTCTTCTCATCTTCTTGACCCATGCTGACCCAGGCATCGGTTATCACGCAATCCGCATCTGCGCAAGCCTGCATAGGGTCTGAATTTAAGCGAATATGCTCTCCGCACGCGGCTATAAGACCAGCATTGGGCTCGTACCCTTTGGGCGTAGCGATAGATAGAGTGAAATCCAATTGCCGTGCGGCATTCATCCAAGAATGACATACGTTATTGCCATCACCAACCCAAGTAATATTTTTCCCAGCGATAGAACCTCTGTGTTCTACAAAAGTTTGTAAATCTGCCAAAATTTGGCAGGGGTGATAGGTATCGCACAGTGCATTTATGACCGGTACATCGGCATACTCAGCCATCGTTTTTACGCGATTGTGTGTGATCGTGCGCATGACAATAACATCTACCATACGAGAAAGTACGCGAGCGGTGTCTTTAATTGGCTCTCCACGATTAATTTGGGAATCGGTAGGTGATAAAAACATGGCGGTTCCACCTAACTGAGTCATGCCGATTTCAAATGACGTCCTTGTTCGCGTTGAAGATTTTTCAAATACCATGGCCATGGTTTTGCCCGCGAGCGCGTTGTTTAGCAGGCCTTGCTTGCGTTCTGCTTTAAGCACTATTGCGCGTTTGATAAGCTGTAAAATTTCAGATTTACTTAAGTCCATTAAGGATAGAAAATGTCTATGGGTCATGACGCTAGGTATTTACAAGTGACAAAAACTAAAAAAGCACTCTGAAAAAATCTCGAGTGCTCCCGAGGAGTGATTTTATACAACACAGTGCTTGAATTTCAAGTGTGCATTAATTAGTCTTCGCCGATTATAAATAGTTAAGAGTGTGATGCATGTCCGATGTTAATAAAGCGGTCCTGGCTTATTCTGGTGGATTAGATACCTCAATCATCCTTAAGTGGTTGCAAGATGTTTACGAATGTGAGGTAGTTACTTTTACAGCGGACATAGGGCAGGGAGAAGAGCTTGAACCGGCTCAGGCTAAGGCAGAAGCTTTTGGGATTAAGGAGATCTATATAGAAGATCTACGAGAGGAGTTCGCGCGCGAATATGTTTTCCCTATGTTTAGAGCTAACACCATTTATGAAGGTGAGTATTTGTTGGGCACGTCAATTGCACGGCCGTTAATTGCCAAGCATCTAGTTAAAGTAGCTGAGAAAACAGGCGCGGATGCGGTTTCGCATGGCGCAACGGGTAAGGGTAATGACCAAGTGCGTTTTGAAATTAGTGCTTACGCTTTAAATCCTGATATTCGGATCATCGCGCCATGGCGAGAGTGGGACCTCAATTCTCGTGAAAAGCTAATGGCTTATGCAAATCAGCACGGCATAGATATTCAAAAGAAGAAAGATGGCGGGTCGCCGTACTCTATGGATGCCAATTCTTTGCATATTTCCTATGAAGGTGGCGAGCTCGAAAACCCTTGGAGCACACCTAACGAAGCAATGTGGGGCTGGACGGTCTCACAAATGGACGCACCTGATCAGCCGGAGGAAGTCACCCTAAGTTACCGCTGCGGAGACATTGTCGCAATTAATGGTGTTGCTTGTACCCCAAATGAGGTGATGGAGCAATTAAACTCCTTGGGTGCTAAGCATGGTATTGGTCGAGCCGACTTGGTTGAAAATAGATTTGTAGGTATGAAATCTAGGGGCTGTTACGAAACACCTGCGGGGACGATCATGCTCAAGGCACATCGCGCAATCGAATCTATTACCCTTGATCGCGAAGTGACTCATCTAAAAGATGAGCTGATGCCGCGCTACGCAAAGCTGATCTACAACGGATTTTGGTTTGCACCTGAACGCAAGATGCTCCAAGCCATGATTGATGCATCGCAAGTGACAGTTAACGGTGAAGTGCGGTTACGCCTATACAAAGGTAATGTGATTGTATGTGGGCGCTGTTCAGCAGATTCTTTATTCGACGAAGCGATTGCAACCTTTGAAGATGATGCAGGCGCGTACAATCAAGCCGATGCCGAGGGCTTTATAAAACTTAACGCATTACGTTTACGTTTAGCGGCGAAGAAAGGCCGAAACAACGATAGTTAATAACCGTAAAGTCGGTTTTTAAAGCTTTTGACTTCACTTGTTGCGGTGAGTGGGGCATTATTTGGCCCTAGATACCCCCAGACGTCAGGGTAGTTGCACACATTTTAATTCACAAGGGGCGGCGGAGAAATACTCATGCCGAAATATAGCGTAGAACGAAGAGAAGCTGTTTTATCTAAATTATTATCATCAAATAGTCAGTCCTTCGCAGAAATATCTAGAGAAGAAGGAATCAGTGTTCAAACCTTGTATGATTGGCGAAATAAAGCCAGACGATCAGGAGTTTTAATGCCTAATAGTGATTCATCTAATCAGTGGGATTGCCAAACTAAGTTCACCGTAGTTCTTGAAACTGCTGCGATGAATGAACAAGAATTATCTGCGTATTGCCGAGAGAAAGGCCTATACCCTACTCAAATAACGCAATGGCGAGAAGCTTGTATTAATGGTGTTGATGAGGCTCTCATTAGCCCTAAAGTTGCGCGCGATGAAATACGTGCGTTAAAAAAAGACAAGAAGAAGCTAGAAACCCAGCTGCGCGGCAAAGATAAAGCCTTGGCTGAAACGGCCGCATTATTAGTATTACAAAAAAAGTTTCAGGCGCTTTGGGAGGACGAGGAAGTATGATTACGACTCAGACGCGCATTAAAGTAATCAATGATGTTAATGAAGCAGTAGACGCAGGTTCAAAGCGTTCAAGTGCTTGTGAGTTGGTTGGCCTTGCCGAGTCTACGCTTAGACGTTGGAAGCCAAAAGGAGAAGATAGTATCCGCAGTGATCAACGTCCTTTGGTAGAAAAGCCAGTACCTGGCAATAAACTAAGCGAGCAAGAGCAGCAACACATTTTATCGATATGTAATGAATCGGCATACAATCATTTGCCGCCGTCGCAAATAGTACCACAGTTGGCTGACAAAGGTATTTATGTGGCCAGCGAGTCTAGCTTTTATCGAGTTCTCAAGGCGCATGGGCAATTGAAGCACCGCGGCCGCGCCAAACAAAAGCAGTCCCGAACACCCGATACTCATATAGCGCTAAAACCTAATGCTGTGTGGATGTGGGATATCACCTATTTGGCGACGCGTACTATTGGCAAGCATTATTACCTGTACATGGTAGAAGACCTTTACAGTCGCTATGGCGTTCACTGGGAAGTACATCCTGTTGAAAGCGGTGAATTAGGTGCGCAGTTGATGTCTCAGGCGGCTCTAAAAGTGGCCAGCTGCGATGGCATGCCCGTCTTACACAGTGATAATGGCAGCCCAATGAAATCGTTCACAATGAGAGCGAAGTTAGAAGCATTAGGAATAAAGCCCTCTTACTCAAGGCCAAGAGTAAGCAATGACAACGCTTATATTGAATCCATGTTTAGAACGGTAAAGTATTGCCCTGCGTGGCCTTCTCAAGGCTTCGATAGCTTAGAGGCCGCCCGCCAATGGGTGGGTAAGTTTATGCAATGGTATAACGAAGAACATCGTCACAGTGCTATACGCTACGTTACACCTGGCCAGCGTTATCGCGGTGAAGATAGTGCCCTATTAGCAAAACGAGAAGTTGTTTATCAGGAAGCTAAAGCAGCAAAACCTAATCGGTGGTCTGGCCAAACCCGAAATTGGCGGCCTTGTGGTGCGGTTGCGCTGAACCCACAAAAAGAAGTATTATTGGCTGCGTAGGAAAATGTGCAACTACCCTGAAAATTGCCGATACTCTACCTTGCTAATTTAATGTCCTTACTGCTTCGCAAAATAAGCCATGGTTTTGCCAGTAAACTGTTTTTACTGTGTACGGATGTTATCGGTTTGTTTGTGTTATTTCGAGCAATTCATCAAATTCGAATCGGCGAATCTATCTCAATTTTCAGTGGCCCGATTTGGGCCATCATACTGATTACTCTAATTACGCTATACGTTATGGATGTATATCGTACAGAGGAGCCCATTACCCGGGCGCGTCTCCCCTTGCAGACTTTTTTAGCTGTTCCTGTGGCGGCGATATTCACAGCTTTATTTGTGTATGCGCTTGGTGTGGGTTCTTTTATGCCGATGTTTGGCCGCGGGGTAATGCCTACTGCATTTTTTCTATTTAGTTTTTGGGCGGCTGGTTGGCGCTGGCTGTTAACTTGGCTAAATCAGCGATACCAGCCTGCTATGCAATGGATTTTATTATCCGAGGCTGAGCTCATTGATCCGATATTGGAAGAATTTGATACCTTTAAGGTCAGCATCAAAAAGGTGATTGATGTTTCTGAAGAAGATTCGAAGTTTCTGGCGCAAGACTTTCTCAATGATCAAACCGGCGGAAGTGGCATTATTATTGGTACGCAAAAGAATCTAAGCGACAATATTGCCAACACAATTATGCAGCTACGTTTTGATGGCATTAAAGTGATGACCTTAAGCGAGTTTTGCGAAACCTACTGGTCACGGGTACCGGTTTTGCACTTGAAAGATGGTTGGTTTGCGCAGGCAGACGGCTTTCAGCGCATTCATGATCAGGTTGGCTTACGATTCCAGCGCTTTGGTGACATTGTAGCTTCCATTGTGGGTTTGTTATTATTTGCTCCAGTGTTCATAGTGCTGGCTGCTTTAATTAAATTGAGTTCCAGCGGTAAGGTTTTATATTCTCAAGCCCGAGTTGGTCTTTACGGTGCGCCGTTCACTATTTATAAACTCAGAACAATGGTAGAGGGTGCTGAGCCGCATGGGCCGGTGTGGGCAAGTGAGAGCGATGTGCGGATCACCCCTTTGGGAAATATTTTAAGGAAAACGCGGCTGGATGAATGGCCGCAGTTGTGGAATGTCTTAAAAGGTGAGATGAGTTTAATAGGGCCCCGCCCAGAAAGACCCGAATTTGTTGAAAAATTAAAAAGCGAAATTCCTTATTATGATTTGCGCCATTTTGTACCTCCAGGCATAACTGGTTGGGCGCAGGTCATGTATCGTTATGGCGCTTCAAGCGACGATGCCAGAAGGAAGCTAGAGTACGAGTTGTACTATATAAGAAACCACTCTCTGCAATTAGATTTTGCGATTGTCGTTAAAACAATGTTGCTGATGTTCAAGCGTGCGGGTCGTTAAAGATTAAGGCATTTTTCTGCTAGGCGGAGGCTTCTTTTGAGTGTGCTAACCTTATATCCCACAAACTCTCTAAGTCGTAATAGTCTCGAGTTTCGCTGCGCATAACGTGCACTACAACATCGACGTAATCAATTAGGATCCACTCCATGGTGTCTTCACCTTCGCTGCCCAGCGGCAATATACCAAGCTCAGCCAGTGAATCATGTACATGCTTCGCCACTGAGGCAACGTGACGACCTGAGGTGCCGCTGCAAATGAGCATAATATCTGTTGTGTCGGTTAATTTGCGGACATCCAATATTTCTATGTTTTTCGCTTTTGCATTTTCTAGGGAGGTGACAATCGCTTTACGTAATTCGTCTGTCTGCATGAAAAGAGTGTTATTTGAGGTTTAGATAGATTTTAAGGCAGATCACACCATTTCGCAGTAAAGCTTGTTAAGGTTTTCAGGATTATGCTTTCAAGGCTCAATGAATAACTCTAGCCTCTTTGCTGTGGAAAATATTTATAATTCATATACATCTATTGTCATTATAAATAAAATAAGAATAGAATCAAATCACTTGTCATACGACAATTATCATCAACTAATCTTCGAAAAGGCTATGGTATGTCTATAAAATATCCAGTCATTGCGGTTACTGGCTCTTCGGGGTCAGGCACTTCAACTGTCAAAAAAGCGTTTGAACATATTCTACACCGGGAACACTTATGTGCGGTGGTGATTGAAGGGGATAGTTTTCATCGGTGGAACCGTACGGAGTTTATTGAACGGGTCCAAGATGAAGAATCAGCAGGCAATAGAACCTTCAGTCATTTTGGCCCTGAAGCAAATGATTTTATTGCGTTGGAAGCTTTGTTCAAAAGTTATGGTGAGTCCGGGTCGGGTAAAATGCGTTATTACTTACATGATGAAGAGGAGGCAAACTTTCGTGCAGAGCGGCTAGGTAAAGATTTTAATGGTGAAACAGGTGATTTTACTCTCTGGGAGGATATTCCCGCGGGTACGGATTTATTGTTTTATGAAGGCCTGCATGGCCTTGTTCAGGGAGATGGTTATGACGTTGCACGTCATGTCGATTTGGGCATTGGCGTGGTACCCATCGTTAACTTAGAATGGATTCAGAAAATTCATCGTGATGGCGTTGAGCGGGGTTATGCGCAAGCAGAAATTGTCGATACGATTCTGCGCCGCATGCCAGATTACGTGAATCACATCACCCCTCAATTTAGTAAGACGGATATCAACTTCCAACGTGTCTCGACAGTCGATACATCAAATCCGTTTGTGGCTAGAGATATTCCGACGCTCGACGAGAGTTTTGTAGTGATCCGCTTTAGAGACCACAATAGATTCGATGTAGATTTTGGTTATTTACAAATGATGATCCATGACTCTTTTATGTCACGCCCGAATACTATTGTGGTGCCCGGAGGGAAGATGGGTATGGCGATGGAAATCATTTTTGAACCTATTATCCACAATCTTATATATAAAAGCAGGCATGCTTAAAGCCTGGCGAATCCGGGTGGATTTTACTTAGTTGGTGATCGCAATCTATTTGCGAAGTTCGCCGGCGAGTCTGTACAGCACAGGCAGTGAGTCCTTTGCTGCTAAACCAGTTCCTCTAGAAGAGGTGACCGTTATTTTTGATTTGTTGTCTACACCGTAGGGTTCAATTCTTACCCCCTGCTTTTGACGTATTGAGAGTTTGGAAAACAAACCGGTCTTTTTCCGTCTTTCTCTAATGACAATAACGTTCCTTTTGGTGCTTTCGGATACTATTTCATAGCCTAATGTAACTAATGCAGCGTTTAATTTATTTCGCGTATCTTCTGGGCTACTTCGCATTATGATGCTTGGTGAATCAGTTGTTATAAGAATGACTTCCTCCGCGACATCCACCTCAGTTTCGCCACTAAAGAAAGTTTTTAATTTTCGTAACATCGCTAATGCTTGAAAGCCGTCTCCTGCTTCTTCGACCCAAGCAGTTTCAACAATTCCGCCTTTCTTAGAGCGATTTTTAGCAACCAGTTTAAGTTGCTTGTGCGTCACATACAAAGCGGTTTGTTGATCAGCGACACGTTCCAACCAAAATGTATACTTATCGTTTACAGAGGCTCTACCTTCGCCAAAAAAACTCAGGATTCTTGATTTTGCTCCGGAATCATCGCCTATCCAGTCAGTCTCGATAATGGCAGTTTGCTTGCTCTGAGTAAGGATAGGCAGCCCTGCCGAGAGCGTGTAGTCGACTAACTTAGCCCATGTAGTATCCACGTCTGCTGTGATTTCTAACCATCGCTCTCCATTTGCGCTTCGTGTTATTTCTAAGCCTTCGATTTGAGGTAGAACAACCTGCGTAGCCACCTTTTCATTTCTGCGGTTTAGGGCCTCATTGCTTGTGTTGATCAAATCAGGCGGTAATTCTAAGCTAGATTGCGCTCTTGCAGTGCGATAACCCGGTATTGCAGAATTGTTTGATTCGGTTGCGCATCCGCTGATAGTTAGCAGTCCGAGTAGCGTCACAAGGAGAAGGATTGATTTCGTCATCAAGCTAATAAGCGGTGGTTGAGGAATAAGCCTCATTATACCAATTCCCACGGATTGTGGGTATGCCCAAAGGTAAATTTAGCTGTTTGAAAAATAACTGTGCTAATAACGAATTAAGGCGACGAATTTGGATGTTGATCATTTGTAAATCCTGCTTGAACGCGATATCTGAACAAAAAAAAGAGCACCTATAAAGGCACTCTTTTTAACACTTTAAATGTGTTTTTACACTAACTCAATCTTAGTTGAAGTTGTAGTGTAGACCGATACCGTATGAAGTTTTATCTGTACCAGCATTGTTATCGCTGTTCTCAGCACCGATAAACCAAGCAGAGTTAGGGCCTAAACCGCGCTCATACTCAAGTGCTACCATAGAATTATCAGCAGCTGAGTCATCTTCGCCAAGGCTAAGAGATAGCGTGCCGCCGCCTACTGGAGCTTGAGCCTGACCCAAGAAGCCAGTATCAGTACCGTTGTCTAAGGCACTTAGTGACAAACGAACTGGGCCAGCGTGGCCGTTTACATTAAGACCAATTACTTCATCAGCGGCTTTTTTAACATCACTACCAGCTAAACTTACGTTCCAACCACCTAGACCCAATGTCAAAGCAAGTTCAACGCGATCGATATCATCATCGTCAACAACACCAGCAGCAGCATCATTAGCATCGTTGATTTGAACCATGCCTTGGAATCCACCAACGCTGTAGAAAACACCGTTATTTAAACGGAACGGACCTCTTAAGTAACCAGCGCCATTACGCCAAGTGCCACCGAACGCCTTTGTGTAGTCAGATGGGCTAGCAATTACATTGTAAAATGGTGACCAACGGCTACCAAGTGACAAAGAACCGAAACCGCCTTTAATGCCTACATAAGCCACACGCTGAGTGTCGCCTACTTTGATTGAACCTTGAGAAGCGTCTACTTCAAATTCGTAGCGTCCAAATACTGTGTTGCCATTGCCTAGTTCTTCTTCAGCCACCATACGGAAACGGCCACCGTAATCTTTTTGATCACATGTATCGCTAGCGTCGTCACAGATGATTGCAACACGGAAACGACCAGATACACCAGTTACTTGTGGTGCAGCACCATCAGCCATCTGTGCGTATACAGGCATTGAAGTAGCTGCGGCTACTGCTAAAGCGATTGCACTTTTAGTTAAAATTTTCATAATTGAACTCTCTTAATAATAAATTTAAATTTAGTTTATTTGTCACTGGTTTCCCAGAGACGACCCGTACTCTATTCGATTGTGATTTAAATGCAACATAAAGACAGTATAAGAGGCCTTATTTTCTTCAATATGTTGCAATAATACAACAAATTGTATTTGTCATAGCTTAAACGCTCGAATGTATTGCTTTTCAAGGTGTTGCAGCGCAGTTAAACGCTTGTATGGTTTACATTTAGTTTCTTAGTTTTAGTAAACTACCGCGCTCATATCAATGACCGCACCGACCGGCAATAGCTTCGATGAATAAAGACCATAAATTAACTTGGATAGCCAGTTTCCCTCGAAGTGGGAATACTTGGGTGCGTGCGTTGATAACAGCTTATATCAATGGTGGCACCGCAGGTATTAATGAGATTATGCAAACGGGTGACAAGGACTCAGTTTATTATAATGGCATTACAAAAGCCCCAATAAGTGAATGGTCTGCATCAGACCAAGCTTTGATAAAACCCGCAGCGATGCTACGCATGTTGGAAGATGCAGAAGGCAATTTGATGTTGAAAACCCATGATTGCAATGTGGATATCTCAGGTGTATCACAAATTCCGCATGATATTACGCGGGCAGCAATATATATTGCTAGAGACCCCAGAGACATTGCTTTGTCTTTTTACAATCATTATGGGCTTTCTAGCCATGCCCAGGCGGTTGAAAAGCTATTGGACGGCGAGGCGTTCACTCGTTATCCCGACAAAGGCCTGTTTGTGGCGCAGCTGTCTTGGCAAATAAGCGTGGCTTCTTGGTTGCGAGAATTACCGTACCCTGTCTATAGCATGCGCTACGAAGATTTACTTGCTCGACCATTCGATATTTTGGGTGAGATAGTCAAATTCTTACAGCTAGATTATGACGCATCTTTAGTGCATAGTGCGATAGAGTCTTGCCGGTTCGAAAATTTCCAACAGCAAGAAAAGAAAGAAGGTTTCCGCGAAGGGGTGGGGCAGACTTTCTTCCATAAAGGTGAAGCTCAGCGCTGGAAAACTAAACTGGATAAAAAGCTCCAAGATAAAATTGTGGGTGCTTGCAGGCGTGAAATGCAAGCGCTTAAATATCTCGACTAAATATAGCAAGATAGCTAAAACATGATGCGAAACAAAATAGAGCAAGCCAGATTTAATATGGTGGAGCAACAAGTTAAACCTTGGAATGTGCATGATAGAAGTGTACTTGATGCGATGAGGGCGGTTAGGCGTGAAGACTTTGTACCCACTGAACACGTGAAATTAGCTTTTGTTGATACCGCTATTCCGCTAAATGATGGTGCAATGTTGGAGCCAAAAATAGTAGCGCGTATGCTACAAAGCCTAAGCGCACAAAAAAGCGATCGTGTGTTGCTGGTTGGAGTTGGCACGGGTTATGTTGCTGCATTGCTCTCCCAATATGTGTACAGCGTTGTTTGCGTGGAACCGAACCAGACTAAATTAGAAACTGCCCAGCGTAATATCGCTATGGCCGGTATTGGTAATGTGCAATTTCAACTTGGCGAGGCTGACGCAGGGTGGGCCGGGGCAGGAGAAGTTGATTGCATTTTTGTCCGTAGCTCTCTAAGGTCTATGCCCAAGGCACTTTGTCAGCAGTTAGCACAAGACGGTCGTTGCGTAGCGGTTATTGGCAGTGGTGAGGTGATGGAATTGGTTTGTTACTGTCGAGCTGGTGGCGAAATACTAGCCGAATCTATACTCGATACCGTAACGCCACGTTTAGGTAAGCACAGCATGGAACGCGAATTCATTTTTTAGTCAGTACGCGCCCTTATAATTACGCGCCCTTATAATAATGGGTTGTTAAAGGTAGCTAATCGATATGTCTAATTTAGGCAACAATATAACGGTTAAGACCAGTGCTTTTTTATTGTTAAGCACTGTTGCTTCGGGTCTGTACGCTATAGACCTAATCACCGTATACGAGCAAGCTTTAATTAACCTAGATAAATCAGTTAAACGCGGAAAAGACATGTAAGCAATTGAAGTGCATAGTGAAATCAAAAAAGTCGCGGTCACCTTATTGGTGATAAGGTTTTTTTTGATTTTGCTAGGTGCATCAAGAGCTTGCATGGACTTTCGTGTTTTAACTGATTTATCTAGGATTAAGGACGCTACATTTTCTTCAGCCGAGCAAACCTTGGCCGCAGAAAAACTTAACTTACCCTTAGCCAAGGCAGCATTTGCACCTTCATTGGCACTCGCTGGTGCTTTGTCTTTGAACTACACCGATGTAAGTCAGGAAGGGTCGTCTAGTAATGGATACTCCAGCAATCAAACTCAATTAGGCTTAGACGCCAGCAAAAAACTGATTGATCCATCGGCAAGCCTAGACATCGAGCTCGCGCGCGTAATGGAGGGAAACGCAGTATTAACTTACGATATTGCGCAGCAAGCCTTAATTCAGAGGTCGATTGCCAGATATTTAGCTGTTCTTTCCGCCATTGATAATCTAGTGCTAGCGCAACGCGAAAAAGAAGCGATCGCTAAACAACTAGATTTATCTACGCAACGCTTAGAGGTGGGTCTAGGCACCAAGACTGATCAATACGACGCTGTAGCACGTTACGCGCAAAGCAAAGCTACGGTTATTTCTGCTGAAAATGCGGTGGTAGATGCGATTGAATCCTTAGAGGAGTTGATTGGTGTAGCAGGCCAATTTAACGCTGAAGATTTCGCGATATTGTCCGACGCTGAATTACAGTATGAAGTGGATAATTCAGAGCAATGGTTGTTGCAAGCGCTAGTAAATAACAAAACTCTCCAGCAGAGCCGAATGCAATTGGCTATGGCGCAAATAAACTTGGAAAAAACGCAGAAGCTTCGCTCACCAGGCTTAGATGCCTCAGGCTCTTGGGGCATCAATGATGCAAGTTCAAGTGCGAGTGGCTTTGGCAGCAGTAGCAATAGTTGGCGTGTGGGTTTAAATGCCCGTTATCCCCTCTACCAAGCTGGGACGGTTAAAGTACAGCAAGAAAAGGCGGGGTACCAACTCAACGCCGCAGAATTAACTCTTGAACAAACACGCCGCCAAACACAGAGCTCAATTCGTACAGCGCAACGTTCAGTAGAAACCATTATATAGACGAGTGGACGCGTTAGGCCAGGCGGAGTCTTGTCCAACATGAAATGATACTGAGCGAAGGGACTGATTCTAATCGGAAATGATACCGAACTAATCTAATTTCTGTTCATGATGGTGAATGAATACCATTATGAATGACCACCATATAGATACCCTTGATAAGGCACGCTTGTTGCTACAAGGCACTGATGAAATCGATCTGGCAATCGACGGTAAACGCAATCGCTATGATTTCATCAAACGCACCTTAATGCGTTTCAAATACAGCAAACCGGGTCGAGCCGATAAGGGTCTTGTGCTGCGTTATATCACACGCATCAGCGGTTACTCTTATGTGCAAGTGAAACGCCTGGCTGCCAGCTATCTCAAGCACGGTAGAATCCAGTGGCGACATCGTGCCACAAGGGGCTTTGCTAGACGCTATAGCAATCAAGACATTAAGCTTCTAGCAGAGATGGATGAACTCCACGGTACGTTATCAGGCCATGCCACTAGGAAACTCTGTGAGCGCGCCTTATTGTCTATGAGCAAACTGAGTATGCCAACCTGGCACCTATCCCGGTTTCTCATCTATACAATCTACGCCGATCTAAACCCTACCAGAACAATCGCCGTCACTTTGAAAAGACACATTCCAAGCCTTCTTCTATCGGCCAAAGACGTAAGCCACAGCCAGAAGGTCAACCTGGCTATAGCCGTGTAGATACAGTGCATCAGGGCGATAAGGACAAGGTTAAAGGGGTCTATCATATCAACGCCGTTGATGAGATCACCCCGTTTGAAGTCGTGTCTTCTACACAGAAAATATCAGAGCCATTCTTGATGCCTATTCTCACTCAAATGCTAGAGCAATTCCCCTTTGTGATTAAAGGCTTTCATGCCGATAATGGCAGTGAATACATTAACCAATCGGTGGTGCGATTGTTGAATAAGCTATTAATCGAGTTGACCCAATCCAGGGCTAGACACCGTAACGACCATGCCTTAGTTGAGTGCAACAATGGGGCCATCGTGCGCAAGCATCCTGGCTTCATGCATATCCCGCAAAAATATGCGCCTGAGATTAATCAATTTGCCACCGACTTTCTTAACCCTTATTTGAATTATCACCGACCTTGTTTCTTCCCACAGATCAGCACTAACAACAAAGGAAAACAAGTCAAAACCTATCCATATCGAAACATGATGACGCCTTATGAACAACTCAAATCGTTGACCAATGCACAGTCATATCTTAAAACTCACATCTCGTTTACAATGCTTGACGATATCGTTTATCAGATGACTGATAATGAGATAGCAAAACAACTCAATGAGGAAAAAACCAAACTCTTTAAAAACATCTTTGAACAGAAATGACAATCAACTTCTCGGTATCATTCCTGTATTGGAATAGACTGGCGGTAGCAGCAAGTGAGAGCGCATTGAGAAGTGGACCCGCTTTTTAGGACAGATGGCTTAGGAGTTATTTTCAGCTGATTAAGCAGCCAATTTCAGGCCGCGACATGGATCATACATCATGTCAGGGACCATGCCCAATGTTTGATGTTTACGCTCTTGGTTGTAATAGTTTATCCAGGAGCCAATGCCGTCTTTTGCCTCTTTCATCGATTGGTAGGCTTGCAAATAGACTTCCTCATATTTCACGCTGCGCCATAAGCGCTCAACAAATACATTGTCACGCCAAGCACCTTTGCCATCCATGCTGATGCGAATACCATTGTCTTTGAGTACACCGGTAAACGCCTCACTGGTAAATTGCGCACCTTGATCGCTGTTAAAGATATCAGGCTTGCCGTAGTAATGCAGTGCCTCTTCCAAAGCATCTACGCAGAATGCGCTATCCATGCTGTTGCTAAGCCGCCATGACAGTACTTTACGAGAATACCAATCCATCACAACGGTAAGATAAGCACAGCCCTTAGGCATCGGGATATAAGTTATATCGGTACACCAAGCTTGATTGGGTTGATTGATGGCCAACCCACCTAGCAGATAAGGATAAATCTTGTGCCCCGCCTTCTTCTTGCTGGTGTTAGGCCTAGGATAGATGGCTTTAATGCCCATCTTACGCATTAAGCGTCGCACATGTTTACGGTCAACCCGGTGGCCTACATCTTGCAACACATCACGAATGCGTCTACTGCCAAGAAAGGGCCGATTGAGGTGAATGCGATCAATCAGATGCATCAGTTCCAAGTCATCCTCATTAGCAGGTGAGGTTTTGTAATAAACATGGGAACGATGAATCTTCAACAATTTACACTGACGAACTAACGATAGTTTATTGCTTTTATTAATCATAGTTTGAGTTATGCCTGAAAGTGGTGTATGGAGTAGTTGACTAAAAGCGGCGTATCGGGATGAGTTGAGTTTACAACAACTTAAACTTCCACAGACATACGCCACTATGAAACAGAATAAAATTATTTCCTTTGAAAAGCCAGAGCAAAGCATCGATCCGCTGCAAGAATTGATTCGCAATGGCACTAGGCAACTCATTCAAACCGCGGTCGAGAGTGAGTTATCTGAACTGCTGTATCGCAATTGTGACAAAGTCTCAGATTCAGGACACGCTGGTGTCGTTCGTAACGGCTATTTGCCAGAACGTGAACTGCAAACCGGGATCGGCCCAGTCAAAGTACGTATCCCCAAGGTGCGCTCCCGCACTGGAGTACCGATCACCTTTCGGTCTGCTTTAGTGCCGCCGTATGTGCGTAAAACGAGAACACTAGAAGCGGCCTTGCCTTGGCTGTATCTCAAGGGTGTCAGCACTGGAGAAATGGGGGATGCACTGAGCGTGCTAGTGGGTCAATCAGCGACTGGGTTATCATCAAGCACAGTGAGTAAGCTCAAAGCAACGTGGTCTCAGGAGTACAAGGATTGGAATAGAGAAGGTTTAGATCGAGATCGATGGGTTTATCTATGGGCGGACGGGATACACAGCGGCCTGCGCGGCGATGAGGGCCGGCTCTGTGCCTTAGTTGTCATCGGAGTGAATGAGCGCGGTCACAAGAAATTACTGGCGATTGAAGACGGTGAGCGAGAGTCTACGCAGAGTTGGCGAGAGGTGTTGTTGGCACTCAAGGAGCGAGGCCTGAATCAACCAGAGCGGGGCATCGGTGATGGTGCTTTAGGCTTTTGGAATGCCCTGGAAGAAGTCTATCCTGGCACTAAACATCAACGGTGCCGGGTGCATAAAACGGCCAACGTGCTGAACAAGCTGCCTAAATCGGTGCAGCCCAAAGCAAAAGCAGCTCTGCATAACATTTGGCAGGAAGAAACCAAAGAAGCGGCGCAAAGCGCCTATCAATTATTCATTAAAACCTGTCAAGACAAGTATCCAAAAGCCACGCAGTGCTTGGAAAAAGATCGCGAAGAGTTAATGACGTTCTACTCGTTCCCTGCCAAGCACTGGATGAGCATACGTACTACGAATCCAATTGAATCAACATTCGCGACTATCCGACACCGTACCAAACGATGCAAGGGATGTCTTAGCCGTGATGGCATGTTAAGTATGATGTTCAAGCTGGGTCAGTGCGCAGAGAAAAAGTGGAACCGAATACGCGGGTTCGCCTATCTAGCAAAAGTGATTCAAGGGATTCCATTTAAAGATGGAATAGAGCAAACTAATGACTACTCAGATCAAACCGAGGCCGCTTGAAGAAAATGCCTCATACACCAGATTCGGGCATAACTCTCATAGTTTTGCGCTCAGGTCTGTTTAACGACCGAGCGCTTTTGATAAAAAATCGTTTTCCATGGTGATTTCACCGATCTTTGCCTGTAATGATTTAATCTCTGATTCTCGGTTTGGAGATAAGCCTGTGCCTGATGCAAAGACTTCAGCTGAGCTATCGAGCAATTGTTTCTTCCACTTGACGATAAGATTTGCATTGATGTCATAACGACTGTAAGCACCCAAGCAACGACGTCACTGGTTTTTCGGCAGCAACTCATCAATCTCATCATAATTGCTAGCATTAGGCAGATCAGTGAATATCTGCTTTAAGTACGCATAAGGCTCTAAGCCGTTGGCCTTGGCTGTCTCAATTAAGCTGTAAAGATTAGCACTGGCCTTAGCACCATGCACACTGCTTGAGAATAGCCAATTCTTTCTGCCTATCGCAAACGGCCTGATTACATTCTCAACCATATTGTTGTCTATCGAGTAACGTCCATCATCTAAATACACAACTAAACGAGACCACTGATGATCAAGATAATGCAGTGCCTTACCCAGTGCCAGTTTAGGCGCAACCTGTGGCCGCGTCTCGTCTAACCACTTGCGTAGTTTGATGATGATCTCCTTTGAATCTTGCTGCCTGCGGCTGTAACGCACATCGGCTGGTTCATCTTTGATTTGCTTTTCTATCACGTACAACTTGGCAATCAGCTTCAGTGCATACTCTGCCTTAGGCTTGTCTTGCGCTTGCCGCCTGCCTTAACCGCCTCCACAAATTTACACCGCGCATGCGCCCAACAACCTAAGCGAGTTATTGCTTGTTCAGCACAAACGGCATCATAACCCACATAGCCATCCACCATCATGGCACCATCATAATCAGCCAATAACCGTTTCGGCACTTCACTGCTGCGGCTCGGGTCATAATCAAACAAGATTAACCTTTGACCAGGTGGCCCCGCACTGCGCACCCACATATACGACTTACTTTGCGCCGTCTTACCCTCCTCATTCAATACCTGAACTGGCGTTTCGTCCATCTGGATATAATCTTGCCCTAACAAGTCTTCTTCAATGCGGTTGATCAACGGTTGCACCAACTGGCCGCACTTAATCATCCAATTAGCCAACGTAGTGCGGTCAATATCGATACCAAAGCGCCCAAGAATCGTACTTTGGCGATACAACGGTAGGCTATCTGCATATTTGGCCGTGGCGATATAAGCCAATAAGCCACTACTGGCTTGGCTTTTCTCGATGGCCTGTTTAGGCTTGGCCGCCGTTTTAATCATCGTCTCGCCGTTGCTTTGGCAACAAGGGCACTGATATTGCTTGCGAATGTGCCGAATCACCTGAATCTGCATCGGGATGATGTCTAGCTGTTCCGATATCTTGTCGCTCATGAATGTAAGTGTATAGCCATCGTGCGGGCAAACCTTATCTTCATCACTCAGGTCGTGAACCACCTCAATACGGGGTAGTTCTGCGGGCAGGGGTTTACGGCCACCGCGCTTGCGTTGATGAGCAGGGATGGTGACGGTATCGGCATCATCAATTGCAGGAGCCTCGTTTGTGACTGAGTCTGAATCTAACTCAGCCTCATTGAACAGCACTAACTGCAAAGTGCGCAATGCTTCACTGTTCGCTGCAAAACGGGTGTTGCGCGCTAGAATCAGTGCTTCTTTGAGTTGATCTATAAAGGCATCTTTAGAGTTTAGACGAGACTTATATTCCACTTCCTGTGCCAATAAAGCTTTCCTAATCTGTTTTATATCGCCTTGAATTCGCTGGTTTTCTTGTTGTAGTTCAGCATACGATTGCATGCCGATATTTTACCAGAGACCCTAGCTCACTTCCTTATAAAACAATGTCTTATGTCGTTCTATCGACAAACCACTGAGTAGGTTGTTTAATGCCCTCCCATCAATCGGCAATACCGCCAAGTCACTGTGCGTGGGCCAGCGAAACTTATCCTCCTCAAGGCGTTTGTACCATAACGCAAAGCCCGTCTTGTCCCAATACAACACCTTGAGCCGGTCTTTGTTTTTGTTGCAGAATACATATAAGCCTTCGGCATACGGGCTTAGCCCCATCTCTTGTTCTACAATCACGCTTAAACCATTCACTGCCTTGCAAAAATCAACTGGTGCGCGATGCAAATAAACGGGCGGTAACTGAGTTAGCCACTTCATGATAAAACTTGATCGAGCATCAGGCTCAGAGCCTGCGCATCTAAAAGTATCACCTAATTCAATATCAATGGCCCGAATGCGTGGCTGCTTTGTCATTGCCTTGCTAAATTGTACGCCGCCATGCGGTGCATAGCTTGGCTTTGGGCTGACACGCACAAATTTATCTTTGCCACCCTGTAATTGCGTTTTGCGGGTGCTGAAGTATTTCGGGTTGATATCATACTGTCTACAATAAGCTGCAGCGCTTAAACCGCTAGATTGCTGATCAGCTATCAATTCTCGCCATTGCTCTTTACTTCGTCTTGTCATTGGTACGCTCCAAATTAAAAGCGTGACAATAAGGTTTTCCTCAACAGATCGGTAGTATGCCTTTTACTTGGCACTTACTAACGACTAGCAAGATTGCTTAATGTTTCATCACCTTTGATTGCTGCAAGAGCAACTTTGGCTTTGAATGGTGGGGCATGGTTTCTACGCTTTTTACTCATTTTCTGTTCCTCGTTTTGAACAATTATAAAACAGAAAATAACTCCTTATTTTGGCCTTCAACCTGTCCTAATCATGGGGTCCACTTCATAGCACAGATTAATAGTTGGCTTAAACAATAAACAATTGGCTTATCTTCATACTGATTGATAGAAAGTTACCGTGTTGTTGTTTAGTTTTACCCGCCCCTCACTTATCCATTTTATAGCTTTTGGCAAAATAGTGTGCTCTATGGAATGAACTTTAGCTTCTAAACTATCAGCGGTTTCATCACAGCTAACGGCTACACTTTGTTGAATAATGACGGGGCCCTCGTCTAATCCAGCAGTTACAAAATGTACACTGGCACCATGATAAGGTTCTTTATTTTGAAGCACTCTAACATGGGTGTTAAGGCCTTTATAATTGGGAAGCAGTGAGGGGTGCAGGTTTATAATTTTGCCAGCAAAGTGTCTGACAAAAGGGCCGCTCAAAATGCGCATAAAACCAGCAAGCACGATTAAGTCGACGGGTTCGCGTTCAATTAACGCCTGTAATCGTAGATCATAATCCGTTCGCTTCTCCGTTTTCATAGCAGCTAATCTACATTGCGGTATGCTGGCTAATTTAGCTCGGGTTAGCCCATAGGCATCAGCTTGATCGCTAACTACCATGGTGATTTTTACATGCAAAAGCCCAGCTTCTATTTGATCAATAATAGATTGTAAGTTGCTGCCACCGCCGGATATTAGAATCGCAATTCTTAACGGTGCTTTAGCCAATGTACTCAACAACCGCGAGCCCTTGGTTGGTGGCAACCTGACCAATTGTATAAACTGTCTCGCCATGCTGTTCGAGAAGGGCAATGGCCTTTTCCGCTTCATTAGAGGCTACGCACACTACCATGCCGATGCCGCAATTAAAGGTGCGCAACATTTCTGGTTGCGCAATATTGCCATTTGTTTGCAACCACTTAAACACTGGGGGCAATTCCCAGCTTGATAAATCGATGATGGCTTTGGTTCCATCGGGCAGTACACGCGGTAAATTTTCGGTTAAACCACCACCGGTGATGTGTGCCAGCGCATGTATCGGTTGCGCATGGATAAGTGACAACAGGCTTTTAACGTAAATTTTTGTAGGGGCAATCAGTGCCTTGCCAAGCGAACCCTCTGCTGTATTTTCAAGTGGGTCGATAAGGCTTGCGCCAGCGTGATCGATAACCTTGCGGATAAGAGAGTATCCGTTGGAATGGGGTCCGCTTGAAGCCAAGCCCAGTAGTGTATCCCCAGCTTGAACACGCTCTGGAGTAATGATTTTAGATTTTTCGACTAAACCAACTGAGAAGCCTGCTAAGTCATAGTCATCGGCTTTGTACATGCCTGGCATTTCTGCTGTTTCTCCGCCAATAAGTGCAGCGCCGGATAAGCGACACCCTTGCGCAATACCCCTAATTACTTGTTCAGCGATATCGACATCAAGTTTTCCAGTGGCGAAATAATCAAGGAAAAACAACGGCTCCGCGCCGGTTACAATGATGTCATTCACGCACATTGCCACTAGATCAATGCCGATGGTGTCGTGAATTTTGAGCTCGATGGCTAGTTTGAGTTTGGTGCCTACGCCATCGGTGCCAGAAACTAATATGGGTTCTTTGTAGTCCTTCCAAGGTAATTCAAATAGGCCACCGAATCCACCAATAGAAGATAAAACGCCGCGGCGATTGGTGGCCTTTACTAGGGGCTTAATTCGCTCAACTAAGTTGTTCCCTGCATCTATATCAACACCGCTATCCTTGTAGCTAAGGGCCTGCTCTGGTTCCGCCATGAGGTGCAAAAAGGGGCAATTAAGTGGCAGCAGATTTTAACTTATTCTTTAGTATAAAGTTGCACTACAACTGTGCCAATTGCCGTTATTGTAATACAATAAAGTCTAGGTTCAGTATTGCGATGCTGTAATTCACCTCGTCCAAATGAATGGATTATATTGCTTTATATGTATACTCAAATTCCAAACTTTCTAACCTTGCTGCGGATCGCGATGGTGCCTGCCATCGTGGTGCTGCTGGACAATAGGCAGTACGAACTAGCGCTGTTTACTTTTGTTCTAGCCGGTATAACCGACGGCTTAGATGGCTGGATAGCGAAGAAATTTAACTTACAAAGCGCGATCGGTGCGATGCTTGATCCCATCGCAGATAAGGTCTTGCTAATTTCTACCTATGCCATGTTAGCGTACCTGCAAGACATTCCGTTCTGGCTGCTGGTGGTGGTTTTATTTCGAGACTTCCTAATTGTAGGCGGATATTGGTTTTTAATCGCAATGCAGTCCCCTCCAACAGTAAAGCCTATTTTTATCAGTAAAGTGAACACCTTTGTGCAAATTGTGCTGGTTATTATGGTGTTAGTCAGTAAATCGGGATTACTGGAATTGTCAGGATTATTGCAATTTGTGTTCTATATTGTGTTTGCCACTTCATTTTTAAGTGGGTTTAGTTATATCGCGGGCGGGATGCGGCAGTTGCGCAACGAGCAGTAATTTCTGTGCGACAAAGCGACCTTTAATGATGAGTGATGAGCAACTTATTTTGCCGATTCATACCGATGAATCAAAATTATTCAGTGGTTTTCACAATGCAAGTAATAGTTCGGTCGTTAACGCCATACGCTTTGCCTCAACTAACATTGTCTTGCCGGGGAACTTCACTTATCTATACGGCGACCGATCTTCGGGTAAAACACATCTTCTTTTAGCGAGCTGCGCGCACGCACAAGACAAGGGCTATAACACGATGTACGTAGATGTGAATCAACTACTAGACACCACATTTCTACAAGATAGATTGAGTGAACAAAGCCTAGTGTGTGTTGACCAACTCGAAGCCTTAGAAGCAGACTCTAAGCGGCAAAAGGAGCTGTTAAGTTTATGCGAGCATGTGCGCAACAATGGCGGCTCCATGGTAATGGCGGGGCGCAAGTCACCAACCAATAGCCCGATTGACTTGTTGGATTTACGCTCTAGGATAAAGGCTTTTCCTGGCTACGAGTTATTCGAATTGGAAGATGTTGAAAAGCAGTTGGTGCTTCGGGGTATCGCAAAGCGCAAGGGATTTAAGCTCTCATCTGTGGTAACACGCTGGCTGTTAACCCATAAATCTCGGGACTTGGCTTACTTGGTTGAATTTTTAGACCGTATTGACACTTTGAGCTTGGTGCAAAAACGGCGTGTCACTATCCCGCTTATTAAGGGTCTCAATTAGGTGTCATAGAAACCACGTATTCTTGTAACTGAGTCATGCCATTTTTTTCAAAATGAGGGTGCGCAGATAATACGTCTTCACTGGCGATGAGATCGACCCTTTGTTTAGGAAATAACCCTTCGACCTCATCAATCTCCACACTAAAGGGCGGTCCAGTTTTTTGATGTTGCGGGTAAATAAGACCAATAACAAGGCCAGGCTTATCATCACCCTGGAGTCGAATTAGATGCTCGGCATAATCTTTGCGTATGGCGTGGGGTAGGGCAATCAGCGCGGCGCGGTCGTACCATGCAGTGCAATCTTTTAAATGTTCGCTGCGTAGATCAAAGAAATCACCCTGTAATATGGTGATATTTTCGGCCCGCCAAACGAGAAACGAACCTTCTAAAAACTGTTGCGGATGTAAGCCGCTTTCATGAAAAAAATCTTTGATCGCGATTTCACTAATTTCGATACCTAACACCTTATAACCTTGCTTTGCTAGCCATAACATATCGACGCTTTTTCCGCAAAGGGGCACAAATAGTTGGCCATTAGCAGGGCCTAGACAATCGATATTTTCTGTTAGAAAGCGGTGAGGCGTGGTTTCGTGGAAGCCAATATGGTTAAGCTGCCACTTTTGGTGCCAAAAGCTGTGATCCAAATTACGGCGGGTACTACGTAGAGAGTGGAAATGTTTATAGACAGCCACGGCAGATGCGCCTGCCGTGGCTATTTATTGAACTTAGAATGAGTTAGTTCTTACTTAGGGATGCGGATTTTTTGCCCGGGGAAAATCAGATCTGCGTCTTTTATTACTTCCAAATTGGCATCTACAATCTCTGTATATCGCGCGCCATTACCTAGGTGCTTAGCAGCTATAGCCCACAAAGTATCGCCTTTTTGGATGGTGTACTGCGCGTCGTCTTCTGGCACTGACGGGGTATTATCCAACACTAATTCATCAGCTTTAACTTCACTAATGCCAAGTACATTGCCCGCCATTAGAATGGCCTTTTCGAACGCTGACTGATCTTTGGCTACACCCTTTACCGACGCTACTCCGTCATTTACTTCAACGCTGAGCCCTTCAACGCCAGGATTGTCTTCGTTAATATGCTCTGCGATCGCTTCGGCAGGGTCGTCGTCGTCGCCGAACAATTTTTTTCCAATGTTTGATGCAAAATCAAAAAAGCCCATAGCTTTTACCTCTTATCGTTAATTTAATTGAATGGCAAAGAGTGTAGAAGGTTTGCGTGGTCAAATCAACGCTCAGATTAAAGCGCTAATATTCAGGTTTTCTTCTTTGCGCTCTTCTTTTTTGTCTTCCTTTTTGGCCGTTTTTTTCTTAGAGAGCTTCTTCTTGGCTGCCTTCTTTTTTGCGACTTTTTTCTTTCTGCCTCGCTTCGCTTTGCGCTCTGCTGCTTCAACAATAAGTGCCTTGCAGGTTTCTAAGTCTAAGCTTGTGGGCTCTACATCCTTGGGTATTCTGGCATTCACGCTCCCATCCGTTATGTACGGGCCGTATCTTCCTTTTAAAATTTGGATGCCATCTTCTTCAAACACCCTAATAATCCGCTCGGCATCCACTTTTTTCTTCTCAGCAATTAACTCGAGTGCCCGCTCTAGTTCAACAGAATAAGGGCTATCTTCTTTGGGAAGAGAAACGAACTTACTGCCGTAGCGAATATAAGGCCCAAATCGACCTATCGCTGTCGCTACTTCATTACCTTCTTGCGTAGTCCCTAAAATGCGCGGTAATTTGAACAACACCATGGCCTCGTCGAAAGTTAGGCTTTCCACTTTTTGGCCGGGTAATAGGCTTGCAAACTTAGGTTTGTCTTCGTCATCTCGCGTGCCAATTTGCACAAAAGGTCCGAAGCGACCCATGCGCACTGACACAGGTTTGCCGGATTTAGGGTCATCACCCAATACGCGCGCTTGCATGACTTCTGCACGTGTAACGCTTTCTTCTTTATCAATAACTTGCTTGTTGAAATCACCCCAAAAGTCTTGCAGTAGTGGTTTCCATTGTTTTTCGCCGCGCGATATAGCGTCGAGGTCATCTTCTAGTTGCGCGGTAAACTCGTAATCAACGTAGCGAGTAAAATGCGTTGATAAAAAATTCCCAACGACTTTACCGATATCGGTTGGGAAGAAGCGTCGCTGATCTAAGGTGACGTATTCGCGATTCACCAATACACTGATGATTGAGGCATAGGTTGATGGTCGCCCAATACCGTAGGCTTCCAAGGCTTTTACTAAAGAAGCTTCAGAAAACCGCGGCGGCGGATCAGTAAAGTGCTGTTCAGGGCGAATGGTTGTTAGCACTAAATATTCGCCTTCTTCAAGCGGAGGCAGGTGCCGGTCTTTGCTGTCGTCCTTCTTACCGTCATCCTCGCCTTCTTCGTACACCGCTAAAAAACCGGAATTGCGAATGGTTGAGCCGTTAGCACGGAAAATGCCGACATCACCTGCATTTAAATCTACGGAAACAGTGTCAATTGTGGCGTGTATCATTTGGCAAGCTAAGGTTCGCTTCCAAATTAATTCATATAAGCGCAGTAAATCGGTATCTAAAGTGTCCGCCAGCGACTGCGGCGTGCGCATTGCAGAAGTGGGACGAATCGCCTCGTGGGCTTCTTGGGCATTTTTAGATTTATTAGTGAATACACGCGGTGCATCTGGTAACTGATCGTTTCCATACTGTTTGGAAACGTAACTACGAATTTCTTCTACGGCTTCTCCTGCCAACGTCACCGCGTCGGTTCGCATATAGGTGATCAAGCCGACATCACCCGTGCCTTCGTATAACTTTTGTGCAGTGCGCATTGTTCGCTGTGCGCTAAATCCAAGCTTGCGAGCCGCTTCTTGCTGCAATGTTGAAGTTGTAAACGGAGGTGCTGGGTTACGTTTACGTTGCTTTTTGGTGATTTTCGAAACTAGCAAGCGACCATTCGCAGCGGCAGCTAAACCGCTTTCAGTTGCGCGAGCGTCAGTCTCATTAGTAATGCTAAACTGCTTTATCTTCTCGCCTTTGTACTCAACCAATTTGCCAAGAATCTCTTGTTCTTCCTTGAGCGTGTCGGCTTCAATGCTCCAGTATTCTTGGGCAACGAATTTATCTATTTCAGCTTCACGATCAACAATCATGCGTAGCGCCGGGCTTTGTACTCGGCCAGCAGATAAGCCCTGGCGGACTTTTTTCCACAACAGGGGTGAGAGGTTAAAGCCCACTAAATAGTCTAGTGCGCGGCGGGCTTGCTGGGCATTAACTAAGTCAATGGATAGCTCTCGCGGATTAGAAACCGCTTCTTGGATGGCTTTTTTGGTAATTTCATGAAACACCACCCGGTATACCGGCTTATCATTCTTGAGTAGGTTTTTCTCTTTGAGAATTTCGTAAAGATGCCAAGCAATGGCTTCACCTTCTCTATCCGGATCCGTCGCGAGATAAATCGCATCGGCTTTTTTCGCCTCTTTGGCGATTGCCCGCACATGCTTTTCGTTGCGCTCGATGAGCGAGTAACTCATTTCGAAATCCGCATCGGGGTCTACCGCACCCTTTTTGGGGAGCAAATCGCGCACGTGGCCGTAAGAGGCCAGAGCGATAAACTCACTGCCCAGGTACTTGTGCATTGAGCGCGCCTTCGCAGGGGATTCTACAATGATTAAGCTTTTTCCCATTTTAATATTGACGAAATTAGTGTGAGGTTAGTGGAAAATAGCTTGAGGCCCTTCTAAAACCAACGCTTCCGTCCATTCAAGTGATTGTGCGTCTGTGTCAGTGCAATTAGTCAGCACCATTAAGACAACCCATTTTATGTGGCTTAGCTCAATTTCTTCTTCATTGAGTGCCATTAAACGGTCGATTACCATTTCTCTGGATGCGGCATTTAAAACCCCACATTGTTCTAATGATAACAATAAGCCACGCGCTTCAATACTTATGCGTTCCTGCTCGTCTAGGTCATATTGGCGCATTGCCGTAGAAGTGGCTTCTTCGCTTTGTTTATTCTCATGCTGGTCACACATCATTGCTATGTTTTCCAGCCAATCAAAAGCTTTGTCGATCGCAATATGATCAAACCCAGCCTGCACCAACTCCATCATAATGGCTTCTTCGTCAGCTTCTTGATCGGTGCTTTCAAGCATATAGTGTTCAAATAAATAGATAAGGATGTCGAATACGTTTTCTTTCATACTTGGTTATTTTCTAGCTATATTTGGTTCATGGGAGTCGTTGATACCGTCCGCCTGAAGTGGCGGCAACGAGCCCCATTAATTCAAGTTCGAGTAAAATTGCTGATAAACTTTCAACACGTAGTTCAGACCTGCGTGAAAGTTCGTCCAAGCCAGTAGGCTCAAAATCTACCAGATTCAGCACCGCTTGAGAATCCCAATTGAGATCAATGGCGTTTTTGGTTGGGTTCGGTTCAGTTTTGCTGGGTAACATCGAGAATAAATCAGTACTATTTTTCAATTCTTCCAATATATCCTTGGTGGTTTCGACTAATTTTGCACCCTGTCTAATTAATTGGTGGCAGCCGCGGCTAGTAGGTACATGGATCGAACCGGGTATGGCGTATATCTCTCGACCTTGCTCGCCGGCAAGACGAGCGGTGATTAGGCTGCCACTACGCACCCCAGCTTCAACCACTAAAACGCCCAGCGACAAGCCACTAATGAGTCGATTACGCTTAGGGAAATATTCTCTTCTGGGCGCAGTGCCCGGCACGAACTCGCTGACGATGGCGCCTTGTTCTCGAATTACCTGAGCAAGTCTAGTGTGGCTGCGCGGGTACACTTGTTCTAAACCAGTGGCGACCACCGCAATGGTTTTGCCAACTTCGTCAACTGCGCCTTTATGCGCTGCGCCGTCTATTCCTTGCGCCAGTCCACTGGTGATACTAAGGCCTGATTGCGCCAGCTGCTTAGCAAACTGCTGAGCCGTCTTGATGCCGCTAGGCGAGGCATTGCGCGAGCCCACTATGGCTATTTGTGGGCCGTTGAGCAAGGCTGCATCGCCTTGAACAAAGAGTATAACGGGTGGGTCAGGGATCTGGGTTAGTAGCGATGGATAACGCGAATCGCCCCAAGGCACAATTTCAATGTTATGTTGGTGTAAATGCGTGAGTTGCTGATCCATGGCGGACGCTTCTAACTCAAAGCTCAAGCACTTAATAAACGTGCTGTCCGCATTGAGTTGCTTCTTGATTTGCTCATAAGGCGTTGCGTAGAGTGCAGACGCCGAACCGTAATGCTCTATCAGTGTGCGTTTATCTTTGAGTCCCAACTTGGGGGTGTTGGCAATGCGTAAGCAATCGCGTTTTTGCGCTTCGTCCATTCGCTAATATGTTAAATCCCTAGGTTAAAGCGGTGCGGTAGGGTTGGATAAAATCGGAATCTTAAACGGCTGCTAAGGCGATACCACAGCGTCGCCGATTTTAATTGGGTCGGTACTATCCATTATAATAACATAGCTCACTTTCTCATACACTTGAAACACCATAGCGGTGCCAATTTCTAGTGCTGGCAAGTCAATAAGTTTGCCGGTGATCGGGTCTGTTACTTGGCCGGTGTCTGAATAGATCAGCAACACATGGCCGGGTTCAAAACCACGGTTTTCGCCGCCAACTATTACCGTAATATCACGTTGACCTGCTTCCGCTACCCCGCGCGGTATCATAGTAATATAAGTATCAATAGGAGAGTCAGATTTATGCGGGAAATAGCGAGGTAAGGCGGTGGGGTCTACAATCTCGGTGATGCGGTCGCCCTGAAGAATTTCTTGATTCGACTGATTGATGTATAGCCTAGCCACTTCGCCTGACTCCAGCATCACGGCGCTACCTAAGTGTACGCCTTCAACGCCATAACTTTCCCCAGTTTTAGCATCAATAATAGGGCGTCCAATTCTGAATAACTGATAACGCTGATTCGCTTCACCTTCTACGCCCGAAGCAAATATCTCAATGCCTTTGCCTAAGATGATTTCACCGCGCGTTCCCTGAAGAACGTAGCCCGCTTTTTCTAGGTGGTCGTTATCGACCACAACGGATTGAGTCAAAAACGGCGTGATCGCACTTGGATCAATCGTGGTAATTGCATCGTCCAGTTCGTGCTCACGAATTTCAGGTGACAGTTTGTCGGTGAGTAGATTGCTTCGAATCAGTCGAATTGAAGTACCCGAGATTATGAGTACATCATCTGGGTAAATGAGATGTGGGTTTTCGATTTCATTGTTTTGCTCCCATATATCTGGCCACAACCAAGGCGAATCAAGATATGTTTCGGCGATATCCCAAAGGGTGTCGCCCTTAACGATCGTGTGTCGAATTGGGTCGGCAGCGAAAGTGGCTTGCCCACATAAGCCAAGGCTTGCAAATAAACAAGCCGCTTTTGCGACTAGAGTGAAGTGAATGCGTAAAAAATATTTCATTTAGCGCCCCTCAAGGCTCACCATGGAACTGGATGAATTAAATAGCGTGTATACAGAAGATGGTATCCAAAAACAGTGTCGTTGTCACACTTTAATAAGCCTTTAATATTTAGGGATAAAATCCACACACTTTAGTTAAGCAAACTATCATCAGAAAAGCTTTGATTTATTCACTCAAAAGGCTTGTTTACTCTATATAGGTTTAGTAATATTCGCCGCCCAAATTCTTGGCTCATTTTTTATTTTCAAATGAAAACATTTTCAGCTAACGCGCAAAACGCGGAACACAACTGGTACGTCGTCGATGCAGAAAATGTCGTGCTCGGTCGCTTAGCCACAAAAATTGCGCACCGCCTTCGCGGCAAGCATAAGCCAGAATACACACCGCATTGCGACACTGGAGATTATATTGTCGTGATTAACGCTGAGAAGATTGCGGTAACAGGTAATAAAATGGAAGACAAGCTGTATCATCACCACACGGGTTTTCCAGGTGGTTTAAAAACAGTGAATCTGCGTGAATTATTAGAACGCCATCCTACTCGGGCAATTGAATCTGCCGTTAAAGGCATGTTACCTAAAAATAAACTAGGCCGCGCTATGATCAAGAAATTAAAAATATATGCGGGCTCAGAACACCAACACCAGGCGCAGCAGCCTGAAACATTGACCTTAAACTAAGGCTTATTCAAAGCGTATGGCAGCTCAACAAACTTATACTGGCACAGGGCGACGTAAATCCTCTACTGCTCGCGTCATTGTTCAATCCGGCAGTGGTAACATCACCATCAATAGCCGTTCATTAGAAGAATTCTTCGGTCGCGAGACGACTCGAATGATCGTAAGACAACCACTTGAGTTATTAAACGTTACCGACAAGTTTGACATCCGCGTGAACGTAAAAGGTGGCGGTAACACCGGCCAAGCAGGTGCTATTCGCCACGGTATTACTCGCGCGTTGATAGATTATGACGAAGAGTTACAACCAGAATTACGTCAAGCGGGCTTTGTTACGCGTGATGCGCGTAAGGTTGAGCGTAAGAAAATTGGTTTACGTAAGGCGCGGAAGCGTCCGCAGTTCTCTAAACGTTAGTTTGGGTTGGTTTTTGCCAACTGCGGATTATCTGAAGGCAGCCGATTGGTTGCCTTTTTTATTTCCCACTGAGTCATTACGAGGAACGTAGTGACCCGGTGATCTGCTAATTCGGAGTACTACCCAACATTGCCGCTGCCGTGGCGGGCGTTCATTCTTTTGCTTGTGCAAAAGAACGGAACCAAGAAAACACACCGCAAATGGTGTCCCTCAGGGGTTCCCGAGATTAAGAAGAATTTAAGCGGTGCTGCGGAACTCGCTGCGCTCAAACAGTCCTCGCACTATTTCGCTTAATTTCATCTTAACCTCGGCCACTCATTTCTAACGCGGGCATCTTGAAACAGCTCGTCATAAATGACTTGCGTCTTATTTGATCCTGATCATCGCGAGCGAGGCGTTGCGTTTAAGGGTGTATTTGCCATGGATGGCAAATGAGACGATCCCAAATAAATTTGTTTGGAGGATGATTTGTTGAGCCACCAACTTAAAAGTAGCACGGGAGTGAGGGGACCCGTAAGGTGCGGATTTAGGAGTAATCCTAGAAAAATCAGTTGAACCTCCACTAAGGGATGTATTATCGTTGCAATCAATTGAATTAAAAGGAGAAACACCATGGTCGCCAAAGATAAATCCTTTCACCCAGAGGGTGCGCTAAAACCGGAGGTTTCAAACGCTGTTTCCACCTTATTATCGACTGAAACGTTCGATGGAAAAATTCACGTTGAATGGGACCCGTCAGCGGCAGTAACGCCCATAGGACCGTTGCCTTTTTTCATTCAATATTTAAAACTTGGTGGTCTGTTTAAGCCATGGGTGAGCAGTTGCCCATTGGAATATCGAAGCAATAACGCACCTGAGAAGATCAATGTGCTGGGCTCATTTTTGTTGTCTGTTCTCTCGGGTCACAATCGCTACGCACACATGGCCAGCTTAATGGGCGATCGTATCAACACCAAAATGCTTGGAATGACCAAAGCGGTTAGCGACGATTCGGCGCGCCGTGCGCTGAAGAAGATGGATGAGGAACAAGGTATAGCCTGGCTACAAACTCATTTGCAGCGTTGCTACGAGCCCTTGCTCACACAGCCATGGATATTGGATTGTGACGTAACGGTTAAACCGCTATACGGTCATCAAGAAGGTGCCAAGGTTGGCTATAATCCACACAAACCTGGCCGGCCCTCGCACACGTATCACACCTATATGATTGTCAATCTTCGTCTTGTATTGGATGTTGAGGTCAAGTCTGGCACTGAGGTAGCTGCTAGTCATTCTTCGCCGGGTCTATGGGAGCTGTTGGATCGATTGCCACGTTCATCTTGGCCGCACTTTATTCGAGGCGATTGTGACTGGGGTACCCAGGATGTGATGAGCGCTGCAGAACAAAGAGGCGTCAATTACTTGTTTAAGCTAAGGAAGTCTAAGTACGTTAAGCAACTGATACAGCAGCAGCATAGCGTGTCGGGCTGGGATTATGTTATCGATGGCTGGGAAGCCAAAGAAAGTTGTTTGAAGTTGGCTGCGTGGAACGATCATCGGCGCGTGGTAATCGTTCGTCGTCGTTTAGCAAAGGACGCGCTGCTGGTATTGGAAGAGAAAAGTCAAGGCCAGCAGAGCTTTGGTTTTTTGCAAGAAGCGGATGATATTCGCGCGTTTGAATACGCTGTTCTGGTCACCTCATTAGACGATGAGGTGATTAGCATCGTCCAACATTATCGAGACCGAGCCGACTGCGAAAACAATTTTGATGAAATCAAGAACCATTGGGGTTGGGGCGGGTTTACTACCGCCGATATCAAGCCCTGTCGCTTTATAGCGCGGATCATTGCCTTGATTTATAACCGGTGGAATATATTCACTAGGCTGGCTAACCCAGACAAACATATGGAAGCGATTACTAGTCGACCGCTATTACTGAGTTCGGTGGGGCGCGTTACTGAATCGGGGCGGAAAAAGACTATGACGATTACTAGCACGCACGCCAAGGCCGACTTAATTCGCGACACGTTTGACCAAATACAACACGTCTTTAATTCATTGAAGGCGATTGCGCCGCAGTTGAGCGTGGCGCAAGTTTGGTGCCGCATTCTAAGCGAGGCGATGAAGAAATATCTTGGTGGAACGATTCTTCAACCGCCAGATGACCGCTGTTTACTTGGCTAAAGTGTCTCGGAGGCAGTAGCGACGATGGAAGGGTTGTTTATGTTGGCCTCATTGGAGAGGCTTTAACTGCGTTTTTTAGGTTTACACTTCAGAAACAAATTTAATGATGCGCTATCAAGAAATAATTGATTTTTGGTTTGAGGAGATATCTGACAAGGATTGGTGGGTTAAAAATGTAGATTTGGACCAACAAATTATCGAGCGATTCTCAGCAGTTCATCAGCTTGCGCAGCAACATAAATTATCTCATTGGCGAGAAAATGACAAAGGCCGTTTAGCAGAAATTATTGTTTTAGATCAGTTCTCGCGCAATATGTTTCGCGGCACCGCCCAAGCCTTTGCAAGTGACGCATTAGCGACTGAACGGGCGCAAGAAGCGGTTGCCGTAGGGTCATTTGAGCGCTTAGATCAGCTGTACTCGCCGTTTATAATTATGCCCTATATGCACAGTGAATCAGCACAAGTCCACCAACAGGCGGTGCCCTTATTTGCTACCTTAGTAGATTCAAATCAATTAGGCTTCGAATTGCGTCACAAAGCCATTATCGACCAATTTGGGCGTTATCCACATCGAAATGCCATTTTAAATCGAGCATCCACCACTGCAGAAGTTGAATTTCTCAAGCAACCAGGTTCGGGCTTTTAGGAGAAAATATTAGGCGTTTACCCTCCTTAGCTGTGCGTCAATAATATCGGCATACAGACTTTTATCATCGCCTGCATAAACCAAACCAGAGGCCAATTTGCTGGCCAAGATGGCGTATTTCACTTTGGCAGGTAAATTAGTCTGCAGCCGACCGCTAAATTCAGGTGAGTTTTGAACGATTGCAGGCATATGTTGCAACATGGCTGCTTGTTGGTTTGGCATCGCAATTTGTTCGGGGTTCGCCTGAAAGTAATCGAACATGCGCGCATAGTGGTTATTAATTTCTTGGCTTAGCATGCTGGAGATTTCGGTGTAGGTCTCGCTACCACCCATCTCACGGTATTTGCGAATCACCGCGCGCGCTTCTACTTCCGCCATTTGATTCAAAATATCGATAACATTACTGACATACTCGTCTTTGTTGACTAAGAATTCCTCATCCGAGAACAACAAGTTAGCGATGATTTCATACGAAGACGAAATAACCCCGCACTTGTTCGCAGAAGCATCGCGCATGATCACCACGCCTTGTTGCTGCAAAGTTTGTCGCGCGCTTGGAGTGATAAATGAATTCGCGCCTTCTACGATGACTTTCGAGCTTGGTTTGCCGTCCTGATCGAAATAGCGATCAACATTGGTTTCGTCGATAGTCTCAGGGCGACCACCAGCTGGAATAAACAGATCCGTTTCAACGGTGAATACTAAGCTATTGAAAGTCTTGTAAAATTTGTCTGTGGAAATCCATTCTTCATGCAAACCTGAATCGGTCATTGTGAGTTTTTTGTACAAATCGCTGATACCTTCTTTACGGGTTTTCATGCGATACAAAATAAAGCCGCCTTCGTGTAAAGCTTCTGGATCATAGCCTTCAATGTCATCTTGCAAGACAATTTTGGATAAGGCAGTTTTGTCTAAGCCATCAGGGTCAAACAAGGCACCGGTACCATCCACGATGAGCTTAATTTGAACCTGCGGGCAGCACTCAAGTAACAAGCGCATGCCATTTCCGGCGACGTCACCGTTGGGGCCTCCAGTAAATTTTACGCTAAATGGGCTTTTGTGCATGTCGATGCCCATTTCTTGCATCGTAACTTCAGCAAAGCGAATAACCCCGATTGAAGTAACGCCGTACTCCTTGTGGTTTATGCCAATCTCTTTGCTAGACATTATGCCTTTGCCGAGTAAATAGCCGCGGCGTTCTGCGAGCTTGGCCATGCGCTCGATCATGACATTATGCATGTTTTCGTCTGGGCCTAATTCGATGGGTTCTTCCTGCCCGTAATAGTCAACTACCCTGGCGTCCTTTGCTTTACCACTGTCATCGGTGACAAATAAATCTAAGAAGGCATTAGCAAAAGCGTGCTGCATTTTATATAAGTACTGATCGCGCTGTTCGCCGGTAGTGCGCGGGTCAATATTTAAAATAGCAACCATCTTTGAGCCACCTTCGTAAATGTCTTTATTCTTTAGGTGTTGGGTATGCGCTAGAACGTAATTTTCTTTAAATAGTGTGCTGGCATTGTTGGCGTAGTCGTCGCTACTTTGGGTAATAACCGTGCGCCAGCCACCCCTAGCAATGTCAGAAAAACCAATGTGAAAACCATTGCCGCGTCTGCCAGAAAAGAAAGTGATTCTAAAAGGGCGCTGCGCAGGCAAATCGTCGGTGAATTCTGGACCGAGTTCTTCTAGGTAGTGGTGGTCAAGTCTAAAGCCCAGTGCATGCTTTTCGATTACGAAGAAATTAGTCTTCAAACAGTTACTAATAAACGAGAGTGCGCAACGAAATACCACACGTCTAAAATTATCAAGAATGCGTCGCCCTGAATTGAAATTCTCTACAAGCTGCGTAACTTCAGTTAATTTTTCTTTGTATGCCGCCTCGCGGTTTTTAATGGACGGGTCAAACCGAGCATAAAAAAGTTCGACTAAGGCGATACTGATGCCTGCATTATTATGAAAGGCACGGGTTATGTTTTCGCGCTCGTAAATTTCGGGAGCATTATGGGCCAAATTGGTATGGCAAAAACCGATAAGGGACGAGATCAAAGTCGAGTCGGGGCCACTCATAATGCCACTTTTGATTAATTTAGCGTAGCTAGGTCCGGTAGTCGAAGTGATTTGAGTGCTATAGAGCTCGAGCTGTAAATTGGAGTACAGCGGGTTGCTAGGTTCAAGTTTAGATTTATCACGCGGCTTAACGTAAAAAGTCGCTAAGAAATAGGGTGTCAAGCCATTGGTAACGCTCAGGTGATAAGCTCGTCTAACACCGATGTTAAGCCGTTGAAATACCTCTAAAACTTGCGGTAGAAACCCAGCATGCGGGGGGTTGGTGACGCCAAAAGAAACGCGATATTCTTTGTACTCAGTAGGGTCAACCTTTAAATAAATACCGCCATTTTGCTGCGTGGCGAGGTAAATTTGCATCACTCTCGCAACGCGTTCAGGAGGTGAAGTTTGCACATACTCTAGGTTACTGGAGCTAAAGGTGGATAACAGGCGATCAAATCTTGTTAAATCATAGTCAGGTAATGCTTGCTTTAGATGTTGGCTAATTTCTTGGCTAACTGCCTTTGAAACGACCCCACCATCATAGTCTTCGTTTTGGGCGTTATTAGATGGCTTAAAGTCACAGCGTATGACTTCTAAAGCATACTTGCTTTGGGGTAGCGGGTTAAATGACGTAGTTATTTCTGCGTAACTAAGCGGCTTTTCTGGCAATTCTTGAATGGCGCGGTATATTGAGCCTGTGGAGGAGAGTTGCGCGATCATGAGCCGTTCTTCTCTGTTGAGCAGAGTAATTTTTTGTAAAGCTTCGAGTTTATCTAAACAAACAGTTAGCAAGGTAAGTGCTTCCATTTCACCCTTGTTTAGATTCAGGAAATAAGGGCTCATTTCCTGTTTTATCCAATTTAGATTGGCTGCGGCTTGCGCGTTGTAGTTCACCAAGTGTGAAGAAATAGATTCAGAGACGGTATCGATACTTGACTGTGACATAGCTAATGTTTTGTATTAAATAAGCTATTCCAGTATACGAATTATGGAACTAAATTGGTATAAATATAACTGGGCACGGATCTATTATTTTGAACTTCGCCTAAGCCTATTGAATATGCCCAATTGACTGAGAATGGAGTTAGCTAACCTTAGGCACTTACAATAGTGATAGCAGCGAATATAATGCCACCACCCAACGCTTTGGAAGCGATGTTCCCCCATTTTGACGAGTTAAGATATTGAAATATTTTCTGCCCTGTCAAGGCATAAACGCACATCACACTTAGCAGACAGACCATTTTTAGCACGCCGAAATACACCATGTCGTGCATAAACGATTCAGGTTTTGTGAAACTAGGAAATAAGGCTAGAAAGAAAATAAGGGCCTTCGGATTCGAGAGTGAAACCAGCACACCTTTCGCGTAACTTTGAGAATATTGAGCAGTTAAGGGTGCTAGAGAGGCCCGGGGTTTGCCCAAACCATTTCTCATGTATACCCTAGAAAAGCCAAATAAATTGCGCCGCACCAACGCAGGGCTTCAAACGCAACTGTAGAGTTAGCAATAATTAAGCCCAAGCCGGTCGCCACTAAACTCAACCATATGAAGTTTGCAGTTAATAAACCCGCAATTCCAGCCAGGGCGTTTTTAAAACCCGACGCAGATTGATAAACCACAAATAGCACAGCGGGGCCAGGGGTTACTTCTATAAACAGCGTGATCGTTAAGAATTGTAGGGTGGCTAGTAACACGTTATTTATTGTTCTGGCGACTTTTTGATAAGAATTAATCCACCAAATACGATTACCGATATGCCAAGCCAAGTCTGCATGCTCGGGGTATCTTTGAATATTATGTAACCTAATACACTGGCCACGATGATTTCGGTATATACAAGTGGCGCTAATAGGGTCGAAGGAGCATATTTGTTAGCCGAAATAGTCAGCATATTGGCACTGGCTGAACCGATGCCTATTATGGCGAAGAGCCATAAGTGCGATAAATCTATTTCAAGTAATAATCGCCATCCAAATGGCAATAGCACAACGGTTCCAAAAAGCGTTTGAAATGTAACCGCTAGCAATGGCGGCACCGAAGAAGCCGCCCAGCGCGTTGCCACTAAATAGGCACCAAAACTAATGCCAGCACCTACTGCAAACCAGTACCCAATGTTCATGCTAACACTGGGGTTAACTACGATAATAGCCCCGATAAAGCCAAAACATGCAGCTAGTATTTTTCGGGGAGTAAGCCTTTCTTTCAGGAACAGCACGGCCAATATCATAGCCACAATAGGGCCAATCATATAAGTGCCAAAGGAATCTGTTAAGGGGATGCGAGCAATGGCAGCAACGAAACATACTGTTGTAGATAAAATGCAAAGGGCGCGGACGGTTTGCTCCTTAAGCACCTTTGGCTTTATTATGCTTTTCTCGAATGAGTGCGTGAGTAAAACAATGCTGCTCAATACGAATGCGCCTACCGCAAAACGTGACCAAGCTAGATGCAAGGGTGAGTAGCTGTCACTAATAAATTTTGTGGCTGCCTCTCCAATAGGGAAAATGCACATGCTGGTTAGCATTAAGACAGCGCCGAGGGCAGGGCGATATAAATGCATGATTTTGCGGTGTGTTAACGTATAAGGTTGAAAATTTTGGCGACTAAGCTTGGCTTAGCGAAGTTGGACCTTTGTTAAATATTAAACAGGTTTACGCAGTAAGCAGTAGCGACAATCTAAGTATTTTGGTTGGTGTCACTGAAAAAGGCTTTCCTGAAATCGCGGTTTACTATCTTTAACAAAACATTACTTCAAAATAATATAGGCAAAAAAAAAGCAAGACCGAAGTCTTGCTTTTCGCCAAGCCTAGCTAGGCTCGTTCAAACCCCGCTAAAGGCAGGGTAAGCGTATCTTTAAATTACTGTGATATCTTCAGCTTGAGGGCCTTTCTGGCCTTGAGTAATAGTGAACTCCACTTTTTGGCCTTCGGCTAAGGTTTTGAAACCTGAACCATTGATTGCTTTAAAGTGTGCGAACACGTCTGGACCTGATTCTTGCTCGATAAAGCCAAAGCCTTTGGTTTCGTTGAACCATTTAACGGTACCGATAGTTGTAGACATATATAAATCCTGTTTTTCTAAAGTAATGATGCCTTTGTTAAAAAGGCGGTAAAGCTGAAGTGGTGCATTAAACTTATGAAGAACGGGAAGAGGTACTACTAATGAATCCTACGAAGCGGTATTGCATAAATAAAAAACTTACTTTCAAGCAGGGGCGATTATATACATTGGCTCTAGGGAGTCAATAAAAATATCTCTAATATTCAGGGAGATAATTACTGTTAAGCTGGCAGTAATCGCATTGGGAACAGATTTAACTCGATGGCTGGATGTAATTTGATTTTTTATATACGGTGAGCAATACGCAGCCATTTTCACCGCTCATCGCATTATGATCCAGTGTGCCGGTCTCCGCCGCGCTGGCCCATCCTAGCGTCATCCATTTTCCGTCTTGGCGTATGCTGCCTTCCAATACGTAAACAAATTCGGGCCCTTCGTGATAATGATCAGGGTAGGTGATGTTAGGTTCAAAACGATACAACTCCATGGTGTTGCCATTGGCACTGCAAAGCGTTTTTAGCTCAACGCCTTGGATAGTCCGCCCGTCTTCTAAAACAAGCGGATTCCAAGCTAAATCGTTAGCATCGCTGAAGTAAAATAGTGGCTGCATATTGATCTATAGTGAAAACGGATATTCGCCTAGATATGAAAGCTATTATTTAAAATGTGGCTCCAATAGCTTCATCCCGCTTACTGTAACTATGTCATAGTCTTCAATGCGATGCTCGGCATTTTTTCTGGAAAAATTTCGACATCGTTGATTTCTATGGAGCAGTAAAATTTCAAAATTGATAGGGTCAAACAACGGTCCATCGTTCGCTCCTGCAATAATCTTGAGCGGGTTAGTTAATTTAAACTGTTCATACACTAGCTGGGTGGTGAGTTCTAGGCTTCGCGATTCAACAAGCAAAGATTTAGTTTTTTTGTCCGCCGCCGTCTGAGGCACTAAGTGTTCGGTGCTAAGCCGTGCTTTGGCTAAATCCACGTAAGGTAAAATGCAAATAAGTAATACTAAAAACATGCCTTTCACGAAATTCATGTCGGAAATGTGGTTGGACGCGGTAAGTGTGTAGGATGGTAAGGAATTAGGCTAAATTAAGCCTGAACGGGATAGCTAAGTAACACTATAAAAGGTATCCTTCGCCGCCCCATTTTCTTAGGTGTTATAGGTAACATTTGTACTATGAGTTTCGTTGATCTCGGCTTATCTGCACCTTTACTAGAGGCCTTGCATAAGCAAGGTTATACCGAACCTTCGCCGATTCAATCCAAGGCAATTCCGATTGTCCTACAGGGACGGGATTTAATGGCATCTGCACAAACCGGTACGGGGAAAACCGCGGGTTTCACTTTACCAATGCTACAACTATTGGAAGTGGGTGCAGCCGCAAAATCAAACCATGCAAGGGCTTTAGTTATTACACCAACGCGCGAGCTGGCAGCGCAGGTGCACGCCAGCGTACAGACGTATGGGTCTAACTTATCGTTGCGCTCGGCCGTGATTTTTGGCGGCGTGAACATAAACCCTCAGATGCAAAAATTGCGCGCTGGAGTCGATATACTCGTGGCAACGCCTGGACGTTTACTCGATTTATATCAGCAAAATGCGGTTAGGTTCGATGGTTTAGAAATATTGGTATTGGACGAAGCGGATCGTATGCTCGACATGGGGTTTATTCATGACATCAAGAGGATATTAAAGCTGTTGCCCGCCAAACGACAAAACTTACTTTTCTCGGCGACGTTTTCAGATGATATACGCAGGTTGGCTAAGGGCTTAGTGAATGATCCAGCAGAGGTGTCGGTTAGCCCACCCAATACTACGGTCGAAACAGTCACACATTGGATATGTCCAGTAGACAAGACAAAAAAGCCAGCTTTGTTAACGCACTTGATCAATAGGCATGACTGGAAGCAAGTATTGGTATTTTGTCGTACCAAACACGGCGCGAATTGCCTGGCCAAAAAACTTGTATCCAGCAACATTAATTCTGCGGCGATTCATGGCAATAAAAGCCAAGGCACTAGAACCAAAGCCTTAGCTGATTTCAAACGCGGAGCAACCACTGTTTTGGTAGCAACCGATATTGCCGCGAGGGGAATTGATATTACCGAGTTACCTCAAGTTGTGAATATGGATTTACCCAATGTGCCCGAGGATTACGTGCACCGGATTGGACGAACGGGGCGGGCAGGGTTAAATGGTCAGGCGATTTCATTGGTAAGTGCTGATGAAATTAAGCAGTTGTCAGATATAGAGCGATTAATTGGTAAGCTAATTGAGCGTAGGCTAGTAGACGGCTTTGAGCCTGACCACGACGTTCCAGTGTCTAAACTAAACACCAGGCCTTTTAAGTCGACGCGGCCGAAAAAACCTAACGCTGGAAATAAGTTAAATCCGCGTGGTGGTGCAAAAGCAGGGCAATCTAAGCGATGTAGACCAAAAACAGCTAGCGGTAAAGCTCAACCCACTAAAGGTGGTAATGTGTGGGCCAATGCCAATAACCGTCGTCGCAGGCCTAAACCTAAGAATTAAGCTGAGGTAAGGCGCTAAAATAGAGCGACACATTTCAAAACCGCCTATGAAATTTTATAGCCGCAGACTCGTGATGCCGGAACACCTAAACGGAGCAAATCGTTTGTTTGGTGGAGCCTTGCTTAGCTGGGTGGATGAAGAGGCCTATATCTTCGCCCGCTGTTACTTGTCTCACCCAAAAATGGTGACTCGATTTATGTCCGAAGTCAGTTTTGTTTCGGCTGGGATGCAAGGTGATATCATTGAGTTTGGTATAGAAACCACAAAGCTAGGCACTACTTCAATAACCCTAGCGTGCCAAGTGCGCAATATGGATAGCGGTAATGTGATTATCGAAATTGACAAAATTGTGTTAGTGGCAGTTGATGAAGCGGGCGAGCCGGTTGCGCATAACGGCGTTTTTAAGGCAGGCTTTTAAACTATCTCTATACTCAGAGGGCTTGCTCCAAGTCGCTAATTAGGTCTTCGACGGTCTCAATTCCAACAGATAAACGCAGTAAATCAGACGGCACAGGCGTGTCCGATCCTTCAACGCTTGCGCGGTGTTCAATCAAACTTTCCACGCCGCCAAGTGATGTTGCCCGTTTCCACAGTTTTACTTTAGCAGCAGTGGCTATCGCAGCTTGCTCACCGTTCCGATGACGGATAGATAACATGCCACCGAAACCACCGTGCATTTGTCGCTTGGCTAAGGCGTGTTGTGGGTGAGTGCTTAAGCCCGGATATAACACCGCTTTTATTTTGGGATGACCATCAAAATGCTCGGCAAGGGTTTGTGCTGAATTGCAACTTTGCTTAACGCGTAAATGCAATGTGCGCATGCCGCGCAATAGTAACGCCGCATCTCTAGGGCTCATAATGCCGCCAAGTTGACTGCGCACTGCGCTGATTCGCTCCCATAATTGATCTTGTTCAGCGGTGATGAGTGCGCCACCCAGTACATCAGTGTGGCCGTTCAAATATTTGGTGGCGGAATGCATCACGATGTCAGCACCAAGTGTCAAAGGGTTGGTTAGTATTGGTGTGCCGACCGTTGAATCAACCGCTAACTTAGCTCCGCCCACGTGCGCAATTTCACTCAAGGCATGAATATCGTTTAACGACCACAACGGATTCGCCGGCGTTTCTAGCCAAACTAGCTTGGTGAGATCAGCTTTCATTGCGCTGCGCACCTGTTGGTTATCGGTCATATCAACGAAACTAACCGCTAAACCCCATTCAGTGGCCATGCCGGCCACCCAATTGCGTAATGACCAATACATCACCTTCGGTGCAATTATATGGTCGCCCGGCTTTAGAGCTAGGAACACAGCGGTTGCCGCCGCCATACCTGAGCCAAATAACAAAGCTTCTTTACCTTGTTCGAGCCGGGCCAATAAATTTTGTACATGCTCGATTGTCGGATTATCCGGCCGGCCATAGGCCAATCCTGAACGGTATTGATTATCAGCGTCACGAATATACGTCGTGGAAACGTGAGTAGGTGGAATAACTTCCTCGGGGTTAGGCTCGACGCCACTAATGGCTTGGGCTAATCGAGTTTGAATACTTAGTTCGGTGCTGGACATAGCGAGGTAATATAGTTAAGAAATTGGCAATTTGTGAGATTGTAAGGAAGTCCGTCCGACTGTGCTATATCTGTTGGCAATCATTTCAAGCTAATCACCAGTTTCTGCCCGTCACTCCGATGATTTTTTACAGCTGTATAATCTCACTCACTGTTACAAAGTACGACGATGCGTTAGTATTTACCGATTCTATCTGTGGCTTACATGTTTAGGGCATCGCTACCGTGAAAACCTAAGTAAATTTCGAGAACTTACCTGTGATTGCTATTTGCACTATAAGAGAATTATTAAATATCGGCGAGGATGACGCGATCGCGATTCAAGCGACCGAGCGCCCAGCCTTAACTTATGCAGAGTTACGTGATTTAGCCGATAGCACGTGTATTGCTTTAAATGCGGCGGGTATCGGACGCAATGATCGTGTTGCGATTGTGTTGCCAAACGGGCCTGAAATGGCGACAGCATTTATTACAATCGCTTGTGCTGCCACTACTGCTCCGCTGAATCCAGCCTATCGACAGGAAGAATTTGAGTTTTATATTGATGATCTAAATAGTAAAGCCCTGGTTGTTGAGCAAGGCAGTGAATCACCAGCAATAGCAGCAGCAAAGAAACTAGGCATTGATATTATTGAGCTAGAGGTCGATTCGGCTGGCCCAGCGGGGCATTTCTCTTTAAGTGCACCCAATAGTCGCTCTGCTAACCAACCTGGCGCGCCAGAGGCTGATGATGTGGCACTTATCCTACATACCTCTGGCACTACTTCACGCCCTAAAATAGTGCCGCTGACTCAAACTAATGTATGCACATCAGCAGCCAATGTGATGAACAGCTTGGCATTAAGCAGTGAAGACACCTGCTTGAATATCATGCCCCTATTTCATATTCATGGCTTGATCGCGGCGGTGTCTGCGTCCTTGTGTGCGGGCTCGCGTATTTTTTGCTCGCCGGGCTTTAATGCACTCAAGTTTTTTAGCTGGGTAGAGGAGACAAAACCCACCTGGTTTACCGCTGTACCGACCATACATCAGCTTATTTTGCAACGCGCGCCGCGCAGTATGAATACGCTTAAATCATTGCCGCTGCGCTTTATTCGCTCATCTTCGGCATCTTTGCCGCCGCAGATAATGGCGGAGCTAGAGCAAACTTTCGATGTACCTGTCGTCGAAGCTTACGGGATGACAGAAGCTGCGCACCAAATGGCAGCTAATCCCTTGCCGCCGGGTGTGCGTAAACCGGGGTCGGTTGGTTTAGCCGCTGGGCCTGAAGTTAACATTATGAACGAAGCCGGCAATTTTCTGGCTCAGGGCGATATTGGTGAAATTGTGATTCGCGGAGACAATGTAAGCTCTGGTTACGAAAACAACCCGAAAGCCAATGAAGAAAGCTTCACCGATGGTTGGTTTAGAACCGGTGATCAAGGAATAATTGATGAAGATGGTTATATCTCGATCACTGGCCGCCTCAAGGAAATCATTAATCGAGGCGGAGAGAAGATTTCTCCGCGCGAAGTTGACGAGGTACTAATGGGTCACCCCGCTGTGCAGCAGTGTGTCACCTTTGCTGTACCGCATCCAAAGTTGGGTGAGGAAGTGGCCGCAGCAGTGGTATTGGGCGAAGGCCCAAAAGCAGATGAAAGTGAAATCAGAACTTTTACAGCTGAACACTTAGCAGATTTTAAGGTGCCACACAAAATACTGATTTTGGATGAAATACCCAAGGGTGCCACTGGAAAACTGCAGCGTATTGGCATGGCTGAAAAGCTAGGCCTAGCCTAAATGAAGATCACAATTTATGGCGCAGGCACCATCGGGGGTTATCTAGGGGCTTTGCTATCTAAGGCAGGTGAAGATGTTTCTCTAATCGCGCGCGGCCCGCATCTGGAAGCAATAAAGAAAAATGGATTGGCCTTGGATATGGGCGGTGAGCGCATCGTAACGCATCCGAAGGCAACTGATAATCCTGCCCAGTTGGGCGAACAAGACTACGTTATTGTCTCGCTCAAAGCGCATTCCGCTGTCAATGTGGTTGACGCTATGCAACCATTGTTGGGGAAAGATACAGCGGTAGTAACCGCAGTAAATGGTGTGCCGTGGTGGTATTTTTATGGTTTAGAAGGGCCGTGGAAAAATCGACAAATTGAAAGTGTCGATCCAGATGGCAAACAATGGAACGACCTAGGCCCTCAAAGGGTTATTGGTTGCGTGGTTTATCCAGCTTGTGAGATTTCCGAGCCGGGTGTGGTGCAGCATACCTATGGCAACCGTTTTACCATTGGCGAGGCATCAGGCGAAAAAACCAAGCGCGTGCAAGCACTGGCTAAAGTGATGATCAATGCGGGCTTTAAAGTGCCGATCCGCAATATACGTGATGAAATATGGCTAAAGCTATGGGGTAATTTATGCTTTAACCCACTTAGTGCCTTAACCCACGCTACATTAGATGTGGTTGCGACAGACCTAGGCACACGTAGTATCGCAAAAAATATGATGCTTGAAGCCCAAGAAATTGGCGAAAAGCTAGGGGTACGCTTTGCCGTTGACGTTGAAAAGCGTATAGATGGCGCTGCTGCTGTGGGTGCGCATACCACCTCGATGTTGCAAGATTTGCAATTGGGTCGGCCGATGGAGATTGATGCATTAGTAACCGCAGTACAAGAGCTTGGGCAAATTGTCGCTGTGCCAACTCCAACGATAGACACCGTATTATCTATCGTGCAACAACGCGCGCGAGTGGCTAACTGCTACTAGCCGGAGCCGCTTGTTTTTATGATTTAGAACTAGATTATTTTAGCTAAACAAGCAAAAAAATGAGAAACCATCAACTTCCCGGACGTTCGCCCGTGATGACAAAGGAGGCGATGGCAGCAACCAGTCAACCTCTTGCTACCCAAGCTGCTTTGTTTATCTTACGCCAAGGGGGCAATGCGATGGACGCTGCGATAGCGGCAAGCGCGGTGCTTTCGGTGGTTGAAAGCTATTCAACAGGCATTGGTGGGGATTGTTTTATTCTATATCACCAAGCCGCCAGCGGAAAACTGCATGCACTAAATGGGTGCGGACGATCGCCAGCACGAGCTACCGCGGCGGAACTACGCTCAAGGGGCCACGAAACCATGCCGACTAAAGGAATTCTCCCAATAACCGTGCCCGGTGCGATTGATGCTTGGAGTGTCGCTAATCAATCACTAGGGCGGTTACCCTTCGCGAAGTTATTCGTGCAAGCCATTGATTATGCGGAAAATGGCTATGTAGTTAGCCCAGTGATTGCTAATAAATGGCAAGATACTGAAGAGTTACTACTAGAAACCCCTGAAGCAACGGAAGCATATTTGATTGATGGTAGAGCGCCGCGAGCAGGCGATGTTCACACCCAACCCAAGTTAGCAAATAGCTTAAGACTGGTAGCTGAACAAGGACGCGACGCGTTTTATCAAGGCGCGATTGCCCAAGAAATAGTGCGCTTTAGTGATCAACACGATGGATTGCTTAGCTTAGAAGATTTTGCCAATCACACTTCAGAGTGGGTAGAACCGATAAGCGCTAATTATCGCGGTTATGAGGTATTTGAAATTCCGCCAAATGGGCAAGGGATTACCACTTTGATGGCGCTAAATATTATGTCGCACACAGATGTTTCAAAGTTGCCCCATTTGGGCCCCAAGCATGTGCATTTACTTAGCGAAGCATTTACACTGGCTATGGAGCAGCGTGACAAATACATCGCCGATAGTGCATTCGCGAAGTTGCCAGTCGATTGGTTGCTATCGAAGGAGTTTGCCGCTGAGCAATTTGCTCGCATTCAACAAGGACAAGCGCTTAAGCAGCCAGTTAAATCTGCACTGCCCGAGCATAAAGATACCGTTTATATCTCAGTGGTTGATAAAGGCGGCAATGCCTGTTCGTTTATCAACAGCGTATTTCATTCATGGGGCAGCGGTTTGGCGGCAGGTAACACGGGCATTAACTTGCAAAACCGAGGGGCTGGTTTTACCTTGGAACAAGGGCATTTCAATTGTCTAGAGCCAAACAAGCGCCCGATGCATACAATTATTCCGGCAATGGTTTATAAGCAGGGTGAACCAGCGTTATGTTTTGGGGTAATGGGCGGACAATACCAAGCAATGGGGCAAGCTTACGTGTTATCGAACTGGATAGACTACGGCATGGACATCCAGCAAGCACTAGATGCCGCTCGTTTCTTTTTGTACGATGGTGAGTTATCAGTCGAGTATGGGTTCCCCGCTGAGTGCGAACAAACGCTCATCACTTATGGGCATAATGTAGTTAGGGCTAACTCACCACTTGGTGGCGGACAAGGAATTGTGATTGATAAAGCTAAAGGTGTGTTGATTGGTGGTTCCGATTCACGCAAAGACGGTCAAGCGGCAGGTTATTGAACGACTCTGCTTCTATTTTTTAGCTTTTATTGGTGACCAAGAGAATGCCTTAAACGCTGTTTATCATTACAATTAATGGCTATTTTCATCCTAGCTAACTGTACCGTTTAAGATCATTTGGCGCAGCTCAAATTTCTGTATTTTGCCAGTCGCGGTTTTAGGGATTTCACAGAAGATCACCCGCTTTGGGCACTTAAAACCAGCTAGATGCTGCTTACAGAATGTAATTAGTTCCTCCTCGGTCGCTTGTACTCCACTTTTAAGTTCAACAAAAGCACATGGCACTTCACCCCATTTCTCATCTGGCTTTGCTACTACAGCGGCAAGTGCGACAGCTGGATGGTGGTGTAGTACGCCTTCTGCTTCTACAGAAGAAATGTTTTCTCCACCTGAGATAATAATGTCCTTTAAGCGGTCTTTAATTTCGACGTAACCGCCAGGATGCACCACGCCCAAATCACCAGAACGAAACCAGCCACCTTCAAATGATTCCCTGGTTGCATCTTCATTCTTTAAGTAACCCTTCATCACGGTATTGCCGCGAATAACCAGCTCGCCGATTGTTTCACCGTCTGCAGCAACATCTTCGCGGCTGCTTAAATCAACCACGCGCAAGCTGTCGGTAATAGTCATCGCCACGCCTTGGCGGGCTTTGATAGTGGCTCGATCAGCGAAGGGCAAGTCGTCCCAATCGGGGTTCCATGTGCACATCACCGTATGCCCATAGGTTTCAGTTAGGCCATAGACTTGCGTTACTACAAAGCCTAATTCTTCAATTCCTTGTAATATGGCGGCGGGTGGCGGTGCGCCGGCGGTCATTACGTTTACAGTTTGGTTGATTGGTTTGCGATCCTGTTCTTCGGCATTTAAGATCATCGAAAGCACGATGGGCGCACCGCCGAAGTAGTTAACGCTGTGATCGGAAATAGCCTTATATATGGTAGCAGCAGTAACGTTTCGGCAACAATAAATTGTGCCTGCTAAAGCTGTCATCGTCCATGTATGGCCCCAGCCATTACAATGGAAAAGAGGCACGGTATACAAATATTTAGGGTGTGCAGGCAGGCGCCAATCAGCAATAGTGCCTAAGGTCATTAGGTAGGAGCCACGGTGGTGGTACACCACGCCTTTAGGGCGGCCGCTAGTGCCGGAGGTATAGTTTAAAGAAAAGGCATCCCACTCATCATTGGGTAAGCTCCATGCAAAAGATGAATCACCTGTGGCGATAAGCTCTTCGTAAGTTAGTTTACCAAGTCGTGTTTTATCTACGTCTGCTTGTTCGTCCACTATATCGATGATCAATATGTCATCACGGTTTGCTTGCTCAAGCGCCAATTTCACGGTTGCAGCAAAGCCGGTGTCAGTAATCAATGCTTTGGCTTCGCCATGATTCAAAATATAAGCAACAGTTTCAGCATCTAAGCGAATATTGATGGTGTTGAGAACAGCACCAGACATGGCGACGCCATAATGCGCTTCTAGCATTTCGGGCGTATTTGCAGCCATCACTGCAACGGTATCACCCTTTTTAATGCCGTGTTGTTGCAACGCTGAGGCTAAAGCGCGGCAACGGTCATAAATCTGTGACCATGTGAAGCGCCGGTCGCCATAGACAACTGCATCTCGATCTGGAAAAACCGCAGCAGTGCGAGGAAGAAACGACAGTGGAGACAGCGCAACATGATTGGCATCTGTCTTAGGAAAAACGTCAAATTTATTGTTAACTTGATTCATGGCTTTATTATTCGTTAAGGCGTTGACCCCAAAACTGATTTTCTTAGTTTCTAATGGCCTCTCCTTGTTCCAATAAGCTGGAGATGCGTTCTAGGGTTTCATCGGTTTTTGCAAGCTTGATGAATGCGCTGCGTTCGCGAGCATATAGCTCATCTTCGCTGGCGGCTCTTTCCCCTTCGGAGTCGTAATTTACAATAATCTCGGCGATATGCATCGCGACTGTTTTGTCATGTGTAAAGAAATGGCCATCGGCGATACCCTTATCCATAAAAGCGTCCATATCACCGAGAATAGTTCTATTTGGCAATATGAATTGCGGCTCTGTTGGTGTTGCGTAACCAGCGGCGTTTAGTTTGCGAATGGTATCGATTGCAGTTGTTACCAAGCGATCTCGGTTCATAACAACCTCATCGCGCTTAGGAAGGAAATATTGCAACTTCGCGCTCTGCTCCGGACTGGTTCCAGTGCGGGCGTAGCCCATTTGCATCCAAGTTTTCCATGCAGCTTTTGACCAATCACCAGCTTCTTGATGCCAACGATAAAAGGTTTCTTTAACGCCACCACCACCCGGTACTACGCCAACCGCTGCTTCGACTAAGCCGAGTACGGAATTTGCATGGGCGATGACTTGGTCGGCATGTGCGAGAACCTCGTACCCGCCGCCAATAGCCAAACCAGAAGGGGCACCTACTACGGGAACAGGTGTGTACTTAAGCGCCTTAACTGCGGTTTGAAAGTGCTTCAAGAAACTGTCTATACCAATCCAATCTTGATTTCTGATTAACGCAAGCACGCCATTTAGGTCTACACCAGCTGAAAAATGCTGCGCGTCATTGTGGACAATAATCCCTTTGCCGTGGTCTTGAGCCGCCGCGGCGACAATATCCATCGACTCACTGCTTAAAGCATTCGCTTTTGAATGAAATTCAATCAAGCGTAAGTCACCATCTAGTGCGTATAAACTGGCGGCATTGTTGCTAGTAATAGGGCTAAGGCAACGACGGGACATATGAAAGCGCACCACATTATTTGGTAAAGAAACAGGGCCTAACGCGCCTTGCTTGGGCGAATCCGGTTCAAAACGTCGCACTAACAAACTTGCATCGCTTGGAGAATAAAACGGGCCATCGATGGCGTTGAAAATTTCGGGGATTTTTTCTTCGGTTTCACCGATCATTTGAACAAGCGTATCAACACCAATTGCATCGATCATTTCAAATGGTCCGCGTACCCAGTTAAAACCCAATTTCATTGCATCATCAATATCCTGCGATGAGGTTGTGATCGCCGGAATTAAACTCGCTGCGTAGGCCAATACGCGCGCCAGCACATTGCGGCAAAACTGCGTTTGCCTTGCGCCTAATTCGTCCCCGTCAGTATCGCTGATTAGATCAAGTATAGTTTCTTTACCTTTAGCTTGGTTACTGGCCGCTAGCAATGCCTTGTTCGGTAGCGTTTTATCACGAGCCCTGGGCGTGCCGTCCTCTAGGTTGACAGCAATATTTTGCCCGTTTACTAAGCGGTAGAACCCACCTAGGCCCTTCTCGCCGGTATAGCCAGCTTTGATCATGCTGGCGATAAGCTCATTTGCTTTGCCTCGTCGCCCAACAACATGAAAGGCATCGTTTCCTGGCAAGATGGTGCCTAAGGTATCGACCACATCTGCCATTAGATCAACACCGATTAAATCATATAGACCGAATACGCCGGTTTTTGGAATGCCCATTGGACGGCCCATTAGTGCATCGGTCTCTTCTATAGTCAGACCTTGCTTAAAGGCTTCATCGATACCGACTTGTAAGGCATAAACACCAACTCGGTTACCTAGAAACCCTGGGGTGTCATTACACACAACTACGCCTTTGCCTGGTTCAAGGTCATTATAGTGCGCGAGCCGATCAATAATATCGCTATGTGTGTCTTCACCTTGCACCAGCTCTAACAAACGCATATAGCGCACTGGATTAAAATAGTGGGTGATGGCAAATCGGGTCCTAAAGTCCTTGGGCATATCTTCGACCAATAGTTTAATCGGAATGGTTGAGGTGTTGGAAGTGATTACGCAGTCGCTTTTAATTGTTTGGTATAGGCGTTTGTATAAACCCTTCTTGATATCTAGGCGCTCCACCACGGCCTCAACTATCCAATCACATTCGGCCAGTTTGGCAAAATCGTCTCGGATATTGCCAATCTCAATCAACTGCGCACGATCTTTGTGCATTAGTGCGGGTGGGTCAGATTTTAGTAATCGCGTAATCGCGTCTTTACATACCCCATTGGGGGAATCATCGCGGGGCAGATCTAGCAGCAGAACGCCATGCCCTGCATTGGCTATTTGCCCAGCAATGCCACTACCCATTGTGCCCGCGCCGATAATGGCAATTTTATTGAATGTTTGAACAGATGACATACTGATCTATTGGGTAAAGAAATTGCGCAAAGCGATATTGGTTTCAAACGGCCATTCGCCAGTGAGCATATGCCCAGCGTTGGGGATAATTTCTAGCTGGGCATGGCCAATAGTTTCGGCCATTTTCTTGCCAAACTTAATTGGGGTCATACGGTCTTTGCCAGCAAGTAAACACAGGGTAGTGCAGGTGACGTTTTTTGCTGCTACTTCACCGCTATCATAATTCACGCACGCGGTTAAATCAGCGAACAGGGCGCCTTCGGGGTTATTACTCATTATGCGCTTGGCGAAATTGCTATGGCTTTGCCCAGGCATAGTGTGGTCGTGTAAGCGCGCCGCTTTGTCGTGACCCCATGCAACCATTGACGCAATGGCCTTGGGTTCTTGATTTTGCGCCATTTCTAGTAATGCATCGTTTACCGGAATAGACAGGGCGCAAGCTAACAGTGCTAATCTTGTAACTCTTTCTCGATGTCGCTTAACCAATTCCAAGCTGACTAATCCGCCCTGCGAATGACCAATTACCGTGGCCTTGTCAACGCTTGCCGCGGTGAGGAAGTCGGCGCACCAATCTGCCATTTGTTCGATGCTTCGCATAGGCGCACCGTTGGATAAGCCGTGACCGGGCAGATCGGGGGACAATACTTGCCAGCCACGATTAGCAAAAAATCGACCTTGAAGCATCCAACTTAGGTGGCTTTGGCCACTGCCATGGATAAACAGTAAAACGGCACCGCTTGGGTCGAATGCCACTTTGCCTCCAGTAGAGGCGAATGTGTTTAAACCATTAACTTCAATATGCATTAATCGGCCTGCACCGCTTTGCTTGCTGCACCCAAGCCATTGCTAAAATCGGCTATAATGTCGTCAATGTCTTCTAAACCGACTGAAACGCGCACCATATCATCAGTTAAGCCAGCCGCTTTTATTGCCTCAGCTGTCATGCGTGAGTGGGTGGTGGAAGCGGGATGAATAACCAGGGTTTTAGCATCGCCAACATTGGCTAGATGCGACGCCAATTCAACCGCTTCGATAAAAGCGCGCCCTGCTTCACGCCCGCCTTTCACACCCATCGCTAATATTGAGCCGCAACCCTTAGGCATTAGCTCCATCGCGATGGTGTGGTCGGGGTGGTCAGGCAAGCTAGGGTGTTTTAGCCACGCTACTTGGGGGTGATCAACCAAAAATTCGAGTAACTTTTTAGTATTACTCATATGGCGTTCCATCCGCAGGCCTAAGGTCTCGATACCTTGAATAATATGAAACGCATTGGTAGGGCTTAGACAGGGGCCAACATTGCTCATACCTTCTGAGCGTACACGTGCGCTAAAGGCGGCTGGGCCAAATTCTTCCCAGAGGTTCACATTTTGTAAAGCGTAATGCGGCTGGGTGATATTAGGGAAACGGTCGTTCTGTCCCCAATCGAAATTACCACCATCGATAATGGCTCCGCCAACGGCAATCCCATGCCCACCAATCCACTTAGTGAGTGAGTGAATCACAATATTAGCACCATGCTCAATTGGCTTAAATAACCACGGTGTGTTGAACGTGGCATCTATAACCAATGGCACGCCCGCCGCGGCAGTAATCTTAGCCACCTCAGGCACATTCATTACATCCATACCCGGGTTGCCAATGACTTCTCCAAACACCATTTTTGTGTTGGGTAGAATGGCTTGTTTGATCGCATTGAGATCATTAGGGGCCACAAAGCTGGTGGTTACGCCGTAACGACTCAGGGTATGTTGAAACACATTGACGTTTGAGCCATACATTTGCGAGGAAGCTACAATGTGATCGCCTTGGCTGACCAATGCCAACGCAGTTAAGAATGCCGCGGACATTCCAGAAGCCGCCGCCACGGCGGCTACACCGCCGTCTAACGCCGCCAAACGTTGCTCTAACACCGCAACCGTAGGGTTGCTTAAGCGCGCATACACATGCCCCCCGACTTCCATATTAAACAAAGCCGATGCGTGTTCAGTGCTTTGAAACACATAAGATGTAGTCTGGTGTATGGGCACCGCACGCGAGCCAAATCGCTGATCAGGGCTATGGCCAGCGTGCAGACTTAGGGTGTCAAATTTATACTCGTCGCTCATGTAAGCCTGTCCTCTTTAGCAGATTTATTAGTCTAAGCCTATTGTAAACAATTGCTTAGATAATCTCCCCTAGATGAGGTTAATTTAACTGCCTTAGGGTAAAACACTACGTAATAGTAATGGCAGTTGGTATATCCAAGAATATGCGAACACTGATGCGATTACCCTTGAAGTGGCAGCAGGCGGTGGAAATTTGGCAATTGATGATCTTGTTTTTAGCGAAAGATGCCAGGATGGTAATCAAGCTGATGGCTCCCTGTGTTGTCTGTTAAGTTTGCAACTGATATTGCGATAGTTTGCTTATTAGGTAACGGTTTTTGCATTATCCTAGATAAATCAGTTAAAACACGAAAGTCCATGCAAGCTCTTGATGCACCTAGCAAAATCAAAAAAAACCTTATCACCAATAAGGTGACCGCGACTTTTTTGATTTCACTATGCACTTCAATTGCTTACATGTCTTTTCCGCGTTTAACTGATTTATCTAGGATTATGCAAATAATTCAAGCTTTGCAATAAAACTCAGATAACGGTAGATTGCGAATAGGGCCAATTTACTATAAATTTTAATGGATGGAGAAAAATGATGATTAGAAAAATTCTCATGTTAACAATAGTGCTTTTTTGTGTTCCTGAAGCAGCTTTAGCTGCGAAATGGAACCCAGTAACAGGTGCAGATTTAGCAGCACTTTTTAGTGGTACGGTTTTGAAAGGGAACAGCAATGGTGAACGGTGGGTAGGGCAATATTGTTCAGATGGCACTGGAATATTGACTAGGAGAGGAAAAGACCGCGAGCGTAGTTGGAAACAAGAGGGTGAAGATAAAATTTGTATGACCAGTAAGCGTGGCGAAAAGTGCTACACCTTTTTTCAGCAGGCGAAGAAACCGAACCGCTACAAGTTTAAAGGGGAAGGATCAGTCCATAAGGTTACGCTGACAGATAAAAAGCCTGAAATATGTGAGTAGGGAATGATGTGAAGCAATTAAACCCAAGCAGATTAGGTGGTGAAGTTTAGATCTGAATTGCCAAATGCTTACCATTCTTATAGGAAATCCTACAGTAAGCGTGGTGATGATTTGCCTGTAAATTTCGCACCATAATAAAGAAAGCAATTCATGCTAAATTTGAGTTTCCTAACGTTAACAATTAATTGTGTGTAATTGTTACTAGTTTCTATGGTTGATACAGTTTCAAATGTTTATTTAGCACGTGAAATAGTTCGGTTAGGTTAGGGGTCTTTTAGTATCGGGGCCAGCGTTTGCCAAACATTATTAAGCAAAATAGGCTGCGCTTTTTCGCTAGGGTGGACGCCATCAGCTTGGATTAGGCTTGCTACCCCACCTACTCCTTCCAGAATAAATGGTATAAAGCTGACATTTTTAGCCTGTGCCACCTCGTAATAGATTTGTTTAAAAGCTTCGGTGTATTTGGGGCCGTAATTCGGAAATATCTGCATGCCCACAATAATTACTTTGCTGTTATTTTCCTGTGATAGCTCAATCATAGAAGACAAATTGTTCTTGATGTGCTTGATAGGTAAGCCGCGCAAACCGTCATTTCCGCCTAGTTCGATGATCGTCCACTTAGGTTGATGCTGTTTCAGCAACCTAGCAATTCTATTTTTCCCAGACCCACTTAGATCACCTGTGATCGAGGCGTTTACCACATCTATAGATAGCTCCTGTTCATCAATACGCTCTTGCAAAAGTGCAACCCAGCCATCATCTATATCCATTCCGTAGGCCGAACTTATACTGTCACCCACCACTAATAAGCGGGGGCTTTCGGCGAAGGTGAACCTTGGCGTAATGCTGAGCACTAATAAGCAGGCTAAACCAAAATTCAGAAAAAGTTGTTTCATGGATTCATCGTTAATATCGGTTACAAATTTATCGCGCAGCTTAAGCACTGCGCAAGATACGCTACATACATTAGATGGGGTCGAATTTTCAATTGACCATACTCAAACGGTAGCCATTGTGGGTGAATCGGGTTCGGGGAAATCAACTTTACTTGGGTTGCTCGCAGGTTTAGATGTGGCTGATCAGGGGCAGGTCATTGTAGAAGGCGTAGATTTGTGCGCATTGAACGAAGATCAGCGGGCGCAAATACGCGCCGAGTCGATGGGTTTTGTGTTTCAGTCGTTTCAATTGATGTCGACCTATAATGCGCTTGAAAATGTAATGTTACCCTTGGAGCTGCAAAACAACGACGCTGGAGAGGGATTAGGAAGCAAAGAAGTAAGGCTTTTGGCGATGCAAATGCTCGCGCGTGTTGGCTTAGAAGAACGCTTATTGCATTATCCGCATCAGTTATCAGGGGGCGAACAACAACGAGTCGCGCTGGCACGTGCCTTCGTTACTCAACCCAAAATCTTATTTGCGGACGAGCCCACAGGCAACCTTGATCACAACACCAGCGAGATCATCGCTGATTTAATGTTTGATCTCAATCAAGAACAGCAGACCCTGAGCTATCCCAAATTGAATAGCATGTTCACAATAGCTCTGTATTTGATCGATGGTTGCCTCTAGTTGTTTCAGACGAATTCGAACTTGCTTGGCAATACTACTATTCTGGGCAGCATGTCCGATACACCAAAGCATGAAACTAGCCAAGGATACTAACAAACATAAAATCGACCGACGTTTAAGATTGGTGTGTCGATGTTGCGATAAGCCTAAACCATAGTGCGTTGATTTACAGTCGCTAAAACCTTCTTCGATTTGCATTCGTAAGCCATATAGATTGACTATCTGCTTGAACCTAAAAAACGCAGTTAAAGCCTCTCCAATGAGGCCAACATAAACAACCCTTCCATCGTCGCTACTGCCTCCGAGACACTTTAGCCAAGTAAACAGCGGTCATCTGGCGGTTGAAGAATCGTTCCACCAAGATATTTCTTCATCGCCTCGCTTAGAATGCGGCACCAAACTTGCGCCACGCTCAACTGCGGCGCAATCGCCTTCAATGAATTAAAGACGTGTTGTATTTGGTCAAACGTGTCGCGAATTAAGTCGGCCTTGGCGTGCGTGCTAGTAATCGTCATAGTCTTTTTCCGCCCCGATTCAGTAACGCGCCCCACCGAACTCAGTAATAGCGGTCGACGGGTAATCGCTTCCATATGTTTGTCTGGGTTAGCCAGCCTAGTGAATATATTCCACCCGTTATAAATCAAGGCAATGATCCGCGCTATAAAGCGACAGGGCTTGATATCGGCGGTAGTAAACCCGCCCCAACCCCAATGGTTCTTGATTTCATCAAAATTGTTTTCGCAGTCGGCTCGATCTCGATAATGTTGGACGATGCTAATCACCTCATCGTCTAATGAGGTGACCAGAACAGCGTATTCAAACGCGCGAATATCATCCGCTTCTTGCAAAAAACCAAAGCTCTGCTGGCCTTGACTTTTCTCTTCCAATACCAGCAGCACTTCCTTTGCTAAACGACGACGAACGATTACCACGCGCCGATGATCGTTCCACGCAGCCAACTTCAAACAACTTTCTTTGGCTTCCCAGCCATCGATAACATAATCCCAGCCCGACACGCTATGCTGCTGCTGTATCAGTTGCTTAACGTACTTAGACTTCCTTAGCTTAAACAAGTAATTGACGCCTCTTTGTTCTGCAGCGCTCATCACATCCTGGGTACCCCAGTCACAATCGCCTCGAATAAAGTGCGGCCAAGATGAACGTGGCAATCGATCCAACAGCTCCCATAGACCCGGCGAAGAATGACTAGCAGCTACCTCAGTGCCAGACTTGACCTCAACATCCAATACAAGACGAAGATTGACAATCATATAGGTGTGATACGTGTGCGAGGGCCGGCCAGGTTTGTGTGGATTATAGCCAACCTTGGCACCTTCTTGATGACCGTATAGCGGTTTAACCGTTACGTCACAATCCAATATCCATGGCTGTGTGAGCAAGGGCTCGTAGCAACGCTGCAAATGAGTTTGTAGCCAGGCTATACCTTGTTCCTCATCCATCTTCTTCAGCGCACGGCGCGCCGAATCGTCGCTAACCGCTTTGGTCATTCCAAGCATTTTGGTGTTGATACGATCGCCCATTAAGCTGGCCATGTGTGCGTAGCGATTGTGACCCGAGAGAACAGACAACAAAAATGAGCCCAACACATTGATCTTCTCAGGTGCGTTATTGTTTCGATATTCCAATGGGCAACTGCTCACCCATGGCTTAAACAGACCACCAAGTTTTAAATATTGAATGAAAAAAGGCAACGGTCCTATGGGCGTTACTGCCGCTGACGGGTCCCATTCAACGTGAATTTTTCCATCGAACGTTTCAGTCGATAATAAGGTGGAAACAGCGTTTGAAACCTCCGGTTTTAGCGCACCCTCTGGGTGAAAGGATTTATCTTTGGCGACCATGGTGTTTCTCCTTTTAATTCAATTGATTGCAACGATAATACATCCCTTAGTGGAGGTTCAACTGATTTTTCTAGGTTGAACGACGCTTTTGCCCTGCAAGAGTCAAAGATTGACGCGATTTTGCTGATTTCTTAACCAACACCAAGAATGAACTCAATGATTGATTCTTTGCCCACTTCACTAGTTTTTCAAGTGGATGAACTTCCTCATAAAGCGTTAGCGTACGCCCACCGACTGGTATTGTGCGCCGTGTAAAATTGAATGAACTGCTGTTTGTAATGCTGCTAAACGACTCGCGTGTAAAGTGCTTACAGATTGAGATAAGCGTTTGTACAATAACGAAACTGTGTGCATCGGGGTCACCTGAACTTGAGACTCAGATGACAACTTTCCGATGTACATAGTGTTTTGCATGAAATATATCTCTTATCTGTCTAATATTAAACGTTTATTTGTTGGGATAGCTCAGCAACAGACCACTTTAATTTTAGTTACCCACGAGCAGCAATTAGCCGGGCGTTGCATGCGGAGGTTGCAACTACTAAATGGCAAGATACAAGAATCAGCATGAAGCTTAGTCGTCTAGTAGGCCATGCCTATACAGGGCTTGTCGGATAATTAATAGAATACGTGAGATAATATGGGCTAATTCTAGTCAGCCTGCAATTTTGAGCAAACGTCATCAAAGCCAACTGTTCCTAACCTTAGATTCTCTGGTTAGCTCTGAACATCCCTACCGTAAACTCGATGAGCTATTATGTTTTGGTGCATTGAGTAAACCCTTCTCTAAAATATATGCCACCCGTGGCCCTAAAGGCCGAGGTGTTGAGTTCGGCTTACGTGCCTTGGTGCTTCAGTTCATGGAAGATTTAAGTGATAGAGAAATGGAGCGATACTTATCAGAGAATCTGGCCGCTAAGTGGTTTTGTGATTCAGGACTGGAACAGAGCACTCCTGATCATAGTTACTTTGGTGATTTTCGCTCACGCATTGGAACCAGGGGTATGATGAATTTATTTGACCGTGTTCGGAGCGGGTTAGTTTCAATGGGCTTAGTACGAGAAGTATTCACATTTGTCGATGCCAGCCAGTTGGTCAGTAAGCTAACCACTTGGGATGATAGAGATAAGGCGATAAAGATGGGATTAGAGGAGTTCAACAATAAGACAGTTGATAAAGTTGCGGCGGACAAGCAAGCACGGTTTGGGTGCAAGGGAAATAGCAAATATTGGTATGGTTACAAAGAGCATGCATCAGTGGATATGCAAAGTGGCTTGATCAATAAAATAGCGGCCACCTCGGCTGAGGTAACGGATGCAAGCGGCTTGAAGCATGTTTGCCCTAAGTCGGGTGCTGTTTATGCGGACAAGGGTTATTGCGTGAGCCCGGCCAAAACCACGCTCAGGCGCAACGGTTGCCATGATGCAACAATCAAGAAGAACAATATGCATGGCAAGAATAGAGACAAAGACCGTTGGATTAGCAAAATTCGTTCACCATATGAGCGAGTGTTTGCTCATCGCAATAAGCGAGTTCGTTATAAAGGGTTGGCTAAAGTCCAGTTCCAAGTTGGAATCAGGGGCTTATGTTTTAACCTTAAGCGATTAATGGCATTGGGAGTTGAACGAGTTGAATTGGTGCCGGCCTAGGGATAGATCCGTCTATTGGTGGCAAAATGGCTGCTAATAGACGGTTTATTGCACAAAAAACGCGTTGCTGAGCAAACTAAAAGCGACTTCGGCGAAAACCCTGTTTGAAATTGTATTAACCGACGAGCCCATACAATGCTTCGGCGTGAACTCGGTTGTGGAGAATACAGACTGACCTTATTTGCTTTGCTGGTAGGGGTAATCTCGGTGGCAGCCTTAAGCCTAACTACCTCCCGCATCCAAAATGCCATGTAAGGGCAAGCGGTAGACATGATAGGGGGTGATATCGTATTGCGCTCAACGACCTCAATTGACGAGAGCATATTTATTGCAGCGCGCGATAATAACTTAGATTATTCCTTGTCGGTATCCAGCTTCACCATGGCGAGCCATAAAGACGATTTTTTATTATCCAGTGTGCGCGCGGTTGATAACGCTTACCCATTGAAGGGCAAGGTCAGTACCCAATTAAAGCGAGATAGCGAGCCTACCTCTGAAAAGAATCGGCCAGTCAGTGGTGAGGCGTGGGTTGAGAGGCGATTTTTAGACCGTCTAAATGTAGAGTTAGGTGATCAAATAGAAGTTGGTGAAGCCGAATTTACTTTAACCAAAATACTCGAGCTAGAACCTGATCGTACGGGTAGTTTGTATGCACTTAACCCTCGTGTGCTTATCAATTGGCAAGACTTGCAGCAAACTAAATTGGTGCAACCCGGTAGCCGCCTTTGGTACAAATTAATGCTCAGTGGTGGCACTAAAGAGGTTGAAGCATTTGTTGATGCGGTGGAAGACCAACTGAATTCAAGCCAGTGCTTAGTAGAGCCACAAGGCTCGGCAGATCAAATTGACGATAACCTTAAACGTGCCAATGCGTTTATTAATTTAGGGGCTTTGTTGTCGGTTATCCTGTGTGGTATCGCGGTGTCGCTAGCTGCGTCACGCCACGCGCGCCGGCATATTGATCAGGTGGCTTTATTACGCTGCTTTGGTTTGAAATCATCTCGCAAGTCAATTTCTTATACGCTTTACAGCTGTTGCTAATTGCATTGCCGGCGATACTGTTGGGCTTAATTATTGGCTATATAGTGCATGGTGTTTTGACGCAACTAATCGCCGAACTATTCACCCGAAACTTGCCCGCCGCGTCCCTCAGTGCTTGGTTTAGTGGTCCGATAACGGCATTATGTATGGTGTTGGGTTTTGGTTTGCCGCCATTACTTCGCCTCGCTAAAACGCCGCCTGCGCGCGTATTTCGCAAAGAGCTGTCTGCAAATAGAGCCGTTCCGTGGCTAGGCACAATATTTGCACTAATATCCTTGGTGCTAATAGCATGGTGGCAAACAGATGATCTGCGCTTAGCCAGTGTGACTATTCTTGGCTTGGTTGCGGTAATCAGCGTTCTCTCACTAGCCATTATAGGCTTGCTTAAGTTAGCAACTAAGGCGCCTTTTTCATCAGCTTCATTGCGTGGTGCGCTAGCAAATATGGCCTCACGCCCGGGTCTGACTGCAACCCAAATCGTTGGGTTTGGCGTTAGTCTGTTCGCAATTGTATTGATTATTTTCTTTCGTAACGACGTATTTGAGCAGTGGAATCAGCAGATACCCAGTGACGCACCTAATCGTTTCGTATTTGATTTGTCTGCAGGAGATAGACAGGCATTCGCAAAGGCGTTGTCATCAAATGACATTGAAGCAAGAATTTATCCCACGGTACGTGGTCGCTTAAATAAAATAAATGGGAAAGTAGTCCAAAAAGCGGTTAGCAAAGAAGGCAATAACGATCAAGAGGCTTTAAATCGTGATTTATCGCTTACACAAGTTGATACCTTACCTGTAGAAAATAAAGTGATTGCAGGAGAGTTTCAAAGTGCCTCAAGTTTGGCTGGCTCACATACCCCTGTTTCTGTAGAAAGCCATCTAGCTGAGCAATTAGATCTTAAAATAGGAGACGTGTTAGATTTTCTAATTCAAGGGCAAAATTTAAAAGCCACAGTAACCAGCTTACGCTTTGTCAATTGGGAGAACTTCAGGCCTAATTTTTATATGATCTTTCCCTTAGGAACATTAGATAAATTTAGCCAAAGCAGTTTAACCAGCTTTTTTCTACCAAAAGATAAAACCCATTTAGACAAGCAGCTAAATCGACAATTTGTGGGTGCGAGCATTATCGATGTAGATTTTATTATCAAACGGATTCAGCGTATTCTTAGCCAAGTGAGCTCAGCTATGGAACTCACGTTTGCCATGGCTATTGTGGCTGGCATGGCGGTATTTTGGGCAGCCTTATTGATGGCCTTTGATGACAAACAGCAACAAGCTGCATTGCTACGCGCACTAGGTGCGAGTCGAAAAACGGTAAGCGTGCGCTTTTTGAGTGAACAGATGATAGTGGGTCTATTGTCAGGGTTGCTAACCGGGGCTTGCTTGTTGATAGTTTCCTATCTATTAAGTACACGTGTGCTGGAATTACCCTGGCATGCGCCGTGGGTGTATATATTAGTTCTACCTCCAGTGATGATGGGCTTACTGGCGGGTTTATCCTCTGCGCAGCTAGCCGGCATCTTAAGACAGCCCCCTTATCCCATACTTAAGCATGCAAATTAGTGTAGATATTTGGGTTCGGCAGCACTTGTCTATTTGCAGATAGATACTATATATAGTATCATAATGCGATGAGCAGGGCGGGAAAGTTATTGCAAAGAATGCGCAATAATCCGCGTGATTGGCTGCTTCGTGATGTTCATACTCTTTGTAATCAATATGGTTTAGACATTAGAACGGGAAAGGGCAGTCATCATGTTGTAAGTCATCCAGATACCAACATAATGGTGACCGTTCCCGCCCATCGTCCGATTAAGCCTATTTACATTAAAAAGCTTGTTGAGCTAATTGACCTAACGAGGTAATACATGAAATACGAATATCCATTTGTTGTTAGTCCGCTGTCTGTTGAAGATGGCGGTGGGTGGTTAGTCACTTATCCAGATTTGCCCGGCTGTATGTCCGATGGTGCAACTCCGGAAGAGGCAGTCTCAAATGGTAATGATGCTGTCGAAGCGTGGTTAGAAGCGAATATTGCACTGGGCCGTCCCGTTCCTAAATCCGCTGCGGATGTCAGTGGAAAATTTATGGTACGCGTTCCTAAGTCTACACACAGTAGACTGGTCACTAAGGCTCAATTAGAAGGTGTTAGCATGAATGCTTTGGTTAGTTCTGTGTTGGCTAAGGAGGTAGCTTAAAGGTTCAACAGAGCTCAGGGTTGGTTTTTATAATGATCTCATGTTCTGTGGCCGACTACACATCGGCTCCCGTGAAAAATTTTCAAGACAGCCGCCTTATCCCATGCTTAAGCATGCAAATTGGCTCTAAATGCTTCGGTCTCAAATCCTTCATCGACAATAGCATAGCTGCCGCAAGCATAGCCGTTAAATCCTGTCGCACTGGATGAACCGTACCCGCCCATTTCGGCGAATTCTATCCAGTCACCTTCGGCAATATCAGTCGGTAGAGGTACATCGTAGCTAAAAACATCTAGTGAATCGCAGGTTGGGCCAAACACTTTAAATGGTTCCGTTTTACCTTCAATACGTTGATTGCCTCGGTAAACTCTTGTGGGCATTTCTACATGGGCAAGCATTTGCTCCATAAAATCCCCGTATATGCCGTTGTTAAGAAATACAACTGGGTCAGCGCGGCGATGCTTGACGCGGGTGAGAGTTGAGATGGCTGGGTCGGCCAAAGCGCGACCCGGTTCGCATATCAGTTCAATTTTCCGACCGGCAAAGTGCTTTTCAAAAGTATCACTTATTTGTTTAAATATGCCCCGTAGCCTTGGCGCGCCACTGTTTGGATACGCCGTTGGAAATCCACCGCCGACGTTTAGCGTAGCAATTTCGATGCCTGCCTGTTTTTCGATATGGGCCGCTGCCGCAATATGGCCGTTGTAGGCATCTTCTTGTAAGCATTGCGACCCTGGGTGGAAAGTCAGCGCGGCTTGATACCCATACGCATTAATCTGCTTTAATAGCGTTATAGCAGACTCTTCGTCGGCACCAAATTTCGTGCCCAAATCGTACACAGCTGAAGATTCACCAGTGCCAAAGCGAATGGATATTTCTACTGAACTATCTTCGCCGATAATGTCATTGATCTTGTCCAACTCAATTGCATCATCGATTGCAAAGCTACGTACCTTGTAGTCTTGATAGGCTTGCATAATTTCGCGGCGAGACTTTACAGGGTTGTCGTAAAGCAAGGTTGCGTTGGGTTGAATGCTTCTGATAAGGGCAATTTCGGTGACTGAAGCCACGTCGAAATGCGTAATACCCGCTTTTGTTATTTCTTCAATTAGCAATGGCGTAGGGTTCGCTTTTACCGCGAAAGCGACTATGCCGGGAAATGTTGATTTAAAAAAGTTAACGTGTTGTTGCAATACCCTGGGGCATAAGCAGTTCACCGTTTCATCAGATTGCAAGTTGGAGATCAACTTGGCAACATTGGTAAAGCGGGGTATAGGCTTCATACAAAAACGGTTTAAGTAGTTGTGTTAATTGGAATAAGGAATAGCCAGCTCATAAAGGCAGTCACCACAGCGCACTTGCGCCAATGCGCGTTTACAAACCACAAGCGCATCTACAGTGCTATGAATTGTAATACTGTCTTCGCAAGGCTTGTCTGGACTGTGAATTCTAGCAATGGCCTGGCCTGTTTGTATACTTGAGTCGATATCTACCAATGGCTCAAATAAACCTGATTGCCTCGCAAATACAAAATAATCAGGCGAGGGGGTAAGGACCAACTTGGTGTGGTGTTCGCTGCCTTGATAAACCCCAGCGTTAAATATACCGATGTGAGCCAAAGCAGACTGAAGCCCTGTCGTTAATAGTGATAAAGCCTCTGGGTTAACATCGCCACCGCCTGCCATTTCGGCGGTGATGGCTACGGCATTATTTCGAGTGGCAGCTGAAGACGAATACCCCGCAGCTTTGTTCTCTTTGTAGATCAATGCTTTAGGAAAGCCAAAGGCGTTGATTAGGTCGAGTTTCTCTTGCGGGATTGTAGTTTGTCCTTCGTCTGAAACTAATAAAGTAGGTTTATAAATTAGGGAAGTACCGCCCGAGTGGATATCGAATGAATAATCGGACAGCGGTAATAATTGCGACTCAATATAATGCGCGATCATTTGTGTTGGGCCGCCAGCGCCATCTCCGGGAAAGCTGCGGTTTAGATTACCTTGATCAAGCGGAGAAGTGCGTGTTCCCGCTTCTGCAGCCGGCGCATTTGCTTGCGGCATAATAATCAACTGGCCATTAACATCATCAGGCCTGGTTTCTCTTGCAAGCGACGCCAAACCAATTTGGCCTTCATATTCATCTCCATGATTTCCTCCCATCAACAAAGCAGTAGGGCCAGCCCCATTTTTTATGGAGATAATTGGAACGGGTAACCAACCGTAAGCAGAGCGGTGTACAGAGTGGGGCAGCCGTAGAAAACCTGCATGTTTACCGTCTTTATTAAAATCGACCTCGGTAATAATTTGGCTCGTGTTTTGCATCCGCTTAGAGTAATTTAGCTTTTCTAATGTGCGAGTATTCTATGTGCCCGATGACAACTATTCCACTGCTTGATCTGCAAGTTTTACATTTGAACGAAAAACAAGGAATGCGGGAATTGGACAAGGCGTTTGGTAATGTCTATCGCGATGTTGGGTTCGCCTACATTTACAATCATGGAATTGATAACAATCTTATTGGTGAATTGTTTAGCACCTCTAAGCAGTTTCATGCTCTGCCACTAAAAACCAAAATGGAAGTTGAGCTGAATCACCTACACCGAGGTTATATCCCGATCAATACTTCTACCGATGTCGGATCTAAATTAGCGAGGGTAACTAAACCGAATCAATCGGCTTCATTTATGATGATGCGAGAAGATGAAGCAGGCTCGTATGGTGATGAGGAATATTTAGCAGGGCCGAACCAATGGCCAGATCTATTTGGCCTTCGAGAAACGTTGACGCTTTACCATGAGTCTATGGCCGAATTAGCACACGCGCTGATTGGCGTTGCATTCAGATCGATTAATGTAGATCCACATGAGATGTTGCAAGCATTTCAACGGCCTACCACTTGGTTGAGGCCGTTGCACTACCCATCGGTTGAAGTGAATGGAGATGCTGAATTGTACGGCTCAGCGCCGCATACAGATTTTGGTTGCCTAACCATACTGGCACAAGATGAGGTCGGTGGATTGCAAGTGCAAGCAACTTCCGGAGAATGGTTAGATGTGCCTTATAAAGAAGGTACGTTTGTGATCAATGTGGGTGATATGTTGCATCGTTGGAGCAACGGACTACTGCGCTCAACACCGCATCGCGTGATTAATCGGTCTGGGGAAGAGCGGTACTCCTGTCCATTCTTTTACGATCCAAATGTAGCCACGAATATCAGCCCGCTAGAGGCGTGTAGTAGTGTTTCGAATCCAAAGCGGCTTGCCACGCTGAATTTTGGTGAGTTTCTCAAACAGCAATTGCAATTGGGCTACGACAAACACCAGCAGGCATAGACAAAAAAGCGGTTTAGTTTGCGTCATTCAATGCGTATTCGACTGCTTTAATTGCGTGAATTTCGGTGGTATTGTAAAGCGGCACTGAGGTATGCGTTTGTTGAATAAGCAAAGCAATTTCAGTGCAGCCTAATATCACTGCTTGGGTGCTACGCTGGTGCAGAGAATTTACCACTTCTAAATATTCATCCCGCGACGCAGCACTAATTTTGCCTAAACACAGTTCCTCATAAATCACGCGATGAATAATTTCTTGCTCGTCCGCATGCGGGGTGATCACATCGATCCCGTATTTTTTTATTAGTCGGCCTTTGTAAAAATCTTGCTCCATGGTGAAACGCGTGCCCAATAAACCTACTTTGCTTACGCTGTCTTGTATCAGCTGTTCGGCGGTGCCGTCGGCAATATGTAGCATTGGGATATTGACGGCTGCTTGTACTTGCTCTGCCACCTTATGCATGATGTTAGTGCAGATTAAGAAAAAATCTGCCCCACTTAGCTCTAATGACTGCGCAGCTTTGCTGAGTATTTTTGCGGCTTCTTCCCATTCGCCTAAGTGTTGAAAGCGTTCTATTTCTGCAAAATTAACGCTTACCAACGAAAGCTTAGCGCTGTTTAGACCTCCCAAATGTTCTTTTATGCCCTGATTGATTAACTGAGACTGCAGCATAACTACTGCGCTCGATAATACGGCGTTAAAAAGTGGCTCAAAATGCTCATTTACTAAGTATAAACTGCGCTTTTTCACCCCTTCTTGCCTTGTCTTATCTTTGCTCGTGACGTTATGCTGCAGTCTCTAACTGGTAATAGCTGCTAGTTGATTCCCAGCTCATCCCACCTATTAGTCCTATTGTCTTCATCTACGTTTGGCCATAAATTCGAATTGTTTCACTCAGTGCGATGCGATCTGCTGTGATGTCTATTGCTTTGGGCTGGTTAATTGAGATCCAATGCACTGCTTGCGCTTCGCGGCATTGGATAATTCCTTCCCATTCATGCACTAAATAATAGTGGATAAGTTGTGCTTCAGTCGTAGTTTGATGAATCAGCGAACAAACATACTGGTGCGCAGTCGATTGTACTTCCAGCTCTTCCATTAGCTCTCGCTGTAAAGTGTCAATTTGGCCCTCACCCACCTCGCAGTGGCCCCCGGGAATAGCGTACAAGCCAGGGTCACTTTCTTTGTCTAAGCGACGCTGTTCTATGAGCACCTGATCGTCTTTAATCAACAAAAACGAAACGCATTCATGCAGAGGTAGAGGTGAATAGGGTTTGATTGTTGTCATGTCTACAGTTTAAATTATGTTTTCGCATTCTGCGAATAAACGATTACTAAGGCAATGCCGCAAAGGATCGCCAAGGAAGCAATGATGAAGTTCAGGGTCAGCGGTTCAGCTAAAAATATTATACCGGCAATAGCAGCGATAACAGGAACGCTTAATTGTACGGTTGCCGCGGTGGTGGGTTTTAATAGCGGCAGAGCGGTGTACCATATAGCGTAGCCCAGCCCAGACGCGATACTCCCCGAAACTATGGCAAGTATTACGCCATCAATATCCAGCTGCAGGTCTTTGATGAAAATTAGGCTTAATAGTAATAGTAGGCTAAAGGCGCAGGCTCGAAGAAAGTTACCGGCGGTTTTATTTGTTGCATCCCCAGTGCCGCTACCACGTAGAGAATAGATACCCCACCCAATTCCGGCGACAACCATAATTAAGGCCGCCCCTAAAGGGGGTGAGGTGAGGCCGGGAAACAAAAGCCCAACGAGCCCTGCTATAGCGAGTAAAAACCCAAGTGTTTGCTTAAGGCTTAATCGGTCACCACGGAATAAGCTTATAGAGATCATGCAAACTTGCACTGACCCAAATAGCAATAGGGCCGCCTGTGCCAGTCGCCAGATTCAGATACGCGAAGGAAAACCCGGCGACATAGGTAAATAGCGCTAAGGCAGATATCCAATTGCCTTGCATTGATAACCTTTTATCTCGAACGATAACAATGGAGCATAGAATGACCGCCCCAGATAGGAGACGAATACTGGAAAAGCTGGCCGCGTCGATATTAGTCTGGCTTAAAGCCATGCGACATAGCAAAGAGTTGGCTGCGAAAGCGACCATAGAGACCGCGGTAAGCAAAATAGCTTTAAGTACCATTGGCTTGTTACTTTATGATCAGGTTAAGATCATGCGCTATTTTGGCGACTTTCCCTTGTACTTAACTGGCCGAGGGATTCAGCCCGATGTTTATTTTGCCAGAAGCGTTCAGATAATAAGGCTCGTATAGCGTCTAGATTTGACATTCTTAAGATGTGCCTAATCTCTTTCCGAATCCACACTGAGCATCAATTCATCGGTATAGTGCTTGCCGCTTACGGTATTTTCATTGATAAGGTTGTCGAGTTCATTTACCGTATCAGCACTCAATTTGATTTCGCTGGCCTCGCTATTTTCCACCAAATAGTCAAGATGTTTGGTACCTGGAATTGGAATCATGGTTGGGTCTTTGGATAATATCCAAGCCAGTGCCAACTGCGCCATAGAACATTCTTCACGCTGCGCAATTGCTGCATAAGGTTTGAGCAAAGTGCTGTTTAGGGCGAAGCATTCAGGCTCGAATCGGGGCCGCGCAATGGTGCAGCGGATGTCTTCATCGTCCAAGTGGTCGGTGTCCATTGCTTTGCCAGTTAAAAATTGGCGCGCCAACGGGGAAAACGGCACAAAAGTAACGCCTAATTCTTTGCACGCCTGCAATATCTGCCGTTCTGGAGTGCGAGTCCACAGTGAATACTCAGATTGCAGCGCAGTTATAGGGTGAGTAGCGTGGGCTTTACGTAAGCTCTCGGCGCTAACTTCAGATAGGCCTAGCATGCGCACCTTGCCTTGTTCCACCATCCACGACATCTCCCCCACACTTTCTTCGACTGGCACATTTTTGTCAATGCGGTGTAAATAATATAGGTCGATTACGTCTGTTTTTAGGCGGCGTAAACTATTCTCACAAGTTTTGCGTAGAACTTCAGGTCGGCCGTTAATTTCAGTTATCCCCTCATCATTTTTGAAAATACCACATTTGCTCGCTAGGGAGTATTCTTGGCGACGGGTGCGGATATGTTTGCCTATTAAATCTTCGCTGTTGCCATACATCGAAGCGGTGTCTAAAAAGGTATACCCCTACATCCAAAGCGGTATTAAGCAGCTTGGCTGACGTAGCGTCATCCGCAGCTGGCCCATAGCCCATGCAAATATTCATGCAACCGAGGCCGATTGCAGAAACATTAAATGGGCCTAATTTTCTTTGATGCATGTCGAATTAGAAACTTGAGGAATCGTTTAAACGGATCTTATCAGGCTAGAGCAGGTGGGTGGTGCTGATAGTAACTTCATTGAAACTTAATTGCTTAAGGCGATCTTGGGGAATAGTATCTGTGCTTTAATTAGTCAACGATTTAGCCTAGATAAATCAGTTAAACGCGGAAAAGACATGTAAGCAATTGAAGTGCATAGTGAAATCAAAAAAGTCGCGGTCACCTTATTGGTGATAAGGTTTTTTTTGATTTTGCCAGGTGCATCAAGAGCTTGCATGGACTTTCGTGTTTTAACTGATTTATCTAGGTTTAGCCAAGTAAGATGAACCCCTTTTTTACTGATTCAGTCGCTGTTACAGACCCTTTAGTGGCAAAAGCGCTTAAAAGTGAGCTGTCTCGTCAACAAAGCCAGCTAGAACTCATTGCGTCGGAAAATATAGTCAGTCGAGCAGTGCTGGACGCTTTAGCGCACCCCATTACCAATAAAACCTTAGAAGGGTATCCCGGCAACAGATTTCATGGGGGCGGGCAGTTCGTAGATGTTATTGAGCAAGCGGCAATCGATCGTACAAAAGAATTGTTTGGCTGTAATTACGCTAATGTGCAGCCGCACTCAGGCACTCAGGCGAACCAAGCGGTGTTCTTTGCCGCTTTAAAGCCGGGTGACAAACTACTGAGCCTCAATTTAGCGGCGGGTGGCCACCTAAGCCATGGAGCGAAGCCCAACCAATCTGGGCGTTGGTTTAATGCAAACCACTATGGTGTTGATAAACAAACGGGGCAAATAAATTATGACGAAATTGCAAAGCAGGCAGAAACTGTTAAGCCAAAGCTGATAATTACCGGTGGCTCTGCTTATCCACGCATTATCAACTTCAAAAAGCTTAGTGCCATTGCTCAATCAGTCGATGCGTTGTTTTTGGTAGATATGGCGCACATCGCGGGCCTAGTTGCCGCTGGCGTACATCCTTCTCCAGTGCCGCATGCTGATTTTGTAACCTGCACTACCACTAAAACAATGCGCGGGCCACGTGGAGGCTTAATTCTAGCCAATGATGAATACTGGGCTAAGAAATTTCAGTCCGCTGTGTTCCCGGGCGTGCAGGGTAGTTTGCATACGCAAATTATCGCCGCCAAAGCGGTTTGTTTGGGGGAGGCACTGAGCGATGAGTTTAAGAATTATGGCAAGCAGATAGTTGAAAATGCCAAAGCATTGGCAAATACCTTAAAGCAAAGAGGTATTAGTTTAGTGAGTGGAGGAACAGACACCCATATTGTGTTGTTAGACCTGTCTCCACAGCAGTTGTTAGGGCAAACTTTGCAAGACGCCTTGTCTTTAGTGGACATTACTTCAAATAAAAACCCTATACCGTTCGACTCAAATAAACCATCTGAATGGGTAGGCTTAAGGCTCGGTGTGGCAGCGGCTACAACCCGAAATCTAGGCGTACAAGAAATGGCATCACTAGGTAATATAATTGCAGACGTTGTGCAGGTTTGCCAACGCGGCGATACCGCGCACCTTGCAAGTGCTAAGGAAACGGTGGGAAACCTTTGCAAGCAATTCCCTATTTATCCGTAGCCACTAAGTTTATAGGCTTAATTATTTGTTGGTCATTTTCACAGCTACCAAAGTTGTGACTCCAGCCGGTGAAACCCGTGACGCTTTAGGCACTTGTATGAAAATAATCAGTATATATCGTCTAGGCTCCAACTAGCCCACTTTGCGCAATCCCATCAATCATGAATTGAAAGGCCTCGCTAAACACAGTTTACCCTGCGATTGCCAAAAGATAGCAAACAAAGGCTACAAAACTAACGCCGCTTCTAGCCCAATGCCTGGGGTTCCATTGCCTAAGCAAGGTTAGTATTTCCTCAGGTTTAAGCTGATGCTTGGGGTGTAATAGCTGATCGTTTATTTGTTTGATGAATAGTAGGGTGATTGGAACAACTGATACCAGGAAAACAGAACCGATAAGCCAGTACGCATTGCCAGAAATAAACCAAGAAATGACTCCTAGAACCGTGCCACAAAGTGCAAGAACAATCTGTAATGTAGAAGCTTTTGAGTACATTGGCGGAAAGAATTTAGCAGCGAACTCTCCCCCGGTTTCCAATGTGGCTGGATGTTGAGCAAGGTTTATATATACAGCTGCACCGAAAAAAGTACCAGCGCATAAAGTTGCAAGAATTTCGATCATAGCTTGTCTCCGGTGTTGTTTAGTGTATAAGGTCTGGCTAAACGAGTGACGCATTGCGGGGTCCGCTTGAGTCGATGGTTGCATATTTTTACCAACCGTGGCCAGTTAATTTTACGTAGCGAGGCCACCTGATTTTACCAACCGTGGCCACTGATTTTTATCGAAGCGCGGACACTTTTTCGCTTCCGTAAAATTCCTCCACAGCCTTCTTGCGGTTAACACTATAACCGTTAACCTGCCGTTCTTTTATTTGTATTGGAACAGCTATGAAACCCAAGAAGGTCACTATGTTAAAACTCAAAGACATTCTGCGCTTGCACTATGAGGCGCAACTATCCTCCCGTAAAATCGCGCTCGGCTTAAACCTGTCACGCAGCGCCGTATCCAAATATCTCGTCAGAGCAACAAATGCCCAATTAAGCTGGCCCCTGCCAGCAGGCATGGATGAACAACAGCTGCAGGCGATATTAAAGCCGCCCAAATGCAGAGGCCCTGCCACTGCTTTATTGTGTGAGCCAGACTTTGCACAAATATCAGTTGAACGGTCTCGTAAAGGGATGACTCGCCAATTACTGTGGGAAGAATACGCCGAGCATCATCCAGTCAACCATTACAGCTATTCTCGCTTCACGGTGTTGTTCGGTCAGTGGCGCAAGAAGCAAAGAATCTCGATGCGCCAGACTCATATTGCTGGAGATAAACTGTTTGTTGATTATGCTGGTTTAACCTTAGGTATTATTGATGCCCGTACGGGTGAAGCACGCCCTGCCCAAGTATTCGTTTCAGTGCTCGGAGTCAGTTCCTATACCTACGCCGAGGCCACATGGACACAGAGCTTGCCTGACTGGATAGGCTCACACGTTCGCGCCTTTGAATTTTATGGCGGTGTTACTCAAACAGTGGTGCCCGATAACCTCAAGAGTGCTGTTTCTAAAGCCGGTCGTTATGACCCCGAACTCAACCCCAGCTATGCACAATTAGCCGCCTATTACGGTGTGGCGGTGATGCCTGCCAGACCTTATAAGCCTAAGGATAAATCTAAAGCCGAGGTGGGCGTACAGATTGTCGAACGCTGGATCATGATGCGGCTGCGCAAGCTGCAATTGTTTAGTTTGGATGAGGCTAATCAAGCTATTCGAGGATTGCTAGATGATCTAAACAATCGCCCCTTTAACCTAGATAAATCAGTTAAACGCGGAAAAGACATGTAAGCAATTGAAGTGCATAGTGAAATCAAAAAAGTCGCGGTCACCTTATTGGTGATAAGGTTTTTTTTGATTTTGCTAGGTGCATCAAGAGCTTGCATGGACTTTCGTGTTTTAACTGATTTATCTAGGTTTAAACAACGCCCGGGTTCTCGCCGCTCACAGTTTGAATCAATTGATAAGCCTGCTCTTAAATCATTGCCTGGCACGCCTTATAGCTATCGCCATGTAGTAAAAGCACGGGCGCACATCGATTATCACGTTAGCTATGATGGACATCATTACTCGGTTCCCTATCAATTGCGCGGCGAGGCAGTAATGTTACACGTGGGCGAGCACTGTATTGATGTGTTCTACCAAGGCAAGGGTGTCGCGCAACATCCGCGAGCAATGGGCCAAGGCGGACACACAACCCATGTCGCTCACATGCCTAAAGCTCATGCTAAACACCAAGAGTGGACGCCTGACCGGTTTCTTAATTGGGCAAGTCAGGTCGGTGCGGCGACAGAGCGCGTGGTGCGTTATCAATTAGAAAATCGCCCCCATCCAGAACATGGTTCTCGTGCTTGTTTGGGCATTCTTAACCTTGCCAAGAAATACGGCAAGACGCGTTTAGAGAATGCCTGTTTACGCGCAGAGAAGATTGGCGGCCTGCATTACAAACACCTTGCATCAATACTACAAACCCGTCTCGACAAGCTACCTACCGAACCCGATAAGCAACAGACTTTGCCAAGCACCCATGCCAATGTGCGCGGAGCCGATTACTACCATTAACCCAAACCATTTCATCTATAACCAACAGGAAAATACTATGACTCCACAACAAACCCTTACCCAACTGAATGAATTACGCCTAACGGGCATGGCCGAGCAACTGTGCTATCAGTTCGACCCACCTAACACTTATGATGAGCTGGGCTTTATCGAACGACTCAGTTTGCTCGTAAACCACGAGGCCACCGTGCGGGATAACCGCAAAGTCACGCGTTTACTCAAGCAAGCGAAGTTACGATATCGTGCCCAAGCAGACGACATCGATTACCGAACTAGACGAGGTTTACACAAAGACACGGTAGCGCAGTTACTGCCCTAGACGGGGTAAACAAAAGCCGCAATGTCATCATCCAAGGCCCTACAGGCACCGGCAAAACCTTCTTGGCCTGTGTGTTAGGACAAGCGGCTTGTGAGCACGGCATTAGCACAAAATATATTCGTGCTAGCCGCTTATTTGAAGCAATGACCTTGAGCCATGGTGATGGCAGTTACACCAAGCTACTGGCACAAATAGCAAAAATCAAACTATTGATTATCGATGACTGGGGCTTGGATACACTGACTCAGCAAAACCGTAATGACCGATTAGAAATAATAGAAGATCGCCACGGTAATGGCGCCACCTTAATCACCAGTCAATTGCCCACACAACATTGGCATGATGCGATTGGTGAAGCCACTTTGGCTGATGCGATTCTGGATCGCTTATTACACAACGCGCACAAAATACAATTAGAGGGGGAATCGATGAGAAAAATCCAGTCACAACAGAGCAAAGTGTAGCCACTTTACGTTAAAATCACTTGACCGTTTGAAGGCTTGGTGCAAGTGGCCACGCTTCGTAAAATTCGGTGGCCACGGTTGTAAAAAGAGTTATGCCCGAATCTGGTGTATGAGGCATTTTCTTCAAGCGGCCTCGGTTTGATCTGAGTAGTCATTAGTTTGCTCTATTCCATCTTTAAATGGAACCCCTTGAATCACTTTTGCTAGATAGGCGAACCCGCGTATTCGGTTCCACTTTTTCTCTGCGCACTGACCCAGCTTGAACATCATACTTAACATGCCATCACGGCTAAGACATCCCTTGCATCGTTTGGTACGGTGTCGGATAGTCGCGAATGTTGATTCAATTGGATTCGTAGTACCTATGCTCATCCAGTGCTTGGCAGGGAACGAGTAGAACGTCATTAACTCTTCGCGATCTTTTTCCAAGCACTGCGTGGCTTTTGGATACTTGTCTTGACAGGTTTTAATGAATAATTGATAGGCGCTTTGCGCCGCTTCTTTGGTTTCTTCCTGCCAAATGTTATGCAGAGCTGCTTTTGCTTTGGGCTGCACCGATTTAGGCAGCTTGTTCAGCACGTTGGCCGTTTTATGCACCCAGCACCGTTGATGTTTAGTGCCAGGATAGACTTCTTCCAGGGCATTCCAAAAGCCTAAAGCACCATCACCGATGCCCCGCTCTGGTTGATTCAGGCCTCGCTCCTTGAGTGCCAACAACCCCTCTCGCCAACTCTGCGTAGACTCTCGCTCACCGTCTTCAATCGCCAGTAATTTCTTGTGACCGCGCTCATTCACTCCGATGACAACTAAGGCACAGAGCCGGCCCTCATCGCCGCGCAGGCCGCTGTGTATCCCGTCCGCCCATAGATAAACCCATCGATCTCGATCTAAACCTTCTCTATTCCAATCCTTGTACTCCTGAGACCACGTTGCTTTGAGCTTACTCACTGTGCCTGATGATAACCCAGTCGCTGATTGACCCACTAGCACGCTCAGTGCATCCCCCATTTCTCCAGTGCTGACACCCTTGAGATACAGCCAAGGCAAGGCCGCTTCCAGTGTTCTCGTTTTACGCACATACGGCGGCACTAAAGCAGACCGAAAGGTGATCGGTACTCCAGTGCGGGAGCGCACCTTGGGGATACGTACTTTGACTGGGCCGATCCCGGTTTGCAGTTCACGTTCTGGCAAATAGCCGTTACGAACGACACCAGCGTGTCCTGAATCTGAGACTTTGTCACAATTGCGATACAGCCGTTCAGATAACTCACTCTCGACCGCGGTTTGAATGAGTTGCCTGGCGCCATTGCGAATCAATTCTTGCAGCGGATCGATGCTTTGCTCTGGCTTTTCAAAGGAAATAATTTTATTCTGTTTCATAGTGGCGTATGTCTGTGGAAGTTTAAGTTGTTGTAAACTCAACTCATCCCGATACGCCGCTTTTAGTCAACTACTCCATACACCACTTTCAGGCATAACTCTTGTAAAAATACGCAGCGCCTACCCTAATTGAAATTCAATGTTTCTTGTCGCAGCCAATCTACTACCTTAATTAATGCAGTATGCTCATTATCACCATCGGCAAGTGCTTCATGATAGACATTGAGTTGACGGTGCGCGCTTAGGCAACAGGGGACATATATGAATACCTCCTGCAGTCAAGCGGTTTAAATTCTGAGATGAACAATTGCGGACATATATCCGGCCATTAATGGTCATAGCTGAACACGCTGACCGGGCCTTATTACGACTCACTACCTAGCTGACTAAACAGACACCCGGCTATGGTTAAGCCACAGACCCCTCCAGTCACAGTTAAGTTCGATTAGATCATTTCAGGTTTGCACTACTTTCCAGCAATCGAAGGTTGGTTAAATTTTAGTATTTGATTTTTAATTAATAATGATATGTTTATTTAAGCTGCCGACAGGTATTGTGGCGGTAACGCATTGACGCCTTTATTGAGTACTACCCAAACCATGCGCGCAGCCTTATTGGCCAGCGCAACCACTGCCTTATGTTTACCGCGTCGCTCAACCAACGGTCGCGCCCATCGGCTAAGTTCATCACCCCGTTTGCTAGACCAATTAAGCACAGCTCTAGCACCGTGAATAAGCAATACCCGTAGCTGTACGTCGCCCCGCTTTGTAATACCGCCTAACTGTACCTTTCCACCAGTACCCTGTTGTTTACGCACTAGGCCTAACCACGCCGATAACTGCCGCGCATTCTTAAACTGAGAAGCATCGCCGACACTGGTAAATAAAGCTAAAGCACTAATAGGCCCATACCTCGTAAGTGCATTAATTTAATTACTATGGCATTTTGATTAGCTAGCTCTTTAAGTTGTGTATCAAAGCTTACTATCTCATGAGTTAAGCGATGATGTTCGTCCAATAATTTAGCCATAGCATAACGCGCCAGAAGTGTTAGTTCATTCTTGGCATCTTCAAGTAATAAGGGTAGTTCTTTAACGATATTATGGATGCCTGTTCTCATGGTCAGCCCATACTCTTCCAGTAGGCCGCGTAAAGTCTATTCCAATACAGGAATGATACCGAGAAGTTGATTGTCATTTCTGTTCAAAGATGTTTTTAAAGAGTTTGGTTTTTTCCTCATTGAGTTGTTTTGCTGCCTCATTATCAGTCATCTGATAAACGATATCGTCAAGCATTGTAAACGAGATGTGAGTTTTAAGATATGACTGTGCATTGGTCAACGATTTGAGTTTTTCATAAGGCGTCATCATGTTTCGATATGGATAGGTTTTGACTTGTTTTCCTTTGTTGTTAGTGCTGATCTGTGGGAAGAAACAAGGTCGGTGATAATTCAAATAAGGGTTAAGAAAGTCGGTGGCAAATTGATTAATCTCAGGCGCATATTTTTGCGGGATATGCATGAAGCCAAGATGCTTGCGCACGATGGCCCCATTGTTGCACTCAACTAAGGCATTGTCGTTACGGTGTCTAGCCCTGGATTGGGTTAACTCGATTAATAGCTTATTCAACAATCGCACCACCGATTGGTTAATGTATTCACTGCCATTATCGGCATGAAAGCCTTTAATCACAAAGGGGAATTGCTCTAGCATTTGAGTGAGAATAGGCATCAAGAATGGCTCTGATATTTTCTGTGTAGAAGACACGACTTCAAACGGGGTGATCTCATCAACGGCGTTGATATGATAGACCCCTTTAACCTTGTCCTTATCGCCCTGATGCACTGTATCTACACGGCTATAGCCAGGTTGACCTTCTGGCTGTGGCTTACGTCTTTGGCCGATAGAAGAAGGCTTGGAATGTGTCTTTTCAAAGTGACGGCGATGGTTCTGGTAGGGTTTAGACCGGCGTAGATTGTATAGATGAGAAACCGGGATAGGTGCCAGGTTGGCATACTCAGTTTGCTCATAGACAATAAGGCGCGCTCACAGAGTTTCCTAGTGGCATGGCCTGATAACGTACCGTGGAGTTCATCCATATCTGCTAGAAGCTTAATGTCTTGATTGCTATAGCGTCTAGCAAAGCCCCTTGTGGCACGATGTCGCCACTGGATTCTACCGTGCTTGAGATAGCTGGCAGCCAGGCGTTTCACTTGCACATAAGAGTAACCGCTGATGCTTTAAAGGGGTCTGACCCCTTTCTTGGACGGTTCAACAAGAACTTAAGCGGCGAACCCGCTTGGCCAGAGTCTTTCCTAACCGAGAGGCCTGGTTACGATTAGTCAGTGCCATTCTGATTGAAATTGACGACGAATGGGCTAATGCTAATCATCGATATATCGTGTGGAACGACAATGAGTCAACTTGCTAGACAAAAAGTCCATACCCAATGTTGCGTAATCCATTTGAACTCTCCTTTAAGCCTAACGCCGCGCTTTGCAGAGAGCGAGCGCAGCGAGTGATTCCGACAACAGCGCATTGTTAGGCCGAAATTCAGATGCCCAAGAGTGCACAGTTTGATTCCCTATATTTATTCTCGGCTCTGATCTTTTTCAACTCACCGTCCGCCCATTTATTGGGATCTATCTGAACTAGGCCGCTTGAATCTGTTTTAACAACAGAATTGAAAGCACGCTCTTGTGCGGCTGAAAATATTCGCCCAACGATAAAATCAATACTAGGACCACCCAATACGAGCAGCATGAATACTGGGATCGTTTCTTTTTCTCTTTCCACTTCCGCTGCACTCATTGTTTCGCTATCGTTTAGAAGTGATTGACTCGTTTCGTACCCTAATACAAACAGGCGCTCTTGCTCTTCTGCGTTCACTGATAGTTCTGCAAACACGGAACACTGAAAGGCAGACCAGGCTAGCCGACCTCTATTGAGTTCAGATTCAGCAGCTTGCGCTACTGCGATAGACAGTGCAGTGACGACAAGTATCAATTTCGGCATTTTCATATCCGGTATGTAAATTATACGAGAGCTTATTACGGCCTAACGCCTCAATAACCGGCGCAGCTTTGCTGCGTCCGGCGCCGAAGGCGCGAAGTTGATTGACTTGTTAGAGGCGGTCTAGCAGTCGATATCGCCATAACTTTCACTATACATGCTTACTGAGCATTTTCTTTCTACAGCCTTGAAGTTACTGCCACGGCACTCAAGTTCACCGGTCTGCGAGTCGGAAAAATATGCTTCGCACTTCTTTTCTATAATTCGAAGCGATGAACCACGACACTCAACATCGCCGTAGGAGTCAGAATATTTATAGACTTCGCACTTTTTCTCTATATCTCTCAGTGAGAAATCATAACCTTCAATGTTTTCATCAGAGGCGGAAGTGATTGATGAACAGCAATAACCATCCATTCTTTGCTGTTCTGGACTAAGATCCTCAAGTTTCTTTTTTCCAGTAATGACTTGCTGGTAAAGACTGAGTGCCTTTTGATAGTCAGCTTGAGCATATGATTGCGGCACATTACCGATGAGCAGTATACAAACTACTATTGGAATAAGTTTTTTAATCATGTTGCCCTCTAACGCCCACATAAAAGGCGGAGCGTCAGCGACGTCCAGCGCAACGTAGTGGAGCGATTTTTGATGTGCTTGTTGAACGAAGCCGCTAAGCGGCAAAGAGAGCCAACAACGAGCACACTATTCCTATCACCCTCAATGTTGAGTGTGTGTTTTATAGGAATAAATAATGAACTCATCAGATCAAACTCGTTTTGACTCTCTTTACCAACAACATATTAACGTACTTCGCCTGCAAGGCAAAGCCGACGCAACTATAGATAGCTATTCGCGAGCTGTGCGCCGAGTGTCGGCGTTCTTTGATTGTTGTCCCGACCAGCTCAGCCAACAACAATTACGGGACTACTTCTTGTCTCTGGTGCACAGCCATTCCTGGTCTACGGTAAAACTCGACCGTAACGGCCTGCAATTCTTTTATCGCTACATTCTCAACAAATCTTGGCAGTGGATAGAGATTGTAAAACCGCCTAGGGTTCAAACTCTGCCTGATATTCTGTCGACGGAGGAAGTGGGCCGCGTCATCAACCAGACACGCGAAGCGCGTTACCAAACTTATCTTTTGTGCGTGTACAGCATGGGGCTGCGCTTGAGCGAGGCGCTCAACCTGACCATTGCTGACATCGACAGTGCTCGCCATAAAGTGCATGTACGTTGCGGCAAAGGTCGTAAAGATCGGTTTGTATTTTTGCCTGATCGAACGCTCGATTTATTGCGCACTTATTGGGCCAGTCATCGTAACCCTAAATGGCTATTTCCTCAGGGAAAAACCAACCAACTTCGCCGCTCAGCCAGCGCACCGATGGACCGCGGCGGCTTGCAAAAATCGGTTAAGGTCATCGTCAAAAGTTGCGGCATTCATAAGCGCGTTACCATTCACACCTTTCGCCACTGCTATGGCGCACACTTGGTCGAGTCAGGCGTTCACTTGCGCGCCATCCAGCGCGAGATGGGCCATGAATGTCCCAAGACAACGGTGCTTTACACGCAACTCACCGACGTGGTGCAACGCAACACCGGCTCGCGGATAAACACCTTGATTGATGGCTTGGACTTTGAGGTGATCGCCTAATGGAACTCGCCTCGATACTAAACCGCCATCCCGATGCTTTGTGCCTGTTGGGCGGCGCAGAGCGCAGCGCCGCCAACGCCATTAGCGGGTGCCGCACGGCCCAATATGGTCTTATGCTTACGCATTGTGGCCAGTGCAATGAATCACAAAACCACCCGCGCTCCTGTGGCCACCGCAGTTGCCCTCGCTGTCTGAATCATGCCAGCAGTGAATGGCTGGATCGCCAGAGCACAAAATTATTGCCTTGTGATTACTTTATGGTGACCTTTACCTTGCCTTATGAACTGCGTCGTATAGCCAAGCACCATTCCAAAACCGTGTATGACGCACTCATGGATTGCGCCGCCAGTACGCTTAAAACCTTCGCCAAGAACGATATTAAGTGTGCAGAGCACATTGGCTTTAGCACCGTTTTACACACCCATACTCGCAAGCTCGATTACCACCCGCATGTGCATGTGGTGTTTCCCAATGGGGGCTTATCAAAGGACAAAGCGTTGTGGCAATCCAAGCCCGGCAACTACTTGTTCAATGGCAAGGCGCTTGCCTGCGTGTTCCGTGCTCGGCTACTACGGGCTTTGCGAGCAGCCGATCTTGATCTTCCCTGCACCCCAAAACACTGGATCGTGCACTGCAAGCAGATTGGCAAAGGCTTACCGGCGTTTAAATATCTCTCGCGGTATCTGTATCGCGGGGTTATTAGTGAGAACAATATTCTCAGTGATCGCGATGGTCAAATCACCTTTCGTTATCAGGACAACAAAGGCAAATCCCGCACCCGCTGCCTCGACTCAAAGGCGTTCATTGCATTGGTTTTGCAACACGTTCTACCAAAGGGGTTTCGCCGGGTGCGCGATTACGGTTTTGTGCACGGCAACGCCAAACAAACCTTAAAGCGAGTGCAATGGGCCTTGCAGGTGGTTGTACCGTCCGGACCAATCAGGCCAAAACGACAAAGACCAATTTGGCGTTGCAAGCACTGCGCCACGCCTCTGGTTATCATTGGCTTTTGTCGCCGTCGCTTCGAATCAGGTTAATTGCTTAGATCCAACAAGCTCACTAAAGTCACTTAATACGGAGGACCCCAGCTTTATGCAATAAGAAAGTACCATCACTCGGCGAGTGAGACGCCCACTCGCCTGCAATCTTAAGCGAAACCCTGAACGCTTAAAGTCACAAGGACCAGTAGCGGATATATTTACTTAATAGAGGTAACCCCCCGGGCTTGTTCAACAATTGGATAAAGTCGCGGCTGCGCGGCGACTTATCCTTATTCGTTATGTGTTTTTTTAATGGCAACCTTCCATTTTGTTAACAACCAAAATCATCCTTCAACGCTTTTTCATCAACTTCACCAAACGTTCTTAGTTCAAATGATCTGATCATATCGCATGAACAGCCTTTATCCGCACTGCCGAGTATTCCAGACTCACTAAGTGAATACATCGTTTTACCATCAATTATACAATGCCACTCTTCTTGAGTTCCGCAGGATGTCAAAGTCATGATGCATACAAAGGCAAAAATTTTCTTCATTTAGATATACCTAATATTGCAATTCATTTATTTCAAGATACACATAACAGTACGTTATGAAGGACGTTGTCCTACATAACATTATTATCGGGATGCGCGATAGTTTATGAATTTATATTTAAATAGCATGCAACATATTGTTAATAAACTATATATATTCAGATTTGACGAATATCATAATATAGTAGGATATTATCCTGCTTAATGGAAAAATTGCAAGCTTTGAAAACCTCGTCGCCATTTTTGAATGATCTTGTGAACTATATGGCGGTTAGGCGATATAGTAAGCGAACCATCAACTCCTATTTAAACTGGATTACAGACTATATCAAGTTTTCGCAGCGAAAGCATCCGATTACGCAACATTGGGTAGGGCCTTTTTGTCTAGCAAGTTGACTCATTGTCGTTCCACACGATATATCGATGATTAGCATTAGCCCATTCGTCGTCAATTTCAATCAGAATGGCACTGACTAATCGTAACCAAGCCTCTCGGTTAGGAAAGACTCTGACCAAGCGGGTTCGCCGCTTAAGTTCTTGTTGAACCGTCCGTTCAATGCGGTTGGAGCTTCGCATTTTCTTTTGGTGTCTATCTGCAAGGCAAACACATTTAACCCTTCAGGCACATTGTTTTCTAGCCACTGCGCCCAGTGAGCATGCTTTTCCTGGTACTGGCTCACAAGGACTTTTAGATTAGCCTGAGCAGCTGCCCTATTGGGTGCATTCCAAACACTACGCAGCTCACCACCAATGCGCTGCTTGATCTTGTGATTGGGGGCATGATGCATTGCATTCTGCGCCAGATGAAACTGGCAACGCTGCCAAGGTATACCTGGGAACACTGCCTTTCTAGCGGCTTTTAAGCCACGGTGATCATCACTGACAATAAACTCAATACCATGTATGCCCCGGTCAGCCAAGCCTTTGAGGAACGCTCGCCAGTTAACCTCGGCTTCATTAAGCGCCATTGCCGTTCCTAATACGCAACGCCGTCCACAAGGCAATACACCCACCGCACTCAACACCGCCATATCAATCACTTGGTGGCCCTCACGCACCTTTTCATAACGCGCATCAAGGATTAGGTAAGAGACTTTACCCAACGGACGATCACGCCAGACTTTTAACGCCTCATCCATGCTCTGGTTAGCCCGTGAGACCGGTGTAGAGGAGATGCTTTCAATACCCATGCTCTGACTTTTTCGACTCGGCGCGTGCTAACGCCCGTCACGTACATTTCAGCAACGGTCAGCAGCATCGCACGTTGGCTGCGTGAGCCGCGTTCTAGCGATTGAGGGTAAAAAGGTTCATCAAGGTGTTTAGCGGTCTTTGGGATACGCAGATTGAGCGTACCGGCTTGCGTATCGATACGCTTATCCTGGTAGCCATGGGCAAACCCTGGCCGGTCTTGACTATGCTCATAGTGTGATGCGCCTGGAAACGGCTCTCTTTCAATCTTCATCGCCTCATTGAGCAGTGCGGTGAGCACGGGGCGCATGGCATCGGGGCCTTCTGAGATGTGTGTTCCACTACTACGTCAAATACGTTATTGTTTGATTGGGTCATTTGGGTGTCTCCAGTATTTTAATTGCTTAAAACAGGGAACGCACAAATGGTTCAACTTACAAGACACCAAGATAGAAAATTTGAATAAATCAAAAATTCGAAAAAATTCCCCCTGGGGGGAAAAGGCCATACTGCTCTATCTAATATAAAAGTCCATACCTGAAGTTACAGTATCAAAGTTTCTTCTGATTGACTTTGTATGGCAATAAAAGCCATTTTTGCAGGTAAAACATGGTTTCCAGGAATTGGAAATGTCAACACCTCAGATCGTCAAGAACTCCTAGAAGTTTTAAGCCGTGTAAAACTACTTACTCCTAAGCAATTTGAAGTACTCGAAAGTCTTGGAAGGGGGTTCTCAAATCGAGAAATTGGGAACCTCATGAAGATATCAGATTCAACCGTTGCGTTTCATATGAGAGCAATTTTTAAAAAGCTTAATGTATATACTCGCACTCAAGCTTTACTAGTGTATGGTGAAATTGCATATGGTAGTAATAAGCCCCTTACCAAGTAGAATAATGGTATAAGAGCTGGTATGGAGCTGTCAGAGCCTGTTCTAGAAATTACCAACTCACTCCAAAACGATACGAGTAGTAAAGTTAGTATTTACTGGGGCCAGATGAACGAAAGCGTCACCAGGAATACACTGCGTGGTTGAGAGGAGGGCATTCAAAGAGCCTAGAAAGCCTTACGGTAAACTACGATGGAAAGTATGGTGAATTAGATGAAACCTGCCTATCATGCCATGAGGCAAAAAATGCTATTTACGGCAAGAAGGCTAGAGTAAAGCTAAAGACTGAAAAAACAGATGATGCACCTTCGCGTGCACAACTGATAGAAAATAATGCTGAAAGACTTAAATCAGAACTAATGCTGGCGGCTGATTATTGCATCGATGAATTCCAAGCTAAGGTGCTGCAGCTAAAGGAATCTAGCTTTCCATTACTGTTAGAATAGTTCACTTTAACCTAGTCTAATATTACCTATTCCTTGTGAGTGATTGATCGTGACCGTATCCGTGTCGTTTTAGTTAACACGAGCCATCCTGGTAATATTGGCTCGACGGCAAGAGCGATGGCTAATATGGGTTTAATGCATTTAGTTTTGGTTGATCCGATTGAATTTCCAAGTGAACGTGCTACAGTGATGGCTGCTGGAGCGGACCATATACTAGAAAAGGCGCAAACTTACTCAAGCTTGTATGAAGCGGTTAAAGGCTGCAGTCAGGTATATGGCATAAGTGCTAGATTGCGGTCGGTTTCATGGCCCCAGTATGACCCCAAACAGCTAAGTGAGAAAATAAATAACCTAGCTGATGATGACCAAATTGCACTGGTGTTTGGCCGTGAGCGCAGCGGCTTGACTAATGAGGAACTCGATGTTTGTGAGGCCTTAGTAAATATTCCAGTTGATGATATGCATCGCTCTTTGAATCTTGCCGCTGCGGTAATGGTGGTTTTGTATGAGATTAAAATGGGAGCGGCTAATTCAGAATTTCATCTGAATATGGTAGGCAAAAAGCATCATTCGGATAAAGCCAGTTCTGAGCAAATTCAATATTTCTTTGATCGCTGGGACTATACTTCAAAAAGGGTGGACTTTTATAAGGGTAACCCTGAGATCGTAATGCGTAAAATAAGGCGGGTTTTCTATAAAGCTGATTTGACAGAAGAAGAAATCAAAATATTGCTGGGAGTGCTTACCGCTATTGATATTGAGATAAATAAAAATCAGTAAAAGTATTATCTGCATTGGATTTACGGTTAAAAACACCATATAGTTATCACTTCGACTAATTTTCTATACCACTTCACATGGCGATTGAACTAACACAAAGTGCAGCAGCGCAGGTTTCAGGGTATTTACAAACTCAAACCAATGCAAAAGGCTTGCGATTTGGTATTAAAAATGCAGGTTGTTCTGGTTTTGCTTACACTGTGGATATGGCAGAAGAAATTGCAGATGGCGATCTTGTTTTTGAGAGCCTAGGGGTTCCAGTTATTGTCGATGCGTCCCATATGGAATTTATTGACGGCACCGTCATAGACTATCACTCAGATGGTTTATCCTCTGCTTTTAAGTTTAAAAACCCTAAGGTGGTTGACGAGTGCGGCTGCGGTGAGAGTTTTGCCGTTGGGGAAAGTTAAGGCACGAAAGCGTTAGTGCAATGCGTACTCAACTAGCCGAGGCGGATAAGTCTGCGGTCAAGGGGGAAGCCACATCTAAACGTGTTGCGATGGTAACACTAGGTTGCAAGGTCAATAGTTACGAGTCAGAACTCATTGCTGAGAGCCTAATTAAAGATGGCTACACTCGCGTTGATGCGAAACAAGTGGCTGATTTATATATCATTAATAGTTGCACTGTCACTGCTGAGGCTGACCGTCAAAGCCGCCAATTAGCGCGTCGGTTAAGGCGTCTAAATCCACAGGCAAAGCTAGTGATGACTGGCTGTTTTGCGCAAAACAACGCTGAAGAATGTGCCCAGATGGATGCAGTAGATTTGGTGGTGGGTAATGCCGCGAAGTTGGATATCCCTATCATTATCAATGGCCCACTTGTAACCGCTAAGAGCAGCCACGCGCCTAGTGAAAAAATTATTCGCCCGGAGTTTGGCGAATTGATGTCGGTCCCAGTTGACTTACTAACCGGCTACGAATCTCAGTCGCGTGCATTTATGCAAATTCAACAAGGGTGTAATCAAGGCTGTACATTCTGCATTATTCATATTGCTCGTGGTCCAAGCCAATCTTTTGCGATTGAAAGCGTGCTCGCACAATTTAAAGCGATTGCCAATAATGGTTATAAGGAAGTAGTTATTTGCGGCGTAGATTTAGGCTCGTATGGAGAAGACTTGAATCATCCGGTTACTTTGGCCTGGCTGCTAAAAGAGATGTTAAAGCTAAAGTTAGATTGCCGCATCCGCATTAGTTCTATTGACCCAATTCATATAACTGACGAATTGATTGCGCTATTTCGTGATCAATCTGGGTTATGCCCACATATACATCTATCAATGCAGAGTGCTAACACATTGATACTAAAGAGGATGAAACGTCGTGCAAACCGTGAGCATATTTATCACGTGGTTAGCGAATTACGCCGAGTAAGGCCAGAGTTAGTGGTAAGTGCGGATGTATTAGTAGGGTTTCCTACCGAAGATATTGAGCATTTTGCCGACACGCTAGATGCGACCAACGAGCTGAATATCGCCTTTCCTCATGTGTTCCCTTACTCCGCGAGAGAAGGAACGCCTGCAGCTAGAATTCCTAGGCAGGTCGGGGCTGATGAAAAAAAGCGTAGAGCAAAATTGGTGCGCGAAGCCGGTGCGCAGATACGGCAGAAATTGAGCCATAAATTGGTAGGTAGCAAGGCGTTAGCCATCGTTGAGTCACGAGCAAAGAATGGCCACTATATTGCTAGGCGCGCAGATTACTTTGCGGTTGAACTAAGCCCAAAAAACGCTGACTCCATAGAAATAGGCCGATGGGCTGAAGTTAAAATCAATTCCTTTGAACAGCAAAGACTCATTGGCGAAGTTACAAGGTAAAAGGTACAATACGCGCCACTTTTCTGAAGCCGAGTGCGATTTTGAAGGTGTCATCGTCGCACGGCGCAACTATCACTACTATTTATCATTATTTGGAGCAACAAATGGCTATCGAACGCACTTTTTCTATTGTAAAACCTGACGCAGTTAAGCGTAATTTGATTGGAAAAATCTATGATCGCTTTGAAGAAGCAGGTTTAACGATTGTCGCGTCTAAAATGCTGCACTTAAGCATTGAGCAGGCCGGTGGTTTTTATGCGGTGCATAAAGAGCACCCATTTTATAACGACCTAGTTAGCTACATGGCATCAGGGCCAGTGATGGTTCAGGTACTTGAGGGTGAAAATGCAATTTCGAAAAACCGCGAGGTTATGGGTGCTACAAATCCAGCAGATGCAGCGCCTGGAACCCTTCGGGCCGATTTTGCAGAAAGCTTAGAAGCTAATTCGGTGCATGGTTCGGATGCGCTAGAAACTGCGGTAGAGGAGATTGCTTACTTTTTTACTGACGCAGAAATTTGCCCTCGCGCATAACTGCTTTGGCAAGACATTAGATAGAGTATTAGCTAGCGTGCAGCAAGAAAAAACAAACCTCTTGTCCCTAGACCGAATAGGCCTTGAGGGCTTTTTTGGTGAATTAGAGGAGAAGCCTTTTCGTGCGACGCAGGTGATCAAATGGATTTATCAAAACGGGGTGACCGATTTTGATCAAATGACTAATTTGAGCAAGGCTCTGCGGCAAAAATTAGCTGAAGTTAGTTTTATTCAACTGCCGGTAGTTGATCAAGTGCAGCATTCCAAAGATGGAACGCGTAAATGGCTGATGCGATTAAACGATGGCAACGGCATCGAAGTGGTGTTTATACCAGAAGAAGATCGCGGCACTTTATGTATCTCCTCGCAAGTAGGGTGTAGCTTGAACTGCACGTTTTGCGCGACAGCGCGTCAGGGCTTTAATCGTAATCTAACTTCTGGTGAGATTGTGGGGCAAGTATGGAATGCTTGGCATAGTTTGGCTACTGAATTTAAGTCTACTGGTTTTGATGGAAATAATAGTAACAAACCCGGTAAAAAGCAGATTGATGCAAGGCCGATTACCAATATCGTTTTAATGGGCATGGGTGAGCCACTACTTAACTACGATGCGGTCGTAAACGCAATTTCAGTCTTGCGAGATGATTTTGGCTTTGGTTTGTCAAAACGTAGAATTACCTTGAGTACCGCTGGTATGGTGCCTGCAATTGCAAAACTAAGTGAAGACATGCCGGTAAGTCTGGCGGTTTCACTGCACGCAACCACTGATGAACTCAGGGATAAGCTAGTACCATTGAATAAGAAATATCCAATTTCGGTGTTGCTTGAAGCCTGTAAGGCTTACGTAAATGATAAGCAACGGCAGCGTATTACCTTCGAATATTTGATGCTTGACGGAATCAATGACTCTGACCAGCAAGCAGTGCAATTGGCAAAATTGTTACAAGACGTACCATCAAAGGTGAACTTAATACCGTTTAATCCAGTGGAAGGCATTAGTTATGTTCGCTCCCCTCAAAAACGGGTAAATCGCTTTAGAGATATTTTATTAAGCAAGGGCGTCGTAGCGGTGACGCGCAAAACCCGCGGCGATGATATCGATGCCGCATGTGGGCAACTAGTGGGGAGGGTAAACGATAGAACGCGTCGCTCTGAACGGCTAATCGCCCAGTATGTAGCCCAGCCCACCGCCGCCTAAACGTGAGTCTGTCAGTGACCATTAAAGTCTTTACATTAATATTCCTCACTTTCATTATTGGTGGATGTATAAGTGTAGAGCCAGAATACGAAACTTGGCCTGAGGACACCCGGGCGCAAGTGCATGTCGATCTAGGGCGTATTTATCTTGAACGCGGCCAAATACAGGTCGCCAAAGAGGAATTTAATAAGGCGCGCAAAATTGATCCGGACTCAGATCAAGCGCTGCATGGCTTAGGTTTGATCGAGGCGCAAGTGCTTAATTATGCTAAAGCTAAGAGTTTGATGTCCAAAGCTGTATCGATTAATAATTCAAATTTGAGCGCTGTAGGCGACTACGCAATTTTAATCTGCCAAACTGAAGATCCGGCGAGGGGAATAAGCTTACTGCAGCGTACACAGAGCAAAAGCAAAAAGCCAGACACTGCGGGTATGTTTTTAGCCTTGGGCCGGTGTCATCAAGCTGCAAAGCAACAAATGGCTGCTGAAAAAGCGTTTAGTCGTGTATTGCAATTGAACCCTAAACTACCACAGGCGTTATTTTCTATGGCCCAAATACGCTATCAACAAGGGGAGAGTTTATCCGCGCGCGCTTTTATACAAAGATATTTTTCAACTGGTGCAAGTTCATCAAAAGCGCTATTGCTGGGCGCGCAGATAGAGCAATTAATGGGTAATAAAGCAGGGCGAGTTGGTTATACTAAAAAATTAAAGGCTAGATACCCGCAAAGTGAAGCTTGGCGACAAGCGCAAGAAATTTTTAACTGATAATAGAAATGACTGATCGAGAACACAGTCTTGAAGAGCAACTTGAAGACATTAAACCAAATTTCGGCCTTGGTAGCGTGCTTAAAGCAAAGCGCGAAGAATACGAATGGGCAATTGAATCGGTCGCGCAGGCCCTGCATTTATCAACGGCTAATATTCGATCATTAGAGGAAGACCGCTACGACCAGCTTCCAAGTAGTACCTACGTGATAGGCTACTGGCGTAGTTACGCACGTTTGTTAGGGATAGATATTGAAGAAACGATAGAAGCCAATAAACGTAACCTGCAGGTTGTACAGCCACAATCTACTGGAATTAATGTCAATGGCGGAAAGATACATCGGCCTGATAGGAATAAAGGAATTGGTTGGTTGGTGCTTTCTGCTTTTATCTTGGCTGGATTAGCGTTTGCTTGGAAATCGGGTTTATTAGATACACAGAAGATATTAAATATAACCGAGGTTGAACCACTCTCAGAACCTGTCTTGGTGGAAGAAGCAGAAGATGACAGTGTGCTAAGAAAGGTAGAACAGGAGCTTACGACTAAACTTCTCGCTACCGACGCGGCTGAGCAAAACACCTCTATGGTGTTGAACAACAGCAGTACAACTGAAGCAGCTGAATCGATAACTCATAAACTTAGCACAGAAACTGACTCTCAAATCGTGGAGTCAAACACTGAAGTAGCATCCATTGCCAGTTCAGCGATTACCACGTCTGAAAACTCGGAACAAGTTGAAACAACGGATGGTGGCGCCAGTGAACCTGCTGAAGCTACAGGGACGGTCTCTACAGGCACGCAAGTTACGCCTGAAGTAAATACCAATTTGTTAGTAATGAATTTACAAAAAGATTCTTGGTTAGATGTGCGAGATAAATCCAATAAAAGACTTATATATCGTTCAGGGAAAGCTGGAGAATCTATTGAGCTTATCGGTAGCCCACCGTTTTATGTATATATTGGCACTCCCGACGGCGTGCAAATTAATTACCTCAATAAAAGTGTGCCTTTTAAAGCCCACCAGAGCGGATTGTTCGCGCGCTTTAAACTCGGCGAAGTGCTAGAGAATTTATAAGCTTAATATTTTGGCTTAGTGCGTAAATAAGTGGCAACAGGTCTACAGTCAGTTAAGGGCATGAATGATCTATTGCCCGCCAACACCCCGTATTGGCAGCAGGTAGAGCAAACATTGCGGCAAATTGCTTTGGCGTATAGCTATGCTGAAATTCGTACCCCCATCCTTGAGAAAACTCAATTGTTTGTGCAATCTATCGGTGAGCAAACCGATATTGTAGAAAAGGAAATGTTTGCTTTTGAAGATGCCGGTGGTGAGCAAGTGTGTATGCGACCAGAAAATACCGCTGGCGTAGTGCGTGCAGGGGTTCAACATGGCCTGTTTCATAATACCCAAGTGCGATTGTGGTATCTCGGACAAATGTTTCGCCGTGAGCGACCTCAGAAAGGGCGCTATCGACAGTTTTACCAATTTGGTATGGAGGCATTTGGGTGGCGTGACCCATCGGTTGACGCGGAGATTATTCTTGCAGGAAGGCGTATCTGGAAAGAGCTGGGTGTTGAGGATGTGTACTTGACCCTAAACACCTTGGGATCAGAAAAAGCGAGAGCGGATTACACGGCAGCACTGGTCAATTATTTGCAAGACCATCACGATGATCTAGATGTAGATAGTCAGAGGCGGTTGAGCAAGAACCCTTTACGTATTCTTGATAGTAAAAGTGAAACTACGCAAGCGATACTGGTTTCGGCACCAGCTATTAGCGATTATTTGGAGCAACGCGACGCTGAGCATTTCGAGCAGTTGCGGACCTTGCTTGATAAAGCCGATTTAGCCTATATCATTGATGCGAGTTTGGTCAGAGGATTAGACTACTATACATCAACCGTTTTTGAGTGGAAAACTACTCATTTAGGCGCACAGAATACAGTTTGTGCTGGCGGCAGATACGATAACTTAGTTGAGAATCGAGGGGGGCGCTCAACGCCTGCGGTGGGGTTTGCAATGGGTATAGAGCGGCTGATTGAATTGTTGCTAGAAGAAGGCAATCTGCAATCGCAAGCAAGCTTAGATGTCTATATAATTGCGCTTGATTCTGACGCAGTATCAAAGGCGCAAGTAATCAGTGAGAGTTGTAGAGATAAAGGTCTATCAGTCGCGCAAGGCCATAGCCACGCCAAGCTGAAAAGCCAACTTAAAAAAGCCGATGCTAGCGGCGCGAAGGTGGCGGTGATATTAGGCGAGCAGGAGTTGGCACAAAACCTGGGGCAAGTGAAATTTTTACGAGAAACCAGTCCAGCGCAAATGGTTGCTCTTAATGATATGAGCACTTTTTTACGTGCTAAAGTTTTAGCGGATTAGAAACTTAATGTATAATTTAAAGAGCCAATGAACGATAAAGAAATTCGCCTCTCCGAAGATGAAGACGTAGAACGCGCTAAGGAGTGGTGGAATAAAAATGGCACCTCCATCATAGCCGGGATCGCTATTGGTCTTTCTGTAGTGGTGGGTTTCAATTTTTGGACGGGGCAAAAGGCCAAGAAGGCATCGGCGGCCTCTTCACTATATGAAACTTTGGTGTCAGAAGATTCGGCTGATGCAAAACAGGCGGCCAATGACGCATTAAGTGCTGACTTTGGAGGTTCCATTTACGCACAACTTGGTTTGCTCAGAACAGCCAAGCAGCAAGTAGAGGGTGGAGAACTAGAAAGTGCAGCCAAAACGCTAAGACTAGTGATGGCAAGTGACCCAGAACTGGGTATAGCTGCCATTGCGGGATTACGTTTAGCTGGATTGCTAGTCGAACTTGAAAACTATGAAGAAGCGAATAGTGTCTTAAATAGTTCATTACTTGCACATAAAGAATACGCTGCCCGCGTCAACGAGATAAAAGGTGACGCATTGTTAAAGGCAGGCTCTTTAGGTGAAGCGAAAACAGCCTACGAGAAAAGCATTGCTATTTTGTCTGAAAACGGACAGTCAGCAAATTTAGTGCAGTTAAAGTTAGACAATATCTAAAGTAAAATATGCGCCTTATCATCACACTCTACCTTTGTACCTTGTTGGTCGCCTGCGGTAGCAGGGACATTAAACTTGAGCCGGGCCAAGAGGCCCAGGCGCTAGCACTTCCAGAAATGTCAACTCTAGTGGGTTACTCGGTGCAGTGGAGCAAAAGTGCGGGAAGTGGGGATGGCGAAAATTCCGCTATCGAGCCATACGTTGGTGAAAAGACGGTTTTTTTAACAGCTGAATCGGGCGCTATTCGGGCGTTCAATATAGTAAACGGTAAATTGATTTGGTTTAGTTCTGCGCCTGGCACGGTGGGTGCGGGGGTGGGAGTGGGGCCATCCGTAGTGGTGATCGGGCTCAACAATGGCGAGCTTATTGCATATGATCGGGATACGGGAGAGCAAAAATGGCGGCATAATCTGGGCCGTATAATTTCAGCGCGTCCGGTAGTCTCCAGTCAGACTGTGATTGTTAGAACGCAAGATGGAAATGTATATGGTCTGCATGGCGCAAACGGCGAGCCTGTATGGGGTTTAGACCGACCTATCGCAAGTTTAAGCGTTGGTAGAGATGGCGCGAGTAAAGTGGCTGGAGAGGGTGTTTTGACCGGATTCTCTAGCGGAAGATTATTGGCCAGCAGTCTATATACTGGAGAGACATTTTGGGAGAAGCGTGCTTTTCGCCCTAAGGGAAAAAATGAAATTGATCGAATGATTGATATGGATGCCACTCCCTTATTAGTTGACACAGATGTGATCGTAGGTGCTTACCAAGGCGGGATTGCATCCTATAAATTAAGAGATGGAGAGCTTAATTGGCGTAATGAAGAAATATCAACACGCAAAGATATGTTTGCGGCAAAAGATAAGGCCTTTGTCACCCAATCAAACGGGGCTGTCAGCGCAGTGTCAATCGTTGACGGTAATACATTATGGACACAATCTGCTCTGATTGGTAGAGGGGTCAGTTCTCCAGTTATATATAATGACCAAGTTATAGTGGGTGGTCTAAACGGCAGCTTATTTGCCCTTGATGTTAATACAGGAGAATTATTGGGGAAAACGGGGCTAGGAAAGGCTAATATTTCCAGCCTTCATTTGAGCGGCGGCAGTTTATTAGTATATGCTAGATCAACTGGCGTTTTGAGTTCAGTCATCGCCCAGTAAAATGTTACCCGTCGTGGCCTTGGTGGGCCGCCCCAATGTCGGGAAATCTACACTTTTTAATAGAATAACTAAATCGCATGATGCGATTGTGGATGATCGGCCTGGCGTTACACGTGACCGATTATACGGCCGCGCGAAGTTGGGGCCATGCGAGTGCCTTGTGGTCGATAGTGGCGGAGTAACCTTTAACAACGGGCAGCTCGACCCACAAATTCAATATCAAGTTGATCAGCTCATTGAAGAGGCGGACGAAATACTATTTCTAGTGGATGCTAAAGATGGCCTTTTAGCGCACGATGAAATGTTGGCTAACAAGTTAAGAAGAGCGAGCATCAAAGTTCATTTGCTGGTTAATAAATCGGAAGGCCAAGCGGTAGCAATTTCAGCTTCACACTTCCAGAAATTGGGTTTCGATTCAATTTGGTCCATCTCATCTAAACGTGGCGACGGCATCCAAAATATGCTGCAGTCAATATTAGGTGCTTACAAGATAAAGATAGATGTAGAGGAAGAGGCTGTCCCGCGAATCGCAATAGTGGGGCGCCCAAATGCTGGCAAATCGACACTAACTAACGCTATCGTCGGCGAACAGCGGGTTATAGTCAGCGAAGTTGCAGGAACTACACGTGATAGCGTACATTTCAATGCAACACGATGGCCAAGCCTATGTACTAACCGATACGGCAGGTGTACGTCGCCGGGCGAAGATCGATGAGGCGATCGAGAAATTTTCGGTGGTTAAAACTCTCCAAGCTATTGAACGCTCCAACGTGGTAGTGATGTTGATTGATGCCCATGATGGAATCACCTCTCAAGATGTAAGCATCGTCGGCATGGTGCTGGATATGGGGCGATCTATGGTAGTGTTAATTAATAAGTGGGATGGATTGACAAGCAAACAGAAAAGCCAGATTAATCACAACATGAAGCTTAAGTTTCCATTCCTAAATAATGTTGAAGTGTTAACCATCTCCGCACTACACGGAACGGCAGTTGGAAATGTATTGCCGATGGTTAAACGAGCATATAATTCTGCGTTTAAAGACTTACCAACCTCATTACTGAATCGACAACTTGCATTAGCGGTTGAGCGTACGCCACCGCCGATGAAAGGTGGGCGTAAAATTCGCCTAAAATTCGCGCATCAAGCCGGTAAAAACCCACAGGTTTTGGTTATTCATGGCAATCAAGTTGAATCCTTGCCGGCGAGCTATTTGCGTTATCTGAAACACTATTTTGCGCACGTGAATAAGTTAAAGGGTACGCCTATTCATTTGATAACCCGCGATAGCAAAAACCCCTTCGAGCAATCAGACAAGCAGTCAGCAAAGCCCAAGCTAAAGATCAATGAGAAGAAAAAACTAGCGCGGGGTAATTTGGGGCGACGTAAGAAAAAGTGATACGCGGAGTTTATTTGGCTTCGCTAATGACCGTGCCTTTGTAAACACGGGTATTAAGTAATTGGCCTTTATTTATAAACTTGGCATCGCGTACGACCTTGCCATCAGTGGTTTGCATGATTGCATAACCTCGTTCTAAGGTCGCCGCGGGGCTTAAGGTGGTTAATTTACTTAGGGCAATATCAAGTTTTTGTTGCTTATGGGTAAACTGCGTTTGCCAGTTACGCTCAGTTGCGGCTTGTAATGCATAATTTCGTTCAAATAATCTTGCTACGGTATTTAGGGGTGCAAGGCGCTCTAGCAAGCTTATGAGTCTAGACGCTTGCACCCGACGTTTAGAAATTTTGCTTTCGAGAAAGAAGGCCATTTGCTGGCGAAAGTTGTCAACGGCAGTTCTTTTGGCAGCGATGATAAGCTTAGGCTCTCGAAGCTTGGTGGTTAGATAATCTTTGTTTTGTTGTTGATTGGCTAGATTTGATTGTATTTCACGGCTAAGGCGGTTTTGTAATTCATCAATACGTTTAGCTTCTTCATGGCGATCTGGGGTAGCGAGTTGTGCTGCGTCGGTAGGGGTTAATGCACGTTTATCAGCAACAAAATCAGCAATGCAAAAATCTGTCTCGTGTCCTACGCCACTAATAATCGGGATAGGTGAGGCGTAAATTTGTTCAGCTAATTGTTCACTATTAAAAGCATGCAAGTCTTCAGTGCTGCCACCGCCGCGTACTAGCAAGATTACGCTAGGTCTAGTTTCGATTGCTAGATTGAGCATGGTGGTTAGTTCTTCAGCTGCTTTGTCGCCTTGTACACTAGCGGGGAATAGAGTGACGTTGGTAATTGGGTAGCGATTAGCGATGGTGCTCAAAACATCTTGCAGGGCTGCGGCGGTAGACGAAGTCACCACCGCTATGTTTCGAGGGTAACGAGGAATAGGTTTCTTTAATTGTTGGTCGAAAAATCCCGCAGCCAGAAGTTTGGCTTTAAGTTGTTCAAATTCACGCCGTAAGGCGCCTTCACCAGCCTCCTCAAGATAAGAGGCGATTAATTGTAATTCGCAGCGCGCGGTGTAGACTGAGACTTTGCCCCGAATCAGCAATGTTTTACCTTCCTCCGGTAAACAGGCAGCTTGATAACGTTTGTTCTTAAATAATACGCAGCGCAATATGCTCTGATCACCTTTAAGCGTAAAGTAAATGTGCCCAGAAGCTGGGTTCGATACTTGGCTAACTTCCCCTTCAACCCATACATCGGGGAAGCTCATCTCAGCTAAGCTTTTGAACTGATTGACGAGTTGGGCAACAGAAAGTGCGTTATGGGAAGAAGATTGCATATGAGGGGATAAATAAAAAGCCGAGCTATTTGCCCGGCTTTCTAGCACCTTGTCTACTTGATTAGACGCTACGGGTAATAGGGCTTAGCGTTTTTCTGCTTTTCTGCCTGAGCTATACCCAGCGCTGCGTATTTTGATATAAGTCCAGCGATACGATGCGCTTCCTCGATATCACCCTCTGCAGCTTTTTTTTGCGCAATCTCCATAAATTTGCTCATGTCTTGCGCCGAGCCACCGCCAGCCTTGTCGATAAAACGCCATTCTGATTTTACGGCTTTCACTGCCTTTAAATCCTCAGCGGCTTTTTCCATTACTGGGTCGACAGCTTCAACGGTTGCTACTTCCTCAGCACTTCCATAACCAGTAGGCGCGTAGCCACCACAACCGCTTACTACAAAGACGATGCCTATAATGAGAGCCAAGGTTTTAATCATGCTTATGTCCTCTGGTGCTTAGTTGTTTATTTAATGTCTAGGCTAGAAACGATTTAAAGGCTCTGCCACTGGATAAACATAATAACTGAAAAAACTTCTAAATTAAATAGCTCGATCTTGTTTGACTACAAAATGCTCGCGTCAAAGCCCGTTGACACCTGCCGAAGTAAAACGAACTAATTAATAAAAGACCGCGAATTATATTAAACACTAATGCCACATAAAATATCTTTTAAGTATAATCCGCCGATGGAAAATATAGATTTAGCACTTACCTTTGACGACGTTCTGCTCGTCCCTCAAAAATCAGCCATATTGCCGCACGAAGCGAGCCTAGTAACCCAGTTTACGCGGCAGTTATCGATTAATATTCCGCTGGTTTCTGCGGCAATGGATACGGTTACTGAGTCGCGCGCTGCTATTTGCTTAGCGCAAGAAGGCGGCGTTGGTGTGGTGCACAGAAATTTATCTCCTGCACTTCAAGCACAAGAAGTTGCCAAGGTTAAAAAGCATGAAAGCGGCATTATTCATGATCCAGTGACGGTAAGTGCAGCTGCGAAAGTTGAAGATGTGCTGCACTTGATGCAACAGCACCGCATTTCGGGCGTGCCAGTGATGAAAGGCGAAACTGCCATTGGCATAGTTACCAACCGTGATTTGCGCTTTCAAGCTGATTTGCAAGCCTCAGTGACCGAGGTAATGACACCTAAGGACCGTTTGGTAACTGTTCGCGAAGGGGCAAGCCGGGGCGAGATTCGCCAGTTGCTTCACGAAAACAGGATCGAAAAGTTACTGGTGGTGGATGAAAAAAATCTCCTCAAAGGCCTGATTACAGTTAAAGATATTCAAAAAACCAAAGACCACCCCAATGCTTGTAAAGATGAACATGGCCGTTTATTGGTAGCGGCAGCGGTAGGAACCGGTGCAGACAGCGATGAACGCGTGGAGTGCCTAGTTAATGCCGGCGTAGACGCCATTATTGTTGATACTGCACACGGGCATTCAATCGGAGTGTTGGATCGCGTTCGAGAAATTAAGAAGCAATACGACATTCAAGTGATTGGTGGCAATATCGCTACAGGTTCTGCTGCGGTGGATTTAGTTGAAGCGGGCGCAGATGGTGTGAAAGTTGGAATAGGTCCAGGCTCTATATGCACCACGCGAATTGTCGCCGGCGTCGGTGTGCCTCAGGTACAAGCGATTATGGACGTTAAAAAAGGTTTAGTTGGCACTGGTGTACCCTTCATCGCCGACGGTGGACTGCGTTATTCGGGTGACATCGCCAAAGCACTAGCTTCAGGCGCCTATTGTGTGATGGTAGGGGGCCTGCTGGCAGGAACGGAAGAAGCACCGGGGGAAATTGAAATGTATCAAGGCCGATCCTATAAGTCATACCGCGGCATGGGCTCGATGGGAGCAATGGCTAAAGGCTCAAAAGATCGATATTTTCAGGAGGGACAAACACCTGAAAAATTGGTGCCAGAAGGTATTGAGGGTCGCGTAGCTTATAAAGGTCCTATGGTTAGTATTATTCACCAATTGATGGGCGGCTTGCGCGCCAGCATGGGATATACAGGCAACGCCACGATCGAGGACATGCGCAATAATACCCAATTTGTGCGTATTACCAATGCGGGTATGAATGAAAGCCATGTGCACGATGTATCGATAGTGAAAGAAGCGCCGAATTACCACCGTAGTTAGATGAAAGACCCTCATTCTGATCGTATTTTAATTATTGATTTCGGTTCGCAATATACTCAGCTGATTGCGCGAAACGTACGCGAAGCGGGCGTTTATTGCGAGATATACCCCTTCGACGTGCAGATGGCGGGCGTCAGTGCGTTCGGTGCAAAGGGGGTCGTCCTATCTGGTGGGCCAGAATCGGTGACTACTCAAGACACACCACGGGCTCATGCTCAAATATTTGACCTTGGGGTGCCCGTATTAGGCGTGTGTTACGGCATGCAGACGATGGCAGCGCAATTGGGCGGCGGTGTTGAGGACTCAGACCACAAAGAGTACGGGCACGCAACTGTAGAATTAAGCGGTGAAAGTGCCTTGTTCCACGGAATTGATCAGCCCCAAATTGAAGTGTGGATGAGTCACGGCGATAGGGTGAGTGAGTTGCCTAAAGGGTTTAGATTGATCGGGCATAGCAGCAATGCCCCACATGCAGCCTTTAGCGATGAGCTAAGACAGTTTTACGGTATTCAATTCCATCCAGAAGTGACGCACACCAAAGATGGTAAAACCATCATTGGTAATTTTGTCCACCGAATATGTGGTTGCGGCTCCCAATGGAAACCATCAAATATTATCCAGCGATTAATACAAGAAGCTAAACAACAAGTCGGCGACGACGAAGTTATTTTGGGTTTATCAGGAGGGGTGGATTCTTCCGTTGTGGCGGCGTTGTTACATCGTGCAATTGGAAATAAGCTTACCTGCATATTTGTCGATAATGGCCTATTGCGCCTTAACGAAGGTGATGAAGTAATGAAAACGTTCTCCGAAAACCTCGGAGTTAAGGTGATTCGCGTAGATGCAGAAGATGAATTCTTGAGCTTGCTTAAAGGAGAAATTGACCCTGAAAACAAACGCAAAATAATTGGTAATCAATTCATCAATATTTTTGAGCGCGAAGCGCGTAAGCTGGACAATGCCAAATGGCTCGCTCAGGGTACGATTTATCCGGATGTTATTGAATCAGCAGGCAATAAGTTAGGCAAAGCCAAGGTGATTAAATCTCACCACAATGTGGGCGGTTTGCCCGATGACATGGAGCTAGGCTTAGTCGAGCCACTGCGAGATTTATTTAAAGATGAGGTTAGGCAGGTCGGTTTAGAATTGGGCTTGCCCGAACAAATGGTATTTCGGCATCCTTTTCCGGGGCCGGGTTTAGGTGTGCGCATACTCGGTGAGGTTAACAAAGAATTCGCCGACATATTGCGCCAAGCAGACGCCATTTTTTTAGAGGAGCTGTATCGTCATAATTTGCATCACAAAATTAGCCAAGCATTCGCGGTGTTCTTGCCGGTTAAATCTGTAGGTGTGGTCGGAGATAATCGCGCTTATGAGTATGTGATCGCGCTACGCGCAGTAGAAACCATCGATTTCATGACCGCTATTTGGTCACACATTCCATATGATGTATTGGGCTTAGTCTCCAATAGAATCATTAACGAGGTAAGAGGGGTAAGTCGTGTCACCTACGACATCTCTGGAAAGCCGCCAGCAACTATTGAGTGGGAATAAACTAGACGCGCTATTTATGAGCGCGGCGCTTGAGCAAGCACGCTTAGCGCAAGGCATGAACGAAGTACCGGTTGGCGCAATAGTTGCTTATAAAGGCGAAATTATAGGGCAGGGCTATAATCGAACCATTACTGATCAAGACCCTTCGGCTCATGCTGAGGTCGTGGCTTTGCGCGTCGCCGCTAAGCGTATTGAAAACCATCGATTAATAGGGTCTGAACTCTACGTAACCTTGGAACCTTGTGTCATGTGCGCTGGGGCTATTTTACACGCGCGCATTGCAAGGGTGGTGTTCGCAACGCCTGACGAACGCAGTGGTGCGGCGGGCAGCATAGTGGATGTGCTTGATTCACCCCTAATGAATCACCGCTGCCAAGTACAGTCGGGCATACTTCAGCAAAAATCAGCTAATTTGCTTAAGCAGTTTTTTGCCGATAAACGATGACACCTTTTTGAAGTTGCTACCGTGCATTTAGTATTTTCAAGTTGTCTTGCGCTACTTTATCTCCTTGGGCTGCTGCACGCTTAAGCCAATAAACTGCGAGTTGTCGATCATAATTCACCCCTTCACCAGTACCGTACAGAACGCCTAAATTGGTTTGTGCGCCCGCATAGTTTAGGTCAGCCGCTCTTTTATACCAGTCTGCAGACCGCGCCAAATCTTTCTGTACACCGATGCCCATTTCATACGCAGTGCCTAAGTCTGACTGAGCCCAAGCCGTTTCCTGTTGAGCCGCACGAAGAATAGTAGGCAGTGCCTGAGCTATCCACTGGGTCGCAAGGTCAGTATTTTTTACTACCGTGCGCCCTTGAAAGTACATGATACCTAATCTAAATTGAGCGCGCGCAACGCCATCTTCAGCTAAAGGATGCAGTGCTTCGAATGCAATGTTGTAATCACCCGCGTAATAAGCATTGATGCCATTTTCTAGCTGATTAATTTTTTTGTCAGAATCAGCGATCTCTTCAGTAGCGCTCTCAACAACATCGAGAGGCTTTGTGGGGGCATTGACTGCAACTCCTTGGATTTCAATTTTATCAGCAAACAAGATTGCGATTTCTTCGGGTACTTGCTGGCTAGCTTCCGGATCAGCAGAATTTTCGGTCAATTCTATTGTGGCGTTTTGTCCTGCATCATTTAGCGAGATGTCAGCCATCGCTGCGCTGTCTAATGCTTTTTGGTTAGCGGCTATTTGGGCTTGTAGTTTGCTGTTCGCCTCGTCGTCTTCGGTAGCGTTTTCCTCGGCTAATTTGGTTTGTTCAACTTTATCCATTTCTTTCTGGCGTTCGTCTATTGCTGCAATCAAATTAGTTAACTGTTCGTCTGGTGCATCGGTTTCCTCTAAACGGGCTAATTCTTCTTGTGCGCTAACCAAGTCATCAAGACTAATTGCCGTTTTCACCCTATCAATACGAATGGTATGAATGTTTCTTAAGCCCGAGATAGCAGTGCTATTTTCAGGGTCGATCTCCAGTGCGCGAGCATAAAGGTCGAAAGCAGCCCGCAGTTTGGGTGGGTCTGTACGAATCGTTAAGTTGGCATCATCCAATGCCGCTTTTAAACGGCTCAACTTCTCGACTTCTTTTTGGGCCTCTTCAGCTTGCAGGAGTTCTTCGCTAATTTGCTCTGCGATCTGTTTACGTAAACCAGTTTGAAAAGGATTGCCAGGCATTATTTCGTCAAGCTGGATTAGCCAACGTTCGGTATTCTCGTACTGTTTTTTACTCACTGCCACTTCAGCATTTTCTTGTAAAGTTTGCAGAATTTGCTGTTGACCAGAAATCGCCGTGCCGTGCGCAGGATCAAGCGTTAAAACTTCGCGATACATCGACCACGCATTGGCTTCCTTGGGAAGCACATAATTTTCGGCGTTCATATATTGGAAAGCGCTTTCAAGCAAGGGCAGTAGCTTTGCCTCTAGTTCAATAATACGACGATAATCATCAGCACGCGTATCATCCTTCAGGTCAGAGATTGGCATCACCTCTAAGGCGTCAATCTTCTTGTATATGTCTGGGTTCCAGTGGCTTTTTACCTGCGAACCGATATCTATTTTTTCGGGGTTGCTCGACACATTTACTGTGGTCTGATTCTCTTCAGCTAATTCTGTAGAGTAAGGAAGGGTGTAATATTGTAGCCAAAAGTAGCCTATAAGAATAAAAACTGCGGTCATAGCAGACCACACCAAAGGGTGCTCCAAGACACGCGCAGAGGTGACAACAGAAATCCATGAGGCTTTGCCTTCTATACCCTGAGGTATATTCATAATGTTTATATATTAATATGATGCGTAAGCATGTTCATTTTGAATATTAGCATCTGTTAGCTGTCTAATAAATTAAAATAATGGCACTAGTAGGCCTGACCCACCATCGCAAAGCGATTATAATGACGCCCGATATTTAACCCAGCTAAAACTTAAGTTTGTAAGCACATCATGAAGCTACTTTTTGATTTCTTCCCCCTGTTATTATTTTTTGGGGCATTTAAAATGTACGGCATCTACGTGGCGACGGCTGTCGCCATAGCGGCGGCATTCCTTCAAGTAGCTTGGGTATGGATAAAGCACCGTAAATTTGAGCAGTCACATATTATCACTTTGGCAGCACTCGCTGTATTTGGCGGCTTAACGCTCATTTTTCGCAATGATGTGTTTATTATGTGGAAGCCATCAATTGTAAATTGGATTTTTTCTGTGATCGTGCTTGGCTCCATTTTCGTTGGAGATAAGCCAGTTATACAACGTCTAATGGGCACACAAATAAGTTTGCCAAAACCCGTTTGGAAAAACTTAAGTATTGCTTGGGGTGTGTTCTTTTTGTTTATGGGTTTGTTAAATATGTATGTTGCTTTTTACTTCAGGCCAGAATTGCCACATGAAGTCCGTCAAGAGACTTGGGTTAATTTTAAAGTGTTTTGGATGCTGGGGTTAACCTTGGTGTTCACCGTGTTACAGATGTTTTACATTGCTAAATATATTGATCCTGAAACCCTTAAAGAAGAAGGCAAAGAATAATGCTATACGCCATTTGGTCACAAGATGTTGAAGACAGCTTGGCTTCACGCGCGCAGGCCCGCCCCGCTCACGTTGGGCGGTTAAAAGCACTGAGAGAAGAAGGGAAGTTGGTTATGGCTGGCCCTTGCCCAGCGGTTGATAGTGCTGAACTAGGAGATGCAGGCATGACCGGAAGCTTGATAGTTGCGCAGTTCGACAGCTTAGATGCCGCGCAAGCATGGGCAGATGCTGACCCTTATATTGAAGCCGGGGTATACGAACAGGTCACCGTAAAGCCATATTTAAAGGTACTGTAGTGACAGACCGAGCTCAAAAAATTGAACAATTGCTCATCGCTTCTCTCGAGCCTGAATCGATGGACTTACTGGATGAGAGCTACAAACACGCAGGACATGCAGGTGCTAGAGGCGGAGCTGGGCATTATGATTTGACCATCATTGCGTCGAAATTTATCGGACAAAACACCATGCAACGCCATCGCATGGTGTACGCAGCGGTCGCCGAAATGATGCCGCATGAAATACATGCTTTAAGCATTAAAGCCTTTGCGCCAGACGAAATCTAGACATAAAACTTACGTGTGCTGCGTTTGCCATTAGAGCTTTGCACCACCCTAGCCCTGATTGCTTCTGGCCCGCTAATTTGTACATAGACAGCCTTCTTCTTTAAAGTGGACAAGTACCATACTTCAGGCTCCCCTTGAATATGCAGTTGACGGAATAAGTATTCTCCGTCAATTAGCGCAATGACATAACAGCCATCCACAACTACTGCGTTTGGTTCTCCAATAATAATGCATCCATCGGGAAACTCTGGTTGCATATCATCGCCCAAAACTTGTAGCGCGAAAGGTTCACTTTCTGAGCAGCCGCTATAAGCTGCGCCTGTATTAGACATAAACTATGATTAACATTGTGAGAGATAGCTTGATTGTAGCAATTTAAGCAATAAGACAAGCCTAAATCAATGTCGCCCCCAGCTTGCGGTGTTTGCGTTAGAATCCGTACTTTATTTTTTCTAGGCTATCATGTCCGTCATTACTCGCTTTCCTCCTAGTCCGACTGGCTCTTTACATGTGGGCGGCGCACGTACCGCTTTGTTCAATTGGCTATATACCAAAAAGATGCAGGGCAAGATGGTGTTGCGTATAGAAGACACTGACCGAGAGCGGTCTACGCAAGAAGCAGTGGATATTATATTGCAAGGTATGCAATGGCTAAAATTGAATTGGGATGAAGGGCCTTATTATCAAACTAAACGTTTTGATCGTTATGCCGAGGTTATCCAGCAGTTGTTAGAAAATGATCAAGCTTACTATTGCACATGCAGCCGAGAGCACCTCGACGAGATGCGTGAAGCGCAAATGGCAGCCGGAGAAAAGCCAAGATATGACCAGCGTTGTAGGGATCTGAAGCTGGCTGCAGACACACCGCAGGCCGTTATTCGGTTTCGTAATCCAATTGATGGTGCGGTGGTGTTTGACGACTTAATTCGAGGCCGTATATCTGTAGCCAACAGTGAACTAGACGATTTAATTATCGCTCGCTCGGATGGCACCCCAACATATAACTTAACGGTAGTGGTTGATGATATTGACATGGGCATGACCCATATTTTGCGCGGAGACGACCATATTAATAACACGCCTCGGCAAATTAACTTAATTCGGGCTCTCGACGCGCAGCCACCAATTTATGCGCATGTGCCGATGATATTGGGTGAGGACGGCAAGCGCTTATCCAAGCGCCACGGTTCAGTTAGCGTTCTTGATTATGACAAGATGGGGGTGCTTCCCCATGCATTGCTTAACTATCTGGTGCGCTTGGGCTGGTCTCACGGTGATCAAGAAATTTTCTCGCTAGATGAAATGATTGACCTGTTTGATATAAAAGATGTAAATAAAGCACCTTCGACCTTTAGCCCTGACAAGCTGTTGTGGCTAAATCAGCACTATATACGCGAATCAAACCCAGAAGATTTAGTTGATGATTTGACAAAGCGTTTGCTAGCTAGAGATTTGGATGTAACAAATGGCCCGGCAGTAGCAGACGTGATTGAAATGCTGCAAGAGCGAGCTCAAACAATGGAAGAAATGGCAGACCAGTGTTTTTACCTATATCGTGATGGGGTCGAATATGACGAAGCCGCAGCAAAAAAGCACCTACGGCCCGTAGCTAATGAGGCATTACAAAATTGCTTACCGAGATTGGCGGCGCTGACCGATTGGTCAAGAGAAAATATAGATACAGCACTGAAACAAACTCTAGAAGAGTTAGATATCAAATTACCTAAATTAGCGCTTCCTGTGCGCGTAGCTGTAGCTGGAAGTGCGGCCACGCCATCGATAGATTTAACCTTACAAATGGTAGGTAAAGAGCGAACACTCAGTAGAATCGAAATCGCTATTTTATATATTAAAGCGAGATCAGAAGGCTAGTTAAGTCAGCACAAAATAAACCTATTTTTGCCGATAATCTGCTTGACCAAAACGGGCAGAATCCGTAAAGTACGCGCCTCTTTTGGGGGCCATAGCTCAGCTGGGAGAGCGCAACACTGGCAGTGTTGAGGTCGGCGGTTCGACCCCGCCTGGCTCCACCAGATTTATGAACGAAGGCAACCAAAAGATAGCGAAGACCTAGCTTCGCGCACGATGCGTCCCCATCGTCTAGTCGGCCTAGGACACCGCCCTTTCACGGCGGCGACAGGGGTTCGAATCCCCTTGGGGACGCCATTACAAATCCTGTATAAACAATCACTTAGATTGTTTTACGGGTGTAATGGTGGCATTTAAAAGCCATTATTTACTGTCCGTTACCGTGCGAAATGACAGCATTTTGCCAGCATTTTCGTAGTACGTTGATACTGTAACTTCAGGTATGGACTTTTATATTAGATAGAGCAGTATGGCCTTTTCCCCCTAGGGGAAATTTTTTCGAATTTTCTATCTTGGTGTCTTGTAAGTTGAGCCATTTGTGCGTTCCCTGTTTTAAGCAATTAAAATACTGGAGATACCCAAATGACCCAATCAAACAATAACGTATTTGACGTAGTAGTGGAACACACATCTCAGAAGGCCCCGATGCCATGCGCCCCGTGCTCACCGCACTGCTCAATGAGGCGATGAAGATTGAAAGAGAGCCGTTTCCAGGCGCATCACACTATGAGCATAGTCAAGACCGGCCAGGGTTTGCCAATGGCTACCAAGATAAGCGTATCGATACGCAAGCCGGTACGCTCAATCTGCGTATCCCAAAGACCGCTAAACACGTTGATGAACCTTTTTACCCTCAATCGCTAGAACGCGGCTGACGCAGCCAACGTGCGATGCTGCTGACCGTTGCTGAAATGTACGTGACGGGCGTTAGCACGCGCCGAGTCGAAAAAGTCATGCAGAGCATGGGTATTGAAAGCATCTCCTCTACACCGGTCTCACGGGCTAACCAGAGCATGGATGAGGCGTTAAAAGTCTGGCGTGATCGTCCGTTGGGTGCGTATTTTTACAACCGTGGCCACCGAATTTTACGAAGTGTGGCCACTTGCACCAAGCCTTCAAACGGTCAAGTGATTTTAACGTAAAGTGGCTACACTTTGCTCTGTTGTGACTGGATTTTTCTCATCGATTCCCCCTCTAATTGTATTTTGTGCGCGTTGTGTAATAAGCGATCCAGAATCGCATCAGCCAAAGTGGCTTCACCAATCGCATCATGCCAATGTTGTGTGGGCAATTGACTGGTGATTAAGGTGGCACCATTACCGTGGCGATCTTCTATTATTTCTAATCGGTCATTACGGTTTTGCTGAGTCAGTGTATCCAAGCCCCAGTCATCGATAATCAATAGTTTGATTTTTGCTATTTGTGCCAGTAGCTTGGTGTAACTGCCATCACCATGGCTCAAGGTCATTGCTTCAAATAAGCGGCTAGCACGAATATATTTTGTGCTAATGCCGTGCTCACAAGCCGCTTGTCCTAACACACAGGCCAAGAAGGTTTTGCCGGTGCCTGTAGGGCCTTGGATGATGACATTGCGGCTTTTGTTTACCCCGTCTAGGGCCAGTAACTGCGCTACCGTGTCTTTGTGTAAACCTCGTCTAGTTCGGTAATCGATGTCGTCTGCTTGGGCGCGATATCGTAACTTCGCTTGCTTGAGTAAACGCGTGACTTTGCGGTTATCCCGCACGGTGGCCTCGTGGTTTACGAGCAAACTGAGTCGTTCGATAAAGCCCAGCTCATCATAAGTGTTAGGTGGGTCGAACTGATAGCACAGTTGCTCGGCCATGCCCGTTAGGCGTAATTCATTCAGTTGGGTAAGGGTTTGTTGTGGAGTCATAGTATTTTCCTGTTGGTTATAGATGAAATGGTTTGGGTTAATGGTAGTAATCGGCTCCGCGCACATTGGCATGGGTGCTTGGCAAAGTCTGTTGCTTATCGGGTTCGGTAGGTAGCTTGTCGAGACGGGTTTGTAGTATTGATGCAAGGTGTTTGTAATGCAGGCCGCCAATCTTCTCTGCGCGTAAACAGGCATTCTCCAAACGCGTCTTGCCGTATTTCTTGGCAAGGTTAAGAATGCCCAAACAAGCACGATAACCATGTTCTGGATGGGGGCGATTTTCTAATTGATAACGCACCACGCGCTCTGTCGCCGCACCGACCTGACTTGCCCAATTAAGAAACCGATCAGGCGTCCACTCTTGGTGTTTAGCATGAGCTTTAGGCATGTGAGCGACATGGGTTGTGTGTCCGCCTTGGCCCATTGCTCGCGGATGTTGCGCGACACCCTTGCCTTGGTAGAACACATCAATACAGTGCTCGCCCACGTGTAACATTACTGCCTCGCCGCGCAATTGATAGGGAACCGAGTAATGATGTCCATCATAGCTAACGTGATAATCGATGTGCGCCCGTGCTTTTACTACATGGCGATAGCTATAAGGCGTGCCAGGCAATGATTTAAGAGCAGGCTTATAATTGATTCAAACTGTGAGCGGCGAGAACCCGGGCGTTGTTTAAAGGGGCGATTGTTTAGATCATCTAGCAATTCTCGAATAGCTTGATTAGCCTCAGCCAAACTAAACAATTGCAGCTTGCGCAGCCGCATCATGATCCAGCGTTCGACAATCTGTACGCCCACCTCGGCTTTAGATTTATCCTTAGGCTTATAAGGTCTGGCAGGCATCACCGCCACACCGTAATAGGCGGCTAATTGTGCATAGCTGGGGTTGAGTTCGGGGTCATAACGACCGGCTTTAGAAACAGCACTCTTGAGGTTATCGGGCACCACTGTTTGAGTAACACCGCCATAAAATTCAAAGGCGCGAACGTGTGAGCCTATCCAGTCAGGCAAGCTCTGTGTCCATGTGGCCTCGGCGTAGGTATAGGAACTGACTCCGAGCACTGAAACGAATACTTGGGCAGGGCGTGCTTCACCCGTACGAGCATCAATAATACCTAAGGTTAAACCAGCATAATCAACAAACAGTTTATCTCCAGCAATATGAGTCTGGCGCATCGAGATTCTTTGCTTCTTGCGCCACTGACCGAACAACACCGTGAAGCGAGAATAGCTGTAATGGTTGACTGGATGATGCTCGGCGTATTCTTCCCACAGTAATTGGCGAGTCATCCCTTTACGAGACCGTTCAACTGATATTTGTGCAAAGTCTGGCTCACACAATAAAGCAGTGGCAGGGCCTCTGCATTTGGGCGGCTTTAATATCGCCTGCAGCTGTTGTTCATCCATGCCTGCTGGCAGGGGCCAGCTTAATTGGGCATTTGTTGCTCTGACGAGATATTTGGATACGGCGCTGCGTGACAGGTTTAAGCCGAGCGCGATTTTACGGGAGGATAGTTGCGCCTCATAGTGCAAGCGCAGAATGTCTTTGAGTTTTAACATAGTGACCTTCTTGGGTTTCATAGCTGTTCCAATACAAATAAAAGAACGGCAGGTTAACGGTTATAGTGTTAACCGCAAGAAGGCTGTGGAGGAATTTTACGGAAGCGAAAAAGTGTCCGCGCTTCGATAAAAATCAGTGGCCACGGTTGGTAAAAATATGCATTTGGGTAAAGTCTCTTACCTAATCCTTGATGCGCGTTATGAAAAGGTGCGTGAGGGCCACCAAGTGATTGATATGGCGGTGTTGAGTGCGGTGGGTGCATTGCCTTTGTGGACGGCGTTGCGTATTAGGAACGGCAATGGCGCTTAATGAAGCCGAGGTTAACTGGCGAGCGTTCCTCAAAGGCTTGGTTGACCGGGGCATACATGGTATTGAGTTTATTGTCAGTGATGATCACAGTGGCTTAAAAGCCGCTAGAAAGGCAGTGTTCCCAGGTATACCTTGGCAGCGTTGCCAGTTTCATCTGGCGCAGAATGCAATGCATCATGCCCCCAATCACAAGATCAAGCAGCGCATTGGTGGTGAGCTGCGTAGTGTTTGGAATGCACCCAATATGGCAGCTGCTCAGGTTAATCTAAAAGTCCTTGTGAGCCAGTACCAGGAAAAGCATGCTCACTTGGCGCAGTGGCTAGAAAACAATGTGCCTGAAGGGTTAAATGTGTTTGCCTTGCCAGATAGACACCAAAAGAAATGCGAAGCTCCAACCGCATTGAACGGACGGTTCAACAAGAACTTAAGCGGCGAACCCGCTTGGTCAGAGTCTTTCCTAACCGAGAGGCTTGGTTACGATTAGTCAGTGCCATTCTGATTGAAATTGACGACGAATGGGCTAATGCTAATCATCGATATATCGTGTGGAACGACAATGAGTCAACTTGCTAGACAAAAAGTCCATACCCAATGTTGCGTAATCGCAGTTCAGAAGGCAAAATTGGACTTTCAAAACCGATGGTACACTAAGGTCTATCCAGTTAACGGACGTTTAAGACCTTGAGTAAGCTACCCTCTATTCCCGACATTCCTGAACAAGAACAAACCCCCGCAGTAAAAATGTTGCGGGTGCTAGTGGAGCAGCTGTTGGTGCGAGTTCAACAACAGGACGAAGAAATAGCATTGCTTAAAGATGAAATCAATATCCTTAAGGGGCAGAAGAGGCGGCCTACTGTTAAGGGCGGTAATATGGATAAGAAAACAGAGCCAAAACGTTCATCTTCTAGCGACAAACCTAAGCAGCGAGCTGGGTCGAACAAGGCAAAGAAAACACCAAGGCTGTCAATTGACCTAAATCTGGTTATTGAACCAGCGAAGTCCGTGCCCGAAGGTTCTCGCTTTAAAGGCTATCGGGATTTTGTAGTGCAAGATTTGCTTATCAAGGTTCATACCACCCGCTATCGTTTAGCGCATTGGGTAACGCCAGACAATAAAAAGCTCAAAGGCCAGTTACCGACATCCGTGGCAGGGCGACATTATGGGCCTCGTCTGGTCAGTTATATTCTCTATCAATATCATCATTGTCAAACCACGCAACCACTCTTGTTGGAACAGTTGCGAGAACCAACGTAAAATACTTGAGCAGCGTTTCGATGAAATCTTCACTCAACAGACATGCTACCAAACATTAAATCAGACGCTCAAACGAATCCATGCGAATCAAGCAGAATTACTGTTGGTGCTAGATCGACCAGATATTCCGTTACACACCAATGGCAGTGAAACAGACATTCGCGATTACGTGAAAAAACGAAAAGTGAGTGGCTCCACCCGCAGCGATGCTGGCCAGCAGTGTCGGGACACGTTTGCCAGTTTGAAAAAGACCTGCCGAAAACTGGATATATCGTTCTGGCACTACCTGACCCATCGACTTGGTATCGGTGAGCAACATATTGATCCTCTGCCAGATATCATTATGGAACGCGCCAGCTTTGCCACGGGCTATTGAGAAGTTACCAAGAATGGGGCCATCGTGCGCAAGCATCTTGGCTTCATGCATATCCCGCAAAAATATGCGCCTGATATTAATCAATTTACCACCGACTTTCTTAACCCTTATTTGAATTATCACCGACCTTGTTTCTTCCCACAGATCAGCACTAACAACAAAGGAAAACAAGTCAAAACCTATCCATATCGAAACATGATGACGCCTTATGAAAAACTCAAATCGTTGACCAATGCACAGTCATATCTTAAAACTCACATCTCGTTTACAATGCTTGACGATATCGTTTATCAGATGACTGATAATGAGGCAGCAAAACAACTCAATGAGGAAAAAACTAAACTCTTTAAAAACATCTTTGAACAGAAATGACAATCAACTTCTCGGTATCATTCCTGTATTGGAATAGACTCCGAGTTAATGACTTGCCAATTTCGTGTGCATCCAGACCATCGATTGGGATGCTTTGTTTTTGCAGCCTGATACACCTCCAAGAAAGGGGTCAGACCCCTTTAAAGCTATTTTTTTCATAACGTGCTTCATTGAACACCTTGTTCATTTAATATTCTATAATTATTACAGCTTTCCTGAACCCCACCGTCACAAGCAACACCATATAGATTCTTAGCTTTACTTTTATCTTGCCTAACGCCGTATCCATTGTAGTACATCAAGCCTAAATAGTATTGCGCACCTGCCTCTCCCTGCTCCGCAGCTTTTCTAAACAGGTTAAACGCTGTCTCATAATCATTGTTGTTATAAGCTTGCACGCCATCGTCAAAATCGCCGCTGTATGCCACCCCGACAAACAACATTGATGTAGTAAAAATTATTAGTATGCTTTGTTTAATGTTTGCCATAAGTCTTTACTCTTATTATAAACTAATGTCCAAAAGCTTATCTGTTATTCAACTTCAATAACAGTGCGTCATCGTCATTTAAATTGTACGATGAGATACATTTAAATGGCAAGAAGCTGGATTCGGCGTTTTTCAGGCTAGTTGCAGTAATTTTCTACATAACTAATGGTACATTATTTTCAGGATTGAGTGCAACCGAGTTAATGACTTGCCAATTTCGTATGCGCAAGAAAGGGGTCAGACCCCTTTTAAAGCTGTGGGAAGAAACAAGGTCGGTGATAATTCAAATAAGGGTTAGGAAAGTCGGTGGCAAATTGATTAATCTCAGGCGCATATTTTTGCGGGATATGCATGAAGCCAAGATGCTTGCGCACGATGGCCCCATTGTTGCACTCAACTAAGGCATGGTCGTTACGGTGTCTAGCCCTGGATTGGGTCAACTCGATTAATAGCTTATTCAACAATCGCACCACCGATTGGTTAATGTATTCACTGCCATTATCGGCATGAAAGCCTTTAATCACAAAGGGGAATTGCTCTAGCATTTGAGTGAGAATAGGCATCAAGAATGGCTCTGATATTTTCTGTGTAGAAGACACGACTTCAAACGGGGTGATCTCATCAACGGCGTTGATATGATAGACCCCTTTAACCTTGTCCTTATCGCCCTGATGCACTGTATCTACACGGCTATAGCCAGGTTGACCTTCTGGCTGTGGCTTACGTCTTTGGCCGATAGAAGAAGGCTTGGAATGTGTCTTTTCAAAGTGACGGAGATTGTTCTGGTAGGGTTTAGATCGGCGTAGATTGTATAGATGAGAAACCGAGATAGGTGCCAGGTTGGCATACTCAGTTTGCTCATAGACAACTAAGGCGCGCTCACAGAGTTTCTTAGTGGCATGGCCTGATAACTGAAGTGGACCCCATGATTAGGACAGGTTGAAGGCCAAAATAAGGAGTTATTTTCTGTTTTATAATTGTTCAAAACGAGGAACAGAAAATGAGTAAAAAGCGTAGAAACCATGCCCCACAATTCAAAGCCAAAGTTGCTCTTGCAGCAATCAAAGGTGATGAAACATTAAGCAATCTTGCTAGTCGTTATGACATCAATGCAAATCTTATCGTCAAGTGGAAGAAACAATTGCTCGATAGCTCAGCTGAAGTCTTTGCATCAGGCACAGGCTTATCTCCAAACCGAGAATCAGAGATTAAATCATTACAGGCAAAGATCGGTGAAATCACCATGGAAAACGATTTTTTATCAAAAGCGCTCGGTCGTTAAACAGACCTGAGCGCAAAACTATGATTAATAAAAGCAATAAACTATCGTTAGTTCGTCAGTGTAAATTGTTGAAGATTCATCGTTCCCATGTTTATTACAAAACCTCACCTGCTAATGAGGATGACTTGGAACTGATGCATCTGATTGATCGCATTCACCTCAATCGGCCCTTTCTTGGCAGTAGACGCATTCGTGATGTGTTGCAAGATGTAGGCCACCGAGTTGACCGTAAACATGTGCGACGCTTAATGCGTAAGATGGGCATTAAAGCCATCTATCCTAGGCCTAACACCAGCAAGAAGAAGGCGGGGCACAAGATTTATCCTTATCTGCTAGGTGGGTTGGCCATCAATCAACCCAATCAAGCTTGGTGTACCGATATAACTTATATCCCGATGCCTAAGGGCTTTGCTTATCTTACCGTTGTGATGGATTGGTATTCTCGTAAAGTGCTGTCATGGCGGCTTAGCAACAGCATGGATAGCGCATTCTGCGTAGATGCTTTGGAAGAGGCACTGCATTACTACGGCAAGCCTGATATCTTTAACAGCGATCAAGGTGCGCAATTTACCAGTGAGGCGTTTACCGGTGTACTCAAAGACAATGGTATTCGCATCAGCATGGATGGCAAAGGTGCTTGGCGTGACAATGTATTTGTTGAGCGCTTATGGCGCAGCGTGAAATATGAGGAAGTCTATTTGCAAGCCTACCAATCGATGAAAGAGGCAAAAGACGGCATTGGCTCCTGGATAAACTATTACAACCAAGAGCGTAAACATCAAACATTGGGCATGGTCCCTGACATGATGTATGATCCATGTCGCGGCCTGAAATTGGCTGCTTAATCAGCTGAAAATAACTCCTAAGCCATCTGTCCTAAAAAGCGGGTCCACTTCTAACGTACCGTGGAGTTCATCCATCTCTGCTAGAAGCTTAATGTCTTGATTGCTATAGCGTCTAGCAAAGCCCCTTGTGGCACGATGTCGCGACTTGATTCTACCGTGCTTGAGATAGCTGGCAGCAAGGCGTTTCACTTGCACATAAGAGTAACCGCTGATGCGTGTGATATAACGTAGCACAAGACCCTTATCGGCTCGACCCAGTTTGCTGTATTTGAAACGCATTAAGGTGCGTTTGATGAAATCATAGCGATTGCGTTTACCGTCGATTGCCAGATCGATTTCATCAGTGCCTTGTAGCAACAAGCGTGCCTTATCAAGGGTATCTATATGGTGGTCATTCATAATGGTATTCATTCACCATCATGAACAGAAATTAGATTAGTTCGGTATCATTTCCGATTAGAATCAGTCCCTTCGCTCAGTATCATTTCATGTTGGACAAGACTTGTGTTTTTTTGACCAAGAGAAAGCAACGCCATGAAGGGACCAAGAAAGGGGTCAGACCCCTTTAAAGCTGTTGATCATTAAGGCACGTCACCGACGTATCACCACCGAAGGGGCATTACTTGGTAGTATTTTGCATCATGGTCTGTGTGATGACATCGCTGTCGTCAGTGATGATGCAGGGCAATTTAACATTTTGGCTCATGCCTTGTGTTGGATACACACCGAGCGCTTAATCCATAAGTTGATACCGCTGAACGAGGGACACCGGCAGGGCATGGCTAAAATACGCGACCAAGTCTGGTGCTTTTATCGGGCGTTAAAAGAGTATAAAACCCAGCCTTGCGAGAACCAACGTAAAATACTTGAGTAGCGTTTCGATGAAATCTTCACTCAACAGACATGCTACCAAACATTAAATCAGACGCTCAAACGAATCCATGCGAATAAAGCAGAATTACTGTTGGTGCTAGATCGACCAGATATTCCGTTACACACCAATGGCAGTGAAACAGGCATTCGCGATTACGTGAAAAAACGGAAAGTGAGTGGCTCCACCCGCAGCGATGCTGGCCAGCAGTGTCGGGACACGTTTGCCAGTTTGAAAAAGACCTGCCGAAAACTGGATATATCGTTCTGGCACTACCTGACCCATCGACTTGGTATCGGTGAGCAACATATTGATCCTCTGCCAGATATCATTATGGAACGCGCCAGCTTTGCCACGGGTTATTGAGAAGTTACATAAAATTGATCTAACCTTGTCCCTGGCTTAGATCAAACGTTTACAGAATCACTTCTCCAACAAATTCCCACTCAAATCAAACGGAATCCCAATCCCATCAAACAACCCTCCATCCACAAACCGCATCTTTCCCTCCAACTGATATTCCAAATTCAATCCACCCGTCTTAAATAAATCGCCAATGCTATTTATCACCTTAGACAAATCTGTTTTCACTTCCATAGAAAATGGCGTATCCCCATTCGGCACCAAAGTAAGTGCCTCAGACGTTAACCCCTGCCCTATTTCTACGCCACTAATGCGAGCGATAAAATCTATTTTCTGAATCGGCAATTTAAACCCATTCGGATTAAACGCATTCAAGTCAAAACGAAACACTTGCTCGTCAAACTTCAAAGAAACTGGTTCAACACTTACAACGCTAAGCTTGGGCGAACTCGGTTTTTTAATAGTGCCGCCAGCACAAGCCGTTAATAACAATGCACACACTAGTACACCGAAGCAAACATGGAAGTTTGCGACCCCGATGGCTTGAGTCATTGCTGAGAAACGAAGCAGGACGTACATCGGCTAATTTGTCTTGTTTCGCAATAAAATCGTGTTTTATGGTAAAATAGCCCCGTGATTCAAAGGAGTTATAAATTCAGGATTTACCCTGTTCTTAATACCGCGAGGTGCGCGGAAATTAACGCGCGTGGAGAGTTGCTTAATCAGGCAGCCTGAATAATCAGGCTGTAGATGGCGCTCGCTGAAACGCGAATTTGTAGATTGATGAGAAACCGAATGGACGGTTTTGAAATTAATCATTGCGAAACACCGATAGTTTTCTTAGAAACATAATTTTCATATTAGTATAGAGGCCTCAGCATAACGTAGCGAGCGCAGGAAAGACTAGGCAAAAAGGAACGAAAAAGCGCAGTGTATAATCATCCATGAGCATTTTGAGTGAGTTTTTAACGACGTATTTACAAGCGCAGTAGTTATGCTGAGGGCTCTAGTAGGGTTTACAGACTTTTGGCAGCAAGCACCAAGTTGTTCAATTTAAGGCGGGCTAGTTCCCAGCCTAATATTCCCAAACCGCAATCAGGTGCAGCTAGTAATCTATCTACATCAATATGCGCTAAGGCAGACTGTAAGCGGCCACGAATAGTCTCAACCGATTCAATTTCAGATTTAGCGATGGCGACCGCGCCAAATATAACCGAGGTATTTTGGAAACGCTCTAGCAGCGTTAAATCATTGTAACGGTGTGCGTCCTCTAACGAGACCCAATCAATACATGAGGCTTCGACCGCATCGGCCAATACAAAATAAGCATCGTAATCTGCTTTTGGATAATCTTCATCGTCGATACTACCGGGATATCCGCAGCACATATGAACGGTTTTGGTAACGCTTTGCGGGCAATTGTGAAAAGCCCGTTCTAAACTCTCGAAGCCAAAATCAACCGCCTTATCTGGATAACGTGCGAATACTGGTTCGTCTATTTGGATGTGCTTGCAACCCGCTTCTGCCAACGCGTGTACTTCTTTGTTTAACGTATCCGCTAAGGCTGCACCGCGCTTTACGGGCGAGTCGTAATACTTGTCACCCGTAGTATCGCCGATTGTCATGGGGCCTGGCAATGTAATCTTTACCGGTTTATCGCTAAAGCTTTGTGCACGCTGCCAATCTTTTACCAAGAAGGGCTCCTTTGCTTTGACAGCAGAAACGATAGTTGGCAAATTAGCCTCATAGGCGCCATCACGAAGCACCTTGGCTGTCAAATTGGAAAAATCAATCCCTTCAATATGCCGACAGTGATAATGAATATAATTTTCCCGAGGTACTTCGCCATCAGTTGGAATGTCAATGCCTGCCGCCAGCTGTTGACCCACTACATCTTTCACCGCACGGGACAAAGTTTCTTCCGCATTAGGACCTAAGGCATCAAAAGCATGTTGCCACTTTTCTGTCGGATCAGCAGTATCTACACCCTCCGGTAAATTAAACCAATCTGGCAAGGCCAGATAATCCGGCTTGGGATATGCCCCAATGCAGGTAGTCAATATACTCATAGTTAACTCTATTCGGTGTCTGTGGTTTGGTTCAAGCCGTTCAGCAAGAACCAAACCCCCTTATTCTGACGAGCCTTCAGATTCAATCTGGCCTTCTAGGTTGTTAGGCGCAAAAATACTGTCATATGTTTTTTCTTCAACTTGTTCACTTGACTCTATTTGCTTCTCCAAATTGCTCGGTGCGAATAAGCTACCTTCATTGTTGGCTGGTTTGGGTCTAACTGGGGCAGTGTTTGTTCTTGCACCCGGACCGGCGTTTTTAAACATTTGCTTATTCTTGAAATCCTTTATTTTGCGCGATGTATCATCGGCTTTTTGCTGTTTGATTACCGCCTTACACTCATCGACACCTACCGTTCCAGCAAAATAAATGGTGCCTAAACCTGCGACAAAAATGAACGTGGCAATATACATAGCGGGGTTTGCCCACAAATTCGCTTTGGTTGCGCGAGTTTGCCCACCCTCTTTTGCAATTCGATCTACATCGTCTTGGTACTTTTCTTCCCGGCGCTTTAGTATTTCAAAATAAATCGCACCGATTAATGTAATTCCAATAATAACAACCGCTAAGGCACTGATTGATGGATTGATGCCATAACGCACTTTACTTGCTAATACAGTTGTAATCGTTGATTTAGAAACAATTGTAAAGATCGTTGTATTATAGTTTTCGAATGAGGCCAAAAATCCCAGCACACAGGCAGATGCAATAGCGGGCTTCATGAACGGCAGCAATATCTTTCTAAATGTCTGCACGTGAGTCGCGCCCAAATCTAGCGCCGCCTCTTCCTGCACCGCATCGAAACGCTGTAGGCGTGAAATAAACACTAGCATCGAATACGCCGCCACAAAGGTAGAATGACCTATAATGGTTAAGAATATACCGTCGTAGAAAATAGAATCGTACCCTGCATTAAACATGCGGCCCATTCTGTCCCAAAATACAATGGTAGATATACCTAGTACCACACCCGGAATCAAAATAGGTGAAATAACAATGGTGTAATACCAAGGGCGTACACGCGGGCTGACCTGGGTTAGCATTAAGGCGCCAGCCAGGCCAAGTGGTACGGCAATAACAACCACACCAACAGCAATGAAAATGCTGTTTTTTAGCCCTTCCATCAGATCTCCATCTTGCCTCAATACATCAAACCACTCTACGGTAAAACAACTCCAAGGTGATACCCGTGGAAATGAAGAACTATTAAACGCCGACATGCTCATTACGATTAGCGGGCCAAATAGGTAGGCGAAAAACATGATTACAAACAAGATCAAGAAAACCTTGCTAATGCGGTCTGAAGTTATGTATGGGGTCATTTCGTCACCTCGCCCATTCTCACTTTAAACAGCTTCATGGCCAACAAGACGAGGATGATCGTTGACACCAGCAAGAACACGGCGTAGGCCGAGCCTCGCTGCCAGTTATTGCCTTGGTTAAACCATTGGTAAATAATTTGCGTAAACCACAGACTACTTGGCCCGCCCAAAATTTGTGGCGCAGCTAAGGCACCCGCAGTCAACATAAACACCATGGTAGCACCAGCGGTAATGCCGGGCTTTGCGTAAGGGATAACAATACGCTTGTGAATTCTCCACCATGGTGCGCCTAAATCTCGAGCTGCCTCTATTTGGTTTTTATCTAAACTTTCTATCGCGTTGTATATAGGAAATATCATCAGCAGTATGAAGGCATAACTCAGGCCGGCATAGAGTGCATAGTTTTGCAGAATAAACTCAATGGGTGTATTGATGATGCCGATCCATAGCAAGAATTTATTGATTATGCCGGTGGCACCTAACATGATTTTAAAGGCGAAGGCACGTAGCAACTCGTTAACCCAATACGGTATTATCAGCGCTAAGACCATTAATCGCGCCCAGCCACCTCTAGCGACCTGCGCTAAGTAATAGGCAATGGGATAGCACAGCATTAAGTCAAAAATAGTGACACAAACTGCAGTAACTAAAGTGCGTATAAACACCCAGACGTCGACCACGTTATATGAATCGGTCGCTTGCTCGCTACCGAAGGCCAAAAACTTGTAGTGCGACAAAGTGTAAACATCCTCTGGCCCGCCCAATTTAGCCGGTGGTAAGTTATGTCTGAAGGAAAAATCAAACATAAATAGTTGCGGCAGCAAAATAAGCATACCAAGCCAAATCACCGCGGCAATTAGTAGGTACAGAGATATACCTAAGCCATTCTTTAAAAAGAACTTATTCCAATATTGTTTCATGGTGTTGTTCCTTTTATGTTTCGTCTGCTAATTCACCCGCAGGGGTCGCAATAGCCGAATCAGCAGAGAACCCCAAGGAAACGGTTTCATCTATCGCGTGCCCAGTGTCACCGCCATCATTAACTAAAGACATTTTCAATGTGCGATCTGAACCTTCCACATCGCAGAAAACTTGCCAGAAACTCCCTTCAAATTCATTCTGCTTAATTCTTGCTTGTAAGGTGTTATCAAAATGCGAACCATCAGCAAACTTCACTGACTCAGGCCTAATAAATACGAATGCCTCGTCACCTTTTGCTAATTGAGCTTTTCCATCACGCTGTACACTTCTCGCGCGCAATACTCCAGATGGCGTTTCAATTACCGCATAATTCTCAACCAAATCGGTAACTTTACCTCTATACAGATTATTCTCACCAACGAAAGAAGCCACGAAAGATGTTTCAGGCGAATCGTAGACTGTATTGCCATCTGCAACCTGTTCAATCTTCCCTTGGCTCATTACAGCCACATTATCAGACATGGTCAATGCCTCACCTTGGTCATGCGTAATGTAGATAAACGTAATGCCTACACGCTGCTGAATGGACCTTAACTCCGTTCGCATATGCTGCCTGAGTTTTAGATCTAGTGCCGATAACGGCTCATCCAATAACAGCACGTCTGGTTCAGCGCACAATGCGCGCGCGATGGCAACTCGCTGTTTTTGTCCGCCCGATAGTTCATTGACCATTTTGTCGCCTTGACCTGATAACGCGATCAAATCAAGCAGTTCATCTGCCTTTTTCTGACGCGCAGCTTTGCCCGCTCCTGCGACTTCCATCGAAAAGGTAATGTTCTCCCAAACCTTCATTAACGGGAACAAAGCAAGGTTTTGAAAAATTAGTGCGGTCGGCCTTTTATTTGGGCCTACACCTTGCATGTCGTTACCACCGATAAGAACACGCCCGTCTGATGGCTCTAAAAACCCTGATACAGCGCGTAAGATAGTCGTCTTACCGCAACCTGAAGAGCCTAAGAAGCTAAAAAATTCACCTTCTTTTATATAAATATTGACATCGCGTGCGGCAACAAAATCACCAAAACGAATCCAAACATTATCTAGTTGTACATCAGCACTCATATAAAAGACCTCCTAAGTCGGCATCATAATTGTAATTTTTTTAATATAAAAAAGCCTCTGTCTCCAGAGGCTTTTATATTCAGCGTAACGTTATGTTGCGTTGAACTTGTTAACAAATTCAGTTCGCACATCAGCATACCATTGTGGCTCTTTTGGCCAAGGCCATAAGTTCGCTAATGAATCACCAGGGTATACGCTACCAAAGACCTTACCGTAATTATCGCTGGCATATTGGTCAGCCCCCAAAACCGCAGAGTTATAACCGTGGCCTTCACCACCCCAGGCATCATCCTTACCACCGTCAATTGAGCGCCCACCGACTTCAGCATCAAAGCAATAGTTTATAAACTCATAAGCCGCATCTAGGTTTTCAGCCTGACCAGATAATGACATCCCATCAACCCACGCTAGCGCTCCTTCAATCGGAGCACGATATTGCACGGGATCGCTGTTGTTCATCATAGTAATTGGCGGCCCATCCCAAGTTTGCCCGACAACCACACCGTCATTTAGTAAACCATTAACTTGCGAATCCGCGTCATTCCAAAACAGCTTTACTTGTGCTTTGTTCTCTATACAGAAATCGGTAACCACTTTCCATACCTTGCGCATAAGAGCTTCGTCACCATATCCGCTCTTCATCGCCCCTGGGTCGAGTGCGCCAGTGGTTTCTAAATATAAGCCAGCGCCTAGCATGCCAGAGTGCGCACGCATCATGGTCTTACCTGTCACGTCTTCTTGCCAAATATCACCGTAACTAGGAATTTCTCCATTGCGCGGTGGTGTCCATTGGTCAGTACGCCATGCAACACCCTCAGTACCCCAAATAAGCGGTAACCAGTGCGATCCTTTACCACCAAAATCCCATTCATCGTTACCAACCTTAAGCATCGCTGGGTTTACATTATCAATGGTTGCAATCTTGCCGTAATCGAATGGTGCTAACAAACCTAACTCAGACCATTGAGGAGAACGCATGTTAGTTGGGCTACAAATATCAATGCCGCGCCCTTTAGAAGCTTTCATCTTGTTGATGATTTCTTCGTTTGAGCCAATGGGAGTAAAGTTAACTTTAATTCCTGACTTTTCTTCAAACGCCGTAAAGAAACCAGCAGACAAATATCCGGACCACATCATTACATTTAATTCTCCTGAAGACGCTAGCACTTTAGAACTAATGACCCACGGTGCAGCAATAGCGGCACCCGCTGCGGCGGTGCCTTTCAACACCTTTCTTCTAGAAATATCGCTTTTTAATTTTTTACTCATATTAAAACTCCTCTTTGGTTATAGGTAAGCCAACGAATGGCTCGATTTACTTACACTGAAAAGCGAGCCTTACTTTTAGCTCGCTATTCAAACTACAATATTCATTTGGCTAAATTGTTAAACCTAACTTGAGTAAATAGTGGAGGTTCATCTGCACTGCTGTTTTTCAATTTAGCTTGTATTGCGAATAGTATCTGAAATCACAATGTAATTTCAAATATTATTGACCTTAAATTGACTGTTTGGTTTGCAGCTAAACAACAATTAAAGTGTTCGGCATCGACAAAATCAATACATAAGCACAATACAAGACCAATATTATACCCAGAATACAGCGTTCAGGTATAGTGCCAGTTGGTGAAGTTGTGTTAACAGCGCAATATTAGCCTTAGCCAGAAGTGCTATCCGCGCCGATTTGCAGTAGGGGCTTTGAAAAAACTTAGAGTTTAAGTTTTTACCATAACTAATATAACGTTGGTAAGGGGTACGCTTCCAACTCTGCCGCGGTCGGTTCACGAACCCCGGTAACGTTAATGGCGAAAACAAGGTCTTTCCCTGCTAGAACGTGATTGCAATCAATTGTTATTCTGCCATCCTTGATTTTGGTTACCACAAAGTGCCTTACCTCACCTTTTTCGCTCTGCAGATCTATTTCAGCGCCTACAGCCCTGAGCTCTGGTGGCGAATTTTCAATGTCGTCAGTAAAGGTGAGCGACTCATCGTGCGGACCAAAAGCTTGTGCAGCTTTTATCGGCACCGTAAAATTGTCATCCACAACTTTCCCTTCTAGGGCAGCAACAACCTGAGGGAATATTTCGGTTTGTCGCCCGTGTATGTATGATGTGGGCACACCCGAGTGTTCGAGGATTTCACCAGCGATGTCTTTTATTGTGTAGGTGAATGACACGTACTTGCCATTGCGAATAGCTAGACTAGACATTCGGCGAGTGGTCGGGGTCGACTTTGGAGGGTAAAGCTAGAGAAAACGCAGATTAATAAATCTACAGTTTTCTCATGTTTTTAATTTTCTCAATCGAGCGAAGTTGCGCTGTAATTTGCGCCAATTCGGCTTTCGCGCGGGCGTAATCCATTTCAGAGTTTTGATCCTTCACCGCTTCTTCGGCACGTTTTTGCGCCTCCAAAGCCTTGGCTTCGTCCAAATCCGCCGCGCGTATCGCGGTGTCAGAAAGCACTGTAATTAAATCAGGCTGTACTTCCAAAATACCGCCGGAGATGAAGAAAAATTCCTCGTCTCCGTTTTCAGTTTGCACTCTTACATCACCCGGCTTGAGTTGGGTGATCAAAGGTGTGTGCCGAGGGGCGATACCGAGTTCGCCCATCGTGCCTGGAGCAAACACCATCGTACCTTCTCCAGACCAGATTTGCTCTTCAGCACTAACGATTTCAACTTGAATAGTCGCCATAACCGGCCCTTATTGCATACCTTTGGCTTTTTCGACTGCTTCTTCGATATCACCAACCATGTAGAATGCTTGCTCAGGCATGTCGTCGTAATCGCCATTAACAATTGCTTGGAAGCCCTTCAGTGTGTCTTTAAGTGTTACATATTTACCGGGTGCGCCTGTAAACGTTTCTGCAACCGTAAACGGCTGAGATAAGAAACGCTGAATCTTACGCGCACGGCCTACATCTTGCCTATCTTCTTCAGATAGCTCGTCCATACCCAAAATAGCAATGATGTCTTGTAACTCCTTATAACGCTGCAGCGTGTACTGTACCGCACGTGCAATATTATAGTGGTCTTCACCGATGACCAATGGGTCAAGTAGACGTGAAGTTGAATCAAGTGGATCAACCGCTGGGTAGATTCCCAATTCTGCAATTTGACGAGACAATACCAAAGTCGCGTCTAGGTGAGCAAAAGTGGTCGCAGGTGAAGGGTCAGTCAAGTCATCCGCTGGTACGTATACCGCTTGGAACGAAGTGATCGACCCTTTCTTAGTAGACGTGATGCGCTCTTGTAGTGCGCCCATTTCGTCCGCCAGAGTGGGCTGGTAACCTACCGCTGAAGGCATGCGGCCTAATAGTGCTGATACTTCGGTTCCCGCTAATGTGTAACGGTAGATGTTATCAACGAATAACAGTACGTCACGGCCTTCGTCACGGAAGTATTCCGCCATGGTCAAACCCGTTAGTGCCACGCGCAAACGGTTGCCCGGAGGCTCGTTCATTTGCCCATAAACCAGTGCCACCTTATCGATAACGCCCGCTTCTGTCATTTCGTGGTAAAAGTCATTACCTTCACGAGTACGCTCACCCACCCCGGCAAATACCGATAAACCTTCGTGCGCAGACGCGATGTTGTTAATCAGCTCCATCAAGGCAACAGTTTTTCCAACGCCCGCACCGCCGAACAGACCGATCTTGCCGCCTTTTGAGATCGGCATGATTAAGTCGATGACTTTTATTCCTGTTTCAAGCAGTTCTACACTAGCAGATTGCTCTTCGTAGGTCGGCGCAGCGCGGTGAATTGGCATTAAGGCCTCAGCATCAACCGGGCCACGTTCGTCGATAGGACGGCCTAAAACGTCCATCACTCGGCCGAGTGTGGCCTGACCAACAGGCACTGCGATAGGCGCACCGCTATTTGACACATCCAAACCTCGTTGCAGGCCTTCAGATGAGCCCATGGCGATACAACGTACCACGCCGTCACCCATCTGTTGCTGCACTTCAAGCGTTAGGTCTTTGCTTTCAACCATTAACGCGTGATAAACCTTAGGGATTGCGTCCCGTGGAAACTGTACGTCCACGACCGCGCCGATTACTTCAACAATATTTCCGGAACTCATAGCTCGAAAACTTCCTCGTAATTAAAAATTAATTCTAAAATAAGTAGCAGAGCGTTAAACCGCTGCTGCCCCGCTGACGATCTCTAAAAGCTCTTGCGTAATAGACGCTTGTCGAGCCTTGTTGTATACCAGCTCAAGATCACCAATTAAATCGCCCGCATTGTCTGTCGCGGCTTTCATCGCTACCATTCGGGCCGATTGTTCACAGGCGACGTTTTCAGCAACCGCCTTATAAACCAATGACTCGATATAACGGTTCATAGTGACATCGACCACTTCTTTCGCATCAGGCTCATAAATATAATCCCAGTAGTGCTTACGCTCTTCCTCTTGAATATTTTCAACAGGAATCAACTGCACCGCTTTCGGGCTCTGTGTCATAGTGTTAACAAACTCGTTGCTAACAACATATAAACGGTCAATATTACCGTCTAAGTAACCGTCCATTATGACTTTAACCGCACCCAATATTTCTTCAACTTGTGGCGCATCACCTAACTGCGTAGCTTCAGACACAATATTGGCGTTAAAACGCTTGAAAAAGCTCAGCGCCTTACTGCCAATCAATGCCACATCTACTTCGATATTTTTTTCCTGCCATTCGCTCATTTGCGCGATGGCACGACGAAACACGTTGATATTTAAGCCGCCACAAAGGCCGCGATCACTAGACACGATGATATAACCAACGCGCTTAACTTCTCTATCATTCAAATAGGGGTGCTTATACTCAGAGTGCGCTTGCGCCATGTGAACAACCACTGATCTGATTTTTTCAGCATAAGGGCGAGCAGCGCGCATACGATCTTGCGCACGGCGCATTTTACTGGCGGCGACCATTTCCATCGCCTTGGTGATTTTGCGCGTGTTCTGGATACTCTTTATTTGAGTCCGTATTTCTTTTGCACCAGCCATGACTTATTCCGATTCGTAAGCACTAATTAAAGCGTGCCGTTTTTCTTAAAGTCTTCAAGCGCAGCCGTCATAGTAGCTGCTACATCGTCACTGTAGTCTTGATTCTCATTGATAGAGTCAATCATGTCAGAATGATTGGAGGCCACATAAGATTGCATCGCCGTTTCGTACTTCACCATGCCTTTTACATCAACATCATCGAAGAAGCCTTCGTTAATGCCGTATAGAGAAAGCGCCATTTCGGCCACCGACATCGGTGCGTACTGGTTTTGCTTCATTAACTCTACCGCGCGTTGACCACGTGATAATTGAGCGCGCGTTGCTTCGTCAAGATCAGATGCAAATTGCGAGAACGCCGCCAATTCACGATACTGCGCTAGGGCTAAACGAATACCGCCGCCGAGCTTCTTGATGATTTTAGTTTGAGCTGCACCACCTACACGCGATACCGATAAACCTGCGTTAATCGCTGGACGAATACCCGCATTAAATAGGTCGGTTTCTAGAAAGATCTGCCCGTCAGTGATAGAGATAACGTTGGTTGGTACGAAAGCCGATACGTCACCCGCTTGGGTTTCGATAATAGGCAGCGCGGTTAGCGAACCTGTTTTACCTTTTACTTTACCTCCAGTGAACTTCTCAACATAATCTACATTAACTCGCGCAGCGCGCTCTAATAAACGTGAGTGCAAATAAAATACGTCACCTGGGTACGCCTCACGCCCTGGAGGACGACGTAATAACAATGACACTTGACGATAGGCCCAAGCTTGCTTGGTTAAATCATCATAAATAATTAGCGCATCTTCGCCGCGATCACGGAAGTATTCTCCCATTGAGCATCCCGAGTACGGAGCAATAAACTGCTCAGCCGCAGAGTTGGCCGCAGAAGCCGCGACTACAATGGTGTTTTCCATCGCACCGTGCTCTTCAAGCTTACGTACCACACCCGCAATACTCGAGGCCTTTTGACCAATCGCAACGTAGATACATTTAATGCCTGTACTGGCTTGGTTAATAATGGCGTCGATCGCTACCGCTGATTTACCTGTTTGACGATCACCGATGATTAACTCGCGTTGACCACGACCGATTGGCACCATCGAGTCAACCGACTTTAAACCAGTTTGCACCGGCTGATCAACTGATTGGCGTTCAATAACACCGGGCGCGACCTTCTCAATAGGAGATGATTCATCGCTTTCAATTGGGCCTTTACCATCAATAGGCTGGCCCAGTGCGTTAACCACACGACCAAGCAGAGCACGGCCAACTGGCACCTCCAAGATACGACCCGTACACTTAACGGTGTCGTCTTCTGATAGGTGTTTGTAATCACCTAAGATTACCGCGCCCACCGAGTCTTGCTCTAAGTTAAGCGCTAAGCCAAAAGTTTCGCCAGGGAATTCCAACATTTCGCCTTGCATCGCTTGTGATAAGCCATGAATACGTGCAATGCCATCGGTTAGCATAACGATGGTGCCTTGCGTCTTCGCTTCCGCACTGGTTTCAAAATTCTTAATTCGCTCTTTAATCAGGTCACTGATTTCAGATGGATTTAATTGAATAGACATGTTCTATTTCCTACAATAATATTCGTTCGTTTCAGTTGGAGTAAATATTTGCTCGCTATGAGCTGATCGCCCCAACCAAATTTTGTAATTGTGCTTTAACCGAGCCATCGACGACCCAATCTCCAGCGCGTACTACCGCGCCACCGATTAGGTCTTCATCAACAGAGGCTTCCAGTTTGATCTGTTTGCCCAAACGCTTCGACAACGCTTGCTCAAATATTTTCATCTGCGCCTCATCTACTTTTGAGGCAGTCACCAATTGTGCTTCGATCACTTGCTGTGCTTCATCGCGCATTTCGAGGAACTGTTCGGTCACATCACTTAATGCGCCCAAACGGTCATTTTGGACCAGCAATTTAACTAAGTTCTCGCCTTCGGTATTGAGCTTGCCTTTACACACATCTAGCATCAAGTCACTTAGCTGTTGGGCTGAAACGGCCGGGTTTTGAATAACTTCGATTAAGGCAGGATCAGCCACGACGCTCGACAACAGAGCAAGTTGATCTGACCACGTGGCGTAGTCCTTGGCGTCATGCGCCAAGTCAAAAACCGCTTTGGCGTAAGGGCGAGCAATATGGCTTAAGTCTGACATCAGTGTTATCTATATTAGTGGCTAACTCGGCTATAGCTTTGCAGCCAAATCATTCAGCAAGCTGGCATGTGATTTTACATCCACTTCTCGCTTTAAAATTTGCTGCGCTCCAGCAACGGCTAATTCACTGACCTGTGCGCGCAAACCTTCTTTAGCTTTGCTCACTTCAGTGTCAATTTCAGCACGTGCTGCAACAATAATGCGCTCACCTTCGGTGTTGGCTGAGGTTTTAGCTTCATCAACGATTTCCGAACCACGCTTTTCAGCTTTGTTCAGAATTTCGCCCGCTTGACCTTTAGCTTCACCAATAATGACTGCTGCCTGTTTTTCGCCTTCTGCCTGCGCCGCTTGGCCCTTATCTGCTGCGGCTAAGCCGTCAGCTATGGTTGTACGACGTTCCGCCAACGCATTGATGATAGGAGTCCAAACATACTTCTTGCTAAACCATACAAACACCACAAAGGTGATTAGCTGGCCAAAAAGGGTAAGGTTTATGTTCATTTGTTTACCTGTTTATAATGAATCAGATCAAAACCGTTTAGTACACACAATACTAGCGGTGGATTCGATTGATTAGGCAACCGCAAACAGCACGTACATAGCGATACCAACAGCGATCATTGGCACAGCGTCTACCAGACCCATAACGATAAAGAATTGAGTACGTAACATAGGGATCAGCTCTGGTTGACGCGCAGCACCTTCTAAAAAGCGTCCGCCCAAAATACCGATACCCACTGCCGCACCTAGTGCGCCTAGGCCCATCATGATTGCGCCTGCGATATAAAGTAATGCTTGTTCCATCTTAATCTCCGGAATGTAAAGTAAAGTTAAAAGTAAAAATCGATTGAAAATTAGTGATGCTGATGCGCCATATCAAGATAGACGATGGTCAACACCATAAAGATAAAGGCTTGCAAGGTAATGATCAAAATATGGAACACCGCCCATACAAATTGTAAACCACCGCCTGCAACAGCTACTAAAGACAAACCGCCTGAGAACATCAGGGCGATCAAAATAAAGATCATTTCACCCGCATACATATTACCGAACAAACGCAGTGAATGCGAGATGGGTTTGGCTATCAGGGAAACGAATTCCAATATAAAGTTGATTGGAATAAACAACACTTTAAGCACTGGATTGGTTGATTCAAATGGCATCATCGTCAACTCTTTAGCGAAGCCGCCAACGCCTTTGATTTTGATACTGTAGTATAAGGTCAAGAAAAATACGCCAATCGCCATGGCAAAAGTGGCGTTCGGGTCGGTGCTAGGCACCACTTTCATGTATGGAATTCCTAATGCATGCTCCGCAATATACGGGATGACATCGACTGGAATTAAATCCATGAAATTCATTAGGAATATCCAGCAGAATAAGGTCAGCGCTAGCGGCGCGACCACATCGTTTTTAGCGGTAAACGAGCCACGCACGTTTTCGTCGATAAACTCAATAATCCATTCTACGAAGTTTTGCAGCCCGCCGGGTACGCCCGCTTGAACGTTTTTAGCCACCTTGGTAAACACCACTAGGAACAAAATACCTAGCGCAATTGACCAAAACATAGTGTCAAGGTGAATTGCCCAAAAGCCCATTTCTTTGGCCTCATCAGCGCCATGAGCAATGCCCCAATGACCGTCTGCTTGACGCCCATAAGTGAGGTTAGTCAGGTGATGGGAAATATATCCCTTTGATGTCAATGCGCCTTCAGAAGCCATAAGTTCTTAACGTTACTAAAACCTTCTTAGGTTGTATACCTTTTAAATTGCATATTCAACCAACTCTAAATTACAGAATTACTGCATCTTGCATGCAAGATAGCCTAATTGCGTTATTGCAAACCCAACCACAATGCCCAAGGGCAACAAGGCGAGGGATTTAACCCCGATTATTATTGCAGCACAAAACAAAAACAGCCGCTGCAACCAGCCAAAGACCAATGGCGTCATCCCCAGTGAATCTTGATGATAGGCCAGCTCGCTGGACTTTTGTACGCTACGTTTGGATAAGTACGTATTCGCAAACGCGACCAAGGCGCCGAACACGACACTCAAGGCCATTAATTTACCTGCAAAAAGTAAACTAAGTAATGTTATCGAAAGTGCGATAACCGCCTGCGCGACCATCACCTGACGAAAGCACCTAGATAGCTTGTCAGTCATGCTACCTTTAAGGGGAGGCGATTATAGAAACCCCGCCCTATATGGTCAATGATTATATAATGGTATTTAAGACTAATAGTAGACAAGCGTATGATTTTATCTGACAAACAAGTATGCGCCTTAAACACAAGTCCACTATGCCTTTAATTTATCTATGATTCCGTCTAATTGAGGCAAGGAGTGATAGTTAATGACTAATTTGCCCTTTCCCTGCTTGTCTTGCAGCGTCACTTTAGCGCCCAAGGCATCAGACAGCTCTACTTGCAGTTGCAATATATCAGCGTTAACCGCTGCCGTTGGCTTACTCATCGGCCCGCCTTCAAGGTGACGTTTAACCCATCGCTCAGCTTGGCGAACTGACATCTTTTGACTAATAATCGCCTGCGCTACACCCAACTGCTCGCCTTGCGGTAGGGCTAGTAAAGCCCGAGCATGGCCCATCTCGAATTTTTTTTGCTCTAATAAGTCTTGCACCTCAGGCGACAAAGACAACAACCTCAATAAATTGGTAACTGCGGTGCGGGAGCGCCCGATGCTATCAGCCGCTTGTTGATGCGTTAGTTTAAATTCCTCAAGTAAACGCGCAATACCCTGTGCCTCTTCAAGCGCGTTTAAGTCTTCACGCTGAATATTCTCAATCAAGGACGCAGCGACGGCAGCCTCGTCTTCAATTTGACGAATAATCACCGGCACCTGTGCAAGACCCGCCTTTTGCGCTGCGCGCCAACGACGTTCACCGGCTACAATTTCATATTGGCCGGCTTTAAGTTCGCGAACCAATATGGGTTGGATAACACCCTGACTGTTAATCGATGCAGCTAACTCTTTCAACGCAGCTTCATCCATCCAACTACGCGGCTGATATTTGCCGCGTTGCAAGTATTCCACAGGCAAGTTCTTAAATACATCCGCGCCATCACCTCGCGAGGCCTGTTGTTCACCGCTTGTGTTATTAGTTATTGCGTTCGGGTCGCCCAATAAGGTGTCCAATCCGCGGCCTAGTCTTGCTTTTTTTGCCTTTGCCATATTTAACTACGTTCACTTAATTCTTTTGCCAAGGCAATATACGCCATTGCGCCTCGGCATTTGGGGTCATATTCAATCGCCGATACGCCATAGCTCGGTGCCTCCGCCAAGCGGATATTGCGCGGTATCAACGTCGTAAACACCTTGTCTTGAAAGTGCTTCTTAAGTTGTTTCGAAACTTCTATGGTCAGTGAGTTTCGCCCGTCATACATGGTTCTCACTACCCCGACAATAGACAACTCGGGGTTCAATGATTTGCGCACCATAGCCAATGTTGTGATCAAACCCGTCAGCCCCTCAAGCGCAAAATATTCACACTGCACAGGTATCAACACGCCAGTTGAAGCCGCCAAAGCGTTGATTGTCATCACATTTAACGACGGCGGCGTATCAATCAATATGATGTCATATTGGCCCTTTATCTTATGCAGTGCTTCGCGCAATCGAAGGTCGCGGTTTTTAAATTCGAGCAACTCAACCTGCGCGCCTGCCAAATCTGGACTTGTTGGCAATACATCATAGCCGCCGCTACACGAAACTATACATTCCTCAATCGCCTTTTCGCCTAGCAACACTTCGTATGTGCCGGCATTCAAATCAGAGATTTCCACCCCGCTACTAACACTCGCGTTGCCTTGGGGGTCAATATCAACCAACAAAGTTTTTTGCCCTTGCGCTGCAAAGGCGACTGACAAATTTACCGCTGTAGTGGTTTTAGCTACTCCACCTTTTTGGTTGGTTACGGCAATGATCTGGGTCATTGTAAAAAGTCTATTATCACTAAATGTCTCTGCGCATCTAAGTTGGGTATCACAACAGGCTCAATTCGCACTGAGTACGGCTTCGCCACAGTTAAGCTTTGCATCTCTTTTTCGGGAGGCTGGCCCTTCATAGCGATAAAGCGCACCCCTGGCTCATGTAGGTGTTTAGTCATATCTAAAAGATCTTGCATTGACGCCACCGCTCTACAAACAAGAGTATCAAACTTTTTGCTGTGCTGCGGCGCAGAATAATCATTTGCTGCATCACGCAATTGAATGCCTTGCACCCTCTGCGCAACTAATTGCACATTATTAATTTTCTGTAGCTGACAAACGTAATTTAGAAACTCAATGCGCCGAGACCGACTGTCGAGCAAGCAAAATATCTGTTGTGGATTCAAGCAAGCCAGCGGCAAGCCCGGAAACCCTGCTCCAGTGCCAAAATCTAATACCCGATCACCCTGCAAATAAGGCAACACGCTAAGTGAATCAAGCACGTGGTGCGACACCAGCCGCGCTGGACCATCAACCGAGACCAAATTAATCTTTTTTCGGGATTTCTCTAGCAGTTCCAAATACCCCATCAACTGCCTTAATTGCTTATCTGTCGCCTCGATATTAAGCGCTACCAAGCCCTCCACTAGCAAGGGTTTAAAGTTGAACGCCATAGCTCAACTCAATTTATAATCAACAATTTCCAGCGGCTGGTGGCTTTGATCAAAACCTTCCCACAAACTTGCGTATGATCGCCCGCTGATAGGGTGTTTCCCCAGCGGTAAAATATCCAATAAAGGTTTTAACACATAAGCAGCGTTTTCGATTTCATCGCGTGGGATGTTCCGGCCTTGATCATGTAAATCAGCATCACCGTACAACAATATATCTATATCTAAGGTACGGCTACCATATGACTTTGCACCGCGCTTTCGCCCTGCATTTTCTTCAACCTCATGAATGCTATTGAGCACAGCATCTACTGCTAGCTGGGATTCAAACGCCACTACCATATTATAAAAATCAGGGCCTTTAAAACCTACGGCCTGCGCCAAATAAACCGGAGAGACTATTAATTCTCCAAATATTTTTTTAAGTTCTTTTACTGCAAACCGAATATTGATATCACGATCAATATTGCTGCCCAGGCTAAGCACCACCCGCATTATTTCTCCCCGCGCTCGATAATTACTCCAACGTCTTGTGCATTACTAACCGCGCCTTTTTTATTGATGCGTACACGACACCAAGGCACTTTAAATTGTCCCAGCAACAAATCGGCGATTTCTTCTGCCATGGCCTCCACTAAGAAATATTTTCGTACTATTACTAGGTCAGCAACCGCTTTGGAAACATCTTTGTAACTGAGAGTGTCTTGTAAATCATCACTACGCCCTGCCGCCGAAATGTCAAAGCCCATATCTAAATCTACGTACACGGTTTGGTTAATCTCTCGCTCCCAATCCCAGGCGCCGATCACACAGTCGATGGCTAAGTCGTGAAGATAGATTATGTCCATAAGTTCGGGTAGAATAGTAAAGTGATCCGCCTAGTGTAGTCGAAATGACCAAAATTTTACTACCCCTCTGCTTGCCCATATTGGGGTATTTGATGGGGTCCTTATCCAGCGCAGTTATCGTTTCTAAAATGATGGGCTTATCTGATCCTAGAACCACTGGGTCCGGAAACCCTGGTGCCACCAATGTGCTGCGGTCGGGCAATAGATCTGCAGCTATACTCACCTTAATCGGCGATTTAATCAAAGGTACGCTTGCTGTATTATTTGCAATGAAATTCACTGGCAACACCAATATTATTGCCTTAACCGGGCTAGCGGCTTTTTTGGGGCATTTGTTTCCCATTTTCTTCAATTTCAAGGGCGGCAAGGGCGTAGCCACTGCATTCGGCGTATTTGTTGGCCTGAGCTTGAAGGTTTCTGGATTGATGCTGCTAATATGGCTAAGTGTAGCGGTCATCTCAAGAATATCGTCTTTATCTGCCCTTGTAACCGCCGCCATTTCACCCGTTTTATTTGCACTTTTTTATCCCGAACCTGCTTTCATTATGATGTCTGGGATACTAGCTGGCTTACTTTTTTGGCGACATAGTGCAAATATATCCCGCCTGAGGGAAGGCTCAGAAAGTAAAATCAGCTTCTAAGGTGCCGCAATACAAACGCAATTGAATTTCCTTGCCTAAACCTTATATTTATATCCAACGGTAACCGACTTAAAAACACCATGAGCTTAAATATTTCTGTCCCAGAGTCTCATCAAGATCAAATTCGTAGCTTAGCCGCCAAAGCCGAAAAAGCCCGAGGCATCGAACTTGATGAAAAACAGCAAAATAAGCTGGTCAAGTCCATTAAGGAGCTGCTCAAGAAACAAAATGCAGTGCTGGTTGCACATTATTATGTGGATAGCGAGTTGCAAGACTTAGCCGAAGCATCCGGCGGATTTGTAGGTGATTCTTTAGAAATGGCGCGCTTTGGCTTAAACAGCGATGCCGACACCGTAATTGTTGCGGGCGTTCGATTTATGGGAGAAACTGCCAAAATACTCAGCCCAGAAAAGCGCATATTGATGGTCGAAACCGACGCTGAGTGCTCTCTAGATTTGGCTTGTCCAATTGAAGAATTTAACGCTTTTTGTGACCAACATCCAGATCGAACGGTGGTGGTGTATGCAAATACCAGTGCTGCTGTTAAAGCCCGCGCTGATTGGGTAGTCACTTCGTCCATAGCACTCGACTTGGTTAAACATCTTGCCGATAAAGGTGAAAAGGTTTTATGGGCACCTGATAAATTTTTAGGAGCCTATGTACAAAAAATGACCGACGCTGATATGGTGATGTGGGAAGGCTCTTGCATCGTCCATGAAGACTTCAAAGCGGTCGCACTTGAAGCACTAATGAAAGTTAAGCCTGATGCAAAAGTATTGGTGCATCCTGAGTCCCCCGGCCCGGTCATTGAGCTTGCTGATGTCGTTGGATCAACTACACAAATCATCCATGCCGCGCGAGACTTGGATGCCGACACCTTCATCGTAGCGACTGAGAGCGGTATTTTTCACAAAATGGCACAGGCTGCCCCTAACAAAAAATTTATCCCTGCTCCCACTGCCGGAGAAGGCGCTACTTGTGAAAGCTGCGCCGAGTGCCCGTGGATGAAAATGAACGATTTACAGCGCTTAAATAATGTACTGATTACCGGTAAAAATGAAATCTTAGTGGATGAAGATGTTCGCCACGCGGCGGCACGATCAATCACCCGCATGGTGGAATTTAACGCGCAGGCAACTGACTAAGCAAAGCTTGGTGTCATGTCTAACTCTTCGTTGGGGCACGCCGCATTTCCCGATAAGAAATATAGATACCCGAGGCACAAATAATCGCAATGCCCAGCCACACATTAAGCGCAGGGAAGTAACCAAACACTAAATAGCTCAGCACCACCGCGCCCACAATTTCAAAATAATTATAGGGCGAAACCAGCGACGCTTCGGCGTATTGACAAGCCAAGATCACCATATAGTGACCAAGGGCGGCCACTACTCCCATTAAAGCCATCAAGCCCCAGCTTTTTATATCTGGCTGCACCCATATCGCTGGCATTACTGGCGACAATACAATCACCCCGACTATAGCGGTATAAAAGAGAGTTAATAGCGGTGTCTTATCCGCTGATAATTTACGGGTTATCAGCATATACGCCGCGTAACAAAACCCAGCGACTAGAGCAAATAACATGCTCGGGGTAAATGCTTCACTGTTAGTACACTGTCCAGACCAAATTGATAGATTCAGCACTGCCATGGTGTTTTGCAGTAAGACGCAGTACGCAATTAATGGTTATTCCCTTAATAAGCACTGCAACGCAGCTGCGGGACGCCATGGTAGCGCCCTTTGGGTGAGCTTGTCCGCGTCCATGAACTGCGTTGCGCCTTTTGCAAAGGGAACACCATTCGCTACAAGACGCGCCTTGTCATGAACGCGGACAAGCTCACTGAATCCATCAATTTGGTCTGGACAGTGTAGTAGGTTGCAACACAACAATCACCCCAATAAAGCCGATTACGGTCGCTATAAACCGCCTCACGCCAAACATTTCTTTCAGGAATATCGGTGAAAGCAATGTCACTATCAAAGGTGAGACAAACAACAAGGCCATTGCATTGGGAATAGGGCTAAATTTAATCGCATAGAAAAAACTTAGGGTGGCTATTAATAACATTACTCCTCGAGCGAGTTGCATCTTAGAGCTGCTCGGCCAGTGCCACCAATTTTGTTTTGTGATGACGAGAACAGGAAGCATACACAACATATGAAAGAAAAATCTTGCCCAAGTAACTTGTAATACCGGCATCGATTCATTAAGAGCTTTGGCGCACACGTCCAGCAAGGGCATGATAGACATTCCCAGCAACATAAAAGCGATGCCCAATAATGGCTTGTCGCCCGTGCTGGCTTTTCTGGCTAGAGCGGAATCGATCGTCAATTTTCTTTGTTAAATTGCTGATCAAGCACCATCAAACGCTGGTCTCTTTGTAATTGCTTTAGGCGAGCCAACTGCTCTACTTGCTGATAAAAATCTTGCCAGGTGTTGGTATTCTTACACAGTTGGCGAAACGCTGACACCCAGCGATTGTAGTCCGCAAACAGCACCAAAGAGGCGTTATTAAGAGGGGATGCAAACCAATTATCGAAACCATCATAAGTCAAATTATTTTCGCGTAACTGCTTATATGCTGCTGTCAAATCGGCAAACAGCCGTTGCTTTAGCTTTGCTTTAGTTAACTCATCCTGAGCTGTCGCAGCTTTATAGGATTGGCCAATAGATTCGCGGTATTGCAATATTAAATCAATTACTCGTTGACGAGATTGTCTATCCTCTTTAATCTGCAGCCAAGCGCGCTCCCTATCGCTAGTCAGTAACCACGCTTTAAGGCCGATTTCTTCCACCGCCGTAGCGAAGGATTCATTAAAAGCAGTATCACCTTTCACATAAACTTGTTGATGCGACAACTCATGTATTAAGGCGCCGGCTAGAGCTTCCTCATCGCGCTTCAACATCGTGTTTAGTAGTGGGTCATTAAACCAACCCAAGGTTGAATAAGCGTCTACACCGCCAATGCTTACGTCGTAACCCTGTAGTTTTAACTTTTTGGCATAGCGCTTTGCATCGCTAAGTGAGTAATAACCTCTGTAGCTCACACAACCCGCAACCACGAAGCAATGCTCCATAGGCTCGATTGAATATTTGGGCACTGCAACAACATTCCAAACCACACATAGGGGTGCCCTGTATCAACATACTTACTGTAGCTCTTAATTATCTGGCAAACCTAATGTGGCTCTTGAAAAGTCCAGTACCTTACCAACCATCTCCAGTTTTGTACGCTCAGCCTCGCTAAGATCTTTATCCGCTAATACCTGCGAAATTGGCTGCTAATTGAATATAATCTTGCCATGACCCAATACCGCCTGCGAATAAAAACTTAAGCTTTCGCATCCGCACAACATAAACACCATCATAGTGATCATTGTCGCTCTTAAAATCAACCAGCGGTTTGTCAAAAACAGCATCAGTTAAAAGTTATTTAGTAGGCGGAGCAGTTCGCGATGCATTGCTTGGTCTTGACGTGGTTGAAAGAGACTGGGTGGTCGTGGGCAGTTCGCCACAAGAAATGCACGAAAAAGGCTTTCGCCCAGTCGGCAAAGATTTTCCCGTTTTTTTACACCCTATTACGCACGAAGAATACGCTCTTGCACGCACTGAGCGCAAGGTGGCTGTCGGCTATAAGGGCTTTGATATTTATACTGACAAAAGTGTGACTTTAGAACAAGACTTATCGCGACGTGATTTAACTATTAATGCCATCGCCCAAGACAATGATGGCACTTTGATTGACCCTTACGGCGGGCTAGCAGATATCAGCAGCAAAACTTTAAGACACGTTTCCTCAGCATTTCGCGAAGACCCTGTGCGCATTTTGCGTATTGCTCGATTTGCTGCACGCTTTCATCATTTGGGGTTTAGCATTGCAAACGAAACTATGTCACTAATGCGCAACATGGTGGCCTCTGGAGAAGTTGATGCATTGGTCAGTGAGCGCGTTTGGCAAGAGATCAGCAACGCTCTATTAAGCCCAAAGCCATCTATTTTCTTTGAAACGCTACGTGAATGTGGGGCGTTAAAATTGTTGCTACCCGAAGTCGATGCCCTATATGGCATTCCACAAAAAGCCGAATATCACCCAGAAATTGATTGCGGCATTCACACTATGATGGCTTTAGACAAAGCGCGAGAATTGAGCACTGATGTGGATGTGTTATTCGCTGCTTTAACTCACGACTTAGGCAAGGCCATCACCCCACCAGGCGAGCTACCCGCTCACCGCGGGCATGAACATCGGGGGGTACCACTGGTAGAGACTGTGTATATGCGTTTTAAGTTGCCAAAATCAACCGCGCAACTTGCCACCTTAGTGTGTAAATATCATTTACTAATGCATACTCTGTCACAATTAAAACCCACCACCGTGGTTAAGTTGTTAAATCATTTGGATGCTTTTCGCAAACCAGAGCAAGTGCGCGCTTTTGCCATTTGTTGCCAAGCAGATGCACAAGGACGCGGCGGCGAATACTCCACCAAGCCCTACCCTCAAAGTGATTTACTTAATCAGTATTTTGATGCTGCAAGATCAGTTAATACTGCTGAGATTGCTAAGCAAGCCAAAGAACCTAAAAAAATCAACCAGGCGATATTTACAGCTCGCAGCGATGCTATTAAGAAATTTGTCAAAGGGAAGCGTCCCCTTTAACTACTTTAACTCAGTTATATTTAGAACTGGGCGGGACAATCAATTATTACCAATACATAATAGTGCTGTTACATCTAATCCTTCGGGTAATTTCAAAACCGATTTAACCTTGATATCTTTATAGCCACCTACAAGCACCATGCCTAAATTTAACGCAGTTGATTGCAAATGAACATTCTGAGCAACCGCACCTGTCTCGATATACACATATTTTTTCACCACGTTCGTTTTCTGGTGGTTGATCAGAAAAATGATCCCTCATAGACGCAATATTAGCTGCTATTACTAATATTAGTGGTGCTTCTTGAACCCATGGCTGTTCTCCAATTGAGGAGTTATACAATAATTCTCTGAAATCGCCATTTGTTTGGCGATTTATTGACGACTCCCCTAGCTAAAGCAAGGGGATTCCTAATTCAACACAACGAACCTATGTAGACTAGCTACACAGGATTTACAGTTGCTCCAAAGGCTAAAGACGACAAGCCCTGCCGCCTAATATTTATGGCTGCATTATTGTGCATATTACCTAGTTTGTCAAGACCAGAATACTCCTATGTTACGAGTAAATTATCTGTCCTGATAATTAGCAAATAAACTGTCCGGATTTATCCTCCTCCCTTTTGGGAAGTGAGATGAGCCAGATAGTATTTCTAAATAAGGTAAAACAGATGAGATTTGAAGAAGCATATGAAGGTTATCAAGCTAAACGACTATCACCAGCGGATGCTGCCACAATACGGGGTGTTTGTGATCGAAGTTTTCGTAGGTACATTAATAAGTACGAAGAATCAGGATTGGATGGGCGGTTAGATCAGCGACTCAATCAGCCCTCACACAGGCGGGCACCCGTAGACGAAATGATCAAGCTACAAGACCTATACTCAACACGCTATCAAGGCTGGAATGTGCGCCACTTCCATACATGGTATCAACGCGAGCACCAAGGTAAGCGTAGCTACAGTTGGGTTAAGAATAAGCTACAAAGCGCAGACCTGGTGCGTAAATCTAAAACACGCGGCCCTCACCGCATTAAACGTCTACCTGGCGCCTTGCCAGGTAGGATGATTCACCAGGATGGCAGTACTCACCAATGGGTACCTGATGTGTCTTGGGACTTAATCGTCACCCTGGATGATGCCACCAATAAGCATTATTCCATGCGCTTTGTCGAAGAGGAAGGCACGCACAGCAGCTTGCTTGGGGTTAAAGATGTACTTAAGGTGAAGGGGCTATTCTGTTCGTTTTACTCTGACCGAGGCAGCCACTATTGGCATACGCCTGAGGCTGGCGGCAAGGTGGATAAGAATGGCCCAACTCAATTTGGGTTGGCGATGAAGAGATTAGGCATTGGCATGATAGCGGCTTATTCTCCTGAAGCCAGAGGCCGTTCCGAACGTGCGTTTGGCACACACCAAGGGCGATTACCGAACGAGCTTGCGTTGATGGGTATCACTGGCATGCAAGCGGCTAATAAATACCTTAGAGATCATTATATGCCCAGACACAATAAAGAATTCAGTCATCCAGCTAGAGAGCAAGGCAGCGCCTTTGTGCCACTTGCGGGCATCGATCTTGACGATTATCTATGCGAACAGTACGAGCGTGTGGTGGGTAAAGACAACAGCGTACAGTTTGAGACGCTGTCTCTGCAGCTACCTAAAGATCAACACCGCTATCATTACGTCAAAGCTAAAGTAAAAGTATCGCGCCACCTTGATGGCTCATTGTCGATTGATCATGGCCCAAGGCGATTAGGCCGATACACAGCCGATGGAATACTGGTGCAACAAAAACAGATTAAGAGCAAAGTTGCGTAACTGGGCTTCGCAATTTGCCGCCGATGAATTCATTACGGGCTACGCCCTTCACTCATTCATCGGCAATAACTAAAGCGGACAGACTATGTGTTAATAATCCGGACAGTTCTATTTACTTCTAACAGACCAGAATACTCCTAGCTAACCGCTCCGCTTACCTCCCCGCACTAGAAGTACGGGGTTTCTCGCGGAGATTAAGATGAATGATCAGCATTGTTGTACTTATAAATTCCAGCTTTAACTTCGGTGATTTGACCCGCTACAACGAATACATCCAGCGGATATTGTCCACCGGCAGAAGGTATGGTTAATTTACCTGTTTTACCTTTTTTTCCTTGTGCAGACCAAAGAAGCTGGGAAAGTTGAAAAAGCGTAACAGGAATATCTGTAAACTCACGTTTTGTTTCACGACATTTTATTGCCAATTCAACGCTCATCGAGCTTGAATATGATTGTAGAGTGGGTAATTTAATTTTCATACAGGCCCTATAAAATAGATTTTAGGAGAATACGTTTCTGACCAGTCCAAGAATTTACTATCAGTTTTAAGGAAATACATTTTAAAAATAGTAATGTGGATTACTGTTTCTGACGATCTCTGAATGATTCAGATTTAGAACGGTTGCCGCATTTACGCATATCGCACCACTTTCGCCCCTTACCTCGTCCTTTATCAAGAAAGAGCCATGTGCATCTACCGCATTCACGCAACTTTCGAAATTCCTGTGATCGAATAAGGTTTTCAATCGACAGTGCTAGTGTGCCTATGAGCCAATCAGAGTGATCGACGGCTATAGTCCACTCGTACCTATCTTCCCTGTAACCCAACTCTGCGTAGTTAATTGCCATTTTTATATGATTCTCTATAAAAACCTGTTGCTCAGTTGAAGGTGTACCACCTGATGCTATCGAACTTAATATACTGTATGTCATTTCACGTAGATGATGAAACTCTTCTAACAAAGATGTGCTATTTGATAGCCCAGATACTGCATTTAACTGCTTTAGCTGTCCTTTGGGAAATATGTCGGAAGCATGTGCCCATGATTGGAAATGATCCCAATCACTAATACGGCTCCTTTCTCGAGTTTTACCACTATCGCTTACGGTATTAACAAAGTCTAAAGCCGGATGTCCACCAACAAGAGTTCCATGATATATTTTTTCCATAAAAATAACCCATATAATTAGATAAACGGTTGTTTACGGCAACAAATTAATGTAACCTCTTTTGTAATTATATAGGTTGTTTAATGAGTTTTCCATTATTGGTAACTTGAAAGGAATCTTTCAATGAACAACCCCGCCGCAAGCAGCGGGGTATCAAGTTGAATTCACCCGCTTCACATCGTGAAGTAATAAATGCGCCCCAAGGGGCGGGGAATTAAACCCAAAGGGATTAAAAAATGATACAACAAATATCTTCTACCAAGATAACAAAGTGGATTCCGCTCCTGTTCGTTCTATTAGGTAGCACCGGGTTCATTGGGGCAAGATATGCGCTTCCTTACATAGAGCCATTTAATCTTCTGTTCTTCACGGATGCTCGGATCATTAGGTATTTTTGCAGTATTAATAATCTTATCTAGAGCGAAGCTACCATCTGGTCGCCAGATATTTCACCAACTAGTTGGTGGATCTTTGATCCACGCTGCTTATCAAGGGGGTGTTTATGCTGCGATTAAATTACAAATGCCAGTAGCAGTAGCTTCTTTACTTGTCGGCTTACAACCCATCATGACAGCACTAATTATTTGGCTTGTTTTAGCTGGTCAATTACAACGCCAGCAGTGGTTTGGTTTGTTATTTGGCTTAATCTGTATCTCTATGATTTTATTGGTAGGTGAAGAATTAGGCCAATTTGAGATTACGTTAAATGCTCTACTAGCAGCATTAATTGCGCTTATTGGTATCTCTATTGGGACTATTTATCAGAAATATTTTGGAGCCAATGTTGATCTTCTTTTTGGAACATTCTTCCAATATCTAGCCACTGCTTTCTGGATGGCAACGTTGACCTATGCTTTTGAACAACAAGTTGTAGAATGGCATCCTCATTTAATTGGCGCACTGGTGTGGTTGGTATTAGGGCTTTCCGTCTCGTTCATTCTTTTGCTGATGCATATGATTCGTGAGGGTGAAGTCGCAAAAGTTACAAGCTACTTTTATTTGATACCTCCTTTAACCTAGAAAACTCAGTTGAAACACAAATGTCTGCACAACTCTTTAATATGCCTAAGAAACCCAGAAAAGCACTCATCACCAATAAGGTGACCTCGTATTTTCTGACTTCCTTATTCATATCAATTAGTTGCACATCTTTTTTGCGTTCAACTGAGTTTTCTAGGTTTAACGGCTATCGAGGCATGGTGGCTGTTCAACGAGTCTATCGGTATAGCATCCATAGCAGGGATAGCATTTTCTATATTTGGTGTTTTCTTGGTGCAAAAGGCGACTTAATAAAAGTGACTTGAAGAGACCTATTGTTTCTTAAGTGCAAGCAGTTACAGCTATGGATATCTTAATACATAAGACGTATCTTGTGGTTAAGTATGCTAATCTGACGCAAGCAAACTCTAGGACCATCACGAACAATAACACAAACAAATCTGGGCGTAACGTACTAAAGTAGTGCAAATCCAACCGAGTGAGCTTGTGCCGCTTTAGTTCAATACGGCTGAATGCCTTAGCGCTTACCCAAGCTTGGTGAACACGCTTTAAGCAATACCGGTTCTAACTCTGCTAAAGCGCCCTTATACACGTCGCGTTTGAACGAAATAATGTCGTCAAGCGGCTGCCAGTAATCGACCCAGTGCCAGTTATCAAATTCAGGCCGTTTACCACGGTCTAACTGAATATCATCTTCCTTGCCGGTTAGTTGAAACAAGTACCATTGCTGCTTCTGGCCTTTAAACGCAGCATTAGTTTTTGAACGGCGCGGCACATCATAACGATACCACTGCTGTGTATTCCCTAGTAAACGCACGTGGTGAGGATACAAACCCACCTCTTCATATAGTTCACGATAAGCGGCTTCTCGTGGGGATTCTTTGTACTCCACTCCGCCCTGAGGGAACTGCCAACCGTCATGCGCTACTCGCCTGGCCCAAAGTACTTGCCCAACTGGGTTACATACGATAATGCCTACATTAGGTCTATACCCATCAGTATCTAATGTTTTTTTACTCCGTTTTCGTCCTAAGTACGCCATGTCCCTATGCTAGGCTTTGACCTAGCAATTGGCAAGACATGACTTAATTAATGTTACGAGTAAATTATCTGTCCTGATAATTAGCAAATAAACTGTCCGGATTTATCCTCCTCCCTTTTGGGAAGTGAGATGAGCCAGATAGTATTTCTAAATAAGGTAAAACAGATGAGATTTGAAGAAGCATATGAAGGTTATCAAGCTAAACGACTATCACCAGCGGATGCTGCCACAATACTGGGTGTTTGTGATCGAAGTTTTCGTAGGTACATTAATAAGTACGAAGAATCAGGATTGGATGGGCGGTTAGATCAGCGACTCAATCAGCCCTCACACAGGCGGGCACCCGTAGACGAAATGATCAAGCTACAAGACCTATACTCAACACGCTATCAAGGCTGGAATGTGCGCCACTTCCATACATGGTATCAACGCGAGCACCAAGGTAAGCGTAGCTACAGTTGGGTTAAGAATAAGCTACAAAGCGCAGACCTGGTGCGTAAATCTAAAACACGCGGCCCTCACCGCATTAAACGTCTACCTGGCGCCTTGCCAGGTAGGATGATTCACCAGGATGGCAGTACTCACCAATGGGTACCTGATGGGCTCGTCGGTTAATACAATTTCAAACAGGGTTTTCGCCGAAGTCGCTTTTAGTTTGCTCAGCAACGCGTTTTTTGTGCAATAAACCGTCTATTAGCAGCCATTTTGCCACCAATAGACGGATCTATCCCTAGGCCGGCACCAATTCAACTCGTTCAACTCCCAATGCCATTAATCGCTTAAGGTTAAAACATAAGCCCCTGATTCCAACTTGGAACTGGACTTTAGCCAACCCTTTATAACGAACTCGCTTATTGCGATGAGCAAACACTCGCTCATATGGTGAACGAATTTTGCTAATCCAACGGTCTTTGTCTCTATTCTTGCCATGCATATTGTTCTTCTTGATTGTTGCATCATGGCAACCGTTGCGCCTGAGCGTGGTTTTGGCCGGGCTCACGCAATAACCCTTGTCCGCATAAACAGCGCCCGACTTAGGGCAAACATGCTTCAAGCCGCTTGCATCCGTTACCTCAGCCGAGGTGGCCGCTATTTTATTGATCAAGCCACTTTGCATATCCACTGATGCATGCTCTTTGTAACCATACCAATATTTGCTATTTCCCTTGCACCCAAACCGTGCTTGCTTGTCCGCCGCAACTTTATCAACTGTCTTATTGTTGAACTCCTCTAATCCCATCTTTATCGCCTTATCTCTATCATCCCAAGTGGTTAGCTTACTGACCAACTGGCTGGCATCGACAAATGTGAATACTTCTCGTACTAAGCCCATTGAAACTAACCCGCTCCGAACACGGTCAAATAAATTCATCATACCCCTGGTTCCAATGCGTGAGCGAAAATCACCAAAGTAACTATGATCAGGAGTGCTCTGTTCCAGTCCTGAATCACAAAACCACTTAGCGGCCAGATTCTCTGATAAGTATCGCTCCATTTCTCTATCACTTAAATCTTCCATGAACTGAAGCACCAAGGCACGTAAGCCGAACTCAACACCTCGGCCTTTAGGGCCACGGGTGGCATATATTTTAGAGAAGGGTTTACTCAATGCACCAAAACATAATAGCTCATCGAGTTTACGGTAGGGATGTTCAGAGCTAACCAGAGAATCTAAGGTTAGGAACAGTTGGCTTTGATGACGTTTGCTCAAAATTGCAGGCTGACTAGAATTAGCCCATATTATCTCACGTATTCTATTAATTATCCGACAAGCCCCTGATGTGTCTTGGGACTTAATCGTCACCCTGGATGATGCCACCAATAAGCATTATTCCATGCGCTTTGTCGAAGAGGAAGGCACGCACAGCAGCTTGCTTGGGGTTAAAGATGTACTTAAGGTGAAGGGGCTATTCTGTTCGTTTTACCCTGACCGAGGCAGCCACTATTGGCATACGCCTGAGGCTGGCGGCAAGGTGGATAAGAATGGCCCAACTCAATTTGGGTTGGCGATGAAGAGATTAGGCATTGGCATGATAGCGGCTTATTCTCCTGAAGCCAGAGGCCGTTCCGAACGTGCGTTTGGCACACACCAAGGGCGATTACCGAACGAGCTTGCGTTGATGGGTATCACTGGCATGCAAGCGGCTAATAAATACCTTAGAGATCATTATATGCCCAGACACAATAAAGAATTCAGTCATCCAGCTAGAGAGCAAGGCAGCGCCTTTGTGCCGCTTGCGGGCATCGATCTTGACGATTATCTATGCGAACAGTACGAGCGTGTGGTGGGTAAAGACAACAGCGTACAGTTTGAGACGCTGTCTCTGCAGCTACCTAAAGATCAACACCGCTATCATTACGTCAAAGCTAAAGTATAAAGTATCGCGCCACCTTGATGGCTCATTGTCGATTGATCATGGCCCAAGGCGATTAGGCCGATACACAGCCGATGGAATACTGGTGCAACAAAAACAGATTAAGAGCAAAGTTGCGTAACCGGGCTTCGCAATTTGCCGCCGATGAATTCATTACGGGCTACGCCCTTCACTCATTCATCGGCAATAACTAAAGCGGACAGACTATGTGTTAATAATCCGGACAGTTCTATTTACTTCTAACAGACATGACTTAATTAATATCCCTTTTACGCTTAATCCTGTTCCAACAAGTAAGGCACTAATACTAACTAGACGTGATTACGCTTCTCGTTTTGTCTACAAATAATTTCTTAAAAAGCGATTCCAATTGATTGATCGCGTCCACTTCAGAGAGATTTTGCAATTAAGTGCGCGCTCATCACTTGCGAGGTTTGTGCAAACACCTCATCTTTATCAATCATCGGGTAAGTCGCGCTTAAACGCTTTATTGCGTGTACCACTGTTTCGCTATCGGGCCTATCTATTGTGATGGGTTCGGGCGAATGCTCCTCGCTTGGTGCAGAGTATTTACTTTGTAGAAATTGCGTAAACTCCAGCAGTGCTGCGGCCGCGCCACTGGGTAAGTCTTGGACAATTTCGGCCAGTTGCCGAATTGTTGATGGCATTACAATAGTGGATAAACGCGCAATTAGTTTGGCAACTGCTGCTTGCGCTTCTCGCAATGCGCTTGGGCAAATTCGAGAAATTCTTCCATAGCTTGCACACGAAACTTTTGCCGCTGATAAACCAAGGAAAATGGCCGCGTTAGTGAGGGACTTAAGGGCACTATAGATAGTAAACCTAATTTGTCTTCTTTTTGCAAAGTTGCTATTGATTGCACGGCAACACCCAAACCGGCTCCTACCGCAGCCTTAATTGATTCTGGACTAGAGAATTCTAGGATTATATCTAAAGTATCTGGATCGCAGCCTTGTTGCTCAACATAGCTCTCAAACACTCCGCGCGTACCTGAGCCTTCCTCACGGCCGATATACGGGTACGGCAAGATCTCTTGGATGGTGACCCGTTCCAAACTCGCTAAGGCATGGTCACGCGGACATGCTAGAACCAACTCGTCGTACCAACAAACATCAGTAGTTAAATTTTTATTGTCCACAGGACCTTCTACAATGCCGATGTCAATTTCGTTATTTTCAACCATATGAATAATCCCTTGAGTATTTGAGATATTCAATCGAATAGTGACATCAGGGAACTTAGCTTGGTACTCTCCCAATATTTCAGGGATAACGTAGTCGCCAATAGTCGTGCTTGCACCGATAACCAATGGGCCTTGCACATCACCTGTCATCACCCGCACTTGATTATCCATCTCCTTGTATTTTTCGATAATCTCATCTGCGTAGCGCCGCACTAGCTCACCAGTCTCCGTCAGAGTAATGCGATTATGGGTGCGATCAAACAGGCGAGCATTGAAATATTCCTCCAGCTGCCTAATCTGAAAAGTGACTGCCGGCTGTGTCATATGTAGCGTTTCGGCGGCCTTGGTAAAGCTCAGCAGCCTCGCAACGGTGGTAAAAACTTGCAATCTTCGGTCAGCCAAATTCACCGGCCTCGTAGTACGGTTATAATTAGTTGGGTGAATTGTATAGCATCCTTAGTAGCAGCGTAGGCAACAAGTCGCATGCGGCTTACGGCTTGTAATTCAATCCGTATAACACTATATTAGCTATAGTTGCGCTACAGAATGAAACTTTTAACTCTCTAGCACGCCTAAGTAAGGCGAATTTGTTATAATAATTCGCACACTGTTAACTATTCGGAATATTAAGCATGGCACGTACAATCGAAAACAGCTCAGCTGCACAATCACGCGAGCTAGTTATAAACTCAACCTTAAAGAACACCTACATCTTGCTTGCTCTCACACTTGCTTTTAGCGCGGCAATGGCGGGTGTTGCCATGGCGATGAACTGGCCTCCTTTAGGTTTTGTCCCTATTTTGGTGGGTTATTTTGGTTTATTGTTTTTAACTTCAAAATTCCAGAACTCAAGCCTTGGTTTATTGTTTGTTTTCGCACTAACGGGTTTTATGGGGGTTACGCTAGGCCCAATTATCAACCTTTATATGAGCTCGATTAGCAATGGGTCTGAAATTGTGATGGCTGCCATGGGTGGCACCGCCATTATTTTTGTTTCGCTTTCAGCCTATGTGGTGATCACCCGCAAAGACTTCACCTTTATGGCAGGCATGTTGATGAGTGGAATTTTAGTTGCGTTTTTAGCAAGCCTAGGTGCCTTATTATTTAACATGCCAGGCTTACAACTCGCGGTTTCAGCGATGTTTATAATGCTGATGTCTGGTTTAATAATGTTTCAGACCAGTCAGATCATCAATGGCGGTGAAACCAACTACATCAGTGCCACAGTAACGTTGTTCGTAGCCATCTTTAATCTATTCACCAGTTTGTTGCATATTCTCGGTATTTTCGGCGACGAGTAAAACCCTTAACAGCCGTTTTAAAAGCGAAAAGCCCGCTGCAAGCTTCCTTGCAGCGGGCCTTTTTTGTACGCGTGAAAAGGGCTATTATGCGTTACTTTCTTCCACACTGCTGGCATAAGTGCCGCAGCGATAGCGATTTTAACCGCATCACCCAGTAGGAAAGGGGTCATACCCCAAGCCAGAATTGGCTTATCCCAACCTAATACACTGCCTAGCCAAGCCAGACCTAGCGCATAAATAATTAAATTACCGATGATCATACCGATAATCATTGTGCTCCAACGACGATCCCAACCTTTTTGCGCCAAATAACCGCAAGCTACAGCAGCAACTAAAAAGCCTAGTAAATAGCCCCCTGTAGGGCCCATCATATAAGCTATACCGATGCCTTTTTCGAGTGTGCCTGCAAACACAGGTAAGCCCATGGTGCCTTGGGCAAGATATAAACCGACGGTTGCGCCAGCTAACTTGGGTCCATAGGTAAATCCAATCAACAGCACTACCAAGGTTTGAAGGGTTACGGGCACTGGTTAAAATGGGATTTGCACTTTAGCCGAGAGGGTTAGTAGGGCGGAACCGACTACGGCTAATATAATGTTGCGTACTAATTGGCTAGATTTAGTTGGCCAGTTCGCTACTTAAAACATCAAAGTTGGGGGCTGTTGCAGTAACTTCTCAATAACCCGTGGCAGGTAAAATAAAACAAAATATTTCTTGACCGGGTTTTACGCTAAAAGGAAGGTAATTCAACGTGGCCGAGTGACTCGATTTAGGTTGAGTTCCAGGGTGGTTGTAGGCACCTTTACGCTAATAACAAAGATCGCTTAAGGACGTTCAGGGGTGTCTTCTTAACGTTCGTTGTGGCGCAGTTCAGAAGGCAAAATTGGACTTTCAAAACCGATGGTACACTAAGGTCTATCCAGTTAACGGACGTTTAAGACCTTGAGTAAGCTACCCTCTATTCCCGACATTCCTGAACAAGAACAAACCCCCGCAGTAAAAATGTTGCGGGTGCTAGTGGAGCAGCTGTTGGTGCGAGTTCAACAACAGGACGAAGAAATAGCATTGCTTAAAGATGAAATCAATATCCTTAAGGGGCAGAAGAGGCGGCCTACTGTTAAGGGCGGTAATATGGATAAGAAAACAGAGCCAAAACGTTCATCTTCTAGCGACAAACCTAAGCAGCGAGCTGGGTCGAACAAGGCAAAGAAAACACCAAGGCTGTCAATTGACCTAAATCGGGTTATTGAACCAGCGAAGTCCGTGCCCGAAGGTTCTCGCTTTAAAGGCTATCGGGATTTTGTAGTGCAAGATTTGCTTATCAAGGTTCATACCACCCGCTATCGTTTAGCGCATTGGGTAACGCCAGACAATAAAAAGCTCAAAGGCCAGTTACCGACATCCGTGGCAGGGCGACATTATGGGCCTCGTCTGGTCAGTTATATTCTCTATCAATATCATCATTGTCAAACCACGCAACCACTCTTGTTGGAACAGTTGCGAGAACCAACGTAAAATACTTGAGCAGCGTTTCGATGAAATCTTCACTCAACAGACATGCTACCAAACATTAAATCAGACGCTCAAACGAATCCATGCGAATAAAGCAGAATGACTGTTGGTGCTAGATCGACCAGATATTCCGTTACACACCAATGGCAGTGAAACAGACATTCGCGATTACGTGAAAAAACGAAAAGTGAGTGGCTCCACCCGCAGCGATGCTGGCCAGCAGTGTCGGGACACGTTTGCCAGTTTGAAAAAGACCTGCCGAAAACTGGATATATCGTTCTGGCACTACCTGACCCATCGACTTGGTATCGGTGAGCAACATATTGATCCTCTGCCAGATATCATTATGGAACGCGCCAGCTTTGCCACGGGTTATTGAGAAGTTACCTGTTGCACTCATAGGTAATTGTTAGTTATTAAATTTAAGTTATATGTCATCGCAATCAAATAGAGAAGATGCATTGCGACTGATTATAAGTTATCGATGTAGTCACAATCACAGAAATAGCAGTGCCGTGTTGTCCTATTTTGGCGTATTTTTTTCGTCAAGCATCCATTGCGTTTGAATTTGAAAATACAAAAATGAAGCCGTCCAAGCGATCAATATCAGACCAACTAGCACTTCCATCGCCGCAACATAGCGTAATTCTCCAATGGGCGTAATATCGCCGAAGCCAAGCGTGGTGTACGTGGTAAATGAAAAATAAACGTTGTCGAGAAACCCGCCCTGGAGACTACCTTCCAAGCCTCCCCAACCTTCCACTTTCCCTAGTTTGAAATACGCAAAGGCGAAAACGCATACTTCGGCCACATGTGCTACCACTGTACCCAGCACCCCAAAGAGGATACGAAAATGCGGCACCACTCTCAATAGCGGAACCCAAAGTGCAATTCGATGTAGCACTTCGTAGTGGAGCCCCACTACTAACACCACAAGAATAAAGTTAAGAACAAAAATCATATACGCTTTCACTGCTGTCCCGTTAACACTAAAGAAACAGGCCTGATTTTCTCTCAATTTGATAAAATACGTTTAGCGATAAACCGTTGAATCAAATAGGAAAATCAGACCATGTCACATTGTAATACCGTTCTAAATCAAATACTCAAAATTGTTCCGAGACATGAATTCGAGGCACTCGCAATTCAACATCATTCGGGGCGTTCATTCCGCAGAGCGTCTCGTTGGTCACAGTTCGTGAGCCTGACTATAGCTCAATTGACTGGCCGTCATAGCTTGCGTGATATTGTTGATAATGTCAGTGCTCAATCACACCGCTTGTATCATCTTGGTAGTGCAGTGTTAACGCGGTCCAATCTTTCACGCATCAATGAGAACAAGCCTTCGAGCCTTTATGAAGCGCTATTCTCTCAATTACTCAAGTGCTGTCAGAGCAAAACGCCAGGGCATAACTTTCGTTTCAAGAATCCCCTGTATTCGCTGGACTCATCTACCATTGATCTGTGCTTATCGGTTTTCCCATGGGCAGACTTTCGATCAACTAAAGGGGCAATCAAACTGCATGTAGGCCTGAATCATGATGGTTACTTACCTGAGTTTGTTAATATCACCGAGGGTAAATGTGCTGATGTCACTGCGGGCAGGAAAGTAGCTTTCCCGAAAGGCAGCATTGTAGTTATTGACCGTGGATACAACGACTATGCCTGGTATAAGCAATTGAATGACAAGGGAATATACTTTGTCACACGATTAAAGAAGAATGCTGCATACCGCCTTATCAAGCGACATAGTGTACGCAAGGGAACGGGACTTAGCAGTGATCAAACGATTGAATTCACGGGGGTCAAAGCAGCAAAGGAGTGTTCGATTCGATTACGCCGTATTGGTTATCGCGATGCCACTACAGGCAAGCATTATGTGTTTTTAACCAACCCCTTTAAGCTCAGTGCTCAAACTATCGCCGATATTTATAAAGCCAGATGGCAGGTGGAATTATTCTTCAAGTGGATCAAGCAGAACTTAAAGGTGAAGTCATTTATCGGCACCAGCAAGAACGCAGTATTGACCCAAATATGGATTGCGTTATGTATTTACCTAATACTGATGTTCATCAAATTGCAGTCGAAGGCGGGCAAAACGATGCAACAAATATTGAGGGTATTGCAGCTTAATTTGTTTGAAAAACGTGATTTAATGGCACTGTTGCGAGGGGACCCGATGCATCACCCAAACCTTAATCCTAATCAATTTTCGTTGCTGTGAAAGTTAACGGGACAGCAGTGATACGCTTTATCTATTGCACCAATTTCTGATCATCAAGAATCATCTGCGCGCCCATCTCACCAACCATCATGGCTGGGGCGTTGGTATTGCCCGATGGAATAGCCGGAAAAACAGACGCGTCCACCACGCGCAAACCATCAATACCATGCACGCGTAAGCGTTCATCAACCACTGAAGTTGAAAAGTCTTGCCCCATTTTACACGAACCACAAGGATGAAAAATTGTGCCAGCATGTGCGCGAAAATTTTCCAAGAAAGCCTCGTCCGAATTTACCGCTAGGCCGGGTCTAATTTCTTCTTGAATCACTTCCATCATCGGCTCTGTGGCGGCCAAAGAACGCAATATATAATTTCCGGTAATTGCGTCTTGGATGTCTTTTTCGGTGGATAGATAATTGGCCTCGATCGCTGGCTTTACCAATGGGTCCGCCGAGGTGATCTCTATTGAACCCCGGCTCGTTGGCCTACAAGCATTATAGGTCATCGAAAAAGCTGAAAAAGGGTCGGTGTTTAGTACTTTACGTGCTGCTCCGTTAAGAGAGTAGGTAAACGGATTTAGGTAGAGCTGAAAATCGGGGAAGGGCTCTCCCGCCGATGAACGTACAAAACCTCCGGCTTGGTTAACGCTCATTGAAAGCAAACCCTTGCGAGTAAGAAAATACTGCAAGCCAACTTTAAGCTTGCCCAATAGCGGATAAAAAGTGTCATTTAGTGTTGGTATGCAGCTGCGGTAATAATGCGTGTGAGACAAATGATCCTGCAAATGCTTGCCCACTGCCGATAGTGCTTGCTCTACCTCAATGCCGTGGCGTTGCAACAAAGCCGGATCACCAACACCAGAAAGCTGTAACAGTTGTGGAGAATTGATTGCACCAGCGCAAACAATCACTTCTTTATGCGCGGTCATCCTGCTATTAATGCCTTTATGTATAACTTCAACACCCTCAGCGCGCTTTGGGCTGTTGTCAGCACTTTTAGCAAATAAGATGCGACTGACGTGGGCTTTAGAAATCACTGTTAAATTAGGTCGGTTTTGAACTGGGCGCAAAAAGGCATTAGAGGCCGAAGCGCGGTAACCCCCTCTTGACGTCAGTTGATATTTACCCACCCCTTCTATGTTGTCCCCGTTGAAATCAGGCGTGTACTGATAACCCACAGCTTTTCCAGCATCAATGAAGGTTTGTACCAAAGGGTGGGCGGCGTCACCAATATCGGTTATATGCAATTCACCTCCTTGGCTATGGTGAGCGTTGCTATATAGCTGATGGTCTTCAGACTTCTTGAACATAGGCAAAACATCATCCCAACCCCAGCCAACATTACCTGCACCACGCCAGCCATCGTAATCCATAGGTAAGCCGCGTATATACACCATGGCATTAATAGAGCTGGACCCACCAATTACTTTCCCGCGTGGCCAAAAATTTCTGCGGCCCTGCAATGTTGGCTCGGGCTCGGTGTTATACATCCAGTTTAACCTAGGGTTATTGAAGGTGAGCGCATAACCCAAGGGCATTTGCACGCTAAACTTCCTATCTGAAACCCCAGCTTCTAACAATAAAACTGAATTATTTGGGTTAGCCGATAAGCGATTGGCCAATACACAGCCTGCCGAGCCCGCACCAACTATAATATAGTTAGCGTTCATAAACGACTTTTTCAGCCATATCTAAGTGCAACTCGTCTCCTGTGTAAGGGTAATCTTTTATAAATTCCTCATTTAACTCGACACCTAACCCTGGCCCTGTTGGTGGAACGACATAACCATTTTCCCATTGAATGGAGCCATGCAAGATATCTGCATGAAATCCTTGCCATTGTTCAATGCTCTCTAAAATAAGGAAATTGGGGCTGCATGTGCTGAGTTGAATGTTAGCCGCACCTACAATTGGTCCGCAATACAAATGCGGCGCAATTTGTACGTGTTGGGTCTCCGCCATCGAAGCAATTTTTTTGGCTTCTAAAATACCGCCAACACGGCCCAAATCCATCTGAAAAATAGCTGCTGAGCCAACTTTTAGTAAACGCGCAAAGTCATACTTGGTCGCCAAACGTTCTCCTGTGGCGACTGGGATCGACGTCCCGCGCGCTACTTTGGCCATTTCTTCGGGGCTATCTGGCGGAACCGGCTCTTCGAACCACAAAGGTTCATACGGCTCTAAACGCTTTGCTAAGCGAATCGCCCCCGCTGCGGTCATTTGGCCGTGGGTACCAAACAACATATCCGCATCGCTACCCACCGCCTCACGAATCAGCTTGCAAAATTGCTCACTGCGATCCATCGCTTTTAATGAAAGCTGGCGCCCGTCGTAGTCGGTATAGGGGCCAGTCGGGTCAAACTTCACTGCGGTAAAGCCTTGGTTTACATACTCCAACGCGCGTTCCGCGGCTAGGACTGGGTCATCGTAAACACAAGTTTTATCGCCTGGCTTAGGGTAAATGTAGGTATAAGATCGCAGTTTTTCATGCACTTTGCCGCCCAGTAAATTATAAATCGGTTGACCCGCGTCCTTACCAATAATGTCCCAACAGGCCATTTCCAACGCGCTTAATACGCCCATCAAAGACAAATCGGGGTTCTGGGTAAAGCCGCTGGAGTAAACCCTTCGCCATAAGGCTTCAATATTATGTGGGTCTCGACCTTGCAGACAGCGGGCAAAGACATCTTCGATCATTTTCACCACAACGGTAGGGTGAAATGGCAAGCAATAAGCTTCGCCCACACCGCTGACGCCACAATCGGTGGTTACCTTAACAAACACAAAATACCGACCGCCAAAGTGCGGTGGTGGATTACCTACTATAAAGGTTTCAATATCTTGAACTTTCATACGTCAAACTTAAATGATAAGGGTCACAGCGACAAGCTAAGTGTGCCGGTGATTTTAGACCTAAGCCAGTAGACAAGGCTAGAAAATACTAACTCCAGCCATGTTGATGCCACTTCTAGAATCCGTCGCGTAAGGAAGCAATCAAAAGATTGATTGCAATCAGCGAAATCAAACCGGAAGCACAATAGTCAATCCAACGCTTGCTACGCAAGTAAGCTTGTCGTGGCCCATTTGTGGATAAGGCAACCGCAACAGCCGCGTACCAACTAAACTCAACCAAGAATATAGCCACCGCTAACGGCAGAATTTCACTCATAAGCATTCCTTTAGGCAACAGCGCCGCAAATACACTTGCATAGTACAATAGCGTTTTAGGGTTGCTAAGCTGAATGGCCAGTGCTGAACTAAATGATCGATTTAAGCTGCCCTGCGCCACATCGCTTACTTGAACAAGCAAAGCCTTACTTGCACCTTTAAATATTTGAAATGCAAGAAACAGTAAATACAGGCCACCCATCATTTTTATACTGAGATACAGAACGGGCATTGCTAACAGCAACGAGTGCAAGCCCAGCAACACCAATAGAGCAAAAAACAGCCCGCCCACACCCATCCCCGCTGCGGCTGCTACGCCATGGCTTCGAGTAGTGGCGACGGTGGTACGCGCCACCCATAAAAAGCTCGGCCCTGGGCTCATTATGCCCACTAGCAATACAGCTAATATACTTAGGTAAATTTGGAGTTCATGCATTTGGCAATGAGCGGTCTAATTTATTTTCAATTAGGCGGTAGGCAAAAAGCGTTATCGCAACCAAAACGAGATACGCAAAGGTATCAAGAAATATCTCAAACAATACCCAATGTAGTGCAATCAGTACCACAGCGCCATAGGTAAAGCGGTGAATTAGTTTCCAGCGTTGCTTAAGGTAAAGTACCGGCCGATTATTTGAAGTAGCGGCCAAAATCACAAGTGTCAAAAAAGCGGCCCAACCCGACAAATATTCCCACTCTTTTGCTTGGTTTAATATCGTAAACCACTCATGCGTTTCGCGAATATAAACTGCTAAATGAATAGCAGCATAGCCAAAACTAGCCACGCCAATATAGCGGCGACGCCTTATCCACCAGCGTGCAACACTCTGCCATTTAGGGCGTGAGCGTGCAAATAAAGACAGCGGTGTCACTGCCAAGCTCAGCACCAGAAGTTGCGCCGAAAACACCCCAGAATCATACATTAGCTCAGCGTAGTAACGCTGCTCATTAATGAAATCTAGCAATAGTGGAATACTGGGCAATGCCAGCAGCAAACAAAATAACAATCGGCTATTCAGCATAAGTGCTAAAACCTCAACCTACATCCAAAATCATCAGCTTACTTTAACTTCTTTGTCATTGGAAATCCCGTAATACCAAACTCAGCATCAGGCACTCCGAATTCAACCCAACCTGCTTGTTCATAAAATCTAAGGGCTGTTTTTGTGCTGTAGAGCATCGCCCTTTCTACGCCCAGCCAGCTGCTCTAATCGTCGTTCCATGCTGCTAAGTAACTTTTTACTAACGCCCAGAAATCGGTAATCTGGCGATACATAGTTTAGAAAAATTTCACCGTTCGTCCCAAATGAGCTGACTCCTACAGGAATATCATTTAACACCGCAACGAGGATAGTGGTTCTGGGCGAATCCAACCATCTCAAAATATGCTCAGGTGTTTTGTTAGAAATCCATTTAGTAATAATGTTCGGGTTATTATGGTGATCATGGGCACACAACTCACTAATTGACCTACACAGCAAATTGCTCACTGAGTCAACCTGTCTGGCTTGCATATCTACTACGCGAATCAAACTGAATAACTAATTGACCACTGTTGTTGACGACGTCGTTAGGATAAGATTCTGCCTGTTTGAAAAGAAAAGTCCAACGGGCAGTATGTTGCCAGGCTGTGTGAAAACTCTGAATTAAAAATTTTGGTGGGGAATTAGTAGCTAAATCTCAGCTAATCTCCCTACTTAAGTGGGGAACATTAGGCATATTTTGATCAAATATTGGGCCGATATGCAGTGCTGCCCCTATAGCGTGTTAAGAGTTGGAGTTTCCACACAGCCTCTGCCCATTTGAGACGGATGTGCTTTTGTAGAAATGCTGGCGATTTCCACAAAACGGTCAATCAAACTCCGGAGAATCGCTTTTATGTGAGGGATTAAATACTTTTCGGATATCCCAGCTACGCGGCCACTGGCCTATATATTGATCTGGAAATAATTGTTAAAAAATAATTTCCCCTGATTCGTTACAAATACTTCTCGGTAATCCATGTTTTTTTCTACCCACCCCTGTGTTTTGAAACTGTTGTAAATTTCCGCGCCTAAAGCCTCCCCTATATGGGATTCGTTTTCAGTCCAGTCTCTACAACTACGAGCAAATATTCGCTTGGCTGAGCGTGCATTTTCAATATCTACATCAAGCGATCCGAGAAAATTTCTTCCTTGTTCAGTTGTCTCAAATGAATTGTTGATCTCAACAATATGGTTTTGTTGTTTGAGATAATCAGTAATTCGAACACCTAGCCATCCCGCAAGATGGTCGTAACATGTTCTTGCAAATGCCATCTCAGACGTGGGCGCTCTATGCTGTTGACCTTCTACACAAATTTGCTCTCCCATGGTTTCGAACAAATCACTAACGGTCTTAATCTTTGATTTGGAAATAACGGTACTTACCTTGTTGCTTTACTTTGATCAAATTAGCGTTACATAATGCTCGCAGAGGCGGTGTTAGGTTGAACTTCTGCTATTGCTGAAAGATCGATGGCTGACCGGGCTACGCCATCGGCCAAAGCTTCTAACATCCGAACTCTGGATGATGAAGCCATAGCGGCTGCTACCCGCGTTACCTGTTTAGTTGAGTCTATACTTCGATGATTATCGATGTGTTGATATATTCAAAAGTATATGCTTGGTTTTTTGCAAGTTCAAATAAACTTTTCGGAGCCACAAAATGATTAAGTATACCTATCCTGATGGACCGCATTGCTACAGAGCCATACATACTGTCCACGCCGTATTTCGTGACGACGATGGAAAATTGATAACGCGAGTTTATACACCGGAAGGGGGATTTAAAGTGTTTGAGATAAAAGGGTTCGAAATTGTAAAGACTGCTGTTTCCTGCGACTGAGCTGAGCCATTTTAATTCGCACCACGTAATGGTTAAAAACATGATCCAGAATGACTGCTTTCCTTACTTAGTTTATTGCTCTCATATAAGGCGCCTGTCAGTAGTGAGTATTGTTGACCCGTTTATAAAAGTCAATCGATGCGACTTACAGCTTGGTTTCATCCAAGCGCGGGCTGTCTTCAATTTCTTTGGCTGGGCTTGTTCCTTATCCACTGATCTGCAAATGGTGCAAACTTCTGACCTATCGGTTTGAGCTAGCGATTACTCGTAATAATGCAATTGAGCTTGTGGGCGTTGCCAGACTCAGCCAAAATCTAAGTAAGCTTCAATTTCATCCGGATGGTCTATCACGCCATCTGCACCCCATGAATGGACATCTGCCCCTTCGGGTACAAAGCCATAAGATGCTACCAATGAGGGCATCCCTGATCTGTTTGCAGCTAGGACATCGGTTTGGGCGTCGCCAATGTAGACTGTATTAGCAGGCGGCAAACCCAGCTGCTCGCAGGCATACAATAACGGCACAGGAGACGGTTTAGCCTCTGCGGTGGTGTCACGGCACACCAAACAGTGAGGGCGATGCAGGAAATTCAAATCCTTTAATAGCAGCTCAGTTAAAGAAGTGATTTTACTAGTCACAATACCCCAAGCCATGCCCTGCTTATCTAATTGGTTTAGTAAGCACTCCATGCCAGCAAACAAATGCGTGTGATCGCTAATATGTTGGCGATAATAGTGGACCAGCTGTTTTTGTAATTTTACCGACTTCGCATCTTCCCGTTCAAGCCCAAACCCGTACTGAATCAGGCCCGCCGCCCCGGAGGAAATAAATGGCCGGCCTACTTCTATTGGAACAGTTGATTGGTCATGATCAACCAGTACTCGATTAAGTGCACCGACTAGATCAGCGGATGTATCAAAAAGCGTACCATCCAAATCAAACAGAACTGCATTAGCTTGCATCGCGGATAAAGTAAGCCAAATAGTTTACGTCTAGTCCCGGCGCTAATTTGTAGGTTTTGAATAAAGGGTTGTAGTGCATGCCGATCATGGCATTGAGTTTTAAACCGTTTCCCTCGGCCCACGAATTCATTTCACTAGGCCTAATAAATTTTTCATATTGGTGCGTACCCCGCGGTAATAATTTCAGCACATACTCCGCGCCCAGCACCGCCATCGCCCAGGCTTTGGGGTTGCGATTAAGCGTTGAAAAATACACCCTTCCTCCCGGCTTAACTAACGTAGCACAGGCCTCAACAATGCTGGCGGGGTCTGGAACATGCTCAAGCATCTCCATACAAGTAACCACATCAAACTCACCCGGGCGTTTGACCGCCATGTCCTCGGCCGAGATAAGCCTGTAGTCGATATTTTGCTGCTCTTCTAGTGCGTGTAATTTAGCTACACCCAGTGCCTTTTCCCCTAAATCAATTCCCGTTACTTCGGCCTCACACACAGCCATCGCCTCACTTAAAATACCACCGCCGCAACCCACATCAATAGCTTTTAAACCTGAAAGTAAGCCGTGCTCTTCAATAAAGCCAAGCCTTAATGGGTTGATTTGATGCAAAGGCTTGAATTCACTTTGTGGGTCCCACCAGCGCGAGGCCAGCTCACTGAATTTGGCTATTTCGTTGGGATCAACATTTGCAGTAGTCATATTCTTTGAGAGCACTTAATTGGGGTTGAAGTATAACTTAGTAAGTTACCATTTTTGACGCAAGCTGGGCTGACTCGCTCATTATCTGCGATAAATCTAAGCTTAAGTGAAGCCCTTGTTCTAACAAATGCTGCCCCTCAACCCATACATCAGATACTTGGTCACGACTAGCAGAATACACCAATTGATGAATAGGGTTATATACTGGCCAGGTGGACGGCTGGGCTAAATCAACTGTAATCATGTCCGCCGCTTTACCCACTTCAAGAGAACCCGTCAGATGATCCAAAGCCATCGCTTTTGCCCCGCCCAGCGTAGCGGCTTCCAGCGCAGATCTTGCAGAAAGTGCTGCCGCATCACCAGATTGCGACTTGGCCATTAAGGCCGCTGATTGCATCTCACCAAACATATCCAAATTATTGTTGCTTGAGGCGCCATCAGTGCCAATAGCCACATTGATATTGCTTTCCAATAACTGCGTTACCGGGCAAGTGCCACTAGCAAGCTTCATATTGGACTCGGGACAGTGCACTGCACTTACGCCTCGTTCGCTCAACAAATTAATTTCTGCCTTATTTAACTGTGTTAGATGAACCGCACAAAGCCTGTGTGTCATCAAGCCCAAAGCTTCTAATCGCGCTATCGGGCGCATACCAAATTTCTCAAGCGATTCTGTCACCTCAAAGGCAGTTTCTTGAATATGCATATGGATTGGCACGTCCAATTCATCGGCAAGAGTTTGTATTCTTTTAAGCGGCTCATCAGACAAGGTATAAGGCGCATGCGGGGCAAAGGCTGTTTGTACGCGATCAAGATGATGCACGGCATCATGCACCAGCAAGCCCTTCTCAATATATTCATCGCTGTTTTGCGCCCAAACCGTAGGAAAGTCGAGGGCGATCATACCCACCGTCGCACGAATACCGCTTTGATCCGCCGCTTTCGCTACCACATCAGGAAAGAAATACATCTCATTAAAACAGGTGGTGCCGCTGCGCAACATTTCCGCGATAGCTAATTTAGTGCCAACACGAACAAAATGCTCGTCCACCCATTTAGCCTCTGCAGGCCAAATATGCTCGGTTAGCCACTGCATTAGGGGCATATCATCCGCATAACCGCGTAATAAAGTCATTGATGCGTGGGTATGCGCGTTAATCAAACCGGGCATTAACACATGATTAGGTCGGTTAAACACCTGTGAAGATTGATATTGCTGCTCACATTGTATCTGCGGCAAAATCGCTTCGATTTTGCCCTTGTTGATCACGACACAATGATTTTCTAAAACAGCTTCTCTGGGAATAATGGGTACCACCCAGCGAGCGTGAACGATTAGGTCAGCTTGATGCATATCAATACTTATTTGAATTTGCGCAAGTTTAACGGTGCGGCCTACAAATGTTAATCATTTAAGCTAATTGGCTAAACTATGATTAGCTAGTACCCTTTCAAGATAATATTGCCTAATTCAGCGTCAACGCGCTGTTTCACAGCAAGACGTATTACGCAATGAATGGTCATTCCCTTCATAAGCGATACAACGCGGCTGCGGGACAGCGCGTTGGCGCCCTTTGGGTGAGCCTGTCCGCGGGCCCCTGGGCTGCGTTGCCGCTTTTGCAAAGGGAGCGACCATTTCCTGCAAGCGACGCCTTGCCAGGCACGCGGACAGACTCACTGAATTAAGCAATATCACTTTGAAAGAGTACTAGTCTAAATGCAGGCATCCAAAACCTTTATAGCAAAACTGCAATCTCCACTTGCTAAGCCAGCGCACGGATAGTACAAAGGTGCCCCCACCCCCTATAGTCGTATAAATCTGTGATTGATCAACTGAGTAGTTTATTTCAAATAATCTTTGTCGATTTAGTTTTAGCTGGAGATAACGCTATTGTAATCGGACTAGTCGCGGCTAAGTTCAGTAAAGATTATCGCCGCAAAGTGATCTTATACGGCGTAGGCGTAGCGGTGGTACTGCGCATTTTATTTGCGCTGTTAACCGTCCAACTCCTCAGCATCAAAGGCTTGCTGCTCGTAGGCGGCTTGTTACTACTATGGGTTTGCTGGGGCTTATGGAAAGAGTTACGTACACCAGAAGAAGGGTATTCAGCACTAGACGAAAATGGCGATGCGGAAGTCAAAGAAAATCCGCCGCTGCTAAAGGCTATTGGGCAAATCGTGCTAGCCGACTTATCTATGTCTTTGGACAATGTATTGGCGGTGGCCGGTATCGCTGACGGCAACAATGCGATGTTGGTTTTAGGCTTGGCAATTGCGGTAGTGATGATGACATTCGCCGCAACAGAGATTGCCAGCATTTTACAAAAATACAAATGGATTGGCTTTGTAGGCTTGGCAATTATTCTATATGTGGCGGCTGAGATGATTTACAAAGGCGTCATGGAATTAGGCTTTTTAACCTAATCACATCGGGCACTAATAGCCGCGTTTAAGGTCGGCCACATGAGTTAGGGGTTGTCCGGAAATGCAGGCATGGCGATTGTACAGTCTGATGTTTTGGGATACATGAAGAATTCCAAGGACCCAGAAATCAGTAGCATTGCCGACAAGATCCGCTTGATTTTTCCTTTTTACAATGAAGAAGTGCATGTTCTAGCCAATAAATCGATTAGAACTTTTGACCAGCTAAACGGCAAGCGTGTTGCTGTTGGTTCTATGGGGAGCGGAACGCGACTAACTGCAAACAACTTATTTCGCTTAGCCCAGATCAACCCGAGCGAGAAATTAAGTGAAAGCACAGCTGAGGCACTGACCATGCTCATTACCAAGCAAATTCAAGCAATGATCTATGTCGCTGGCAAGCCAGTACAATTGTTTGAAATGTTGGACACCGAAGACTGGTCAGAAGAGCTTAAAGAGCTGATTGGTGAATTGCATTTTTTACCCATTGATAACCCTACCATTTTGCAAAACTATGTATCATCGTCGATATCTCCCAACGATTATCATTTTCTCGACGAATCCGTAGATACTGTAGCGGTGAAATCTATGTTGGTAAGCTTCGATTATTCGAGCCGACAAAATATCTTTCAAAATATTCGTTGTGATCAGCTTACTCAAGTTGACGCAGCAATACGCAATAACATTGCTTCTTTAAGAGAAAATGGCCACGTGAAATGGAAAGAAGTTGATTTGGAGCTGGATGTCAGTGATTGGCGAGCAAATCGCTGTTCTATTAACGAAGAACAAATAGAAATCGAACCTGTGGTTGTTTCCGAGCAGCTCGACAAAGAAATGCAGTGTATTTTCCTGAATAGCTGCGAGTAATTCATCAGCCTCTCAAAGGCTAAATATACAGCGCGATACTAACTGGGTCTAATGTCCTAATTGCACCCGCAAATGATATAAACCCTGCTGGTCGCGCTTAAATGCGTAATCAATAGCGGGATGCCCCACTGGTTGATCTGAATCATCGCTTAGCAAATTTTGCTCTGACACATAAGCCTCATAAGGCGAGTCACCATTTTCCGCAAATAAGTGATAAAACGGCTGATCTTTTTCAGGCCGCACATCTTCTGGAATGGATTGATACCATTCCTCTGTGTTATCGAAAATGGGGTCTACATCAAACACCACGCCTCTAAAATCGTAATGGCGATGGCGTACAACTTGGCCTATATTAAATTTTGCGGTTCTAAACATAGTAGGGTGTGAATCTTTAATACTTATAAAATAACATCAGGTTTGAAAAGTTCAACCTAAAAATCCAAATTAATGTCGACCACGAACGCACAAGATAAACTCATTGAAGAAATCGATAAGGCTGCAACTTCAGATCTAAGAATTGCCAGCTTGATCACCCAATGTGGCTATCCAAAGCCGCGTGCACGACCAAACAGTTTTGCTACCTTAATGCAAATTGTTGTTTCTCAACAATTATCAACTAAAGCAGCAGCAGCCATTTGGGCTAGAGTTAGGCAAATATTTAACGGCGATGTTAATTACCAGAAAGTTTTAAGCACTCAAGATCAAGTCTTGAGAGACTGTGGGCTATCATGGCGCAAGGTAGAATATTCAAAAGTGCTGGCATTGCAAATTGCCAAGGAAGAGATTGATCTTAGCGAGCTGAGTAAACAGTCCACTGAAGATGTGGTGGCCGCGCTGATAAAAATTAAAGGCTTCGGGCGTTGGTCGGCAGAAATTTATGCCATGTTTGCTCTGGACCACCCGGATGTCTTTCCAGCAGCAGACCTTGCACTACAAGTCGCTGCGGGCAAAATCTGTTGCCTTGAAGATAGGCCCAGTGAAAAGCAAACGCGCGAGATAGCCCAACAATGGTCCCCTCACCGAAGTGGGATGGCCTTGTTCCTTTGGCACTATTACGGTAGTACTACCCTAGACTAAACCCTGCTTACTTAGCGCGAATACTTGGCAACGTCAGCGCTTGACCCACCTTAAGAGCGCTACCCAAACTAGGGTTAAACCGCATTAATAACCAAAGTGGCACATCGTTATCGCTGGCGATGCTCGACAAACTTTGGCCCGGTTTAACGCTAACCGTCCTTTCTCCAAGCAAATCAAACCGATCTTTAAATTGCTCAGATAGCACTTGATGGTATTCGCTACGCTTACTTACAAAGCGGCTAATACTCTCAGGCGGCACTTTAGGCAACGCTAGTTTTTTACCCAGAGACAGTGTGGCTTTTTTCGACATCCCGTTGGCTCGACGAATACCACTGCTATCGCGAATGCCCAGCCAGTCTGCGTAGTGGCCTATGGTTTCGTTAGGCAATACACGAATACTATGTTTCCCGTTGTCCGAATGGATTGCAATCTGGCCAAGGTCATCGATTTTATTCGCCCATTGCAATTGATCAGCCGGGGTTGAGCTAGGGGCCAATATTCCCACACCAGATGGTAAGCGCAAAACTTGCCCTACTTTGATCAAACCTTTTTTGCTGATTTTATTACGCTTCCTTAACTCGGCACAGCCAACATCAAAACGCTCGGCAATCTCACAGACAGTATCGCCTGAACGCACTTTATAATTTTTGGCACCCGCTTTTGGGGTTTTGGAGCTGACTTGCTCGAGGCCTGGAATTCGCAGGCTCTGCCCAAGCAATATTTTACCCTTACGACCCAGTTTGTTAAGCCGTATTAATTCCTTGCATGAAGTACTAAAACGCTTAGCAATTTTACACGCAGTATCACCACGTTTAACTTTATACAAACCTGATGGGTTTGAAATTAATGCCGCCACCTTAGTCATGGCCGTTGGCAGTCGAGCAGGAATATCTAATCGCTGACCAATCCGAATCATCGCTTTTCGACCTAAATTGTTGGCGCTTACTAAATCTCGACACTTAACTTTAAATGCCGACGCAATCGCACAAGCCGTATCCCCTCGGCGCACCCGATAGACAGCCTTATTAACAGGCTGAGGTTCTGGCTTTAAGGCGCGCAAGCTTGCTATCTCTTGCGTCCAGAGAGCGTTATCAAAAGGTAGCCTTAAACGGTATCCAGCAGGGACGAGACGCCAATTATTCCAAGCAAACTTTGTCAGCGCAGGGTTTAGCGGTTTGAGCTCGGCTTGATTGAGATTAAATTGATGCATGATGCGCGTGATTGAAACGTCATTCCTCAACACCAAGGTTTGGTAATTAATTGGTGACAATAGCTTGATGCTTGGAAAGTAGGCCGCTGCATTGATTGCCAGATGCCGCGCGGCCAAAAAACTTGCATAAAAGTTTTTTGCCGCAACTTGAAAGCTCGCCGATTTATAGTTGTCGAGTACCTTATAAAAATTAGGCCCAATTTGCTTTATTGCACGACGCATTCCGTTCACGCCGAAGTTATACGAGGTCACCATAAAAGGATTGATTTGGGCGCTCGAAATATTTGGCTTTAGCTCTCGTGCTAACTTCCCTAGGCTTTCTTGGGACTGTTTAAAATAGCGCATTGCCGCGCGTGTAGCCGCCTCAGGGTCGAGGCGTTCATCGATAGTCGCATTGAGTTCCATACCCAATGAGCGTGCTGTATTGGGCATAATTTGCCACATCCCTGCTGCGCCAACCTTTGAATAAGCGTCTGGACGATAAGACGACTCTACAAAGGGTAAATACACCAATTCTTCTGGCATTCTCGCCTCAGCAATTACTCTGCTAGTCATTGGAGAATAGCGGTGAAAGCGCGCGAGTGCTGGTTCAAATTGGTCTTTTACGCCGGATTGACAACGCAAATTATTAGCTGACGCTAAAACGGTTTTACTATTCAAACTATCAAACTGATTTGCTAGTTTCTGCTGAATGCGCCCTTGTGGAGCTCGACTTGCCCTTAGATTATTGGCCAACGCAGTCAAATTAGCTTTGAGTTTAGTGCGTTTTTTCTTAATGCCTTTTTTGCTGCACGCGTCTACACCGTTGATAACTTGAAAGGCACGCCACGGCGCGTTCGCATCGTGTAAAACCGCTTGGGTTTGATCCCATTGACTAAACACCTGCACCTAAAAATCAACTCGGTGCTGAATCTCCTTTGGGCAGGGGAACTCACTTGAACAACTAAGTTGATGACGCTTTACAATCGGCTCGGCGTGCACCTGTAAGCCAGTGAACAACAAAGCAAAGGCACACACTACGCGCGTCAACCCAAACATATGAAGGAGCTGAAAATTCATCCTACAACTGAGTCAACAGGTGAGGAAATTAGCTTGTTTAACAAGTACAGCGCCATTAGAGTTACAAATCCGCTTTGTTCTGGGTTTTTAGCTTAAACCCTATGCTAAACCTATTTGGTTTTACTGTAAAATTAAATCCAATTTAAACACCTATTTTGATGTCGCCAGATGGATGCCGTTAAGGAAGTAAAAACACCTGAAGACCAAAAAGCACTTATCGAGGCTTTGACTGCACTTATTGGTGATAAACAAGGTATAGATGAATCGCTCGCTAAACAATTGCGCAAATCGGCTGATGGCATGGCAATTGCTGGAGTAGAGGCAGAGCTAGACACGCAATTGAGCGAAACCGTCGACAGCCTACTGACGACATTGCGTGAAAAAACCCACAAGCAAGTTAAGCGCCGCGAACAGGACTTCGAGGAAGTGCTGGAAATGCTTGATCAGGCGGATAAATCATTGAAGGACAATGAGCTCAAAGCAGCGGAAGAGTCTGTACATAAGCTGCTTTCTATCCTTGGCTCCATCCCAGGTTTATCTGATCAGCGCCGCAAAAAAATTGACAAGCGTTTAAACCGCATCCAACCGCAAATGCGCAAGCTAAAATCTTGGCGGCACTGGGGCACCAGCCAAGCCCGCGAAGACTTAATCGCAAAAGTTAAATTGCTCGTGGGTTCACGCCTGCACCCCAAAGAACTGTCCAAAACCATTGACGAAGCGCGTGACCAATGGCGCGATTGGGACAAAGACGGTGATCACACTAAAAGGCAATTATGGCTTGAGTTTGATAACGCCTGTAAAGAAGCGTTTAAGCCCTGTAAGGTCTATTTTGGCGATCGCAAAAAAGCTCGCAAGCAGGCATTCAACAAACGCAGTGAAATAATCGAAAAAATCAAGCAACGGTTCATCGCAACCGACTGGAAGAAACCCGAATACAAAGAAATTGACAAATGGTTGCGCACCAAACGCAGTGATTTCTTTAAAACTGAAAATGTCGAATATAAGCAACGCAAAAAAATCTTCCAAGCGTTGGACGATGCGCTGGCCGAATTTGAACCCTATCTAGGTCGTGAAAGAACCCGATGTTACAAAACGCGACTTAAGTTAATTGAAGGTGTACAAGCGCTAGATGAAATAGAAGACAGCAAGGCCGCAATGGATCAACTAGAAACGCTGAAGAAACAGTGGGTCGTAACGGTGATTGAAAAGCGCGGCTTGGAAGACAAACTCTGGAAACAGTATCAAGCAGCTTGCGATGTTATTTACAATAAGCGCAAGTGTGCCCGTAGAGAGCAAGACGTTCAATTTGAGCAAAATCATAAAGACAAAAATGTATTGATTGAAGAACTTAGCCAAATTGCCGCTTTGGAGCCCCTAGCCTTGTTAGAACAACGCCCTAAATTTTTGCAATTATTGGAGCAATTCAAAGAAATTGGCTATGTGCCCAGAAAGCATGAAAAATCGGTTCAAAATCGCTTAAACCAAGTAAGAAAACAGTTTAAGAAGAATCTCACCGATGGAGAAAAAGCACTCAAATCCACCAGCCTTAACCAACATTTTGAGTTATCTGTCTTATGTGGCGAAATTGAAAAGGCCATTATCAATAACGGCAGCAAAAAACCACTGATTAAAAAGTGGGCTACCCAAACGCAAGCAGTGACACCTAATCAAAGCCTTCAAAAGCGTTACGATGATGCCATCGATGTAAGCAACAATGGCGGTTTTAGCGACGAAGATTTGGTTAATAACCTGCAGGCCAAGCAAGCACTGTGCCTCAAGCTGGAAGTCATCTATGATCTGGATAGCCCTAGTGAGTTTCAGAAGCAACGCATGGCTTACCAAATCGAACGCCTGTCTGCGGCAATGAAAAAGGACTCGGCAGCCCAAGACCAGCCTGACCAGTTAATCGATACGCTATTATCTCTAGGCGCTGTACCCGCCGATGAAATAGATAACATTGCATCCCGAACACTCACCTGTTTTAACCGACATATTCAATAATGACCTTAATAAAAAAAGACGACATCATCTCTAGCGTCGCTGACGCTTTACAATACATTTCTTGTTATCACAGTCAGGATTTTGTTGACGCCATGTATCGCGCATGGCAAATCGAGGAATCCCCTTCTGCGAAAGATGCGATTGCGCAAATTTTAATTAATTCCAAAATGGCGGCAGCCGGTAGGCGGCCCATTTGCCAAGACACGGGCATTGTAGTGACGTTCGTTAAAGTGGGTATGAACGTGCGTTTTGATACCACCCTAAGCCTTCAAGAATTAATTGACGAAGGCGTTAGACTGGCTTATAACAATCCTGAAAATCCTTTACGAAATTCAATCGTTTCACCCCCATTTGGTAAGCGCGTAAACACCGGCGATAACACCCCTGCCGTGGTTTACACCGAGCTGGTTGCGGGAGATAAAATTGAAATAAAAGTGGCTGCCAAAGGCGGCGGTTCAGAAAACAAAAGTAAATTTACGGTGATCAACCCTAGTGACAGCATTGTTAATTGGGTGGTCGACACCGTACCTAAAATGGGCGCCGGTTGGTGCCCACCCGGCGTGCTTGGCATTGGCATCGGTGGCTCTACCGAAAAAGCGATGGTATTAGCCAAAGAAGCCTTGCTCGACCCCATTGATATCAACGAACTGCAAGCACGCGGACCGCAGACTGCTGAAGAAGAGTTACGTCTTGAAATTATGGATGCGGTTAATCAACTCGGCATCGGCGCACAGGGCTTGGGGGGTTTAACAACGGTGTTGGATATTAAAGTTAATACCTACCCAACCCACGCCGCCTCATTACCACTGGCGATGATTCCCAACTGCGCGGCAACTCGGCATATCCATTTTCATTTAGATGGCTCAGGCCCGGCAATATTAACGCCGCCAGATTTAAGTAATTGGCCGGAGGTATCTCAATCTAGCGAAGAGGCAGGAACGCCAGTAAATCTGAACAAAATCAGTCAAGCCGAGATCGAAAAGTGGCGGCCCGGCCAATCTTTGTTGCTATCAGGTTCAATTCTCACTGGACGGGATGCGGCGCACAAACGTATCCAGCAACTGTTAGACAACGGCGAACCCCTGCCGGTCGATTTTAAAAACCGCTTTATTTATTACGTAGGCCCGGTAGACCCTATAAAAGGTGAAGCCGTCGGCCCAGCCGGCCCCACCACTGCCACTCGCATGGATAAATTCACCGAAATGATGCTCGGCGATCAAGTTGGCGTGATGGGCATGATAGGTAAAGCAGAACGTGGCGATGCGACGATTGAGGTGATCCGTCAGCATAAGTCCGTGTACTTAATTGCGGTTGGCGGCGCTGCCTATCTGGTATCCAAGGCCATCAAAAAGGCCAGAGTATTGGCTTTTGAAGAGATGGGTATGGAGGCCATTTACGAATTTGAGGTTGAGAATATGCCCGTCACCGTTGCAGTGGATTCGCTCGGCGACTCGGTACACAAAAGTGGTCCGCGAAAGTGGGTAGGTAAAGCGCAGTCCATTCGTGTGCAATTAAGCTAGCCTACCACGTACCTTGTCAGCCTCCCCATCGCTCGCACACCCTCGTTATTGGTCAAGCTGGCTAGTGGTCGGCATACTACGGCTGATTGGTCTGCTACCCTTTACGTTAATTTACGCAATCAGTGCCCTGCTCGGCGAGGTACTGTATATCTTAGTGAAATCTAGAAGACAGATTACGCTCACCAATTTACGCTTATGTTTTCCTGATTACAGCGAAGCCAAGCGTAAGCAAATCGCAAGACGCCACTTTCGCTTGTTGGTCTGTAGTGTGCTATCAATAGGCCCTATTTGGTGGGGTTCAACTAAACGTGTAAAGCGTATCGTCTCCATAAATGGCGAAGAACATTTGGATAAAGCCAAACAAGACGGACATAACATCATTCTGCTTGCACCCCACTTTGTAGCCCTAGATGCTGGCGGCATCGCTTTGTCGGTTGAATACCACATGACCAGCATGTACCAAACTAATAAAAATGCGCTGTTCGATGCATTATCAATCTCACAACGCGGCAGGTTCAATATAGAAATGTTTGACCGTAAAGCACCGCTAACCAGCCTGATTCGACAAATTCGAAGCGGCAAGCCGTTTTACTATTTACCTGATCAAAATGCCGGCGCTAAACACGGGCTGTTCGTACCCTTCTTTGGAAACCCCGCATCAACCTTTCCAGCCATGGGTAAAATGGCCAGTGCTGGCAAAGCCATTGTCATTCCGTGTAGCAGCCAAATTTTACCGTGGGGGCAAGGAATCAAAACTCAGCTACACCCACCTCTAGAGAATTACCCGCTTGGCGATCCGCTAGCCGACACCACGCGCATGAATCACGAAATAGAGAAGTTAGTGGAGCAAACCATTGCAGATTATTTATGGTCGCACAAACGTTTTAAAAGGCGTCCTGATGGCGAAGTCAGTGTTTATGGCTAATTTCGCATATGACCTAATCCAAGCTTTTATAAGAAATTACGAGTTGTGATCCCCTTCGACGTAGCCAGCAGCTTCTTTGGCGTATCGGTGATACTGGCTTTATCTCCAGGCCCGGATAATATTTTCGTACTGACCCAGTCAATGCTCAATGGGCGTATCGCTGGCCTGATAGTCACGGTTGGCTTGGCTAGCGGCATACTCATTCATACTGCGGCAGTTAGTTTAGGTGTAGCCGCGATATTGGCTGCTTCTCCAAACTTATTTAATGCTCTGAAGTTTATTGGTGCGGCCTATTTACTTTTCTTGGCTTGGGGCGCGTTTAACGCATCGGCTATTAAACAAACTACGGGCAACGCGCCGAAATTGAGTACTGCAAAACTATTCTTTAGAGGCTTTATCATGAATGTCACCAACCCCAAGGTGACCATATTCTTTTTGGCTTTTCTTCCACAATTTACCGACCCTGCGCGTGGCTCGGTAGCGTTTCAAATTGTAATACTAGGGGCTTTGTTTATTATTGCCACCTTACTCATATTTGGTGGCATCGCCTTGCTTGCCGGCTTACTGGGCCCTAGGCTGCAAAACTCACAAAAAGTTCAACGCCTATTGAACCGCACAGCTGCAGTCGTGTTTGTAGGGCTGGCACTTAAATTGCTCACAGCGCAACTTTGATTACCTTATGATCTACACTGTTAGTTGCAACAAGGTATCCGACAGATAGGTTTTTGTTTTAGGGCTAAACAAAATATCCGTATGGCCACGGTTTACACAACTAATAACCACTATTGAATTGAGCTTGAGCAAGCTGTCTGCCTCAGCAAGATTGGTTAGACCATCTTCTTCACTCGTAATCTACACGCATATGTAGAAGCTGCGTCTAGAAAGACATAAAATCAATTTAATCCTTGAGGGCTTACCATCCTTCTAAGCTGAGTTTAGGCCCCCCCTTAAAAATTTCCTTTGGAAGGTTCACAAATTTTAGAAATATTTAAAGACCTCTTCACCTAGGATGAGAAGAGGTCTGTACAACTATAAGCGGCTTATAACGCTGCCTCTAAGGCAGGGATAACATCAAACAAGTCTGCTACCAAACCGTAGCTTGCCACCTGAAAAATCGGTGCATCTTCGTCAGTATTCACCGCAACGATCACTTTGCTTTCTTTCATGCCGGCCAAATGCTGAATTGCGCCCGATATGCCGAATGCAATATATACGTCTGGTGCAACCACTTTACCGGTTTGCCCTACTTGTAGTTCATTTGGAGCATAACCTGCATCAACCGCTGCGCGTGATGCGCCGATCGCGGCGTTGAGCTTTTCAGCCAATGGCTCGAGAATCTTAAAGTTCTCTTCGCTGCCCATTCCGCGTCCACCCGAAACAACAATCTTCGCGCTGACTAAGTCCGGACGATCAGATTGACCGATATGCTCAGATACAAATTGTGTGCCAGCAAACGCCGCTTCAGCATCAATGCTTTCAACACTGGCTGAGCTTGTGCCCTCGAGTGCTTCAAAAGACGTACTGCGGACAGTAATTAGCTTTGTCGCGTCAGTGCTTTGCACCGTGGCCACCGCATTACCGGCATAGATGGGCCGTACAAAGGTGTCGGTGCTCACTATCGCTGAGATATCTGAAATTTGTTGCACATCAAGCTTAGCCGCCAATCGCGGCATCCAGTTTTTGCCCGATGCGGTCGCGACGGCTAGAATATGGCTGTAATCATCGGCTATACGGCCAACCAGCGCAGATACGTTCTCAGCAATAGCATTTGCCAAGTTCGCGTCATCGGCGTGCAATACTTTGCTTACACCTGCGGCCGAAGCGACTTCTTGCGCAACCGCAGCGCAATCACTACCCGCGACCAACACATGAATATCTGTATCACCCAATTGGCTTGCCGCGCTAATCGCGTTTAGGGTCATGCCATTTAATTCGCTGTTATTATGTTCAGCAACTACTAATACGCTCATGATATTACCTTCTCCACGTTACGTAATTTATCAACCAGCTCTTCTACGCTGCCAACAATGATGCCAGGCTCACGTTCAGCCGGCTCTTCCACTTTCACCACATTTAAGCGTGGCGCGAAATCAACACCCGTGCTATCTGCTTCGATCACTTCAAGCGGCTTTTTCTTGGCCTTCATAATGTTTGGCAAATTAGGATAACGCGGCTCGTTTAAGCGCAAATCGGTGGTGATGATCGCCGGCAGTGACAAGTTTAAAGTTTCGATGCCGTCATCAGTTTCGCGACTCAACGCTACACTGCCATCTGAGAACTCGGCTTTAGAAGCGAAGGTGCCTTGCGGCCAATCCAACAATGCTGCCAACATCTGCCCCGTTTGGTTTGAATCATCATCAATCGCTTGCTTGCCCAAGATCACCACACCAGGGGACTTATCATCAACCACCTTTTTGAGCAATTTAGCTACGCCCAGTGGCTCAACAGGCGCATCGGTTTTAATCAAAATTGCTTCATCTGCGCCCATCGCCAAAGCGGTGCGTAGGGTCTCTTGTGATTTTTCTGTGCCAATCGAAATGGCAACCACTTCGGTCGCGACACCAGCTTCACGCATACGCAAAGCTTCTTCAATTGCAACCTCATCAAATGGATTCATCGCCATTTTGACATTTTCGGTTTCAACGCCGGATTGATCAGACTTAACGCGAATCTTCACGTTATAGTCGATCACCCGTTTTACTGGTACCAAGACTTTCATTTGGGCTATTGTGTGATATTAAAAGTGGCGGGATATTAGCATAGGCCAAGCACTGCTTTAAGCCATAAATAAGGCTCTTTCGCGTCTACTAATTAATTTGCAGCGACATTCATCATTCACTTTTTATAACAGCACTTAGTCAAACTATTTGCTAGGATACTGTAACTTCAGGTATGGACTTTTATATTAGATAGAGCAGTATGGCCTTTTTCCCCCAGGGGGAATTTTTTCGAATTTTTGATTTATTCAAATTTTCTATCTTGGTGTCTTGTAAGTTGAGCCCTTTGTGCGTTCCCTGTTTTAAGCAATTAACATACTGGAGACACCCAAATGACCCAATCAAACAATAACGTATTTGACGTAGTAGTGGAACACACATCTCAGAAGGCCCCGATGCCATGCGCCCCGTGCTCACCGCACTGCTCAATGAGGCGATGAAGATTGAAAGAGAGCCGTTTCCAGGCGCATCACACTATGAGCATAGTCAAGACCGGCCAGGGTTTGCCCATGGCTACCAGGATAAGCGTATCGATACGCAAGCCGGTACGCTCAATCTGCGTATCCCAAAGACCGCTCAACACGTTGATGAACCTTTTTACCCTCAATCGCTAGAACGCGGCTTACGCAGCCAACGTGCGATGCTGCTGACCGTTGCTGAAATGTACGTGACGGGCGTTAGCACGTGCCGAGTCGAAAAAGTCAGAGCATGGGTATTGAAAGCATCTCCTCTACACCGGTCTCACGGGCTAACCAGAGCATGGATGAGGCGTTAAAAGTCTGGCGTGATCGTCCTTTGGGTAAAGTCTCTTACCTAATCCTTGATGCGCGTTATGAAAAGGTGGGTGAGGGCCACCAAGTGATTGATATGGCGGTGTTGAGTGCGCTGGGTGTATTGCCTTGTGGACGGCGTTGCGTATTAGGAACGGCAATGGCGCTTAATGAAGCCGAGGTTAACTGGCGAGCGTTCCTCAAAGGCTTGGCTGACCGGGGCATACATGGTATTGAGTTTATTGTCAGTGATGATCACCGTGGCTTAAAAGCCGCTAGAAAGGCAGTGTTCCCAGGTATACCTTGGCAGCGTTGCCAGTTTCATCTGGCGCAGAATGCAATGCATCATGCCCCCAATCACAAGATCAAGCAGCGCATTGGTGGTGAGCTGCGTAGTGTTTGGAATGCACCCAATAGGGCAGCTGCTCAGGTTAATCTAAAAGTCCTTGTGAGCCAGTACCAGGAAAAGCATGCTCACTTGGCGCAGTGGCTAGAAAACAATGTGCCTGAAGGGTTAAATGTGTTTGCCTTGCAGATAGACACCAAAAGAAAATGCGAACCTCCAACCGCATTGAACGGACGGTTCAACAAGAACTTAAGCGGCGAACCCGCTTGGTCAGAGTCTTTCCTAACCGAGAGGCTTGGTTACGATTAGTCAGTGCCATTCTGATTGAGATTGACGACGAATGGGCTAATGCTAATCATCGATATATCGTGTGGAACGACAATGAGTCAACTTGCTAGACAAAAAGGCCCTACCCAATGTTGCGTAATCGGATGCTTTCGCTGCGAAAACTTGATATAGTCCGTAATCCATAAATAGGAGTTGATGGTTCGCTTACTATATCGCCTAACCGCCATATAGTTCACAAGATCATTCAAAAATGGCGACGAGGTTTTCAAAGCTTGCAATTTTTCCATTAAGCAGGATAATATCCTACTATATAAATATGATATTCATCAAATCTGAATATATATAGTTTATTAACAATATGTTATATGTTGCATGCTATTTAAATATAAATTCATAAAACTATCGCGCATCCCGATAATAATGTTATGTAGAACAACGTCCTTCATAACGTACTGTTAGGCGCAAAGAGGAATATTATGAAACTTCTTAAATATTTAGCTGCTCTAATATCTTTAGTTGTTGGTTTGTTTTTATTCCTTATTAATTTTTCGAGTGTTACATCTAGCTATGAATGCAAGGGTGAAATATCAGTTGGAGAAAGTAAAGAAACAAAAACAGTCTATATCGTTCTTGATGAGTATAGGTGGTGGGTTGGCCTTTGGGGGGTTTGGGGGGGGATTCTGATGGTCATATAAATCTTGAAATTCCGAATGAGCATTACGCTTACTATAGTCATTTAGTAGAAGTTGGGAACCAACTTCACATCTATGACTCATATGACTCACCGAATGAAATGAAAGGTATGTTTTCAACATTGAGTAAAACACTAGCGCTGAAAACACTATATGGTTTTTTCGATGGAAAATGCAATGGAATTAAATAATACGCCTAACGAATAAGGATAAGTCGCCGCGCAGCCGCGACTTTATCCAATTGTTGAACAAGCCCGGGGGTTACCTCTATTAAGTAAATATATCCGCTACTGGTCCTTGTGACTTTAAGCGTTCAGGGTTTCGCTTAAGATTGCAGGCGAGTGGGCGTCTCACTCGCCGAGTGATGGTACTTTCTTATTGCATAAAGCTGGGGTCCTCCGTATTAAGTGACTTTAGTGAGCTTGTTGGATCTAAGCAATTAACCTGATTCGAAGCGACGGCGACAAAAGCCAATGATAACCAGAGGCGTGGCGCAGTGCTTGCAACGCCAAATTGGTCTTTGTCGTTTTGGCCTGATTGGTCCGGACGGTACAACCACCTGCAAGGCCCATTGCACTCGCTTTAAGGTTTGTTTGGCGTTGCCGTGCACAAAACCGTAATCGCGCACCCGGCGAAACCCCTTTGGTAGAACGTGTTGCAAAACCAATGCAATGAACGCCTTTGAGTCGAGGCAGCGGGTGCGGGATTTGCCTTTGTTGTCCTGATAACGAAAGGTGATTTGACCATCGCGATCACTGAGAATATTGTTCTCACTAATAACCCCGCGATACAGATACCGCGAGAGATATTTAAACGCCGGTAAGCCTTTGCCAATCTGCTTGCAGTGCACGATCCAGTGTTTTGGGGTGCAGGGAAGATCAAGATCGGCTGCTCGCAAAGCCCGTAGTAGCCGAGCACGGAACACGCAGGCAAGCGCCTTGCCATTGAACAAGTAGTTGCCGGGCTTGGATTGCCACAACGCTTTGTCCTTTGATAAGCCCCCATTGGGAAACACCACATGCACATGCGGGTGGTAATCGAGCTTGCGAGTATGGGTGTGTAAAACGGTGCTAAAGCCAATGTGCTCTGCACACTTAATATCGTTCTTGGCGAAGGTTTTAAGCGTACTGGCGGCGCAATCCATGAGTGCGTCATACACGGTTTTGGAATGGTGCTTGGCTATACGACGCAGTTCATAAGGCAAGGTAAAGGTCACCATAAAGTAATCACAAGGCAATAATTTTGTGCTCTGGCGATCCAGCCATTCACTGCTGGCATGATTCAGACAGCGAGGGCAACTGCGGTGGCCACAGGAGCGCGGGTGGTTTTGTGATTCATTGCACTGGCCACAATGCGTAAGCATAAGACCATATTGGGCCGTGCGGCACCCGCTAATGGCGTTGGCGGTGCTGCGCTCTGCGCCGCCCAACAGGCACAAAGCATCGGGATGGCGGTTTAGTATCGAGGCGAGTTCCATTAGGCGATCACCTCAAAGTCCAAGCCATCAATCAAGGTGTTTATCCGCGAGCCGGTGTTGCGTTGCACCACGTCGGTGAGTTGCGTGTAAAGCACCGTTGTCTTGGGACATTCATGGCCCATCTCGCGCTGGATGGCGCGCAAGTGAACGCCTGACTCGACCAAGTGTGCGCCATAGCAGTGGCGAAAGGTGTGAATGGTAACGCGCTTATGAATGCCGCAACTTTTGACGATGACCTTAACCGATTTTTGCAAGCCGCCGCGGTCCATCGGTGCGCTGGCTGAGCGGCGAAGTTGGTTGGTTTTTCCCTGAGGAAATAGCCATTTAGGGTTACGATGACTGGCCCAATAAGTGCGCAATAAATCGAGCGTTCGATCAGGCAAAAATACAAACCGATCTTTACGACCTTTGCCGCAACGTACATGCACTTTATGGCGAGCACTGTCGATGTCAGCAATGGTCAGGTTGAGCGCCTCGCTCAAGCGCAGCCCCATGCTGTACACGCACAAAAGATAAGTTTGGTAACGCGCTTCGCGTGTCTGGTTGATGACGCGGCCCACTTCCTCCGTCGACAGAATATCAGGCAGAGTTTGAACCCTAGGCGGTTTTACAATCTCTATCCACTGCCAAGATTTGTTGAGAATGTAGCGATAAAAGAATTGCAGGCCGTTACGGTCGAGTTTTACCGTAGACCAGGAATGGCTGTGCACCAGAGACAAGAAGTAGTCCCGTAATTGTTGTTGGCTGAGCTGGTCGGGACAACAATCAAAGAACGCCGACACTCGGCGCACAGCTCGCGAATAGCTATCTATAGTTGCGTCGGCTTTGCCTTGCAGGCGAAGTACGTTAATATGTTGTTGGTAAAGAGAGTCAAAACGAGTTTGATCTGATGAGTTCATTATTTATTCCTATAAAACACACACTCAACATTGAGGGTGATAGGAATAGTGTGCTCGTTGTTGGCTCTCTTTGCCGCTTAGCGGCTTCGTTCAACAAGGCCAATCACAATCGCCCACAAAAAACGTGGGCTGGACTCGCTAGCACTCGCCTGTGTTGGCAGCGTTAGGCCGTAATAAGCTCTCGTATAATTTACATACCGGATATGAAAATGCCGAAATTGATACTTGTCGTCACTGCACTGTCTATCGCAGTAGCGCAAGCTGCTGAATCTGAACTCAATAGAGGTCTGCTAGCTTGGTCTGCCTTTCAGTGTTCCGTGTTTGCAGAACTATCAGTGAACGCAGAAGAGCAAGAGCGCCTGTTTGTATTAGGGTACGAAACGAGTCAATCACTTCTAAACGATAGCGAAACAATGAGTGCAGCGGAAGTGGAAAGAGAAAAAGAAACGATCCCAGTATTCATGCTGCTCGTATTGGGTGGTCCTAGTATTGATTTTATCGTTGGGCGAATATTTTCAGCCGCACAAGAGCGTGCTTTCAATTCTGTTGTTAAAACAGATTCAAGCGGCCTAGTTCAGATAGATCCCAATAAATGGGCGGACGGTGAGTTGAAAAAGATCAGAGCCGAGAATAAATATAGGGAATCAAACTGTGCACTCTTGGGCATCTGAATTTCGGCCTAACAATGCGCTGTTGTCGGAATCACTCGCTGCGCTCGCTCTCTGCAAAGCGCGGCGTTATGTTTCAAAAGGTAAAGCGAGATGAAAACTAAAAAGTTTTTACTATGGGTAATTGCAATCGTTGGGTTGCTCACAATTGCTGGTTGTGCAAGTCAGCCCAACCCTACGGCGTATAATCCTTTTGCTAATTATCCTGGGTTTTTTACAGGTATCTTCCATGGCTTTATAATTCTATTCAGTTTTATTGGTAGCATATTTACAGATATAAGGATTTATGCGTTTCCAAATTCAGGAGTAATGTATGATTTTGGTTATCTTATAGGAATAATGTTCTTTTGGACGGCCTCTGCTTAAGTACATCTTTAACCCCAAGCAAGCTGCTGTGCGTGCCTTCCTCTTCGACAAAGCGCATGGAATAATGCTTATTGGTGGCATCATCCAGGGTGACGATTAAGTCCCAAGACACATCAGGTACCCATTGGTGAGTACTGCCATCTTGGTGAATCATCCTACCTGGCAAGGTGCTAGGTAGACGTTTAATGCGGTGAGGGCCGCGTGTTTTAGATTTACGCACCAGGTCTGCGCTTTGTAGCTTATTCTTAACCCAACTGTAGCTACGCTTACCTTGGTGCTCGCGTTGATACCATGTATGGAAGTGGCGCACATTCCAGCCTTGATAGCGTGTTGAGTATAGGTCTTGTAGCTTGATCATTTCGTCTACGGGTGCCCGCCTGTGTGAGGGCTGACCGAGTCGCTGGTCTAACAGCCCATCCAATCCTGATTCTTCGTACTTATTAATGTACCTACGAAAACTTCGATCACAAACACCCAGTATTGTGGCAGCATCCGCTGGTGATAGTCGTTTAGCTTGATAAGCTTCATATGCTTCTTCAAATCTCATCTGTTTTACCTTATTTAGAAATGCTATCTGGCTCATCTCACTTCCCAAAAGGGAGGAGGATAAATCCGGGCAGTTTATTTGCTAATTATCAGGACAGATAATTTACTCGTAACATACTACCATTTTCTTGGTGAAGCCTAATACTCCATAAGCTATAATTATCGCTTCAATCAATTTCCTACATAAAAGGTAACACTATGTCAGTAGCAAGAGTCACCGAAATTATCGCTTCTTCGAACAAGAGTTTCGACGATGCGACTAATAAAGGCATTAAACGCGCCTGTAAAACGCTGCATAACGTGCGCAGCGCTTGGATTAAAGATCAAACCATCACAGTTAAAGACGGCAAAGCAGATAGTTATCGCGTGTCTATGCACGTTACTTTCGTTTTAGAAGACTAAGCCGCTCTGTAACTCGGCAGTTTTTTAGCTAAAGGCTTAGGCGCTAAGCAAATCCAATCTTTTTGTAAAAAAATGCCCTTTATTGGGTAGAGCCGAGTAACCTAAAAATTTGGTAATCAGCATGACCAGCATCCACGAACATTTGCAACAGTTAGGCATCCATAACAGCACTGAGATCGTTTACAACCCGAGCTACGACCAGTTATTTGAAGAAGAAATGGATACTTCATTACAAGGGTATGAAAAAGGCCACCTTACCACGATGGACGCAGTTTCGGTTGATACTGGCATTTTTACAGGGCGCTCACCTAAAGACAAATATATCGTTCGTGACGAAACATCCCGCGAAAATGTATGGTGGTCCGACCAAGGAGTAAATGACAACCACCCTATGGATCAGGCTGTATGGGAAGATCTAAAAACCAAAGTAACAAACGGCTTATCGAACAAGCGACTGTTTGTAGTTGATGCCTATTGCGGGGCGAATGAAGCCACGCGGTTAAAAGCGCGCTTTGTAATGGAAGTGGCGTGGCAGGCGCATTTTGTAAAGAATATGTTTGTTCGTCCTACTGAGGAAGAGCTGGCTGGCTTTGCGCCCGACTTCACAATCTTAAACGGCTCAAAAACAGTCAATGCTGACTGGCAGTCGCAAGGTCTTAACTCTGAAAACTTTGTCGCTTTTAATTTAGCAGAAGGCATGCAGCTTATTGGCGGCACTTGGTATGGCGGCGAGATGAAAAAAGGTATGTTCACGATGATGAACTATCTGTTACCGCTAAAGGGCATCGCCTCAATGCACTGCTCGGCGAACAAGGGTGCTGATGGCGACACCGCTATTTTCTTTGGCTTATCTGGCACGGGAAAAACTACCTTGTCTACCGACTCAACCCGCCAACTAATCGGCGATGACGAACACGGCTGGGGCGACGATGGCGTTTTTAACTTTGAAGGTGGCTGCTATGCTAAGACGGTTAACCTCAGTAAAGAAGCCGAGCCCGATATCTACGGTGCTATTCGCCGCAATGCATTGCTGGAAAATGTAAGTGTAAACAGCGATGGCGTAATCGATTTTGACGACACATCAAAAACCGAAAACACCCGTGTTTCTTACCCTATTTATCACATTAACAATATCGTTAAGCCCGTTTCAAAAGCGGGCCATGCCAGCAAGGTTATCTTCCTCTCGGCCGATGCCTTTGGCGTGTTACCACCCGTTGCTAAGCTCACTCCAGAGCAAATGCAGTATCATTTTTTATCGGGGTTTACAGCAAAGCTGGCGGGTACAGAGCGTGGCGTTACCGAACCTAGACCCACATTTTCAGCCTGCTTTGGTGCGGCATTTTTAAGCCTGCACCCAACTCGGTATGCTGAGACCCTAGTTAAGCGCGTACAAGATGCGAATGCGCAAGCCTATTTGGTGAATACAGGTTGGAATGGCACAGGTAAACGAATTTCAATACAAAACACCCGCGAAATCATAAATGCCATTTTAGACGGCTCGATTGAGCAATCGGAAACGATTCAATTGCCTTACTTCGATTTCGCTATTCCTACTGCACTTAGCGGTGTTGAAACGCATATTTTGGACCCTCGTAATACTTATGATTCCCCTCAAGAATGGGGTGGGAAAGCTGGTGATTTGGCCAAATTATTTATCGCTAATTTTGAAAAATATACAGACACCGATGCGGGAAAAGCCTTAGTAGCTGCAGGGCCGCACTTAGGTTAACTCTCAATATAGTCGTATTTAATTTTTAGCATGTCAGATAACCCAATAAAGCTCTATCATATTCACGATCCTATGTGCAGTTTTTGCTGGGCATTTAGACCGACATGGGAAACAGTTAAACCACAACTAGATTCAAATATAGAAATAGTCACGATGGTCGGCGGCTTAGTGCCTGATTCAGGTGAATCCATGCCGATGGAAATGCAGAAAAAGCTCTCTAGCACTTGGAAATATATCGAGCAATTCATCCCGACGACAAAATTCAACCACGCCTGTCAATCAGCATTTAAAACTGGACACTTGTCAGCCAGTAAAACTGAACAGTTAAATGCAATAATATTTCTTCATCATCATGAACAGAAAGTCAGATCAGTTCGGTATCATTTCCAATTAGTATCAAGCCCTCGCTCAGTATCATTTCATATTGGACAAGGCTACAGTTTACGGCTTCCGTTAAACTATGTGCATTATGAGAAGCTTATGCTTTTAACATGACTTATCTTAGTTACGACATCCGTTACCCAGCTATTTCCGACCTCAAAGCGAAAGCTAAAAAGCGAATTCCCAATTTCGCATTTGATTATGTTGATGGAGGTATAGACCAAGAGGATGGTAAGCGGCGTAACAGGGATGCTTGGCACGAGGTTAATCTTGTTCCTAGATATTTGAAAGACGTAAGCGAAGCTGACTTAAACACTCAAATTTTTGGTAAGGATTACGCCATGCCATTTGGCATTCCACCTATTGGTTTGGGCAACATGATGTGGCCGGGCGCAGAGCTTGCATTATCGACCGCGGCCCAAAAGGCGAATATGCCCTATATCTTGAGTACCTTTAGCACCACCCAGTTAGAAGATATCGCCGAAGCCGCGCCAGACGTGTGTTGGTTTCAACTTTATGTGCCGAAAAAAGTAGAGGTGATGAAGGATATTTTGTCTAAGGTGAAGGCGGCTGGATACAATGTCTTAGTTGTAACCTTAGATATTCCTGTTGGCGCCAAGCGAAACCGCGAACTTAAGAATGGCCTCAAACTGCCGTTTAGTTTTACGCCGAAAATAATTTGGCAGTGCGCCACACACCCCCAGTGGGCACTGCGCATGCTTGCTGAAGGGCAACCTGATTTTGTTAATGTAATGCAATATAACGAAGGCCCAAATGAAGGCTTAAGCGAGTTTATTACACAGTTTAATATGCACGGCGTGACGCGTGAGCGAGTCGAAATGATTCGCGAGCTATGGGGGGGGCCCTTGGTGCTTAAGGGTGTGTTGTATGAACCCGATATGATTGCGGCAAAGGAAATAGGCGTAGATGGTGTTATTATTTCTAACCACGGGGGTCGCCAATTAGACGCCGCACCTAGTACTGTTGAGAGCCTAAAGGCGTTGGCAGGTTATGACAGTGACAGCATGACTATTATGGTCGACAGCGGTATTCGCACCGGTACTGATGTAGTGCGCGCCAAAGCCTTGGGTGCTAAAATGGCATTTTCTGGCCGTAGTTTTTTTTGGGGTATGGGCGCATTAGGTACTGCGGGCGCGGAGCAAGTAATCGGCATTTACCAAGATGAAATTGACCGTACGCTTAAGCAAGTTGGTTGCGGGTCTATCGAAGAAATGGATGGGTCTTGGCTTTTAAATTAGTAGTGGTATCTACAGGCAATGATAGTGAGCGTGTTTTCCTCAACCGTGTAAACCAATCTATTTGTTTGGTCTATCCTTCTCGACCAAAACCCAGACAAATTTTCTTTTAATGGCTCGGGTTTACCTATTCCAGAAAAAGGCGAGCGTTGAGCATCGACAATTAACTTATTAATGCGCCTAAGCGTTTTTCTATCTTGTTGTTGCCAGTAAATATAGTCTGACCACGCTTCCTTGGTCCACGCTAAATTGTCAGCCATTTAGTGTAGTGTATTAAGTAGATCGTATGTATCAGCGAGGCTAGAAACGACCAGATACTGGACGCGTTTCGCAGTGAATGACCCGTCCTTTGCAAGAAATGCAACGACCTAGATGGCCGTTTATTGTCTCGCCCACAGGGAACCCTCCAAATGACCCAATACTGCGTTACAGCCCTTGTTAAGGGGACACCATTCACTGCGGACTGTGCCGTATCTTGGATCATTTGGGGGACTCTGAAGTCTATTCCAATACAGGAATGATACCGAGAAGTTGATTGTCATTTCTGTTCAAAGATGTTTTTAAAGAGTTTAGTTTTTTCCTCATTGAGTTGTTTTGCTGCCTCATTATCAGTCATCTGATAAACGATATCGTCAAGCCTTGTAAACGAGATGTGAGTTTTAAGATATGACTGTGCATTGGTCAACGATTTGAGTTTTTCATAAGGCGTCATCATGTTTCGATATGGATAGGTTTTGACTTGTTTTCCTTTGTTGTTAGTGCTGATCTGCGGGAAGAAACAAGGTCGGTGATAATTCAAATAAGGGTTAAGAAAGTCGGTGGCAAATTGATTAATCTCAGGCGCATATTTTTGCGGGATATGCATGAAGTCAAGATGCTTGCGCACGATGGCCCCATTGTTGCACTCAACTAAGGCATGGTCGTTACGGTGTCTAGCCCTGGATTGGGTCAACTCGATTAATAGCTTATTCAACAATCGCACCACCGATTGGTTAATGTATTCACTGCCATTATCGGCATGAAAGCCTTTAATCACAAAGGGGAACTGCTCTAGCATTTGAGTGAGAATAGGCATCAAGAATGGCTCTGATATTTTCTGTGTAGAAGACACGACTTCAAACGGGGTGATCTCATCAACGGCGTTGATATGATAGACCCCTTTAACCTTGTCCTTATCGCCCTGATGCACTGTATCTACACGGCTATAGCCAGGTTGACCTTCTGGCTGTGGCTTACGTCTTTGGCCGATAGAAGAAGGCTTGGAATGTGTCTTTTCAAAGTGACGGCGATTGTTCTGGTAGGGTTTAGATCGGCGTAGATTGTATAGATGAGAAACCGAGATAGGTGCCAGGTTGGCATACTCAGTTTGCTCATAGACAATAAGGCGCGCTCACAGAGTTTCCTAGTGGCATGGCCTGATAACGTACCGTGGAGTTCATCCATCTCTGCTAGAAGCTTAATGTCTTGATTGCTATAGCGTCTAGCAAAGCCCCTTGTGGCACGATGTCGCCACTGGATTCTACCGTGCTTGAGATAGCTGGCAGCCAGGCGTTTCACTTGCACATAAGAGTAACCGCTGATGCGTGTGATATAACGCAGCACAAGACCCTTATCGGCTCGACCCAGTTTGCTGTATTTGAAACGCATTAAGGTGCGTTTGATGAAATCATAGCGATTGCGTTTACCGTCGATTGCCAGATCGATTTCATCAGTGCCTTGTAGCAACAAGCGTGCCTTATCAAGGGTATCTATATGGTGGTCATTCATAATGGTATTCATTCACCATCATGAACAGAAATTAGATTAGTTCGGTATCATTTCCGATTAGAATCAGTCCCTTCGCTCAGTATCATTTCATGTTGGACAAGACTTCTGATATATACGATCTACTTAATACACTACACTAGTAATTCATGCTGTTCCAGTTTCCCTGAACGAAATTGCTCAATTGATTTAGCAAGATGTGCCGCATTTTTCGGTGCTTTTAACAAATGCACAGTTTCCATCAAACCATTAAAGTGGTCTAAAGACATAACCACCGCATCCTCAGCATTACGGCGGGAAATGACGGTGTAGTCTACATCCGCCACTACTTGATCTAGCACCGTCTTTAAACGATTTCTAGCTTCTGAAAAATTTATTACTCTCATAATCCACCCTAGTTGTACAATAAACAGGACAATTATAACTTGTCTGCTATATTGTGCAAGTTATCTTAACTTTGGGCTACTATTAAACCCTAATTATCCATATCATGACGCCCTATATGAATCCATAAAATCCCAACCAAGCAATTCGAGGAATACCAATTAAGTATCCTGAAATCTTGTATTTCCGAAAACCTGCCGGAGCTAAATGCGGCCGCGAAACAACTGTTTATTAATTGGAATAAGCTGGTGTTTGGCGATTTAGCTTTGAAATATTACTGTGCCGCTAGTGTAGTGTATCCATAAGCTTTCGTGCTTTCGCCACCTGATCTATCGCCAATTCTGAATAGTGAGCATGGCTTAGTTCTCTGAACAAATCACTCACGATTTCTAACTCGTCCACTGCTGTTCTAGCAATATCAGCATCAGACAAAACCTCTGCTAGGGTTCTCCGTGCTACACCTAAATTCGCCATGGCCATTGCCCAAGCCATTGGTACCGCTTCTCGAGTCCATTCCTTTAGTGTGTTTTCATAAGCCTCTATGGCTTTCAATAGCACATCACCATCTTTTTCGAGCTCCGCCAGCTTTTGCAACGCTGCGCCCAAATTGTTTTGCGTCATCGCCCATTCTTGAGGAAACATCTCCCTACTGCGCTCGGACAATGCGCTTTTGTATGCGGCAATAGACTGTTCAAAAGTGCGTGGGCCCTTGCGGTGTTCTCCCAACAAGCGTAGTGCTGTACCCAAATTATTCATTGTAGTGGCCCAATCTTGCGGCGCAAGATCGTGAGTCCATACCAATAACACTTCTTTATATATTTCTACCGCGCGTTTAAGTAATTTAGGATTTTTATTACGCTGCCCTATTGATTGTAAAACTGCAGCTAAGTTGTTTTGGGTGCTAGCCCAATCCAGTGGCACTACTTCTTTTGTTCTCTCCTCAAGAGCCAGTTCAAACGTTTCCACTGACCTTCCCAGCATGTCTAAATCGTTCTGACGGTGCGCTAATGTGCCTAGCGAGTTACCTAAGCTATTTTGTGTTTCTGCCCATGCAAGTGGATGCTGCTTACGATCACGATGTGACAAGGACGCCTCAAAAGAGGCTATTGAATTTTCTAAATTTCGCGTTCCTCCTTGCCGTTGACCCAATACACCCTGCACATTACCAAGGAGCTGCAAAGTGGTGGCCAAATCTTGTGAACGCTTTGCTGCCAGTGCTATCGCATCGTCCTCAAGCAGATAAATCGCCTGTTGAAGTGCGTTATTATCACTAAATTCTCTTCCCAACTCCGTTAGCATCAATGCACTTTGAGTTTGGTAGTGCCATTGCTGTTTAGTGCTTAACCCGCCCTTGTTTGCTACCTGCGAGTAGAAACCTGCGGCTTGCTCATAGTTAAGCTGAGTCGCAGCAAAAAGCGCCTTTTGCACTAAGTGGGTCAGCTGTTTATTTCCTTCAATTGCCTCATCGCCGCCGGCAGTAATCTCTCGCATCTGCTGTAGCCTTTTATACGCCCGTTTTAGCAGGCCCGGCACCTGCTGAACGGATGCACCAGTAGGCAAGATGGCTGACATCAAATGTTCAATATCTTTCCTTTGCGCACCTAATGTATTGATCGCTACCTCAACCTCTCTTAACAGATAGGTTTCTCGATCAATTGGCGGCTTCGCTGTGTTGGTATTCATCTAGAGTCTAAAAATTGAAAAAGCGCTTGCGCTAACCGCCGACACCTCTAATTCAAAATAGCATTAGCAGGACAATGCCCCGCTAATTTAAACGCTTATTAATCAACAATATGATAAACAGGTGCTTTTTCCATCTCCCACTCACCCGATTCTGGATCTCGGCGCGATAGGGTGAGTGCATGCCAGTTTTCATCGTCCAATTGCATGTGGTCGCCACGATAATAGTAGCCCGGCCATCTAGTTTCCTTGCGAAATAAAGTATGCTGGACCACACATTCAGAAGCAATCGCGCGGTGCTTAAGTTCCCAAGCACGTTGTAATTGGTGCAAGTCTTCTGCGCCTATGTGCTCTAGATCTTCATGCAGTGTCGCTAAGAGTTCCAAACCACGCAGTAGCAATGGCTCGTTTGTCATGTAGTTTACGCCGATACCGCCAGCGTATTCGTCCATAATTTTCTCAAGCCGTTGCAAGCCCTGAATCGGTAACAGATAACTTGGTGATACTGTACCGCCAGTAATCTCATTGCGGCCTATAGTATAATTCTCCATTGGCTTGAAGATGATGTCTTTAAACTTTGCAATTTGCTCATCAGAAATTTTGATTTCCTCACTTTTCATGTCACGGACGTATTTTACTGCCGCTTTTGCAGCCAAACGACCTTCAGTGAATGAACCGGATGAGAACGCATGCGCCGTGCCGCCCAGGGCGTCACCCGCGCCAAATAAGCCGTCAACCGTCATCATGCGGTTGTATCCCCACTGATACTCATCAGGTGCGATATCTTCAGGGCCTGACGCCCACGCGCCTGAGCAAGTTGCATGCGAACCCATTACGTAAGGTTCAGAAGTGGTCAACTCAGGGTTAATATATTTTGGGTCGATGTCTTGCGATGCCCATACAACCGCTTGCCCAACCGTCATGCCTAAGAAGTTTTCCCAACCCACAGTTTCTTTATGTGGGTCTTGGAAGGCTTCTTTGGTTACCATGTGAATTGGGCCACGGCCCGCTTTCACTTCCTCGATAAAAGCGTGATTACGCAAACAAGTTGGTGTTGGTTGGTGATCAATGTATTCACCCACCATTTGCTTGGTCTGCTCATACCATGTTGATTCGTATTCGTTACCATAGGCGTTTTGGGTATAGGTCTTTAAATGCAAAAAATAGGCCCCAACCGGGCCATAGCCGTCTTTGAAACGACAAAGCACGATACGGTTTTCCATTTGAGTCATTTTTGCGCCCACCTGAATAGGCAATGCATATGCCGAAGCACTACTCCAAGGCGCGTACCAAGTACGCCCCATACCTTCACCCACTGAACGTGGCTTAAAAATATGTGATGCACCGCCAGCACCCACAACCGTCGCTTTGGCTCTGAACACATGATAAGCCCCCGTACGCACGTTAAACCCAACAGCACCGCCACAGCGGTTAGCTTTGCCTTCGTCCATCAACAAATGGGTAATCATGATGCGGTTATAAATTTCGTCCGCCGATTTACGCGCCGCTTCAGCGACAATCGGCTTATAGCTTTCGCCATGAATCATGATCTGCCACTTGCCCTCGCGCAAGTAACGGCCAGTCTCTTCGTTCTTCATGAACGGGAGGCCCCACTCCTCAAACTTATGCACGGCTGAGTCAACATGGCGCGCCATATCGTAGGCCAAGTCTTCACGTACCATACCCATTAAGTCATTGCGTGCGTAACGAACATGGTCTTCTGGCTGGTTTTCGTCCCACTGCATGCCCATGTAGCAGTTGATCGCATAAAGGCCTTGCGCAACCGCACCGCTGCGGTCGATATTGGCTTTTTCAGCAATTACGATACGCATATCACGCCCCCAATATCGCGCTTCGTAAGCAGCGCCAGTGCCGCCCATGCCGCCGCCCACTACGAGGATATCGCAATCCTCGTATACTATTTTGATCTTGCCCATTAGTAATAAACCCCTTGCTTAAATTTATCTTTAGGGATAGTGGGCAAGCCTCGATCGATATTGAGTGCATCTGGCTCATAACACAATAGCTCTGAGTTAAGATCTTCATCGCTTGGTACATCAAGATCAGCCAATCGAGGGATTTTCTCACCCCAAGGCTGTGTAGTTATCGGAGAGACGAAGTCTTTTACACGGCCATCACGGAATTTGATTTTCCATGAAATGGTGCCCTTTTCTTCTTCACGACGTACCCGCACGCTATGACCTAAAGGCGCGAAATCAGCGTAACCACGAACGTCAATGGCATCTTGTGGGCAGGCCTTCACGCAGGAATAACACTCCCAGCAAAAATTGGGCTCAATGTTAACCGCGCGGCGGTAAGTTTTATCGATATGCATGATGTCTGAAGGGCAGATATCTACACAGTGTCCGCAGCCGTCGCAGCGAGTCATATATACAAAAGTTGGCATTTTATAAGTTACTCAATTAGTTAGATGAATCAACAGCATTATGCGTAGATCGACCAGTTCATGATGATGTCTGTGGCTACAATTAATAATTTTTGGGTGCGCTCCGTTTAATGCCTAAGCCAAACTGCTCTGGCGCATCAGCAAGCGGAGGTAAGTTGTTCATACTGCCATCGGCCACCGCCAATTTCTTTTCAAAAGCCGCTGCCGGCTTAAAGAACATATGCGCAAACTTCGACCAAGGCACGCCACCGAATAGCACGATAGCAGATAGGATAAACAGGGCGAATAAAATCATGCCGCTAAATACTGACCACAATAATGCGAAAGTGGCGGTTGCCAATAACGATAGCACAAACAAATCGGCTTTCATTAATTTGAAAGGCGAGTTGCCTTCTGCTACAACGTCAACACGGATAAAAAACCAGAACCAATAGCCGCCCCAACAAACTGCTAAAGCCCCTAAATGCCATAATATTGGCCAGATTACCGAAGTGGTATTGCAAAAGATCATTACGGCAGTGGCAGCCACGAAAGCGATAAAGCCATACATCGTTAACAGGTGAGCAATGCGGCGCTTAGGGTTGCAGAACTCAGATGAGGTTAGCACTTCGCTCGCAAGTGTTTTAGCGGCGATTGAGGCTTTTTCGCCACTACTTACTTCCCGAGTGCCATTTTTCTTAGCGCGCTGCATATTCTCAAAAAAGTATTTACCACTCTTCTTGTGAATGACATCGAATATTGTGCCGCCTATAACTAGCAACACCATGACTACGACAAACGTCTGCATAGCACCCGTTGATATTATGGGAGCTAATTCGGTAAAAGGATTGGTAGTCAACATTAAAGTATGCTCCAAATTATTTTATTAAAATGTGCTGGTTTTCACTCATGTGAACCGGCATCTATGTCGGCAATAGATCAGCTTAGCTCATTGTCGGTGAAGTGCGTGTGCAATTCAACTAGCCCATTTTCTGGGGGGGTATAAAAAATATTTATTGGGCAGGTTTAAGCTTTCTGAAGACGCCAAAATTTAAGCCAAGGCTATATAGTTATCGATCCCTTTAATTTTATCTTCGGGATGATGGTTAACGTATATGACTGAGGTTTCACCGCCAGCACATATTTTTTCTATTAGCGCTAATACTAGCTGTCGGTTCATATCGTCTAAGCCTAAGCACGGCTCATCTAAAATAAGTAGAGGTGGGTGTTTTACCATCGCGCGCGCAATGAGCAACAATCGTTGGTCTCCATGTGAAAGCTTATTAAACGGTTCGCTAGCACGGTTATCAAGGCCTAGTAGTGCTAACCATTGATCTGCAATAGCGCGCTGTGTTTCAGTGCTTCTGGTATACATGCCGATACTGTCGTAAAACCCGGAAATAATCACATTACGCAGGCTTGAGCTAACACGGTATTCCCACTGTAGTGCGGTTGAAACATAACCGATAAATTGCTTAATTTGCCAAATACTCTCACCATTGCCACGCTGGTAACCGAACACCAAAATATCATTGACGTAACACTGTGGGTGATCACCGGTGATCAGTGAAAGTAAAGCCGTTTTGCCGCTGCCATTGGGCCCACTAAGTTGCCAATGTTGATTAGGCTCGATAGTCCAATCTAACTCTGTGAATATTTCGGCCTCTGCATATTTTATGCTTACTCCGCTTAATCGAACCAGGGGCTGACTCGGGTCTAATTCAGGGATGCTCGCGGTCGGATCTACCAGCGGCACATCAAGCTCAGTGGTTTTCAAATGCAGCAACTGATAAAGCTCTGCATAAGCTTTTTCATCGCTGCGCTTAATTTGGTGATGTAAGCGCCCATTGTCGACATAAGCTATATCGGTGATGAAATCAGGGCATTCATCAAAGCGGTTTAGCACCAGCACCATTGGCACACTACCAGCCAGTGATTTGAGATGCGCTTGCAACATCGCAAGCGTATTCACATCTAAGCCCTCAAAGGGTTCATCCAATACCAATAGGTTTGGCTTACTGGCCAAAGCGCGAATTAACATGACTTTACGTGACTCTCCTGTCGACAACTTCCTAAACGCTCTATCTAGCAAAGCTTGTAAACCGAACTGAACCACTAACTGATCGGCTAATTGCGCGTCGGTACAAACCGCCGATAATATTTCCTTGACGGGGGTGCCTTGTGAAATAACATCAACAATATCGGCATCGTCCTTTCTTAGCTCTGCAGCAATCAGTTCAGCTTGCGCTTCAAACGATACCGCACTAATCTTTACTGGCAAGCCTTCAATCGTGCCTGATACTACCTTACCGGCACCAGATAACACCGTAGCTAAAGCAGACTTACCAGCACCATTAGTGCCGGTGATTAGCCAGTTTTGCTGCGGCTCAATCTCCCAGTTAACAGATAGCAGTTCAAAGCGATCGTCGAAATTAACTGTTATGTCTTGCAGCTTTATCGTCGCGCGATGTTGGGCTTGACTGATCACGCCTATATAAACTGAGGCTTAAATAAGTAAAAGGCCAAGGTTAAGTCTTGGCCCTTGACTTTTACTCGCTGCTTTATAATTAGAAAGCCGTAAAAAATATCAAATAATCTTCTTCATATTGGCCATATAGCCGCGCAACTGAGCGCCGATCGCTTCGACGGGATGACTGCGAATCGCTGCATTCACTTCAATCAAACGTGCATTATCAACTCCCAGGTCTTCGACATCCAAGCCTTTGCCAATCACGTCAGCCTTGACGCCTTTCATAAAATCACCCAGCAGCGGCACACAAGCGTGGTTATACAAATAGCAACCATATTCTGCGGTATCAGAAATAGTTGCATTCATTTCGTAAAGCTTCTTGCGCGCAATCGTATTCGCGATCAGCGGCGTTTCATGCAGGGACTCGTAATAGGCCGAATCCGCAATAATGCCTGCTTCCGTCATGGTTTCAAAAGCCAACTCAACGCCTGCCTTAACCATGGCCACCATTAAAATGCCGTTATCAAAATACTCTTGCTCTGAAATCTCCATATCACCCGCAGTTGTTTTTTCAAATGGCGTTTCAGCGGTGTCTGCACGCCAACCTAATAAGTTCACATCGTCATTGGCCCAATCTTCCATCATAGTGCGCGAGAATGTGCCATTCATTATATCGTCTTGGTGTTTATGATAAAGATCACGCATGATGTCTTTCATCTGCTCACATAAATCATAGGCTTTAATTTTTGCTGGGTTGGAAAGGCGGTCCATCATATTGGTCACACCGCCATATTTAAGTGCTTCTGTTACCGTTTCCCAACCGTATTGAACCAGCTTGGACGCGTAGGCCGCATCAACCCCTTCTTCAATCATTTTGTCAAAACAAAGCAATGAACCGGCTTGCAACATGCCGCAAAGAATAGTTTGCTCACCCATCAAATCCGACTTCACCTCTGCAATGAACGACGACATCAATACACCCGCTTTATGCCCGCCAGTACCCACGGCATAGGCTTTAGCTAGTGCCAAGCCTTCACCTTTGGGGTCATTATCTTCATGCACCGCAATTAATGTAGGCACCCCGAAACCGCGCACATATTCAGCACGCACTTCAGAACCTGGGCATTTCGGCGCAACCATAATGACGGTTAAGTCATTGCGGACCTGCATGCCTTCTTCAACAATATTAAAACCGTGCGAATAAGATAAACACGCACCTTGTTTCATCATTGGCATTATCGCGTTAACAACAGCTGTGTGCTGCTTATCAGGGGTTAGGTTAAGCACTAGGTCGGCAGTTGGAATTAGTTCTTCATAGGTGCCGACGGTGAAACCATTTTCGGTGGCATTCTTCCAAGATTGGCGCTTTTCAGCAATGGCCGCATCACGCAAGGTATAAGACACATCTAAGCCGCTGTCACGCAAGTTTAAACCTTGGTTCAAGCCTTGTGCGCCACAACCTATGACCACCATTTTCTTGCCTCTCAAGGCTGCTATGCCCTCTGAAAACTCCTCTAGGTGCATAAAGCGGCATTTAGCTAATTGCTCAAGCTGCTGGCGCAATGGCAGAGTATTAAAATAATTGTTCGACATGATGGTACTTCCAATGCTTAAAATTCAGGTGCTGGACTTTATAACAAACCAAGTGTTTCGTAAATTGATCTATTTGCAATGTTATATCCCATATTTTGCAACATTAGTTTAGACTTAAAGCAATGAACACCCGACTTTTAACCCAATTCCTCGCTTTAGCAGAACATTTACATTTTGGACGCGCCAGTGATGCTTGCCATATCAGTATCTCAGCGCTATCGCGTAATATTCGTCAGCTTGAACAAGAACTTGGGGTACTACTTTTTAGCCGTGATAATCGCTCGGTCGAGCTAACACCAGAGGGACAAACTTTTTTAATCTATGCCCGAGAAGCTACTTCCAATTGGAATGGTTTGTTGAATCAGCTAAATAATCAATCCGCAGAGTTACGAGGAGAAATCAAACTATTTTGCTCAGTCACCGCCGCGTATAGCATCTTATTTGATTTACTCAATCGCTTTCGCGATGACTACCCGAGTATTGAAATTAAATTGCATACGGGCGACCCTGAACACGCGATAGACAGAATCACTGCCGGGCAAGAAGATATCAGTATTGCGGCACGCCCCAAGACGTTGCCCAAAAGCATTATTTTTAAACCGATTACTATATCTCCCTTGCTATTCATTGCGCCCAAAGAAGCCAGCCGCTTAGGGCGGTGTGTTTTTCCACCTAAATCTGCTGATGACTGGGCGCAAGTGCCCATGATATTGGCCGAAAGCGGTATTGCAAGAAAACGCACGGATGCATGGTTCAAACAAATGGGCGTTTCGCCCCGCATCTACGCTCAGGTGGCAGGTAATGAGGCTATTGTTAGCATGGTAAGTCTTGGTTTAGGTGTAGGCATCGTGCCTAAAATCGTAATAGATCATAGCCCTATGGCAAACAGAATACAGGTGGTTAATACGCAAACAGAACTAGCGCCTTATGATCTAGGCTTATTTACCTTGAAGAAGCACTTACAAAACCCATTGGTCAGGGCGTTTTGGAACTAGGGATTTATTGTATGAAACGCTTCCAAAAGACCAATTAGGGCTTAATTAAGGTCACTCGCTTGAGTTAGCGTCTGCCAAATAATAACGAAAAAGCAGTTCCAGAACGTTCGCTAAACTATTCAATTCAGCTACTAGCTCCAATACGGCACAAGACTTTTTGCGCGCCGACTACTTTATCAGCAAGACATGATTTAGGCTTGCTTCATCTTCTGCTGCTTGGTGAACCGAGCACTTTTGCATACTAAGAAATGTCTAGTCAATCTCTTAACACATCAATTATTTTACTCTCAGCGGATTGGGAATAGCCTGCATCAACAAGTTTTTGGAAAAGTGCTTGCGCTTCTTGACCCAGCGAGACAGATTGCCCCATTTTATCAGCCAACTTAACCCCGTATTGGGTGTCCTTTAACCGCCAAAACGCGTTGAAAACCACATTTTCTTCGTGATTTGCCTCTACCATCAGCATAGAGCTACGCGACACATTGGGGCTTCCAGTGCCGCCTGCTGCTAACGCCTTTGCCACCATGGGTAAATTAAGACCCGCCTTTTCTGCCACTAACAACCCTTCAGCCTAGATAAATCAGTTAAACGCGGAAAAGACATGTAAGCAATTGAAGTGCATAGTGAAATCAAAAAAGTCGCGGTCACCTTATTGGCGATAAGGTTTTTTTTGATTTTGCTAGGTGCATCAAGAGCTTGCATGGACTTTCGTGTTTTAACTGATTTATCTAGGTTCAGCCATGGCTGCAATTTGAATCGAGCCCATCAAATTAACCATCAGTTTATACGCCGTGCCCATACCCACTTTACCAAAGTGAATTTGCGAATTACAAAGCGGTTTTATATAGGGCTGAGCCCGCTTAATGGTGTCTTTATCTCCACCCAGAAATAATGTCAGCTCACCCGATGCTGCAGCATCGGGTAGCCCGTGACAGGGCAATCAAGATACTGCAGATTCATCTTATCGATTGTGGCAGATAAATCCATCACCCAATCATGCGAAATAGTTGAGCATTCGATCACCAAGGTTTTCGGGGGTAAATTGGCACCAAGTGCCCCACCCTCTCCCAGCCACACCGAACGTGAAGCCGAATCATCTCCAACCATTGAGATGACAGCGTCAACGCCTTTGGCAGCTTGTCTTGGTGTATCAAAAATAACGGCCCCCTTGTCGCCCAATGGAGTCGCTTTTCCTCTGGTGCGGTTATAGACTTGAACATCATGTCCCGCTTCAATCAGCCGAGTCGCCATACCCAGCCCCATATTGCCTGTACCCAGAAAACACACTCTCGCCATACTAATACCCAATTTGGAGTCTATGAGGCCTCAGCATAACGTAGCGCGGGCAGGAAAGACTAGGTAAAAATGGGTGAAAAGCACCGTGTTATGCTGAGGTTTCTGCCAGACTTAAGAAATCTTCAACACTTAAATTTTCAGGCCTCGTTTTGGGGTCAAGGCCCACGCTAATAATTTGTTGCTCTGTTATCTGGTCTTTAATCGCATTGCGCAAAGTTTTACGTCGCTGGCCAAATGCCGCACCCACAATTCGCGCTAAACGCTGCTGTGTTCCTTGCTCAATTTTTCGCCCGTTAGGGGTCAGCCGCACCACGCTAGATATCACCTTGGGTTGCGGGAAAAAGGCGCCCGGTGGCACATTAAATAAGCGTTCAGCATTAAGATGTAAACCCGCCATCACACTCAAGCGTCCATAGGTTTTGTCACCCGGCGGGGCAATAATTCGGTCCACCACTTCTTTTTGCAACATAAACACCATCTGGTTTATATGCTTAAGCGAGGCCAGCAAATAAAATATTAAAGGCGTTGAAATATTGTAGGGTAGGTTACCTATTACCGCCAATTTTTCGTTGCCGGCAATCTCTGCAAAATCAACCTTAAGCGCATCCCCTTGGATAATACTTAAGCCGTTATCGGCATACTTAAATTGCAAAGTGCTGGATAAGTCCCTATCAATTTCAATCGCCGTTAAAGCACCGTGTTCGCGCAGCAGGTGCGCGGTAATCGCACCTTTCCCTGGGCCTATTTCTATTAACTTATCGCCCTTGCCTACTTGAATCGTCGATGCAACACGTTGCTGATAGGCAACATCTTGAAGAAAATTCTGGCCAAAGCGCTTGCGTGACTTATGCTTCAAGTAATTCGCCTTGCCGACGTGTTTTGGACATACTGATCGCTTGCTCTATAGCACACAATAGACTGCTGACTTTTGCCTTACCGCTGCCGGCGATATCTAGCGCGGTGCCGTGATCAACCGAGGTGCGGATAATTGGCAAACCAAACGTAATATTCACTATTTCACCAAAGCCCATTGACTTAATGACGGGTAAGCCCTGATCGTGATACATCGCCAGCACGGCATCTGCCTGCTTAAGCTTTTCAGGTGTAAATGCCGTGTCTGCCGGTAATGGGCCAAGCAAATTCATCCCGGTTGTACGCAATTTGTCTAAAGCGGGCTCAATGATTTCAATCTCCTCCATTCCCAAATGCCCTCCTTCCCCAGCATGCGGATTAAGCCCACAAACCAAAATGTGTGGTTGTTTAATTGCAAACTTTTGTACTAAGTCAGTGTGAAGCACATTTACTACAGAAGTAATGCGCTCAGGCGTGATCGCAGCACTGACTTGAGACAAGGGTAAATGCGTAGTGACTAGCGCTACCCGCAAATGATTATTAGCCAGAATCATGACCGGTTGCTCTGCCCCCGTCGCTTGTGCAATGAGTTCGGTATGCCCTGAAAATGCAATGCCCGCATCATTGATTATGCCTTTGTGCACAGGGCCGGTCACCATAGCATCATAGCTGCCGTCGAGACAAAGCTGTGCAGCCACTTTAATGGAGTCATATACAAACTGGGCGTTGGCGGTGTCGAGCTGGCCGCAATGAACACCTGCACTGAGCGCGCCGAGGGAACGCACACACAAGCTGCCCGCCTTATGTGACTGAGATTCGTCTTGGTGAATATTTACCGCTATACCCAGCTGCTTTGCCCGCTGCGCAATTAGATAGGGGTCTGATAGCAGCGTTAAGTGACAATCTAAATCGGTTTCAGCTAGCATAACAGCCAAATCCGGACCGATACCAGCAGGCTCGCCCGGTGTTAACACCAGTTTGGGTAACGTAAATTTAGCGGTCATTTTTGTTCAAGCTGAAATTTCAGCCTAGGCCCGGCTCATCCGGTTCATGCAAATAGTCTTCGAAATTGGGCTCCCAGCCGTAGCGACTAAAGTCCACCCGGCCAGAATCAGAAAAAAGTACGCCCTCTGCTAGCAGAGCTTGGTGTTGCCGCGAATCTGGTGCGCCGTCTGAACGTGCACTAATTTTACCTTGTGCGTTAATCACCCTATGCCACGGAACATCGTGCCCATTAGGCACTGCAGCCATCGCATACCCCGCCTGACGCGCAGTGCACTTACCAGACATTTTGGCAATCTGTCCATAAGTCGCTACCTTACCGGCTGGAATTCTCTCGACTATTTGGTAAACGCGTTGATACAGCTTATCGACCTTAGACATCTGTTTACCCTAGATAAATCAGTTAAAACACGAAAGTCCATGCAAGCTCTTGATGCACCTAGCAAAATCAAAAAAACCTTATCACCAATAAGGTGACCGCGACTTTTTTGATTTCACTATGCACTTCAATTGCTTACATGTCTTTTCCGCGTTTAACTGATTTATCTAGGTTTACAGCTATGGGTTACAAGGGTCCATATATTCAGGAAATTTAAGCTCTCGCTCTACTTCACCCGTTAAACCATCGAATATCAATTTAATTGAATGTCCTGCAGACGCACCAATACTGCTTCTCATTGCGATTATAAGGTAGGGCTGGCGACCCTCCAAGCTCCAACTATAATTCCTATCCCAATACAAATTACAGCCATAGGCTTCGCTAACATATGTATCGGCTTCCTTATCTAAAAAGCTTTGCGTTTCATCAGGTGTTATGGCCAGTGATTTCTGCACATTGATGACATCCAACGTTTCTTCAGCGACTGAGCCTGCCTTCGCCAGGTTACCTTGTACTGCAATCAGTTGACCGCGCATAGATTCATCAACCTTACCGGTCAGTTCCACCGTTCGCATGCGCATATCCGATGCGAGCAAGCTATAGGCAGGGCCGCAACCATCTACCAATAAGCAGTCTTCTTCGCTTGTTACCAGCAGCACCCCCACGTGTTCCCCTAATTTGGTTGATGAGCTAGAGGTACTTTTGGAAAGTGGAGAATAAGATTTGATTGATTTGAGCGTGTTGCAGCCGCTCAATATGGCGGAAAAGAATATCAGTAATATGAGTTTTTTCATCGTTAAGTACACTAATTTAGCTAGGAGTAGTTTGCATGAAATTATCGCAGATAATGCTGCTTTTTGTCTGCTATTCTTGCGCGCTCAGTTTTTGCTATCCCTTGCGGTCAAATCAGCTTGAAATACTCTCTCTTCACGGAAGCTAAGGGCATTATCATCTTGGCCACACCAATCGTTCTTGCCTCTCTAGTCCAAGTGTTAATGCACTTAACGGATATGCTTATGCTCGGGCGCTATGATTCAGTGGATTACGCAACATTGGGTAGGGACTTTTTGTCTGGCAAGTTGACTCATTGTCGTTCCACACGATATATCGATGATTAGCATTAGCCCATTCGTCGTCAATTTCAATCAGAATGGCACTGACTAATCGTAACCAAGCCTCTCGGTTAGGAAAGACTCTGACCAAGCGGGTTCGCCGCTTAAGTTCTTGTTGAACCGTCCGTTCAATGCGGTTGGAGCTTCGCATTTTCTTTTGGTGTCTATCTGGCAAGGCAAACACATTTAACCCTTCAGGCACATTGTTTTCTAGCCACTGCGCCCAGTGAGCATGCTTTTCCTGGTACTGGCTCACAAGGACTTTTAGATTAACCTGAGCAGCTGCCCTATTGGGTGCATTCCAAACACTACGCAGCTCACCACCAATGCGCTGCTTGATCTTGTGATTGGGGGCATGATGCATTGCATTCTGCGCCAGATGAAACTGGGAACACTGCCAAGGTATACCTGGGAACACTGCCTTTCTAGCGGCTTTTAAGCCACTGTGATCATCACTGACAATAAACTCAATACCATGTATGCCCCGGTCAACCAAGCCTTTGAGGAACGCTCGCCAGTTAACCTCGGCTTCATTAAGTGCCATTGCCGTTCCTAATACGCAACGCCGTCCACAAGGCAATACACCCACCGCACTCAACACCGCCATATCAATCACTTGGTGGCCCTCACGCACCTTTTCATAACGCGCATCAAGGATTAGGTAAGAGACTTTACCCAAAGGACGATCACGCCAGACTTTTAATGCCTCATCCATGCTCTGGTTAGCCCGTGAGACCGGTGTAGAGGAGATGCTTTCAATACCCATGCTCTGCATGACTTTTTCGACTCGGCGCGTGCTAACGCCCGTCACGTACATTTCAGCAACGGTCAGCAGCATCGCACGTTGGCTGCGTCAGCCGCGTTCTAGCGATTGAGGGTAAAAAGGTTCATCAAGGTGTTTAGCGGTCTTTGGGATACGCAGATTGAGCGTACCGGCTTGCGTATCGATACGCTTATCCTGGTAGCCATGGGCAAACCCTGGCCGGTCTTGACTATGCTCATAGTGTGATGCGCCTGGAAACGGCTCTCTTTCAATCTTCATCGCCTCATTGAGCAGTGCGGTGAGCACGGGGCGCATGGCATCGGGGCCTTCTGAGATGTGTGTTCCACTACTACGTCAAATACGTTATTGTTTGATTGCAAAGAAAGGGGTCAGACCCCTTTCTACATAAACGTTACATTCAAAAGCTTTTAAATCGAATTATTCTTGTCTTTAAAAGATAATATTGTAGTCCCGCAAATAATTTTCTAATTGTAATTTACAACGCTATTTGTATAATCCTAGATAATGGAACAAACACAAACAATAAAAGGAAATATAAGTGAAAATGCATTTCAAAATTATCGCAATCATAGCTTCATTGCTTTTAATTCTAGTTATTACTGATGACTTTTCGCAAGACAGCAAAAATGGAACACCAACAGGTCAAAAGTATTAGACTACTTCAGCAATAAATTTAATTGCTTTGCTGGAAAATACGTTTACGAATTAACAATTGATGGGTTTGAAATTGATGGGTTTGAAATCAAAGTTATTGATACAGATTCAATCGCACTAACTATGTCATATTTTAATGTGCCTTTAAATCCATTGTTAGTTTCATATATACAGACGAAGAATGATATTTTAGTCGAATATCTTGGATTAAAAATGGCGGCCATCAAACCTATTGATTGCGATACATTGGAGTACATTGATCATAGAGCTAATTCTAATGATGTAGTTTACATTTTAAAAAGGGAGACTTGATTTAGAGGCATATAAATTCCACAGCACATTCCAGCTTCTTCATTTACAATGTATCTCATCGTACAATTTAAATGACGATGACGCGCTGTTATTGAAGTTGAATAACAGATAATCTTTTGGACATTAATTCATAATTAAGAGTAAAGACTTATGGCAAACATTAAACAAAGCATACTAATAATTTTTACTACATTAATGTTGTTTGTTGGAGTGGCATGCAGCGGCGATTTTGACGATGGCGTGCAAGCTTACCAAAACGAGGATTATGAAACTGCATTAACCCATTTTAGAAAAGCTGCGGAGCAGGGAGAGGCAAGGGCGCTAAACGAGTTAGGATTGATGTACGTCTATGGAAAGGGTGTTACACAGGATTACAAGGAAGCCGCTAGATGGTTTTTAAAAGCAGCAGAACAAGGAAATGCGGACGCGCTAAACAATTTAGGATGGATGTACAAAAATGGATACAGCGTTACACAGGATGACAAGGAAGCCGCTAGATGGTATTTGAAAGCAGCAGAACAAGGAGATGCGGGTGGGCAAAACAATTTAGGCGCGATGTACGACAATGGAGATGGTGTTACACAGGATGACAAGGAAGCCGCTAGATGGTATTTGAAAGCAGCAGAACAAGGATTTGCAAGGGCGCAATACAATTTAGGCGTGATGTACGCCAGTGGAGATGGTGTTACACAGGATGACAAGGAAGCCGCTAGATGGGTTTTGAAAGCAGCAGAACAAGGATTTGCAAGTGCGCAACACAATTTAGGCGTGATGTACGGCAATGGAGAAGGTGTTACACAGGATTTTGAAAAATGCTATGTATGGGCGAGCTTAGCTGCTGCAAACGGGGATTATTTTAGTAAAAATGTACGGGATTTATGCGTTGAAAAATTAACCATTGAAACATTAAACAGAGCACAACAAACAGCCGCAGAGTTTTACGAAAAGTACAGCAATCAGTAACCTCTAGAGCTTTAAAGGGGTTTGACCCCTTTCTTCGCAATCTCATTCAATCCATGTCAGCGCCAATTGATCCTATTCGATCTTGGGATTCATCCACTTGTTGACACGGAGTAAATATTATACTATATTACCCTTCATTTAAATATTATAATAGTATATGGTATAAGGACATTAAGAGATGAGCGTACCTATGAAAACAGTAATGGTGACAGAGGCCAATCAACGCTTCTCAAAACTTATTCAGGAAGTGGAACGGGACGGCGTAAGTATTCGTATTCTGCGCCGGGGTCGCCCCATAGCCGTACTCATGCCTGAAGGAAAAGACGTTAAATCAAATAAAGAACGTGTGGCAGCGATAGCCGATATGAAACGTCTTCTGAAAAAAGGTCTGAAACTTGGCACGGAAAGCTTTAACAGGGACGAGTTGCATGATCGTTTCTAAGCGTTTTACATTTGATACCAATATCCTCATTTATGCCGTCAATACAGATGCCCCTGAAAAACATCAGATTGCTTCTTCTCTTTTAGAGACGGCTACGCAAAAAGACTGCCTTTTGACCCTGCAAGCCATCGGCGAATTTTTTAATGCAACCAGACGCAAGGGACTGGCTTCTATGGATGAGGTCATAGTCATCACCCGCATCTGGCAGCAGATTTTCACTATCGTCCCGGCTGATCAGGACACATTTAACGAAGCCGTTGAATATGTACGCGATCATAATATCTCATTCTGGGATGCCATGTTGTGGGCAAATGCAAAACAGGCAGGATGTGCTTATGTTCTTTCCGAAGACATGCAACATGGCCGCCGTTTAGGTGGGGTCGAGATTATCAATCCATTTGCAAAAGATGCAAAGCCGGTGCTTGATCTATTGCTGGGATAGCAACCATCACTTGTAAAGCCGCCATTCTATATACTACTTCTGCATACACAGCCTGATGCAGGTCGGTAATCGTCAGGTCTTCAGCTTTGTAGGTAGGGAAGAACACCTTATTGAGCTACAAGCGGGGTCACGTTCAACTGGTCGCCAATGGCCTCCCGTGCAACACCAATCAAATGGTCATGATGTGTGAAGTAGATAACTTGGGATTTTGTTGCCAGTTCACCGAGTGCTTTAAAACCTTGGGCCGCGCGCTCATCATCGTAGTTGATGAAAAGATCGTCGGCGATGAAGGGGAGAGGTTGGGCGTGTTGCAATTGCATTTCAACGGCGGCGAGACGGAGGGACAGGAAAAGCTGATCTCCAGTGCCATCGCTCAACCCATCGAAATCCACATGTTTTCCGTCAGGACGGCGGCCCATAAGCTGTGGCGTGGCGCCATCGTAATCGATGTCCAAGGTTTGGAACGATCCCAGAGTCAGAGTCGAGAATATTTTGCTGGCTCTTTCGAGTAGCGGTCCTCGTTTTTCTTCACGGTAACGCTCAATCGAGCACCGTAGCAGCAGAGCACCCATGCGAACTTTAATAAATCTCTCTGTCACTTCCGCCATTCGCGCCAATGATTCCTGGCGCTGGGCTTCTGCCATCACCGCATCAGCTTGGCCGTGAATTTTATCTTTTTCTGTTTCGGCATCTTTCATTTGCGACCAACATTCATCGCGATTAGCAATTGCAGTGTTGCTCCGTTCTTTTACTTCGTTGAGGCGCACTTTGATGGATGACAGCTCTTCGTTGGCAACTTCAGCTTCAAGCTCATCCATAGACAGGCCATCTCCAAGTTCGAGAACGGTGGCTGTTGCATCCTCAATGTCGTGATTGAGCCGGCGAAGACGTTCGGAGGATTCAATCGCTGTTTCGAGGTCGGCGATGGTATCGACTTTCGCATGCTCCATGTGGGGGGCGAGCCGTGCTTCGGCCTCGTTCTTCAGAGTTTGTGCTTTGTTGTGATGTGTCGTGTTTTCCTCAATGTCGCACCCTGCTTTTTCAAATGTGTGCTGATCTTTCTCGGCCTCGGTCAGCTTTTGGCAAAGCGCGGTGCAGATGTCTTCGGCGGTGCGCGCAATTAAGTTCGGTGCGACAGCCTGCGCCAACTTTTTGGCCTTGCATTCGAAGTTCTCAATATCCAGTTGCATTGTCTCGATGCGGGATTGCTTCAAGTCCCGGTTTTCTTTCAGTTTCCCCTTCAACTCGGTCATCAGACCCAACGCCGTGTTCGCAGCCGGCGGGGTAACCTTTTTGGGCAACCCGGCGGCTTGAGTTTTCTCCGACCACGAAGCTGTCCATGTATCCAGTTCCTGCCAGGCTTTTAAAGCCTTATCCTTGAGGCCCTTCAGATCATGGCGTCCCCGCTTGAGTTGCACTTTGAGCTGATCACGCCGGGTTTTCGCCGTTTCTGCCTCTGAAACCACGGTCTCAGCCCTATCAATCAGCCGTTGCAGCGTGAGCGCCGCAGTCGGCTCCTCTTTACCGGCTTGCACAAGGGCCCGGCGAATGTCTGTCGCCGCCGCTGTTTCCCGAGTTTCAAGTTCACAAAGACTCGTCTCCCCGGTTTTCAATTTTTCCGCCTCGCCCAAGGCGATTCGGTAATGGCCGAGCCAGGTTTGGGTAGCGGATATACTCATGTCGCCCAAGCCAAGTTTTTCTGTGATCCGGCCCCAGTCGGTCATCAAGCTTCGGCGTTGCTGTTCAATTTTCTCGATCTTGCCATCCTGTTTGTTACGTTTTTGCTTCAGGCGAGCGATTTCGCTGCGAAGGTACTCCAGTTCCTTTGCTTCCTCGGCAGTCCGGTAGCGACGGTCTGTTAAGTCATCGGCGGAGGTGACGCGGGCTTCGTAATCGTCGCCAGCCTCGTCCACTTTCTTTGATCCGGATCGGATTTTCGCCCACAGATCGTCTCTGTTCCGGCGTGATGACGCGATGTCCTCGGGTGTGATTGGCTGCCGACCCTCGTGGAGGCTTTCCTTGACTTCGAGGGCCTGGAGTTCGTCTTCGGTTTCCTCGTGTTGCTCCTGAGCGCTCTTTTGTTCCGTGTCGATGTCGCGCTCTTTGTTTTTGAACGCCTGGATTGCTTCATCACTCGGAACAGACAACTGGTGCAAATCCTCAACCGAGCCAGCCCAGGGGTGCATCCTGACAATTTGGGTTTCAATCTGGTCGCTAGCGCGTTCGATGTGGTTTTGGAACTCAACCTTAACCTTTTCGGTGTTTCCGAGGGCGCGCGCTTCCTTCAGCGATGACTTGATGTCCGACGGCAACTGAAGGTCGGACAGTGCCTTAAGGTCATCGGACCCATCAGTAATGTCGCGCTCTTTTCCTCTCACGTTTTCTGCTGTGCTGGCTACCGCTTGTTCAAGACTCCCATGCGTGTTGGCCAAGACCTCAATATCTTTGCGCAAAATAGCCGATGGAAGTGCGCTATCGAGGCTTTCCTCGTCAGTCATGTCCCACTCAAGGTTGCTGACAAGCACTTTGATCTCTTTGCTCAGAGCTGAAGATTCGGCCTCGCGTTTGGCGATGTCGAGCGGGTGGTTCTTGATATGACTTTTTTCGTCGCGCAAATCGATAATGTCATCTTTACGGGCCAGCAGAGTCTTGTCCAACGAAACACCATCCCTGTCCTTGATTGCCTTGTCGATGAGCGCCTGGTGCTCAATGAGAAGCCGGTCGGCATCCTTCATATCATCCTTAACAGTCTTCAGATCATCGGCGGCGTTTTCAGGAAGATCAATAATGTCACCGAGTGCAGCACGCTTGTCGATTTCTGCCTTGCGCGTCTGAAAATGCGGCGCAACATGGCGGACTCGCTCAAGCCGTGTTCGGGTTTTCTGCAGTGATTCGTAGCCTTCCTTGGCGGTGGTCAGAGCTTCCGAAGCCTCGGTAACCTTTCGATTGGTGTCTTTCCATTCCTTGGGTCGCGCGGTGGCTTCCTTGACGGCTTTCTTTGCGTCGTTGAAAGCGTCAAGTGCTTTATAAAACTCCCGATCCTTTGAGTGGCGAGAGCTCCATAGACCTGTCGCTTCCTCGTCCAATTGGTCGAGGAATTTACCGAATACGTCAACACCGGCAGACGCCTCAAATAACATGCGGCCTACATCGTCCTTAGAGTTCAGAATGCTTTGTCCGCCAGCCGCCAGCCGGGCGTGGTCGAGGCAAAATTCCCGCTCGAACGATGTGCGATCCGCATTGCCTGTGTATGGGGCCAGCACGTCGTCGAGCAGCACATCGTCGTCCAACCCTCGAAGCGGATGCTGGTTACGTTTCAACCGATGGTATTCGAGTTGAGCGTCGTCATTTTCAAGCCTGGCGCCCAGGCGCATCTCAGGCTTGCGGTGTAGAAAATCGAAACGGGTACGGGTTTCAATGCCGAACAAAAGATCGGAAATAGCATGACGTATAGTGGATTTTCCGGCCTCATTCGGACCAACAATCAGATGAAAGTCCGGCTGGCCCGTTCCGTCCGGTTGAGGGAGGTCGATGACATGGTCGGTGAATAAGCCATAGGCTATGAGATCAAGGCGACGAAAGCGCATGATTATCGCGGTTCCCCTTCGCCGGCCATGCGGGCAATCAGCCCCAAGGACACTTTTTCCAGTTGATCATCGATTTCTCCTGTTTTGATCGCACGGAGTTCAGAGACTGCATTGATTAACTCAGGGGGGGCCTTGCGGACCAGTTTCATCAAGTCATCGATAATATCTTGCCGGCTTTCCGGGGCGCTTCCGACCTTGGCCAGGATGCTTTGCAAATCTGCTATAGCGTCTGAGCGTGCCTCAATAGCAGCGGCATCCAATTCGGGTGTGGTGTCAAGGATGACCTTCTCGACCCAAAACGCGTTGTCGCCCAATGCGTTAGCGACAGCGAGGATTTCTTGACGCAATTGGGTCTCTAGGCCAAAAAGTTCGCCGTGGATTCGAGACCGGCCCGTAAGAATGACGCGTGTCGCAAGCGGTCGTCCGTCGGCGTCTTCACGGAGCAGAGTTTCCAGTCTGTCGCGCGCTAGAAGCACAACCTCTTGGAGGGAATTGGCTTCCCCCGCATCTATTTCAATTCGATGCCAACGAACGGTGTCAACGAATAGGCGCTCAATAGTAGGCTTGTCATTTTCGACCGTCACCATCAGTGCCCCGCGCGGTCCAGTCTCACGAATGTGGCGCCCCTGGATGTTTCCTGGGAACGCGACAAGCGGGTCTTCGCTTAGAATTTTGTGCTCGTGAACATGGCCCAAGGCCCAGTAATCATAACCCTTTCCGGTAAGGTCTGACAGCGAACAAGGCGCGTACAGTGCGTGTTCAGCGTGTCCTCCTACGGCAGTATGCAGGACGCCGATATTGAAACAATCGGGCACGGCTGACGGATAATCGATGGCCAGGTTTTCTTCGGTTTTAGCTTCGCGAAAGCTCTGCCCATGCAAGGCGACGCCAAGATGCGCCAACTGATGTGTTTCGGCTTTTCGGGTTGAAAACACTTTTACATTGTCTGGGAGCATCAACTGCTTGGTTAACTCGCTTTCGGCATCGTGGTTGCCATGCACAATGAAGACAGGAATTTCATTTCGCTTCAAGTGCCCCATTTTTCCAGAGAAAAACAATCCGGTGTTGAAATCTTTCCAGGCGCCGTCATAGAGATCGCCAGCAATCACCATGAAATTAACGCGTTTCCTGATCGCCTCATCAATCAGATTGCTAAAGGCCGCCCTGGGCGCGTTGCGTAACAGATCAACTGGAGCACCCTCATAGGCTGACAGGCCTGAAAGGGGACTGTCGAGATGAATGTCTGCTGCGTGAATGAATGTAAAATCAGTCATTTGCCGCGTTCCCCGCCGTCTTTCTCTTCTTCTTTTTCCCTTCTTTCCTCACTGTCCTATCGTCAATAAAGCCGTAGTTGGCTGGAATACTCATCAATTTAAGAGATTTCATATTTCTCATCAGACTAACATATTCCTCATCAGACTAATATATTTCTCATCAGACTAATACGAGAAAAAAGAGGCAAATTGAGAGATTTTCGAGTTTTGTCCTTATGGGTGACGATGCCGAAAATCACAGAGTATTTCTGACCCGACAAAGGTGTTTTAAAGTTGATTTTGGTGTCATCTGGAATGTCAGCATCTTCGACCAGTGTCCCAGGTTTGTTGCGCGCATCCTGATCAAGCTTCAATAATTCAATGGCATTTGTTCCCTGGTTGAAAAGAGGGCTCAATTGAGCTGAAAAAGTCGAAACCTTAACATGATAAAACGTCCCTAACTCATCTTGCACAGCGTACAGGTCACAAGGTTCGACCTGTGACTGACCGGCAGGACTGATATTCTTCATATCGAAACAAAGATAGGCGCTGTCATTCTCAGCAACGGCCTTGTTTAAGTCTATTCCAATACAGGAATGATACCGAGAAGTTGATTGTCATTTCTGTTCAAAGATGTTTTTAAAGAGTTTAGTTTTTTCCTCATTGAGTTGTTTTGCTGCCTCATTATCAGTCATCTGATAAACGATATCGTCAAGCATTGTAAACGAGATGTGAGTTTTAAGATATGACTGTGCATTGGTCAACGATTTGAGTTGTTCATAAGGCGTCATCATGTTTCGATATGGATAGGTTTTGACTTGTTTTCCTTTGTTGTTAGTGCTGATCTGTGGGAAGAAACAAGGTCGGTGATAATTCAAATAAGGGTTAAGAAAGTCGGTGGCAAATTGATTAATCTCAGGCGCATATTTTTGCGGGATATGCATGAAGCCAAGATGCTTGCGCACGATGGCCCCATTGTTGCACTCAACTAAGGCATGGTCGTTACGGTGTCTAGCCCTGGATTTGGTCAACTCGATTAATAGCTTATTCAACAATCGCACCACCGATTGGTTAATGTATTCACTGCCATTATCGGCATGAAAGCCTTTAATCACAAAGGGGAATTGCTCTAGCATTTGAGTGAGAATAGGCATCAAGAATGGCTCTGATATTTTCTGTGTAGAAGACACGACTTCAAACGGGGTGATCTCATCAACGGCGTTGATATGATAGACCCCTTTAACCTTGTCCTTATCGCCCTGATGCACTGTATCTACACGGCTATAGCCAGGTTGACCTTCTGGCTGTGGCTTACGTCTTTGGCCGATAGAAGAAGGCTTGGAATGTGTCTTTCAAAGTGACGGCGATTGTTCTGGTAGGGTTTAGATCGGCGTAGATTGTATAGATGAGAAACCGAGATAGGTGCCAGGTTGGCATACTCAGTTTGCTCATAGACAACCAAGGCGCGCTCACAGAGTTTCTTAGTGGCATGGCCTGATAACGTACCGTGGAGTTCATCCATATGCTAGAAGCTTAATGTCTTGATTGCTATAGCGTCTAGCAAAGCCCCTTGTGGCACGATGTCGCCACTGGATTCTACCGTGCTTGAGATAGCTGGCAGCCAGGCGTTTCACTTGCACATAAGAGTAACCGCTGATGCGTGTGATATAACGCAGCACAAGACCCTTATCGGCTCGACCCGGTTTGCTGTATTTGAAACGCATTAAGGTGCGTTTGATGAAATCATAGCGATTGCGTTTACCGTCGATTGCCAGATCGATTTCATCAGTGCCTTGTAGCAACAAGCGTGCCTTATCAAGGGTATCTATATGGTGGTCATTCATAATGGTATTCATTCACCATCATGAACAGAAATTAGATTAGTTCGGTATCATTTCCGATTAGAATCAGTCCCTTAGCTCAGTATCATTTCATGTTGGACAAGACTAATGTTGCACTCAATCCTGAAAATAATGTACCATTAGCCATGTAGAAAATTACTGCAACTAGCCTGAAAAACGCCGAATCCAGCTTCTTGTCATTTACAATGTATCTCATCGTACAATTTAAATGACGATGACGCGCTGTTATTGAAGTTGAATAACAGATAAGCTTTTGGACATTAATTCATAATAAGAGTAAAGACTTGTGGCAAACATTAAACAAAGCATACTAATAATTTTTACTACATCAATGTTGTTTGTCGGGGTAGCATACAGCGGTGATTTTGACGATGGCGTGCAAGCTTATAACAACAATGATTATGAGACAGCGTTTAACTCGTTTAGAAAAGCTGCGGAGCAGGGAGAGGCAAGGGCGCAATACAGTTTAGGCGTGATGTACAAAAAGGGAGATGGTGTTACACAGGATGACAAGGAAGCCGCTAGATGGTATTTGAAAGCAGCAGAACAAGGAGTTGCAAGTGCGCAACACAATTTAGGATTGATGTACGGCCATGGAGAAGGTGTTACACAGGATGACAAGGAAGCCGCTAGATGGTTTTTGAAAGCAGCAGAACAAGGAGTTGCAAGTGCGCAATACAGTTTAGGCGTGATGTACGACAATGGAGCAGGTGTAACACAGGATGACAAGGAAGCCGCTAGATGGTATTTAAAAGCAGCAGAACAAGGATATGCGGATGCGCAATACAATTTAGGAGTGCTGTACGCCAGTGGAGATGGTGTTACACAGGATGACAAGGAAGCCGCTAGATGGGTTTTGAAAGCAGCGGAGCAGGGAGAGGCAAATGCGCAACACAATTTAGCATCGATGTACTACAATGGAGAAGGTGTTACACAGGATTACAAGGAAGCCGCTAGATGGTATTTGAAAGCAGCAGAACAAGGATTTGCAAGTGCGCAAAACAATTTAGGATTGATGTACAAAAAGGGAGAAGGTGTTACACAGGATTTTGAAAAATGCTATGTATGGGCGAGCGTAGCTGCTGCAAGCGGGAATGAGAATGGTAAAAAGCTACGGGATTTATGCGTTGAAACATTAACCATTGAAACATTAAACAGAGCACAACAAACAGCCGCAGAGTTTTACGAAAAGTACAGCAATCAGTAACTTCTAAAAGTTAACAACCTCAACAGCACTTTCCAGCTTCCTATCATTCACTTCAATATGCCCCTGACAAGCACAAAGCAAAGCATATTGATAAGCACTGCTGCTTTAATTTTGTTTGTTGGGGTGGCGTATGGAGGCAATTTTGAAGATGGGATGGAAGCTTACAGCAACAAGGATTATGAAACTGCATCAACCTATTTGAGAAAAGCAGCAGAACAAGGAAATGTGAACGCGCAAAACAATTTAGGAGTGAGGTACTACGATTATAGAACCCGCCTTAAATGGCTAACAAAGCTATGGTTGCCTGATAACTGAAGTGGACCCCATGATTAGGACAGGTTGAAGGCCAAAATAAGGAGTTATTTTCTGTTTTATAATTGTTCAAAACGAGGAACAGAAAATGAGTAAAAAGCGTAGAAACCATGCCCCACCATTCAAAGCCAAAGTTGCTCTTGCAGCAATCAAAGGTGATGAAACATTAAGCAATCTTGCTAGTCGTTATGACATCAATGCAAATCTTATCGTCAAATGGAAGAAACAATTGCTTGATAGTTCCGTTGATGTGTTTGCTTCAGGTGCAGGTTTAGCTCCAGATCAAGAATCACAGATTAAGTCATTACAGGCAAAGGTCGGTGAGACCACCATGGGAAATGATTTTTTATCAAAAGTGCTCGGTCGTTAAACAGACCCGAGCGCAAATCCAGAATTAATAAAAGTAATAAATTATCGCTAGTACGCCAATGCAAACTGTTGGATGTCATCCGTTCTAGTGTTTATTTCAAAGTCGCATCTGTTAATGAAGATGCCTTAGAGCGACAGCATCAAACATTGGGCATAGTGCCTCACTTGATGTATGGTCCATATCACGGTCTGAAATAGACTGCTTAATCAGGTGAAAATAAACCTTAAGCTACTTATCCTAAATTTGGGATCCACTTCTTCACGCATCCGGGAAAAACAGCGATTGACCGTTGATTTGATATTCGCCGATCATTTTCTGTGTGGGTGTTGATGTCATCCAATGAATAAACTTTTGTGCTCCCGAGTGATTTAAATCTGCGAATCTACTAGGGTTTATTTGGACGATACTGTAGGGGTTAAATAACCGTGGATTTCCCTCAAACAGCAAATCCAGAGGGGATTTGCCCTTATAGGCCAGCCAAGTGCCTCGGTCGACCAAAGTGTAGGCATTTAGTTCGCCTGCAATGTGCAGCACCCTGCCCATTCCTTGGCCGGCTTCTCGATAGTTAGAGCCGCCAGGCTTAATATTCGCCTCTGCCCAGAAGCTCAATTCTTTCTTATGTGTGCCAGAGTCGTCTGCGCGTGATACGAAGATGCTTTGCGAAGCTACCAGCGCTTTCATTACCTTTGGAATAGTGCTTTTTGATGCAATATCCGCTGGATCCATTTTCGGCCCGACAATAACGAAATCGTTGTACATGACGGGCGTACGATTTAAACCGTAGCCCAACTCTACAAACTCCTTCTCCGCCGTTGGGGCATGCACTAGCAAAACATCCGCGTCGCCGTCTTTGCCCATTCTCAGTGCCTTGCCTGTTCCGACCGCGATAACATGCACCGCCAAACCTGATTGCTTTTCAAAATCTGGTAAGATTTTATTTAAAAGCCCTGAATTCTCGGTGCTGCTGGTGGTAGCCAAACGTAAAATTTTATCTTCTTGGTTAGCTCCAAGGTTAGAGATCAGAAGGACAGCTAGAATTAAAGAAACCAAAAAACGCATCGTAGTATACAAAGAATTTGAACTGCAATAGATTACCATTGGTCTACGAGTTCAAGAAAGCACGGTATTTGTAATTAACATAAAGCTTGCAAAAGCCCGTGCACAATAAGGTTACTCCATAATAAGCAAATTATAATTCGGCTGAGTGAAAAACAGCCGCCGCCTTCAGGGGTTCAAATCACAAAGGCGGCGGTGCGGTGGCCACAAAATTTGAATCTGCGTTAGCGGCTTCTTTCAGGCCTTGCAAGTTATCCAAGCCATCCAAAGTAAACCGACTTCTGTAATCTCCCCAAGCTAGAAGACAAGCAGCGCGCAAGGCACCATCCGTTGAAATTCCTTGAGCGGGATCAATGCGCAGATTTAAGGCAGCCAAGCCACTCGCTACCCGGTTTTTCTGGCGGGTAAGGTATGGCACTTCATTCGCGTCCACACCCTGCTTCTCCAACAAATATGTGTTTATTGCGCTATCTAGCAGTGTATTACTTATCGCAAAGGTTTCATAATCTTGCACATCGGCCAAAAACGTCTGACCCGCCTTTTCACGAATATATTTCAATATTGAGCTTGAGTCGGTTAGCGTCAGCGCGCCATCTTGCATAAACGGCACTTTGCTGGTCGGCGATAAGTCCGGGTTTTTCATCATATCCACCGTAACAAAATCACAACCCATATCGTTTTGCATTAGTGCTATGCGACAATGGCGCACAAATGGTGAGGTATAACTGCCATATAATTGCATAAGAGTATTAAGCTGTAAGTTAAAACAGCATTCTATCAGAGCCCAGTTGAGTTACGCTATGCTTGAGTCAAATATTACGGAATTATATACTTAATTGTACTAAACTGTAAATTTTTGATAATGGTTGTAAAGATGACGCAAGTTGTCATACTTAACTCGAAACTTAGTGCCGTGATTTCTTAGTCCCCTGCCATTGTTCGTTCTAGCGTCAAAATCTATCGCCACAATTCCATGCTCAACCGCATTAGCAAATTGGGTTATTTGTGGTTCCCAATATAGATAAGCTGTTTCGTATTTTACTCGGTTGTTTTTCTTTGTCCCCTTGACGACAATTAGCCGTCTAAGTTTTGATGCAAAGGCATTTAATAGTTTATCATGTGTCCAGTATGGCGAAACCACATCGCTTTCGCTGTCATTGCATACAGATATTCTATTGCTCTCATTAGTGATATAGAACCCTCTGTCTGATCGTCCAAGTATGGTATGCCTAAAGCTGGTTCTACCTTTATCATCGGGCCATCCAAAAGTCCTAACCATCTGGTGCATATGACCTTTAGGCGCCGCCTCTAAATGAAACAGCGTTAAAAGTCCTGCGTTTTTACCTGAAAATTTGATCTCCCACTTTCCTGCATCAGGTGTGTCACGATTACCACCATCTACACCTAGCAATTCTTCTAGGATTAACCCGGGTGCGCCAGTACCGAGTTATGCCTGAAAGTGGTGTATGGAGTAGTTGACTAAAAGCGGCGTATCGGGATGAGTTGAGTTTACAACAACTTAAACTTCCACAGACATACGCCACTATGAAACAGAATAAAATTATTTCCTTTGAAAAGCCAGAGCAAAGCATCGATCCGCTGCAAGAATTGATTCGCAATGGCGCCAGGCAACTCATTCAAACCGCGGTCGAGAGTGAGTTATCTGAACTGCTGTATCGCAATTGTGACAAAGTCTCAGATTCAGGACACGCTGGTGTCGTTCGTAACGGCTATTTGCCAGAACGTGAACTGCAAACCGGGATCGGCCCAGTCAAAGTACGTATCCCCAAGGTGCGCTCCCGCACTGGAGTACCGATCACCTTTCGGTCTGCTTTAGTGCCGCCGTATGTGCGTAAAACGAGAACACTGGAAGCGGCCTTGCCTTGGCTGTATCTCAAGGGTGTCAGCACTGGAGAAATGGGGGATGCACTGAGCGTGCTAGTGGGTCAATCAGCGACTGGGTTATCATCAGGCACAGTGAGTAAGCTCAAAGCAACGTGGTCTCAGGAGTACAAGGATTGGAATAGAGAAGGTTTAGATCGAGATCGATGGGTTTATCTATGGGCGGACGGGATACACAGCGGCCTGCGCGGCGATGAGGGCCGGCTCTGTGCCTTAGTTGTCATCGGAGTGAATGAGCGCGGTCACAAGAAATTACTGGCGATTGAAGACGGTGAGCGAGAGTCTACGCAGAGTTGGCGAGAGGTGTTGTTGGCACTCAAGGAGCGAGGCCTGAATCAACCAGAGCTGGGCATCGGTGATGGTGCTTTAGGCTTTTGGAATGCCCTGGAAGAAGTCTATCCTGGCACTAAACATCAACGGTGCCGGGTGCATAAAACGGCCAACGTGCTGAACAAGCTGCCTAAATCGGTGCAGCCCAAAGCAAAAGCAGCTCTGCATAACATTTGGCAGGAAGAAACCAAAGAAGCGGCGCAAAGCACCTATCAATTATTCATTAAAACCTGTCAAGACAAGTATCCAAAAGCCACGCAGTGCTTGGAAAAAGATCGCGAAGAGTTAATGACGTTCTACTCGTTCCCTGCCAAGCACTGGATGAGCATACGTACTACGAATCCAATTGAATCAACATTCGCGACTATCCGACACCGTACCAAACGATGCAAGGGATGTCTTAGCCGTGATGGCATGTTAAGTATGATGTTCAAGCTGGGTCAGTGCGCAGAGAAAAAGTGGAACCGAATACGCGGGTTCGCCTATCTAGCAAAAGTGATTCAAGGGGTTCCATTTAAAGATGGAATAGAGCAAACTAATGACTACTCAGATCAAACCGAGGCCGCTTGAAGAAAATGCCTCATACACCAGATTCGGGCATAACTCCTTTTTTGATTTCACTATGCACTTCAATTGTTCACATGTCTTTTCCGCGTTTAACTGATTTATCTAGGTTAAAACTACTGAAGCTAAGTTGAAGATCCGCGCTGTCGTTTTGGGAAGCATATTGCTTGTACTGGGTGCTTATTCCTTGGTAAATGCCCCGATTGGTAAACAAAAGGTGGGTGCAACCGAACAAATTACTGTACTGCCTAGCGAACTTAATTTTGTTGCAAGAGTAGATACAGGCGCAAAAACGACGAGCTTGCACGCTGTTGATATCGTTGCCGCAAACGGGTTACTAGCTGGTGAAGAAATCAGCTTTACTACCTTCAATATACGAGGCGAATCAAGACAGATTATTTCGACCATTGATAGTCTAGTACAGGTTAATACCTCAGAAGGCGGCGAACAAAGAATTAAAATACCGCTCACGCTAGAGTGGCGGGGAAAGGCTAAAACTGTACTTGCGGCAATTTTCAGGGTAGTTGCACATTTTCCTACGCAGCCAATAATACTTCTTTTTGTGGGTTCAGCGCAACCGCACCACAAGGCCGCCAATTTCGGGTTTGGCCAGACCACCGATTAGGTTTTGCTGCTTTAGCTTCCTGATAAACAACTTCTCGTTTTGCTAATAGGGCACTATCTTCATCGCGATAACGCTGGCCAGGTGTAACGTAGCGTATAGCACTGTGACGATGTTCTTCGTTATACCATTGCATAAACTTACCCACCCATTGGCGGGCGGCCTCTAAGCTATCGAAGCCTTGAGAAGGCCACGCAGGGCAATACTTTACCGTTCTAAACATGGATTCAATATAAGCGTTGTCATTGCTTACTCTTGGCCTTGAGTAAGAGGGCTTTATTCCTAATGCTTCTAACTTCGCTCTCATTGTGAACGATTTCATTGGGCTGCCATTATCACTGTGTAAGACGGGCATGCCATCGCAGCTGGCCACTTTTAGAGCCGCCTGAGACATCAACTGCGCACCTAATTCACCGCTTTCAACAGGATGTACTTCCCAGTGAACGCCATAGCGACTGTAAAGGTCTTCTACCATGTACAGGTAATAATGCTTGCCAATAGTACGCGTCGCCAAATAGGTGATATCCCACATCCACACAGCATTAGGTTTTAGCACTATATGAGTATCGGGTGTTCGGGACTGCTTTTGTTTGGCGCGGCCGCGGTGCTTCAATTGCCCATGCGCCTTGAGAACTCGATAAAAGCTGGGCTCGCTGGCCACATAAATACCTTTGTCAGCCAACTGCGGTACTATTTGCGACGGCGGCAAATGATTGTATGCCGATTCATTACATATCGATAAAATGTGTTGCTGCTCTTGCTCGCTTAGTTTATTGCCAGGTACTGGCTTTTCTACCAAAGGACGTTGATCACTGCGGATACTATCTTCTCCTTTTGGCTTCCAACGTCTAAGCGTAGACTCGGCAAGGCCAACCAACTCACAAGCACTTGAACGCTTTGAACCTGCGTCTACTGCTTCATTAACATCATTGATTACTTTAATGCGCGTCTGAGTCGTAATCATACTTCCTCGTCCTCCCAAAGCACCTGAAACTTTTTTTGTAATACTAATAATGCGGCCGTTTCAGCCAAGGCTTTATCTTTGCGGCGCAGCTGGGTTTCTAGCTTCTTCTTGTCTTTTTTTAACGCACGTATTTCATCGCGCGCAACTTTAGGGCTAATGAGAGCCTCATCAACACCATTAATACAAGCTTCTCGCCATTGCGTTATTTGAGTAGGGTATAGGCCTTTCTCTCGGCAATACGCAGATAATTCTTGTTCATTCATCGCAGCAATTTCAAGAACTACGGTGAACTTAGTTTGGCAATCCCACTGATTAGATGAATCACTATTAGGCATTAAAACTCCTGATCGTCTGGCTTTATTTCGCCAATCATACAAGGTTTGAACACTGATTCCTTCTTCTCTAGATATTTCTGCGAAGGACTGACTATTTGATGATAATAATTTAGATAAAACAGCTTCTCTTCGTTCTACGCTATATTTCGGCATGAGTATTTCTCCGCCGCCCCTTGTGAATTAAAATGTGTGCAACTACCCTGACGTCTGGGGCTTGTTACGCTAAATGATCGAAGTAAAATGCGCTACCGCTTTTTATTAGGCCGTAACTGGCTGGAAGGCGAGTATGTGGTGGATGTAGAAAAAAATATTGGCTATTGAAAATTAATGATATGAACAAAAACCTTAGCGATTTTAAGGCTTTAACATTTGATGTTTATGGCACCTTGATAGACTGGGAATCTGGAATGATTGCTGGCTTAAAACCACTAACAAATCGTTTGGGCGATGCCTTAAGCCGAGATCAAATACTTGAGGCCCATGCGGGTTATGAATCCAGCACTCAAGCTACCACCCCTAGCAAAAACTACCAAGAGGTGTTGGCTTTGGTTTATCGCCGTTTGAGCGAACAATGGGGGCTTAGTGTTTCGTGGCAAGAATGTATGGTGTACGGGCAATCTGTCGAGCATTGACCTGCCTTTAGCGACAGTGCTGAATCACTAAAGTATCTAAAGCAACATTATAAGCTGGTGGTGTTGTCTAATGCGGATAACCAAAGTTTTGCACACAGCAATCGTAAATTAGAAGTTGAGTTTGACGCGGTGTATACCGCTGGAGATATTGGTTCATATAAGCCTGCGCATCGTAACTTCGATTACATGCTCGCAAATTTGCCTTCAATAGGCATTGAGAAGGGGGATATATTGCACACCGCTGAGAGTATGTTCCATGATCATCAACCGGCGAAAAAAGCTGGCTTAGCGAATTGTTGGATCTATAGACGGCATAACCAAACTGGTTTTGGTGCTACAATGAACCCCGGTGAAATGCCTAAATACGATTTTTCGTTTAATAGTATGGCTCAGCTGGTTGAGGCGCACAAAATAGAGATACAAGCGAAGAAGTAACCTAACGCTTGAACTGTTTGGGCTTAGATGGGAACTTGCATCGTTATTAGCGCACTAAGATTGCTATGAATTCCCATAAAACCCGCTCTATCAAATTTCATAAAGCCTTCTGCGCGGTCACAATTGCTATAGTCGTGCTTGTCAGTGCGAGCTTTGCTTCACAAGGACGTAGTGAGAATGCAAGTTTAAGATCGGGCATTAAGGCACCAGAGTTTCCGTTAGCGTCAGCCGATCAGTGGCTTAATTCAGAACCTTTGTCACTAAAAAGTTTGCGCGGTAAAGTGGTAATGATCGACTTTTGGACCTTTGGCTGCTGGAATTGTTATCGATCGTTTCCATGGATGAACGAGATGGAGGCGCGATTTAAGGGCGAAGATTTCATAATTATTGGGGTGCATACGCCGGAATTTGAGCGTGAAAAAGATCGCGATAACGTGATAGAGAAAATAGCAGAATTTCAGTTGAAACACCCTACCTTGATGGATAACGATTTCAAGTATTGGAGAGCGATGAATAATCACTTCTGGCCAAGTTACTACTTGATTGATAAAAAAGGTTTTATCCGTAAACATTATGTGGGAGAAACGCATTCGAACACTCCGCGTGCAACAGATATTGAAAATAAAATAGGAGAACTTCTGCGGGAACCAGCCTAGTGCGCGAATAGTTAGGTTATTGGCACTATTTTATCGGCCACTTTGTATGGCGATAGAAGCGTTGATGAGAGCGATCGCTGAAAGCCTGCTAGGGCGTTCTCGATTAAGCCAAGTAATGGTGGCTACCAAGCATAATATCGCTTCAAATGTTATTGCTAATCGTTCGTAACGAGTAGCAATTCACCGGTAATGCTTTAATTTTTAGAATACGCGCTCTACTAAATTGCGTTCACGATACAACTGCACGTCACACTCTCTCAACACCTTTCTGTTCACGCCCTTGGCGGAATTACCGCGATGGCGTCTGTTGATTCTATTTGGGCAACAAAAGCATCACCGTCACATCCTTTATCGGCAAAAATATGTTTAACCATAAAGCCCGCTAGCAGTGGGATTGAGTGCTTCGTTTATTGTAGCGTTCGATAAACGTACGTAATGACAGCTCTCCCTGGAGACGGTTCCGGTAGTCTAGGGCTGACTTATCTTTGAAGGCGCACGCAAGGTAAGTGTGTCTCCGAGTTGTATTATTTCCAGGTGCTTTAGAAATGTCATACCTAATAAGACTTCTTCTCCGCGCATATGCGGGTTCACGTGAGCGATGACTCGCTTAGATTGAAGATTACCTAAACTAAGGCTATTTATTTTAGTTGAGTGAACCGTGGCGGTGCCATTGGCAGTGCTAACTTCAAGGTCAATACCTTTGCGTAATTTTAAACGCTTAGCCACGCTCAAAGGGATACTAACGTGGGAGGCACCCGTATCGAGCAGGAAAGTAACGTCTTGGCCATTTATCTTACCCCCAGCAATATAATGCCCATTACGGTTGCGCTTTAGCACTACTTCTGTTGATTGGTCTACGCCTTCTTGTATTAATACCACCTTATTAGGATTATTAGCATCTTCAAGTAAATTACTGAAAAACCAAGCAACACTGGCGAGAAAGGTTAACCAAAATAGTAAAGATACGCTTATTTTCAATTTGAACCTCTCAGTATCCAGTATTTATGTGGCCGTGCGCAGCGCACGTTTAATTTCGTGCTTGGCTTGTTGCACGACTGAATCTCTGTCTAACCTATCGAGTATTTCTAGCACGGTTAGTTTTGGCCCGGTAGTGCCCCAAGACTTGCCTTTAGCTAAATAGGTTTCGGTTGCTTCTCCAACTACCAGGGTGCTGTACCAGGCCGCGGCGCCTTGTGCGGCGCCGGTAACAATAGTGGATAAGCCAGCGGTACCAACTTTTAATGCGGAGGAGGCAAAATGAATGGCCCAAAATGTGCTGTATAAAGCTAACATTTGCCCAGCAATGGTTTTAATAAGCTCGCCCGCCTCGGTTTTACTCATGGGCAAGCCATATAGCTTCGAAAGATGCACGATCATGCCAACATCTATTGCAGCTGCAGCCAGTAAGTCTGCGACTGGAAGCGGGTTTAAGGCAACTGCAACGCCTTTGGCTATGCAATAGAGTTGAATCGTTTGCTGACCCAACTCTTGGCGCGCCTGCAAAATTTTGCCGCCGAGTTGCTCACTTAAATTGCTGGCAAACAAGCTGGCATTAAGTGCTGACAGTGTCTTACCGTCTCGATCAATAATTTCCCACAAACGGGTTTTAAGAACTTGAACATCTATTTGCCGTGCTCGCTTAGTTTCGACTTCTGTACCTGCTACGTTAACTTTGATGACTGTTTGCTCGCTAGGTGAGGCTGCACATAAAAGAATGTTCTCAGGCTCAATTAGCTGTGCAGTTTTTTCGCTAATACTGCTTCGCAGAGTTTGTTGTTGACCCTGCGTATACTGATCCGCTTTGTTGATAGCTATGACTACAGGACGCGCGGTGGCGACCACAGTACGTAATGCATGCATCTCGCTCTCGGTTAAGTCGCTATCCACAACAAAAATAACCAAATCGCTACGCTTAGCCACTTCCAACGCTAGGGCTTCACGTTGTTCACCATTCGCTTCGTTGATGCCGGGTGTGTCGATTAAATATATGCCACCCGCATCCATTTCTTGCCAATGTGCTTGCTCGGCGGCCTTGGTTTCACCATGTAAAACACTGACAGAAAACAATTCCTTGCCGATAAGCGCATTTAATAAAGAAGATTTACCGACGCTCACTCGCCCAAAAACAGCGATGTGTAGTTGTTGTTGCTCTAGTTTTTGCAACATTTTTTCGAGCTTTCCGTACTCTTCTTTTAAGCTAGAACGTACTTTTTTTGGTACGCGTTGATCATTCAGTAAATGCGACAAACTTTCTCTAGCTAGTTCGACATTATCATCTCCAACGCCATCGTTATTTTTTGTATTAGAAGGGGGCAGCATGAAAGTTACTTTTTTGTTTGCTCAAACACTAATTTAGCCAATTCAGCTTTATTGTTGCTTAGATTTTGCCCCAAATACTCTGAAAAACTAATCGCTGCTAGTGCTGCTTTCAGTTGGCCTCGTTGTTTTAACGTATGCTGCACGGCGCGGCCCAGCGCATCAAAAATTAAACCATAAGCAAAAGCGTGGGTTATTCCTCCCGTTACCGTACCAATGCCGGGAAAGGCTTTCATTGCATTGCCAGAGACCGCAAGTATAAGTGGCACTGATTTTTTAATTTGTCCTTGGCTAAAGTCAAAAAACTGATCTATATCAACGTCTTTTATCGAAGCGTCGTGAAGATTGCACAGATCTTTTACCATGCCGGTGCCAATGATGCCTTGAATGACTAAGTCGCTGCCCGGGCTGATTGAGGCAAGAGCACCGAATACGGCTTTCTTGGTAGCACTCTTTACTATCTTACGACCTTGTCGCTCGCGATGCTTGGCGGTAACAGCATCTAATTTCTGTTGTACCAATACAAAAACGCTAGCGTCACGCAATGTATTGAGTTGCGCCGAATGGGAATCGATTTCGTCTTGGATTGCTTGTGCTAATGCGCTAACTTCGGCAGGGCGCGCTCGGATGGTAACTTGCTCACTGCCGTCACTGCTTAGTGAAATCACTTCCTCCTCGCCGCCCGATTGCACAAAAGCCAGGGTAGTTTGTTTGGAATCGTTTAGCTGCTCGCGAATGCGTCCGCTAATATCTTTACGGTCTTTATCACTTAGGCGATCACTTTTGTTAACACAAATAATCAGTGGCTTTTTAAAAGTGGTTAATTCGGAAATATCTTCAAGTTGTGTGCGGCTCAAATCGGACTCACAAACGTAAATAACCAGCTGCGCCCTTAGTGCTTCTTCTTGAATAATTTGTTCAAGATTTCCGCCAGCCTCATTGCGGCCGGGTAAATCACTTAGTACCAATTCGTCTTGGGCTGGGCTTTGCCAGATATAATGTTTTACTTCTTGGGTTGAACCACCTTGCACACCAGTTTGAACTTCAGATTCGGGCAGCAATGCCTTGATAAGAGAAGACTTTCCAGTGCTAATATCGCCAAATAGCGCTATATAAATTCGTCCTGATTCTTTGCGACGCTTTAATTCTTCTAGTTCACCACGTAAGCCTTCAGTGTCGATGCCATCTCGTTGCGCTTGTTCGAGCTGAGAAAGCACGGATGTCTCGTCGACGCTACTGTTATTTTGATTATTGTTCGACTGACTATCTCGCAATAGTTTATATATCAGCCAAGCCGTTAGCATTAAAAACGCCAGAATTGCCGTTATGTAAGCATACATTAGCGGCGCGGGTAGCGTCTGTAAACGATCCCAGACATCAAGCGCATTTTTGGTGGCGAAGAAGACGAAAACCAGAAATAAACTAGTTGCTAGCAGCACTGATAAGGCAATAATTCTTCGCGCTTTTTTTCCTATACCAGACATGCCTAGAATATGGCTGTTAACTCGCCCATTTCAACTGTGCTTCGGCGTTGCGCCGCGCTAGCGTAAATAATTTTGCAATTTCTTGTCGATCGCGTGAGCGCTTAAGTTGATGGAAGAATGGTCGCGCCCCAGAATATTGGCGCAGCAAGTAAGCCAACCACTGCTTTGTGCGGTTGCCTGTATGCGCAGGCATAGTGCTATCAGAATTTAGGAAATATTCTTCTACCAGTTCTAAGACTTCACTCCAAACCATCACTTGGTATGGCTGTAGAGCTAAATTGGCATGAATAGCCAAAGCTAAGTCGGGTTGGCTCAACGCGCCGCGCCCTAACATCAAAGCGTGCTTTGCATCTTTAGGTGACAGTCTATTCCAATACAGGAATGATACCGAGAAGTTGATTGTCATTTCTGTTCAAAGATGTTTTTAAAGAGTTTAGTTTTTTCCTCATTGAGTTGTTTTACTGCCTCATTATCAGTCATCTGATAAACGATATCGTCAAGCATTGTAAACGAGATGTGAGTTTTAAGATATGACTGTGCATTGGTCAACGATTTGAGTTTTTCATAAGGCGTCATCATGTTTCGATATGGATAGGTTTTGACTTGTTTTCCTTTGTTGTTAGTGCTGATCTGTGGGAAGAAACAAGGTCGGTGATAATTCAAATAAGGGTTAAGAAAGTCGGTGGCAAATTGATTAATCTCAGGCGCATATTTTTGCGGGATATGCATGAAGCCAAGATGCTTGCGCACGATGGCCCCATTGTTGCACTCAACTAAGGCATGGTCGTTACGGTGTCTAGCCCTGGATTGGGTCAACTCGATTAATAGCTTATTCAACAATCGCACCACCGATTGGTTAATGTATTCACTGCCATTATCGGCATGAAAGCCTTTAATCACAAAGGGGAATTGCTCTAGCATTTGAGTGAGAATAGGCATCAAGAATGGCTCTGATATTTTCTGTGTAGAAGACACGACTTCAAACGGGGTGATCTCATCAACGGCGTTGATATGATAGACCCCTTTAACCTTGTCCTTATCGCCCTGATGCACTGTATCTACACGGCTATAGCCAGGTTGACCTTCTGGCTGTGGCTTACGTCTTTGGCCGATAGAAGAAGGCTTGGAATGTGTCTTTTCAAAGTGACGGCGATTGTTCTGGTAGGGTTTAGATCGGCGTAGATTGTATAGATGAGAAACCGAGATACGTGCCAGGTTGGCATACTCAGTTTGCTCATAGACAACCAAGGCGCGCTCACAGAGTTTCTTAGTGGCATGGCCTGATAACGTACCGTGGAGTTCATCCATATCTGCTAGAAGCTTAATGTCTTGATTGCTATAGCGTCTAGCAAAGCCCCTTGTGGCACGATGTCGCCACTTGATTCTACCGTGCTTGAGATAGCTGGCAGATTACGCAACATTGGATAGGGCCTTTTTGTCTAGCAAGTTGACTCATTGTCGTTCCACACGATATATCGATGATTAGCATTAGCCCATTCGTCGTCAATTTCAATCAGAATGGCACTGACTAATCGTAACCAAGCCTCTCGGTTAGGAAAGATTCTGACCAAGCGGGTTCGCCGCTTAAGTTCTTGTTGAACCGTCCGTTCAATGCGGTTGGAGGTTCGCATTTTCTTTTGGTGTCTATCTGGCAAGGCAAACACATTTAACCCTTCAGGCACATTGTTTTCTAGCCACTGCGCCCAGTGAGCATGCTTTTCCTGGTACTGGCTCACAAGGACTTTTAGATTAACCTGAGCAGCTGCCATATTGGGTGCATTCCAAACACTACGCAGCTCACCACCAATGCGCTGCTTGATCTTGTGATTGGGGGCATGATGCATTGCATTCTGCGCCAGATGAAACTGGCAACGCTGCCAAGGTATACTTGGGAACACTGCCTTTCTAGCGGCTTTTAAGCCACTGTGATCATCACTGACAATAAACTCAGAAGTGGACCCGCTTTTTAGGACAGATGGCTTAGGAGTTATTTTCAGCTGATTAAGCAGCCAATTTCAGGCCGCGACATGGATCATACATCATGTCAGGGACCATGCCCAATGTTTGATGTTTACGCTCTTGGTTGTAATAGTTTATCCAGGAGCCAATGCCGTCTTTTGCCTCTTTCATCGATTGGTAGGCTTGCAAATAGACTTCCTCATATTTCACGCTGCACCATAAGCGCTCAACAAATACATTGTCACGCCAAGCACCTTTGCCATCCATGCTGATGCGAATACCATTGTCTTTGAGTACACCGGTAAACGCCTCACTGGTAAATTGCGCACCTTGATCGCTGTTAAAGATATCAGGCTTGCCGTAGTAATGCAGTGCCTCTTCCAAAGCATCTACGCAGAATGCGCTATCCATGCTGTTGCTAAGCCGCCATGACAGCACTTTACGAGAATACCAATCCATCACAACGGTAAGATAAGCAAAGCCCTTAGGCATCGGGATATAAGTTATATCGGTACACCAAGCTTGATTGGGTTGATTGATGGCCAACCCACCTAGCAGATAAGGATAAATCTTGTGCCCCGCCTTCTTCTTGCTGGTGTTAGGCCTAGGATAGATGGCTTTAATGCCCATCTTACGCATTAAACGCCGCACATGCTTACGGTCAACTCGGTGGCCTACATCTTGCAACACATCACGAATGCGTCTACTGCCAAGAAAGGGCCGATTGAGGTGAATGCGATCAATCAGATGCATCAGTTCCAAGTCATCCTCATTAGCAGGTGAGGTTTTGTAATAAACATGGGAACGATGAATCTTCAACAATTTACACTGACGAACTAACGATAGTTTATTGCTTTTATTAATCATAGTTTTGCGCTCAGGTCTGTTTAACGACCGAGCGCTTTTGATAAAAAATCGTTTTCCATGGTGATTTCACCGATCTTTGCCTGTAATGATTTAATCTCTGATTCTCGGTTTGGAGATAAGCCTGTGCCTGATGCAAAGACTTCAGCTGAGCTATCGAGCAATTGTTTCTTCCACTTGACGATAAGATTTGCATTGATGTCATAACGACTAGCAAGATTGCTTAATGTTTCATCACCTTTGATTGCTGCAAGAGCAACTTTGGCTTTGAATTGTGGGGCATGGTTTCTACGCTTTTTACTCATTTTCTGTTCCTCGTTTTGAACAATTATAAAACAGAAAATAACTCCTTATTTTGGCCTTCAACCTGTCCTAATCATGGGGTCCACTTCACTCAATACCATGTATGCCCCGGTCAACCAAGCCTTTGAGGAACTCTCGCCAGTTAACCTCGGCTTCATTAAGTGCCATTGCCGTTCCTAATACGCAACGCCGTCCACAAGGCAATACCCCCACCGCACTCAACACCGCCATATCAATCACTTGGTGGCCCTCACGCACCTTTTCATAACGCGCATCAAGGATTAGGTAAGAGACTTTACCCAACGGACGATCACGCCAGACTTTTAACGCCTCATCCATGCTCTGGTTAGCCCGTGAGACCGGTGTAGAGGAGATGCTTTCAATACCCATGCTCTGCATGACTTTTTCGACTCGGCGCGTGCTAACGCCCGTCACGTACATTTCAGCAACGGTCAGCATCATCGCACGTTGGCTGCGTAAGCCGCGTTCTAGCGATTGAGGGTAAAAAGGTTCATCAAGGTGTTTAGCGGTCTTTGGGATACGCAGATTGAGCGTACCGGCTTGCGTATCGATACGCTTATCCTGGTAGCCATGGGCAAACCCTGGCCGGTCTTGACTATGCTCATAGTGTGATGCACCTGGAAACGGCTCTCTTTCAATCTTCATCGCCTCATTGAGCAGTGCGGTGAGCACGGGGCGCATGGCATCGGGGCCTTCTGAGATGTGTGTTCCACTACTACGTCAAATACGTTATTGTTTGATTGGGTCATTTGGGTGTCTCCAGTATTTTAATTGCTTAAAACAGGGAACGCACAAATGGCTCAACTTACAAGACACCAAGATAGAAAATCTGAATAAATCAAAAATTCGAAAAAATTCCCCCTGGGGGGAAAAGGCCATACTGCTCTATCTAATATAAAAGTCCATACCTGAAGTTACAGTATCAGCTGGCAGCAAGGCGTTTCACTTGCACATAAGAGTAACCGCTGATGCGTGTGATATAACGCAGCACAAGACCCTTATCGGCTCGACCCAGTTTGCTGTATTTGAAACGCATTAAGGTGCGTTTGATGAAATCATAGCGATTGCGTTTACCGTCGATTGCCAGATCGATTTCATCAGTGCCTTGTAGCAACAAGCGTGCCTTATCAAGGGTATCTATATGGTGGTCATTCATAATGGTATTCATTCGCCATCATGAACAGAAATTAGATTAGTTCGGTATCATTTCCGATTAGAATCAGTCCCTTCGCTCAGTATCATTTCATGTTGGACAAGACTGTGACCATATTTCGCCATTGGTAATGATTTCGCACGAGGCAGGGCCGACAACACCGTGGGCTCGTCGGTTAATACAATTTCAAACAGGGTTTTCGCCGAAGTCGCTTTTAGTTTGCTCAGCAACGCGTTTTTTGTGCAATAAACCGTCTATTAGCAGCCATTTTGCCACCAATAGACGGATCTATCCCTAGGCCGGCACCAATTCAACTCGTTCAACTCCCAATGCCATTAATCGCTTAAGGTTAAAACATAAGCCCCTGATTCCAACTTGGAACTGGACTTTAGCCAACCCTTTATAACGAACTCGCTTATTGCGATGAGCAAACACTCGCTCATATGGTGAACGAATTTTGCTAATCCAACGGTCTTTGTCTCTATTCTTGCCATGCATATTGTTCTTCTTGATTGTTGCATCATGGCAACCGTTGCGCCTGAGCGTGGTTTTGGCCGGGCTCACGCAATAACCCTTGTCCGCATAAACAGCACCCGACTTAGGGCAAACATGCTTCAAGCCGCTTGCATCCGTTACCTCAGCCGAGGTGGCCGCTATTTTATTGATCAAGCCACTTTGCATATCCACTGATGCATGCTCTTTGTAACCATACCAATATTTGCTATTTCCCTTGCACCCAAACCGTGCTTGCTTGTCCGCCGCAACTTTATCAACTGTCTTATTGTTGAACTCCTCTAATCCCATCTTTATCGCCTTATCTCTATCATCCCAAGTGGTTAGCTTACTGACCAACTGGCTGGCATCGACAAATGTGAATACTTCTCGTACTAAGCCCATTGAAACTAACCCGCTCCGAACACGGTCAAATAAATTCATCATACCCCTGGTTCCAATGCGTGAGCGAAAATCACCAAAGTAACTATGATCAGGAGTGCTCTGTTCCAGTCCTGAATCACAAAACCACTTAGCGGCCAGATTCTCTGATAAGTATCGCTCCATTTCTCTATCACTTAAATCTTCCATGAACTGAAGCACCAAGGCACGTAAGCCGAACTCAACACCTCGGCCTTTAGGGCCACGGGTGGCATATATTTTAGAGAAGGGTTTACTCAATGCACCAAAACATAATAGCTCATCGAGTTTACGGTAGGGATGTTCAGAGCTAACCAGAGAATCTAAGGTTAGGAACAGTTGGCTTTGATGACGTTTGCTCAAAATTGCAGGCTGACTAGAATCAGCCCATATTATCTCACGTATTCTATTAATTATCCGACAAGCCCACCGTGGATATGCTGCCAATAAGCAGGCGGCTTATAACCGTCATTGCGCGTTCGAGCGTGAATGCATAATTCGTCAGTGCCAGCTTCAATAACGTTGTTTGTGATCTCGGGTAAAGATTCAGCATCGTTAAATCCTAAGCGAATTTTTGCTGAAACAATAATACTAGCATCCAGTTGGTCACGCACAGACTTAACAATATCACCAATTAATTTCGGCTGGGTTAATAAAGTGGACCCCCCGCCGTGGCGATTAACTGTTTTTGCGGGGCAGCCAAAGTTTAGGTCGATGCCCAGTGCACCTAAGCGCACAGCTTGAACAGCATGAGCACCTAGCTTTTTTGGGTCGCTGCCTAGCAATTGCACATGCACGGGAACCCCTACCATAGTGCGACCCCCAGTTTTTAGTTCGGGGCAATAACGATAAAAAGTTTTATCCGGAAGTGGAAATTGAGCCACGCGTACAAACTCCGTCACGCAACGGTGATAGCCGCCGATCTGCGTTAAAATCTTACGCATATTGTAATCTACAACGCCTTGCATTGGTGCTAAATAGAGCTTCATGGGTTTATTTGTAAACGCTTAGAAATTGATGCAGGGTAAAATATCGGATTGTGGCCACCGCTGAAAGTTATCATGAATTATACCAAACACGCGCAACGAACATGAGACATGCAGTCGCCGCTATGTTGGTAGTGAATGACGAAATATTCGTGGTTAAGCGCCAATCATATCTGTCTGCGTTCCCAGGGTATTATGCTTTTCCGGGAGGGAAAATTGACCAAGAGGATGAGCAAAGCGGTGCAAACCTAGCTACAGAACTTGATCCTGTGCATGTTAACGCCTTATGTAGAGAGTTGCTGGAAGAGCTTAGCTTTGATATTAATGAAGCTAATAAGTTAAACGTTCTACAAGGCTTTGTGCATTTTGGAACTGCGACAACTCCAGTAACCGAGGTGGTTCGTTATGCGGTGCACCACTATAAAATCTTGCTTAAAGCCAAGCCAGTCTTCACTTTGGATTGCAATGAACTCGAAAGTGGTGAATGGGTTAAATTTGCGGATTTTTATCAACGATATTTGTGTGGTGAAGTGTTGTTGGTAACCCCAATGCTTCGCTCCATAATTGCGTTAGCACAAAACCCCTCTACACCACATTTGAGTGATTTTTCCGATGACCCGGATAGCCGAGCTTTAGACTTTTATCCATTTCTGCACGATATTTACTACGCCGCGATACCATCGAATACGTTGCCGCCAGCATACGCTACCAATGCTTTATTGATGGGCGATAAGGATAATCGTAAGGTGTTGGTAGACCCATCACCAAAATCTGTAGCGGTGCTCACTGAACTTAATGAAGTGCTAAATTCGCATCATATCGATGCGATCTTGTTAAGCCACCATCACGGTGACCATCATCAGTTTTCGATGGATATTGCGCGTGGGCAAGATATACCGATATTATGCACGGAGCTAACCGTACAGCACCTGCATCAAACTTTAGGAGCAGCTTACACCGAAGGAGTGGCAATAGAGTTAATTAATGAAGGAACCGTAATTACTCGGTGGAAGGGAAATGCGATTCGAGTCTATGCCTTGCCCGGACATGATGAAGGTATGGTGGGTTTGGCACCGGATAACATGGCGTGGTTTTTCGTCGCTGATTTAGCCCAGAGCTATGGCTCGATTTTTATCCCCGAAGATGAAGGTAATTTAAGCCACTACATGCAGTCGCTGCAGCGGGTGATAGATCTAAATCCGGCAGTGGTGTTGCCTTCTCATGGTATAGCTGAGGGCGGTGTGCATATGTTACAAAGAACGCTAGATCATCGTATGGATAGAGAAAACCAAATACGCGCACTACTAAAGGACGGTGTACGTGAGGAACAACTATACAATTGGATTTATCCAGCGCTGGCGCCCAAACTAAAGCCGCTAGCGATGCAGAGTCTCAAGCAACATCTCACGAAATTAGCCGCAGAGGAAGGCGAGTATTAAGCTGAAACTTGTCTAGAAACCATCATCACACACGATACTGTAACTTCAGGTATGGCCTTTTCCCCCTAGGGGGAATTTTTTCGAATTTTTGATTTATTCAAATTTTCTATCTTGGTGTCTTGTAAGTTGAACCATTTGTGCGTTCCCTGTTTTAAGCAATTAAAATACTGGAGACACCCAAATGACCCAATCAAACAATAACGTATTTGACGTAATAGTGGAACACACATCTCAGAAGGCCCCGATGCCATGCGCCCCGTGCTCACCGCACTGCTCAATGAGGCGATGAAGATTGAAAGAGAGCCGTTTCCAGGCGCATCACACTATGAGCATAGTCAAGACCGGCCAGGGTTTGCCCATGGCTACCAGGATAAGCGTATCGATACGCAAGCCGGTACGCTCAATCTGCGTATCCCAAAGACCGCTCAACACGTTGATGAACCTTTTTACCCTCAATCGCTAGAACGCGGCTTACGCAGCCAACGTGCGATGATGCTGACCGTTGCTGAAATGTACGTGACGGGCGTTAGCACGCGCCGAGTCGAAAAAGTCATGCAGAGCATGGGTATTGAAAGCATCTCCTCTACACCGGTCTCACGGGCTAACCAGAGCATGGATGAGGCGTTAAAAGTCTGGCGTGATCGTCCTTTGGGTAAAGTCTCTTACCTAATCCTTGATGCGCGTTATGAAAAGGTGCGTGAGGGCCACCAAGTGATTGATATGGCGGTGTTGAGTGCGCTGGGTGTATTGCCTTGTGGACGGCGTTGCGTATTAGGAACGGCAATGGTGCTTAATGAAGCCGAGGTTAACTGGCGAGAGTTCCTCAAAGGCTTGGTTGACCGGGGCATACATGGTATTGAGTTTATTGTCAGTGATGATCACAGTGGCTTAAAAGCCGCTAGAAAGGCAGTGTTCCCAGGCATACCTTGGCAGCGTTGCCAGTTTCATCTGGCGCAGAATGCAATGCATCATGCCCCAATCACAAGATCAAGCAGCGCATTGGTGGTGAGCTGCGTAGTGTTTGGAATGCACCCAATATGGCAGCTGCTCAGGTTAATCTAAAAGTCCTTGTGAGCCAGTACCAGGAAAAGCATGCTCACTTGGCGCAGTGGCTAGAAAACAATGTGCCTGAAGGGTTAAATGTGTTTGCCTTGCCAGATAGACACCAAAAGAAAATGCGAACCTCCAACCGCATTGAACGGACGGTTCAACAAGAACTTAAGCGGCGAACCCGCTTGGTCAGAGTCTTTCCTAACCGAGAGGCTTGGTTACGATTAGTCAGTGCCATTCTGATTGAAATTGACGACGAATGGGCTAATGCTAATCATCGATATATCGTGTGGAACGACAATGAGTCAACTTGCTAGACAAAAAGTCCATACCCAATGTTGCGTAATCTCACACACTCTCCACGGACAACGTCTTTACCATTGACGCTACACACTGTGTCTAAAGTGACAAACCCTCTTTTCTCGTTGATGTCGGTAACTGTCGCAGTCGTGACAATGGTATCACCGATAAATACTGGCGCGCGAAACTTAAGCGTTTGGCTTACATAAATGCTACCAGGACCAGGTAGCTTAGTGCCAACCACGGTAGAGATAAACGCCGCTGATAGCATGCCATGCGCGATGCGCGTTTTGAAGCGAGTGTTGGCAGCGAAGGCTTCGTCCAGATGTACTGGGTTGTGGTCTCCAGAAACTTGTGCAAACTGCTGAATATCAGCATCGGTAACGGTTCGCTCATAGCTCTCGCTCATACCGATCGAAAGCTGGCTTAAAGTAAATCCTTGTGTAGTGGTGGTCATTTTACTTAACTAACTCAATAGCCATGGCTGTGGCCTCTCCGCCCCCTATGCATAAAGAGGCAACTCCAGTTTTAAGATTATGAGCTTGCAAAGCGTTAATTAAAGTTACTAAGATCCTTGCCCCAGAAGCGCCGATAGGGTGACCCAATGCACAAGCGCCACCGTGGATGTTGACTTTTTCTGAGTCTAAGTCAAGTTCTGTTGTTACAGCCATGGCTACCACTGCGAAGGCTTCATTAATTTCATATAAATCTACATCTGATGCGTTCCATTTAAGTTTAGCTAGCAACTTTTGTGTCGCACCAACTGGGGCCGTAGTAAACCACTGGGGTTCATGGGAATGGCTAGCATGGCCTAGAATACGAGCTTGTGGCGTTAAGCCTAGCTCGTTGGCCTTAGACTCACACATCAATAGTAGCGCTGCCGCACCATCAGAAATCGAGCTCGCATTGGCCGCAGTAACGGTACCGTCCTTGCGAAAAGCGGGCCGTAGTTGAGGAATTTTATCAATACGCGCATTCATTGGCGATTCGTCCTGTTCGACCAGTGCTTCTCCTTTACGGGTAGAGACAGTGACAGGGACAATTTCCGTTGCAAACTTGCCTGCTTGTGTAGCTTCTATTGCGCGATTGAGCGAGGTGATCGCAAAATCATCCTGTTGCTCACGACTGAAGGTGTATTTGTCTGCTGTATTTTCAGCAAAGCAGCCCATCAATTTCCCCTTATCGTAGGCATCTTCCAAGCCGTCAAAAAACATATGATCGATGACTTGGCCGTGGCCCATGCGTAGGCCATCGCGGACTTTTGGTAGTAAATAAGGGGCATTAGTCATGCTTTCCATGCCGCCAGCAATCATTACTTCGTTAGTGCCTGCGACCAATAGATCGTGCGCCAACATGGTTGCTTTCATGCCCGACCCGCACATTTTGTTAATGGTGGTGCAACCAGTGCTTAATCCTAGGCCAGCACTCAGTGCTGCCTGCCTAGCGGGTGCCTGACCTTGTCCTGCTGCCAAAACATTACCCACAATGACTTCTTGTACTGCATCGGCGTTTATACCAGCACGCTCTAAGCAAGCTTTGATAGCGGCAGCCCCAAGTTCACTTGCGCTTAATGGGGCAAGAGCGCCTTGTAAGCTACCCATCGGGGTGCGCGCACTAGAAACAATTACAATGGGGTCATTTATGGACATACTGGTTTATTCTCTTACGTAATTTATGGCTTAGACTTGGCGTTGAATAAACCACTTTCAAGATGTTTTAGCCGGGTAATAGTGAGCCGCACTAATATAAATTGTCTCGACTGGGTTGTGATCAGCGCCAATGCTGTCAATCTGTGGCGGCGTAACTCATACACTTAAGGTTTAGGTAATTTAAAGTTCACGAGTTATTGGGCGCTACAGGTGCAATCTGCTGATACGAAATCTATAATAGCAGTTCATTTCCTCTATTTACTAACTCAATCGATCAATGATACCTAATTACGCACTAGGTTCATCAAATACGCTCGCCATTCCCGCTATCGCGCACTGGTTTACCTTCGTACATTCTGTGGCTGATTTGCAAGCGGCCATAGATTTCACAGCTTTGCATGACATCGCAATGCTGCCAATAGGTGAAGGCAGTAATATCGTATTTGGCGGCGATTACCTCGGTTTGGTAGTGCAAAATAACATAAAAGGAATTAAGCTTATTGAGGAGGACGAACTAACGGTTTTGTTAGAAGTGGGAGGTGGAGAATATTGGCATGAGTTGGTTAAAACCTGCTTGCGTAAAGGCTGGCATGGTCTGGAAAATTTAGCTTTGATCCCTGGCACAGTCGGAGCAGCACCTATTCAAAATATCGGTGCTTATGGCGTTGAGCTCGCGGAGAGTTTTGATTCGCTTATGTATTTGCCTATCAACAGTCATGAACCTACCACGGAGCCTAAGAAATTAAGTCGCTCGCAATGCGAATTTGCTTATCGGGACAGTATTTTTAAGCACAGCCTTCGCGACAAGGTAATTATTTTATCAGTTCGTCTGCGCCTAGCTAAACAAGCCAAACTCAATATTGCTTATCCGGCCTTAAAAGCTTGGTTAGTAGAGCATAGCATTGAGACTACACCTCAAGGCTTATTCGACGCAGTTTGTGCGCTGCGCAGTAGCAAGTTGCCTGACCCTGCCCAAATACCAAACGCTGGGAGCTTCTTTAAGAATCCAGTGATTTCTGCGCAAGAATGTAACGAATTGCTTAAGCGATATCTTAACTTGCCGCACTACGATGTGGGTAAAAACAAGGTCAAACTCGCTGCAGGATGGATGATCGAATATGTCGGCTGGAAAGGTAGAGATTGCGAGTCTACAGGCATGCATCAAGACCAAGCCTTGGTGCTGGTTAATCCAGCTAAAGCGACGGGCGAACGGGTTTTGGCAGTGGCGAAAGCAGTTGCAAAGAGTGTTGAGGAGGAATTTGGTGTAACTTTGGAAATAGAACCTCGCATCTACTCTTAATCCATTGAGACAAGCCAATTTATTTGATGCTGTAAGTGAGATCCGCGCCTCTGGCTTGGTGGCGGATTACCATGAGCATTTTTTAGACGATGAGTTGGCCGGCCAAGCTTATAACCAGCTCATCAAAACCACGCATTGGACGCAGCCGAAATTAAAGGTATATGGAAAATGGCATTTGAGCCCACGATTACTGCAGTTTTTTGGCGAGCCACATTTACGTAAAGAATATTCAGGGCAGAACCATAGTCCACAACCGTGGACGCCCTTATTGCTCGATTTAAAACAACGAATTGAGCAACAAGCTAATGCGCGCTTTAACTGCGTGTTAGTAAATTATTATCGCGATGGTCAAGATTCAGTCGGTTGGCACGCCGATGACGAATCGCAATTAGGGGAACAACCGGTGATTGCTTCCTTAACTTTGGGAGGCGTACGACCTTTTTGCTTGCGTCATCAGAGTGATAAGTCTGTAAAGGCTGTTCAACTTCATCTAGCCCACGGTTCTTTACTGGTAATGCGGCCACCGACTCAGCAATATTGGCACCACCAAATACCCAAAACCACTAAGTTTAATGCGCCGCGTTTAAATCTCACCTTTAGGGAAATTGTGAGATGAGTCGCTATCGCCCACCCCGCCCTAAATCGTCGCCCTACATCACCCAAGAGGGTTTGTTTGCCTTACAAAAAGAATCAGCTGCGCTATGGAAGAAAAGAGTTGAAGTCACAACAGCAGTTACTGCAGCTGCCGCTGAAGGCGACCGATCCGAAAACGCCGAATTATATCTACCGCAAAAAGCAATTACGCGAAATTGACCGGCGTATCCGTTACCTACAAAAACGTCTACCTGATTTAAAAACCGTAAATAGAGTGGGGGACGAGTCTAAAATTTATTTTGGTGCTCGGGTGAGCCTTGAGCTTGAGGATGGCAATGTAGTGAAATACCGTATTGTTGGTGCAGACGAAATAGATAGTGACTCAAGGAAAGGCTATATTAGTGTGGATTCCCCGCTGGCGCGTGCCTTGCTAACCAAGCAAGTTGATGACGAATTATCAATCAGTGTGACGGGACAAAAACGCGAGTATATAATTAAACAAATCTTGTATGAATAGCGATGACCGCAGTCGTAATGCTTATGTTATTGTTGTAGACTCCGCGCCCTCTATAAGAGGCTGGAACGCTAATAGTAGCAAGCAAAACCCAAGATGTTAGAAGAACTTATTACTGTAGGCTGGATAGAACTTATCTCTTTGCCGCAACTCAAAATCCCGGCAATGAAAGTGAAAATTGACACGGGCGCGCGCACGTCTGCTTTGCACGTTACTGATTTAGAGCGCTTCGTTAAGCAGGGTGAAGAATTCGCTCGATTTCAGGTGCACCCTATGCGTCGACACCAGCAGCATACCGTGGTTTGTGAGGCGCCTATTATTGGTGACAAAAATGTTAAAAACTCTGGCGGGCAAGTGCAAGTTAGACCAGTCGTAGTAACCGATTTAACTGTCGGTGGGCAAACTTGGTCCATTCAAGTGACACTAACAAACCGAAAAGATATGCGCTTTAAAATGCTATTAGGCCGAGAGGCGATGCGCCAAAAAATACTGGTTGACCCCGGTGTGAAATATCTGCATGGTAAACGCAGCCATAAATCTATGATGTCCTTATACAAATTGAGATAGCCAATGAAGATCGCCATATTATCGCAAAATCGAAAACTCTACTCTACCAGTCGGTTAATAGAAGAGGCTGAATTAAGGGGGCATAATACGCAAGTGATCAACGTGTTGCGCGTATATATGAATATTGCCGCACATAATCCAACCCTTCATTACAAAGGGTCGCCCTTGGAAGGTTTTGACGCTGTGATTCCTAGAATTGGTGCATCAGTTACATTTTATGGTGCCACCGTGTTACGTCAGTTCGAAATCATGGGGATATACCCCTTGAACGAATCGGTAGCGATTACTCGATCACGCGACAAGTTACGATCCTTACAGTTGCTATCGCGCAGGGGCATTGGCTTACCCGTCACCGGCTTTGCCAGCCAGCCAGATGATATTAAGGGGGTTATTAAAATGGTCGGTGGTGCGCCGCTGGTTGTCAAATTATTAGAAGGCACTCAAGGTATAGGCGTGGTATTAGCCGAAACCCAAAAAGCAGCGGAAAGTGTAATTGAAGGCTTTATGGGCGTGAAAGCACATATTATGGTGCAAGAATACATAAAGGAAGCGCGTGGAGCGGATATACGTTGCTTAGTGGTGGGCGGCAAAGTAGTGGCGGCGATGAAAAGGCAAGCTGCAGAAGGAGAATTTCGCTCGAATTTACATCGTGGTGGTTCATCCAGCTTGATAAAAATCACCCCCGAAGAGCGCTCAACTGCTGTGCGCGCGGCAAAGATTATGGGCTTGAACGTATCTGGTGTCGATCTGCTCCGCTCTAACCACGGCCCTGTGGTGATGGAAGTAAATTCAAGCCCGGGCTTGCAAGGCATTGAAAATGCTACCGGAAAAAACGTTGCGGGCTTAATTATTGATCAGCTAAAAAAAGGTGCGAGGGTAGGACGAACAGCAACCAAAGGTAGGGGCTGAAACGCCTACTTACCCATTGAACTTAGCCTTTCTTACGAAAATAAAAGTAAGAACACATACAGGTAAATTGCATTGCAAGTAAGTAGCTAAACGCAACCTGATAGCCTTTAGGTGCATAATTTACAGCACCATTTTGTGTATACAAACTGATAGTTTCACCTATAGCCCATTGCGCCACAAAAGCCAGTAAGAACACCAGTAAATTTAGCGCTGTGTTCACTCTGCCGGCCAACGCTGTTTCAAATTTTTGTGATAAAGCCGCGTAGCTCAGCGCGCCGGATGTTCCGAAGAAGGCTATGCCTGCCCAAAGCCACGTCGGGTGCTGGCTTACTTCAAAAATAACTAGTAACTGCAAAAACATATAAATACCCATTCCTGCCATACAAACTTGAAACGTGCTGTAACCTAATTGAGTGATGCGCTGTGCAACAAAACCGATGATTCCAAACCCAAGTACGATGCAGATGCCTATGGTGAATAGCGTCTGAGCTACTTGATCACGCTCAAGCATCGCGACATCTCTTAGCCAAGGGCCGGACCATAAGCCGATGGTGGACAAAATCGTCACTTGTGAGGCAACCGCCCAAGGCGCAATAGCCCAAAATTTATTTGAGCTAAATATTAATTTAAAGCCATTTACATAATGCGCAATCGGCAAATGCGGGTCTTGTTCCGCACGCCGGGGTACCACCCACCACACTAAGGCCGAAGTGAATAGCAGACAACTTGCGAGAATCCAGAAAACCCCGCGCCAATCGGTAAAATTCAAAGCAAACTCCACAGGAGTAGAGGCCGTCAATACACCTAAGCCGCCAGACATCATAAAGATGCCATTAATTAAAGGCAGTTTGTCTTGTGGAAACCATTGCACAAAGGCTTTGAAACTTGCCATCAAACAGGCTGAAACCCCAAGCCCAATTAACGCACGGCCTAGCAGCAAGCCATTATATTGCTCTGCGTAGGCAAATATCGCCGCGCCGAGAGCCGCAAATAATAAGAGAATTGATTCGGTTCTTCTGGGCCCATAGCGATCCAGCAACACGCCTAATGGTAATTGGGCAAGCGCGAAAGTAATGAAATAGACGCTGGTAAGTAATCCTAATTGCCCCGCGTCAATATTCAGATCGCTAGCTAAGTCTCCGGCCAGTACTGTGTTTACCACCCGTACCAAATAGGACAAAAAATAGCCACAAATAAATGGAATGAATATTCGTAACAATAACGAAATAGGGATCGACGTATCTGTTATTGGGTGCTGTTGCGAAGCAGACATTTTGCCGACAAAGGGGAAGGCATTCCATTGTATAAGCCTTGTTCTAGCACTACTAGCGCAGTGTTGCCTATTGTTACAAGTAAATTATCTGTCCTGATAATTAGCAAATAAACTGTCCGGATTTATCCTCCTCCCTTTTGGGAAGTGAGATGAGCCAGATAGCATTTCTAAATAAGGTAAAACAGATGAGATTTGAAGAAGCATATGAAGCTTATCAAGCTAAACGACTATCACAAGCGGATGCTGCCACAATACTGGGTGTTTGTGATCGAAGTTTTCGTAGGTACATTAATAAGTACGAAGAATCAGGATTGGATGGGCGGTTAGATCAGCGACTCAATCAGCCCTCACACAGGCGGGCACCCGTAGACGAAATGATCAAGCTACAAGACCTATACTCAACACGCTATCAAGGCTGGAATGTGCGCCACTTCCATACATGGTATCAACGCGAGCACCAAGGTAAGCGTAGCTACAGTTGGGTTAAGAATAAGCTACAAAGCGCAGACCTGGTGCGTAAATCTAAAACACGCGGCCCTCACCGCATTAAACGTCTACCTGGTGCCTTGCCAGGTATGATGATTCACCAAGATGGCAGTACTCACCAATGGGTACCTGATGTGTCTTGGGACTTAATCGTCACCCTGGATGATGCCACCAATAAGCATTATTCCATGCGCTTTGTCGAAGAGGAAGGCACGCGCAGCAGCTTGCTTGGGGTTAAAGATGTACTTAAGGTGAAGGGGCTATTCTGTTCGTTTTACTCTGACCGAGGCTGAAGTGGACCCCATGATTAGGACAGGTTGAAGGCCAAAATAAGGAGTTATTTTCTGTTTTATAATTGTTCAAAACGAGGAACAGAAAATGAGTAAAAAGCGTAGAAACCATGCCCCACCATTCAAAGCCAAAGTTGCTCTTGCAGCAATCAAAGGTGATGAAACATTAAGCAATCTTGCTAGTCGTTATGACATCAATGCAAATCTTATCGTCAAGTGGAAGAAACAATTGCTCGATAGCTCAGCTGAAGTCTTTGCATCAGGCACAGGCTTATCTCCAAACCGAGAATCAGAGATTAAATCATTACAGGCAAAGATCGGTGAAATCACCATGGAAAACGATTTTTTATCAAAAGTGCTCGGTCGTTAAACAGACCTGAGCGCAAAACTATGATTAATAAAAGCAATAAACTATCGTTAGTTCGTCAGTGTAAATTGTTGAAGATTCATCGTTCCCATGTTTATTACAAAACCTCACCTGCTAATGAGGATGACTTGGAACTGATGCATCTGATTGATCGCATTCACCTCAATCGGCCCTTTCTTGGCAGTAGACGCATTCGTGATGTGTTGCAAGATGTAGGCCACCGAGTTGACCGTAAACATGTGCGACGCTTAATGCGTAAGATGGGCATTAAAGCCATCTATCCTAGGCCTAACACCAGCAAGAAGAAGGCGGGGCACAAGATTTATCCTTATCTGCTAGGTGGGTTGGCCATCAATCAACCCAATCAAGCTTGGTGTACCGATATAACTTATATCCCGATGCCTAAGGGCTTTGCTTATCTTACCGTTGTGATGGATTGGTATTCTCGTAAAGTGCTGTCATGGCGGCTTAGCAACAGCATGGATAGCGCATTCTGCGTAGATGCTTTGGAAGAGGCACTGCATTACTACGGCAAGCCTGATATCTTTAACAGCGATCAAGGTGCGCAATTTACCAGTGAGGCGTTTACCGGTGTACTCAAAGACAATGGTATTCGCATCAGCATGGATGGCAAAGGTGCTTGGCGTGACAATGTATTTGTTGAGCGCTTATGGCGCAGCGTGAAATATGAGGAAGTCTATTTGCAAGCCTACCAATCGATGAAAGAGGCAAAAGACGGCATTGGCTCCTGGATAAACTATTACAACCAAGAGCGTAAACATCAAACATTGGGCATGGTCCCTGACATGATGTATGATCCATGTCGCGGCCTGAAATTGGCTGCTTAATCAGCTGAAAATAACTCCTAAGCCATCTGTCCTAAAAAGCGGGTCCACTTCTGGCAGCCACTATTGGCATACGCCTGAGGCTGGCGGCAAGGTGGATAAGAATGGCCCAACTCAATTTGGGTTGGCGATGAAGAGATTAGGCATTGGCATGATAGCGGCTTATTCTCCTGAAGCCAGAGGCCGTTCCGAACGTGCGTTTGGCACACACCAAGGGCGATTACCGAACGAGCTTGCGTTGATGGGTATCACTGGCATGCAAGCGGCTAATAAATACCTTAGAGATCATTATATGCCCAGACACAATAAAGAATTCAGTCATCCAGCTAGAGAGCAAGGCAGCGCCTTTGTGCCGCTTGCGGGCATCGATCTTGACGATTATCTATGCGAACAGTACGAGCGTGTGGTGGGTAAAGACAACAGCGTACAGTTTGAGACGCTGTCTCTGCAGCTACCTAAAGATCAACACCGCTATCATTACGTCAAAGCTAAAGTAAAAGTATCGCGCCACCTTGATGGCTCATTGTCGATTGATCATGGCCCAAGGCGATTAGGCCGATACACAGCCGATGGAATACTGGTGCAACAAAAACAGATTAAGAGCAAAGTTGCGTAACTGGGCTTCGCAATTTGCCGCCGATGAATTCATTACGGGCTACGCCCTTCACTCATTCATCGGCAATAACTAAAGCGGACAGACTATGTGTTAATAATCCGGACCGTTCTATTTACTTCTAACAGACGCATCAAAATAGAGAAATTCGGCCTATGGTTTACTTATTGCCTAAATCGAGATCGTCGCTCCTGTGACTTCTCAGGAGGTCGATTTCTGTTGGAAACGTCAGATGTGGCCGAAATTCATGGTTTCTGACAATTATCGGGCAACAATCCGCGCCGCCGCCGCGCGATGATTGCTTTTCTCCAAGTCTCCAGAGCCTCGATATCTTGTTTCAGTTCGTCAGGTTTTGGTATTTCTTCCGGTGCAGCCGCTGCCTGATCGTGTCCCGAAAGCCATTTAGAGCATTTGGTCATACCGCCTTCTACTGCCTGACAATCTTCCGGCGTAATATCAGCAATCACTTTAATCTGCCGAGTTTGCACATCAACTCTGAAACGCTCAACGACACCATCTAACAATATCTCTTCAACACCACGCTCCCAGGACTCTCTTAATTGGCCGTAAATAAAAGCAACCTCTTTTTCATACGGGGTCTGGTGGCTATCACGGGACAGTTTATTCGCTTCTTGCCATTTGTCCTTTAATACACTAATTCTATTCTTTACTGTCATTGCGATCCATGGCATTTTCTGCGCACAAACACCTGCACCTATTATTGGAAGTTGTTTGACATGCTGATTCAGCATGTCAACTTTCTGTTCCTCCGCATATTGCTTTAAGTGCAGCAGAAAAACGACATCATGTGTGAATACCATTACTTGCCGGTTTTTTGCTTCCTCTACAAGCCGTTTGGCCACGCTGTCCCGCCATTTGTAGTCCAAGGACGACACTGGATCGTCGAACAATATTGCCGATGGATCATCAGCGGTACTTAACTCCGCAAAGAAAGCCGCAATTGATAAGCACCTCTGTTCACCTTCGCTGACCACGCGCGGCAACTCAACCTCAACCCCTCGCACTCCGGTCAATACCAACTTGTGATACAAGTTTCCTAGAGCACCGCCCGAGTCAGTCAGCTTGACTTTCACATGTTGTTTGAACTTGAGGTTTTTTAGTTCTTCCTGAAAATTCTTCTCGAGTTTTTCCGTCACGACAACTTTCGTAACAGCAGTGCTCTTTGAGGTGATGCCCTGTGTTTTTGTATCGTTCAGACATAGCTCATAGGCCGCAATTTTCTTTTTTCGGTCAATTTCCCCTAGCACTTGATCCTGAGATTTTCTGAGAATCGTTCTGCCATTTAACTCCTGCAGCTCTGTCTCAATCTTCGCTTTTTCCTCAGCAGATCCTTCTTTTAATAGAGCTTTCACCCGCTCATCTAGTTGCACAGCAAGCCCATCAATCTTGCTCACAGCAGACGTGTATTCAGGAATATCCTCTGGTATACCGGCCTTTGCCTTCAGCCCCTCGATTGGATTATTTTTGAGGTTGAATTGTTGGGCCTGTTCAGAGCCTTCAAACCCGACAGTAATAATAATCCCGTTAACGTCCACATCAGGGATTGAGACATCCCCGCTAAACCCGCAAACGTGCTCGACGGTAGAATGTACTTTTTCAACGTCTGCCCGTGGCATCAGATTTAGGCATCGATGGCCAACGGCCACAAAAAGAATTTTGGCACTCGATGTCGCCCAGCCTGAGACAGAGAAAAGATACTGTAACTTCAGGTATGGACTTTTATATTAGATAGAGCAGTATGGCCTTTTCCCCCTAGGGGGAATTTTTTCGAATTTTTGATTTATTCAAATTTTCTATCTTGGTGTCTTGTAAGTTGAACCATTTGTGCGTTCCCTGTTTTAAGCAATTAAAATACTGGAGACACCCAAATGACCCAATCAAACAATAACGTATTTGACGTAGTAGTGGAACACACATCTCAGAAGGCCCCGATGCCATGCGCCCCGTGCTCACCGCACTGCTCAATGAGGCGATGAAGATTGAAAGAGAGCCGTTTCCAGGCGCATCACACTATGAGCATAGTCAAGACCGGCCAGGGTTTGCCAATGGCTACCAAGATAAGCGTATCGATACGCAAGCCGGTACGCTCAATCTGCGTATCCCAAAGACCGCTCAACACGTTGATGAAGCTTTTTACCCTCAATCGCTAGAACGCGGCTTACGCAGCCAACGTGCGATGATGCTGACCGTTGCTGAAATGTACGTGACGGGCGTTAGCACGCGCCGAGTCGAAAAAGTCATGCAGAGCATGGGTATTGAAAGCATCTCCTCTACACCGGTCTCACGGGCTAACCAGAGCATGGATGAGGCGTTAAAAGTCTGGCGTGATCGTCCGTTGGGTAAAGTTGTCAATCAGCGTTTAAAACTGGACACCTGTCAGCGAGTAAAACTGAACAATTAAATACAATAATATTTCTTTATCATCAACTCAAGTGAAGCGTAGCGAAACTTGAGTTGATGAATCAATCCTGCTTTCTTGCGATGTTATTTTTTAGTGACAGTCTTGAGCTTTGCTTTAGCACTAGACTGCTTGAATCGATATGAGTCGTTACCCGTTTCAATAATTGAGTAATGATGAGTCACTCTGTCGAGCAAAGCCGTGGTCATTTTCTCGTCGCCAAATACCTGCACCCATTCACTGACATTAAGCTTGGTGGTAAACACGATGGAGGTTTTCTCGTATAGCTTGCTGATCAGGTGGAATAATAGTGCGCCACCCGATGCGGGGAAGGGTAAATATCCCAGCTCATCGAATATCACCGCATCTTAACGGTTGCATAATTCGTGCTAGCCGCCCCTGCTTCTCATCCTGCTGTTCTTTGATCAGCAGATTAACCAGGTCCACCACATTGTAAAACCGAACCCGATGACCTGAATGAATGGCTTTAATGCCTAAGGCCGTAGCTAAATGGGTTTTGCCTGTTCCAGTGCCACCGGCAAAGATGAGGTTATGGGCTCTGTCCATATAGTCAGCCTGAGACAAATCCTCGATGAGCGCTGGTTCAACTTCGCTCTGGGTAAAGTCAAATTGCTGTAAATCACGGTGATGAGGGAATTTAGCCACCTTCATTGGGTAGTTAAGCCGCCTCACTTCTCGGTCCGTTCGCTCGGCATCCATCAATTTAATTAACCCAGATTGCAACGTTACTTTAGGACGAGGCGAATCTATCAACTCAGGTAAGCATGGTGCCATACCGTGTAGTTTAAGGGCTTTAAGATCATCAACAAGTTCAAGCATGGCTCACCTCCGCGCACAGCGGGTCATAGCGGGTCACGTTCGCTGCCGAGGGGACAGCTAATACAGGCGCATTGGTAATTGTCATCACTTGGGCCGAATCAGGTTCCGTTAACCGATGCACCAAATTGGTAATGACTGATAGCTGAGTCGTATTGGCATCTAATGCCCGCTCACAGGCCACCGTGACTGTTTCCAAGCCATGCTGGTGAATCAATAGTAACAATGGTACAAACTCTCGGTCACCGCCATCACGTTTGAGGTACTGTTTTTTGAGTGTTAGCAGTGCCTTGGGTAAATCCCAATCAACAAACGGTGCGCCATTGCGTAATGCGCCAGGTTTAATCTCCAGTACGGGCAGATAATGCCAAGGATCAAAGATCATTTGATGACGACCGAAACAGCGAGCATGTGAAGTCACTTCCACATCGTCAACCACGACTTTAATCCTATCTGCATAGGCTCTAACAGAAACAGCTTGGCCAACATACCGACAGGGTACGGAGTATTGATTGCGGTCGTAGTGCACCACACCGGTTTTATGCACACGCGCCAAACGCTCATAATATCCATCAAAGGCTACCATCGCGGGACGTAAGCTCGGCTGCTCCTCGGCAACACTTCATCAATTAGTCTTGATTTGTCAGTCGGGTGTGGGCGTTCACCAAGTCGAGCACAACGTTGCTCCAGCCATTGGTTTAATTCATCTAAAGCAGCAAAGCGCACCCGTGGAACAAACAGCCTTTGGCGCATAACACCGACCTGACGTTCAACCTGGCCTTTCTCCCAACCCGCTGCCGGTGTACAGGCAATCGGTTCAATCAGATAATGATTCATCCGGCTTAGAAAGCGGCGATTAAACTCACGCCGCTTACCCTTAAACCTAGATAAATCAGTTAAAACACGAAAGTCCATGCAAGCTCTTGATGCACCTAGCAAAATCAAAAAAAACCTTATCACCAATAAAGGTGACCGCGACTTTTTTGATTTCACTATGCACTTCAATTGCTTACATGTCTTTTCCGCGTTTAACTGATTTATCTAGGTTAAACAATGCACTGACTATGGTCTTAGGGTGATCGTATATCATCTTCTGAGGTAAGCCCTCAAAGAAATCAAACGCCCGAATATGTGCATCAAACACCCTCTCCTGTGTTTCTCTGGGATAGGCCCTAAGATATGATTTACGCGAATGACATAAACGAAAGTGGGCTAGTTTGATCTTGACACCAAACCCACCCAGAATGACTTGTTCATGTGACCAATCAAACTGACAGGCTTCACCTGGTGCAAAAACCAATGGCACAAATGCTTGTTTAATACATGACCGCGAGTGATCCTTCCACGCTTTGACAAACCGTTGAACGCTGTCATAAGCCCCTCGATACCCTTGCAACTCAATCTCTTCATACAGTTGAACTGCATTACGTCTTTCTCGCACTGAGCGAGCTGCGTCCACTTCAAGCAAATTGATCAACTGAGGTTTGAACTTATCCAGCTTCGGACAGACTATTGGCACCGACCGCTGATATTCAGGTTCGCTTGGCGCGTTGTTTAAATATTTATAAATAGTGGTGCGTGATAAATTGAATTCACGCGACACCTCGCTTACTTTGCGACCTTCTACTAAACACAAACGTCGTATCTTGGTACATATAGGCATACAAATCACCTGACAGTTTCCTCGGATTAATGGCTCCGAGACAGTTAACAATAAAGGTGTTCAGTTTTGTACGCTGATCACCCACGAAACTGTTCATTTTTGCACGCTGTTCAACAGGTAAAGTCTCTTACCTAATCCTTGATGCGCGTTATGAAAAGGTGCGTGAGGGCCACCAAGTGATTGATATGGCGGTGTTGAGTGCGGTGGGTGTATTGCCTTGTGGACGGCGTTGCGTATTAGGAACGGCAATGGTGCTTAATGAAGCCGAGGTTAACTGGCGAGAGTTCCTCAAAGGCTTGGTTGACCGGGGCATACATGGTATTGAGTTTATTGTCAGTGATGATCACAGTGGCTTAAAAGCCGCTAGAAAGGCAGTGTTCCCAGGTATACCTTGGCAGCGTTGCCAGTTTCATCTGGCGCAGAATGCAATGCATCATGCCCCCAATCACAAGATCAAGCAGCGCATTGGTGGTGAGCTGCGTAGTGTTTGGAATGCATCCAATATGGCAGCTGCTCAGGTTAATCTAAAAGTCCTTGTGAGCCAGTACCAGGAAAAGCATGCTCACTTGGCGCAGTGGCTAGAAAACAATGTGCCTGAAGGGTTAAATGTGTTTGCCTTGCCAGATAGACACCAAAAGAAAATGCGAACCTCCAACCGCATTGAACGGACGGTTCAACAAGAACTTAAGCGGCGAACCCGCTTGGTCAGAGTCTTTCCTAACCGAGAGGCTTGGTTACGATTAGTCAGTGCCATTCTGATTGAAATTGACGACGAATGGGCTAATGCTAATCATCGATATATCGTGTGGAACGACAATGAGTCAACTTGCTAGACAAAAAGTCCATACCCAATGTTGCGTAATCCGAAGTGCATACACTCGAACCGGTTTAGCGATCGCACAAGCCACTCACGCACGATGAAATAATCGACTCACGTCATGGCGTGTGTTAAACCGATAGGTGTATTCAGCCAAATACCGCGACAGATGTTTATACTTTATTCCATGGTGTGTGCCATTGACCCAGGTTTTAGCATTGGAGATAAATCGATGCACCCAGGGTAACCACCGATCACACGCTTGCGGATCACCAGAAACCACTTGATAATCGACATCGACTCGTTCAAGATTTCTCAAGCTTGGATTGCCATCCGTATTCACCATGACCCCTTTGCGAAGGCCTGAATCCACCAGTTGCTGGGCATTGGCTTTGGTTTCTTTGGCCACCAGGACCTTAGCAAGAGTTATGCCCGAATCTGGTGTATGAGGCATTTTCTTCAAGCGGCCTCGGTTTGATCTGAGTAGTCATTAGTTTGCTCTATTCCATCTTTAAATGGAACCCCTTGAATCACTTTTGCTAGATAGGCGAACCCGCGTATTCGGTTCCACTTTTTCTCTGCGCACTGACCCAGCTTGAACATCATACTTAACATGCCATCACGGCTAAGACATCCCTTGCATCGTTTGGTACGGTGTCGGATAGTCGCGAATGTTGATTCAATTGGATTCGTAGTACGTATGCTCATCCAGTGCTTGGCAGGGAACGAGTAGAACGTCATTAACTCTTCGCGATCTTTTTCCAAGCACTGCGTGGCTTTTGGATACTTGTCTTGATAGGTTTTAATGAATAATTGATAGGCGCTTTGCGCCGCTTCTTTGGTTTCTTCCTGCCAAATGTTATGCAGAGCTACTTTTGCTTTGGGCTGCACCGATTTAGGTAGCTTGTTCAGCACGTTGGCCGTTTTATGCACCCAACACCACTGCTGTCCCGTTAACACTAAAGAAACAGGCCTGATTTTCTCTCAATTTGATAAAATACGTTTAGCGATAAACCGTTGAATCAAATAGGAAAATCAGACCATGTCACATTGTAATACCGTTCTAAATCAAATACTCAAAATTGTTCCGAGACATGAATTCGAGGCACTCGCAATTCAACATCATTCGGGGCGTTCATTCCGCAGAGCGTCTCGTTGGTCACAGTTCGTGAGCCTGACTATAGCTCAATTGACTGGCCGTCATAGCTTGCGTGATATTGTTGATAATGTCAGCACTCAATCACACCGCTTGTATCATCCTGGTAGTGCCGTGTTAACGCGGTCCAATCTTTCACGCATCAATGAGAACAAGCCTTCGAGCCTTTATGAAGCGCTATTCTCTCAATTACTCAAGCGCTGTCAGAGCAAAACGCCAGGGCATAACTTTCGTTTCAAGAATCCCCTGTATTCGCTGGACTCATCTACCATTGATCTGTGCTTATCGGTTTTCCCATGGGCAGACTTTCGATCAACTAAAGGGGCAATCAAACTGCATGTAGGCCTGAATCATGATGGTTACTTACCTGAGTTTGTTAATATCACCGAGGGTAAATGTGCTGATGTTACTGCAGGCAGGAAAGTAGCTTTCCCGAAAGGCAGCATTGTAGTTATTGACCGTGGATACAACGACTATGCTTGGTATAAGCAATTGAATGACAAGGGAATATACTTTGTCACACGATTAAAGAAGAATGCTGCATACCGCCTTATCAAGCGACATAGTGTACGCAAGGGAACGGGACTTAGCAGTGATCAAACGATTGAATTCACGGGGGTCAAAGCAGCAAAGGAGTGTTCGATTCGATTACGCCGTATTGGTTATCGCGATGCCACTACAGGCAAGCATTATGTGTTTTTAACCAACCACTTTAAGCTCAGTGCTCAAACTATCGCCGATATTTATAAAGCCAGATGGCAGGTGGAATTATTCTTCAAGTGGATCAAGCAGAACTTAAAGGTGAAGTCATTTATCGGCACCAGCAAGAACGCAGTATTGACCCAAATATGGATTGCGTTATGTATTTACCTAATACTGATGTTCATCAAATTGCAGTCGAAGGCGGGCAAAACGATGCAACAAATATTGAGGGTATTGCAGCTTAATTTGTTTGAAAAACGTGATTTAATGGCACTGTTGCGAGGGGACCCGATGCATCACCCAAACCTTAATCCTAATCAATTTTCGTTGCTGTGAAAGTTAACGGGACAGCAGTGACCCAACACCGTTGATGTTTAGTGCCAGGATAGACTTCTTCCAGGGCATTCCAAAAGCCTAAAGCACCATCACCGATGCCCAGCTCTGGTTGATTCAGGCCTCGCTCCTTGAGTGCCAACAACACCTCTCGCCAACTCTGCGTAGACTCTCGCTCACCGTCTTCAATCGCCAGTAATTTCTTGTGACCGCGCTCATTCACTCCGATGACAACTAAGGCACAGAGCCGGCCCTCATCGCCGCGCAGGCCGCTGTGTATCCCGTCCGCCCATAGATAAACCCATCGATCTCGATCTAAACCTTCTCTATTCCAATCCTTGTACTCCTGAGACCACGTTGCTTTGAGCTTACTCACTGTGCTTGATGATAACCCAGTCGCTGATTGACCCACTAGCACGCTCAGTGCATCCCCCATTTCTCCAGTGCTGACACCCTTGAGATACAGCCAAGACAAGGCCGCTTCCAGTGTTCTCGTTTTACGCACATACGGCGGCACTAAAGCAGACCGAAAGGTGATCGGTACTCCAGTGCGGGAGCGCACCTTGGGGATACGTACTTTGACTGGGCCGATCCCGGTTTGCAGTTCACGTTCTGGCAAATAGCCGTTACGAACGACACCAGCGTGTCCTGAATCTGAGACTTTGTCACAATTGCGATACAGCAGTTCAGATAACTCACTCTCGACCGCGGTTTGAATGAGTTGCCTAGCGCCATTGCGAATCAATTCTTGCAGCGGATCGATGCTTTGCTCTGGCTTTTCAAAGGAAATAATTTTATTCTGTTTCATAGTGGCGTATGTCTGTGGAAGTTTAAGTTGTTGTAAACTCAATTCATCCCGATACGCCGCTTTTAGTCAACTACTCCATACACCACTTTCAGGCATAACTCCCTTAGCAAAGCCCGCACGGCTTTTTAACTTACCCCGTTGGTCAATCCAGGTTTTGCTCTCAATGGCCACTAATACATCGCCTTGGTTACCGGTGTCACGCCGTCCAAAGGTCGCCGCATCAAGCTCAATCACACCCGAACCGACTTGGTATCCTTCGTCTCGTTGTTATAAGGCCGTTCTTATTTTTTGTAACATCGTCCAAACCCGTCCATACGACTTCAAGCCTAAATGACGCTGTAATTCCAAGGCCGACATGCCCCGCTTACCCTGCATCACATAAAACAAGGCTTTAACCCAAATGAGTAGCGGTGTTTTTGAGAATTCAAATAACGTTCCCGCACGCACTCTTATTTGATGCCGACAAGCCGTGCAGGTTCGCCCATCAAGGGCGGGTATGATGCGGGTAAAAGGACTCACATTGACAATGAGGGCACTCAAACTCTTTACCTTGAAAAGCGGCTACACCAAACTAAGGCACGCGCATCGTCTTCAGTGATGATTTCACTAAAAAAACGTTCTGATGTGTAGCGTTCATAAAACATCCGAAACTCCATTATGTCTTTATTATCAATGCTTTAGTATACTATATCACTGAGTTGTATGCACTTTCCTGATAGGCATGTAAAACTAGGACACAACTTCTACAATTAACCCGCTTTTTTGATGGGTACCACTTTTGATTGAGAATGATTCGAATACGTTTCCCAATCTGGCGTATAGTTATTTGCTTGATTACCCCAAGCAAACCAACCTTTTCGTTGACCACGGGCAAATAACTCAATTCTTGGCCCCCAGCTACAAGCTTCTATAAGGTCATATTGTTCATCTGGCTTACGACTATGTTCACGCTTACGTGAAGATATAATATTTTCCTGACTTCTTCCTAGCGGGAGAGTTCTAGCCCCTTTGCCGCGCACACCAAATAAAATAACTTCTGTTACATTTCTAAAATAGAATCCGACTCCGCGTCTATCGGGACCACCATCTTTCCTAATCTTGTACCAAATCAAATTGGTTTTATATGTAAACCCCCAATGTGACATAACCTGCATTCCTTCAGCTAACAATGCATTAGGAACCCAAAGATATAAGTGAGCCGTATTTTCTGCAATAGCTTCTACTGGAAGATCTTTTATTTCTTGCAGAGACATTGTTGAATAACGAGCTAAGCGTTTATGTTCTGGTGCCATTTTTCCTGTGCGATTTTGAAATTGCCAAGGAGGATCCGCTAATATTGTTGCAAATTTATGTCCGTTCGTTTCATTTAATAGATCGTCAGATGCGCTCATTTTATTTCCTCATTTGTTTCCCAGTCTGTAATAACGTCTGGTCTAATTCCAAACACGAGAACTGGACAGCCTCCATGTCGCCCAGCGTTTAGTCTATATAGGAGTTTCCCCATCCAAGTAGTGCTTGCACCATATTTTTGCTTGCAAAGTTTAGCCTTACCGACTTTATCAAGATCAGCTGTGCCGTCTTTTTTTAGCAGTGGAGTAACATCAAAAACAGGGTTAAGTTTCTCGCTACGTGTAATCAATGACGCTACACTGATAATCCCACATTCATGGAACATACGAAATGCGTATAAATCACGATCATACGTTTGATCCTTGCTATTCCATTCCATATCGAGAGCCACACGTCCCTTAACGTAATCGATTTTGTGCCCGTCAATATAATTATTAACAACAATTTCTGGTTTTTCTGGAAGGTTATGTTTTTTTAATTTTCCACTTGATAATATCTCTTCGCTTTGTTCTAAGACACGTATAATCAGATCTCCCTGAATTCTGGTTTCATACCAGTTGTGGGGACGTAACGTAGAGGAAAACTTTTTTGGTATAACTGATTCATTGCCACCTGGCTTGGCAATATCTTCAATGGTTATTTTAAAATCCAATAAAGCCTGCTCTATTTCTATCAGCTCTTCAGGAAAGGATGTCTTCATTATCGCGGCAGCGTGTCTATAACTATAGACATCATATAATGCGCGCACACTGGAACTTATATGTTTACGTATTTCATCGTTTGAGTCTGCACTTGGCCCTGGTTTTAATGAAACATCTTCTTCATTTTAACTCATAAGTTAATACCCAAATCCAGCTGTCGAGAACGAATAAAGTGCAATAAATTAGTTCGTGATACGTCAGTGATTTTAGCGATGGATGCTTTTGGAATACCTTTCGCTAATAATGATTGGATCTCCTTTTCTCGGCCATCCAATCTTGAGTGGCCTAACGATCCCTTGGGACGACCTAATAATTTACCTTTTGCTCTAGCAGCAGCCAACCCTTCTTTCGTCCGTTCAGAAATCAAGTCTCGCTCAACTTCAGCAAATAATGCAAACAATGTGACCATGACTTTACTTTGCAGACTTTGCTTGCCTTCAAACCGAATTGATTCCTTAATCGCTACAAATCTAATCTTACGCTTGACCAAGGTGTCGATAACGGCAATAACTTGCCCTAAACTTCTACCCAAACGAGACATTTCACTGACAATAAACCGATCCCCTTTATTTAATAATTGGATCACATCATCTAATTGCACTCGTTGTAATTTACGCCGAGTAGACATGGTTACTTCAACAAATTTATCTATTTTAAAATCTTCTTTTTGTGCAAATTCAAGAATCGCCAGTTTTTGATTACTAAGATCCTGTTCATTGGTTGAAACACGCAGATACGCAATGGATTTCATGGGGCGTCTATGAAATGTATGAATGTGAGTTTTATTTTACGTATATTGACCATTAAATCCAGTGCTTTTTATCTATATTAAATGCGTTATAGTGAGGGTCGTTTTATTAGACATCTTCTTGGGGTTGGGCAAAAAACCCCTATGGGAGGATTTTAATAGCCCCAGACGTCAGGGTAGTTGCACACATTTTAATTCACAAGGGGCGGCGGAGAAATACTCATGCCGAAATATAGCGTAGAACGAAGAGAAGCTGTTTTATCTAAATTATTATCATCAAATAGTCAGTCCTTCGCAGAAATATCTAGAGAAGAAGGAATCAGTGTTCAAACCTTGTATGATTGGCGAAATAAAGCCAGACGATCAGGAGTTTTAATGCCTAATAGTGATTCATCTAATCAGTGGGATTGCCAAACTAAGTTCACCGTAGTTCTTGAAACTGCTGCGATGAATGAACAAGAATTATCTGCGTATTGCCGAGAGAAAGGCCTATACCCTACTCAAATAACGCAATGGCGAGAAGCTTGTATTAATGGTGTTGATGAGGCTCTCATTAGCCCTAAAGTTGCGCGCGATGAAATACGTGCGTTAAAAAAAGACAAGAAGAAGCTAGAAACCCAGCTGCGCGGCAAAGATAAAGCCTTGGCTGAAACGGCCGCATTATTAGTATTACAAAAAAGTTTCAGGCGCTTTGGGAGGACGAGGAAGTATGATTACGACTCAGACGCGCATTAAAGTAATCAATGATGTTAATGAAGCAGTAGACGCAGGTTCAAAGCGTTCAAGTGCTTGTGAGTTGGTTGGCCTTGCCGAGTCTACGCTTAGACGTTGGAAGCCAAAAGGAGAAGATAGTATCCGCAGTGATCAACGTCCTTTGGTAGAAAAGCCAGTCCCTGGCAATAAACTAAGCGAGCAAGAGCAGCAACACATTTTATCGATATGTAATGAATCGGCATACCATCATTTGCCGCCGTCGCAAATAGTACCGCAGTTGGCTGACAAAGGTATTTATGTGGCCAGCGAGTCTAGCTTTTATCGAGTTCTCAAGGCGCATGGGCAATTGAAGCACCGCGGCCGCGCCAAACAAAAGCAGTCCCGAACACCCGATACTCATATAGCGCTAAAACCTAATGCTGTGTGGATGTGGGATATCACCTATTTGGCGACGCGTACTATTGGCAAGCATTATTACCTGTACATGGTAGAAGACCTTTACAGTCGCTATGGCGTTCACTGGGAAGTACATCCTGTTGAAAGCGGTGAATTAGGTGCGCAGTTGATGTCTCAGGCGGCTCTAAAAGTGGCCAGCTGCGATGGCATGCCCGTCTTACACAGTGATAATGGCAGCCCAATGAAATCGTTCACAATGAGAGCGAAGTTAGAAGCATTAGGAATAAAGCCCTCTTACTCAAGGCCAAGAGTAAGCAATGACAACGCTTATATTGAATCCATGTTTAGAACGGTAAAGTATTGCCCTGCGTGGCCTTCTCAAGGCTTCGATAGCTTAGAGGCCGCCCGCCAATGGGTGGGTAAGTTTATGCAATGGTATAACGAAGAACATCGTCACAGTGCTATACGCTACGTTACACCTGGCCAGCGTTATCGCGGTGAAGATAGTGCCCTATTAGCAAAACGAGAAGTTGTTTATCAGGAAGCTAAAGCAGCAAAACCTAATCGGTGGTCTGGCCAAACCCGAAATTGGCGGCCTTGTGGTGCGGTTGCGCTGAACCCACAAAAAGAAGTATTATTGGCTGCGTAGGAAAATGTGCAACTACCCTGAAAATTGCCGGATATTATCCTGCTTAATGGAAAAATTGCAAGCTTTGAAAACCGCGTCGCCATTTTTGAATGATCTTGTGAACTATATGGCAGTTAGGCGATATAGTAAGCGAACCATCAACTCCTATTTATGGATTATAGACTATAACAAGTTTTCGCAGCGAAAGCATCCGATTACGCAACATTGGGTATGGACTTTTTGTCTAGCAAGTTGACTCATTGTCGTTCCACACGATATATCGATGATTAGCATTAGCCCATTCGTCGTCAATTTCAATCAGAATGGCACTGACTAATCGTAACCAAGCCTCTCGGTTAGGAAAGACTCTGACCAAGCGGGTTCGCCGCTTAAGTTCTTGTTGAACCGTCCGTTCAATGCGGTTGGAGGTTCGCATTTTCTTTTGGTGTCTATCTGGCAAGGCAAACACATTTAACCCTTCAGGCACATTGTTTTCTAGCCACTGCGCCCAGTGAGCATGCTTTTCTTGGTACTGGCTCACAAGGACTTTTAGATTAACCTGAGCAGCTGCCCTATTGGGTGCATTCCAAACACTACGCAGCTCACCACCAATGCGCTGCTTGATCTTGTGATTGGGGGCATGATGCATTGCATTCTGCGCCAGATGAAACTGGCAACGCTGCCAAGGTGGGCTTGTCGGATAATTAATAGAATACGTGAGATAATATGGGCTAATTCTAGTCAGCCTGCAATTTTGAGCAAACGTCATCAAAGCCAACTGTTCCTAACCTTAGATTCTCTGGTTAGCTCTGAACATCCCTACCGTAAACTCGATGAGCTATTATGTTTTGGTGCATTGAGTAAACCCTTCTCTAAAATATATGCCACCCGTGGCCCTAAAGGCCGAGGTGTTGAGTTCGGCTTACGTGCCTTGGTGCTTCAGTTCATGGAAGATTTAAGTGATAGAGAAATGGAGCGATACTTATCAGAGAATCTGGCCGCTAAGTGGTTTTGTGATTCAGGACTGGAACAGAGCACTCCTGATCATAGTTACTTTGGTGATTTTCGCTCACGCATTGGAACCAGGGGTATGATGAATTTATTTGACCGTGTTCGGAGCGGGTTAGTTTCAATGGGCTTAGTACGAGAAGTATTCACATTTGTCGATGCCAGCCAGTTGGTCAGTAAGCTAACCACTTGGGATGATAGAGATAAGGCGATAAAGATGGGATTAGAGGAGTTCAACAATAAGACAGTTGATAAAGTTGCGGCGGACAAGCAAGCACGGTTTGGGTGCAAGGGAAATAGCAAATATTGGTATGGTTACAAAGAGCATGCATCAGTGGATATGCAAAGTGGCTTGATCAATAAAATAGCGGCCACCTCGGCTGAGGTAACGGATGCAAGCGGCTTGAAGCATGTTTGCCCTAAGTCGGGCGCTGTTTATGCGGACAAGGGTTATTGCGTGAGCCCGGCCAAAACCACGCTCAGGCGCAACGGTTGCCATGATGCAACAATCAAGAAGAACAATATGCATGGCAAGAATAGAGACAAAGACCGTTGGATTAGCAAAATTCGTTCACCATATGAGCGAGTGTTTGCTCATCGCAATAAGCGAGTTCGTTATAAAGGGTTGGCTAAAGTCCAGTTCCAAGTTGGAATCAGGGGCTTATGTTTTAACCTTAAGCGATTAATGGCATTGGGAGTTGAACGAGTTGAATTGGTGCCGGCCTAGGGATAGATCCGTCTATTGGTGGCAAAATGGCTGCTAATAGACGGTTTATTGCACAAAAAACGCGTTGCTGAGCAAACTAAAAGCGACTTCGGCGAAAACCCTGTTTGAAATTGTATTAACCGACGAGCCCAAGGTATACCTGGGAACACTGCCTTTCTAGCGGCTTTTAAGCCACTGTGATCATCACTGACAATAAACTCAATACCATGTATGCCCCGGTCAACCAAGCCTTTGAGGAACGCTCGCCAGTTAACCTCGGCTTCATTAAGCACCATTGCCGTTCCTAATACGCAACGCCGTCCACAAGGCAATACACCCAGCGCACTCAACACCGCCATATCAATCACTTGGTGGCCCTCACGCACCTTTTCATAACGCGCATCAAGGATTAGGTAAGAGACTTTACCCAAAGGACGATCACGCCAGACTTTTAACGCCTCATCCATGCTCTGGTTAGCCCGTGAGACCGGTGTAGAGGAGATGCTTTCAATACCCATGCTCTGCATGACTTTTTCGACTCGGCGCGTGCTAACGCCCGTCACGAACATTTCAGCAACGGTCAGCAGCATCGCACGTTGGCTGCGTAAGCCGCGTTCTAGCGATTGAGGGTAAAAAGGTTCATCAAGGTGTTTAGCGGTCTTTGGGATACGCAGATTGAGCGTACCGGCTTGCGTATCGATACGCTTATCCTGGTAGCCATGGGCAAACCCTGGCCGGTCTTGACTATGCTCATAGTGTGATGCGCCTGGAAACGGCTCTCTTTCAATCTTCATCGCCTCATTGAGCAGTGCGGTGAGCACGGGGCGCATGGCATCGGGGCCTTCTGAGATGTGTGTTCCACTACTACGTCAAATACGTTATTGTTTGATTGGGTCATTTGGGTGTCTCCAGTATTTTAATTGCTTAAAACAGGGAACGCACAAATGGTTCAACTTACAAGACACCAAGATAGAAAATTTGAATAAATCAAAAATTCGGAAAAATTCCCCCTAGGGGGAAAAGGCCATACTGCTCTATCTAATATAAAAGTCCATACCTGAAGTTACAGTATCTGTAGATACAGTGCATCAGGGCGATAAGGACAAGGTTAAAGGGGTCTATCATATCAACGCCGTTGATGAGATCACCCCGTTTGAAGTCGTGTCTTCTACACAGAAAATATCAGAGCAATTCTTGATGCCTATTCTCACTCAAATGCTAGAGCAATTCCCCTTTGTGATTAAAGGCTTTCATGCCGATAATGGCAGTGAATACATTAACCAATCGGTGGTGCGATTGTTGAATAAGCTATTAATCGAGTTGACCAAATCCAGGGCTAGACACCGTAACGACAATGCCTTAGTTGAGTGCAACAATGGGGCCATCGTGCGCAAGCATCTTGGCTTCATGCATATCCCGCAAAAATATGCGCCTGAGATTAATCAATTTGCCACCGACTTTCTTAACCCTTATTTGAATTATCACCGACCTTGTTTCTTCCCACAGACCAGCACTAACAACAAAGGAAAACAAGTCAAAACCTATCCATATCGAAACATGATGACGCCTTATGAAAAACTCAAATCGTTGACCAATGCACAGTCATATCTTAAAACTCACATCTCGTTTACAATGCTTGACGATATCGTTTATCAGATGACTGATAATGAGGCAGCAAAACAACTCAATGAGGAAAAAACTAAACTCTTTAAAAACATCTTTGAACAGAAATGACAATCAACTTCTCGGTATCATTCCTGTATTGGAATAGACTCGATTCGGATTATTTGTCCGAACAGTAGCTAAGTGCCTTTATACGGCAATAACTATTGGCGCTATAAAAAGGCTTCAATTGGTGCTGAGAGCCCACTATTTTTCGCGGTACATTAATTCACCCTATCCTATTTTTGAGGCTCAGATATGAACATCTCAATACTTACATTTGAAGGTTTTAATGAGCTAGATTCTTTTATAGCTCTGGGTATTCTGAATAGAATGAAGAGTTCTGGTTACAACGTTCAAATAACCTGCCCAACAGATGAAGTTATTTCTATGAACGGTGTTACGGTCAAAGCACAACAGCCTCTAGAGTTTGCAAATACGGCGGATGTGGTTGTTTTTGGTAGTGGATTGCTCACCCGCGACATTGCAAAAGACTCCTCAATTCTCAATAGACTAAAGCTGGATAGCACTAAGCAAATTATTTGCGCTCAATGTTCTGGTACTTATTTGCTGGCAAAACTGGGCTTACTTGGCAATGTGCCCGCATGCACTGATTTAACATCCAAGCCATGGGTTATAGAGGCAGGCGTTGAGGTTCTGAACCAACCTTTTACGGCGCACGGTAATGTCGCAACTGCCGGAGGCTGTTTAAGTTCACAGTATCTGGCGACATGGATAATCGCAAAACTCTCAGGGGGAAAATCTGCTGCGTCTGCGATTCATTACGTTGCTCCAGTTGGTGAGAAAAAGACAACGGTGGAACACAATTTATCTGTAGTTATGCCCTTTATTCCAGATATCGAGGCGGCGGCTTGAGAGACCGTTCGATGTAAAAACAGTTATTACGTTAGCTCATAATTAGTAAAACTAGGCACCGCCAGATATCGGCCGAACTCTTACAAGAGCATTAGTTCGGTATTTATACCTCCCGCGTATTACGAAAACTAATATTTGGAAAACGATCTTGAACTAAACTTAAATTCGCGCGGTTTGGCACTATGTAGGTAAGATAGCCCGCACCATCGCGTGCTAAGTTCACTTCGTTCTTACGCCTAAATTCTGACTCATCCGCTCCTTCGTTAAATTCAAGCCACCTAGCTGCAACAACTGGCACCGCCTCAAAAGAACAGTCCACCGCATACTCGTGTTTCAAACGATGTGCAACTACGTCAAACTGTAAAATACCAATAGCCCCTAATACAAGGTCATTGCTAATAATGGGCTTGAATACTTGCGTTGCACCTTCTTCGCTTAATTGCACCAAACCTTTCTGTAATGCCTTGGCCTTCAGCGGGTCGCGCAATCGTACCCGACGAAACAACTCTGGGGCAAAATTCGGCACGCCAATATATTTAAGGTCTTCACCTTCGGTGAACGTGTCGCCTATTTGAATCGTGCCGTGGTTGTGCAGGCCCAATATATCACCCGCATAAGCCTCTTCAGCATTGTCGCGCTTTGCCGCCAAAAAAGTATGTGCATTGTGAATAGCCATGGTCTTGCCTAAGCGCACATGCTTGATCTTCATGCCCTTTTCAAAACGCCCAGAGGCGATACGTAAAAAGGCTACGCGGTCGTGGTGGGCTGGGTCCATATTGGCTTGAATTTTAAACACAAAGCCAGTGAACGTATTTTCCACCGCTTCGACTTTGCGTGTTTCCGACTCACGCCCTTGGGGTGCAGGCGCGTGCTCTATGAACATGTCCATCATTTCATCAGTGCCTAGCGTGCCTAAGGCTGAGCCAAAAAAAACCGGAGACAGCTCAGCTGACAAATAGGCTTGCTTATCAAAGCTGTAGCTTGCCCCTTCAACCAACTCTATTTCATCGCGTAAGTCAGCTGCATCTGTTCCTATATATTTGTCGACCTCTGGGCTGGCCAAACCTTGAATAAAAATGTCTGATTCACCCGGCGCGCCTCGGCCCGCGAACAAGCGCACCGTGTCGTCATAAAATCGATAAATACCTTTGAGGTTTTTACCCATTCCAATCGGCCAGGTCATCGGCGCACAGCGAATTTTTAATACTTCCTCCACTTCGTCCATCAGCTCTATCGGGTCACGCCCTTCGCGGTCGAGCTTATTGATGAACGTCATAATCGGGGTGGTACGCAGGCGACACACTTCCATTAGTTTAATAGTACGTTCTTCCACACCCTTGGCTACGTCGATTACCATCAGCACCGAGTCTACAGCAGTGAGTGTTCGGTAGGTGTCCTCAGAGAAATCGGCATGGCCTGGCGTGTCCAACAGATTGACCGTGGCACCTTTATACTCAAACTGCATCACCGACGAGGTTACGGATATACCGCGTTGTTGTTCCAGCTCCATCCAATCGGATGTTGCCATTTTGGTGTTTTTACGACCCTTTACCGTGCCCGCAGTCTGAATTGCTCCACCATAGTGCAGCAGCTTTTCAGTTAAGGTGGTCTTACCCGCATCAGGGTGAGAGATGATAGCAAACGTGCGTCTCTTGTTGATTTCATTAATAAAATTGCTGTCACTCATACCCAAAAAACCTTAGTTTGTACCCAAACTTGTACCCATTGTTAAAAATACCTTTTCGAGCAAATGGAATGCTCGAAAAGCGCGTTATTTTACCTGATCAAAAACCTTACGCACCGACAAATTTAAACAGCTTGCTAAAATCATGCTTGTCGGCAGCGCGGAGTGCCGCAATATATTGATCACGGCGCTCATTCATTGCTTCTAATTTGTAGCCTCCTGCCCAATCAATCGCAGGTGCGTCTATGAGCTTGGTGAGTATTGCATCCGCCATGATGCGTGCATGGCGACCATTTCCATTTGGAAATGGGTGGATCAATACCAGCTTGTGATGAAAGCGCGTAGCAAGCTCTATTGGTGGATAGGTCTCATGCTCTATCCAGTAGCGCGTATCATCTAATAGCTGTCGCAACTGAATTGCGATCTGGATCGGATCAACACCAATGTTCTTTTCTGTTTTACGAAATGTGCCTGCCCATTTCCACACTTGCCCAAATAACCGTTTGTGCAAATTCCGCGCAAACCCTTCGCTCAATATATCTGGGTTCTTTTGCTTTTTAAGCCACTGCAAGCCTTCAACGATATTGGCTTGCTCTAACTGATCAAGCTCGCCTCTGGTTGTAATGTGCTTAAAACGAAGCCCTTCCTTTTCATCAGGATCGAGGGGCGTTGCGCCATCTGGTTCAACTAACTCATTACTCATTCATCATTCCATAAATCAGAAGGCATTTTCTCGATAATCTCAGAGGCAAGGCGATCCACTTCAAAAGTAAGTTGTTCATCACTGAGCGCTTGCGCTTCAAGCGCCATCTGCGTCGATGCTGCCTTGATCTGCTCTTTCGCCTTTAAGATGGCGCGCTCTCTAATTACACTTTCAATCTCTTTTTCAGGAATGACCGCATACACAAAACGGCAATCCATGGCTTGCGCCATGCTTTGCATACTTTTAAGCGTGGCACTGCCTGATAGCTCAGCGGACTCCGCTTGTGAAACCCGCCCCTTGGTAACACCAAGGCGGTTTGCCAATTGCGAGCCTGACATGCCAAGTGCTTTGCGAACTGTTTTAAGCCATCCCTCAGAGCTAGGCATCGCATAGTCACCAAACTGTTTTAAAGCTTGGTTCACTTTGTTTTGATATTGCTTTAAAACAACAGCTTCGATGCCCATCGGATGACCTTAATCTATAATTTAAACCATCATTGGTTTAGCTAAATCTATACCATAAAAAGCTATAAGTCAATATAAAGCTAAACCACAAACGCAGTGAAGTTTAGTTATATATTGATTTATCTCATTCGCTTTCGGGCGCAGTTTACCCGAAAGCGCGATTTTTTGGCGTTCTTTACAGAGGCACTGAACGCTTTCCCTACGCTCAATGCCAGCCTGTTCTTCTAATGTGCCCAGAATACATGTACTTCTTGGTATCCAGTTTCAACGGTGAATATGAGTCTTGTCCAACATGAAATGATACTGAGAGAAGGGACTGATTCTAATCGGAAATGATACCGAACTAATCTAATTTCTGTTCATGATGGTGAATGAATACCATTATGAATGACCACCATATAGATACCCTTGATAAGGCACGCTTGTTGCTACAAGGCACTGATGAAATCGATCTGGCAATCGACGGTAAACGCAATCGCTATGATTTCATCAAACGCACCTTAATGCGTTTCAAATACAGCAAACCGGGTCGAGCCGATAAGGGTCTTGTGCTGCGTTATATCACACGCATCAGCGGTTACTCTTATGTGCAAGTGAAACGCCTGGCTGCCAGCTATCTCAAGCACGGTAGAATCCAGTGGCGACATCGTGCCACAAGGGGCTTTGCTAGACGCTATAGCAATCAAGACATTAAGCTTCTAGCAGATATGGATGAACTCCACGGTACGTTATCAGGCCATGCCACTAAGAAACTCTGTGAGCGCGCCTTAGTTGTCTATGAGCAAACTGAGTATGCCAACCTGGCACGTATCTCGGTTTCTCATCTATACAATCTACGCCGATCTAAACCCTACCAGAACAATCGCCGTCACTTTGAAAAGACACATTCTAAGCCTTCTTCTATCGGCCAAAGACGTAAGCCACAGCCAGAAGGTCAACCTGGCTATAGCCGTGTAGATACAGTGCATCAGGGCGATAAGGACAAGGTTAAAGGGGTCTATCATATCAACGCCGTTGATGAGATCACCCCGTTTGAAGTCGTGTCTTCTACACAGAAAATATCAGAGCAATTCTTGATGCCTATTCTCACTCAAATGCTAGAGCAATTCCCCTTTGTGATTAAAGACTTTCATGCCGATAATGGCAGTGAATACATTAACCAATCGGTGGTGCGATTGTTGAATAAGCTATTAATCGAGTTGACCAAATCCAGGGCTAGACACCGTAACGACCATGCCTTAGTTGAGTGCAACAATGGGGCCATCGTGCGCAAGCATCTTGGCTTCATGCATATCCCGCAAAAATATGCGCCTGAGATTAATCAATTTGCCACCGACTTTCTTAACCCTTATTTGAATTATCACCGACCTTGTTTCTTCCCACAGATCAGCACTAACAACATAAGGAAAACAAGTCAAAACCTATCCATATCGAAACATGATGACGCCTTATGAAAAACTCAAATCGTTGACCAATGCACAGTCATATCTTAAAACTCACATCTCGTTTACAATGCTTGACGATATCGTTTATCAGATGACTGATAATGAGGCAGCAAAACAACTCAATGAGGAAAAAACTAAACTCTTTAAAAACATCTTTGAACAGAAATGACAATCAACTTCTCGGTATCATTCCTGTATTGGAATAGACTGGGAGCGAAAAGGTTAATATTACAACCTTTTAACTTTGAAAAACAACCGTTCGGCTTTCCTGTGTTATAATCTCTTCATACGGCTTACTTGAGGTTATACATTCTAAATAGTGGATGTTGCGCGGTTTTGTGAGCCAAACCCTTAAAATAAATTTGGAGATATCAAAATGGTCGATGCAGTCGATACGATTAAAATATTAGGTAGCCTGTTAGGAAATGGAGCGCTTTCAAAAGGCTCTGGTGGCAGCGTGCTTACTAACATTCTTGGCACTGCGCTTGGTGGTGGTCAGAAAACTCAGGGCGGCGGTAATATCGCTGATGTGCTGGGCGGGCTATTGGGCGGTGGACAACAGCAAGGCGGCGGGCTCGGCGGATTGCTAGGTGGCCTATTGGGCGGTCAGAAGCAACAGCAAGAACAGCAAGGCGGCGGTCTTTTAGGTGGTTTGTTGGGTGGATCAAAGCAACAGCCACAGCAACAAGCAAATAATCCAATGGGCGATGTTCTCGGCGGTTTGCTAGGTGGCCAGAAAGGCGGAAGCGGTGGCTTGGGTGACTTAATTGGTGCAGCGGTAACACAATACGCTCAAAGCCAAAATAAAGAAGCACCCGCAACATCTAGCCACACATGCGAGCATTTGCCTCAAGGTGTAGATCAAGCACAAGCTACAGATCAAGCCTCACTGATGATTCGAGCAATGATAAATGCAGCGAAATCGGATGGTTCGATTGACCAAGCGGAACAAGACAACATTGTGGGAAAACTGGGTGATATTTCGCCAGCAGAAGTAGCGTTTGTGCGCTCTGAGTTTGCAGCTCCATTGGATGTGGCTGGGTTTGCAGCAAGTGTTCCAAACGGTATGCAACAACAAGTGTATGCAGTTTCACTAATGGCGATTGATCTTGATACCAATCAAGAAGCGCAATATCTACACCAGCTAGCGCAAGGCTTGGGTATTTCTCAACAAGCTAGCAATCAAATTCACCAACAATTGGGCACACGGCCCCTATACGCCTAAATTACTGCAGCTTTTAGCGTGCAACAGGCTTTGGTTTATATGGGTGCTCGATCTGAACCGGTGCCCATTTTACATTTTACTATGGGCTACTCCCCTATGTCTATATATAGATTGAAGAGATCGTTAGTGAGTATAGTAAATGCTTGCACTTCGTTTTCGGAGTAGAGGTCCTTAGAAATTAGTGCTACGAACTCGGTGTCACTTGTTGCTCGTGCAAGGGCATCGTCAATCACTATTTCTGCAACGGGGCCAAGCCGTCTGATAAGATATTGTTCTATTGTTTGGTGGTTTTCTTCTGACAGGGAATAAGTCTTATTCTCGTTAGTTGGGGTTGATGCTGCATTTTCAGCGATGTTGGCACTAGAAGGACTTTCATCTTGTAAATTGTCATCTTCGTCGTTGTCGGACGAGTAAATTGGCGTGCTGGGTTCAATATGTTGCTCTTGTGGTGAGTCTGAAACCGGAGTTCGATTTTCACTGTCATCACCATACTCGAAGTTTACAGTGCTATCTATAGTTGAACTGTCAAATACCGAGCTATCAGTTATATCGACCCCTTCAGGGTGCATTTCTTCAATCGGTGCAATGGAGCCAATTTCGATATTGAGCCTAACCATACGTTTAACGTCCCTGCGTGTGGTGATGCCTTTCCAGAACTTCATATGCACGATGTCCGCTACTTTTATAATGCTTACCGCTTTGTTACCGGTGCGTTCACCAACAGTTGCTGCGACTATCGATTTATTTCTGATAGTGAGCGTGCCGATATCATTCGAACTCAAAGTCAAGCAGACGGTGCCATCTTCCTCAGCTGCCGTGATTTGTTTGAGATAAGTAACCAGTGCACTCATGCTAATTATTTGACCGATTCTGGTTGATGGTGATCGATGCCAAACTTCTTATAGATCTGCGTAAATCTAGGTTTAAACAAAGTGATGCTTAGTTGGGGAGAGCACATTTTAAATAGTGTGTTGGAATACTTTAATATGCTTTGCGTACCAAGCGAACGTGAAAGCTGTACTCCTTGTAAACAAAGATACTAATTACGCCCGAGCTATTATTACTGTGCCAAGCGTGCCCAGGAAATCGCGAATGGGGAGTGGAGGACCAAAAGAAAGAATCATGTTGGCCCTCTGGGGTATTAGGAAAAACGTCGAGATTTACTGCTGGCGCTAGGCAGCGTCTTTCAATAATTGAAGCCAATTCTTTAATATTGGGTAAACGCCAGTCTTGGTGGTTTGCTAGGGTGCTTTGCTCAGCTCGCTGCTGAGCATCAACCAATGTGAAAGATTGAATTTTCCCGGAACAACTGTTGCCAGATAGGCCTTCTGGGCACTTGGCCCACATTAAATTAGTTTTGTTGTCCATCACAGTGCCATCGCCTAACTCGCTAAAGCGCGAAGAAGGTGTGAACTCTTGCAGTGAAGCATCACAGGTTTGCGCTGCGTTAACGGCGATGGGTACAAGCAATTGTGCTAACAGCACAAGTTTTATTTTTATTTTTTTCACTATGAATTTCGACATTGGTGAGTTGGCGTTACTTCCAGTAATGGCCTTTAGTCTTAACAATACTAGTTATTGCTTGCTTGTTCTCGTCAAACCAATCGTCATACCTTTTAATCGTTTGAATACGCTTTTCCCCAGATTTAACTTCGTTAATGGGTATGGGCGGTGAAACCATATTTTGGATTCCCCACATCTCATTACCAACCATTTTCGCTGTGCCCAAGATGGTAGGAAAGGCTTTTTGATTACGCAGTGCGGCGATAATCTTATCGGGGTCAAAAGACCCTGCCAGCTGGGCGCCATAAGCCCAAGTTTTTAGCATGATGACGTGATCCCAATCAATGCCATTGATCTGCCGTTTTACGTCACTTGGGCCACCTCTGCCATATTGTTTTTGCCAGTCATTGTAGAAAGTATGCTGAGTTGAAGATTCGCCCCAAAACGGGTCGTTGAATTGTGGAAAGCTATCAACGGCGCCTTCCAAAAACCATACCGGCACTTGCTTTAGTACGGACTCAACGTCGATATAATTGCCTGAAATTTCGCCGGTAAAGCCTTGCTTGTATAGCTCGGTAATGATGGCGGTAGAAAAATCAGGCCAAGTCAGGTTTAAGCTAATGACATCAGGTTTTGTGTCAAGGATGTCGGCCACCAGCGGTGAGAAATTAGTGGTGTCCTGTCTGAAATGGCGGTCGTATATGACATCCCAGCCTTCGGCAATTGCCGAGCCAACCTCCCAGGCCTGGCAAGCGCGTCCAATGGGGTCGTCTTGCGAAACCACGGCCCATCGTCGCAGTTGCGAATTTTTATTCTTGTGATACCACGGGCGCAGCATGTCGATACGCGGTGTCACATCGCCACCCGCTAATAGATAAGGCCTGTCTGGTTTAATGTCCGTAGCAATCAAGCTGGCGTAGATAACCCGTTTTTGGGTTAGGTAAGGATGAGTGGCGTCAGCACTGGCACCGCCAATTGCGCTGATAAACCGTACATTATATTTTTCAGTTAACAACTTCGCACCGGCTAATGCTTTTGCTGGGTCAGCTTCGTCATCATAAACATGCATCTTTAAGCGATACTTAACCCCATCAACCAATAGGCCGCCCGCTGCGTTGACTTCGTTAATAAACATTTCGTTGCCAGTTAAACCTGGCTTACCCCAACCCGCATCAGGCCCGGTAAGCGCGGCGAGAAAGCCGATGTTAACTGCGCCGCCGAAGATATTTTGATCCGCTAAATTTTGCGGGCTCGATGTAAATGTGGGGTCGAGTGCCCATTCCCAATTAAACAATTCGTGGTAGGCAGGCAAGTTTTTAAATCTAGCGAGCTCCCTTGTGTAGGCGCGTTGTAGGGTCTCGATGTTTCTATATTGAGTGCTAGTAAACATTGAAGACTTTGAAAAAACATTGTAGATGGGCTTGAACAGAATAACAAAGTCATAAGGGCTGATGTTCAACAGGCCCAATTGAGTGGTTTGAAATAAGCCAGTTTCGCGTTCGCTTGGAACCACATTCACCCTGTTTCGGCTTAATTTTTTAAAGTTGCTCTTGATGCTGGAAGTCTGATCAAGTAGAGGGTGGTGCTGTTTTTTATCAACGTCCTGCGGGAATACCCCCCAAAACCGCTCGTTGTAGGCTTCCCCTCTGCTGATGCCGACCTTAAGTTTGTTCTCTTTAATATATTCCAGACTGGTGGCTTTATATGCTGCTTTGGTCGCGTCATTGGTCATCAGCACAAATTCAGCATTGCGCGTGAATATATCCGGATACCTCGTATGGGGTTGGTATCTGGGTTCATCTGAAAAGCCGATTCCGATGTCGGCTTTGCCTGATTTAAGCATTTTCCAACAACGTTCAAATGGGCATATCACCAGCTGATATCCGACGCCGAGTTTTCGAAATAAGCTCCTTAAAATTTCTGCATCAATGCCCACCACTCTGCCTTGGTGTTCAAACAAATAAGGGGGTGAGGCAGTGCCAACCACAACTAAGTCTTTGGCGAAAGTAGGGCCGCTGGAAACCCACAAAATGACGGCGACGATTAGTTGTAGCTTTTTTATTATTGTCATATTAGTTTAGATGCAATGTCCTCATTGATCATCTGGTCTGTTCAAAATTAAGAGCCTCAAATAAGGGTTTAATTTTGTTGGTCTTTACATTAACCGAATTGAAGACATTATGCTAGTACAAGTCTTGTCCAACATGAAATGATACTGAGCGAAGGGACTGATTCTAATCGGAAATGATACCGAACTAATCTAATTTCTGTTCATGATGGTGAATGAATACCTTATCCTAGATAAATCAGTTAAACGCGGAAAAGACATGTAAGCAATTGAAGTGCATAGTGAAATCAAAAAAGTCGCGGTCACCTTATTGGTGTTAAGACCTTTTTGGATTTTGCTAGGTGCATCAAGAGCTTGCATGGACTTTCGTGTTTTAACTGATTTATCTAGGATTATGAATGACCACCATATAGATACCCTTGATAAGGCACGCTTGTTGTTACAAGGCACTGATGAAATCGATCTGGCAATCGACGGTAAACGCAATCGCTATGATTTCATCAAACGCACCTTAATGCGTTTCAAATACAGCAAACTGGGTCGAGCCGATAAGGGTCTTGTGCTGCGTTATATCACACGCATCAGCGGTTACTCTTATGTGCAAGTGAAACGCCTGGCTGCCAGCTATCTCAAGCACGGTAGAATCCAGTGGCGACATCGTGCCACAAGGGGCTTTGCTAGACGCTATAGCAATCAAGACATTAAGCTTCTAGCAGAGATGGATGAACTCCACGGTACGTTATCAGGCCATGCCACTAAGAAACTCTGTGAGCGCGCCTTGGTTGTCTATGAGCAAACTGCGTATGCCAACCTGGCACCTATCTCGGTTTCTCATCTATACAATCTACGCCGGTCTAAACCCTACCAGAACAATCGCCGTCACTTTGAAAAGACACATTCCAAGCCTTCTTCTATCGGCCAAAGACGTAAGCCACAGCCAGAAGGTCAACCTGGCTATAGCCGTGTAGATACAGTGCATCAGGGCGATAAGGACAAGGTTAAAGGGGTCTATCATATCAACGCCGTTGATGAGACCACCCCGTTTGAAGTCGTGTCTTCTACACAGAAAATATCAGAGCCATTCTGGATGCCTATTCTCACTCAAATGCTAGAGCAATTCCCCTTTGTGATTAAAGGCTTTCATGCCGATAATGGCAGTGAATACATTAACCAATCGGTGGTGCGATTGTTGAATAAGCTATTAATCGAGTTGACCAAATCCAGGGCTAGACACCGTAACGACAATGCCTTCAAAGAAAGGGGTCAGACCCCTTTAATGATAATGCGCTGAATAACGCGCTCAATAATGCTGGGCCCAGGGCTATTAGTAGCCCAATTCCCGCAACTTTTGCCCAGAAAATTAATGTCTCTAAAATCACGATTGGTGATGACGCATTTTCCGATGCTTTTCCCGCTTATCCTCCACCACTTCCTCCACCGCTTCATCTTTCAGCCTCAGCCGCTTTTTCTTTTCTCTATCTTCATATCTTTCCATCCGCTTTTTCTTTTCCTCCTCTTTCCTTTCCCTTTCCTCCTCAGGTGGATTCATAATGCCCCCTAGAATCACTAAAAAGCAGACAGCAACAAAAGCAAAAAATAGGCCCGACCACGTAACGGCCATCACTGATGTCACGCAATCTAAATAATCAGGCTCTAGCTTGAAAAAAGAATCAGCATGGCACTCGGTTACGACACTCATACTGCATCCTCCTGGTCGGGTTCAATGCTCCATGCTCCATAGCCTTTGAGAAAGCTTAGGGTTTCTTCCCTGAACTGAAGCACGGTTTCAATGCCTTCTGCTAGCTTTTGGAGATATATTTCGTCTGGTATTACGCGCACTGTTTCCGACGGCAAATCCGGGTGGAAAAACATAACGTCAACCCATTTGCGTTCACAGACAAGCATTTCGCCCTGAAGTTGTGGCTTGTAGTGCGCTCATGAATTTGTCAGTAGCTCAGGGTCAGACCCCTTTTCTCCGAAATTAATAGTTATCGACCTGCCAATTTCGCGGCTTCCTCAATATGTTGAGCAAGCCTGTCTTTTTGTGTGTACTTGTAAATCTTGAACCCGTTTTTCTTGATCTGGCTGGGATCTTCGCCAACTCGGTCATCAGGAAAACTTGGGTCTGCCAAATGGTGAATTCGGATACCCAAAAGACCATTTCCATGGTCTAAGGATTTGTCGATTTCGTAGTTAATCCACTTTCTGGTACTAAGACCGCGGGTGATGCAGACAACCGTAACCGATGTACCTTGCAAGGCATCATCGATCATTTTCTTTATCTGCGTCTCGCTCTTTTTTACATCTTCCCAAAGCGACGAATCCTCAAAACCAGCCGCGGCTTTACCAATAATGTTAGGCATAGTTCGAATTTGATTTACCCGAAAAACGTTGCGGTATCGAAAGCTAAAAAAACATGTCCTTGGCATGACTGCATTATTGTGTATATTATCACTGCTGTCCCGTTAACTTTCACAGCAACGAAAATTGATTAGGATTAAGGTTTGGGTGATGCATCGGGTCTCCTCGCAACAGTGCCATTAAATCACGTTTTTCAAACAAATTAAGCTGCAATACCCTCAATATTTGTTGCATCGTTTTGCCCGCCTTCGACTGCAATTTGATGAACATCAGTATTAGGTAAATACATAACGCAATCCATATTTGGGTCAATACTGCGTTCTTGCTGGTGCCGATAAATGACTTCACCTTTAAGTTCTGCTTGATCCACTTGAAGAATAATTCCACCTGCCATCTGGCTTTATAAATATCGGCGATAGTTTGAGCACTGAGCTTAAAGTGGTTGGTTAAAAACACATAATGCTTGCCTGTAGTGGCATCGCGATAACCAATACGGCGTAATCGAATCGAACACTCCTTTGCTGCTTTGACCCCCGTGAATTCAATCGTTTGATCACTGCTAAGTCCCGTTCCCTTGCGTACACTATGTCGCTTGATAAGGCGGTATGCAGCATTCTTCTTTAATCGTGTGACAAAGTATATTCCCTTGTCATTCAATTGCTTATACCAGGCATAGTCGTTGTATCCACGGTCAATAACTACAATGCTGCCTTTCGGGAAAGCTACTTTCCTGCCTGCAGTAACATCAGCACATTTACCCTCGGTGATATTAACAAACTCAGGTAAGTAACCATCATGATTCAGGCCTACATGCAGTTTGATTGCCCCTTTAGTTGATCGAAAGTCTGCCCATGGGAAAACCGATAAGCACAGATCAATGGTAGATGAGTCCAGCGAATACAGGGGATTCTTGAAACGAAAGTTATGCCCTGGCGTTTTGCTCTGACAGCACTTGAGTAATTGAGAGAATAGCGCTTCATAAAGGCTCGAAGGCTTGTTCTCATTGATGCGTGAAAGATTGGACCGCGTTAACACTGCACTACCAAGATGATACAAGCGGTGTGATTGAGCACTGACATTATCAACAATATCACGCAAGCTATGACGGCCAGTCAATTGAGCTATAGTCAGGCTCACGAACTGTGACCAACGAGACGCTCTGCGGAATGAACGCCCCGAATGATGTTGAATTGCGAGTGCCTCGAATTCATGTCTCGGAACAATTTTGAGTATTTGATTTAGAACGGTATTACAATGTGACATGGTCTGATTTTCCTATTTGATTCAACGGCTTATCGCTAAACGTATTTTATCAAATTGAGAGAAAATCAGGCCTGTTTCTTTAGTGTTAACGGGACAGCAGTGGTATATTATCTGGTTTGTCAAGACCAAGTCTTGTCCTGTATACGAGTAAATTATCTGTCCTGATAATTAGCAAATAAACTGTCCGGATTTATCCTCCTCCCTTTTGGGAAGTGAGATGAGCCAGATAGTATTTCTAAATAAGGTAAAACAGATGAGATTTGAAGAAGCATATGAAGGTTATCAAGCTAAACGACTATCACCAGCGGATGCTGCCACAATACTGGGTGTTTGTGATCGAAGTTTTCGTAGGTACATTAATAAGTACGAAGAATCAGGATTGGATGGGCTGTTAGATCAGCGACTCGATCAGCCCTCACACAGGCGGGCACCCGTAGACGAAATGATCAAGCTACAAGACCTATACTCAACACGCTATCAAGGCTGGAATGTGCGCCACTTCCATACATGGTATCAACGCGAGCACCAAGGTAAGCGTAGCTACAGTTGGGTTAAGAATAAGCTACAAAGCGCAGACCTGGTGCGTAAATCTAAAACACGCGGCCCTCACCGCATTAAACGTCTACCTGGTGCCTTGCCAGGTAGGATGATTCACCAGGATGGCAGTACTCACCAATGGGTACCTGATGTGTCTTGGGACTTAATCGTCACCCTGGATGATGCCACCAATAAGCATTATTCCATGCGCTTTGTCGAAGAGGAAGGCACACACAGCAGCTTGCTTGGGGTTAAAGATGTACTTAAGGTGAAGGGGCTATTCTGTTCGTTTTACTCTGACCGAGGCAGCCACTATTGGCATACGCCTGAGGCTGGCGGCAAGGTGGATAAGAATGGCCCAACTCAATTTGGGTTGGCGATGAAGAGATTAGGCATTGGCATGATAGCGGCTTATTCTCCTGAAGCCAGAGGCCGTTCCGAACGTGCGTTTGGCACACACCAAGGGCGATTACCGAACGAGCTTGCGTTGATGGGTATCACTGGCATGCAAGCGGCTAATAAATACCTTAGAGATCATTATATGCCCAGACACAATAAAGAATTCAGTCATCCAGCTAGAGAGCAAGGCAGCGCCTTTGTGCCGCTTGCGGGCATCGATCTTGACGATTATCTATGCGAACAGTACGAGCGTGTGGTGGGTAAAGACAACAGCGTACAGTTTGAGACGCTGTCTCTGCAGCTACCTAAAGATCAACACCGCTATCATTACGTCAAAGCTAAAGTAAAAGTATCGCGCCACCTTGATGGCTCATTGTCGATTGATCATGGCCCAAGGCGATTGGGCCGATACACAGCCGATGGAATACTGGTGCAACAAAAACAGATTAAGAGCAAAGTTGCGTAACCGGGCTTCGCAATTTGCCGCCGATGAATTCATTACGGGCTACGCCCTTCACTCATTCATCGGCAATAACTAAAGCGGACAGACTATGTGTTAATAATCCGGACAGTTCTATTTACTTCTAACAGGCGTAGTCTTGTCCAACATGAAATGATACTGAGCTAAGGGACTGATTCTAATCGGAAATGATACCGAACTAATCTAATTTCTGTTCATGATGGTGAATGAATACCATTATGAATGACCACCATATAGATACCCTTGATAAGGCACGCTTGTTGCTACAAGGCACTGATGAAATCGATCTGGCAATCGACGGTAAACGCAATCGCTATGATTTCATCAAACGCACCTTAATGCGTTTCAAATACAGCAAACCGGGTCGAGCCGATAAGGGTCTTGTGCTGCGTTATATCACACGCATCAGCGGTTACTCTTATGTGCAAGTGAAACGCCTGGCTGCCAGCTATCTCAAGCACGGTAGAATCCAGTGGCGACATCGTGCCACAAGGGGCTTTGCTAGACGCTATAGCAATCAAGACATTAAGCTTCTAGCAGAGATGGATGAACTCCACGGTACGTTATCAGGCCATGCCACTAAGAAACTCTGTGAGCGCGCCTTGGTTGTCTATGAGCAAACTGAGTATGCCAACCTGGCACGTATCTCGGTTTCTCATCTATACAATTTACGCCGGTCTAAACCCTACCAGAACAATCGCCGTCACTTTGAAAAGACACATTCCAAGCCTTCTTCTATCGGCCAAAGACGTAAGCCACAGCCAGAAGGTCAACCTGGCTATAGCCGTGTAGATACAGTGCATCAGGGCGATAAGGACAAGGTTAAAGGGGTCTATCATATCAACGCCGTTGATGAGATCACCCCGTTTGAAGTCGTGTCTTCTACACAGAAAATATCAGAGCCATTCTTGATGCCTATTCTCACTCAAATGCTAGAGCAATTCCCCTTTGTGATTAAAGGCTTTCATGCCGATAATGGCAGTGAATACATTAACCAATCGGTGGTGCGATTGTTGAATAAGCTATTAATCGAGTTGACCAAATCCAGGGCTAGACACCGTAACGACAATGCCTTAGTTGAGTGCAACAATGGGGCCATCGTGCGCAAGCATCTTGGCTTCATGCATATCCCGCAAAAATATGCGCCTGATATTAATCAATTTGCCACCGACTTTCTTAACCCTTATTTGAATTATCACCGACCTTGTTTCTTCCCACAGGTCAGCACTAACAACAAAGGAAAACAAGTCAAAACCTATCCATATCGAAACATGATGACGCCTTATGAAAAACTCAAATCGTTGACCAATGCACAGTCATATCTTAAAACTCACATCTCGTTTACAATGCTTGACGATATCGTTTATCAGATGACTGATAATGAGGCGGCAAAACAACTCAATGAGGAAAAAACTAAACTCTTTAAAAACATCTTTGAACAGAAATGACAATCAACTTCTCGGTATCATTCCTGTATTGGAATAGACTGACCAGAATACTCCTAGCTAACCGCTCCGCTTACCTCCCCGCACTAGAAGTACGGGGTTTCTCGCGGAGATTAAGATAAAATGGATTTTGTTGGAAAAATAAAAATATATGGGCACAGAGATGGTTCTCTAATGTGACTAATCATATTGTGGAGGAGCGTTGTTACTCAGCTGTCGAGTAATAACCAAACAACACAGGTTAAATTACGTCAAACAAGGGGTCGCCTATTAACCAGCCGAAGTCAATTGGACAGCGATAAATCTGCCGCTGCTGCAGCCTAATTCTCATTGCTTGACCACTTATCAACAAACATCGCATCCGGTATTTTCTACCGTTTGTGCTGGATAATAAAACTATCCGCATCAGTCACCCATCTGGAATTAGGCATTCACTATTTGAGACTTCCCTTGGCACACGGTGCCCCACAAAATAACTCGGTGCCAGAACATTGTCCAATTAGTTTTAACAGTCACTGTGGCTTGCTTATAAAGACATCCAACCAAGATGTGGCTTACGTCTGAGCGAATAAAGAAATTGATGCCGCTAGACAAATCGTTTCAAATTAGCTAGATTATCGCCATGGGGTCGCGAGCACCCCGTGAGGCGTCAGCCGAAGATTCGCATCCAATATTTCCTTATTTAACTTATTTAGGAGGATGCGCAATGCCATCACCAGCCAGTATTACCCCGACCCAGCTTTCACGATTAATTGGTACACCCGCAGCGCCCGTGTTGCTGGATTTACGTATTGATGAAGATTTTGATTTAGACCCAAGAATTATCCCTGGGGCTTTTCGTTACGTATTCTCGAAAGTGGACGAATTAGCTCACCAATTACAAGGTAAACACGTGGTGGTGATTTGCTACAAGGGAAAGAAAATCAGCCAAGGTGCTGCGGCAATACTCAGAGAAGCGGGCGTTCAGGCTGAAGTATTAGAAGGCGGCAGTGTGGCGTGGGAAGAAGCGGGGCAGCTGTTAGTCTCGTTACGAGGATTGAACAATCGAAATGAAACTGGACGTACGGTTTGGGTGACACGACATAGGCCCAAGATTGACCGTATAGCTTGCCCATGGCTAATAAAACGATTTATCGACCCCAATGCATTGTTTATGTATGTTGAGCCTTCACAAGTGCTTAATGTGGCGGAGAAATTCGGTGCTGCGCCATTTGATGTGGAAGGAGTTTTCTACACACATCGAGGAGAAGACTGCACCTTTGACACGATGCTGGAGGAATTTAGCTTAGATTCTGAACCCCTGCGCCATCTTGCTCATATTGTACGGGGTGCAGATACCGACAAGCATGACTTAGCCCCTCAAGCAGCGGGCTTGTTAGCGGCCTCCTTAGGTTTTTCGCGAATGTATAAAGATGATCTACAACAGCTACAAGCTTCATTGCCTTTGTACGACGCTTTGTACCGATGGTGCCGAGACGCCACTAACGAACGCCATGATTGGCCGATGCACGTAAGTAAATCAAAAAAAGGATAAGCCTATGGAAAATGCAACAACCGACTCTCAAGGCGAGGCAGTCAAACCTAGCCTTGGTCAGGCAACAAAGCTTTGGTGGAAGATAGGCTTGCTGTCTTTTGGTGGCCCCGCTGCGCAAATCGCGCTTATGCATAAACTGATTGTGGACCAGATGCGCTGGATGTCTGAAAAAGAATATTTGAACGCACTTAGTTTTTGCATGTTACTACCAGGCCCTGAGGCAATGCAGATTGCGACCTATGCAGGTTGGCGTCAACACGGGGTTTTAGGTGGCTTAATAGCAGGTTTACTTTTCGTGTTACCCGGGGCTTGCGTGATTTTATCGTTAGCCATTATCTACGCCTATTTTGGTAATGTGCCGATAATTCAGGCTTTATTTCTAGGCGTTAAGGCGGCGGTGTTGATTGTGGTTGTAGAAGCTTTGCTGCGTATTTCAAAACGGGCGATTAAAGGCGTTACCCCTAAAGTCATTGCGCTGTTGGCATTTATTGGTATCTTCTTCTTTAATGTGCCTTATCCGCTCATTGTTTTGGCAGCGGCCATCTTCGGATTTTTTGGTGCTAAGCGGCCAAATAATTCGCCACTTGGTGCTGTTGCGCGACCGCAAGGGATATCCAGATTATTGGTTACAGTGGTTGTGATGCTTTGCATCTGGTGGGTACCTTTGCTGGTTTTGGATGTGTTATTTGATAGCCAAATATTGGCTGAAATAGGCACGTTTTTTTCAAAGCTGGCGGTGGTTACCTTTGGCGGGGCTTACGCGGTATTGGCTTACATGGGCCAAGACGTGGTTAATCATTGGGGCTGGCTAAGTGCTGGCGAGATGATGGATGGCTTGGGTTTGGCGGAAACCACGCCCGGCCCGCTGATTTTAGTTACGGAGTTTGTAGGCTTTTTGGCGGCCTTTAGAGAAGGCGGAATCGGCTTAGGCCTGGCCGGTGCTGCGGTAACTTTGTGGGTGACGTTTGTGCCTTGTTTTCTGTGGATATTTGCAGGCGCACCCTACATCGATTGGATTGGAGATCAACCAAAACTGCGTGGCGCGCTAGAGGCAATCTCAGCGGCAGTCGTTGGGGTGATTTTAAATTTGTCGGTATGGTTCGCTTTACATGTGTTATTTCGGGAGGTTGAGTTAAAACAACTTGGTTTATTAAATTTATGGCAACCCGAATGGACTTCCGTGGATTGGCGCGTGGTAATTTTAACTCTGATGTGCGCAATTCTAGCTTTTCGCTTTCACTGGTCTGTTGTTAAAGTGCTGACAGTTTCTTCACTTATCGGGGCTACGTTAACTTTAATTTAGTCTCATTTCATAACAGCGTATCGGCCGTTAGCTAGATGTTATCTCTAAGCTATAACAGCTGTACAATTGCAGGCGAATTGTAAGCTTGTCAGCCCAAAAGTTTTAGCTTTCGTTGCTACCTATATGCTTTTTATGTATAGCTTGCTATGGGTGTTCCGAATTTTTCTAGGTTTGGTGTTACGCCTAAACCAGGCCCTGTTGGCAATCGGATGTTACCACTATCAATAGTAATGCCATTTTCTTCATCATAATGGCCATCGATATAGGGCTGCGCAATCCACACACCCTCGTTAAGGTGGGTATCAACCGTCGCCCCAACATGTAAACAGGCCGCCGCCAGAATGTCACCGCCCCACGCATCGTCGCAAGTGTGAGGAATATTGCTGGCTTTACAAATATCTCGCGCAACTTTAAGCCCACTGATTCCGCCCAACCGAGTTAGCTTAAAGCCGAAACCATCGCACAGGCCCGTACCGATAGCTGAAGTCACGCTTGCTATGCTGGTGGTGCTTTCGTCTAAGTAAATAGGGTGTTGTACTTGTTTGCGAATGATGCGAGTTTCTTCTATGGTATCGCAAGGTTGTTCGAACACCACAGGTACCCCTTGCAGAGCGTTAGAGGCGAATATTGCATCACGGGTACACCAGTCACGATTCGCATCTGCAGATAATCGCATGTTGCTGCCCACGGCTTCCCAAACTTTACGTATGGTTTCAATATCGACTTCAATGGGCCTGCCGCCAACCTTAATCTGTAAACGCTTGAAGCCCTCATTACGTTTTTCAATCGCAATTCTAGCGGCTTCGTCTGGGGGCACGGTGCCAGTGGTGAAATAACTGGGTACGGACTCAACTTGTGCACCGCCAATCAGGTCGCAAATTCGGGTGTTGTATTGCTTGCCCGCTAGATCCCAAAGCGCGATGTCGATGGCGGCCTTAGCGTAATTATGCCCATTTAGATGCCGGTTCATGCTGCGATGAACGGCGAATAGGTTAAGTGGGTTCTCGCCAATAAGTTGCGGCGACAGCTGCGCGAGCGCCGCACGCGCGCCCAGCGCGTGTTCAGGCGCATAAGTAGGGCCAATGGGGCAACATTCTCCATAACCCTTTAATCCAGTATTAGTTACCAGCTCTACAATCGTTGAATCAAGTGCATATATCTCTTCATTCGATGAAGTGTACGGGCCATTTTTCACAGGGAGGTCGACACTGTAAACGTGGATTTCGGTGATCTGCATTTTTTGTGTCTTTAGATTTTTGAGTATTGTGCCATTACAGTAGCTAGAGGGCTATCGAGGATTATATTACCCAAACTGTCTAGTAGCTGTTTTACGTTAGCAGGTTTGCTGTTAATCTTATTGCGTCAAGACAACTAAATAGCGAGCGTAAAATAACAATATGGCGTCACTAGAAACTTGGGAAGAAATAGAACTGTTAACGCGTTTTAGCGTGGATAGCACGTTAAATGGTATTAAGGTGCACGCAAGCCAAGCACCAGAGGAAGTGGTCGCGGCAGCGCAACGCTTGTATGAAAAAGGTTTGACCGATCAAGTTGACGGTGGCTACTTGACCGAGCGCGGCGTTGAAGCGGCTAATCATGCTAAAACCTTGATGAACTTGTTGGCCAACCAGTAGCTAAAATATAGGCGAGATCGATTTCTCGTCCAGAGAGGCATTGCCCAAGCCCCAGCGATAGGGCTAATACTGGGGTCAGAGAAGTTCAGTAACAAGTTTTATAAGTTAACAGACCGGCAACCCACTTCTTATAGTACTTGCTTACGATACAGGTTGGCAGCGAAGAGACAGGTTTTGAATTAGACTTAACCTGACAGACAGTCACTAATATTCGGGTAACTGTCAGATCGAGTCCGAACTTCTACAGCTTATTTAAGGTAGATCTATTCCTCCCCAAACAACAGAATACTGTTGGCAGTGAATAGCAAGGGATTTGTATTCCGCCAAGTTGATATTATCAGGGATTAGATAACGTTGCGCGCCTTCGGTTTTGTCTAAGGCCGCAATCAATGTACCCTCCTCATGCAAAGCTTCCTTATTGGCAACACTAGCGATTGAATTTTTAATTAGAAATAGTTTTAAATCAGGGCCAGACTTGGTTTTAAAGTTGTCTCCAAGGACAAAGAACTGGCCAGCGTCAGTTTGCACTATGTCCCAGCTTCCGCTTATTTTATACTGTTTGTTGGTCCATTCGTTTCCCGCGAAAGTGCTTAATGAAGTGCTTAGTAAAACTGAAAATACTAATAGTCTAAGTGTAGTGCTCATGTTTTGCTCGAAGATGCTTTATTGAGTAGCTTATACAGCGCGAAAACAGTTTAGTTCAACACCAATTGCTTAGGACGGGTTTTCTTTTTAGCAGGAGGGCACTTAGATTGGTGTGAGATCTAATCGGATGATTATGGGATGGTAACCAGTCTAACAGTCTAAAGGGGGGGAATCACACTTAAGTTTTTCTTAGACCTTAACTATTGTCATGTAGGCATGAACGTAATCCATGCCGTGACCAGTTGGGTCGTCCAAAACCATTTGGTGGTAAGTTCCGTAATATTCTTCAATCAATTGAGTCTTTTCCTGTTCGGCGCGCTCGGCGGATAAGCCTGCTGTAAAAATACTTTGGTTCCAACTTCTTATTGTTGGAATTAAGCCATCAGCGAATTGTTTTCGGTCTCGATGTTGTTCAAATTCAACTGCAAAAGGGCAGGGCACAGTAGCGGTTTCAATTGACTCTAAGCGCAAACCTTCTTGATAACAGGCACTTGAAGTGTCCAGCAGCGGTGCAGAGAACTCTTCGACTGTATTGTAATATTGTGGCAGTGTCATGGCGTTATATTCTTCAGAGGAGATGCGCCCATCTGCTTGAAATTGAAGCCATATTTGGTTGAATGTATCAAACATATTGATGCCGCCAGTATGCCCTAAATAATAACCTTGCTCGCTGCGACAAAAGTTAACTAACACCATTTTCCCGCCGGATTTGAGTTCCCTAGCACGGTGCAATAAGATATTTTCCCAGTCAGCGCGTCCTTGCTCAGCGTAAGCTTGATATTCTTCTCCGCAGGCGCCGACCATGTGTACATGATTACTAATATTGCAAGGCTTTGACGAAAGCCAATGCATTGCAGTAGCTGAAAATGCCATATCTAAAAAGTTGTCTGGCGCCGCCTGTAAATAAAATGAAGACCCTGATACCAACGGGTAGGCATTCTGAATTTCACCCACCCAGCTGTTGAACTGTGTTCTACCATGAACGATGCTGACTAAAGCGTTGAAATCATTCGCCGGTTGGTCAGCATAAACAACGGTGCTCTGGGTGTTATTGTTTATCTTGTTAACGTGTTTTAAAACACTACGAATCATGTCTAAAGAAGTGCCCGCATCGGCGCAACCCAAGTCAGCAATAGTAAACCGTTCTCCGATACTGGGCAGTGACTCTAAAGCAGCAATTACCCTTGGCGTAGCGGTATCTATCACATCTTTAGCTCCTTTGGTGGAAAGAGAATAGAGTCCACCTTCGGACATGGTGATATTGTCCGCTTGCTGCTTATTGTTTGGCATAATTATTGCCCTGCTATGATTAAGCTAGGATAATACCTTCTAGACCAACTGAGTGGAACTAAGCTCAGGTTACATTGATAAAGTTATCTGATTTGATTTTCTAGCGATCACGAACTTTGCGGTTGTGGCCACGAAATATATACAGGTTTTGTTCGCGCTAAAATCGATTAGACAGGCGTTGGGCAGACGAGTTACGCGAGGTTTAGCAGGGCGACCAAGAGGTAAAACAGATTAATTATGGTCTGCCCTTTTTATCCTTTTTGTATGGAAACAGCGATTGTTGGTCTCAATATCCGTTATGCGCTGTCGAGCGCTGCTTTGCTAGAAAAATTCCATACCAAGTGCTGTGTAATCTGCTAAGTCTTTCAATAATTTCGCTATATAAAATGCTTCAGAGTGATCAAAGCCTTCCTTGATAATATTTCCCGCAGAAATAAAAATATTGATGCTTCCCCCTCCTGTACAAGCTGAATATATGCGAGGTTCGATCAGAACTATCTGTAAGTCCAAATTCAGACCTCGGTAAAATCGGTAGGCAATCGCCCCGCCAAGCACAACAACAAATTTTGCAATAGGAATTTCTTCCACTTTGACCGGAGGATATCGGTGCTCAAGGGAACCCACTATGATGTCCAGACACCATTGGTATCGATGGAATGAAAATGAGCGGTATTGCAACGACCAAAAGGAAACGTGAGGTCTATTTGTCGCCGGGTACTCCGGGAGTGAATCCAATGAAAGATAACAGCAGCGCAAGAAATAATGGCGACAGCAAATATCCAACGATCTACTACCGAATAACCACATTAAACTTCAGATAAATCAATTAACCGAGCTATAAGGCCTAGGGAAATTAGTCAGAGGTGACTTCGACCTTTCTATAACAACAGCTTCTAGAGGAACATCACCAGGTCCTTTAACCTGACCGGGGCCTACATCACCAACCTTTTCTACCACATCAAACCTACTAACCACTTTGGCGAATACAGCATCACTCCTACCCTTTTACTCGATTACCAGCAGGATCGTAGAAGGCACGAAGCGACGCTTCTGCTTCAAATCTCTCGCATGCAAGTTCAATTTCCCATTTAGCATTCGAAATCATATCTCTGGTAATACCGCCCGGATGGCTAACATACCCCATAGCCACAGAGGCACCCACCGTAAACCCATACGCCCCCGAACTAACATAACCGACAATATTACCATCCATTCTTATCGGTTCTTCGCGGAAGAGGACTGGGTCTGGACTGATCAATTTGAACATCACGAGGCGTTTCTTTAGAGGCCCATCTGCAATTTGTTTCGCCAATGCGTCATGCCCCATAAACCCGCCGGGTTTATCCATGTTGACCGTAAAGGCAAGTCCAGCCTCCAGTGGAGTGTCTGCGGGAGTTAGGTCAAGTTCATATTCTCGATATGCGCGCTCTGAACGAAGATGTTCAAGCGCATGGTATCCAGCAGGCTTAAGATCAAACGCCTCACCCGCCTGCCATAAAACATCGAAAACATGCTGGGCAAACTCGCTGGGTATATGCATCTCCCACCCCAACTCACCCACATACGTCAGACGATTGGCAATAACCCGCGCATAGCCAATATCGATTTCCTGTGAGGTCGCAAAAGGAAACCTTTCATTACTATAGTCCGCATTACTGACACACTGCAATATTTCACGAGATTTCGGCCCCTGCAGCGATAACACTGCATAGGCAGACGTTACATCTGTCAGCGTCACAAATTTGTCGGCAACCAGGTGCTTTTCAATCCACGCTTTGTCGCGTGAATGCACCGTTGCTGACGAGATGATCAAAAAGCGGTCTTCTGCCAGCCGATTGACGGTGATGTCAGTCTCTATACCGCCACGAGTGTTCAGCATGTGGGTGTACACAATCTTTCCGACAGAAACGTCAATGTTTCCAGCACACAGCCATTGGAGAAATTGACAGGCATCCCGCCCTTGAATCAGGTGTTTACCGAATGAACTTTGATCCAGCAGGATTGCTGATTCACGGGCAGCCTTGCATTCCTGAGCTGTATACTGAAACCAATTGGGTTGTTGATCCTAAAAAACGCAGTTAAAGCCTCTCCAATGAGGCCAACATAAACAACCCTTCCATCGTCGCTACTGCCTCCGAGACACTTTAGCCAAGTAAACAGCGGTCATCTGGCGGTTGAAGAATCGTTCCACCAAGATATTTCTTCATCGCCTCGCTTAGAATGCGGCACCAAACTTGCGCCACGCTCAACTGCGGCGCAATCGCCTTCAATGAATTAAAGACGTGTTGTATTTGGTCAAACGTGTCGCGAATTAAGTCGGCCTTGGCGTGCGTGCTAGTAATCGTCATAGTCTTTTTCCGCCCCGATTCAGTAACGCGCCCCACCGAACTCAGTAATAGCGGTCGACTAGTAATCGCTTCCATATGTTTGTCTGGGTTAGCCAGCCTAGTGAATATATTCCACCCGTTATAAATCAAGGCAATGATCCGCGCTATAAAGCGACAGGGCTTGATATCGGCGGTAGTAAACCCGCCCCAACCCCAATGGTTCTTGATTTCATCAAAATTGTTTTCGCAGTCGGCTCGATCTCGATAATGTTGGACGATGCTAATCACCTCATCGTCTAATGAGGTGACCAGAACAGCGTATTCAAACGCGCGAATATCATCCGCTTCTTGCAAAAAACCAAAGCTCTGTTGGCCTTGACTTTTCTCTTCCAATACCAGCAGCGCGTCCTTTGCTAAACGACGACGAACGATTACCACGCGCCGATGATCGTTCCACGCAGCCAACTTCAAACAACTTTCTTTGGCTTCCCAGCCATCGATAACATAATCCCAGCCCGACACGCTATGCTGCTGCTGTATCAGTTGCTTAACGTACTTAGACTTCCACAAGTAATTGACGCCTCTTTGTTCTGCAGCGCTCATCACATCCTGGGTACCCCAGTCACAATCGCCTCGAATAAAGTGCGGCCAAGATGAACGTGGCAATCGATCCAACAGCTCCCATAGACCCGGCGAAGAATGACTAGCAGCTACCTCAGTGCCAGACTTGACCTCAACATCCAATACAAGACGAAGATTGGCAATCATATAGGTGTGATACGTGTGCGAGGGCCGGCCAGGTTTGTGTGGATTATAGCCAACCTTGGCACCTTCTTGATGACCGTATAGCGGTTTAACCGTTACGTCACAATCCAATATCCATGGCTGTGTGAGCAAGGGCTCGTAGCAACGCTGCAAATGAGTTTGTAGCCAGGCTATACCTTGTTCCTCATCCATCTTCTTCAGCGCACGGCGCGCCGAATCGTCGCTAACCGCTTTGGTCATTCCAAGCATTTTGGTGTTGATACGATCGCCCATTAAGCTGGCCATGTGTGCGTAGCGATTGTGACCCGAGAGAACAGACAACAAAAATGAGCCCAACACATTGATCTTCTCAGGTGCGTTATTGTTTCGATATTCCAATGGGCAACTGCTCACCCATGGCTTAAACAGACCACCAAGTTTTAAATATTGAATGAAAAAAGGCAACGGTCCTATGGGCGTTACTGCCGCTGACGGATCCCATTCAACGTGAATTTTTCCATCGAACGTTTCAGTCGATAATAAGGTGGAAACAGCGTTTGAAACCTCCGGTTTTAGCGCACCCTCTGGGTGAAAGGATTTATCTTTGGCGACCATGGTGTTTCTCCTTTTAATTCAATTGATTGCAACGATAATACATCCGTTAGTGGAGGTTCAACTGATTTTTCTAGGATGATGGAGATATCTTGGTAGAGTGGAGCGAACAAGCGTTAGCCGCCGCGTTGAGGGCTGCTAAGAAGAAAAAGGAAGCGAGTTAATTGCTCAATACGGATAAACCTCCCTTTTAATAATTACTCAAAAATCTAAGTTACGAGTGGTTACGCCAGCCTATTTTTTAAATCTAAGCTAATAGATATATCCCACCATATTCTGGAGTAGCGGGTAACAGGTGATAAAAGCTCAAACTTCTTGGTATAGTTAATCTTAATAGTAAAGGTGAACCATGCCATTATCTGAACTACAAAATTATGATGCAATCGGTCTCGCATCATTAATCAAAAGTAAGCAAATATCCACCGTAGAAGTGGTAACAGATGCTATCAATCGTATAGAACAACTCGACCCATCACTCAATGCAGTGATTGCTAATGATTTTGAAGCTGCGCTTGTGCAGGCCAAATCAGGGCCACAATTAGGTTCGTTAGCTGGTGTACCCTATCTAGTAAAAGACCTAAATATGCTGGTCGCAAATTTACCTGCAACGCACGGCAGCCGAGCCTTTCAAAACTTTATGCCTGAGCATGATAGCGAGTTGGTCAAACGCTTACGCCAAGCAGGTTTAATCATTCTCGGTAAAACCAATACGCCGGAATTCGGGCTTAATGTTTGTACCGACCCTGCTTTATTTGGCGCCACAAAAAACCCTTTAGATATACGCTACAGTGCGGGCGGCTCAAGTGGGGGTTCGGCCTGTGCGGTAGCGGCAAACATGGTACCCATTGCCCACGCAACCGATAGCGGAGGCTCAATTCGTATTCCGGCTAGCAATTGTGGCTTATTCGGCTTAAAGCCGTCTAGGGGCCGCGTACCACTGGGCAATGATCAAGCCGAGGGATTGGCTGGGTTTAGCACTGGTCATGCTATTACTCATAGCATCCGCGATTCCGCATTGTTGCTTGATATTGCCTCTGGCCCCATGCTGGGAGATATCTACGCTGCACCGCGACAGCAAGAGCCCTTTTTACAGGCAATGGAAAAACCCCTTCCCTCACTCAAAATTGCTTTCTACGACAAAGGTTTTGCGGGCGAACTTGTGCATGCTGAATGTCAAAATGGAGTTAAGCTCGCTGCTTCATTGTGTGAGCAATTGGGCCACCATTTGGAATACGCTAAGCCATCGATTGATGGACAGGCTCTCCGAGAGGCATTCGACGTAATTTTTAGCGCGAACATTGCAAGATCAATACAAATTATTAAGGCGAACCAGCCAGCTGAAAATATTGCAACTCTGGTTGAACCCGTCACCTACGCCTGCGCGCAATCTGCAAAACGATTTACCGCAAGCGACTATGTAAAAGCACTACAAACTACGCAGTCTGCGGCGCGAGATTTAGATCAATTTTTCACGCATTATGATATCGTATTGACTCCAACCCTCGCCAACCCACCCTTGTTGCTAGGTGAATTAAGTATGCAATCGCACGATTGGTTTGCTTACCTAGAACGAATGTTGAATGAAATTCCCTTTACACCGCTGTTTAATGCAACTGGTGCCCCAGCTGCATCAGTGCCGCTTGCCAAAAGCTCAACCAAATTACCTATCGGCGTACAGCTAGGCGGCCCACTGGGTTCTGAAGCACTGTTATTACAGCTTTCGAGGCAACTTGAGATCATCGCCCCTTGGCACAAAAAGCAGTAACCAGATGCCTTTATGACTAAGCTTGATTACGCTGTTTACGACGCCTTTTCTGCGAACCCTTACGGCGGGAGCATAGCTGCACTAGTGGCTGACGCACAAGACCTTAACGCAGATCAAATGCAGCAAATTGCTAAGGAGTTTGGCGCCCCTGCAACTGGGTTCATCACTGGTTTTGACGGAACCACCGTAGACATTCGTTTTTTTTCCACACAAACTGAATACCCAATGTGTGGACATGGGACGATTGCCTTAGCATGTTTGTTAGTTGAGCGCGGCCATATTAGCTTAGACGAGCTAACATCTAAATCACTGATTATAAGAACACCTGCAAGTCAAACAAATCTAACCATAAATCATTCTAGCAGCGGCCAACCTGAAGCGATGCTTGCACTACAAGCCGCATCCTTCAAGCACTTCATGGGACAACTTAGTGAAGTGGCGAAAATTCTGGGGGTTGCAAGTGAGCAGATATTATCTGAACTCCCGATGGCCACCACAAGTACCGACTTTAACCACCTTATTATTCCATTCACCACACTCGAGGCTGTTGACAGTTTAGCACCCAACTTCATAGCCTTGTCTGAGTTCTGCAGAATAAATACCATCGATACAGTAATGGTTTACTGCTTAGATACCGAAAACAATAAACACACCGTACACTGCCGAGAGTTCGCGCCGGCGGTGGGCACAAACGAAGCAGCCGCAACTGGCACCACCAATAGAGCATTAGCCTGCTACCTACACACCTACAAAGTAATTGATATGCCCGAAAATGGAACTAAAACTATTTACGCAGAACAAGGTTACGCGATGGGCAGACCAAGTGTAGTCAAATCGGAAATTCTGTTGAAAAATGCGCAGGTGGTGCAAGTTAATGTAGGTGGAGTCGCAACTTGCGTAATGGAAGGTAAGTTAACTATTTGAACTAATCGACTTGCAATACATGTACAAAAGTACGAGCTCAATATGTTTTCAAATGAAATTAAGCTATAGATTAATATAATTGCCAACATCGACTCCTAAGCTCGGTTAAGTACCCAAACTAATAAACTTTAAATATGCGCCCGGTACTACGCGCTCTCACAATAATATTTCTTTATCATCAACTCAAGTGAAGCGTAGCGAAACTTGAGTTGATGAATCAATCCTGCTTTCTTGCGATGTTATTTTTTAGTGACAGTCTTGAGCTTTGCTTTAGCACTAGACTGCTTGAATCGATATGAGTCGTTACCCGTTTCAATAATTGAGCAATGATGAGTCACTCTGTCGAGCAAAGCCGTGGTCATTTTCTCGTCGCCAAATACCTGCACCCATTCACTGAAATTAAGCTTGGTGGTAAACACGATGGAGGTTTTCTCGTATAGCTTGCTGATCAGGCGGAATAATAGTGCGCCACCCGATGCTGGGAAGGGTAAATATCCCAGCTCATCGAATATCACCGCATCTAACGGTTGCATAATTCGTGCTAGCCGCCCCTGCTTCTCATCCTGCTGTTCTTTGATCAGCAGATTAACCAGGTCCACCACATTGTAAAACCGAACCCGATGACCTGAATGAATGGCTTTAATGCCTAAGGCCGTAGCTAAATGGGTTTTGCCTGTTCCAGTGCCACCGACAAAGATGAGGTTATGGGCTCTGTCATATAGTCAGCCTGAGACAAATCCTCGATGAGCGCGGGTTCAACTTCGCTCTGGGTAAAGTCAAATTGCTGTAAATCACGGTGATGAGGGAATTTAGCCACCTTCATTGGGTAGTTAAGCCGCCTCACTTCTCGGTCCGTTCGCTCGGCATCCATCAATTTAATTAACCCAGATTGCAACGTTACTTTAGAACGAGGCGAATCTATCAACTCAGGTAAGCATGGTGCCATACCGTGTAGTTTAAGGGCTTTAAGATCATCAACAAGTTCAAGCATGGCTCACCTCCGCGCACAGCGGGTCATAGCGGGTCACGTTCGCTGCCGAGGGGACAGCTAATACAGGCGCATTGGTAATTGTCATCACTTGGGCCGAATCAGGTTCCGTTAACCGATGCACCAAATTGGTAATGACTGATAGCTGAGTCGTATTGGCATCTAATGCCCGCTCACAGGCCACCGTGACTGTTTCCAAGCCATGCTGGTGAATCAATAGTAACAATGGTACAAACTCTCGGTCACCGCCATCACGTTTGAGGTACTGTTTTTTGAGTGTTAGCAGTGCCTTGGGTAAATCCCAATCAACAAACGGTGCGCCATTGCGTAATGCGCCAGGTTTAATCTCCAGTACGGGCAGATAATGCCAAGGATCAAAGATCATTTGATGACGACCGAAACAGCGAGCATGTGAAGTCACTTCCACATCGTCAACCACGACTTTAATCCTATCTGCATAGGCTCTAACAGAAACAGCTTGGTCAACATACCGACAGGGTACGGAGTATTGATTGCGGTCGTAGTGCACCACACCGGTTTTATGCACACGCGCCAAACGCTCATAATATCCATCAAAGGCTACCATCGCGGGACGTAAGCTCGGCTGCTCCTCGGCAAACACTTCATCAATTAGTCTTGATTTGTCAGTCGGGTGTGGGCGTTCACCAAGTCGAGCACAACGTTGCTCCAGCCATTGGTTTAATTCATCTAAATCAGCAAAGCGCACCCGTGGAACAAACAGCCTTTGGCGCATAACACCGACCTGACGTTCAACCTGGCCTTTCTCCCAACCCGCTGCCGGTGTACAGGCAATCGGTTCAATCAGATAATGATTCATCCGGCTTAGAAAGCGGCGATTAAACTCACGCCGCTTACCCTTAAACAATGCACTGACTATGGTCTTAGGGTGATCGTATATCATCTTCTGAGGTAAGCCCTCAAAGAAATCAAACGCCCGAATATGTGCATCAAACACCCTCTCCTGTGTTTCTCTGGGATAGGCCCTAAGATATGATTTACGCGAATGACATAAACGAAAGTGGGCTAGTTTGATCTTGACACCAAACCCACCCAGAATGACTTGTTCATGTGACCAATCAAACTGACAGGCTTCACCTGGTGCAAAAACCAATGGCACAAATGCTTGTTTAATACATGACCGCGAGTGATCCTTCCACGCTTTGACAAACCGTTGAACGCTGTCATAAGCCCCTCGATACCCTTGCAACTCAATCTCTTCATACAGTTGAACTGCATTACGTCTTTCTCGCACTGAGCGAGCTGCGTCCACTTCAAGCAAATTGATCAACTGAGGTTTGAACTTATCCAGCTTCGGACAGACTATTGGCACCGACCGCTGATATTCAGGTTCGCTTGGCGCGTTGTTTAAATATTTATAAATAGTGGTGCGTGATAAATTGAATTCACGCGACACCTCGCTTACTTTGCGACCTTCTACTAAACACAAACGTCGTATCTTGGTACCCCCAGACGTCAGGGTAGTTGCACACATTTTAATTCACAAGGGGCGGCGGAGAAATACTCATGCCGAAATATAGCGTAGAACGAAGAGAAGCTGTTTTATCTAAATTATTATCATCAAATAGTCAGTCCTTCGCAGAAATATCTAGAGAAGAAGGAATCAGTGTTCAAACCTTGTATGATTGGCGAAATAAAGCCAGACGATCAGGAGTTTTAATGCCTAATAGTGATTCATCTAATCAGTGGGATTGCCAAACTAAGTTCACCGTAGTTCTTGAAACTGCTGCGATGAATGAACAAGAATTATCTGCGTATTGCCGAGAGAAAGGCCTATACCCTACTCAAATAACGCAATGGCGAGAAGCTTGTATTAATGGTGTTGATGAGGCTCTCATTAGCCCTAAAGTTGCGCGCGATGAAATACGTGCGTTAAAAAAAGACAAGAAGAAGCTAGAAACCCAGCTGCGCCGCAAAGATAAAGCCTTGGCTGAAACGGCCGCATTATTAGTATTACAAAAAAAGTTTCAGGCGCTTTGGGAGGACGAGGAAGTATGATTACGACTCAGACGCGCATTAAAGTAATCAATGATGTTAATGAAGCAGTAGACGCAGGTTCAAAGCGTTCAAGTGCTTGTGAGTTGGTTGGCCTTGCCGAGTCTACGCTTAGACGTTGGAAGCCAAAAGGAGAAGATAGTATCCGCAGTGATCAACGTCCTTTGGTAGAAAAGCCAGTACCTGGCAATAAACTAAGCGAGCAAGAGCAGCAACACATTTTATCGATATGTAATGAATCGGCATACAATCATTTGCCGCCGTCGCAAATAGTACCGCAGTTGGCTGACAAAGGTATTTATGTGGCCAGCGAGTCTAGCTTTTATCGAGTTCTCAAGGCGCATGGGCAATTGAAGCACCGCGGCCGCGCCAAACAAAAGCAGTCCCGAACACCCGATACTCATATAGCGCTAAAACCTAATGCTGTGTGGATGTGGGATATCACCTATTTGGCGACGCGTACTATTGGCAAGCATTATTACCTGTACATGGTAGAAGACCTTTACAGTCGCTATGGCGTTCACTGGGAAGTACATCCTGTTGAAAGCGGTGAATTAGGTGCGCAGTTGATGTCTCAGGCGGCTCTAAAAGTGGCCAGCTGCGATGGCATGCCCGTCTTACACAGTGATAATGGCAGCCCAATGAAATCGTTCACAATGAGAGCGAAGTTAGAAGCATTAGGAATAAAGCCCTCTTACTCAAGGCCAAGAGTAAGCAATGACAACGCTTATATTGAATCCATGTTTAGAACGGTAAAGTATTGCCCTGCGTGGCCTTCTCAAGGCTTCGATAGCTTAGAGGCCGCCCGCCAATGGGTGGGTAAGTTTATGCAATGGTATAACGAAGAACATCGTCACAGTGCTATACGCTACGTTACACCTGGCCAGCGTTATCGCGGTGAAGATAGTGCCCTATTAGCAAAACGAGAAGTTGTTTATCAGGAAGCTAAAGCAGCAAAACCTAATCGGTGGTCTGGCCAAACCCGAAATTGGCGGCCTTGTGGTGCGGTTGCGCTGAACCCACAAAAAGAAGTATTATTGGCTGCGTAGGAAAATGTGCAACTACCCTGAAAATTGCCGGTACATATAGGCATACAAATCACCTGACAGTTTCCTCGGATTAATGGCTCCGAGACAGTTAACAATAAAGGTGTTCAGTTTTGTACGCTGATCACCCACGAAACTGTTCATTTTTGCACGCTGTTCAACAATCCGGACAGTTCTATATTACTTCTAACACTCCTTTAGGCCAATTAAATTGCCTGAATATCGTTATTTGTCGAGTTCAAACGCACCATGGAGAGTTTGCACCGCCAGCTCCGTAAACTGTTTTTTCACCGTCACAGATATTTTAATTTCTGAGGTTGAAATCATTTGAATATTGATGCCTTTTTCGGACAACGCTTTAAACATTCTTGTTGCTATGCCTTCGTGTGAACGCATTCCAATACCGACCACCGAAATCTTAGCAACGTCATCGTCCGCAATTACTTCAGCCGCGCCCAAAACTTCAACTACAGGATTCAATAACTTAATGCATCGATTCATATCCGCCCCGCCCACGGTAAAGGTAAAATCGGTTAAACCCTCGTCGCTGATATTCTGAACAATCATGTCTACATTGATATGCGCACCAGAAATCACCTCCAGAATTTGATGCGCAATGCCCGGCTTATCAGGCACGCCGCGAATGGTTACCTTGGCTTCATCTTTACTGGAAGTAATACTTGAAATAAGTGGTTGTTCCACAATATTTTCCTCATTGGTAATCAGAGTGCCGGGGCCTTCTTCAAATGAAGACAGCACACGTAGTGGCACATTATATTTACTAGCAAATTCAACAGAACGTATCTGCAGCACCTTGGCGCCTAAGCTTGCTAACTCTAGCATCTCTTCAAACGTTACTTTATTTAAACGTTTAGCGTCTTTAACAACACGCGGGTCTGCCGTATAAACACCATCCACATCGGTATATATTTTACACTCATCGGCCTTAATAGCCGCAGCCAAAGCCACCGCAGTGGTATCCGACCCACCTCTGCCTAGTGTGGTGATATTATTTTCAGCATCCACGCCCTGAAAGCCCGCTACCACCACCACTCTGCCCGCGTCTAAATCTGCTTTAATCGGCGAAGCGTCAATCTCTACGATTCGGGCTTTGCCGTGCACATTATCAGTTAAAATTTTAACTTGTGAGCCTGTGTACGAACGCGCAGACAGGCCAATTTGATTGAACGCCATGCACAATAAAGCGATGGTTACTTGCTCGCCAGTTGACAGCAAAACGTCTAATTCACGCGCAGGAGGGTGATCGTTAATATGGTTGGCTAAACCTAACAAGCGATTGGTCTCTCCGCTCATCGCCGAGACCACAACTACCATTTGATCGCCAGCACGATTTTGTGCAGCTACTCTTTTGGCTACCGCATTGATGCGCTCGACACTCCCGATGGAGGTGCCTCCATATTTTTCGACAAAAAGGGCCAATGGACTAAAGAAAAGTAAATAAATTCGGGCGCGGATTAAAGCGCGTTAATAAGGCAATGTAAAGGTTAAATAATGCCCCAATTGTGGCATTTAAACATCGCTGATGGCCTTTTTAATTGCATTTAGCGCCGCTGACAATTGCGCAGCATTAGAACCGCCCCCTTGCGCCATATCCGGCTTGCCGCCGCCACGCCCTTCAATGAGGGCCATCGCTGGTTTAATCAACTCACCTGCCGGGTAGTTTTGTGTCAACGGTTCGGCTACACGCACCATCACACTCACCTTACCTTGGAACACGCCACTTACTATTACAATGCCATCACCTAACTGCGAGCGCGCGGCATCAACTGTGCTGCGCAGCGTTTTTACGTCCACATCATCTTGGCGAATTACCATGACTTTAACACCGTTAATTTCACTAATGTTGTCCACTTCCCCCGTATTACCAGACATCGCTAATTTTGATTGGGCTACCTTAAGTTTTTTATCTAGATCTTTGTTCGCAGTTAGTAAACCCTGCAATTTATTTGCCAAGTCATCCGAGCCCGTTTTTAAAATTTCTTTGAATTCTCGTATTTGGTCATACTGTTGCTGCACCTGTTCTAAAGCTAACTCGCCCGTTAACACCTCAACACGGCGAACACCTGCAGCGATGCCTGTTTCAGACTCAATCAAAAATAAGCCGATATCACCGGTTCTGCTTACGTGCGTACCGCCACATAGCTCTAAGGAATACTCCCCCATCTGTACAGCACGCACTTCTTGGTCATACTTTTCGCCGAATAAGGCAGCGGCCCCTTTAGCTTTTGCCGCATCAATATCCATATGGCTGGTCGACACAGGGTTATTCACGCTTATCTGCGCATTGACAAGGCGCTCTATTTCCTGAATTTGCTCATTCGATACCGGTTCAAAATGTGAAAAATCAAAGCGCAGCCGATCAGCACTCACTAGCGAGCCTTTTTGCTGTACATGTTCTCCTAAAACATCTTTTAGAGCTTGGTGCAATAAATGTGTAGCAGAGTGATTGACCTCGCTTCGCCGGCGACTAGAATGTTTAACAGCTGCCGATACGTCTTCACCCACACTTACAGCTCCTGATGATATTTGACCGAAATGCCCAATGACTTTATTGGCTAGGTACTGAGTATCGGTTACATCAAAAACGCCATTGCCGCTCGAGATTGCGCCTAAATCGCCCACTTGCCCGCCGCTTTCTGCATAAAAAGGCGTTTTCGCAAGCACGATCACCCCTTCTTCGCCAGCTACAAGTTGTTCGACCTTTTTTCCCTCTTTTAACAAAACCAAAACCGTTTCTGAGCTAGTCAACTCATCATAACCAACAAATAGTGTGCTGGGCACATCAACTTGAATCTGGGTATCCATAGTGAATTTTTGCGCTGACCTTGCCCGCTCTCGCTGCGATTGCATGGCGGAATCAAATCGCGTTTTATCTAACGAATAGCCCTGCTCACGCGCATAGTCCTCAGTCAAATCATAGGGAAAGCCGAAGGTATCATAGAGTTTAAACACCACATCACCTGACAATTCCTTACCATCTAAGCGCGAAAATTCATCATCCAGAATTTTGATTCCTTGATCCAAGGTTTCAATAAATTTACCATTTTCTTTTTCGAGTATTTGCTCAATTATTCTTTGCTGCTGTTTTAACTCGGGGTAAGCTTCTCCCATTTGTTCGGCGAGGCAAGGCACCAATAAATGCATAAACACCTTACGCATACCCTGCTGATAACCGTGGCGGATCGCCCTGCGAACAATTCTTCTTAATACATAACCTCGGCCTTCATTTGAAGGCGTTACACCGTCGATAATCAAAAATGAGCAAGCCCGAATATGGTCGGCAATAACCCGCAAGGATTTATTTTCTTTACTCGGCTCAACGCCTAGCACCCTCGCCGCATCGGCAATCAAATTCTCAAATAAATCTATTTCATAATTGCTATGCACACCTTGTAACACTGCAGCCATGCGCTCCAAGCCCATTCCAGTATCAACAGAGGGCTTCGGCAGTGGGTTTAAATTGCCCTCACTGTCGCGGTTGTACTGCATAAACACCAGATTCCAGATTTCTACATAGCGATCACTATCTTCCTCAGGCGTGCCGGGAGGGCCTCCCGGCACGTCTTCACCATGGTCATAAAATATCTCAGTGCATGGTCCGCAAGGGCCAGTATCACCCATCGACCAGAAATTATCCTTAGCGCCGATTCTGGATAAGCGATCTGGATCTAAGCCAATTTTGTCTATCCAAATTCGCTCCGCTTCTTGGTCTTCATCAAAAACAGTTACCCACAACTTTTCTGCGGGCAAACCATAAACTTCGGTCAATAATTGCCACGCATATCCAATCGCTTCTTCTTTAAAATAATCGCCGAAGCTAAAGTTGCCCAACATCTCAAAGAAGGTATGGTGTCTAGCGGTATATCCGACATTTTCTAAGTCGTTGTGCTTACCCCCCGCACGCACGCAGCGTTGCGAAGTGACTGCGCGATCATATTCGCGTTTTTCAGAGCCCAAAAATGTCTCCTTAAATTGCACCATACCCGCGTTGGTGAACAATAAAGTAGAGTCATTGCCAGGAATTAGCGGGCTGCTAGCCACTTCCTGATGACCTCGATCGGCAAAGTAATCGATAAAGGTTTGACGTATATCTGCGATTTTCATTTTCTTAATGTCTAACGTTCAAGCGCAAGCCGAATGTGTTCTAAGCTAAAGCCGCGTTGCTGCAAAAATCGGGCTTGGCGCGACCATTCTTTGTAATCTGCTGGCTTTTCATCACCATACTTTCGGTTGCGAATCTCGATCAGTCGATCAACCCACTTATCTTCGTATTGGGCAAGATAAGTTTCAATCAGATTCGAATCTATTTCGTGCTGGTTTAACTCGTGTCTCAATCTAATTGGCCCTATCCCTTTGTTAAAGCGTGATCGGCATAACATTTCACAAAACCGTTTGTCACTAATGTAGTCATCTTGCACTAAATTAGAGACTAGATCGTTAACCACCTCAGTTTGGTCCGAGTAAGTATATAATTTTGTAGCTAATTCACTAACGCTATGCTCACGGTGCGCTAACACTTGGATAGCCTTAGCCCATAAGCGACGATATTCTTGGGACTCAGGCAAACGATATGCGGCGTAGAACTACGCCTCTGCAGTCTCTTCGGCTTGTGCGGCGGGCTCCTCAACTGCAACAGCCTCGCCATCAATTAGGCCTTTCGCTTGGCGAATTTTTAGCTCAAGCTCTGCTGCAACTTCTGGATGCTCTTTCAAATAGACACGGCTGTTGTCACGGCCCTGACCAATACGTTCGGACCCATAGCTATACCAAGCACCAGCTTTGTAGACGAATTTCTCTTCTACACCAATGTCCAGCAATTCGCCTTCTTTGGAAATGCCTTCGTCATATAAGATATCGAACTCGGCTTGTTTAAAAGGTGGCGCGACTTTATTTTTAACCACCTTAACACGGGTATGGTTGCCTATGATTTCATCGCCTTTTTTAAGCGCACCAATACGGCGAATATCCAAGCGAACTGAAGAATAAAACTTCAGCGCATTACCGCCCGTAGTGGTTTCTGGGCTACCGAACATCACGCCAATTTTCATGCGAATCTGGTTAATAAAAATAACCAAGGTATTCGAGCGTTTAATATTACCGGTTAATTTACGCAGTGCCTGCGACATTAATCGCGCTTGCAAGCCCATATGCGAATCACCCATATCGCCTTCAATTTCTGCTCTGGGCGTTAGTGCAGCCACCGAATCTATAACCAAAATATCGACCGCACCAGAGCGCACCAACATATCAGTGATTTCCAAAGCTTGCTCGCCAGTATCGGGTTGTGATACCAGTAAGTCGTCTAAATTAACCCCTAACTTTTCTGCGTACGCCGGATCAAGCGCGTGTTCAGCATCTACAAAAGCGGCGGTTCCGCCATTTTTTTGGCATTGCGCAATACAAGACAAAGTAAGTGTGGTTTTTCCTGACGATTCGGGGCCGTAAATTTCAGCAACGCGCCCTTTAGGTAAACCCCCTAAACCCAAAGCGATATCCAGGCCAATCGACCCAGTGGAGATGGCATCAATTTCTTGCCTTGCGCCTTCATCACCCAAACGCATAACTGACCCCGTGCCAAACTGGCGTTCTATTTGGCTTAGTGCAGCTTCTAAAGCTTTTGCGCGCTTATCATCCATCGTGCTTATCTCGTTAGTGTGTTGTTTGATGCCAAACTTGGCGTAGCTCAAATTATCCCATAAGCTGGGGTTTGATGTTACCCAGATTTGACCTAGTAACGACTTTACCAGCGTATATTTTTCTCAGTCTCCTCACTGAGTAATTCGAGCCACTTAGTATGCTCGGCCAATTCTTCCTCTGTAGGTTTAACCACTTTAAGCGGGGCTCGGTTTGTGTCAATCCGGTGTATCTGATCTTTGTGCTCATCACCAGCAGTTTGGTTGCCATCACCCAACAGATTAAGTTGCCCACCTGTCATCATTAAGTAAACATCTGCTAGAATTTCCGAATCTAACAAGGCACCATGCAAAGTCCGATGGCCATTTTCAACGCCATAGTGCTGACACAGCGCATCTAAGCTATTACGTTGCCCTGGGTGCATTTTTCGAGCAATTGCAAGCGTATCGATCACTTGGCAGTAATCGTTTATAACGCCGTAGTTACCTTCTAGTTGGCTCAATTCATGGTCTAGAAAACCCACGTCAAAAGCGGCGTTGTGAATGATCAGCGTCGCCCCCTTTATATGGCTTAGGAACTCGTCCACTACCTCGGCAAAAATTGGCTTGTCTTGTAAATCACCCAAGGTATAACCATGCACATTCGCCGCGCCTTCGTCAATTTCACGCTGTGGATTAATATACTTTTGGAATGTCTGGCCAGTTATTCTGCGCTCAACTAATTCGACGCAACCAATTTCAATTATTTTGTGTCCCCGTTTAGGTTCCAAGCCGGTTGTTTCGGTATCTAAAACTAAATAACGTTGTTTATCGTGATCGGTCATTAGCCACGCTCATTCAGATTTAACTCGTCAATGGCTTCGTTGGCTAGTGTATCCGCACGCTCATTTCCGGGAACCCCAGCATGCCCCTTTACCCAATGCCAAGTAACCTGATGCTTCGCGTTTAAGCTATCCAGTTGTTTCCATAGTTCAACATTTTTTACTGGCTTTTTTGCAGCAGTCTTCCAACCTCGGTCACGCCAGTTCCCAATCCATTTGGTAATGCCATCTTTAACGTAAACCGAGTCTGTATACAGATCAACTTCACATCTACGCTTAAGTGCAATGAGTGATTCAATCGCAGCCATCAATTCCATTTGATTATTAGTGGTATCAAACATAGCGCCTTTGATCTCGCGAACTTCCTCACCATAAGACAATAAGGCGCCCCAGCCGCCGATACCCGGATTTCCACGACATGCACCGTCGGTATAAATTACAACTTGAGCCATTAATTCTTCTTAATATCTGCTGGAATTGGGTTGAGTATTTTAAGCCAATCGCGCCTTAGACTGCGTTGGCGTTTAACATTAATTTTGCTATAAATCTGCTTTTTAGCCACCAGTACATAAACCCCTCCAGCAACGGGCCACCAACGATCACCCATCTGGTCTAAAAAGCCTAACTTGGCTCTAATTTTTTTGTTCGCGATTGGCGGCCTATATTCCAACATTGACGCAGCTAACAAAGTAAACCCCAATAAAGCCAGCCAATCCTGCGCCACTTTGGTGGAGGTAAATCGAGCAGAATAAGGCGCTGATTTTCTGATGCTGAGCTTTTGCGATAGCCCATATAAACTCATCGGGTTAAAGCCAGTTAGTACCAAAATACCTTCGGCATTTAACACTTGGCCCACTTCCCGCAAGGCCGTAACCGGATTTTCGCAATAATCTAACGTATGCATAAGGAACATAAGATCTATGCTACTTTCGGCAAAAGGCAAGCTCTCTGGCAAAGCAATTACGTCGCAGTGCTCACCGCTGGCTTCGCCTACTCGAGTTAGATTTCCGATGTTGATTTGCGCCGCCACGTCAATGGTCGTATTATTCAGGCACACTGCTTGCTTATAGTAGTTTTGCGGCACCAAGTTGGGGAATAAGTCCGTTTCCGACTGCAGTAACCGGTGCCCTAAGCCACTCTGGAACCAACCAATACCTAAATCATGTTTAGCAGCCAATATTCGCTCTAAGTACCAATTAACCTAGATAAATCAGTTAAACGCGGAAAAGACATGTAAGCAATTGAAGTGCATAGTGAAATCAAAAAAGTCGCGGTCACCTTATTGGTGATAAGGTTTTTTTTGATTTTGCTAGGTGCATCAAGAGCTTGCATGGGCTTTCGTGTTTTAACTGATTTATCTAGGATTAACCTGAGTGTCTGGTTGTGATCAACATACACTCATTGTAGCATTGCCCATTGATCTGAACCAAATAATCAAGATGTCGATTTCACCTACGATTGAACTGGCTGCCGACCTTATTTCTCGACCTTCGGTCACGCCAAAAGATGAAGGCTGTCAACAGTTGTTGGCACAGCGCCTAGCGAAATTTGGCTTTCGCAACGAGCACATGGCCTTTGAAGACGTTGGCAACCTTTGGTCAGTACGCGGTGAAACTGGACCCCTATTTGTATTTGCTGGGCATACCGATGTAGTACCGACAGGCCCAGAATCTCAATGGCAAAATTCTCCTTTTAGTGCGCACGTCGACAATGGCTACTTACACGGACGAGGTGCCGCTGACATGAAAGGCAGCATTGCCGCAATGATTATTGCGACGGAAGAGTTTGTTGCAAGCCACCCGGATCATCACGGCAAAATTGGCTTTTTAATCACCAGCGATGAAGAAGGCCCCGCGGTGCACGGCACCAAAGCCGTAATTGATGCGCTAATAGGGCGCGGTGAAAAAATCGATTATTGTATTGTTGGGGAGCCGACCTCTTCAACGCAGCTAGGCGATACCATCAAGGTGGGCAGGCGCGGCTCAATTAACTGCGTGATGAAGGTGATTGGCGAACAGGGCCACATTGCTTACCCACATATGGCGAGCAATGCAATTCATTTAGCTTTGCCACTCCTAGAAAATATTCGTAATATCGAATGGGACCAAGGCAACGATCAGTTCCCGCCAACCTCATTACAGTTTTCTAACATTAACGCCGGTACTGGCGCCAGCAATGTAATTCCGGGAATCGCCGAAATGAATTTCAACCTGCGTTTTTCTCCTGAAATCACTGATACTGAAATTAGGGAGCGCATTGAGGCTGTCGTGACCAAACATAAAGTACAGGCCGAGCTAAATTGGAGCTTATCTGGGCAGCCGTTTCAGACGCAATATGCAAAGTTAATTCAAGCAACAGAAGCCGCAATTACAGAAATTACAGGCCGAGAGACTAAAATGTCTACTTCAGGTGGAACCTCGGATGGCAGGTTTATCTCACCAACTGGCGCGGAAGTAATCGAATTGGGCCCAGTGAATAAAACTATCCATCAAATAGATGAAAAAATTTCTACGGCAGACCTAGAACAACTAACCCTAGTCTATCTGCAAATCCTTAAGGAAATGCTATTAACTAAAATCTAGGCGTGAAATAGCCAAGCGCGGTTTACGTCACCAATAAGCTTTTCCCCAAAAAGATTCGAAGCATTGGCTTTGTAAATATATATAAATATTATTTATATATATTTATTTTATCATAAAATTTATTTATGAAGAACGTTAAAAATTTGATTGTCGATAAGTGAACCGCTGATCTAGAATTGCAGGGTCAATATAGAATCAGATAGATTGCATCCATGATAGTTGGCGTTCTTAAAGAGAGTATTAAAAGTGAAACAAGGGTTGCGAGCACACCTGAAGCCGTTGGACGCATCATTTCCCTAGGGTTCACGGTATACATAGAAAAAGGTGCAGGCAAGCTATCGGGCTTTAGAGATCAAGAATATGTAAATGTGGGGGCCAGAATCATTTCCGGTAAAAGTAAACTGATCGAAAGTAGCGAAATAATTCTTTGTGTTCGAGAGCTCAAAACACACGATAGCGCTGCGGCGCAATATCAAAATAAAACTATAATTGGCCTATTCTGGCCTGCACAAAACCCTGACCAAGTTCAACAGTTCGCAAAAGCCAATGCGACTGTATTGGCAATGGACTGCGTTCCTAGAATCTCGCGTGCCCAAAAACTTGACGTTTTGTCTTCAATGGCAAACGTTGCGGGTTATCGTGCAGTGATCGAAGCTAGCCATGAGATCGGTCGTTTCCTCGGCGGTCAAATGACTGCGGCAGGTAAAATACCGCCTGCAATAGTTCTGGTAATTGGTGCAGGTGTCGCTGGCCTCGCGGCAATCGGTGCAGCCAGCAATATGGGAGCTGTGGTAAGGGCATTTGATACTCGCCTAGAAGTTAAAGAGCAGGTTGAAAGCTTGAACGCAACATTCTTGATGCTAGACTTCGACGAAGGTAGCTCAAGTAGTGATGGCTACGCTCAAACCATGAGTGACGCTTTTATTGAAGCCGAGATGACCTTATTCGCCGAACAAGCGATGGAGGTTGATATTATTATTACTACGGCTCTGATCCCCGGCAAAAAAGCGCCAATTTTAATTACTCAAGACATGGTCAATTCGATGCCTGCTGGCAGCGTGATCGTTGATATGGCGGCAGAACAAGGAGGTAATTGCGCCTATACCGTGGCGGGCAAAAAGACCATAGTCAACGGCGTTGCTGTATTGGGATACACCGATTTAGCAAGCCGTATGGCCGGGCAAGCTAGCCAACTTTACGCCACAAACGTGGTCAACTTATTGGATTCGATCACGCCCAACAAAGATGGTCAGGTTCAATTAGATATGGACGACGAAATGATTCGTGGGCTAACTGTTATCAACCAGGGTGAAGTAATGTGGCCACCACCGCCAATTAAAGTGTCGGCAGCCCTCAAGAAAGCTGAACTAGATCAGGACAGCATTATTGCCAACGCTATTCCAACCGCAAAGAAACAAAAATATTGGACGTTGTCGGGAAGCTGGCTGGCTGGCATGCTATTACTTGTAGCTGGGGCTTACGCACCAGCGGATTTCATGGCGCACTTTATCGTTTTCGTGCTCGCCTGCTTTGTAGGTTGGCAAACAGTATGGAACGTAACGCCCGCATTGCATACACCTCTAATGAGCGTTACCAACGCGATTAGCGGTATCATAGTTTTAGGTGCACTATTGCAGATTAACTCACCTTCCAACTTGGCCGTATGGCTTGCCAGCACAGCCATTGTATTAGCTTCAATTAACATCGCAGGCGGATTTTTGGTAACACGACGCATGCTAAGAATGTTCCAAAAATAGTTATTTATGCTTAGTGGTGCAATCACCGCAGCTTATATCATCGCTGCAATTTTATTTATTTTAAGCCTTGGTGGCTTAAGTCATCAACAAACTGCACAACGTGGCAATCGTTACGGTGTTTTAGGGATGGCCATTGCCCTTATTGCCACCTTACTTTATTCTAGCGTTCAATCGTATGGCACTATTTTATTACTGGTGCTCGTTGGGGGCACCGTTGGCTTAAGGCTGGCAAAACGGGTTGAAATGACCCAAATGCCCGAGTTAGTTGCGTTATTGCACTCTTTTGTAGGCTTAGCTGCGGTGCTGATAGGTTTTTCAAGTGCGCTGGGTCAAACTAGTTTATCTGGCAGCGCGCACACTATTCACCAAATCGAAACCTACATTGGTGTTTTGATCGGTGCTATCACCTTTAGCGGTTCCCTAATCGCCTTTGGTAAGCTCTCTGGTAAGCTAAGCGGCGCGGCACTTACATTGCCTGGAAGACACTGGATCAATGGCGGCGGCTTACTAATCTGTATAGTTCTTGGCTTAAGTTTCATTGGCATACCTTACAGCTTGTCAGCACTATTAGTTGCCACGTGCATAGCTTTCGCTCTTGGGGCGCATTTAGTGTTAGCTATCGGCGGGGCGGACATGCCCGTTGTAATTTCGATGTTAAACAGCTATTCAGGTTGGGCCGCGGCCGCAACTGGGTTCATGTTAGGTAACGACTTGCTGATCGTTACCGGAGCCCTAGTAGGGTCCAGTGGCGCAATTTTAAGTTACATCATGTGTAAAGCTATGAATCGTCAGTTTCTCAGCGTCATTATGGGTGGCTTTGGCTCCACTACTAACCACATTGGCGCTACGATTCATGCCGACCAAGGCGACGCTCAGTCTATTTCACCTACAGAACTCGCACTGCTGTTCGAGCAAGCAAAAACTGTGGTCATTGTGCCGGGGTACGGAATGGCAGTTGCTCAAGCTCAGCACGCGGTCTCAAACTTGACCAAAAAACTCCAAGCTCGGGGCTGCAATGTGCACTTTGCAATTCACCCTGTAGCGGGACGAATGCCTGGACACATGAACGTACTACTAGCTGAAGCGAAAGTGCCCTATGATATTGTGATGGAAATGGACGAAATCAACGATGATCTGGCGCAGACCAACTTAGTATTGGTTATTGGTGCAAACGACATCGTTAACCCTGCTGCTTTAGATGAACCTAACAGCCCGATTGCAGGGATGCCAGTTTTAGAAGTATGGAAAGCACAAAACGTTATTATATCGAAGCGTTCTATGGCTACAGGCTATGCCGGGGTAGACAATCCGTTATTCTATAAAGACAACAGCCAAATGCTGTTCGGTGATGCTAAAGATTCAATAGAGGCCGTACTAAACGCACTTGAATACACTACCCTAGGATTTAAACGCCAAAGGCCCTAGCCGTTCTGGCCCCGTTGACGCAGCACATGATCCATAATTACCAATGCTGTCATCGCTTCAACTATTGGCACCGCGCGAATCCCTACGCAAGGATCATGTCGGCCTTTGGTCACAACTTGAACTTCGTCACCGTGGACATCGATTGACTGTCCAGGTGTGGTAATACTTGATGTCGGCTTAAATGCCACCCGAGCTACTAAATCTTGGCCGCTAGAAATGCCTCCTAAAACACCTCCAGCGTTATTTGATGCAAAACCTGCTTTGCTAATAAGGTCACGGTGTTCAACACCGGTTTGCTCAATACTGTTAAAACCAGAGCCAACTTCAACACCCTTTGCTGCATTAATACTCATCAGCGCATGAGCAATATCGGCATCCAATCGATCGAATACTGGCTCGCCTAGCCCCACCGGCATATTGCTTGCGTGGACTTCAAGGCCCGCTCCCACCGAATTACCGTCCCTACGCAATCGCTTAATTTCGGCTTCAAGCTTCTCCACCATCTCGCCATCGCCGCAGAAAAATGGGTTCGCTTCCACCTCACCCCAGTTTTTTAAGGGTATCTCGATGCTCCCCATTTTGTATAAATAGGCACGAACCCGCATTTGATATTGTTCAAAAAGATATTTCTTGGCAATCGCTCCCGCAGCCACCCGCATGGCCGTTTCACGCGCCGAAGAACGCCCCCCACCGCGATAATCACGCACCCCATATTTCGCTTGGTATGTGAAATCAGCATGGCCTGGACGAAACTGATCCTTAATATTTGAATAATCTTTGGGGCGCTGGTCTTGATTGCGTATTAACAGGCCAATCGGCGTACCCGTAGTTTTGCCCTCGAACACGCCAGATAAAATTTCTACTTCGTCGGCTTCTTTGCGCTGCGTAGTGTATTTAGATTGTCCAGGCTTACGGCGATTTAAATCACCTTGCAAATCCGCTTCAGTCAATCCAATCCCAGGCGGACAACCATCGACGATTGCGCCCAACGCTACTCCGTGGCTTTCGCCAAAAGTCGTAACGGTAAAGCTTTGACCTAAGGTATTTCCTGGCACGGTATCAACTAGCTATTTAGATAAGCCAATTGTATCGTGCTAGCAAACACAATTGAACCGTTTTTGCCACCTCACCCAAACCATCACAACAGTATCGTCTTTGCACATTCAGCATAAGCTTTACGCATAAATAATAAATGCCAACGCCGCCCGCCCAGTTGGTGCCATAAATAGGCTGCTCGCACCCCAGCAAACAAGGCGCTTCTTAATTTAGCCACATTGTCCACCGAAGACAGCTTACCCTTCGCGCCTTTAACAATAATACGCGGCGGCAATTGACTTAAAGATTTCTGATACAACAAGCCAAGCCGTTCGTAGAGGTCCCGCACTTCCCACGGATCAAGCTCGCCGTCTTGGTTCATAGCAAGCGTCTCACCGTGGGTTATGTTTAACTCTTGCACACCTTGCGCCACCAAGGCTTGCGTATGCGCCGCGCTACTCAATCGAGAAGCCAACTGATCCATTGACATCATATAACGAATTTGCGACTGGGCGCGCAGCCCCGATAAGCCACCTAGTAGTTCACTTAATCTTGTCAATCCCAGTCTCAAATCAGCGGTGCCGCCAAAAATCTCCGTTACATCAGTCACATCAATATTCAAAACACTGCGTACTGAAGCAGTTAGGGCAAGCTCATCGATTTTAGATTCTTCAGCAATTTGCGTTACTAATGCAGCGGCTTGGCTTAGTCCAGCTAGCGCGATGACTTTATCTTGCGTTACTTTGAGACCCATCATACCGACCGTTCGAGCACTCTTTGATAAAATTGCATCTCTTTTTCTAAAGCATCAATACGCGTTGCGGCTTGTCGAAAGCCATGCCCTTCACCAACATATTCAATATATTCATGTTCGATGTTACCTCTCTCAAGCACTTTTACTACTTCCCGCGAAACCGCTGGCGGCACTACCTTGTCATCTAAACCTTGAAATAAAATGATTGGGCTTTGAACCTTCTCCATCTCAAAGATAGGGGATCTAGTTATATAACGGCTATCAGGTAAATAGGCTGTTTTACTGTTGAAGACTTCCCCCACCAATTTATCGGTGTAATGAGATTCAAATTTATGCGTAATCTCACACAGTGTAATTAAATTTCCAATTCCATAGTAACAAGCCCCTGCGCAGAATAAAGATGGGTATTGGGTTAAAGCTCTGAGCACCGCATAGCCTCCCGCACTGCCGCCGCGTATGCAAACTTTGTTGGCATCTACCTCACCACTAGCGACGAAATGTTGCACCGCATCGGCAATGTCACTTGCATCAACCTCACCCCACCGGCCAAGTAAATGCTGTCGATACACCCTCCCTAATCCCGTGCTACCTCGATGATTTACGTCAATGACCGCAAACCCAGAACTGGTAAAATATTGCACCAGTAAAGACAAACTTTGATCTGACTTTGAAGTCGGCCCACCGTGCACCATCACTATAGCGGGTACAGGTTCGTCTTCTGAATATTTAGTATCCAAATTGTGCGACGCATAATAATGCGCATAGGCATGTTGTCTATCTCTAGTTTGATAAGTTTGTACTATGGGCTTTGAGACCTGGTCCTCTCTCAGTAGCGCGGGCAGTGCTACTAGCGTGGATACCCCGTATTCATTGATCGCAGCGACTTCAACAATCTCACTGTCACGCTGAGCATACTGCGCAATTGCACATATTTTCTTGGCATTAGGAGAAACCCATAATTGACTGAGCCGCGCAAAGTGATCGCCTAACACCTGAACTTCGTCACTTTTTAGCATTACCTTGACTAACTGATCATGGCCATTGAGCGTTCGAATAGCGAGCAGTGAATCGTCTTCCATCTGTTGCCAGCGTTTTTGTCCAAATACCCAATGGGCTTCACCATATTCAGCAAAATCGCTTGTAAGCGCCATAGATTTCCCTCGGCGCCAATGATGGAGATTCCAGAAGTTGCCCGGCGCAGCTTGTTCGCCGTCAGCATCTTTGGCATAGACCAACGAAGCGTCGTGTAAAAAGTCCAACTGACAAATGGAAATGCCCTCACCTCCATCCACCAAAGCAATATTCTTTGCCGCATAACTGCCATCAGAGATAATCAAATCAGCAATATAAGCCTCGCTGCTGTCCCAAGGCATATTCGGGTGATTCCATTGCACCCACGCTAGATTTTTACCATCCACCGATAAGCAAGGGCAAGCGTAAAAATCAGCACCCGAAACCAAAACTTGCGCATCGCTTTTTTCATCTGTTAGCGGCAAGATAGAGATGCAATTTAAGTTCTGCGGTGCTTGCGTAATTTCTTGCACAGCGAGTAAACAGCTTCCATCACTTGCCATAGTGATGTCCGTAAAGCCTACGCCGCGCTCAATGGCGGTGCAAAGCGCCTGAGGTAAGCTGGAAGTTTTATTAAATAAATCTTCGGCTGTAGGCAGTGTTTGTGCGTACAACAAACCATCAGAATAGTTATTAAAATAAACGATATCGCGATGCACACAAAATGCCTTGCCGCCATATTCATGCACTGCGGTGCGCACTTGATGGGTGGTTGGCGTTATAACATCAGGCTCGCCATGAGCTTGCGTGGTAATCGCTAAACGGCCTTTATCGTCCGTCAGCGACTCGAGCCAATACAGTTGGCCAGATGAATGATAAAACGGATAAGCCGGCGCGCCCTGCCGGCTGAATATTTGTTTAGGGGATAGTGGGCTGTACCAGCGAGCTAATTCAGGCATCCCGTGATACAGCTACGTCTGCAATACAGATTGCATTAGTTCACCAATTTTGGATGGGTTTTCAGTCACATGAACACCCGCATTTTGCAGCACTTTTATTTTCTCTACTGCTGTGCCTTTGCCGCCAGCAATAATTGCGCCCGCATGGCCCATGCGTTTTCCGGGAGGTGCCGTAACCCCTGCAATAAACCCTACGACGGGTTTTGTCATATTTTGCGCAATCCAATCCGCAGCCTCTTCTTCATCGCTGCCACCGATTTCACCGCATAAAACTACGCCTTCGGTATCAGGGTCTTCATTAAACATTTTCACCACATCTAGATGCTTAAGCCCATTTACTGGGTCACCGCCGATGCCAACACAAGTCGATTGCCCCAAACCTAAACCGGTGAGCTGATGCACGACTTCATAGGTTAAGGTGCCTGACCGTGACACCACGCCAATTTTGCCCTTCTTATGAATATAGCCTGGCATGATGCCGATCTTGAGTTCTTCGGGGGTGATCACACCCGGGCAGTTAGGCCCAACTAATATGGTTTTTCTCTCACGTAAGCGGTGACTTGTAGCGATCATATCGCGAACGGGGATACCTTCGGTAATACAAATAACCAATTCGATTTGCGCTTCAATCGCCTCATCAATTGCAGCCGCAGCGTAGGGCGGCGGCACGTATATCACCGATACATTGCAAGCAGTTTCCTGCTTAGCTTCGGCAACAGTGTTGAACACGGGTACATCTTCCACCATTTGACCACCTTTGCCAGGGGTTACTCCCGCAACATAAGCTTTATCGCCATAAGCATATTCAATGCTGTGCTTGGTGTGAAAAGCACCGGTGCTACCCGTCATGCCCTGAGTTAATACTTTTGAGTTTTTGTCTATTAATATTGCCATGATCTAGTTCACCGCCGCTACTGCTTTTTTCGCCGCATCTGACATTGTTGTTGCGACAGTAAGTTCAATTCCTGAATCGTTAAGAATTTGACGCCCTCTTTCGACGTTAGTGCCTTCTAACCTTACAATGAGAGGAATGGTTAAATCGACTTCGGTAGCCGCTTGAACCAAGCCCTCAGCAATCACATCGCAGCGCATAATACCGCCAAAAATATTTACCATAATGGCTTTTACTTGCGGCGTTGACAGCATAATTTTAAATGCACCCGTCACTTGCTCTGCGGTTGCGCCTCCACCCACGTCTAGAAAATTGGCCGGCTCACTGCCATAAAGCTTGATGATGTCCATTGTCGCCATCGCCAAACCAGCACCGTTGACCAAACAACCGATGCTGCCATCAAGAGCTATATAATTTAAGCCGTATTCTGATGCCCGTATCTCGTTAGGGTCTTCTTCGTCTGTATCGCGTAAATCTTCCCAAATGGGGTGGCGAAAGTCGGCATTGTCATCAAAATTTATTTTGGCATCTAAGGCAACGACATCTCCAGCACCCGTCACGACTAAAGGATTAATCTCCATCAACGAAGCATCTTCTTCATAGAATGCTTTATACAATTTAAGAAAAACCTCTGTAGCTTGCTCGACAGAGCCTTCTGGAATGCCTATATTTCTGCTTAGCTCAGCGGCGTCATCGCCGCTTAAGCCATCTAACGGATCAATCTGTACCTTATGAATTTTTTCTGGTGTGTGTTGCGCCACTTCTTCGATTTCAGTGCCGCCTTCTGAACTACCCATCAGCGTAATGCAACGACGAGAGCGGTCTAGCACCAGACCAAGGTAAAGTTCTTGTGCGATATCGGCCCCAGATTCAATATATAACCTGCGCACTTCTTGGCCTTCGGGCCCAGTTTGCGGCGTGACCAATGTTTTACCTAAGATTTCAGTGGCATACTGACGCAGTTCATCTTTACCTCGCGCAAGCTTAACACCGCCAGCTTTACCGCGGCCTCCAGCATGAATTTGCGCTTTTACTACCCAAAAATCCCCGCCCAAGGTATCCCCAGCGTTTACCGCCTCTTCAACGCTAAAGCAAGGCACGCCGTCAGGGGTCGGTATACCATATTCGCGTAACCGCGCTTTAGCTTGGTACTCGTGTATTTTCATTTAGATAGAATCATATTAATTGAAGGGAGATTGGAACACAGCGGCCAGCGTTTCTCAACAGCTGGACCAAAAAAGAACCGAAGTAAGTGCTTCTTAGGCATATTAAGGAGTTGCGCAGACTTTTGTGTTTCAACTGAGTTTTCTAGGTTTATGGGAGTCCCTAAATAAATAGACTAATATCCGAATCACCCGCGGCTTCAAAATAAGTAGCCGCACCACCATAATCCTAGATAAATCAGCACGTTGCATGTCAAATAAATCAATGGTCATTTGACAGCCGATAAAACGCACGTCGGCTTCTATACATATATCGCGTAACTCTTCCACCGATGCTACGCCCTTTTTTTTCATTTTAGCTTTCATCATCGATGTCATCATCGCCTCCATGCCCGGCAAAGCTGTGCCCAAAACAGGAAACCACCTATCCATGCCCATTGGCATAGGCATACCGGGATTACCCAGTGGGCTAACTTTTAAAGACAGCCTCTTTTTCAGGATCTGCAGGCCATAAAAGGTGAAAAATATGGCAGTCTCGTAACCCAGCGCCGAGGCCGTGGAGGCCAGAATAAATGGCGGATAGGCCCAGTCTAAGGTGCCTTTAGTGGCGATGATTGTCAGCTTTCGTTCTGTCATAAAGTATTAGTTAGCTTGAGAAGAAGCTCACGCTTTTTTCATCGTAAAATGAAATTCTGATTCTTGCTCATCGCTGCTGAGTAATTCATTACCAGTTTGCGAAGCAAAAGCTTCAAAATCTTTAACTGAACCTGGGTCAGTTGAAATTATTTTCAGTACTTCACCCGTCGCCATGCCATTTAAAGCTTTTTTGGCACGTAATATAGGTAGCGGGCAATTTAAGCCGCGCGCATCAAGTTCTTGATCAAAATCTGACATCTAGATTTTCCTCTGGTTAATTCACTGTTGGTTCACACAATCTTCATAAACTGAAGCCCTAAGACGGTTACAATTTACACGGGTTTATCCGTGGGTTTTGGGAACTGTTTGATTTATGCTAAGTCCACATAACTAGGGCCATAAGTACTGCGGATTACCGCTTCTTGATGACCTTAATCAACTGAAACAAGTATATTAGAATTTAAATGATTAGTAAAATTACACCAATCGGTAGAGCATGAGTTACTTTGGTAGTAGCTTTTTTGTTTTCCGTCAACTTTCACCCTCCTTTATTGGCCTATTAAGCTTGCTTGCTTGCTCTGGTTTATCTGCTGATCAAGCTTTGCCTGAATTAAATGATAGCGCCAGCCAAGTGCTTAATGCCGAAGATGAAATCATCCTCGGTCGTAAATTAATGGCCGATGCGCGTAGTCGCCTAAATTTAATTGGCGACCCCATCTTACTAAATTATGTGCACAACCTAACTGCAGAGCTTGCAAGCCATAGCAGTCGCCCCCTACCGGACGTTCATGTGAGTTTAGTGCTAAACCCAGTGATAAACGCGTTTGCGGTGCCCGGCGGCCAAATTGCAATAAATACTGGTTTGCTAACGGCCACACAGTCAGAAGGCGAGCTTGCCTCGGTTATTGCCCACGAGATAAGTCATCATAGTCAACGGCACATTCCGCGAATGTTAGAAAATGCCAAGAAAATCAGCCTGCCCTCCACCGCTGCCATACTTGGCGGGCTACTTATTGGCGGGCAAGCTGGAGTGGCCACCATCGCCGCGGTGCGTGCAGCCGTTATTTCAAACCAACTAGCCTACAGCCGAGGCTTTGAAAAAGAAGCAGATGCGGCGGGCATGAAGCTACTGGCCAGTGCTGGATACGACCCTATCAATATGCCTATATTCTTTGGTCGTTTGGAGCGTCAAAGCCAAATCCAAGGGAGCGAAATACCAGAGTTTTTACGCACTCACCCCCTTTCTAATAACCGCATTGCCGAAGCTAAAGCCCGCGTTCAGTCGCTTAACTTATATGTTGAGGATCGAGTAGAGTTAAATACCTTGCTCAACTTTAAAACCGCGCAAGCCCGGTCCAACGCGCTTTACGGCGAGCCATTAAAACAGATCATATCTAGCTTTCGCGCTGCCCTAAGCAAAGCGGCAGATGCAGAAAGCTTTCACAATGCCTATGGTTTGGCATTGGCATTAATGCGTGACGGCAATACCGAAGAGGCAGCGCAAGTATTGAGCCAACACTATTCAAGCGCGCAGCTCACCGATCTAGCCCAACTAACACAGGCCGAAATATTGCTGAAGGCGGATAAAAAACGCGCTGCGTTGGCGTTACTTAATAAGTTAATTGTTAACCACCCCAAAAATCTAGCGGTTGGTCTAACTCGGGCCCGAACGTTAAAACGCTTAGACTTATTAGATGATGCCTTTCAACAAGCGCGTAAGACAATGCGCGCCCATCCTAGACAGCCGCAAATTAGTTTATTACTGGCAGACATTGCTGGCGCAGTAGGAAATTTGCCAGATGCCGCACTGAACAAAGCACAGTTTTACTACGATTTAGGCCATTACCCCAAAGCAACTTCCTCCTTGGCGCCTTATGTCAAAAATGCGAACGCAAAAATATCACCTTACTTGCACTCGCGAATAAAAGATTTACAAAAGCAAATCAGCACCGCAAGTGCGCGCGCTAGCGCATTAGGCATTTAATTTTTCTACACTATTTACGCCGATATACATAGGCCAACTAAGCAGCTTTCAGAACTGGCATACACTTCGTAAAATTATGCATGGATTTGCGCTTAACTGTTATTTTGTATAAGCTTCGTAAGCATATAGACCGAGTTTTGGGTTGCTACTGTTAAATTGTCGGAGCTATCTTCAACTATTGGACGAGCCAATGACGTGTATTGCTGGCTATCTTAAAGGGTCTCTAATAAAATGAACCAAACTCATTCGGAGGAATCGCCCATGCGCGCGAATCGTATCGTTTCACTCTTTGGCACCGCTGCTTTGTTGTATGCTAGCGCAAGCTTCTCAAGCCACTCTATAGCCGAGTCTTTGCCGGATGAAAAGCAATGTAGCAAAGTTGAAAACCCTAGCGAAGCTGTGCAGGGTTGGTGCCTAGCAATAACCAGAAAAGATGGCAACTGCTTAGCTTGCCATAATATGGTGGTGCAAGGTTGGCCTAAATCACTTGCCACTGGGGGCAATACAGGCCCACCGCTGGTTGCCATGAGCAGCCGTTTCCCTGATAAACAGAAACTACGCGCTCAAGTTTACGATGCGACTACTAACAACCCCAATTCGCTGATGCCACCCTTTGGCGCGCACGGCATATTGTCGGACGAGAAAATAGACAAGATAGTTAATTTCTTGCTGACCATCTAGCTGAGTTTCTAGATCGCGATCACCATAATATATTACGAATATACAACACGCTCTTACGAGGATAAAAATGAAACGTCGAAGTTTTCTCAAAGGCTCCATTGCAACTAGCACCATCACTGCGGTGTCCAGCGTTGCCTTATTTCAACCCCAAACCGTATTGGCTGCGAACTACCCTGAGGCAGCATTCAACACCGAAGACAATGCCAGCGCGGTGAGCAGTTTATTCGGTTCAAGCGAAGCCGCTGACAGTGCCAACATTACGCTCAAAGTGCCAGAAGTAGCAGAAAATGGTGCGGTTGTGCCGGTCAAAGTAAGCACTAGCGGCCCTGTGGAGATGATTGCCATAGTGGTAGAAGAAAATCCACGGCCTCTGGTGATGTCTGCCACCTTTGGCGACGGCGCAAGTGGCTATCTTAGCGGGCGCATTAAAATGGGCAAAACTTCCAATGTTGTAGCCTATGCGAAGATGGGCGATGACGTCATTAAAACAGCTGCCGAAGTCAAGGTGACCGCGGGTGGTTGTGGCGGCTAAGTTTCAACAAACAAGCTAGACTCAATGGATAATAGGATAGTAATTTAAGTAACCCATTCAGGTAATTAACATGAGTACCAAAATCAAGATCAAACAAAAGAGCGAAGGCCATGACGTGTTGGTGCTAGCCAAACACCCGATGGAAACAGGCCAACGTGTAGACAAAGCTACCGGGGATGTCGTGCCCGCTCACTACATCACTACGATGCTATTTAAAGTCAATGGCACACAAGTGAGTGAAGTCTCGCTTAGCCGAGGCACTTCAGCTAATCCACTTGTAGCGATCAACTTACAAAACCTAAATACAGGTGATACGGTTTCTGTTTCATGGGTCGATAATAAGGACGGCAGCGGCACTGCCGAGGCCACAGTTAAATAATCTAGAGTATAGTCAAACCCTGCTTGAGCAAAACCAGAGGCATAAAAACATGAAGAAGTTACTCACCGCACTAGTCACACTAAGCTTAGCTGCCTTTATCGGCAGCACCCATGCGACGTCATCGGCAGAAGAAGTAAAATCAGAAATCGATGCATTTCAAAGCTATTTCAAAAATAAATTCCCAAGCTTGAGCCTTGAAGACTATACAAACGGTGTCAATGCCTTGCCTCAATATGCTCAGCGTCGAGCAAACTGGGAAGGCTTGATGGAGTTCCCTGCTTATGAAGAACTCGCTGAAAAAGGGGTTGAAGAATGGAGTATGCCATTTGCCAATGGAAGTACTTTTGATGCCTGCTTTGCAGGCAAACCAGCAGGCAATCGATATCCGTATGTTGATGGTGACGGAGCCTTGCATACAATTGAAATGGATATACGAGATTGCTTAGCCCGCAACGGTGAAGAAGGGTTAAAGGGCAGCAGCCAGAAAATGGCGCGGTTAACCATTGCCTATAAAATGCAAGCTAATGGCGAGCCCGTAGACATAGATTATTCATCTGAAACCATGCGTAATTATTATGAGAAAGGCCGCCAGTTTTATTGGGCTAAACGCGGGCAACTTAACTTTTCCTGCGCTGATTGCCACGTAATAAATGCAGGCAATAAAGTACGCGGTGACGTTTTAAGCGCGGGCTTAGGACACGGCACAGGGTTTCCAGTCTATCGCAGCAAGTGGGGCGCTAACAGTGGTAAGAAGCCCCTAGGAACCATGCACCGCCGCTATGGAGGTTGTAACAAACAAGTGCGTGCGGTTAAATTTAAAGTGCTTAGCGATGAATATCTGGCAGTCGAAGTGTACGAAACCATTATGAGTTCAGGGGTGCCGATTCAAGTGCCTAGTCAGAGGCAATAAACCGCTATACCTTTTTTCCGTAAAAAGCCCAGCCTAATGCTGGGTTTTCTACTTCCTAATTTATTATCGTTGGCACTCCAACTTTAACGCTAGACAAATCTCGTTTCATCCCGCGGGCATAACACAATTCAATTTCGGCGTTAATTACGCCATTATCGCTTAGTGCTTTTTCAAGCACTTGCACCACACGCTTGTAGGTACCTTTAGGTGTAAGGCTCATATTGCGATTGGAATTAAAGTTAGAGCCATCAATCATTCTCGCATCCCCCAGTAATTTCTCTACGCTGGCATATTCCAAATTCAATCGTTCAGAATCAATGACCACATTACTCAAGCCCAAGCCAGCGATGTGATCACCCACATCAGATAGGGCGTAAAACGGTTGAAAGTGTGCCTTGTGAGCAACAGCCCCAATCAAGGCATTTATACTTGCGGCGGTATGTTCACCATAAAAGGAGAAGTATAGTTCGCCGCCCGGAACAATGCCTTCAATTACCTTCGGCAATAAAGTGTTTGGGTCAAACCAATCAATAAGGTGAGGGCACAACACTAGGTCTTTATCACTTAAAGCTGCTGGTTTATTAACACTTACTGTTGCGTTAACTTCATCAATCGGCAGCTGATCAACTGTATTGAAATACCGGTTAAGCGATTGGTATATATAGTTGGAGCGCGCACCTAAAATTAACGCTGCCCGGCCGTCCTGTGCCTTACTTACTTTCTGCCTATTGGCCTCTATTCGATCAATAAGTTGAGCGTCGCTATAGTTGCTTAAAAAATCTGCTGTACTATTCGGATACAAGCTTTTCACGCGGCGTCGCCGTGTGAGGTAAAGCGTTTGGACGCAACTCATGAAATAAAACGCCTTTATAATAGAAGAATATGGAATATTTTAAACCAATCGCACATTTATCTAAATCGCTGAATTTGGGTCTGAAATTGGCTATACCAACTCGCTGTGCACTTTGTAATTGTTTTTGTACCAATAGCGTGTGCGAGCAGTGTCAGACACAGTTTAAGCGCAACACCAGCTGTTGCAGTATCTGCGCAGACCCGATGGAAACAATTGATATAACTGAGTCAACAGAAAAAAACAAGTTAGTATGCGGCCAATGTCTCACATCTTCCCCCCCATTTGAGACTACGATCTCACCATATATTTACACCGATGGCATAAGAAGTTTAGTTCATCAATTCAAATATAGCGGCGACCTGAACCTAGCTAACTTTTTCGCAACATCACTTGCCGAACATCTAAGCAAGCATTTCGGTGACATAAAGCGGCCAGATTTAATTATCCCCATTCCATTACATAAACGCCGGCTCAAACAGCGTGGCTACAACCAAGCACAGTTACTGGCGAACGCACTGTCCAAAGTGTTATCCATCCCTTGCCTTAGTCACTCACTAATCCGCACCAAACCAACGGTATCTCAAACCGGGCTAAACAAAGCATTACGCTTAAAAAACATCAAAGGGGCTTTCAAATTAGCGACAAACAGTGCTGACCTCAATCAATATAGCCACATAATGATAGTAGACGACGTTATCACCACTGGTGTCACCATCAATGAGGCTGGCAAACTAGCCGCTAAGAAAGCACCAAATTGCCAACTATCGGCCTGCTCGATTGCGCGTCCATCAAAGCATTACTAGTGCTTTTTCCATGGACGGCCTCGCCTCGAATAACCCACCTTTTTGTTCAATAAACCTTCTATCTGTTGCCGGTTTGCTGAAGTGTTTCCCAAGTTTAAATATTCTTCATGCTCATCAAGCCAAAATGGTTCCTCACCCTGCGTATTATGTAGATAACTACTCCAACGGTAATTAACCGGGGTTTCAACCATTTGCGCAACGACCGGGTTCATTTCAATATAGCGCATGCAATTTAAGAAGTAGTGTTCACTCTGCACTAAACTAGCTTTAAAGCACCCCTCCCATATGGTTCCACTGCCTCCATATTTTCTATTCATATAGGGAACAAAGTGACGGCCAATAGTTTGCATCATCGCACTTAAACTCCTACCATCTGGCGGCGTAACTAACAAATGGTAGTGGTTCGTCATAAGAACATAAGCATGGACCTTACAGCCATGAACTATTTTTGCTTTAACCAGGTTTTCTAAAAAGGCGAGGTGATCTTCCTCTTCAGCAAATACCGCATTTCGATTTAAGCCTCGTTGAGTAACATGAACAGGAATGTCGGGCAAAAAATAGCGGGGTTTCCTTGGCATACCACAAGCATATCGCCTTAGTGGACATATTTAAAGGGGTCTGACCCCTTTGGCTCTTTGGCTTATTTTTAACGACACACCGAAGGAGCAAATTTCGCAAGAGTTGTTCCAACGCCTACGCCTGATACTGTCGGTGTTGAGTCAATTGTCAAACAATCCCAATCAATTGAACCACCAGGAATGGCAAGGTTAACTAACGCATTACCATCCGAATGTGGTGCTAAAATTATAGTTCCTCCTCCAGCAATGTCTTCATAGCTAATAACAATCTGGCCATTAGCGGGCGTAACTGAAATTGAAGCAACGTTATCAGTTGAAGCCGGTGGAGTAAAGCCTGAGTCAAGTGCAGTGCCCGTAGCGGCGTTTTCAGTAATAGTCACTTTCGCACCTGCAGCAAGAGCTAAACCCTCGCTTACTCGAGCCCGAACAGCGTAATCTTGATAAGCAGGGAAAGCAATAGTCGCCAAAATAGCAATAATCGCCACCACAATCATTAACTCGATTAAGGTAAAACCGCACTGTACTGCTTTAACGCTTTTTTGTACTGTATTCATTGAATTTCTCCAAAAATTAAAGTTAATAAAATATCTAAGGTTTTCACAGTGCTGTTTTAATGATTAGCTCCGTGAACGAAAGCGAATATATCAAACAAGCAAGAACAATGCAAGCCGGAAAATACTATTAATCTGCCTTTTTATACCGTATATCTTCTATTATATACCTTTAAATCTCTTTATGGCATTCTATTTAAATTTCGCGCTTGACATTAATCTAGTATACTTAAGCTGAGCTTGTTGGTTAAAACGCATACTATAAGACCACTAATAGATAGACTTGCATGTTGATTAATTTACCGAAAATGGTAGCCTCCTTGTCATGAACAAATCGACAGAAAGAAATACGGGCAACACTTTATTTGGTTTAGCCAAACAAATGGTGGTGCACGAACTAGCCAACTTTGAATTGGCTAGCGTGATTCAAAAGGATGCAGAGAATGAAGGACTGTCTTGCTTCGAACAAGCCTATAAAAATGAAGACATAGACCGCAATAAATTAATCACCTTAGCAGCCGCTGAAGCACGTATTCCACTGATTAATATAGACAGCATCAATGGCGACATTCTGCCCTTATTACTATTGAGTGATAAGCTTATTTCTCAATATCAAATGTTACCCTTATTCGAGCGGGGCAACACCCTATACGTCGCCATCGGAAGACCCGATGCAAAAGTGGCGATTAGTCAGGCGCGATTTCATAGCTCAAAGCGCATTAAAGCCATCATGTGCGACCCGGCTAACTTGCGCTTAGTAATAAGCAAATTAGCGACTGGGTCTGATGTTGACGCGTTGGATGAATTTACTGACGATGTCAATCTTCATGAGATTGATATCGACCTCATTAGGGATGATAACGACAGCGAGACCCTCGTTAACCTGGACAATACTAACCCGATTGTTCGTTACGTAAACCAAATATTACGTGATGCCATCGCTAAAGGGGCATCGGATGTGCATATCGAGCCTTATGAACATTTCGCACGTATTCGGTATCGTATCGATGGCGTTTTACACCCAGCGGGCGACCCACCTATCAAATTAGCGCAAAATATCGCTTCGCGTATTAAAGTGATGGCGCGTTTGGACATTGCTGAAAGAAGGCTGCCGCAAGATGGGCGAATAAAGCTCAATTTCTCTCGTTCCAGAACCATTGATTTCCGTATTAGCACCATGCCCACCATCTTTGGCGAGAAAGTGGTGATGCGGATTCTTAACCAAGGATCTACACAATTAAGCTTAGATAGTTTAGGAATGGAACCTAATCAACTTGAGTTATATAAACACGCGACATCGCAGCCTCACGGTATGGTATTAGTAACGGGGCCAACAGGAAGCGGTAAAACAGTCACACTTTATTCTGCGCTGGCAGTGTTAAACAGCCCCACTACCAATATCAGCTCCGTTGAAGACCCTGTGGAGATTTATGCAGATGGCGTTAATCAGGTTAGTATTAACGAAAAATCCGGGCTTACATTTGCAAAAACCCTACGTGCGTTTTTACGCCAAGACCCTGATATTCTCATGGTGGGTGAAATACGTGACTTAGAAACCGCCGAAATCGCGATCAAAGCCTCACAAACCGGTCACTTGGTGCTGTCAACATTGCACACTAATGATGCGCCTAGCTCAATAACCCGTCTTTTGAATATGGGGATTGCACCTTTTAATATCGCCTCAACCTTAAATCTGGTCATTGCGCAACGCTTAATCCGTCGCCTCTGTAGTTCATGTAAGAAAAAAACTAAACTCACTGCTGAACACCTTTTAAATCTGGGGTTTATGAAAGAGCAACTCAAAAGCGCTACCATCTATGAACCCGTTGGTTGTAGCGGTTGTTCAAAAGGCTATCGCGGACGAACTGGAATATTTGAAGTAATGCCTATCTCCGATGAAACCAGTGAATTAATAATGGATAGGGCGACCGAAGCGCAGATAAACAGGCAAGTTAGAAGCGAAGGCGTGCTCTCAATTAAATACGAAGGCTTAAAAAAGGTTGCAACTGGAATCACCAGCATTGCGGAAATTGAACGTGTTACTAAAGGTTAAATAAAATCACCTTATGGCCAGAGCAGACCAAAAAAAGAAAATCGCCACTTATGAATGGCAGGGCCTAAACCACAATGGCGTTCGTGAAAGCGGCGAGGTGGATGCTGACAACATCAAACGCGCTAGGCAAATTATCCAAAATAATGGCATTAGGATTAAGCGCCTCAAGAAACAGTCTGTACCGTTGTTTGGCACTAGCTCAGTAAAGAATAGAGATATCGTGGTGCTTAGCCGACAATTAGCGACTATGGTAGAGGGCGGAATACCTATTGCGCAAGCTTTGTCGGTTGTTGGTCAAAGCAGTGATAACCGCGCAGTAAAATCATTGCTTTCGCACATGCGGCTTAAAGTGGAGGAAGGTGATGACCTCACATCAACATTACGCCAACACCCCAAGCATTTTAATTCGCTTTTTGTGGGCTTAGTTAACGTAGGTGAAGAATCTGGTACGCTTGGCCCAATGTTAGGAAGGATTGCGACTTATATGGAAAAAGCTGAAGCAATCCGGCGAAAAATAAAGTCTGCGCTTATGTATCCAGTAATCGTACTGATTATAGGGATGATCATTGTAGCAGGCTTACTAATTTACATCATTCCACAGTTTCAGCAGTTATTTGAATCTAATAATGCGGAGCTACCCGCTTTAACCAGTGCAGTAATCGGCGTATCAGAATTGCTGCAGAAACACTGGCTAATTGTGTTAATTGGGCTCTTTTTATTTGTGCTGTTATTTTCATCTTCTTATAAAAAGAGCATATCGTTTAGGCACTTGGTCGATAAATTACTTCTAAAAATTCCCGCCTTCGGGCCTTTAATTCGCAAAGGTGTCTTAGTTCGAATTACCCGAACCATTGCAATTATGTTTAGAGCCGGCATCCCGATGGTAGAAACACTAGGCATCGTCGCGCCCGCATCTGGAAATGAAGTATTTTCTCGGGCATTGAGCCAAGTACAAAATGATATTGCAACAGGGCAGCCACTGGAATCCTCTCTTAGGCAAACTAAGCAATTTCCTAGCATGGTTTTGCAGATGGTCAGAACCGGAGAGGAGACCGGTGAAATGGACACGATGTTGGATAAGGTAGCTGAGTTTTATGAAGATGAAGTCGACAACACAATTGCAGGTATAAGCGCCCTAGTGGAGCCAATTATGGTAGTTATATTGGGTGGCTTAATCGGGGTTGTAGTGGTGGCGATGTATTTGCCTATCTTTAATTTGGGCGGTGTATTCTAAGGCTTCCAGACCATCTGAACCAAGAATAGCTGTTTCCTCCTAACTTGAACAACTTAGTTGAGCAAATATACGCGCTAGGTAATGCGTATATCATTGTTTTGATGGTTTTGGGTTTGCTTGTCGGCAGCTTCCTTAACGTGGTTATCCTTAGGCTACCCAAAAAGATGATGCATGAATGGACTAGCCAGTGCGAAGATTTGCTAGCGGGTGAGCAAGACCTAGCGGATGAAAGTACTGCAACCGAGCCCACCAAACAACCACCCGGGATTGTGTTCCCAGCCTCGCACTGCCCTTCTTGTAAAACTCCGCTCAAGTGGTGGCATAATTTACCGGTGGTGAGTTACATTTTTCTTCGCGGTAAATGTTTTTCTTGCAAGCAGAAAATATCTATTCGTTATCCGTTAATTGAATTGCTAACGGGCGGACTGACTGTGCTAGTTGGGCTAAGCTTTCCACAAACTGCGGTCTTACCTTGGGTATTGATCTTAGTCTGGTGCTTGATCACCCTTAGTTTTATTGATATTGATCACAAACTATTACCAGACAGCATCACCCTGCCCTTAGTGTGGTTGGGTCTGATTTTCAACATTACGCCGCACGGATTTACCAGCGCAGGAAATGCCATTATCGGCGCGGTTGCTGGGTACTTAATACTGTGGGCTGTGTATCAAGTACACTATGCGCTTACCAAGAAAGAAGGCATGGGTTATGGTGATTTCAAATTGCTTGCTGCCGCAGGTGCGTGGCTGGGTTGGCAAGCCTTACCGATGATTTTACTATTATCTGCTGGGGCCGGCGTGGTGATTGGCGTTTCTATGATGTTGATCACCAAACGCAGCAAGGACGTACAAATTCCATTTGGGCCGTACTTGGCAGTCGCTTTCTTACTTGCACTCTTGTGGGGAGAACAATTGCAAAGTGCTTACTTTAATTTGATAGGACTTGGCGTTTGATATTTAAAGTTGGCGTAACTGGCGGCATCGGCTCAGGAAAATCTAGCGTAACGCAGCTATTTGCTGATCTGGGCGTTCCTACGTTTAGCTCAGACCACATCGCGCGCGAGCTTTGCGAACCGGGCCAACAGCCCTATCAACTAATTGTAGAGCGCTTTGGAGACAAAATCCATAATGCAGGTCGCACACTAAATCGTAGTGCCTTAGGTAATATTGTCTTTAACGATAAGGCCCAGCTCCAACATTTAGAGCAAATTCTGCACCCCGCCATTTTCACTACGATGCACACTCGCGCTGACGCGCTGAAAGACCCTTACTGCGTGTTGGATATCCCGTTACTTGTTGGCACGGCCGAACAAAAAGCGGTTCATCACATTTTAGTGGTTAGCTGCGAACCGCAGATCAGAAAGCGACGGGTGCAATTACGCAGCGGTTGGACCGCAGATAAAACGCAATCGGTAATGGACGCGCAACTATCAGACGTAACCTTGTTGGCCGTAGCAGATGACGTTATTGAAAACAATTCATCGATCGCAGACTTGAAACCATTGGTGGAAAAATTACACCAAAAATACAAGGCCATTGCTTCTAGCCGGCAGCGCGAATAATGTTTGCCTACATTCGTTGCACTGCCAGCGTAAGCAGCGGCACCGCCGCTTCTAACAAATCCAACTGAGCGACCGCACTGGGTTCCGCCCACATTGTAGTCTGCCCTTCTAAGCCAATCGGCTTTCCTTGCCAAGTTTTAGATATATACGTATGCAGCCTGACCTTCGCATGCGGATAATCATGCTCTAAGATCGTTAAGATTTCTTCACTGTGCAGGACAATACCGAGTTCTTCGTGTAATTCTCGCTTAAGTGCTTCACGGGCTGATTCACCCTGTTCCAACTTACCACCAGGGAATTCCCACTGCCCGGCGCAATCACTTCCCCCAGGCCTTTGTTGCACTAATAGTTGACCAACTTGGTTAACCAAAATACCGACGGCAACTTCCACTCTTTGACTCATCAATCAAATCACGCGGAGAAACTAACTTCGGTAGTCGGCGTTAATCTCGATATAGCCATGGGTTAAATCGCAAGTCCAAACAGTGGCCTTGCCTTGCATACCGCAGCCTAAATCAACTGCAATATTGATATTCTTGCCAGACAAATGCTTATTAAGCTGCGCTTCTTCATAGCCATCAACCGGTCCATCCCCCGCTGCGATAACCACACCACCCATGCTAACTGACAATTTCTCAAGCTCGATCGGCTCATTGGTTTTACCCACAGCCATGATGATACGCCCCCAGTTTGCGTCTTCGCCAGCAATCGTCGTCTTTACTAAAGGTGAATTGGCGATACTTTTGGCTACTAATTTGGCTGATTCGTCACTCACCGCCCCGCGAACGTCAACTGTAATAAACTTGCTCGCGCCCTCACCATCACGCACGACTTGCTGCGCTAAATCGTTCATTACTGTATCCAAGCCTGCTTGGAAAACTTCCATTTCAGGGCTCGCTGCCGTTAATGGCGGTTCAAGAGCTTCTCCGGTTGCAAACAACAAGCAGGTATCGCTGGTAGACGTGTCTGAATCTACTGTGATGCAGTTAAAACTCTTGGCGTTGGCCGACTGCAAGGCCTTTTGCAGAGTAGCTTGGTCAACATTTGCATCGGTAAAGACATATGCCAACATGGTTGCCATATTCGGCTCGATCATCCCCGAACCCTTGGCCACCCCTACAATAGTTACGTCATGGCCATTTAGATTTATCTGGGCGCAAGATAATTTAGCGTAGGTATCGGTAGTTACAATGGCATTTGCAAAGTCTTGCCAATTCTGCTCGGCATTTAAACTAATTTTGTCGTTTATTGTAGCAAGCACCACGTCAAGCTTAAGCTGCTCACCAATCACGCCTGTAGACGAAACAAAGACTTGCTCGGCGTCTAGATTAGCCACTTTGCTCGCCGCTGCGTTTGCCACCGCTTTCACGGCGCTCGCACCCTGCTTACCCGTGCAAACATTAGCGTTACCCGCATTAACTATCATCGCCCGAGCCGTTTTGTTGGCTAAAGCCTTGCGCGACCAAAGCACGGCCGGGCCAGCTGTGCTTGACTGGGTGAATACGCCAGCGACATTTGTGTGGCTACCACAAATCACAAGGCTTAAGTCATCTCGGCCTCTATAGCGCTCGCCACTAGCAGCGGTGGCTATCTCAACACCCTTTACGTGTGGCATGTCTGGCGTTGTTTTCGGCGCCAAGGGAGAAACCTTCAATCGCTTAACTCAGCGCACCATGGCACTTCTTATACTTCTTGCCGGAACCACAAGGGCACGGATCATTACGGCCTACTTTAGTCACCTGTAGAGGCACCGCGGCCTGAGGAGCCATTTTTTGCTCTGCTAACTTAGTACTCTGCGTTGCGGTTTTTGCAGCAGATTCTGTATTTAGCGTTGGATGGTTAAATTCCATTTCTTGCTGTTGGCGCTGTGCTTCCATTTCTTGTACCTCTTCCTCGCTGCGTAATTGAACCTTTGAAAGCAAGCCTACCACTTCATATTTAACCACGTCGAGCATGTCTTCAAACAAGGTAAACGCTTCGCGTTTGTATTCTTGCTTGGGGTCTTTTTGTGCGTAACCACGCAGACCAATACCTTGACGCAAATGATCCATATTAGAAAGATGTTCTTTCCAGTGCTCGTCTAAAACTTGTAGCATCACTGCTTTTTCTAAGTGACGCACTGCGCCCTCTCCCACTTTATCTTCTTTAGTTTTGTATGCAGCGATATATTCGTCTTCAATTTTGTCGCGCAGTGTTTCTTCGAATAAACCCTCGTCTTCTTCTAACCACTGCCGCACCGGCATGGTCAGGCCAAACTCTCGCAGTATTGATTCCTCTAGGCCCTGCGTATCCCATTGCTCTTCTAGAGATTCTGGCGCAATATGTTGTGTCATCACTTCACCTACCACCTCGGTGGTCATGGCTTGAATGTTATCAGAGACATCTTCAACATCCATCAAATGATTGCGCTGTTGGTAAACCACTTTGCGTTGCTCGTTCGCTACATCGTCGTATTCAAGCAATTGCTTACGCATATCAAAGTTGTGCCCTTCTACTTTACGCTGTGCATTTTCAATCGCTTTGGTTACCCAGGGGTGTTCTATTGCCTCGCCCTCTTCCATACCAAGCTTTTGCATCACCGTTGCAATGCGCTCCGAACCAAAAATACGCATAAGAGTGTCTTCCAAAGAAAGATAAAAACTACTACTTCCGGGGTCACCTTGGCGACCGCAACGTCCACGCAATTGATTGTCAACACGCCGTGACTCGTTACGTTCAGTGCCGATGACATGCAGGCCGCCGGCTTTAAGTACCGCGTCATGACGTAGCTTCCACTCGGCAGTTAGTTTGTCGACATCGGCCCCTTCAGCTGCGTTATCGATATCAGATTGCAAACTGCCCCCTAATACGATGTCTGTACCACGGCCCGCCATATTAGTGGCGATGGTAATGGCGCCAGGGCTACCTGCGTTGGCCACTATTTCAGCTTCACGCTCGTGCTGTTTAGCGTTCAATACTTGATGACTAACGCCTTCCTCATCTAACAATTTCGATAACAGCTCAGAAGATTCAATCGAAGCAGTTCCCACTAACACCGGCTGAGTCCTTTTCACACTGTCTTTAATTTGCTCACTAATCGCAGTAAATTTCTCATCGATAGTTCTATAAACTAAATCGGCCTGGTCCACCCGCGTAAGCGGTTTGTTAGTGGGCATCACCACGACTTCCAAATTATAAATTTGCTCGAACTCAGGTGCTTCTGTATCAGCAGTTCCGGTCATCCCTGAAAGCGTAGAATACAACCTGAAATAGTTTTGAAATGTGATTGATGCTAGCGTTTGATTCTCGCGTTGAATCGCCACCCCCTCTTTAGCTTCCACCGCTTGGTGTAAGCCGTCGGACCAGCGGCGTCCCGGCATCATACGGCCCGTGAATTCATCCACAATAACCACTTCATTGTTCTGCACGATGTATTCGACGTCACGGTTATACAAGTGATGCGCGCGCAGCGCGGCATATAAGTGATGCATCAAACCGACATTATTTACGTCATATAAGGAACCACCTTCACTCAGCAAGCCTGCGTCGCTCAGCAATTGTTCGGCTTTTTCGTGACCACTTTCGGTTAACGTGGCACGTTTAGCCTTCTCATCGATAGTGAAATCTTTTGGGTTTTCTTCGTCGGCTTCAAGTTCTAGATTTGGAACGATTTTATTAATCGTTTGATAAAGATCAATGTTGTCATCAGAAGGGCCTGAAATAATTAAAGGTGTACGCGCTTCGTCGATCAAAATCGAGTCCACCTCGTCGACCACGGCAAAGCCTAATCCGCGTTGCGCACGCTGCTCAGCGCTAAATGCCATATTGTCACGCAGATAATCAAAGCCGTACTCATTATTAGTGCCGTAGACGATGTCACAAACGTAAGCACTCTGTTTAATGTCCTGCGCTTGACCCGATTGAATTACACCTACAGTCAAGCCCAAAAATTCGTAAACCGCGCCCATCCATTCCGCATCACGCCTTGCAAGGTAATCATTTACGGTAACAATGTGTACCGCTTCACCACTTAAGCTATTTAAATAAGCTGGCAATGTGGCGACCAAGGTTTTCCCTTCGCCGGTTTTCATTTCGGCTATCTTGCCCTCATGCAACACAATACCGCCGATCATCTGCACATCATAGTGGCGTAAACCCAATGCCCTTACTGCAGCTTCACGCACCGTCGCAAATGCCTCAGGCAACAATTGTTCTAGCGTTTCGCCAGCGGCAAAGCGTTCACGGTATTCAACCGTATTAGCGCGCAATTGCTCGTCCGTTAAGGCTTGCTTTTTCGCTTCATGTGCGTTGATATGCTCAACGCTTTTATTCATTTGTTCCAACAATCGTTGATTACGATTGCCAAATACTTTTGTTAGTGCCTTTGTCAGCATCTAGTTACTCACTATTCTTTAGGTTTGTGTGACCGCACTGTCTCAAAGGATCACAAGGTGCTAGCCCTGTATTTAATAAGGCTGTATTATCCACATTCCAATGCGCGAATTCCAAGTTATTCAAAATATATTGCCTGATATAAAAGGTAACTCCAGTGACCCTCCAGCAGACCAAGCTTCACAGCAGCGAGTGATTGAAGTCATGAACAAGGTGTTGGGCCAAAGTGCGCAGTTTTTAATGCCCACCCTGTTTCAGTCTGGCCGATTGCTACTGCTAACAAATGCACCCGTTTGGGCTAGCCATATTAAGAATCGCCAGCAAAGCATCATCGATGAGGCAGCTGTAATGGAGCTTAGTATTACCGAGATTAAGGTCAAGGTTCAGCCGGTAAATAACGACTATGCTGATCAAGCGGCACCTGAGATAAAGCGTTCTTTATCTACTCAGTCTCTAAGCTCAATAGAGGAAACCAGCAAGGCGATTGATAACCCAAAACTAAAGCAAGCATTCGATCGCTTGCAAAAAAGAATACGGGGGAAATGAGGGTTGGTGAGCGGGCTTCGCCCCGAGTTTAAAAAAACTAATTAACAGCCGCTGCGGCTATACCAGGAACGAAAGCAATTGGCGCTTCTACCTCTTTATCAATGGTGGTCAGCTCCCAAGCTGATTCATCGGCCATCAATTGACGCAAGATTTTATTGTTTAGCGCGTGACCTGATTTAAATGCGCTAAATGCACCAATAAGCGGATGACCAATTGTGTAAAGATCACCCACTGCGTCTAAAATTTTATGTTTCACGAATTCGTCACGATAACGCAAACCATCATCATTTAAGATATGAAAGGCATCCAATACGATGGCGTTATCAAAACTACCTCCCCTTGCCAAACCAGCGTTTCGTAGCGTTTCTACTTCTTCCATAAAACCAAAGGTTCGCGCACGACTAACTTCCTTAATGAATGATGTGGTAGAGAAGTCTACCGTCGCGCACTGCTCAGATTTTTTTAAGATTGGGTGGTCGAAGTTAATCGTAAAAGTCACTTTAAAACCCTCAAATGGCTCTAGCTGAACCCATTTGTCGCCGTCTTCAACTTTGAGCTTTTTCTTAATGCGGATAAATTTCTTCGCTGCGTTTTGCTCCACAATGCCCGCCGACTGCAGCAAAAACACAAAGGGTGCCGCGCTGCCATCCATAATCGGCACTTCATGCGTACTCAGCTCGACTTTAGCATTGTCTATCCCCAAACCAGCGAACGCAGACATCAGGTGTTCAATGGTAGTAATTTTTGCACCGTCTGCTTCAATCGACGTTGATAGGCGTGTATCGGTAACGTAATCCTGCATAGCGGGGATTTCAATAACTGGGTCTAAATCAACTCTGTAAAACTTAATCCCGTGATTGACCGAAGCAGGCTTTAGCGTTAAATAAACTTTTTCACCCGTATGCAAACCAACGCCAGTGGCGCGAATAACGTTACTGAGGGTTCGTTGTCGAAGCATAAAGGTGGAAATAAAACAGTCGGAAGGTGATCTTCGCGATTTTATAATAAAAATTAAGGGCTTAACAGAACATTAGTGCTAAAAATCTTTTTTTATCTGCTTTTAGTCGCTTTTAACAAGCAAGTGACCGTCAAACCAAAGGGTTGAAGTAATTTCTTCCGGGTTTAACTTTTCTAATTTCTTCTACTAGCAAATTAAAGTGGTCTTGATTATCCATAAAGTTCAAAGTTTCTGCGTTCACCACCAATAGCGGTGAGGCATAGTAATTTAAAAAATACCTTGAATAGGTGTCGGACAAATTTTTTAAATAATCAGGGTGAATACGCCGCTCAAAAGCGACACCTCGTCGCGAGATACGATGTTGCAAAGTTTCTGTTGAAGCTTGTAAGTAAACCACGAGGTCTGGTGCAGGCACTTGCGGCGAAAGCACTTGATACACTTCATCATATAAATCTAGTTCATCAGCCTCTAAGGTTAGTTCGGCAAACAAGGGATCTTTGCCGAGCATAAAATCAGACACAACGCCCCGTGAGAATAAATCTGTTTGCGACAATTCACGCAGTTGCTTTACTCTTTGAAACAAAAAGTAAAGCTGCGTTTGCATAGCGTATTGATCGGGCTGTTCGTAAAAGCGTTCTAAAAAGGGGTTATCCTCAGGCTGCTCAAGCAACATATCAAAGCCAAATTCCTTGGCAATGCGTCTGCAAAGTGTAGTTTTGCCAACCCCAATCGGCCCTTCGACAACGATATGATTCATCACTTGAGATTGTTAATCCTAGAAACCTCAGTTGAACGCGGAAAAGATGTGCAAGTAATTGATATGAATAAGGAATTTATAAAATGCGAGGTCACCTTATTGGTGATGAGCACTTTTATGGATTTCTTAGGCATATTAAGGAGTTGTGCAGATTTCTGTGTTTCAACTGAGGTTTCTAGGTTAATTACTTAACTCGCATCCCCGGCGTAGCACCAGCGTCAGGGTTTAGCAGGTAAATATCTTCCCCGCCCGGCCCGGCCGCCAATACCATACCTTCGGATACGCCAAAACGCATTTTTCGTGGGGCCAAGTTCGCCACCATCACTGTGTGTCGACCGATTAGATCTTCTGGCGCATAGGCAGACTTTATTCCTGCAAATACTTGGCGTTGTTCACCGCCCAAATCTAGGGTGAGCTGTAACAGCTTATCTGCGCCTTGTACTGCCTGCGCATCGTCTATTTTAACGACGCGCAAATCGAGTTTAGCAAATGTATCAAAATCGATCATCTCGCTAATTGGGTCTTGCGCTAACGCCCCAGTGGTTATTTTGGCACTTGCCGCAGCGAGTGCAGTGTCACCTTGCTTAGATTCTTCGACCATTTTCTCTACCTTTTCTGCATCCACACGAGTCATCATGGGTTTAAATTTATTGATTGTATGGTCCACAAGCGCATTATTTATATCAGACCATTGCATTGCATCGACATTCAAGAAAGCTTCGGCTTGTTGGGCCAGCTCAGGCAACACGGGTTTAATGTAATTGACCAGCACTTTAAATAAATTGATGCCTTGGGTACAAATTGCTTGCACCTCATCTTTACGCTCAGCGTCCTTAATAAGCACCCACGGAGCGGCTGCATCCACATACTGGTTAGCTAGGTCCGCCAGACGCATTATTTCGCGCATTGCTTTGCTGTACTGGCGCTTGTCATAGGCGTCGCTGATCATAGTTTCTGACGCGATAAAAGTGTTGAACAAAGCTTGATCAGGCAATGTACTACTCAGCTTGGCATCAAACTGCTTCACGATAAACCCTGCACAACGGCTGGCAATATTCACTAGCTTCCCGACCAAGTCTGAATTTACCCGCGCCTGAAAATCGCTTAAATTTAAATCAAGGTCATCGATGGTGTCATCCAACTTGGTGGCGAAGTAGTAGCGCAAATATTCTGGGTTTAAGTTGTTTAAATAAGTGCGCGCCATAATGAACGTGCCCTTCGACTTAGACATTTTTTGGCCATCAACGGTCAGAAAACCATGGCACCACACATTGCTAGGCGTGCGATGACCCGAACCATGCAAAGTTGCTGGCCAAAACAAGGTGTGAAATCGCGCAATATCTTTGCCAATAAAATGGATCATTTCGCATTCACTGTCTCGCGCTAAGAAATCATCAAACTCTAAGCCATCGGTTCGGTCACACAAGTTTTTAAAACTGGCGAGATAACCAATCGGCGCATCCATCCACACATAAAAATACTTGCCCTTTTCGCCTGGGATTTCAAAACCCCAATACGGTGCATTTCGAGAAATATCCCAATCAAATAAGGTGTCTTTGAAAAGCTCTTTTTGCTTGTTAGCAATCTCAGATTGGGTGTGCCCTTGATCTAACCATGTCTCTAGAAACCCCTGAAAATCACTGAGTTTAAAAAACAGCTGCTCTGAATCTCTTTGCTCTGGTGTGGCACCGGATACTACAGACACCGGGTTGATCAAATCGGTAGGCGAATAGGTCTCGCCGCAAACATCGCAATTATCACCATATTGCTCTTCCGATTTGCAATTCGGGCAAGTGCCCTTTACAAATCGATCCGGCAAAAACATCGCGCGCTCAGGGTCATAGAGCTGCTGAATAGTCTCGCGCTTTATATGGCCATTTGCCTTGAGCTTTTCGTAAATCTGCGACGAGATTTCGCGATTTTCATCGGAGTGGGTAGTGTAATAATTATCAAAATCGACGCCAAAGCCACTGAAATCAGCGAAATGTTCGGTATGCACTCGATCGATCAACTGTTGTGGCGTAACGCCTTCTGCTTCCGCGCGCAACATAATTGGCGTGCCATGTGCATCATCGGCACAAACAAAATAGCATTCGTTGCCGCGCATTTTTTGAAAGCGCACCCAAATGTCCACCTGAATATATTCAACTAAATGCCCAATATGGATGGGGCCATTAGCATAAGGCAATGCACTGGTAACTAGAATTCGTCTCGACTGTGCCATTTGGCTAAATAATCAACTCTCTTTAAGGTTATAGTTATGCGCCTAAAATATGCGTATAGTCGGCGCGCGAAAGAAGGCAAATTATACGCAATTGGCATCCTTAAACCAGAGGCTTGATAGTGTATTTACGAGCCCCATATTCTCACCAACAATATAATTCTAGAATTTCTCCTAACCAGCCCATGTCCTTAGATAAAAGCACGATTGAATCAAGCCTTGAATCATTGATAGACCCGCACAATGGCAAATCACTAATTACTAGCAAGGCGGTAAGTGATATCCGTATAAAGGGTAACAAGATAGCTATTGATATTATTTTGGGCTATCCAGCGAATAGTTACCATGATGAGCTAAGGGGCCAAATTACTGATCTAGTCTCCAAAGTCGACGGCGTCGAAAGTGTAGAGGCCTCTGTAAGGTCTGACATTGATTCTCACGCTGTGCAAGAAGGCACCAAACCCATTGATGGAGTCAAAAATATAATCGCTGTGGCCTCTGGTAAGGGCGGCGTGGGCAAATCAACTGTTTCAGCCAACTTAGCCCTAGCGTTATCTTCTGAAGGCGCCGCGGTAGGCATACTAGATGCCGACATCTACGGGCCTAGCCAGCCGCGCATGTTTGGGCTTAGTGGGCAGCCCACCTCAGATGGCAAATCATTACAACCGATGAATAGTTATCATATTCAAACCATGTCTATCGGCTATTTAATTGAAGAAGACACACCGATGATTTGGCGCGGCCCAATGGTAACGCAGGCGCTAGAGCAATTATTACGCGATACCCGTTGGAAAGACTTAGATTACCTAATTATTGACTTACCACCAGGCACCGGTGACATTCAACTCACCCTTGCACAAAAAGTGCCGGTTACTGGCTCGGTGATCGTCACCACACCACAGGATATTTCACTGATCGACGCGCGTAGAGCCGTCAAAATGTTCGAGAAAGTAGAAATTCCCATCCTAGGTGTGATTGAAAACATGAGCACGCATATATGCAGTAGCTGCGGGCATGAGGAACACATTTTTGGCTCTGGTGGCGGGCAACAAATCGCCGCAGATTATGACATTGAGTTGTTAGGCGATATTCCGCTAGAAGGCGTAATTCGCGAACACGGCGACAGAGGCAAGCCAACTGTGGCTGCCGACCCTGATGGCGCTGTTGCGATGAAATATAAAGCCATCGCACGTAAAACCGCTGCTCGCTTGGCAGACCGTAAGAAGGATTATTCAGCGGCGTTTCCAAATATCGTTATCCAGCAGAACTAAAGCGCGAGAACACCCAACCTTAATAACCTGTAGAAAATATGGCAATTAAATCTGACCGCTGGATCAAGCACATGGCGCGGTCTACCGATATGATCTCCCCCTTCGAGCCGGGCCAAGTACGCGAAGATGAAAATGGCAAACTAATCTCCTATGGCACCTCTAGCTATGGTTACGATATCCGTTGCGCTAACGAGTTTCGTATTTTCACTAATATCAATTCTGCCATTGTCGACCCCAAGAATTTCTCTGACGAGAGTTTTGTAAAATACACTGGCGATGTTTGTATTATCCCGCCCAATTCTTTTGCGCTGGCACGCACAGTAGAATATTTTAAAATCCCTCGAAACGTATTAACCATTTGTTTAGGCAAAAGTACCTATGCTCGTTGCGGCATTATCGTTAATGTCACCCCTTTTGAGCCCGAATGGGAAGGCCATGTGACCTTAGAGTTTTCAAATACCACTACGCTACCTGCAAAAATTTACGCCAATGAAGGCGTTGCCCAAGTGCTATTCTTTGAGTCGGATGAAGAGTGCGAAGTATCGTATAAAGACCGCGGCGGCAAGTACCAAGGGCAGCAGGGCGTAACGCTACCCAAAGCCTAAATAAAGCGTAATCATATAAGCCTAATTTGGGCGAATATAAGGTTACTAAGACATCTGAATTTTTAGCGTTCAACAAAGTCTATTCCAATACAGGAATGATACCGAGAAGTTGATTGTCATTCCTGTTCAAAGATGTTTTTAAAGAGTTTAGTTTTTTCCTCATTGAGTTGTTTTGCTGCCTCATTATCAGTCATCTGATAAACGATATCGTCAAGCATTGTAAACGAGATGTGAGTTTTAAGATATGACTGTGCATTGGTCAACGATTTGAGTTTTTCATAAGGCGTCATCATGTTTCGATATGGATAGGTTTTGACTTGTTTTCCTTTGTTGTTAGTGCTGATCTGTGGGAAGAAACAAGGTCGGTGATAATTCAAATAAGGGTTAAGAAAGTCGGTGGCAAATTGATTAATCTCAGGCGCATATTTTTGCGGGATATGCATGAAGCCAAGATGCTTGCGCACGATGGCCCCATTGTTGCACTCAACTAAGGCATGGTCGTTACGGTGTCTAGCCCTGGATTTGGTCAACTCGATTAATAGCTTATTCAACAATCGCACCACCGATTGGTTAATGTATTCACTGCCATTATCGGCATGAAAGCCTTTAATCACAAAGGGGAATTGCTCTAGCATTTGAGTGAGAATAGGCATCAAGAATGGCTCTGATATTTTCTGTGTAGAAGACACGACTTCAAACGGGGTGATCTCATCAACGGCGTTGATATGATAGACCCCTTTAACCTTGTCCTTATCGCCCTGATGCACTGTATCTACACGGCTATAGCCAGGTTGACCTTCTGGCTGTGGCTTACGTCTTTGGCCGATAGAAGAAGGCTTAGAATGCGTCTTTTCAAAGTGACGGCGATTGTTCTGGTAGGGTTTAGATCGGCGTAGATTGTATAGATGAGAAACCGAGATAGGTGCCAGGTTGGCATACTCAGTTTGCTCATAGACAACTAAGGCGCGCTCACAGAGTTTCTTAGTGGCATGGCCTGATAACGTACCGTGGAGTTCATCCATATCTGCTAGAAGCTTAATGTCTTGATTGCTATAGCGTCTAGCAAAGCCCCTTGTGGCACGATGTCGCCACTTGATTCTACCGTGCTTGAGATAGCTGGCAGCCAGGCGTTTCACTTGCACATAAGAGTAACCGCTGATGCGTGTGATATAACGCAGCACAAGACTCTTATCGGCTCGACCCAGTTTGCTGTATTTGAAACGCATTAAGGTGCGTTTGATGAAATCATAGCGATTGCGTTTACCGTCGATTGCCAGATCGATTTCATCAGTGCCTTGTAGCAACAAGCGTGCCTTATCAAGGGTATCTATATGGTGGTCATTCATAATGGTATTCATTCACCATCATGAACAGAAATTAGATTAGTTCGGTATCATTTCCGATTAGAATCAGTCCCTTCCCCCAGACGTCAGGGTAGTTGCACACATTTTAATTCACAAGGGGCGGCGGAGAAATACTCATGCCGAAATATAGCGTAGAACGAAGAGAAGCTGTTTTATCTAAATTATTATCATCAAATAGTCAGTCCTTCGCAGAAATATCTAGAGAAGAAGGAATCAGTGTTCAAACCTTGTATGATTGGCGAAATAAAGCCAGACGATCAGGAGTTTTAATGCCTAATAGTGATTCATCTAATCAGTGGGATTGCCAAACTAAGTTCACCGTAGTTCTTGAAACTGCTGCGATGAATGAACAAGAATTATCTGCGTATTGCCGAGAGAAAGGCCTATACCCTACTCAAATAACGCAATGGCGAGAAGCTTGTATTAATGGTGTTGATGAGGCTCTCATTAGCCCTAAAGTTGCGCGCGATGAAATACGTGCGTTAAAAAAAGACAAGAAGAAGCTAGAAACCCAGCTGCGCCGCAAAGATAAAGCCTTGGCTGAAACGGCCGCATTATTAGTATTACAAAAAAAGTTTCAGGCGCTTTGGGAGGACGAGGAAGTATGATTACGACTCAGACGCGCATTAAAGTAATCAATGATGTTAATGAAGCAGTAGACGCAGGTTCAAAGCGTTCAAGTGCTTGTGAGTTGGTTGGCCTTGCCGAGTCTACGCTTAGACGTTGGAAGCCAAAAGGAGAAGATAGTATCCGCAGTGATCAACGTCCTTTGGTAGAAAAGCCAGTACCTGGCAATAAACTAAGCGAGCAAGAGCAGCAACACATTTTATCGATATGTAATGAATCGGCATACAATCATTTGCCGCCGTCGCAAATAGTACCGCAGTTGGCTGACAAAGGTATTTATGTGGCCAGCGAGTCTAGCTTTTATCGAGTTCTCAAGGCGCATGGGCAATTGAAGCACCGCGGCCGCGCCAAACAAAAGCAGTCCCGAACACCCGATACTCATATAGCGCTAAAACCTAATGCTGTGTGGATGTGGGATATCACCTATTTGGCGACGCGTACTATTGGCAAGCATTATTACCTGTACATGGTAGAAGACCTTTACAGTCGCTATGGCGTTCACTGGGAAGTACATCCTGTTGAAAGCGGTGAATTAGGTGCGCAGTTGATGTCTCAGGCGGCTCTAAAAGTGGCCAGCTGCGATGGCATGCCCGTCTTACACAGTGATAATGGCAGCCCAATGAAATCGTTCACAATGAGAGCGAAGTTAGAAGCATTAGGAATAAAGCCCTCTTACTCAAGGCCAAGAGTAAGCAATGACAACGCTTATATTGAATCCATGTTTAGAACGGTAAAGTATTGCCCTGCGTGGCCTTCTCAAGGCTTCGATAGCTTAGAGGCCGCCCGCCAATGGGTGGGTAAGTTTATGCAATGGTATAACGAAGAACATCGTCACAGTGCTATACGCTACGTTACACCTGGCCAGCGTTATCGCGGTGAAGATAGTGCCCTATTAGCAAAACGAGAAGTTGTTTATCAGGAAGCTAAAGCAGCAAAACCTAATCGGTGGTCTGGCCAAACCCGAAATTGGCGGCCTTGTGGTGCGGTTGCGCTGAACCCACAAAAAGAAGTATTATTGGCTGCGTAGGAAAATGTGCAACTACCCTGAAAATTGCCGCTTCGCTCAGTATCATTTCATGTTGGACAAGACTCTTCACTCAGTATCATTTCATGTTGGACAAGACTAACAATTGACCTAAAGCGAGAGGGTGAGTATCATCGCGCGTCTCAAATAATCCTTGATAGCTCAGTTGGTAGAGCAAATGACTGTTAATCATTAGGTCGCTGGTTCGAGCCCAGCTCAAGGAGCCAATTTCGTTCTAATCACGCCGCCAAATTTCTGATTTGGCGGCGTTTTATGTTTTAGGCCAGAATTTACTGTAAAAATTTCTTAGTTTTTTGTCTTTATATGTGGTTTATGACACATCAATCATGGGAATGGCTATGCTTAAATACCTTGTATAGGTTTAGATTACTCAACTATACCTAGGCAAGCACTACCGATTCTTAAGTATTAGTTAGGTAGAGCCAGAAGTGGACCCCGCTTTTTAGGACAGATGGCTTAGGAGTTATTTTCAGCTGATTAAGCAGCCAATTTCAGGCCGCGACATGGATCATACATCATGTCAGGGACCATGCCCAATGTTTGATGTTTACGCTCTTGGTTGTAATAGTTTATCCAGGAGCCAATGCCGTCTTTTGCCTCTTTCATCGATTGGTAGGCTTGCAAATAGACTTCCTCATATTTCACGCTGCGCCATAAGCGCTCAACAAATACATTGTCACGCCAAGCACCTTTGCCATCCATGCTGATGCGAATACTGAAGTGGACCCCATGATTAGGACAGGTTGAAGGCCAAAATAAGGAGTTATTTTCTGTTTTATAATTGTTCAAAACGAGGAACAGAAAATGAGTAAAAAGCGTAGAAACCATGCCCCACAATTCAAAGCCAAAGTTGCTCTTGCAGCAATCAAAGGTGATGAAACATTAAGCAATCTTGCTAGTCGTTATGACATCAATGCAAATCTTATCGTCAAGTGGAAGAAACAATTGCTCGATAGCTCAGCTGAAGTCTTTGCATCAGGCACAGGCTTATCTCCAAACCGAGAATCAGAGATTAAATCATTACAGGCAAAGATCGGTGAAATCACCATGGAAAACGATTTTTTATCAAAAGCGCTCGGTCGTTAAACAGACCTGAGCGCAAAACTATGATTAATAAAAGCAATAAACTATCGTTAGTTCGTCAGTGTAAATTGTTGAAGATTCATCGTTCCCATGTTTATTACAAAACCTCACCTGCTAATGAGGATGACTTGGAACTGATGCATCTGATTGATCGCATTCACCTCAATCGGCCCTTTCTTGGCAGTAGACGCATTCGTGATGTGTTGCAAGATGTAGGCCACCGAGTTGACCGTAAACATGTGCGACGCTTAATGCGTAAGATGGGCATTAAAGCCATCTATCCTAGGCCTAACACCAGCAAGAAGAAGGCGGGGCACAAGATTTATCCTTATCTGCTAGGTGGGTTGGCCATCAATCAACCCAATCAAGCTTGGTGTACCGATATAACTTATATCCCGATGGAAGAGGCACTGCATTACTACGGCAAGCCTGATATCTTTAACAGCGATCAAGGTGCGCAATTTACCAGTGAGGCGTTTACCGGTGTACTCAAAGACAATGGTATTCGCATCA
>CBDEFQ010000003.1:0-76815 GCA_965237485.1 Candidatus Poriferihabitaceae bacterium | reverse complement strand
TGAACAATTATAAAACAGAAAATAACTCCTTATTTTGGCCTTCAACCTGTCCTAATCATGGGGTCCACTTCAAGGAGAAGGCGGGGCACAAGATTTATCCTTATCTGCTAGGTGGGTTGGCCATCAATCAACCCAATCAAGCTTGGTGTACCGATATAACTTATATCCCGATGCCTAAGGGCTTTGCTTATCTTACCGTTGTGATGGATTGGTATTCTCGTAAAGTGCTGTCATGGCGGCTTAGCAACAGCATGGATAGCGCATTCTGCGTAGATGCTTTGGAAGAGGCACTGCATTACTACGGCAAGCCTGATATCTTTAACAGCGATCAAGGTGCGCAATTTACCAGTGAGGCGTTTACCGGTGTACTCAAAGACAATGGTATTCGCATCAGCATGGATGGCAAAGGTGCTTGGCGTGACAATGTATTTGTTGAGTGCTTATGGCGCAGCGTGAAATATGAGGAAGTCTATTTGCAAGCCTACCAATCGATGAAAGAGGCAAAAGACGGCATTGGCTCCTGGATAAACTATTACAACCAAGAGCGTAAACATCAAACATTGGGCATGGTCCCTGACATATGTATGATCCATGTCGCGGCCTGAAATTGGCTGCTTAATCAGCTGAAAATAACTCCTAAGCCATCTGTCCTAAAAAGCGGGTCCACTTCTATCATTGCATTGATAAGAATAAGAACTTAACAAAGTATTAACTTTATAATTTGGCTTCAACAATTAAGAGAAATATAGTGAAGAGTGAATATCAATACGCTGGATTTTGGATTAGAACAGGCGCGGCCTTAATTGATACTGTTTTATGGCTGATAATCTTGGTTCCGTTGCTCAGCGCAATTTATGGTGCGGATTACTGGAATGGGAATGTTTTTCCGGTCGGTATTTGGGACTTTATGTTTGGCTATATTCTGCCAGCAGCTACCGTGATTACATTTTGGGTTTACAAGTCTGCAACACCTGGGAAGATGGTGACTAAACTGTCAATTATTGACGCGCAAACGGGTGGCACGCCATTAACCGGCCAATTCATTGGCAGGTATTGCGCTTATTTCGTTTCTACTTTGCCGCTGGGCTTAGGCTTATTCTGGGTCGCATTTGATACACGTAAGCAAGGTTGGCACGATAAACTGGCTGGCACGCTGGTAGTGCGTGATTAAACGAGAAATTTTAATCAGCTTTAAAGGGGTCTGACCCCTTTCTGATACCAAATGTTGCGTAATCTACCTGCCACGGGTTATTGAGAAGTTACCAACGTCCTTCATAACGTACTGTTATAAATACATAGAACTTAAAAATGAATAAAATTATCACATCCATCGTTCTGGGGTTTACTCTTGGAATCACAGCTACTAATTTTGCTTCAAATCAGGAAAGTGTGCAGCAATTTTTCTCAAAAAATAGAATTGGCAGCTCCCCTGACTATGCTTTTATTAAAAATGGTGGCCATTTGATCACTATTCATGGTTATGAGAGTGATAAATTAGTATGTGAGGAATTGGCTAATGAATATAATGGAGATCCATTTTTGACAATTATCCCGGGTTTCTATGTATGTGAGCGATTGAACTAATGATTTATAACAAGCAAAGTCAAACGGACACATAAATGAACCGCTGCTTTGAGCGTTATAAGTAAACCCAATAAAGACAATATCCATGAACAAAAATTTAGGGACTAATATACATTAATACTGATTGTACGATAATTTCTTGGGCATTGTGTTAAAATACAATAAAAACAAAGAGTTATATTCATGTCGCCTAAATCCATATCTTCTTATACTAATACCCTTAGCACCTATGAATTGATGGAAATGTTTCCTACTGACGTCTCAGCGCGAAACTATTTTGAAACGCAATTGTGGGGTGATTCTCCTCGTTGCCCAAACTGTTCTAATCAACGCTCTGAGACAACTTTAAAGAGTTATGCCTGAAAGTGGTGTATGGAGTAGTTGACTAAAAGCGGCGTATCGGGATGAGTTGAGTTTACAACAACTTAAACTTCCACAGACATACGCCACTATGAAACAGAATAAAATTATTTCCTTTGAAAAGTCAGAGCAAAGCATCGATCCGCTGCAAGAATTGATTCGCAATGGTGCTAGGCAACTCATTCAAACCGCGGTCGAGAGTGAGTTATCTGAACTGCTGTATCGCAATTGTGACAAAGTCTCAGATTCAGGACACGCTGGTGTCGTTCGTAACGGCTATTTGCCAGAACGTGAACTGCAAACCGGGATCGGCCCAGTCAAAGTACGTATCCCCAAGGTGCGCTCCCGCACTGGAGTACCGATCACCTTTCGATCTGCTTTAGTGCCGCCGTATGTGCGTAAAACGAGAACACTAGAAGCGGCCTTGTCTTGGCTGTATCTCAAGGGTGTCAGCACTGGAGAAATGGGGGATGCACTGAGCGTGCTAGTGGGTCAATCAGCGACTGGGTTATCATCAAGCACAGTGAGTAAGCTCAAAGCAACGTGGTCTCAGGAGTACAAGGATTGGAATAGAGAAGGTTTAGATCGAGATCGATGGGTTTATCTATGGGCGGACGGGATACACAGCGGCCTGCGCGGCGATGAGGGCCGGCTCTGTGCCTTAGTTGTCATCGGAGTGAATGAGCGCGGTCACAAGAAATTACTGGCGATTGAAGACGGTGAGCGAGAGTCTACGCAGAGTTGGCGAGAGGTGTTGTTGGCACTCAAGGAGCGAGGCCTGAATCAACCAGAGCTGGGCATCGGTGATGGTGCTTTAGGCTTTTGGAATGCCCTGGAAGAAGTCTATCCTGGCACTAAACATCAACGGTGTTGGGTGCATAAAACGGCCAACGTGCTGAACAAGCTGCCTAAATCGGTGCAGCCCAAAGCAAAAGCAGCTCTGCATAACATTTGGCAGGAAGAAACCAAAGAAGCGGCGCAAAGCGCCTATCAATTATTCATTAAAACCTATCAAGACAAGTATCCAAAAGCCACGCAGTGCTTGGAAAAAGATCGCGAAGAGTTAATGACGTTCTACTCGTTCCCTGCCAAGCACTGGATGAGCATACGTACTACGAATCCAATTGAATCAACATTCGCGACTATCCGACACCGTACCAAACGATGCAAGGGATGTCTTAGCCGTGATGGCATGTTAAGTATGATGTTCAAGCTGGGTCAGTGCGCAGAGAAAAAGTGGAACCGAATACGCGGGTTCGCCTATCTAGCAAAAGTGATTCAAGGGGTTCCATTTAAAGATGGAATAGAGCAAACTAATGACTACTCAGATCAAACCGAGGCCGCTTGAAGAAAATGCCTCATACACCAGATTCGGGCATAACTCAACTTTAAAGGGGTCTGACCCCTTTTGGAAGTTACAGTATCGTGGCGCACTATTATTCCACCTGATCAGCAAGCTATACGAGAAAACCTCCATCGTGTTTACCACCAAGCTTAATTTCAGTGAATGGGTGCAGGTATTTGGCGACGAGAAAATGACCACGGCTTTGCTCGACAGAGTAACTCATCATTGCTCAATTATTGAAACGGGTAACGACTCATATCGATTCAAGCAGTCTAGTGCTAAAGCAAAGCTCAAGACTGTCACTAAAAAATAACATCGCAAGAAAGCAGGATTGATTCATCAACTCAAGTTTCGCTACGCTTGAGTTGATGATAAAGAAATATTATTGTATTTAATTGTTCAGTTTTACTCGCTGAAGTCTATTCCAATACAGGAATGATACCGAGAAGTTGATTGTCATTTCTGTTCAAAGATGTTTTTAAAGAGTTTAGTTTTTTCCTCATTGAGTTGTTTTGCTGCCTCATTATCAGTCATCTGATAAACGATATCGTCAAGCATTGTAAACGAGATGTGAGTTTTAAGATATGACTGTGCATTGGTCAACGATTTGAGTTTTTCATAAGGCGTCATCATGTTTCGATATGGATAGGTTTTGACTTGTTTTCCTTTGTTGTTAGTGCTGATCTGTGGGAAGAAACAAGGTCGGTGATAATTCAAATAAGGGTTAAGAAAGTCGGTGGCAAATTGATTAATCTCAGGCGCATATTTTTGCGGGATATGCATGAAGCCAAGATGCTTGCGCACGATGGCCCCATTGTTGCACTCAACTAAGGCATTGTCGTTACGGTGTCTAGCCCTGGATTTGGTCAACTCGATTAATAGCTTATTCAACAATCGCACCACCGATTGGTTAATGTATTCACTGCCATTATCGGCATGAAAGTCTTTAATCACAAAGGGGAATTGCTCTAGCATTTGAGTGAGAATAGGCATCAAGAATGGCTCTGATATTTTCTGTGTAGAAGACACGACTTCAAACGGGGTGATCTCATCAACGGCGTTGATATGATAGACCCCTTTAACCTTGTCCTTATCGCCCTGATGCACTGTATCTACACGGCTATAGCCAGGTTGACCTTCTGGCTGTGGCTTACGTCTTTGGCCGATAGAAGAAGGCTTAGAATGTGTCTTTTCAAAGTGACGGCGATTGTTCTGGTAGGGTGCCAATCAGCGTTTAAAACTGGACACCTGTCAGCGAGTAAAACTGAACAATTAAATACAATAATATTTCTTTATCATCAACTCAAGTGAAGCGTAGCGAAACTTGAGTTGATGAATCAATCCTGCTTTCTTGCGATGTTATTTTTTAGTGACAGTCTTGAGCTTTGCTTTAGTGCTAGACTGCTTGAATCGATATGAGTCGTTACCCGTTTCAATAATTGAGCAATGATGAGTCACTCTGCCGAGCAAAGCCGTGGTCATTTTCTCGTCGCCAAATACCTGCACCCATTCACTGAAATTAAGCTTGGTGGTAAACACGATGGAGGTTTTCTCGTATAGCTTGCTGATCAGGTGGAATAATAGTGCGCCACCCGATGCTGGGAAGGGTAAATATCCCAGCTCATCGAATATCACCGCATCTAACGGTTGCATAATTCGTGCTAGCCGCCCCTGCTTCTCATCCTGCTGTTCTTTGATCAGCAGATTAACCAGGTCCACCACATTGTAAAACCGAACCCGATGACCTGAATGAATGGCTTTAATGCCTAAGGCCGTAGCTAAATGGGTTTTGCCTGTTCCAGTGCCACCGACAAAGATGAGGTTATGGGCTCTGTCCATATAGTCAGCCTGAGACAAATCCTCGATGAGCGCTGGTGCAACTTCGCTCTGGGTAAAGTCAAATTGCTGTAAATCACGGTGATGAGGGAATTTAGCCACCTTCATTGGGTAGTTAAGCCGCCTCACTTCTCGGTCCGTTCGCTCGGCATCCATCAATTTAATTAACCCAGATTGCAACGTTACTTTAGAACGAGGCGAATCTATCAACTCAGGTAAGCATGGTGCCATACCGTGTAGTTTAAGGGCTTTAAGATCATCAACAAGTTCAAGCATGGCTCACCTCCGCGCACAGCGGGTCATAGCGGGTCACGTTCGCTGCCGAGGGGACAGCTAATACAGGCGCATTGGTAATTGTCATCACTTGGGCCGAATCAGGTTCCGTTAACCGATGCACCAAATTGGTAATGACTGATAGCTGAGTCGTATTGGCATCTAATGCCCGCTCACAGGCCACCGTGACTGTTTCCAAGCCATGCTGGTGAATCAATAGTAACAATTGTACAAACTCTCGGTCACCGCCATCACGTTTGAGGTACTGTTTTTTGAGTGTTAGCAGTGCCTTGGGTAAATCCCAATCAACAAACGGTGCGCCATTGCGTAATGCGCCAGGTTTAATCTCCAGTACGGGCAGATAATGCCAAGGATCAAAGATCATTTGATGACGACCGAAACAGCGAGCATGTGAAGTCACTTCCACATCGTCAACCACGACTTTAATCCTATCTGCATAGGCTCTAACAGAAACAGCTTGGCCAACATACCGACAGGGTACGGAGTATTGATTGCGGTCGTAGTGCACCACACCGGTTTTATGCACACGCGCCAAACGCTCATAATATCCATCAAAGGCTACCATCGCGGGACGTAAGCTCGGCTGCTCCTCGGCAAACACTTCATCAATTAGTCTTGATTTGTCAGTCGGGTGTGGGCGTTCACCAAGTCGAGCACAACGTTGCTCCAGCCATTGGTTTAATTCATCTAAATCAGCAAAGCGCACCCGTGGAACAAACAGCCTTTGGCGCATAACACCGACCTGACGTTCAACCTGGCCTTTCTCCCAACCCGCTGCCGGTGTACAGGCAATCGGTTCAATCAGATAATGATTCATCCGGCTTAGAAAGCGGTGATTAAACTCACGCCGCTTACCCTTAAACAATGCACTGACTATGGTCTTAGGGTGATCGTATATCATCTTCTGAGGTAAGCCCTCAAAGAAATCAAACGCCCGAATATGTGCATCAAACACCCTCTCCTGTGTTTCTCTGGGATAGGCCCTAAGATATGATTTACGCGAATGACATAAACGAAAGTGGGCTAGTTTGATCTTGACACCAAACCCACCCAGAATGACTTGTTCATGTGACCAATCAAACTGACAGGCTTCACCTGGTGCAAAAACCAATGGCACAGATGCTTGTTTAATACATGACCGCGAGTGATCCTTCCACGCTTTGACAAACCGTTGAACGCTGTCATAAGCCCCTCGATACCCTTGCAACTCAATCTCTTCATACAGTTGAACTGCATTACGTCTTTCTCGCACTGAGCGAGCTGCGTCCACTTCAAGCAAATTGATCAACTGAGGTTTGAACTTATCCAGCTTCGGACAGACTATTGGCACCGACCGCTGATATTCAGGTTCGCTTGGCGCGTTGTTTAAATATTTATAAATAGTGGTGCGTGATAAATTGAATTCACGCGACACCTCGCTTACTTTGCGACCTTCTACTAAACACAAACGTCGTATCTTGGTACATATAGGCATACAAATCACCTGACAGTTTCCTCGGATTAATGGCTCCGAGACAGTTAACAATAAAGGTGTTCAGTTTTGTACGCTGATCACCCACGAAACTGTTCATTTTTGCACGCTGTTCAACACCTATCTTGAGAAGGACATTCCATGTCCGTTCTATCCTGCGGGGACGCTCTAAGCCTCGAATTATCATTCTCGGGCAAGAGCTTAGTGGCGCATTACCAACATCGAGTTGGGTGCTGCACCAGCGAACAAGTGGTTGTTCTATCACCATTGGGGAGCCTTCGCGCTACCCCAAACCCCATCGACCAGACCTTGGAGATATACCTCTCCATCTGGGCTGAACCATGCACCAACCGTCCGCCGTTTGGATACCGTAAACTGGCCACAGTTTAATCATGACCAACCCTACGCGGATTGGATGCCGTGAGCGTTTCGACGCTCAATCTCGACCAAGGCATGCCCTTGGATGCACTATAAGATGCGAAGTTTATTGGAATCTTATTGGAAGTTTGTGCGAATCTTGCTAGAATGGAAACCATCATAAACGTAAGGCTTATTCAATGGTATTTACGCCTAATTTCCAAATTACAGCGGCACTCACAAAATTATTGATGGATATTGAGGCCTCTCGTCAGGCGGTTTCAAGCTTGCCAATAACTGTACCTGTCCTAACATCTTTACGTGAGTCCGCACGCCTTATATCCACACATTATTCTACGCAGATCGAAGGCAACCGCCTGACACAGGAGCAGGTGGAGGATGTGCTTCATGGCGGAACATTCCCCAATCGAGAACGCGATGAAAGAGAGGTTAAAGATTATTATCAAGCCTTAGATTTTCTTGATACGCTTATAAAGGCCAAAGCTACTCAAATTTCTGAACCTAATATTCAAACTCTGCACGGGTTAGTGATGGATGGTAGAAAGCGTTCTTCGCCGTATCGTGATGGTCAGAACGTGATTAAAGACAGCGGAAGTGGCTCTATTGTTTATATGCCGCCGGAAGCTAAAGATGTATCACCCCTCATGCTTAATCTGATTGACTGGATCAATGATGAGGTCAGCAAAGCGGAATTACCTGTGCCCATTATTGCCGCTATTGCGCATTACCAATTCGCCACAATCCATCCATATTATGACGGTAACGGGCGAACAGCTCGATTACTCACGAATTTGGTATTACACAAATCAGGCTATGGATTAAAAGGGATTTATTCTCTTGAAGAATATTATGCAACGAATTTACAAGCTTATTACAACGCCCTGACTGTTGGTGAATCTCACAACTATTATATGGGTCGTGAGCAGGCTGATATTACCGGATGGATTGTCTATTTCTGTGAGGGTATGGCTGATGCATTTGCCAATGTTCGCTTAAAAGCAAGCGAGGTAGCCAAGGGTAAGAAAACAGATCACAGCGTACTTTTGCGTGAACTCGATCAAAGGCAAAAACAGGTCTTGAGCCTGTTCACTAAAAGTAAATATATCACCACCCGCGAGATAGCAGAGTTATTGAATATCCATATACGGACAGCATTAAATTTATGCAAAAAATGGGTTGATAGCGATTTTATAACCCAACATGGCAACGCCAACAAATCCCGCAAATATGAGCTTTCCGATAAATGGTTGGAACTGGTTTGAAGGATGGTGTGGTGACTAGTCCGCACTTATTATCTCGCACAGTTAGAATGTAATTAGTGTTTTGAATAGTGAATGAATTGGATTAATAATGAGTATCGAGGGATATCCGCATAGAAAAGTCCTAATATTCTTTAACCTAGTAGAGTGAGAACTCGAGTTATGCCCGAATCTGGTGTATGAGGCATTTTCTTCAAGCGGCCTCGGTTTGATCTGAGTAGTCATTAGTTTGCTCTATTCCATCTTTAAATGGAACCCCTTGAATCACTTTTGCTAGATAGGCGAACCCGCGTATTCGGTTCCACTTTTTCTCTGCGCACTGACCCAGCTTGAACATCATACTTAACATGCCATCACGGCTAAGACATCCCTTGCATCGTTTGGTACGGTGTCGGATAGTCGCGAATGTTGATTCAATTGGATTCGTAGTACCTATGCTCATCCAGTGCTTGGCAGGGAACGAGTAGAACGTCATTAACTCTTCGCGATCTTTTTCCAAGCACTGCGTGGCTTTTGGATACTTGTCTTGACAGGTTTTAATGAATAATTGATAGGCGCTTTGCGCCGCTTCTTTGGTTTCTTCCTGCCAAATGTTATGCAGAGCTGCTTTTGCTTTGGGCTGCACCGATTTAGGCAGCTTGTTCAGCACGTTGGCCGTTTTATGCACCCAACACCGTTGATGTTTAGTGCCAGGATAGACTTCTTCCAGGGCATTCCAAAAGCCTAAAGCACCATCACCGATGCCCAGCTCTGGTTGATTCAGGCCTCGCTCCTTGAGTGCCAACAACACCTCTCGCCAACTCTGCGTAGACTCTCGCTCACCGTCTTCAATCGCCAGTAATTTCTTGTGACCGCGCTCATTCACTCCGATGACAACTAAGGCACAGAGCCGGCCCTCATCGCCGCGCAGGCCGCTGTGTATCCCGTCCGCCCATAGATAAACCCATCGATCTCGATCTAAACCTTCTCTATTCCAATCCTTGTACTCCTGAGACCACGTTGCTTTGAGCTTACTCACTGTGCTTGATGATAACCCAGTCGCTGATTGACCCACTAGCACGCTCAGTGCATCCCCCATTTCTCCAGTGCTGACACCCTTGAGATACAGCCAAGACAAGGCCGCTTCTAGTGTTCTCGTTTAGAAGTGGACCCCATGATTAGGACAGGTTGAAGGCCAAAATAAGGAGTTATTTTCTGTTTTATAATTGTTCAAAACGAGGAACAGAAAATGAGTAGAAAACGTAGAAATCATTCGCCCCAATTCAAAGCCAAAGTAGCACTTGCAGCTATCCCCAGACGTCAGGGTAGTTGCACACATTTTAATTCACAAGGGGCGGCGGAGAAATACTCATGCCGAAATATAGCGTAGAACGAAGAGAAGCTGTTTTATCTAAATTATTATCATCAAATAGTCAGTCCTTCGCAGAAATATCTAGAGAAGAAGGAATCAGTGTTCAAACCTTGTATGATTGGCGAAATAAAGCCAGACGATCAGGAGTTTTAATGCCTAATAGTGATTCATCTAATCAGTGGGATTGCCAAACTAAGTTCACCGTAGTTCTTGAAACTGCTGCGATGAATGAACAAGAATTATCTGCGTATTGCCGAGAGAAAGGCCTATACCCTACTCAAATAACGCAATGGCGAGAAGCTTGTATTAATGGTGTTGATGAGGCTCTCATTAGCCCTAAAGTTGCGCGCGATGAAATACGTGCGTTAAAAAAAGACAAGAAGAAGCTAGAAACCCAGCTGCGCCGCAAAGATAAAGCCTTGGCTGAAACGGCCGCATTATTAGTATTACAAAAAAAGTTTCAGGCGCTTTGGGAGGACGAGGAAGTATGATTACGACTCAGACGCGCATTAAAGTAATCAATGATGTTAATGAAGCAGTAGACGCAGGTTCAAAGCGTTCAAGTGCTTGTGAGTTGGTTGGCCTTGCCGAGTCTACGCTTAGACGTTGGAAGCCAAAAGGAGAAGATAGTATCCGCAGTGATCAACGTCCTTTGGTAGAAAAGCCAGTACCTGGCAATAAACTAAGCGAGCAAGAGCAGCAACACATTTTATCGATATGTAATGAATCGGCATACAATCATTTGCCGCCGTCGCAAATAGTACCGCAGTTGGCTGACAAAGGTATTTATGTGGCCAGCGAGTCTAGCTTTTATCGAGTTCTCAAGGCGCATGGGCAATTGAAGCGCCGCGGCCGCGCCAAACAAAAGCAGTCCCGAACACCCGATACTCATATAGCGCTAAAACCTAATGCTGTGTGGATGTGGGATATCACCTATTTGGCGACGCGTACTATTGGCAAGCATTATTACCTGTACATGGTAGAAGACCTTTACAGTCGCTATGGCGTTCACTGGGAAGTACATCCTGTTGAAAGCGGTGAATTAGGTGCGCAGTTGATGTCTCAGGCGGCTCTAAAAGTGGCCAGCTGCGATGGCATGCCCGTCTTACACAGTGATAATGGCAGCCCAATGAAATCGTTCACAATGAGAGCGAAGTTAGAAGCATTAGGAATAAAGCCCTCTTACTCAAGGCCAAGAGTAAGCAATGACAACGCTTATATTGAATCCATGTTTAGAACGGTAAAGTATTGCCCTGCGTGGCCTTCTCAAGGCTTCGATAGCTTAGAGGCCGCCCGCCAATGGGTGGGTAAGTTTATGCAATGGTATAACGAAGAACATCGTCACAGTGCTATACGCTACGTTACACCTGGCCAGCGTTATCGCGGTGAAGATAGTGCCCTATTAGCAAAACGAGAAGTTGTTTATCAGGAAGCTAAAGCAGCAAAACCTAATCGGTGGTCTGGCCAAACCCGAAATTGGCGGCCTTGTGGTGCGGTTGCGCTGAACCCACAAAAAGAAGTATTATTGGCTGCGTAGGAAAATGTGCAACTACCCTGAAAATTGCCGCTATCAAAGGAGATGAAACCTTAAGCAATCTTGCTAGTCGTTATGACGTCGCTGCTAACCTTATCGTCAAGTGGAAGAAACAATTGCTCGATAGCTCATCTGATGTCTTTGCTTCAGGCACAGGCTTGGCTCCGGATCGTGAATCAGAGATTAAATCGTTACAGGCAAAGATTGGTGAGATCACCATGGAAAATGATTTTTTGTCAAAAGTGCTCGGTCGATAAACAAACCCGAGCGCAAAGCAATGATTAATAAAAGCAATAAACTATCGTTAGTTCGACAGTGCAAGCTGTTGGATATTCATCGGTCTAGTGTTTATTACAAACCCACGCCTACTAATGAAGATGACTTGGAACTAATGCATCTGATAGATCGCATTCATCTCAATCGCCCCTTTCTTGGCAGTAGGCGTATTCGTGATGCCTTGCAAGATGTAGGCCACCGAGTTGACCGTAAGCATGTGCGGCGTTTAATGCGTAAGATGGGCATTAAAGCCATCTATCCTAGGCCTAACACCAGCAAGAAGAAGGCTGGGCACAAGGTTTATCCCTACCTGCTAGGTGGTTTAGCAGTTAATCGACCCAATCAAGCTTGGGCTACCGATATTACGTATATCCCGATGCCTAAGGGCTTTGCTTACCTTACTGTTGTGATGGACTGGTATTCTCGCAAAGTGCTGTCATGGCATCTTAGCAACAGTATGGATAGCGCAGTGTAGATGTTCTGGAAGAGGCCCTGCATTACTATGGCAAGCCTGAAATCTTTAACAGCGATCAAGGCGCGCAATTTACCAGTGAGGCGGTTACGGGCGTACTCAAAGCTAATAACATTCGTATCAGTATGGACGGCAAAGGCGCTTGGCGTGACAATGTGTTCGTTGAGCGTTTATGGCGCAGTGTTAAATATGAGGAAGTTTATCTGCAAGCCTATCAATCGATGAAAGAAGCAAAAGACGGTATTGGCAATTGGATGAACTATTACAACCAAGAACGCAAACATCAAACCTTAGGCATGGTGCCTGACATGATGTATGATCCATGTCGCGGCCTGAAATTGGCTGCTTAATCAGCTGAAAATAACTCCTAAGCCATCTGTCCTAAAAAGCGGGTCCACTTCTTTTTACGCACATACGGCGGCACTAAAGCAGACCGAAAGGTGATCGGTACTCCAGTGCGGGAGCGCACCTTGGGGATACGTACTTTGACTGGGCCGATCCCGGTTTGCAGTTCACGTTCTGGCAAATAGCCGTTACGAACGACACCAGCGTGTCCTGAATCTGAGACTTTGTCACAATTGCGATACAGCAGTTCAGATAACTCACTCTCGACCGCGGTTTGAATGAGTTGCCTAGCGCCATTGCGAATCAATTCTTGCAGCGGATCGATGCTTTGCTCTGGCTTTTCAAAGGAAATAATTTTATTCTGTTTCATAGTGGCGTATGTCTGTGGAAGTTTAAGTTGTTGTAAACTCAACTCATCCCGATACGCCGCTTTTAGTCAACTACTCCATACACCACTTTCAGGCATAACTCGAACTCAGCCCTACCGTAAAGGAAGTTATATTTTGAGTATTGAATTACTAATAGAGAGCGCAGCGTAACTCACGATTTTAGTTTGATATTTTCGAAGCACTCATTTTTTGAGCTATATTTGCCCAGTTTCGCGTATTCGATCATCATTTAGTCACTATTTTATCAATTCGAGCACCTAAGCCATATTAAAGGCACAACTATCCAGCATAGTGCCAATCAGGCAAGCCATACAAGCTTAAGAACTTAGCACCTTTACGGATATTCGCTGCCATCGCCGCTAGGCCGTAAACAGTCTGGTTCTTCGCTAGCCCCATGAACCGAGTGCGAGCTAAACCATAATGCTGCTTGTAAGTCGCAAAGAGCCGTTCGCCACCTGCTCGCGTTACCGCAATAACTGCATTACGGGTACGGTCTGCATCTGACAACGGATTACCTCGATAGCCCTTGCGTTGAACCTGATCATCAATTCCAAGTTGCTCCAGTTTATCTCGCGTCTCCTCAGAACTATACGCCGCATCAGCATATAGGGCAGTCTCATCGCCCAACAGCAATTCATCGCGCAGTTGGCTGTCATGAACATGCCCTGGCGTCACATTCTGGCGCTGAACAAACCCATCCTCATCAACTCCCGTATGCACTGAGTAGCCATAGGTAGACTTCTTTCGACCTCGGCTGTCATTTTTGACATGCCAGCTCGCTTCAGGGTCTCGCTTAGGCGTCCCATCTTTGCCGTTACCATTTCCAGAACGAGCCGCTTCTATAGGTGTTGCATCTATAATGTTGATGCGCCCCTTGCTCATAATAATGTTCTTCGCTTCAAGTTGACGATTGATCTCACCTAGCAAGCGATCCCACAGTTCGTGCTCCATTAACTGGTTACGAAAGCGCCCAAGGGTCGAAGCTTCAGGTACATCGCCGCCTAACTCAAAGCGGCAAAACTTACGAAACAATAAATCTCTAAATAAGCACTGTGCTAACTCCCTATCCGACAGTTCATACCAAATTCCCAGCATCAAGCTGCGGAACAAACTAAGTAATGGATAACTAGGGCGGCCAGTAGTGCCAGCATAAATAGATGAAAGCAGTGTCTCTATTTCGCTCCAATCTAATAGTGCTTCTGTATCATCAAGACCATGCAGAATTGGATGATCCAAATCTGATCTTGATACTAATAAATCTCGTTGGGTGGCGAATGGTTTTTGCATGCCTAATTTTAACAAATTATGTAGATACTCGATGAGTTATGCTGCACTCTCAATAAAGAAATATGAATCTAATTTAGATTACTATCGATCTGCGAAATATAATGAAACTCAGCTTCGAGAGTCTATTCCAATACAGGAATGATACCGAGAAGTTGATTGTCATTTCTGTTCAAAGATGTTTTTAAAGAGTTTAGTTTTTTCCTCATTGAGTTGTTTTGCTGCCTCATTATCAGTCATCTGATAAACGATATCGTCAAGCATTGTAAACGAGATGTGAGTTTTAAGATATGACTGTGCATTGGTCAACGATTTGAGTTTTTCATAAGGCGTCATCATGTTTCGATATGGATAGGTTTTGACTTGTTTTCCTTTGTTGTTAGTGCTGATCTGTGGGAAGAAACAAGGTCGGTGATAATTCAAATAAGGGTTAAGAAAGTCGGTGGCAAATTGATTAATCTCAGGCGCATATTTTTGCGGGATATGCATGAAGCCAAGATGCTTGCGCACGATGGCCCCATTGTTGCACTCAACTAAGGCATGGTCGTTACGGTGTCTAGCCCTGGATTGGGTCAACTCGATTAATAGCTTATTCAACAATCGCACCACCGATTGGTTAATGTATTCACTGCCATTATCGGCATGAAAGCCTTTAATCGCAAAGGGGAATTGCTCTAGCATTTGAGTGAGAATAGGCATCAAGAATGGCTCTGATATTTTCTGTGTAGAAGACACGACTTCAAACGGGGTGATCTCATCAACGGCGTTGATATGATAGACCCCTTTAACCTTGTCCTTATCGCCCTGATGCACTGTATCTACACGGCTATAGCCAGGTTGACCTTCTGGCTGTGGCTTACGTCTTTGGCCGATAGAAGAAGGCTTGGAATGTGTCTTTTCAAAGTGACGGCGATTGTTCTGGTAGGGTTTAGATCGGCGTAGATTGTATAGATGAGAAACCGAGATACGTGCCAGGTTGGCATACTCAGTTTGCTCATAGACAACCAAGGCGCGCTCACAGAGTTTCTTAGTGGCATGGCCTGATAACGTACCGTGGAGTTCATCCATCTCTGCTAGAAGCTTAATGTCTTGATTGCTATAGCGTCTAGCAAAGCCCCTTGTGGCACGATGTCGCCACTGGATTCTACCGTGCTTGAGATAGCTGGCAGCCAGGCGTTTCACTTGCACATAAGAGTAACTGCGTATTTTTACAACCGTGGCCACCGAATTTTACGAAGCGTGGCCACTTGCACCAAGCCTTCAAACGGTCAAGTGATTTTAACGTAAAGTGGCTACACTTTGCTCTGTTGTGACTGGATTTTTCTCATCGATTCCCCCTCTAATTGTATTTTGTGCGCGTTGTGTAATAAGCGATCCAGAATCGCATCAGCCAAAGTGGCTTCACCAATCGCATCATGCCAATGTTGTGTGGGCAATTGACTGGTGATTAAGGTGGCACCATTACCGTGGCGATCTTCTATTATTTCTAATCGGTCATTACGGTTTTGCTGAGTCAGTGTATCCAAGCCCCAGTCATCGATAATCAATAGTTTGATTTTTGCTATTTGTGCCAGTAGCTTGGTGTAACTGCCATCACCATGGCTCAAGGTCATTGCTTCAAATAAGCGGCTAGCACGAATATATTTTGTGCTAATGCCGTGCTCACAAGTCGCTTGTCCTAACACACAGGCCAAGAAGGTTTTGCCGGTGCCTGTAGGGCCCTGGATGATGACATTGCGGCTTTTGTTTACCCCGTCTAGGGCCAGTAACTGCGCTACCGTGTCTTTGTGTAAACCTCGTCTAGTTCGGTAATCGATGTCGTCTGCTTGGGCGCGATATCGTAACTTCGCTTGCTTGAGTAAACGCGTGACTTTGCGGTTATCCCGCACGGTGGCCTCGTGGTTTACGAGCAAACTGAGTCGTTCGATAAAGCCCAGCTCATCATAAGTGTTAGGTGGGTCGAACTGATAGCACAGTTGCTCGGCCATGCCCGTTAGGCGTAATTCATTCAGTTGGGTAAGGGTTTGTTGTGGAGTCATAGTATTTTCCTGTTGGTTATAGATGAAATGGTTTGGGTTAATGGTAGTAATCGGCTCCGCGCACATTGGCATGGGTGCTTGGCAAAGTCTGTTGCTTATCGGGTTCGGTAGGTAGCTTGTCGAGACGGGTTTGTAGTATTGATGCAAGGTGTTTGTAATGCAGGCCGCCAATCTTCTCTGCGCGTAAACAGGCATTCTCTAAACGCGTCTTGCCGTATTTCTTGGCAAGGTTAAGAATGCCCAAACAAGCACGATAACCATGTTCTGGATGGGGGCGATTTTCTAATTGATAACGCACCACGCGCTCTGTCGCCGCACCGACCTGACTTGCCCAATTAACCTAGATAAATCAGTTAAAACACGAAAGTCCATGCAAGCTCTTGATGCACCTAGCAAAATCAAAAAAAACCTTATTACCAATAAGGTGACCGCGACTTTTTTGATTTCACTATGCACTTCAATTGCTTACATGTCTTTTCCGCGTTTAACTGATTTATCTAGGATTAAGAAACCGATCAGGCGTCCACTCTTGGTGTTTAGCATGAGCTTTAGGCATGTGAGCGACATGGGTTGTGTGTCCGCCTTGGCCCATTGCTCGCGGATGTTGCGCGACACCCTTGCCTTGGTAGAACACATCAATACAGTGCTCGCCGACGTGTAACATTACTGCCTCGCCGCGCAATTGATAGGGAACCGAGTAATGATGTCCATCATAGCTAACGTGATAATCGATGTGCGCCCGTGCTTTTACTACATGGCGATAGCTATAAGGCGTGCCAGGCAATGATTTAAGAGCAGGCTTATCAATTGATTCAAACTGTGAGCGGCGAGAACCCGGGCGTTGTTTAAACCTAGATAAATCAGTTAAAACACGAAAGTCCATGCAAGCTCTTGATGCACCTGGCAAAATCAAAAAAAACCTTATCACCAATAAGGTGACCGCGACTTTTTTGATTTCACTATGCACTTCAATTGCTTACATGTCTTTTCCGCGTTTAACTGATTTATCTAGGTTAAAGGGGCGATTGTTTAGATCATCTAGCAATCCTCGAATAGCTTGATTAGCCTCATCCAAACTAAACAATTGCAGCTTGCGCAGCCGCATCATGATCCAGCGTTCGACAATCTGTACGCCCACCTCGGCTTTAGATTTATCCTTAGGCTTATAAGGTCTGGCAGGCATCACCGCCACACCGTAATAGGCGGCTAATTGTGCATAGCTGGGGTTGAGTTCGGGGTCATAACGACCGGCTTTAGAAACAGCACTCTTGAGGTTATCGGGCACCACTGTTTGAGTAACACCGCCATAAAATTCAAAGGCGCGAACGTGTGAGCCTATCCAGTCAGGCAAGCTCTGTGTCCATGTGGCCTCGGCGTAGGTATAGGAACTGACTCCGAGCACTGAAACGAATACTTGGGCAGGGCGTGCTTCACCCGTACGAGCATCAATAATACCTAAGGTTAAACCAGCATAATCAACAAACAGTTTATCTCCAGCAATATGAGTCTGGCGCATCGAGATTCTTTGCTTCTTGCGCCACTGACCGAACAACACCGTGAAGCGAGAATAGCTGTAATGGTTGACTGGATGATGCTCGGCGTATTCTTCCCACAGTAATTGGCGAGTCATCCCTTTACGAGACCGTTCAACTGATATTTGTGCAAAGTCTGGCTCACACAATAAAGCAGTGGCAGGGCCTCTGCATTTGGGCGGCTTTAATATCGCCTGCAGCTGTTGTTCATCCATGCCTGCTGGCAGGGGCCAGCTTAATTGGGCATTTGTTGCTCTGACGAGATATTTGGATACGGCGCTGCGTGACAGGTTTAAGCTGAGCGCGATTTTACGGGAGGATAGTTGCGCCTCATAGTGCAAGCGCAGAATGTCTTTGAGTTTTAACATAGTGACCTTCTTGGGTTTCATAGCTGTTCCAATACAAATAAAAGAACGGCAGGTTAACGGTTATAGTGTTAACCGCAAGAAGGCTGTGGAGGAATTTTACGGAAGCGAAAAAGTGTCCGCGCTTCGATAAAAATCAGTGGCCACGGTTGGTAAAATTAGGTGGCCTCGCTACGTAAAATTAACTGGCCACGGTTGGTAAAAATATGCAGTAACCGCTGATGCGTGTGATATAACGCAGCACAAGACCCTTATCGGCTCGACCCAGTTTGCTGTATTTGAAACGCATTAAGGTGCGTTTGATGAAATCATAGCGATTGCGTTTACCGTCGATTGCCAGATCGATTTCATCAGTGCCTTGTAGAAACAAGCGCGCCTTATCAAGGGTATCTATATGGTGGTCATTCATAATGGTATTCATTCACCATCATGAACAGAAATTAGATTAGTTCGGTATCATTTCCGATTAGAATCAGTCCCTTCGCTCAGTATCATTTCATGTTGGACAAGACTGTCAGACCCCTTTAAAGCTATTTGCGGATAGGCCTTGGTCGGTTATACTCATTTTTAACCTCTCAACATAATCTAAATAGTTGTGATTTGCGGATAGGCCTTGGTCGGTTATACTACCCTCTAAGCGACTATAGTAATAATAACTGTTGTGATTTGCGGATAGGCCTTGGTCGGTTATACTGGAAGTTATTGATTAGATTAGTTCAATCTAGTTGTGATTTGCGGATAGGCCTTGGTCGGTTATACTATGAAGCGAATAAACGCTACACGGACCTTAGTTGTGATTTGCGGATAGGCCTTGGTCGGTTATACTGTTGTTTCATCAGTTGTTCCGCCTTCTGTAGTTGTGATTTGCGGATAGGCCTTGGTCGGTTATACTAGCCAATACAAAACAGGTACTAGAGAACTAGTTGTGATTTGCGGATAGGCCTTGGTCGGTTATACTTTAAACCCGCCGAATACCACTACGACTTCAGTTGTGATTTGCGGATAGGCCTTGGTCGGTTATACTTCTGGAACGACGACTAACGTCAGATTACTTGTTGTGATTTGCGGATAGGCCTTGGTCGGTTATACTGATTCGGCCACATCACCGATGATCGAGTATGTTGTGATTTGCGGATAGGCCTTGGTCGGTTATACTAGCCTCTACAGCGACATAAAAGATGTACTGTTGTGATTTGCGGATAGGCCTTGGTCGGTTATACTGAACCAAAACTTGCAAAGGTAATAACGCTGTTGTGATTTGCGGATAGGCCTTGGTCGGTTATACTGAATGCATTACTGCAATGTAATGACGTTATGTTGTGATTTGCGGATAGGCCTTGGTCGGTTATACTATCTCGCACGTAAAGCCTTGATTATCAAATAGAAACAAACCAACTTGCGCCTTATAAAAGCTCAAGTTGGTTGGGTGTTTTTTCTGTTGGCAGACGTTTTTTTCCATAATAAACCTGGATCTTGGCAAATTGTTTGTCGGTGATTTTGATAATTCTTACTTCACCATCATCAGGTAATGTGGTTTTGACACGTTTTATGTGAACTTGCGCGTTTTCTTCGCTTGAACTGTGACGCATGTATATTGAATATTGCATCATCCCAAAGCCGTCATCAAGCAGTTTTTTGCGAAATCGCGTGTATTGTTGGCGAGCTTTTTTGGTGTCTGTAGGCAAATCGAATAATACAATTACCCACATTGAGTTTAACCCGCCAAATGTCATTTATCAGGTGTCTACGTTTAACCTAGATAAATCAGTTAAACGCGGAAAAGACATGTAAGCAATTGAAGTGCATAGTGAAATCAAAAAAGTCGCGGTCACCTTATTGGTGATAAGGTTTTTTTTGATTTTGCTAGGTGCATCAAGAGCTTGCATGGACTTTCGTGTTTAACTGATTTATCTAGGTTTAATGCAGGCATCTCTTCAATTGACGTCGGATAACTCAATTTTGGTTTGTCAGAAGAAAATAGAGATCGCTTGAATTCAGCCAGTAGATAATGACTGGCAACCATTAATGGCATTTCCTCGCGATGCCATCGGACACTCTTACTTGGTATGTCCAGTAAGACTTTCTTTGTTTTCTGGTTTATTTCCGTTTGTCCTTGTTTGGCCAGGTCATATACCAGTTTATCCATCCATGGCCGAAAAGGCTCCATCAAGTCATCGGCCAGATTTAAACCGTTATATTGATTGCGATGATGAATGCCAATGGCTGGGTGCAAACCAGCACCGGCAATTGCTCTTGCAATAATGCCGCGCACGATTGCATAGCCATAATTGAGCAACGAATTTATCCCTTCGGCTTCGGTATTCCGGCGGAATTGTTTGCCGAATAATAGTTGCCAATAACGTCGGGCGGCTTGCGCTTCATAGTTTTCGGGGTCGCCGGATTTCACATTCTGGGCCAGCCGTAATAAGGGTTTATCTTCGATTGATATCGTCCTTTTTAGGGTGTTAACCTGTGCGCTAATCTTATGCTTCACCACTTGTTGCCAAAGCCTCTTTTTAGTGGGAGAGCTGACCTGAATTTGTTGTTGTAAAATCTTACTGTGCAGAGAGTGCCCATCAGAAATAGGTAATGTAATTGAGTAAGGCAAATGTCGTGCATCACAAAACAAAACGGCGGCGTTATTTTGTTGTAATGCGATTATTACGGCTTGGGTGATAACAATGGCTGGGTGTTGCAAAATTAACACACCGACATCTTCGACAGGAATCTTGGCGGTCACCTCATGCTCTTGCTTAACCAACAACTGTTTGTTAGTGAGCGAAAGACAAGATTGCTGGCTGATGTCAATGACACGTTTTATCACACTTTAATACCAATCGCATTTAGGTTAAGTTTAGATATCTTCCGTTTATCAAAAAAATCATTATTAACTGTTATATTAATACCCTCGAGTTTATTATCTAAATTTGCGGCGGTATGAAGTCGAAATGAAACCATATTTGTGCCAGGAGAGATTTTTTGTACTCTGTAAATTTGTTTTCCCCCATTGGTGTTGATTTCCACCAAATCATTAGTATGCAATACCATTAAGAATTCAAAATTTTCACCGTGGTCTGTTTTGACGATGTTTTGTTTGGGTGCGCCGATACCCTTGGCTCGTTTGCTCGCTTCCATCGCTGTCACAAACTCTCCTCTGATTTTACCCGTCAATTTGTTACGAATAATTTCGACATGATGGATGTTGCCATACGCCATCCACTTGAACACCTCGCCGCGCTTATTTTTAACGCCAAACTTGGATTGTTCTAGTTTTTTCAGATTCGTCTTTGATTGTACAATTCGGACACGCTTAATCGGGGTCTTGCCATCTTTGTGGAAAACCGTGATATTTTCTGCAAAAGCCTTTTTTGGATCGTTGGCATATTTTGCCAAGTGTCGGGTAATGATTTCTTTTACATTTTCGTCAACAATTTTCTTTGCTCTACCGGATGAGAAATCACCATTTAAATCAACGCGGTAAACCGTTGCCCCCAGCTTTTCAATGAACCCCACACCGGTTTCTTCGTGCAAACCTCCGGTAATCTTGCGCTGCGGTGAATGTGACACGATGATGCTTTCAATTACTTTTTGCGCATCTTGTTTTAGCTGCTTCCATGGTTTAGGAATAGGGATGTCTCTTACTTTTAGTTCGCTTGCTTGCTTTTCAGCTTCTCGTGCAATACGTGTTAGTTGCTTATGGAAATTACGGTCTACACAAGCTATTACAATCGCATCAATGGCATGGTGGCGATGGTCTGTGCGCTCTTTTTCATGAGTTTTACCAATTAAGCTATTCAAACCCCATTGCCACCGTAACTGCGATACTAAAATTCCTTTGGTCACATTAACATCAGCACCTAATTGACTAACATATTCCAACGCCCGGCGACTGATATAACGTGTATCGTTTAATTGGCTACTCGCAAAGTCACGCTCTAAAACATCTTCATTAGTTAAGTAAAAGCGCCTTTTTTTACTTTTCAGTGCTCTTTCATCCCATCGCTCTACTGCCTGGGTAAGCTGATTCCATTTTTCTTCATTATCGCCAAACGCATCAATGGGTGTGCGTTGTCCCTTGTAACGGTTCTCGCGGGCATAGCAGACAACCTTATTCATGTAGGAATCATCTAATGACTGACTGTATGGCACGATATGATCAATCTCGATTTCACCACTACTGAATAGGGTGGATAAATTGATTGCCTTGCCACTGTAGGCGCAACACTCATTTTGATCTGTCCACAGTCTGTAGCGTACTTTGTCCGTCTGACTGGGGTAGTGAGATAGACCTAAATGTGGATACATCTTTGCCATTTGTCGATATTTATCCGTGGCTTCCTGATTGGCCTTTTCATTCGAATTTTGCTGGCTAATACGGCGTTTGTAGCGTTTGGTATTCATTTCCAAGTCGCGCGCCATTTCAATACGAATAATATCCGGTTTGCCGTATTCTTTGATAACAGCATTGATTATGCGTCTTAACTCATGCAACGCTTTATTGACAATAGGGTTTGATGTTTTACGAGGGCTGCCCAACCTTTGTGTCGGCTCTAGTTCTTTTGTCTCATAGCCATAGCCCGCACTTTTTCGAGCATCTGAATATATCTGGCCTTGCTTTAGGAAGGGCAAAAGTTTTTTTATTGCCTTGGTTGATAAGTTACTGTGCCCCGGTTCAAATTCGAGTAAACATAGTTCAATGGCTATGTTTATATCAAACTCCCAGTGATTAATTAATCGCTTTTGTAGTTTTGATTTTTTGGTGAATGTGATTAAATCCTCAGCCAAGGCAGATTGCTTTAATTCGTCAAAATCATCCCATTCAGGTAATACTTGCCTTATCTTACAGGCGGTTATGTTGGGTTTAATGTTTTTACTTTCAAGATTCAGCTTCAAGCGATTTCCCAGGCCGATGATCTTTTTTATTTTAGTTAGATTTACCTTAAGATCAGTTTCAAATAATTCGACAAGGCGCGCCTTGTCATCCAATGAGAGCGGCCTCTCGCGACCTGTTTGAGGACAAGAGAATTTTAAATTATTAATGTCTTGCAGATATCGAAACTTTTGCGCTTCCAGTCGCGCCATTCTCGCCCGATTATTTTTGTGCTCAAGTGAACATTTTCCGACTCTATCCGCTCTTAATCTCAACGGCCGTTGGGTAGTAATAATTTCTTCAATTTGCTTTTTTACTTGGTCGTCCAGTGCTGGAGAATATTGTTGCTGTGTTTCCCAGATTAGGCGTAACTCCTCTCGATACATTTGACGGTCGGTGCGTAGATGCCCGCCATCCCGTGCTCTATTTCGTTGACTTTCGTGATGACTTAATGACGCAAGGTATTCTCCAAGCGTCCTACAATTTGCATTTTGTATGGTTTCTTTTAATGTTGAAATGTCTGCTTTAAACGTCGTTTCTTCTTTTGCCTGCTCTGCGGATAAATTGCTTGCATCGTCGTCTTTCCCTGCCAATATCTCAAGGACATCAGGGTCATCAATCATGTTACCCAAAACGGTCTTTCGATTGCTTAAAAACCCGCGCCGCTGTACAAGATGAAGTAAAACTCTGCCTAATTCATAACGCTTCAGTTTTTTATCAAGCCCTTTTGCTCTCAAGTGGTAAGGGTCACCCAAGTCATTTAATATCACCTCGGGTTGTTGGGAATTTAGAATGTCCTCAGGAAGTAAGTTGAGCTTAATCAAATAACGCATCATTTTTAGCTTACGCCTTGCCCTGCGTTGTAAAACACGTCGCCCTAGCCGTTTATTTCGTCGTTTAACATTCTTGGGGGTGGGTGTTTTCTCTTCAACTGCCTTATTAAATATTCGACTACCTGCAGCAATAATAGAATCGGGTTTTTTATTGCTTGCCCTCAGTACGGCCCAACCAATCGAGTTGCTGCCTAAATCCAAACCCAATATTTTTTGTGTTTTTTGTTCACTCATAATATGTTTTCCTGTATAATTAGATTTAGTGTGACCGACCAAGGCCTATTGACTTGCTTTTCATACCAATGGAATGAATTTTCCGTCGGCTCTGCTTTCAAGCAATTCCCGGAGCCCTCCCAGTGGGGGCTTTTTTTGGGGGCTTTTTTACGTCCACGGAAGAAGGATGTATAAAAAGACACTCAAAGAACCCGGCCGCTTTTTTGCATTACCCTGCACTTGTCCAGATAATAAATGTTAGCTCGTTTTGAGTGCAAAATTGCTTTCAAATCTGTGAGTTGTTTCACTATAGGGCATCTCCGAAAATAGCACAAGAAGATTACGCAACATTGGGTATGGACTTTTTGTCTAGCAAGTTGACTCATTGTCGTTCCACACGATATATCGATGATTAGCATTAGCCCATTCGTAGCAAAAGTAGCAAAAGGGGTCAGACCCCTTTAACCTAGATAAATCAGTTAAAACACGAAAGTCCATGCAAGCTCTTGATGCACCTAGCAAAATCAAAAAAAACTTATCACCAATAAGGTGACCGCGACTTTTTTGATTTCACTATGCACTTCAATTGCTTACATGTCTTTTCCGCGTTTAACTGATTTATCTAGGTTTAAAGTGTCAATCAGCGTTTAAAACTGGACACCTGTCAGCGAGTAAAACTGAACAATTAAATACAATGAGAGCGCAGCGTAACTCACGATTTTAGTTTGATATTTTCGAAGCACTCATTTTTTGAGCTATATTTGCCCAGTTTCGCGTATTCGATCATCATTTAGTCACTATTTTATCAATTCGAGCACCTAAGCCATATTAAAGGCACAACTATCCAGCATAGTGCCAATCAGGCAAGCCATACAAGCTTAAGAACTTAGCACCTTTACGGATATTCGCTGCCATCGCCGCTAGGCCGTAAACAGTCTGGTTCTTCGCTAGCCCCATGAACCGAGTGCGAGCTAAACCATAATGCTGCTTGTAAGTCGCAAAGAGCCGTTCGCCACCTGCTCGCGTTACCGCAATAACTGCATTACGGGTACGGTCTGCATCTGACAACGGATTACCTCGATAGCCCTTGCGTTGAACCTGATCATCAATTCCAAGTTGCTCCAGTTTATCTCGCGTCTCCTCAGAACTATACGCCGCATCAGCATATAGGGCAGTCTCATCGCCCAACAGCAATTCATCGCGCAGTTGGCTGTCATGAACATGCCCTGGCGTCACATTCTGGCGCTGAACAAACCCATCCTCATCAACTCCCGTATGCACTGAGTAGCCATAGGTAGACTTCTTTCGACCTCGGCTGTCATTTTTGACATGCCAGCTCGCTTCAGGGTCTCGCTTAGGCGTCCCGTCTTTGCCGTTACCATTTCCAGAACGAGCCGCTTCTATAGGTGTTGCATCTATAATGTTGATGCGCCCCTTGCTCATAATAATGTTCTTCGCTTCAAGTTGACGATTGATCTCACCTAGCAAGCGATCCCACAGTTCGTGCTCCATTAACTGGTTACGAAAGCGCCCAAGGGTCGAAGCTTCAGGTACATCGCCGCCTAACTCAAAGCGGCAAAACTTACGAAACAATAAATCTCTAAATAAGCACTGTGCTAACTCCCTATCCGACAGTTCATACCAAATTCCCAGCATCAAGCTGCGGAACAAACTAAGTAATGGATAACTAGGGCGGCCAGTAGTGCCAGCATAAATAGATGAAAGCAGTGTCTCTATTTCGCTCCAATCTAATAGCACTTCTGTATCATCAAGACTATGCAGAATTGGATGATCCAAATCTGATCTTGATACTAATAAATCTCGTTGGGTGGCGAATGGTTTTTGCATGCCTAATTTTAACAAATTATGTAGATACTCGATGAGTTATGCTGCACTCTCACAATAATATTTCTTTATCATCAACTCAAGTGAAGCGTAGCGAAACTTGAGTTGATGAATCAATCCTGCTTTCTTGCGATGTTATTTTTTAGTGACAGTCTTGAGCTTTGCTTTAGCACTAGACTGCTTGAATCGATATGAGTCGTTACCCGTTTCAATAATTGAGCAATGATGAGTCACTCTGTCGAGCAAAGCCGTGGTCATTTTCTCGTCGCCAAATACCTGCACCCATTCACTGACATTAAGCTTGGTGGTAAACACGATGGAGGTTTTCTCGTATAGCTTGCTGATCAGGTGGAATAATAGTGCGCCACCCGATGCGGGGAAGGGTAAATATCCCAGCTCATCGAATATCACCGCATCTAACGGTTGCATAATTCGTGCTAGCCGCCCCTGCTTCTCATCCTGCTGTTCTTTGATCAGCAGATTAACCAGGTCCACCACATTGTAAAACCGAACCCGATGACCTGAATGAATGGCTTTAATGCCTAAGGCCGTAGCTAAATGGGTTTTGCCTGTTCCAGTGCCACCGACAAAGATGAGGTTATGGGCTCTGTCCATATAGTCAGCCTGAGACAAATCCTCGATGAGCGCGGGTTCAACTTCGCTCTGGGTAAAGTCAAATTGCTGTAAATCACGGTGATGAGGGAATTTAGCCACCTTCATTGGGTAGTTAAGCCGCCTCACTTCTCGGTCCGTTCGCTCGGCATCCATCAATTTAATTAACCCAGATTGCAACGTTACTTTAGAACGAGGCGAATCTATCAACTCAGGTAAGCATGGTGCCATACCGTGTAGTTTAAGGGCTTTAAGATCATCAACAAGTTCAAGCATGGCTCACCTCCGCGCACAGCGGGTCATAGCGGGTCACGTTCGCTGCCGAGGGGACAGCTAATACAGGCGCATTGGTAATTGTCATCACTTGGGCCGAATCAGGTTCCGTTAACCGATGCACCAAATTGGTAATGACTGATAGCTGAGTCGTATTGGCATCTAATGCCCGCTCACAGGCCACCGTGACTGTTTCCAAGCCATGCTGGTGAATCAATAGTAACAATGGTACAAACTCTCGGTCACCGCCATCACGTTTGAGGTACTGTTTTTTGAGTGTTAGCAGTGCCTTGGGTAAATCCCAATCAACAAACGGTGCGCCATTGCGTAATGCGCCAGGTTTAATCTCCAGTACGGGCAGATAATGCCAAGGATCAAAGATCATTTGATGACGACCGAAACAGCGAGCATGTGAAGTCACTTCCACATCGTCAACCACGACTTTAATCCTATCTGCATAGGCTCTAACAGAAACAGCTTGGCCAACATACCGACAGGGTACGGAGTATTGATTGCGGTCGTAGTGCACCACACAGGTTTTATGCACACGCGCCAAACGCTCATAATATCCATCAAAGGCTACCATCGCGGGACGTAAGCTCGGCTGCTCCTCGGCAAACACTTCATCAATTAATCTTGATTTGTCAGTCGGGTGTGGGCGTTCACCAAGTCGAGCACAACGTTGCTCCAGCCATTGGTTTAATTCATCTAAATCAGCAAAGCGCACCCGTGGAACAAACAGCCTTTGGCGCATAACACCGACCTGACGTTCAACCTGGCCTTTCTCCCAACCCGCTGCCGGTGTACAGGCAATCGGTTCAATCAGATAATGATTCATCCGGCTTAGAAAGCGGCGATTAAACTCACGCCGCTTACCCTTAAACAATGCACTGACTATGGTCTTAGGGTGATCGTATATCATCTTCTGAGGTAAGCCCTCAAAGAAATCAAACGCCCGAATATGTGCATCAAACACCCTCTCCTGTGTTTCTCTGGGATAGGCCCTAAGATATGATTTACGCGAATGACATAAACGAAAGTGGGCTAGTTTGATCTTGACACCAAACCCACCCAGAATGACTTGTTCATGTGACCAATCAAACGACAGGCTTCACCTGGTGCAAAAACCAATGGCACAAATGCTTGTTTAATACATGACCGCGAGTGATCCTTCCACGCTTTGACAGACCGTTGAACGCTGTCATAAGCCCCTCGATACCCTTGCAACTCAATCTCTTCATACAGTTGAACTGCATTACGTCTTTCTCGCACTGAGCGAGCTGCGTCCACTTCAAGCAAATTGATCAACTGAGGTTTGAACTTATCCAGCTTCGGACAGACTATTGGCACCGACCGCTGATATTCAGGTTCGCTTGGCGCGTTGTTTAAATATTTATAAATAGTGGTGCGTGATAAATTGAATTCACGCGACACCTCGCTTACTTTGCGACCTTCTACTAAACACAAACGTCGTATCTTGGTACATATAGGCATACAAATCACCTGACAGTTTCCTCGGATTAATGGCTCCGAGACAGTTAACAATAAAGGTGTTCAGTTTTGTACGCTGATCACCCACGAAACTGTTCATTTTTGCACGCTGTTCAACACTACTGGCTTAAACGTAAGGCGGAATTTGTGTCTTGCTAACTAAAGGGAATAGCGGGCAATCATTTGAATGATTGCTAGAGCGTGAAATCGTCTCCTAAATAAGCGCGCCGGGCGCGTTCATCGCTTAAGATTTGTTCAGGCGTGCCGCCGATCAAAACTTTGCCGTCGGTTAGGATATATGCGCGATTACAAATGCCCAGTGTTTCTCGCACATTATGATCGGTGATTAAGACACCAATTCCGCGCTTTTGTAGCACCCGAATCACCCTTTGGATGTCTTTTACCGACAAGGGGTCGATGCCGGCAAAGGGTTCATCAAGTAGGATAAAAGAAGGCTCCAATGCCACAGCTCTAGCAATCTCAACGCGTCGTCGTTCCCCGCCCGATAGCGTCACACCCATGGCATGTTGTTTATGGTCCACTCCAAATTCCTTGAGCATAGCCATGGCAAACTTATTGCGAGATTCTGGGTTGCCTTTGTTGGTTGCTTCCAGCACGGCTAGTATATTTTCTTCGACGGTAAGGCGTCTGAAAATAGAAGGTTCTTGCGGTAGGTAGCCAATTCCAAGTCTGGCTCGATCATGCATCGCCAACGTGCCAATGGACGTGTTGTTGAATAATACTTGGCCTTCGTTGTGGCGAATTAAGCCAATTATCATATTAAAAGTGGTGGTTTTCCCCGCGCCGTTGGGGCCGAGTAAGCCCACCACTTCGCCGCTGCTCACTTTTACGCTAACCCCGTCGACAATAGTTTTGCCGCGTATTTTCTTTACAAGATCTTTGCCCTGTAGGGTACTTACGGCAGACCGTGTATTGGCGGTCGCCGTTGATGCTGCTTCAGTCATTACTGGCTGTCTGTTTCCGCTTTAGGTTCTTTTTTCTTTTTCCGTGGTGGAATCACCAAGCGTGGTCGGGAAGATTCTTCCTCTACTGCGGGCTTAGTCTCCCCAGTTTCATCACCAGATTCAGTGCCACCTACCGTTTGCGTAGCTTTATCTTCTTCTGGTTTTTTGCGTGGCCCGCTGGTGACTTTGACTTTCTCGGTATTTAAATCGTAGGTGATTTTCTTTCCGGTAATTTGGTTATTATCTTGGATGACTTTGGCTTTATTTTGCAGCACTACAAAGCCTTTCACATCATCCAATTCAATCCGCAAGGCTGTCCCAACCGTATCTGTATCTTTACCCTCAGGTCGTTGGCTAAAACGCGCCGGATTGCCTCTGGCGATTGCCCGCTCTAGGGCGCCGTCATTTAAATAGGCCACAATTTCGTCGGCAGTAAGCTTAATGGAGCCTTGGCGATATACCACATTGCCCCGATAGGTTCGCACGCCAGTTTGCAGGTCTATGTCGAATTCATCGGCATCTAAGGTGGCGGGTTGTTCTTGATCGCTATCCAAAGCGGTCGCTGAGAAACTTAAAGAAAAACAGCACACTAAAATGCCAATAAAGATTAAACAAAGTTTATTAGAGAAGGAGGAAACCATAGTCAATTTATTATTCTTTGGGTTTAAGTTTAATGCGCAGTCGCTTGGCTTTGGATGCACCACCTAGGCCAGTGCCTTGACTTTGAATTACTTTGACGTTATCGGTCAATAGTATCTCAGTTCCATCGGAAAATAACCAACCGGAATCGGCATAAATATGTACTGGGTTGCCGTTTTCGTCATATTGGGTAATGTGCGGCCGGTCGATCAAGGCTTTGTTATCGAGAGGGTAGTGCACTAGACGGTCTGCTTCTAACTGATATTGCTTGCCTTCGGCGTCAACGCCAAATGAGGTGAAATACTCAATATAGTAATCGGGGTCATTGCTGGCATTTTGTTGTTCCTCAGAACCCGGCTTTTCAAACAGTATAAATTGCATCCATAAAGTGAGCAAAACCAAAAAGGCCAGTACGCACATCATGACGACATTGTGGCGATCCAATTGCATATTTACACTACGCCTGCGCGAAGTAAATCGTGTGTATTTAGGGCACCTAACACCTGACCAGATTCATCAGTGACGAAAACTCCGTTAATTGCATGTTTGCCCTGCACCGCATGTTCGCGCATGTCTTTTACCAGCTCTGCAGCCAAAGTATCAGCTGAGACAGTGTACGGTGACGCGGTCATTACATCGCGTGCCAATGTGGTATGTGCATTAATAGGTTGCGCTAAGGTTCGGCGGATATCGCCGTCCGTAAATATGCCCAACAACTTATTTTCTGCATTCACTATGCCCGCCATACCGAGGGATTTTGATGTCATCTCAATCAATAATTCTTCAAATGTGGCGTCACAGTGCACCAGCGGTAGTTCGTCATCTGTATGCATTAAATCGCTAACGTATAACAACAAACGTTTTCCAAGCATACCGCCGGGGTGAGTTCGCGCAAAATCATCGGTGCTAAAGCCGCGTGATTTTAATATGGCAACGGCCAATGCATCGCCCATCGCCAGCGCAGCGGTTGTGCTAGCGGTTGGGGCCAAATTATGCGGGCAGGCCTCGCGATCAACTTCTACGTTAATATGAATATCTGCAGCGCGGGCGAGCTCTGAATCAGGTTTTCCAGTCAAGCAAATCAGACTTACACCCATCCGCTTAACGATCGGAACAATGCTTAAGATTTCAGGTGTGTTCCCAGAATTAGACAAAGCAATCACGCAATCTTGTGGAGTGATCATACCTAAGTCACCGTGACTCGCCTCTCCTGGGTGCACAAAAAATGCTGGGGTGCCCGTGCTAGCCAATGAAGCAGCAATTTTGCTTGAAATGTGGCCTGATTTACCCATGCCAATGACCACCACTCGACCTGCGCATGCACGAATCGTATCGCACGCCTGATCAAACAACACCGAAGCCGCTGGGTCGCTAGACAAGCGATCTCGCAACGCAATTAGCGCTTCGATTTCAATGTCTAAAACTTGCTGGCCATCTTCGCTATAAGGCATGATTAGGACTGAATTAATTCAGTCGCCGATTATAATGCAATTAAGCTGAACATTGCCGGTTTACCAGTATTTGGCTGCTGGTTTGACGGGTTTACTAAATCTCAAATGGCCTGAGCTAAGGGATATCGATAAAGCTAGAAATAGTTCTTTATTTTAAGTACTCTTATACCATCTAAGGAAATATGATTTGATGCGTAGGTATGGTTAAACTGATTATTGGAGTCGCCCTAGTTTTATTCAGTGTGACAAGTACGGCTAATACCTATCAGGGTGTTATTTCTTTGCCAGCCACGGTAAATGCTAAGGCGGGTGGTGCCACGTTTGAAGTACGGACTTTTCCTGAAATACATTGTCACGCCAAGCACCTTTGCCATCCATGCTGATGCGAATACCATTGTCTTTGAGTACACCGGTAAACGCCTCACTGGTAAATTGCGCACCTTGATCGCTGTTAAAGATATCAGGCTTGCCGTAGTAATGCAGTGCCTCTTCCAAAGCATCTACGCAGAATGCGCTATCCATGCTGTTGCTAAGCCGCCATGACAGCACTTTACGAGAATACCAATCCATCACAACGGAGAAGTGGACCCGCTTTTTAGGACAGATGGCTTAGGAGTTATTTTCAGCTGATTAAGCAGCCAATTTCAGGCCGCGACATGGATCATACATCATGTCAGGGACCATGCCCAATGTTTGATGTTTACGCTCTTGGTTGTAATAGTTTATCCAGGAGCCAATGCCGTCTTTTGCCTCTTTCATCGATTGGTAGGCTTGCAAATAGACTTCCTCATATTTCACGCTGCGCCATAAGCGCTCAACAAATACATTGTCACGCCAAGCACCTTTGCCATCCATGCTGATGCGAATACCATTGTCTTTGAGTACACCGGTAAACGCCTCACTGGTAAATTGCGCACCTTGATCGCTGTTAAAGATATCAGGCTTGCCGTAGTAATGCAGTGCCTCTTCCAAAGCATCTACGCAGAATGCGCTATCCATGCTGTTGCTAAGCCGCCATGACAGCACTTTACGAGAATACCAATCCATCACAACGGTAAGATAAGCAAAGCCCTTAGGCATCGGGATATAAGTTATATCGGTACACCAAGCTTGATTGGGTTGATTGATGGCCAACCCACCTAGCAGATAAGGATAAATCTTGTGCCCCGCCTTCTTCTTGCTGGTGTTAGGCCTAGGATAGATGGCTTTAATGCCCATCTTACGCATTAAGCGTCGCACATGTTTACGGTCAACTCGGTGGCCTACATCTTGCAACACATCACGAATGCGTCTACTGCCAAGAAAGGGCCGATTGAGGTGAATGCGATCAATCAGATGCATCAGTTCCAAGTCATCCTCATTAGCAGGTGAGGTTTTGTAATAAACATGGGAACGATGAATCTTCAACAATTTACACTGACGAACTAACGATAGTTTATTGCTTTTATTAATCATAGTTTTGCGCTCAGGTCTGTTTAACGACCGAGCGCTTTTGATAAAAAATCGTTTCCCATGGTGATTTCACCGATCTTTGCCTGTAATGATTTAATCTCTGATTCTCGGTTTGGAGATAAGCCTGTGCCTGATGCAAAGACTTCAGCTGAGCTATCGAGCAATTGTTTCTTCCACTTGACGATAAGATTTGCATTGATGTCATAACGACTAGCAAGATTGCTTAATGTTTCATCACCTTTGATTGCTGCAAGAGCAACTTTGGCTTTGAATGGTGGGGCATGGTTTCTACGCTTTTTACTCATTTTCTGTTCCTCGTTTTGAACAATTATAAAACAGAAAATAACTCCTTATTTTGGCCTTCAACCTGTCCTAATCATGGGGTCCACTTCACAGCTCGAGACAGCAGATGTTTTTTCTGGGGCGATTAAATTTCCATCTGACTTTTCCGCTAGTGGCAATGAGCAAGTTGTATTAAGGGCTAGTTCAACTTATTTTTTAAGTTTGGATAGTTACACCCATTATATTTATCCCCAAGCGGGCTCTACGAGTTGGACATACACTCTAGGAGTGCCGGAGGGTACCACTAACTGGAAGTTGGAGATGATTTGCAACGAATGTAATGGCGACATTAAGTCGGAAAATCACTATCCAACTAAGGCAACCGGAAATCCGATGACTTTAACCGAAGGGGCTTTGTTTATTTTTCCTGGCAACAATAACTACAGCAATATGCAAATGTCTTTTATTTCCAATCCAACGGCTTCAAAAATTCCTATTGCGCCAATTATGTTGTTATTAAATTAGATGTTACTTTATTCATAGCTAAGTAGGAGCAAAATAGCTTTATTTTGAAAGCTGCATCGGTAACTTCTCAATAACCCGTGGCAAAGCTGGCGCGTTCCATAATCCTAGATAAATCAGTTAAACGCGGAAAAGACATGTAAGCAATTGAAGTGCATAGTGAAATCAAAAAAGTCGCGGTCACCTTATTGGTGATAAGGTTTTTTTTGATTTTGCTAGGTGCATCAAGAGCTTGCATGGACTTTCGTGTTTTAACTGATTTATCTAGGATAATGATATCTGGCAGAGGATCAATATGTTGCTCACCGATACCAAGTCGATGGGTCAGGTAGTGCCAGAACGATATATCCAGTTTTCGGCAGGTCTTTTTCAAACTGGCAAACGTGTCCCGACACTGCTGGCCAGCATCGCTGCGGGTGGAGCCACTCACTTTTCGTTTTTTCACGTAATCGCGAATGTCTGTTTCACTGCCATTGGTGTGTAACGGAATATCTGGTCGATCTAGCACCAACAGTCATTCTGCTTTATTCGCATGGATTCGTTTGAGCGTCTGATTTAATGTTTGGTAGCATGTCTGTTGAGTGAAGATTTCATCGAAACGCTGCTCAAGTATTTTACGTTGGTTCTCGCAAGGCGGGGTTTTATACTCTTTAACGCCCGATAAAAGCACCAGACTTGGTCGCGTATTTTAGCCATGCCCTGCCGGTGTCCCTCGTTCAGCGGTATCAACTTATGGATTAAGTGCTCGGTGTGTATCCAACACAAGGCATGAGCCAAAATGTTAAATTGCCCTGCATCATCACTGACGACAACGATGTCATCACACAGACCATGATGCAAAATACTACCAAGTAATGCCCCTTCGGTGGTGATACGTCGGTGACGTGCCTTAATGATCAACAGGCTATCGAGCATTTCAAGCCAGTCATCCTCGTTGGCAATACGGCGTTCCCGGTGCTCAGTTACAGCGGCTAAGGCTTGCTTTGGCAATCCATGTTGTTGCCTATAATTCAACGCACTTTGACTCAAACGATAATCCGTATTGCCAGCCCTTAATAGCGGTAGGAAGTTAATTCGACTTTTTGATTGAGTACTTTTAAACCACGCAAACAAGTCATTACCAATGTGCGTTACATCGCCATTTTTGCCCTGATGGCGAGCACCACTATCGTCCACGGTCACGTAAGACGATGCGCTCAGAGCAACGCTTAGTAACGCCTCTTTCTCAGCATGAAAGGGCTCTTTAGTGCTGATCAGTATTGGGTTAATTTGTCCCGAAGAAATATCAATTCCCCACTCTCGCAACTGTTCCAACAAGAGTGGTTGCGTGGTTTGACAATGATGATATTGATAGAGAATATAACTGACCAGACGAGGCCCATAATGTCGCCCTGCCACGGATGTCGGTAACTGGCCTTTGAGCTTTTTATTGTCTGGCGTTACCCAATGCGCTAAACGATAGCGGGTGGTATGAACCTTGATAAGCAAATCTTGCACTACAAAATCCCGATAGCCTTTAAAGCGAGAACCTTCGGGCACGGACTTCGCTGGTTCAATAACCAGATTTAGGTCAATTGACAGCCTTGGTGTTTTCTTTGCCTTGTTCGACCCAGCTCGCTGCTTAGGTTTGTCGCTAGAAGATGAACGTTTTGGCTCTGTTTTCTTATCCATATTACCGCCCTTAAAAGTAGGCCGCCTCTTCTGCCCCTTAAGGATATTGATTTCATCTTTAAGCAATGCTATTTCTTCGTCCTGTTGTTGAACTCGCACCAACAGCTGCTCCACTAGCACCCGCAACATTTTTACTGCGGGGGTTTGTTCTTGTTCAGGAATGTCGGGAATAGAGGGTAGCTTACTCAAGGTCTTAAACGTCCGTTAACTGGATAGACCTTAGTGTACCATCGGTTTTGAAAGTCCAATTTTGCCTTCTCAACTGCGCCACAACGAACGTTAAGAAGACACCCCTCGTTCCTTAAGCGATCTTTGTTATTAGCGTAAAGGGGCCTACAACCACCCTGGAACTCAACCTAAATAGAGTCACTCGACCACGTTGAATCACCTTCCTTTTAGCGTAAAACCCGGTCAAGAAATATTTTGTTTTATTTTACCTGCCACGGGTTATTGAGAAGTTACGTCCGCTCGCCCCAAGCCATTATCTTACCTATTTATGTTTTCAACCAAAAGGCTGTTTTCAGTATTTCCAGGTTAGATATATTTGTGTGAACAGGTTAATCTCAATACTTAGTCTACTATCACTATTACAACTGTGACAAAACTAGCTATTATTGGTTCCGCTGGACGGATGGGTCGCGCGCTTGTTCATGAAGCATCTCGTGATTCATCATTAAATATTGGCGCGGCCTTAGAGCACGCCAGTTCGCCAGCATTAGGCAAGGATGCGGGGTTGCTTGCGGGTGTTGGTGAAAAAGGTTTATCTATTTCCAGCTCACTAGGCGGCGCGGAATTTGATGTGATGATCGACTTTTCAACGCCTGAAGCCACAGCACATAACCTTCAATCTTGTATGGATTTGGGTAAAGCCATTGTAGTTGGTACAACCGGAATGACCGCCGAGCAAGTGGAAAACCTGAACGAAACTGCTAAACACATTCCAGTATTTTTCGCTGCAAATATGAGCGTAGGAGTGAATGTCACTTTAAAGTTACTAGAACTCGCCGCAAAAGCACTGGGTGAACACACTGATATTGAAGTAATTGAAGCCCACCACAAGCATAAAGTAGATGCACCTTCCGGTACCGCGCTAAAGATGGGCGAAGTCTTAGCGCAATCGCTGGGAAAAGATTTGCAACAAGATGGCGTTTTTGCGCGTCACGGCATTACCGGCGAAAGAAAAGCCGGCAGTATTGGTTTTTCTGCGATACGAGGTGGCGATATTGCAGGGGAGCACATGGTTATGTTTATTGGGGAAGCAGAACGTATTGAAATCACCCACCGTGCTAGCGATAGAAAGATTTTTGCGCAGGGCGCTTTGCGCGCTGCCAAGTGGTTGGCAATGAAACCCCCTGGCCTGTATGGTATGAATGACTTGTTGGGTTTTGATTGATAACTTCAACGGTAAAGAATAAAATACATCCTCAATCGAACACAGGGGAGAAGCGCTTCGCTTCGCCCTTTTTTTAGGCAAATTAAGTGGTGATTTTGTAAAGGTGAAAGGTTTGTTAGAGGCAATTTTAGTATTAGCTGATGGGTCAGTTTTTGCCGGCAAGTCGATCGGTGCGCAGGGGCATCGCGTAGGTGAAATTGTATTTAACACTTCGATGACAGGATATCAGGAAATACTCACCGACCCGTCGTATGCAGAGCAAATAATCACCTTAACATACCCCCATATCGGTAATGTGGGTTGCACAAGTGAAGATGAAGAAGCCAGTGAAATTTTCTCAAAGGGTTTAGTGATTCGAGATTTACCTAAAACCCATAGCAACTTCAGAGCGCAAGAGAGCCTTTCAGATTATTTGATTAAACGTAATATAGTCGGTATCGCGGATATCGACACCCGTGCATTGACTAGGTGCTTGCGCGAGAAGGGCGCCCAATCAGCGTGCTTGATGGCAGGCGGCCAAGTTTCTACCGAAGAAGCATTAAAGCTCGCGCAGGGTTTTGGGGGCTTAAGCGGCCTAGACTTGGCTAAAGAGGTAAGTACAGCCGAGCCATACGGATGGACAGAGAGCACTTGGAGCTTGGACGAAGGAGCGTCAATTATTCCAGCGGATAATGCAGAATTTAAAGTTGTGGCTTATGACTTTGGTATCAAGCGAAATATTTTAAGACTGTTGGCGGATCGAGGCTGTCAGCTAACGGTCGTTCCAGCTACAACTTCTTTTGAAGCAGCCATGGCGCTGCAGCCTGATGGCATTTTTTTGTCGAATGGCCCAGGGGATCCAGAGCCTTGTGATTACGCTATCGATGCAATCCGATCTTTCTTAGAGGCGGGCGTGCCATTGTTTGGAATCTGCTTAGGTCATCAACTGCTTTCGATTGCCAGCGGTGCCCAATCTTTTAAAATGAAAACGGGTCATCATGGTGCGAATCACCCGGTTAAAGATCATGCAAGTAATAGAGTATTTATCACCAGTCAGAATCATGGCTTTGCTGTGGACGAGGCCAGTTTGCCGGAAAACCTTGAGATCACCTACACGTCATTATTCGACGGGACCATTCAAGGAGTAAGAAGAAAGGATAAACCAGCGTTTTCTTTCCAAGGGCACCCCGAAGCCAGCCCCGGGCCACAAGATATTCTTGGCTTATTCGATCAGTTTGTAGAGTTGATGCGCGAGAATAAGGGGGCAAACTATGCCTAAGAGAACCGACATAAAAACCGTTCTTATCATTGGCGCTGGCCCGATTATTATCGGCCAAGCTTGCGAGTTTGATTACTCTGGCGTGCAAGCTTGCAAGGCATTACAAGAAGAAGGTTATCGCGTTGTATTAGTGAACTCAAACCCCGCGACCATCATGACCGACCCAGGGTTTGCCGATGCCACTTATATCGAACCGATAGAATGGCAAACAGTTGCTCAGATTATTAAGAAAGAACGCCCCGATGTATTGCTGCCAACTATGGGCGGTCAGACAGCGTTGAATTGTGCCTTAGACTTAGACCGCGAAGGCGTACTTAAAGAGTTTGACGTGCAAATGATCGGGGCTTCGCGGGTTGCCATCGATAAAGCTGAGGACCGTGAGAAATTCAAGTTAGCGATGAACAAGATCGGCCTTGAATCGGTTCATGGTGACGTCGCTCACTCGATGGAACAAGCGCATAAAATTCTTAAAGATGTGGGTCTGCCAGCAATCATTCGGCCTTCCTTTACAATGGGCGGGACGGGGGGTGGTATCGCTTACAACATCGATGAGTTTAACGATATTTGTGAGCGCGGCTTGGACGCTTCGCCAACCAATGAGCTATTAATTGAGGAGAGCATTATCGGTTGGAAAGAATACGAAATGGAAGTGGTTCGAGACCATAAAGACAATTGCATTATCATTTGCTCTATAGAAAATCTAGATCCGATGGGCGTGCACACGGGTGACTCGATCACGGTGGCACCTGCGCAAACATTGACAGATAAAGAATACCAAATTATGCGTAACGCCAGCATTGCGGTGTTGCGTGAAATTGGGGTTGATACAGGTGGTTCAAACGTGCAGTTTGCGGTTAACCCCGTAGATGGTCGGATGATCGTTATCGAGATGAATCCGCGCGTATCGCGCTCTTCAGCTTTGGCGTCTAAAGCCACTGGTTTTCCAATCGCCAAGGTAGCAGCAAAGCTGGCAATAGGTTACACACTTGACGAGCTGCGCAATGAAATTACGGGCGGGCAGACCCCGGCTTCCTTTGAGCCTAGTATTGATTACGTCGTTACTAAAATTCCTCGATTTGATTTTGTTAAATTCCCGCAGGCTGATGCAACCTTAACCACGCAAATGAAATCTGTTGGCGAAGTGATGGCGATTGGCCGAACTTTCCAAGAGTCATTGCAAAAGGCAATGCGCGGTTTGGAGATTGGCCGCACGGGTTTTGATTCTGTAGTTGATCCGAACTTACAAGGCGCAGAGCTAGAAGATTTTATTAGCGCGCGTTTGCGCACGCCCGAATCGGATCGCTTGTGGTTCGTAGGTGAGGCTTTTCGCAGTGGAATGAGCGTTGAACAAGTATATGACCGTTGCATGATCGACCCATGGTTTTTATGCGAAATAAAGGATTTGATCGACACCGAACAATCATTGCTTGATCAATCAATCGATCAGATCAGCGCGGAAAGCCTACGACAAATAAAACGCAAAGGATTTTCAGATAAACGATTAGCGAATTTAATGGGCACTGATGAACACACAGTTCGTTCGCGCCGGCATACAGAAAATATCCACCCTGTATACAAGCGCGTAGATTCTTGCGCGGCTGAGTTTGATACCTCCACCGCCTATATGTATTCGAGTTACGAGCAAGAATGCGAAGCCAAGCCTAGCGAACGTAAAAAAATCATGGTGCTAGGTGGTGGGCCGAACCGCATAGGCCAAGGCATTGAGTTTGATTATTGCTGTGTGCACGCTGCTTTTGCCTTACGCAATGACGGCTATGAAACCATCATGGTTAACTGCAACCCAGAAACGGTATCTACTGATTACGATACCTCAGACCGCCTGTATTTTGAACCGCTAACACTTGAAGATGTACTAGAAATTGCTCATATTGAAAAACCACATGGGGTCATTGTGCAATATGGTGGCCAAACACCTTTGAACTTAGCGCGTCAGCTCGAGGCTGCAGGCGTGCCGATAATTGGCACTTCACCGGACTCAATTCATAAAGCCGAAGACCGAGAGTTTTTTCAAAGGTTACTTAACGACCTTAATTTACTGCAACCACCCAACCGCACCGCAAGTAATGCAGAGCAAGCTTTGGAGTTGGCGGAAGAGATCGGCTACCCGCTGGTGGTGCGTCCATCCTATGTTTTAGGCGGGCGTGCGATGGAAATCGTACATTCGGCTGAAGACTTGGCGCGTTATATGAAAAATGCGATTGATGTCTCAAATAAATCACCTGTCTTACTTGACCGCTTCTTAAATGATGCGATTGAAGTGGACGTTGATGCGATTTGTGATGGCGAAAGCGTGGTCATCGGCGGCATTATGGAACATATAGAAGAAGCAGGTGTGCACTCGGGTGATTCGGCTTGCTCTATACCGCCCTTTAGTTTGAGTGACGAGGTGCAAGAAGAACTCAAGCGCCAAACACGAGAAATGGCATTGGCTATTGGTGTGATAGGATTGATGAATGTGCAATTTGCAATAAAGGGTGAAGATATTTATGTGTTGGAAGTGAACCCCCGCGCGTCACGTACTGTGCCGTTTGTCTCTAAGGCTACTGGACGCTCACTCGCAAAGATTGCCGCACGTTGCATGGCGGGCCAGTCACTGGCTAAGCAGGGTGTTTCGGGTGAGATTTACCCGCCCTATTATTCAGTAAAAGAAGCGATATTTCCATTTAATAAGTTCCCTGGAGTTGATACCGTGCTCGGGCCTGAAATGAAATCAACAGGCGAGGTGATGGGCATAGGTGCTACCTTTGGAGAGGCGTTTAGAAAGTCTCAGTTGGCCATCGGCGCGCGCATAAAGTGCAAAGGAACGGTGCTGATTAGCATGAAAAAGGCTGATCAACTTGGCGTAATCCCAGTGGCCAAATACTTTGACTCACAAGGGTACACCATTGTTTCGACCGAAGGCACCGCGCGCATTTTGAATGAGCATGGAATTAGTGCACAAGTGGTGAACAAGGTAAAAGAAGGCCGGCCAAATGTGGTTGACCGAATAAAGAATAATGATTTTGATTTGGTGTTTAACACTACCGCAGGTAAAGAAAGCTTGCGCGATTCTTATACCATCCGTCGCGAAGCTTTATTGCGTAAAGTCACGTATTACACTACTCTTGCTGGAGCAAGGGCATGTGTGGAAGCGCACCGTTCGGGTGAAAAAATATTGGTAAACAGTGTACAAAACCTGCATCAAACATTATCTATTAATCAGTTATAAATTATCATGGTCGAACGTATTCTATTAACTCCAAGTGGTGAAGTCGCTTTGCGAGCCGAGTTAAAGAATTTAAAGAGCGTTGAACGCCCTAATATCGTGACTGCTGTGGCTGAAGCCCGCACTCACGGTGATTTATCTGAAAATGCTGAATATCATGCGGCTAGGGAGCAACACTCTTTTATCGAAGGCAGAATTAAGGAGTTGGAGTCCAAGCTATCGGTTGCGGAAGTTATCGATGCGTCAAAAACTGCAGTGCAAGGCAAAGTAATATTTGGGGCTTATGTTGTGTTATTTGATATTGAGTCGGAAGAAGAAGTGACCTACCAAATTGTTGGTGATTTAGAAAGCAATGTGGAACAAGGTAAAATATCAGTTAATTCACCCATTGCGCGCGCATTAATCGGAAAAGAAGTTGACGATGAAGTTAAGTTTCAAGCACCGGGTGGATTACGTCAATTTGAAGTGGTTGATGTACGCTACGAAAAGGCCTAGCTCAAGCGCTAAGCATTGGACCCAACGGCTTGCCCCCTAATAAGTGCATATGCAGGTGGTAAACTTCTTGCCCGCCGTGTTGATTACAATTAACAATTAGTCGAAATCCATCCTCACTCAAACCTTCTTGCTTAGCCAATCGTTTAGCGACGCTGAATAATTCGCCGATTACTGCTTCGTCCTCTTTTTCAATATCATTGACTGTTGGAATTCGTTTATTGGGAATGATCAAAATGTGCGTAGGTGCTTGCGGATGAACGTCTCTAAAAGCAGTTACGCGCTCATTGCTAAACACAATATCTGCAGGCAGATCGCCGTTAATAATTTTGGTAAACAGTAAGTCTTGGGCCATAATTTTAGTTAAGTTTGATGAAGTTTGATAAATGTAGGTTGATGGAGAATTGATACATTTTGTTATTTTCTACAGGCTAATTTTCTAGACAATGGTATATTTCTCCGAGTCTATTCCAATACTGAAATGATATCGAGAAAGTGATTTACCAGTTCTGTTCATAAGGTGGTTTTAACTCGATTAGCGAAAATCTCGGGGGCTTGCCCCCGAGCTGAATAGCTTAAAATGGGATTTATCCCATTTTGGCTGTTTCGCTTATGGATATTCAAAGAAATGCGCATCATGTTTATCGACTCGAGATTTTTTAGGCTTTATCCGGAGATTAATAAGTGATATTTTTGGGGAGGTAGTTGCGGTCTTAGAGCTGTTTTGTCGAAACGATAGGAAACGCGAATGAAGATACGATGCGGGTTTATGTACAGAATCAACTTTTGGAGTTGGATGAACATGAATCTATGAGTCGTCAGTTGGGATTACTCTAAAACTCGGTAGCTTGCTGCCGAGTTCTTTATAGCGTTTAGATTTTTCTTGGTTAAGTTGTTTTGTAGCATCGTCATCGCTTATTTTATAAACAATATCGTCGAGCAGTGAAAACGAGATTTGAGCCTTGAGAAATACATTGGCATTAGGCAATGATTTAAGTTTTTCATAAGGAGAGAGTGCAGCATAACTCATCGAGTATCTACATAATTTGTTAAAATTAGGCATGCAAAAACCATTCGCCACCCAACGAGATTTATTAGTATCAAGATCAGATTTGGATCATCCAATTCTGCATAGTCTTGATGATACAGAAGCACTATTAGATTGGAGCGAAATAGAGACACTGCTTTCATCTATTTATGCTGGCACTACTGGCCGCCCTAGTTATCCATTACTTAGTTTGTTCCGCAGCTTGATGCTGGGAATTTGGTATGAACTGTCGGATAGGGAGTTAGCACAGTGCTTATTTAGAGATTTATTGTTTCGTAAGTTTTGCCGCTTTGAGTTAGGCGGCGATGTACCTGAAGCTTCGACCCTTGGGCGCTTTCGTAACCAGTTAATGGAGCACGAACTGTGGGACCGCTTGCTAGGTGAGATCAATCGTCAACTTGAAGCGAAGAACGTTATTATGAGCAAGGGGCGCATCAACATTATAGATGCAACACCTATAGAAGCGGCTCGTTCTGGAAATGGTAACGGCAAAGACGGGACGCCTAAGCGAGACCCTGAAGCGAGCTGGCATGTCAAAAATGACAGCCGAGGTCGAAAGAAGTCTACCTATGGCTACTCAGTGCATACGGGAGTTGATGAGGATGGGTTTGTTCAGCACCAGAATGTGACGCCAGGGCATGTTCATGACAGCCAACTGCGCGATGAATTGCTGTTGGGCGATGAGACTGCCCTATATGCTGATGCGGCGTATAGTTCTGAGGAGACGCGAGATAAACTGGAGCAACTTGGAATTGATGATCAGGTTCAACGCAAGGGCTATCGAGGTAATCCGTTGTCAGATGCAGACCGTACCCGTAATGCAGTTATTGCGGTAACGCGAGCAGGTGGCGAACGGCTCTTTGCGACTTACAAGCAGCATTATGGTTTAGCTCGCACTCGGTTCATGGGGCTAGCGAAGAACCAGACTGTTTACGGCCTAGCGGCGATGGCAGCGAATATCCGTAAAGGTGCTAAGTTCTTAAGCTTGTATGGCTTGCCTGATTGGCACTATGCTGGATAGTTGTGCCTTTAATATGGCTTAGGTGCTCGAATTGATAAAATAGTGACTAAATGATGATCGAATACGCGAAACTGGGCAAATATAGCTCAAAAAATGAGTGCTTCGAAAATATCAAACTAAAATCGTGAGTTACGCTGCGCTCTCAAGGAATCATTATGTTGGAATATGGATAGGTTCCGGCCTGTTTTCCTTTACCGCTAGTTTTGAAGAAGAGATAGTAATTGTTGACGCGAAAGTTATTGAAGAAGTCGAAATAGCTGAAGAAGCGGAGGCCGTTTAGCGGAAACCCCAGGAATGGCAGAAGAACCGGTAGAGAAGCCTAGCTGGAGTGACTTTTTCAGAAGGTTACGAAGTTATTGACTAAGGTTGATTCGACAGCACTACGCTAACGAAAAAGCCGGCTTCTCGCCGGCTTTTTTGTCGCTCAAAACCACTTTTTTACTTATCTTGCTATCGATGTGAGCAGCCCATCAGAAAAGTTTAGCGTGACCAGCTTCTGATCTACCAGGCGTTTTTTGCCAGTTTTAGAATAACTATAATAATCCCAGCGATTGCTATGAAAGGCGTCCGTTATAAGCGGTGAGCCTAATAAGGAAAGCACTTGGTCTTGCGTCATACCCGTTTCAAGTTTTTCTAGGCTTTCATTGCTAATGACATTTCCTTGATGAACATCTGTTTTGTAGATGCAGCCGGTTGATATCAATAACAAAACACCAATAACAAAAAATTTCATAGGTTAGACTGAGGTAAGCGTTTTAACACGGCGACTTCATCGCAATTATTGAACTTCGGGCATTTTACACATACGCCCCAAACTTTTTCAGGTAATTGTGTCATCATAACGGTTTTATAACCGAATTTGTGGAAGAACTTATCAACATACGTTAAGGCCATTATTTTAGATAAGCCAATGTTCTTTGCATAGCCTTCAACCTCCGTTAGCAAGCCCTCACCAATTTTGTAGCCTTTGTATTGCGGGTCAACAGCAAGGCTTCTGACCTCGCCTAATTCAGAGGTGAACACTTCGAGAGCACTGCAACCAACGAGCTTATCATCCACTTCGGCGATGAAGAACTGCGGAATAAGGGCGTAAATTTCACTTAACGGTCGCGGTAAAAGCACTTCCTGTTGACTGTATTTAAGTAACAGGGTGTGGATGCCTTTTGCGTCGCTCGCGAGCGCTGGTCGTATACTAAAGTTCATTTAAGCTTGCTTTAATAAGCTCTTTGCGTGGGCCATGGATTCATCAGTCAATTGTTCTCCGCCGACCATGCGTGCAATTTCGACAACTCTATCATTTTGGTCGAGTGCTTGTATCTGAGTATTGGTTTCGTCATCATTATTTTTCTGCACTTTGTAATGCGCGTGCCCGTGAGCAGCAACTTGCGCAAGATGGGTGATGCATAATATTTGACTATGCGCTGCCAATTCACTTAATAATTTACCTACGATTGCAGCAGTTTGCCCGCCAACCCCCACGTCAACTTCGTCAAATACCATGCTCGAACTGGTTTTGTTCTCTGCAAGTAACACTTGAATGGCCAACGATATTCTCGATAGTTCGCCGCCAGACGCAACCCGCGCCAAGCTTTGAGCGGGGAAACCTGGATTGGTGACTACTTCAAACGACACGGATTCATTTCCGTGTGCTGAGCCATTTTCTGAGGCTACCAATACTAATTTAATATGAAAACTGCCACCTTTTAAACCCAGGTGTTGCATCGAATTGGTCACGCTCTTCGACAGCTTTTCTGCGGCTTTTTCGCGCTGGCTAGTTAGTCGCTTCGCGATTTTATGGTATTTCTCTGTATGGGCCTGGATCTTCGCTATCAACAGTGTTTTTTCAGCTTCAGGGTTAGATAAAGCTCGTTGAGTCTCCTGCAATTTAGTCAGCGTGTCGGATAACTTTTCTGGAGAAGTTTGGTATTTGCGCGCTAGCACATGAAATTCAGAAAAACGTGCTTCAACGGCAGCTAATGTTTGCTCATCTAGTTCAGAGTTATTTAATAAGCGGTCCAAATTGCTAACGCTATCATTGAGTAAAATTTCCGTTTCTGCCAAAGTGCTAATAACATCTTTTAGTTCGGGAACATAGTCAACAATAGAGTCCAATTGATGCCGTGCGTTGGCTACCTTGTCAGTTGCACTGCTCTCTTCAGCATTGTTACCTGACAATAGTCCCTTAGCCGCTCGTCCGGCATGCTGCACTTGGGCTAGATGGTGCAAGCACTTATGGTCACTTTCTAGCGCAGGCCATTCGTTTTCTTCAGGTGCAAAGCTTTGTAGCTCTTGCAATTGAAAGTTAACCAATTCCAAGCGGTCACGAAGATCTGTCTCCTGCCTTGTAATATCGGCTAACTCCTCTTGCGCTTGATTTAGGGCTTTATATTCACCCCTAAGTTCAGCAGCAGTTTGAGTGCAGTTCCCGTATTGATCCAGTAACTCTTGCTGGGCTTGTGGTTTGAGCAGAGATTGGTGTTCGTGTTGACCATGAATATCTACCAACATACTCCCCAGTTGTTTCATTTGCGAGGCAGAAACAGCTCGGCCATTGACAAAGGCTTTACTGCTTTTATCTGTGTGCAGCACGCGCCTTAAGATGCATTGATCGTCATCTAACAGTTCTTGTTGATTTAGCCACTCAATCGCCTTGTGCCCCTCCGGCAAACTAAACCTAGCCTGTATTTCAGCCTTAGTTTGGCCGTGGCGCACCATCGCGCTATCAGCACGATTGCCTAAAACAACGCTCAATGCGTTAATAAAGATCGATTTTCCCGCTCCAGTTTCACCGGTTATAACACTAAGCCCAGCATCAAAATCCAGTTCAACGTGCTTGGCAATAGCGAAGTCTTTGATATCTATCCAGTCAAGCACCGTCAGCTAATTGAGTCTAATATGACCAGCCCAGTTTTGAGCGCAGAGCTTCAAAGTGGCTGTGGTTATGGATGCGCATAAGCTGTAACTCTACTTCCGCATTTTGTATGCGGATTGTGTCGTCATGCTGCAGGCGACGATGGACGATCCCGTCGGTGGTCATAGTGGCTAGGTTGTCTTCCATATCCACTAGGGATATATCTATCACACTATTTTGATTAATGATAATAGGGCGGTGGCTCAATGTGTGAGGGCTGATTGGAACAATGGTCAATACGCGCAGGGTTGGTTCGACAATTGGGCCTCCAGCCGATAGTGCATAAGCGGTTGATCCAGTGGGTGTTGCAATGATCATGCCGTCGCTACGGGTGCGAGATACAAACATGCCGTTGACGTGAATATCTACTTCTATTAAGCGTCCGGTGCCACCCTTGCTAATTACGACATCATTAAGTGAAGTGTATTGGCTCGATGTTTTACCATCGTTAATCACTTCGGTTTGCAACATAGTGCGGTTTTCGAGGCTAAAATTGCCTTCACGAATCGCTTTGATACCCTCTTCAATTTCGTCTGCAGGAATGTCAGTGAGAAAACCAAGCCTTCCCAAATTGATTCCAACAACTGGTACCGAGTAAGGTGCTAATGCGCGCGCTGCGTGCAATAAAGTACCGTCACCACCCACCACCACGGCATAGTCCAAGCTCTTGTAATCTTCAGGTGTGGCAAGTAGTTGTAGGTCCGTGAGATCAGATGAAGTGCTATCGCCCATCAAAACAGTTTCCCCATAGCCTTCAAGAAGCGCCTTTACCTTAAGTAATGACACTTCAACACTATTTGAGGCATATTTGCCAAACAGGCCAACCGTTTTTTTATCCATTCAGAGCAAGCAGATTCTTAGACACTTTGGTATTATAACCTTCAAAGCAAACTGCGTATATTGAACACTTTGGTTGATAACTTAAATAATATCTCTGATCGTGCTGGTACCGTGCTCAATCAATTGATTCGGCATTATGTTGAGTCAGGCACACCGGTTGGCTCAACCACCTTAGCAAAATCACAGGAGTTGCAAGTGAGCTCAGCAACGGTGCGCAATGTGAGGGCAGATTTGGAACAGATTGGACTCATTCGCGCACCGCATACTTCAGCGGGGCGTATTCCCACTTGCGCAGGTTATAGGGTTTACATCAACAGTATGTTAAACAGCCAGCCACTTGAAGCCGCTGCCAGCAATCAAATTCAACAAGTGTTGGGACAATATAATGATCCTAAAGAACTGATTTAAAACGCATCAAAGATATTATCGAAGCTGACGTCATTCGCGGGCGTGGTGTCGATGCCCAACAGCGAATACAGCCATTTTAAGCAAATAGAGTTTCTGCGCCTAAGCCATCAGCGAATCCTCGCTATATTGGTTACGAAGATGGTTTGGTAGAAAATAAAGTGATTAAGGTCGAACAAGATTACTCTGATTCTGAGTTGGTTCAAGCGGCAAATTATTTCAATGACGCTTATGCTAGAAGATCAATGTCGGAAGTCCGCCTTGATTTACTCGATAAAATGAAAATGGACTCAAGCTCGATGCACCAAGCTATGCAGACCGCAGTTGAGATGGCACAAGGTTTGCTTGAAGATAAAGACGGGCAGCATTCTGAAGTTTTAGTCAGTGGTGAAGATCAGTTGATCAACTTACCCGACTTTGAGCAAACCGATCAATTAAAAGGGAATTATATACATAAATCCGTGGGGCCAGTTTTATTACCTGCGCTTCTCAAGTTTAAATTTTTGATTTAGCTGCTCTTTGGTCGGCTTCTTGTTCTGGTATTCAGCCTTCTTTTCGGGGATGCTGAATAGAGTGGTTTTAACTGCTTTCTCAAGCTGCTTTTTTGTTGGTTGTTTCATGGGCAGCTTGCTCACTCTTGGTTTACAAAGCTAGCCAAAAAAACTCTCAATTTCCTATCGAAATCGTCAATAGGGTGTAGACCTTTAGGCTTTTTAGTTAGCTTATAACTAGCATTAGCATTTTTCTCCATTGATACCAATGTCCCTGCCGCGCCTGTTGAAATATCTGCTTTCGACCAGACATTGAAAAATATTTCATGTGGAGCAACGCCTATGCACATAACCCCATGATACGGCCTATGATATTTAATGTGATTGAATTGAAACGAACCGCTCACATCTTCTGTAGCTGTCTTAAGTTCAAGTTGAACACCATTGATCTGAATATCCCAAGGATTTTGTTTTGCACGAACACCTTTTTTTATTGAGTGGGAAAATACACTCATAACCAAGGTCAGCACAGAGCTTTTCAACAAAGTCTTGCCCAACTTCACCTACTTTAGTATTGGATACCCGCTTTATATGCTCAAAAGTGGCTTCATTCCACTTGTTTGCATCACCATGATTGCTGAGTACTTCCAATAGTATTTCTTTAGGGTTAATCATTTAAATAACCATTGTCTGTTAATACTTTTTCAATATGGTACATACTAATATGCCTACAGTTATGGGCGGCTAGATTACTATACATCCGCCAGTCAGTTTCATTTAGAAGCTTTATTATCTTATCCTTGGATTTTTTTATTACAATCCCATAACCGCATACATATTTCACATCAGAAAAGCATTTAACGGGCTTTGGAGGCTCTTTGTAGAAAGTTCTTTGTAAAAAGAAGTCAGCCTCATTCATTCTGTTATGACCGCATAATCTCTCTTTCCTTTGGTCTACTGTAAGTAGCTCCACCCAATCAGAGCATTTTTTAACGGGCTGTTTGTTATTAACGCCACGCTTCCATACTTGCCAAAGTCCATTAATCTTTACGGATTTACCATGGAAATCCGTAAAGCTATCTTGTGGCAAAGTTTCTGAATGCAATAACTGTAAACCTTTCACTCGATGCTTTGGACTACCTTTTCCATCACTCTGGAACGCCATGGGCAATATCATACCTACATAATCCGAGAAAGTTGCAGCATGGTTCATAAATGCAAGAGCAAGCCATGCTCTATACCCAAAAGGCGGGTTTCCAATTGTCGCGTAACTCAAGCAATTTGGTTGTATTCTCCATTCTAAAAAGTCGTGCTCAATCACGTCTGATCGTAGCGGCATGATATCTATTCCTATTCTTCGGTCTTCTGGCAATAAATCAAGAAATACACACGACCCGGCAGAAGGCTCTATGAATTTGTAGTGATCCTCATTTGCCCCATCATTACCCATAATTGAAATCATGCTCTGATGGCAATATTCGGCGATTTTGGGCGCCGTGAAAAATTGGTCAAGCCCAACTTCTTCAATATCAACCCATTTTGGTATTGAAGGGTTATTCCGCCAAGCAATATTTCTATTTATAGTTGCTAGAGATTGTAAACATATAGTGTTCATCTTATTAACTCCGCATAGGTTAATCTCTTATTGCCTACAGACTTACCCAATGCCGCCATCCGATCAATAGTATCAATTCCTACATTGCCTTCATTCAATCTAAAGGTGAACTCATTAACATAACGCCCCAAGTGCTTAACGCTCATGTTGTGATAAACGCCATTATAACCACGTTTAAGCACTGCCCAAACGCTCTCAATACCATTAGTGTGAGCCATACCATTGACGTATTCTTTAGCTGAATGATTGACTGTGCTGTGACCGTAGCCTTGTAATCCTAAATATGATCTACGATCGTCTGTGTAAACTGTTGAACCTTTTTCTACATTATCGGTAATCGTTCCTTGTAGCGACTCCTTAGTAGTAGTTGTCACTACCATAGCTTTAACTTTTCCTTCTCTTTCGCGCATACCGAATACAGCAGCTTTACCCACTGCGCCTCGCCCACCGTTTAGCTTCTTATTACTGTGTTTGTTTTTTTCTTTACCACCGATATAAGTTTCATCAACTTCAACTACTTTTGATAGCTTAAAGTCACCTTGACTACAAGACTCACGAATACGTTGTAGCATGAACCACGCCGACTTTTGTGTGATGCCTAACTCTTTTGATAACTGCATACTTGATATGCCTTTTCTAGCTGTTAAAAGATAATATATAGCAACCACCCATTTTTGCATAGACAACTTTGAAGAGTGCATGATTGTATTTGTTTTGACTGTAAACTGCTTGTGACAATTACAGCACCAATAGGTAAACCTTTTTGTTTTGGCTTCATTTATATTTTCAACACAGCCGCAATGAGCACAGATAGGAGATTCACCCCAGCGTACACATTCTAACCACTCAACCGCCTTTTCTTCGGTTGAAAACATATTGAGTAAATCTAATATGCTGATTGTTTTGACTGGCTTCTTTTTCATGTTTAATCTATCGGTTAATTTCTATACGGATTATTATACCACAATTCAGACTCAGGTGCTAGAATCTGCCTCACGGATTTATGTATATAATTCCCAATTAAAAGGAGTGCTCGATACATTTCACACCAAGCGGGTACTATTAGACTTAGTAAGCAAAAGCCTAGACGGAGAAGGAGTCAGTATTTATATAGGCGAAGAGTCGGGCTACGAAGCCCTAGAGGCTTGTTCCGTGGTGGCGATGCCCTATGAAAAAGAAGGGCAGCGGGTGGGTGTGTTAGGCGTGGTTGGGCCGACACGCATGCCGTATGAACAGGTGGTATCTGTTGTTGACGTGACTTCTAAGTTATTATCTAGTGCATTAAGTGATTAGTTTTAATTTAATTAGGCCGTGCTTGTACACAAATTAAAATTACCAATTTCTAGGAAGGTAGTTGCAGTCAAGATAATTGGCTTGCCAGCTAAGGTTTGACCATTTGCGGTGACGGATACCCTATAACTATAGACGTTCCCGGTGGGGTTTTGAGTTCTAAATTCTCGCAATGCAGTGCCCAAATCAAACAATGTCACCTGCGCTGTTACACTGCTGGTGCCAGATATCAAAGTAATTGATTGTGCGTGTTGTCGAGGCGACAACGTAGGTGCTTGAGAACCCGACTGCTTGGCGTAAGAAACGGTATAACCATTAAACGTTACACCTGAAGGAAACAAGGAGGGATCTACTAAGGCGGTCGTACTTTGCGCTGAAATCGTCAGTGTGCCAATTTTGGTAAAAAGGCCAGGTTCAATTACTGGCAAGGTAACGACACCGGTGCCTGAAACGGAACCGGGTGTACAAATACCTAAAACTGTATCTACACTAATTCCGTCGGGGTTGACTGTGGCAGAAAAAATGACACCGTCGTCAGTAATCCCGGTATTGGCCGCACCCGCTCCACCGCCAGCACTTCCACTACTGCAACCCGCTACAAGATAAAGTGCAGTTAAAAGCGTCAGAATTTTAGTATTTAATCGATTTTGGTAAGTCATGGCACTAAATATTTGAATTGATAGTGTAATTCTAGCGTATTTTTTAGATTACGCAACATTTGGTATGGACTTTTTGTCTAGCAAGTTGACTCATTGTCGTTCCACACGATATATCGATGATTAGCATTAGCCCATTCGTCGTCAATTTCAATCAGAATGGCACTGACTAATCGTAACCAAGCCTCTCGGTTAGGAAAGACTCTGACCAAGCGGGTTCGCCGCTTAAGTTCTTGTTGAACCGTCCGTTCAATGCGGTTGGAGGTTCGCATTTTCTTTTGGTGTCTATCTGGCAAGGCAAACACATTTAACCCTTCAGGCACATTGTTTTCTAGCCACTGCGCCCAGTGAGCATGCTTTTCCTGGTACTGGCTCACAAGGACTTTTAGATTAACCTGAGCAGCTGCCATATTGGGTGCATTCCAAACACTACGCAGCTCACCACCAATGCGCTGCTTGATCTTGTGATTGGGGGCATGATGCATTGCATTCTGCGCCAGATGAAACTGGCAACGCTGCCAAGGTATACCTGGGAACACTGCCTTTCTAGCGGCTTTTAAGCCACTGTGATCATCACTGACAATAAACTCAATACCATGTATGCCCCGGTCAACCAAGCCTTTGAGGAACGCTCGCCAGTTAACCTCGGCTTCATTAAGTGCCATTGCCGTTCCTAATACGCAACGCCGTCCACAAGGCAATACACCCACCGCACTCAACACCGCCATATCAATCACTTGGTGGCCCTCACGCACCTTTTCATAACGCGCATCAAGGATTAGGTAAGAGACTTTACCCAAAGGACGATCACGCCAGACTTTTAACGCCTCATCCATGCTCTGGTTAGCCCGTGAGACCGGTGTAGAGGAGATGCTTTCAATACCCATGCTCTGCATGACTTTTTCGACTCGGCGCGTGCTAACGCCCGTCACGTACATTTCAGCAACGGTCAGCAGCATCGCACGTTGGCTGCGTAAGCCGCGTTCTGGCGATTGAGGGTAAAAAGGTTCATCAACGTGTTGAGCGGTCTTTGGGATACGCAGATTGAGCGTACCGGCTTGCGTATCGATACGCTTATCCTGGTAGCCATGGGCAAACCCTGGCCGGTCTTGACTATGCTCATAGTGTGATGCGCCTGGAAACGGCTCTCTTTCAATCTTCATCGCCTCATTGAGCAGTGCGGTGAGCACGGGGCGCATGGCATCGGGGCCTTCTGAGATGTGTGTTCCACTATTACGTCAAATACGTTATTGTTTGATTGGGTCATTTGGGTGTCTCCAGTATTTTAATTGCTTAAAACAGGGAACGCACAAATGGTTCAACTTACAAGACACCAAGATAGAAAATTTGAATAAATCAAAAATTCGGAAAAATTCCCCTTAGGGGGGAAAAGGCAATACTGCTCTATCTAATATAAAAGTCCATACCTGAAGTTACAGTATCATTTTTTACTGATAATAGTAGTAAAAAGTTAGGTTTGTGTAGGATAAACTGCTTGAAATATGCACGATTTTGTAAGTTTTTTTTCTAAAGGTTGGCATGAATGCACCTTTGCTGATCGATTTGCGGTGCAAAACTATTCAAATTCTATTAGTTCTGACTTGTATTCAAGTGAGCCACCCCCACTTATTTTCGCACAGTTTATTGTCTAATAATGCGCTTGCAAAATCTAGAAAAGAGTGATGAATAAAAGTGATAAAAAACCACAGTCAGAGGTAGGAGAACAAGAAGAACCTTTAGTGGATGAAGCAGATGTTACCGAAAATGCTGAAGCGTCTGAATTTGATGATAGCGCAGAGGCTGAAGAATTAACCGCGGAAGAATTAGACCCGGATGAGTTACAAGAGCGCATATTGGTGTTAGAAGCCAGTAATGCCAATCTAGCTGATCAATATGTGCGCGCGAAGGCCGAAACAGATAACACCCGACGCATCTCTTCTAAAGAGGTTGAAAAAGCCAGGAAGTTTGCGCTTGAAAGTTTTGCCAAGGAACTACTTCAAGTTAAAGACAGTTTAGACCAAGCAACCCAAGTTGATTTGCAGGCAGACAGCGGTGAGCAAATTGTAAAGCAAATGAACGAAGGCTTGGCGCTAACCACCCGCCAGCTAAGTACAATTTTTGACCGATTTAATATTGAGGAATTAAAACCCGAGGTAGGTGAATCGGTCGATCCTGAATTGCATCAAGCAATGACCATGCAGCCTTCTGAGGAAGTTGAGGCGAATAAAATAATTGCGCTTATTCAAACTGGTTATCGCTTGAATTCACGTTTATTGCGCCCCGCGATGGTGGTGGTGTCTAGCGGACCACAAAAGAGTTAGAAAAGGGCTTTAAAACACTTAAAGCACTCCCATATTGTAAACAGATTAACACTACAGAATATTTAAGAGGTTATTTAACATGGCTAAAGTAATTGGAATCGATTTAGGCACAACTAACTCTTGTGTTGCCTTAATGGAAGGGGACACACCAAAGGTCATTGAGAACGTTGAAGGTCGTAGAACAACGCCTTCGGTGGTTGCATTTGCAGACGACCAAGTATTGGTTGGCGATGCGGCCAAGCGCCAAGCAGTCACTAATCCAGAAAAGACTATTTTTGCGGTTAAGCGTTTAATCGGCCGAAAGTTTGATGAAGAAGTGGTGCAGCGCGATATTGATTTGATGCCTTATAAAATAGTTAAGGCCAAAAATGGCGATGCTTGGATTGAAGTCAATGGTAAGCAAATGTCTCCGCAAGAGATCTCGGCGAAGATTTTGCAGAAGATGAAGTCCACTGCCGAAGACTATTTGGGTGAAGAAGTAACCGAAGCGGTCATCACCGTCCCGGCTTACTTTAACGACTCGCAGCGCCAGGCTACAAAAGATGCGGGTAAAATTGCCGGGTTGAAAGTAAAGCGCATCATCAACGAACCTACAGCAGCAGCCTTAGCCTTTGGCTTGGATAAGGTGACTGGGGACAAGACAATTGTGGTTTATGACTTAGGCGGCGGTACGTTTGACGTGTCAGTCATCGAAATTGCTGATCTAGATGGCGAGCAACAATTTGAAGTGCTTTCTACTAACGGTGACACTTTCCTCGGTGGCGAAGACTTTGATAACCGTTTAATCGACTATGTGGCTGATGAATTTAAAAAGGATCAAGCTTTTGATCTCAAAAATGACCCATTGGCTTTGCAGCGTTTAAAAGAAGCGGTGGAAAAAGCGAAAATTGAATTGTCTACTGCCTCGCAAACAGAAATTAATTTACCCTATATTACGGCCGATGCCAGTGGCCCTAAGCACCTAAACATCAAGCTATCTCGCGCCAAGTTAGAAGCCTTAGTTGAAGATTTAATTAAGCGTTCCATTGAACCTTGCCGCATCGCGCTTAAAGATGCTGGCATGAGCGCAAGTGAAATTGATGACGTTATTTTGGTCGGTGGTCAAACACGTATGCCTAAAGTACAAGCGGCGGTGACTGAGTTCTTCGGTAAAGAAGTGCGTCGCGACGTAAACCCCGATGAAGCGGTTGCGGTGGGGGCTTCTGTGCAAGGCGGCGTATTGTCTGGTGAGGTTAAAGACGTATTGCTTCTAGATGTGACGCCATTGTCTCTAGGTATCGAGACTTTGGGCAACGTGATGACCAAGCTTATTGAGAAGAACACGACGATTCCAACCAAGGCTAGCCAAGTATTTTCAACAGCGGATGACAATCAACCAGCGGTAACCGTTCATGTTTGTCAAGGCGAGCGGCAGATGGTGGCGGATAATAAGTCATTAGGGCGATTTGATTTGTCGGACATACCGCCAGCACCACGCGGTACACCGCAAATTGAAGTAACATTTGATATTGACGCCAACGGAATCTTGCATGTGTCGGCGAAAGACAAAGCTACAGGCAAAGAGAACAAAATTGTGATCAAAGCCGGTAGTGGTTTGTCTGACGAAGAGATAGAAAAAATGGTACGCGAAGCCGAAGAAAATGCAGACAGCGACCGTGAGATTCGTGAATTAGTTGATGCCAAGAACCAAGCAGAAGGCTTAATTCATCAATCTAAAAAGTCGCTAACTGATTTAGCCGATAAGGTAGATGATGATACCAAGGTGAAGGTGGAAAGCGCTATTGCTGATTTGGAAGAATCGGTAAAGACCGATGACAAAGCAGATATTGACGCTAAAACCCAAGTATTGGCTGAAGCAAGTCAAAAAATAGCTGAACAGGCCTATTCTGAAGCGGCAGCTGAAGAGGGCGCAAGCGAAGCAGGTGATGCTAACGCAGACGATGATATCGTCGATGCTGAATTTGAAGAAATGGACGACGATCAGAAGCCTAGTTAAGCCAGAAAAAAATGTTAGTACCTAAGTTCAATGGTGTCCTTATATAAGCCCTTTACGGCGCAGGTTAAACTACAAAAGGGTGGGTTACGGCTCACCCTTTTTATTGATAAAAAAGGTTAGAGATAGCACAGCTTAAGCAGTAAATATTGATGTCAAAGCGAGATTACTACGAAGTACTGGGTGCCAGTAAAACGGCTACAGGACCCGAAATAAAAAAGGCCTATCGCAAGATGGCGATGAAATACCATCCTGACCGCAATCAAGATAAACCGGATACAGAGGCACAATTTAAGGAAGTGCAAGAAGCCTACGTGGTATTAAGCGATGCTGACAAGAAAGCGGCTTACGACCAATTCGGTCATGCCGGAGTTAATCCGTCAGCTGGAATGGGTGATGCGGGTACTGGTTTCGGCGATATTTTTGGCGATATGTTCGGCGATATATTTGGCGGCGCACGTCAGGGTGGTCGTCGACAGGCCCGAGGTTCAGATCTACGGATTCACGTTAAGCTCACTTTGGAAGAGGCGGTCGCGGGCATTGAGAAGAAAATTCGCGTACCGCGCAATACAGCTTGCGGCACTTGCGATGGCAGCGGCGCTAAAAAAGGTTCGTCTCCTGTCACCTGCCAAACCTGTGCTGGACAAGGCCAAGTGCGGATGCAACAGGGCTTTTCCTCCATTCAACAGGCGTGCCCACAATGCCAGGGTTCTGGAAAACAGATAAAAGACCCATGTGATGAATGCAGCGGCCAAGGGCACGTTCGCACCGAGAAGACCCTCAAAGTTAAAATCCCTGCCGGTGTGGACGAAGGTGATCAAGTACGTTTGAGCGGCGAAGGCGAAGGGGGTGGCGCCGGTGTAGTGCCCGGTGATTTATACGTTCAAGTACATTTGCTAGAACATGAAATATTTGAGCGTGACGGTGATAATTTGCATTGCGTAATGCCGGTTAGCTTTGCCGTGATGGCGGCGGGCGGAGAACTTGAAGTGCCCACTTTAACGGGCCGCGCAAATATTAAGGTGCCTGCTGGAACCCAATCAGCAAAGGTGTTTAGGCTACGCGGCAAAGGGGTAAAAAATGTGCGTTCTTCACAGGTTGGGGATTTGTATATTAGGGTTAACACAGAGACTCCAATTAATCTCACCACTGAGCAGAAAGAATTGCTCGATCAACTACAAAAAAGCTTAGATAAAGGCGGGAAACGCCATAGTCCGCAAAGCAGTGGGTGGAAAGATAAGATAAAATCGTTCTTTGATGATTTTGTTACCTAGTACTCTTTCAAAGTGATATTGCTTAATTCAGTGAGTCTGTCCGCGTGCCTGGCAAGGCGTCGCTTGCAGGAAATGGTCGCTCCCTTTGCAAAAGCGGCAACGCAGCCCAGGGGGGGCGCGGACAGGCTCACCCAAAGGGCACCAACAACGCGCTGTCCCGCAGCCGCGTTGTATCGCTTATGAAGGGAATGACCATTCATTGCGTAATACGTCTTGCTGTGAAACAGCGCGTTGACGCTGAATTAGGCAATATTACTTTGAAAGAGTACTAATGTAGTGTATTAAATAGATCGTATATATCAGAGCCCCCAAAATGATCCAAGACAAGGCACAGTCCGCAGTGAATGGTGTTCCCTTAACAAGGACTGTAATGCAGTATTGGGTCATTTGGAGGGCTCCCAGCGGGCGAGACAAGAAACCGCCATCTACGTCGTTGCATTTCTTGCAAAGGACTGGCCATTCACAGCGAAACGCGCCTAGTATCTGGCGGTTTCTTGTCTCGCTGATACATACGATCTATTTAATACACTACACTCGCAATTCCAATTGATCGAAATTACCAAAACACCGCTTGCAGGTGTTGTGATTGTAAAAAATCGCATATTTGAAGATGAACGCGGGTTTTTTATGGAAACCTATAATAAATATCGCTTTGAGTCGGTCGGTTTGCCCGGTGATTTTGTGCAGGACAATCACTCTCGGTCAACCAAAGGAGTTATACGGGGCCTGCATTACCAATATCCGCAATGGCAAGGAAAGCTGGTGCGCGCTCTACGCGGTGTAATATATGATGTGGCGGTAGATATTCGCCCAGACTCGACTACCCGTGGGCAGTGGTTTGGGATCGAGCTGAGTGATGAAAATCGTATACAGTTGTACGTGCCCCCCGGCTTTGCTCACGGCTTTGCTACGCTGAGTGACGTGGCTGAAATTGCCTACAAATGCACCACAGCATACAAGGCAGAAGATGATGCGGGCATTTCTTGGAATGATCCAGATATCGGCGTTCAATGGCCAGTTGACGACCCGATTATCTCTGAAAAGGACGCCGCTGCACCGCAATTGCGGGATATCGTGATCACCTCATAAACGATGAAAATCTTAATTTTCGGCAAGAATGGTCAAGTCGGTAGTGCGTTAGTTAAGTTACTGAGCAATGAAGAGATCATTGCGCTAGATAAAGAAGACCTCGATCTGACCGATTTGCAGGCTATCAGTGAGGTAATCCACACTCATTCTCCAGATTGGCTAATTAACGCTTCGGCGTATACTGCAGTTGATTTGGCGCAAGACAACGAAATAGCAGCCAATGCAATTAATCATTTAGCACCGCTGGCTATGGCCAAAGCCTGCTACGAGATTGCTTGCCCTATGATTCATTATTCCACCGACTATGTATTTGATGGTAGCGGGCAAACCCCCTACTTAGAATCTGATATAACCAAACCACAAAGCGTATATGGGCACACTAAACTGGCGGGCGAGCGGGCGGTTTTAAGTGCTCAACCCAACGCAATTATTTTACGAACAGCCTGGGTGTACGCGCAACAGGGTGCAAATTTTGTCAATACCATGCTGCGTTTAGGATCAGAAAGGGAATCTTTGAATGTAGTAGATGATCAGTTTGGTTCACCCACGCTGGCTTCTGATTTGGCGGCAGCAACTGCTAAAATAATTGAGCAAACTCCGCCGAGTCAAGTTTCAAGGTATGCAGGGGTTTACCACGCTACAGGCAGCGGAAATACTAGTTGGTACGGATTTGCGCAGAAAATATTTGAGCTCGTCGGGAATGATAAGATTGCCTTAAAGCCAGTTGCTACTTCCGCCTATCCCACAGCAGCGAAACGGCCCCAGTTTTCGGTATTATCGAACCAGAAATTGAAAGATACCTTTAATATTGCTTTGCCCGAATGGGAAGCGGCTTTAAAACAAACACTCAGTTAAACCGTGTTTTCGCAAAGTGCGCAGGCCTTAGGAGAAGGAGGCGTATTTAGCCAAGCTATCGATCAATTTAAGGTGCGTGAAGGTCAGTTGCGCATGGCTACTGAGGTGGAGCAAGCAATCGAATTGGGCGGGGTGTTGGTAACTGAATCTGGAACAGGGACGGGTAAAACTTATGCTTATTTGGTGCCGGCGTTACTGTCCGGTAAACGCGTAGTGATTTCAACGGGCACACGCCATCTTCAAGACCAGCTCTATTTTCGAGATTTGCCGTCAGTGTTAAAAGTGCTGGGGGTTTCGGTTGATGTGGCGCTATTAAAAGGGCGCGCCAACTATTTATGTCAATTTAGGCTTAATCAATTAGGCCAAGACCCTGCTTTGCGGTATAGCAAAGACCTGCAGTCAAAGAGAGAGATTCTGTCTAACTGGAGTCGACAGACACGTCGCGGCGAAATATCAGAAGTATCAGAATTAGATGAGCGAGACCCGGTTTGGCGCGCGGTGACTTCAACTACTGATAATTGCTTGGGCAGAGAATGCCCTGATTTTAAAGCGTGCTATGTCAACAAAGCGCGACAACGCGCACTTAAGTCGCAAATGGTGGTCGTGAATCATCACTTATTTTTCTCCGATGCCAGCTTAAAGGAAGAGGGGTTTGGAGAGTTATTGCCACCATATGATGTGGTAATTTTTGACGAAGCACACCAATTGCCTGACATTGCCTCACGATTTTTTGGTTTTAGCCTTTCAAGCTTGCAACTTAAAGATTTGGGTCGAGATATTAAAGTGGCTGAAGCTAAGGAACAAAGCGGCATAGAGCTAAATGAATGTGTGGATGCAATGAACGCTTGCATATCTCAATTCGATTTGGCGATGTCTGGGAGTGCTCGTGGTGAAAGTCAGGAGGCGATCCAAGACCCTAAACGGTTAGTGGCCATTAATGCTTTATTGGATGTACTGGCCGATTTGGAGTTGGCCTTATCGCAAGGGGCAGTGGCTGGAGAAGGTTTACAGCGTTGCCATGGCCGCGCCATGCAATTGCAGGGTTTTTTAATGCAATGGATAGAAAGTGCGCATCGCACTGGAGAGTTGGTTTGCTGGTTTGAGACCTCGCGCAGTAATACGCGCTTAACGGGCACGCCGCTGAATATCGGCAAGCAGATGCAGCATATTTTAAATAAGCCCGAAACCAGCGCCATTTTAACTTCGGCAACCTTGGCCGCAGGAAATGATTTTGGACATTATCTTAATAAGCTGGGTTGTGGTGAAGTGCAGACCTTGCAGCTGCATAGCCCATTTGATTACGCTAACAATGCATTGATGTATTTACCTGCTGGCTTACCCGAGCCCAATGAGCGCTCATTTCCTGACGCGATGATGAAGGTAATCGAGCCCGTGTTAGAAGCGAGCAAAGGCCGCGCATTTTTATTGTTTACTTCTTATGCGATGCTGTATCAAATTGCTGACCGAATGGATGCGCAAAGTAGGTGGACTCTACTCGTACAGGGTCGCGCGCCTCGCAGTGAGTTGATCGACAGATTTAAAGCAGGAACTAACGTGGTGTTATTGGGTACGGCCTCATTTTGGGAAGGTGTGGATGTAAAAGGTGAAGCGTTATCCTGCGTGATCATAGATAAATTACCATTTACTCCACCAAATGACCCCGTGATGCGGGCAAAAATGCGTCAAATGCAAGAGCGCGGTGAGAACCCGTTTACTGGGCTGCAAATTCCTGAAGCCATCATTAGTCTAAAACAAGGAGCAGGCCGACTTATTCGCGACGAAGAGGATAAGGGCGTACTGATGCTGTGTGATACTCGATTGCTTTCTAAGGGCTATGGAAAGCAATTTCTAAGCAGCCTGCCGCCGATGCGACAAACTGATTCTTTGCAACAAACTCAACGGTTCTTAACACAGATAGCATAATGAATATTTTGGCGATCGATACGGTTACCCAAGCTTGCTCAGTTGCGCTGCTGTGTGCTGAAGAACGCGTTCAAAGAATGAAGATTCAAGGCAATCAGCACTCTGCGTTGCTGCTCAACATGGTGGATGAAGTGTTAGCCGAAAGTAAACTATCCTTGTCTGACATTAACCTTATCGCGGTTAACAATGGCCCAGGGTCGTTTACTGGAATTCGCATTGGTGTAGGCGTGGCGCAGGGCTTGGCGTACGGCGATAACATTCCTATCTTAGGTATTAACTCTCTCGCGGTATTGGCTGCACAAACTACTGCACGTGGCCCCGTGCTATCAATGATTGATGCCCGCATGAAGCAGATATATTGGGCGGTCTACTCTGGCAACCCACTACACCTCGAGCCCAGTGAATGGCAGAGAATACAACTGTTTTTGACCAACCCAGAATTAATCAAAGTAGGTAATGAATCAGATGGAATGGATGTTGTAAGCTGTGGTTGTGACAGTTACAAAAATCAACTACCGATTGAAGTAACAGCACAAACTATAATTTGGGACGCATATCCTGCTGCGGAGCAATTGGCTGAATTGGCGGCGAGGGTAGATACCAAGTTTTATAAGACGGCCGCGACCATAGCGCCGGTTTATTTGCGAGACAATGTGGCGAATGTCAGCACCAAAGCGCTTTTATAAATATAAAGATTTGTTCAACACAGCACTTCAAACTCATGGGTCGCCACCTTTTTTCGATCTATCTTAACCTCTGCGCTCCAAGTACCTATAAATTCGCCCATGCCAAAAGCAGGGTCAAATAAGCGCGCAATGGCTGCGCTAGGTGGGCCAGATAATCGTAGCCATGCCCACACTCTTGAGCCGCCTCGAAAATGGGTGAAGTCATATAAGGTGCGTTGTTCAACTTTGCCGTGTGGGTTGTGCCAGATCACCGAAAGCTGATGGTCTGTGGCTGTTGTGGCTTCATTAGCAGCAGTTTCAATCACTAAGTACACTTGATCGCTGCAAGTGAAATCTTTTTGGTTTTCGTAACCCGGCACGCCTTCTATCTGCTTGGCTGTTAAATAGCTTGTAACTTCCGATGTAAGTTTAGCTGCAGTACTCGATTGCACGACGCACAAGGTTAGTACAATGAAAGAAAGCAAAGTTAAGCTGCTGTTTTTTTGTTTTAGTTCCATAGTATTCAATTGTAGTGATATTCGCTGTCTAGAATATTAACTCTGCACGCCATTAAGCGCTTAACTCAAAATAAGTTCGCGTACAAAGCGGGTCCCAAAATAGCCTAAAACTAAAAATACATAGGTTATCAATGTCATTTTAGCGGCCTTGTGCCCGCGCCAACCCCATATGCCTCTGCTTAGTAGTAAAGTGGCAAAGCCTAGCCAAGCAAGCAAAGTGAGAATAATGTGGTGGCTAAAAACAAGGGCTTGTCCGTGCAGCTTAATATTTGAGGTTACGCCGAGGTATAAACTGATTGTAAGTAAGCAAAAGCCAATAAATAGCAATTGAAATAGCTGGCTATCCATACTTTGCAGAGGCGGGAAGGCCTTTAGGGATAGCCTATTGGTGTTTAGAGCACTCGGTTGCTTTATTCTGCGCTCCTGGATGATCATAATTAGAGCTTGTGCGGCTGCAACGCTTAGTACTGCAAAAGTAAGTGTCGCAACTAGCAAATGTAAATTTAAGCTAGCGTTGAGGACGGTCGCTTCATTAAAATCTAAATTCAGCAAGAGGTTAGCCAGTATTGCTAAAATGGTTAGCGGAAGTATGGCTAAACCTAATGTGATCGTTCTTGTAAATAATGAGATCACTATAAACGCAATAGTCGCCGCTAATGTAACTAATGAAAAAGACCCAGTCAAAGATTGGCTAATCTCCTGAATTGAAGTTGAGTTTGAGTATAATGCAGCACCATGCAAGACAGCGGCGATGACCGTTGAAGAAATGACCAACGCACGTAGCTGCGGCTTTTTTTCAGCGTTATCAGCGGTGTGGTGCCAAAGGCAAAATAAGGCGACGGCATACACTGCTGCGGACAACCAAGAAAGAGAAATTTGCATCAATTGAAATACTGCTCGAACAAATGACAGTATACTATTTTTAACTTAAATTAACTAAGTCAGTAAAAAACGAATCTATGTTTGATCAACTCGGTGACCGCTTAAAGCAAACCTTTAAAACTATACGCGGACGTGGGCGCTTAACGGAAGATAATATCCAGCAAGCTATGCGTGAAGTGCGTATAGCCTTGCTTGAGGCAGATGTAGCCTTGCCCGTCGTTAAGTCGTTCATTACACAAGTACGTGAGCGCGCTATCGGTCATGAAGTGGTTGATAGCCTAACACCGGGAGAGGCAATGGTGAAAGTGGTGCATGACGAATTAGTCAACACCATGGGTGAAGAAAATAGCGAACTTAATTTAGCAGCGCGCGCACCAGTTGTCGTGCTAGTTGCAGGCCTGCAAGGCGCAGGTAAAACTACTACAGTTGCAAAACTCGCGTATTTGCTCAAGGAAAGACACAAAAAGAAAGTGGCGGTGGTTAGCGCAGATATTTACCGACCTGCGGCGATAGAACAGCTTAGACAACTCGCCAGCACCGTAGATGCCCATTTCGTAGAAAGCGAGCAGTCTCAGCAGCCCGTTGCCATTGCTAAAAATGCGATTGAACAAGCGAAGTGCCATGGCGCGGATGTACTGATTGTTGATACGGCAGGCCGCTTGCACGTAGATGAAAAGCTAATGGCCGAAGTGCAGGCGATACACGCCGCAACGCAACCCACGGAAACCTTATTTGTAGTGGACAGCTTAACCGGGCAAGATGCGGTAAACAGTGCTAAAGCCTTTGATGAAGCCCTTAGTTTAACGGGTATCGTGTTGACCAAAACAGACGGTGATGCCAGAGGCGGCGCAGCACTTTCGATACGGCAGGTTACAGGTAAGCCGATCAAATTTTTAGGTATAGGTGAGGCAATTGATTCATTAGAACCGTTCCACCCCGACCGCGTAGCTTCACGCATATTAGGAATGGGTGACGTACTCACCTTAGTTGAAGAGGTTGAGCGCAAAGTTGATAAAAAGAAAGCCGAACGTTTAGCGAAAAAAGTCGTTAAAGGAAAGGGTTTTGATCTAAATGATTTTAGAGATCAGTTACTGCAAATGGAACAGATGGGCGGCATGAGCAGCATGATCGAAAAAATGCCCGGTATGAATAAAGTGCCAGAAGTGGCAATCGGTCAGGGCGAAAAAGAATTTGGTCGTATCGTTGCGATCATCAATTCGATGACAGCGCAAGAACGCGTATTCCCTGCCGTGATCAAAGCTTCTAGAAAACAACGTATTGCGGCTGGCTCAGGGAGCCAAGTTCAAGATGTCAACCGAATGTTGAAACAGTTTACTCAAATGCAAAAAATGATGAAGAGAATGAAGAAAAAGGGCGGGATGCGCCAAATGATGCAACAAATGAAGGGTTTAGGAGGGGGAGGCGGCTTCCCCGGTATGCCCAACTAATAAAGATGATTATGAGAAGAGTATTCTTAGCAGCAGTGCTAATAAGTGCAGGTGGGTGCGGTGATTCAAGTTCCTCTTCGTCTGGCGGAGCCGATAAAGTTGCGACTGACTGTTTAGCATTCGGAACGGCAGTAAAAATATCGGGTGGTTATCGGCACAATGTCGTTAATAGCTGCAATAAGAAAATTAACGTACTTGAATCTTCGACTAATCAAAGGTTTTCATTAGATAAAAATGAAAATCAAGATGTGGTACTTTTTTTCAGACAAGCCATCAATGGGCGCGTGCTTCGACCCATTTCGCCCAGAGTTAAAAGGCACTAGCGGACAATTTGAGTGTAAGAAAGCCTAGGTCATCATCAATATTATCGCGCCTTGAAGTTTGGTGTACTTCTAATCTGGCTCGGGAATGATACATAGAGTTATGCCCGAATCTGGTGTATGAGGCATTTTCTTCAAGCGGCCTCGGTTTGATCTGAGTAGTCATTAGTTTGCTCTATTCCATCTTTAAATGGAACCCCTTGAATCACTTTTGCTAGATAGGCGAACCCGCGTATTCGGTTCCACTTTTTCTCTGCGCACTGACCCAGCTTGAACATCATACTTAACATGCCATCACGGCTAAGACATCCCTTGCATCGTTTGGTACGGTGTCGGATAGTCGCGAATGTTGATTCAATTGGATTCGTAGTACCTATGCTCATCCAGTGCTTGGCAGGGAACGAGTAGAACGTCATTAACTCTTCGCGATCTTTTTCCAAGCACTGCGTGGCTTTTGGATACTTGTCTTGACAGGTTTTAATGAATAATTGATAGGTGCTTTGCGCCGCTTCTTTGGTTTCTTCCTGCCAAATGTTATGCAGAGCTGCTTTTGCTTTGGGCTGCACCGATTTAGGCAGCTTGTTCAGCACGTTGGCCGTTTTATGCACCCGGCACCGTTGATGTTTAGTGCCAGGATAGACTTCTTCCAGGGCATTCCAAAAGCCTAAAGCACCATCACCGATGCCCAGCTCTGGTTGATTCAGGCCTCGCTCCTTGAGTGCCAACAACACCTCTCGCCAACTCTGCGTAGACTCTCGCTCACCGTCTTCAATCGCCAGTAATTTCTTGTGACCGCGCTCATTCACTCCGATGACAACTAAGGCACAGAGCCGGCCCTCATCGCCGCGCAGGCCGCTGTGTATCCCGTCCGCCCATAGATAAACCCATCGATCTCGATCTAAACCTTCTCTATTCCAATCCTTGTACTCCTGAGACCACGTTGCTTTGAGCTTACTCACTGTGCTTGATGATAACCCAGTCGCTGATTGACCCACTAGCACGCTCAGTGCATCCCCCATTTCTCCAGTGCTGACACCCTTGAGATACAGCCAAGGCAAGGCCGCTTCTAGTGTTCTCGTTTTACGCACATACGGCGGCACTAAAGCAGACCGAAAGGTGATCGGTACTCCAGTGCGGGAGCGCACCTTGGGGATACGTACTTTGACTGGGCCGATCCCGGTTTGCAGTTCACGTTCTGGCAAATAGCCGTTACGAACGACACCAGCGTGTCCTGAATCTGAGACTTTGTCACAATTGCGATACAGCAGTTCAGATAACTCACTCTCGACCGCGGTTTGAATGAGTTGCCTAGCGCCATTGCGAATCAATTCTTGCAGCGGATCGATGCTTTGCTCTGGCTTTTCAAAGGAAATAATTTTATTCTGTTTCATAGTGGCGTATGTCTGTGGAAGTTTAAGTTGTTGTAAACTCAACTCATCCCGATACGCCGCTTTTAGTCAACTACTCCATACACCACTTTCAGGCATAACTCTGATACATATGCTAGGCACCTAATCTCTAGACCAGACGGAGCTGAGTTGTGTAGATCAATGGTATGAAGTTCGCGCATGAAAAATTTCAATTATTGTGAAACTGGTGGTCTTACGATTAGTTGTTTCTAAAGAGTTAGACACTGTCTGGTATATGGTACCGAGGGCCGGAATCGAACCGGCACAGTATTTCTACTACTGGATTTTGAATCCAGTGCGTCTACCAGTTTCGCCACCCCGGCACGCGGAGGGTAAGATATAGTAGTTGAACTACTTTAGGCAAGCTTAAAGTTCAATATTTACAGACTTTTTTTGACCTGGCTTATTTTTATATAGATGCTTGAAAGCATTTCCGATAAAGCCACAAGCCCAGGAAAGATGAATTGTGGGAAATATGAGAGGGAGCCAAAGTAAAAAGCTAGGTTTCCTTTTAATAACGGTTAATTTTAGCGTGACTAGTACGATAGCGGTAAGATAAATTATGGGTAGAATCGTTGGGTAGCCAATATTCAATATGTACATCACAAATGAAGCTATAAGGCCCAAAAATAAAGTGACAGGAGCACTTTGGCGAAGAGTAAAGGAGTTAGGATGTAGAACAAGCGTATTGAATCGCCCAAAGCCGTACTGAAAATACTGTTTACCTAGTGACTGAATGGTTTCTCGACAATAGTATTTACACTGGATATTAGGATCTAAAATGATGGGTCCTACTTTCTCGCGCAATCTACAATTAAATTCATAGTCCTGATTGCGAACCCAAGCTTCGTTAAACCCTCCAATAGCTTCGATATTTGTCTTTAACCAGCATCCCCCAAATACGGTGTCAACTTTTTGTCGCCGTGTCGCATGTCTATATTTTGCATTTCCTATACCAAACTTACTTGTTGTCGCAGCGGCTATGGCTTTACCTACAGTTGTCTTTCCGCGCGGTGAGATAACACCACCTACAGATGCACTCTTTTCTGAAATCAAAATCTGAACAGAATTGGTGATATAGTCTTCATCGTATATTGCATGTGCACCTAGCCATAAGATGATAGAGTGGCTAGCTGAGTTGACGCCAATATTCATTGCCACTGGGACTATTTTCTTTGGATTCAATAGCAACTCAATTTCAGAATGCTTGTTACATAGATTTTTGACTTCTTGTGCCGTGTTATCTAAACTGCCACCATCAATTACAAAAATTTGCATTTTCTCAAGTGGATAGTTGCCACCAAGAATTGAATTCAGAAGTGGACCCGCTTTTTAGGACAGATGGCTTAGGAGTTATTTTCAGCTGATTAAGCAGCCAATTTCAGGCCGCGACATGGATCATACATCATGTCAGGGACCATGCCCAATGTTTGATGTTTACGCTCTTGGTTGTAATAGTTTATCCAGGAGCCAATGCCGTCTTTTGCCTCTTTCATCGATTGGTAGGCTTGCAAATAGACTTCCTCATATTTCACGCTGCGCCATAAGCGCTCAACAAATACATTGTCACGCCAAGCACCTTTGCCATCCATGCTGATGCGAATACCATTGTCTTTGAGTACACCGGTAAACGCCTCACTGGTAAATTGCGCACCTTGATCGCTGTTAAAGATATCAGGCTTGCCGTAGTAATGCAGTGCCTCTTCCAAAGCATCTACGCAGAATGCGCTATCCATGCTGTTGCTAAGCCGCCATGACAGCACTTTACGAGAATACCAATCCATCACAACGGTAAGATAAGCAAAGCCCTTAGGCATCGGGATATAAGTTATATCGGTACACCAAGCTTGATTGGGTTGATTGATGGCCAACCCACCTAGCAGATAAGGATAAATCTTGTGCCCCGCCTTCTTCTTGCTGGTGTTAGGCCTAGGATAGATGGCTTTAATGCCCATCTTACGCATTAAGCGTCGCACATGTTTACGGTCAACTCGGTGGCCTACATCTTGCAACACATCACGAATGCGTCTACTGCCAAGAAAGGGCCGATTGAGGTGAATGCGATCAATCAGATGCATCAGTTCCAAGTCATCCTCATTAGCAGGTGAGGTTTTGTAATAAACATGGGAACGATGAATCTTCAACAATTTACACTGACGAACTAACGATAGTTTATTGCTTTTATTAATCATAGTTTTGCGCTCAGGTCTGTTTAATGACCGAGCACTTTTGATAAAAAATCGTTTTCCATGGTGATTTCACCGATCTTTGCCTGTAATGATTTAATCTCTGATTCTCGGTTTGGAGATAAGCCTGTGCCTGATGCAAAGACTTCAGCTGAGCTATCGAGCAATTGTTTCTTCCACTTGACGATAAGATTTGCATTGATGTCATAACGACTAGCAAGATTGCTTAATGTTTCATCACCTTTGATTGCTGCAAGAGCAACTTTGGCTTTGAATTGTGGGGCATGGTTTCTACGCTTTTTACTCATTTTCTGTTCCTCGTTTTGAACAATTATAAAACAGAAAATAACTCCTTATTTTGGCCTTCAACCTGTCCTAATCATGGGGTCCACTTCATTCAAGCACTCTGTAATATATCCTTCTTCATTGAAGGTCGGGATCAAAACTGTGATGTTAGGGTATAGATAGGACGGCATGCTGTGATTCAAAGAACGGTCAAGTTTGAGGGGGACATAATACTCTAGGTTGCCTTTATTTGTCTTGACATGATTGCATGAAATTAGTACCTTCCCGCGCGAAATAACACAAGCATAAAACCTAAATGGGAAAGAGAAATATCGCCTGTATTGGAGTAGGTTATTGGGGCAAAAATCTAATTCGAAATTTTCATCAGTTGGGCGCTCTGCACACCATTTGTGATGCAAGTCAGACGGTACTTGATAGTTTCAAGGAGCAATATCCTGAAGTGCAAACGTGTGCTAATTTAGAGGACGTTTTGGCCGAACTGTCTATTGAAGCAGTTTCTATCGCAACACCAGCAGAAACTCATTTCGAACTGATAGTTCAAGTGCTGAATGCAGGAAAACATGTTTATGTAGAAAAACCTTTGTGTCTGGATGATATTCATGCTCATAAATGTATTGAGCTGGCGCAGAGTTTAGGTTTGACTTTGATGGTAGGGCATTTGCTTTGGTACCACCCTATGGTGCTTGAGATTAAGCGTACGGTTCACGCTGGTGAGCTAGGAGCATTGCGCTATTTGTATTCTAATAGGCTCAATATGGGTCTGTTGCGAAGCGAAGAAAATGTTTTGTGGTCTTTTGCGCCACATGATATCTCAATGATTTTAGGTATAGTTGGCTCAGAGCCACTATCTGTTAGTGCCCAAGGTGCCAATCATTTAAACCCGAATATTGCTGATCAAGCGGTAGGCCTAATGCGGTTTGAAAATAATGTTAGTGCACATATTTTCGTATCTTGGCTTAACCCATTTAAGGAGCAAAAACTGGTGATCGTTGGTGAATCGGCGATGTTGGTTTTCGATGACACCTTGCCATGGGAGCAAAAACTAACTAGATACGCCCACTCGGTCGATTGGCAGGATACAAGGCCAGTAGCTATAAAAGCTGAGCCGGAATATATTGAATTACCGCAGTCCGAGCCGCTGAAAAATGAGTGCCAACACTTTCTTGATTCAGTAAGTTCAGACACTACACCACGAACTGACGGAGAAGAAGGTTTAAGAGTGCTCAGAGTACTTAATAATCTACAGCAAGCGATGGATGCATAAGTTAAAATTGCGCACATGAGTTTGTCAGAAGATAACCACTTTGTACATGAATCTTCTTACGTTGATGATGGTGTTGAAATTGGCGACGGAACCAGTATTTGGCATTTTTGCCATATAATATCGGGTACCAAAATAGGTGAACGTTGCAATATTGGGCAAAATGTTGTGATTGGTGCGCACGTGCGTATCGGGGATGGCTGCAAAATACAGAATAATGTATCTATCTACGAAGGCGTCGAATTAGAAGACGACGTGTTTTGTGGGCCTAGTATGGTGTTTACCAATGTGTTTACCCCTCGCAGTCATGTCTCCCGCAAGAGCGAATACTTGCCAACACCCGTACGGAAAGGGGCTACTATCGGTGCAAATGCAACTATAGTATGTGGTAACGAAATCGGTGCTTTTGCATTTATTGGAGCAGGAGCGGTAGTTACAAAACCCGTACCAGCTCAAGCTTTGATGGTAGGCAATCCCGCAAAACAAATAGGGTGGATGTGCAAATGTGGGGAGCGCCTACCCTCATTAGCTCATTGTGACCGCTGCGATACGACCTACCAAATTGATGAAATTAAACAGCGAATAACAGAAAATTAGATGAGTATTCCATTTATTGACTTAAAGGCACAATACCAGCAGGTACAAACGGAAATTAATGCGGGTATCCAGAACGTATTAGATCATGGTACTTATATTATGGGCCCTGAGATAAAAGAGCTTGAAAAAACCCTGTCTGTTTTTTGTGGTGCTAAGCACGCTATTACTTGCTCTAATGGAACAGATGCGCTGCTACTTGGTTTGATGGCATATGAGGTTGGCCCAGGAGACGCAATTTTTACTACGCCGTTTACTTTTTTTGCTACCGCAGAAGTGATTTCTATGTTGGGTGCAACCCCAGTATTCGTAGATATAGACCCGCGCACTTTCAATATTGACCCGGAGCAGCTAGCTAAAGAAGTGAGTCGCGTAAAAGCTGAAGGTAAGTTCAACGCTAAGGGTGTAATACCAGTTAATTTATTTGGGTTGGCTCCTGATTTTGATTCGATAGATCAGATTGCTAAAGCTAACGACCTATTTGTGCTTGAAGATACTGCGCAAGGCTTTGGCGGGGAATACAAAGGTAGAATATCGGGTACCTTAGGGGACATTTCTTCAACAAGCTTTTTCCCTGCTAAGCCTTTAGGCTGTTATGGTGATGGTGGAGCAGTTTTCACTGACGATGATGTTTTAGCAGATAAAATGAAATCATTACGTGTACATGGTAAGGGAGTTGATAAGTATGACAACGTCAGGGTTGGATTGAACGCGCGTTTGGATACCTTGCAAGCTGCGATTCTTTTGCCGAAGTTATCAATTTTCCCTAAAGAAATAGAGTTAAGGCAACAGGTTGCTAGTAGATACACAAGTAACCTGGAGGGGTTAGTGGAAACACCCTATGTGCCTGCGGGATACAAAAGCGTTTGGGCTCAATATTCTGTCTTGTCGGATCACCGTGAACCAATCCAAGCTGCACTGAAAGAGGCGGGTATCCCTAGTGTTGTTTATTATCCCGTTCCTTGCCATCTATCTACTGCCTTTAATGATCTGGGTTACAAAAAAGGCGATATGCCAGTTTCTGAAGCAACTTCAGAGCGAATATTTAGCTTGCCTATGCATCCTTATATTACACCAGAAGTTGCGGATAAAGTGGTAGCTATAGTTGCCAGTGTTGTCTCCAAACCTTAACTATTAGTAGTTTAGTAGATTGTTATAATCTATTGCCCATCGCAAAGTACTTTACAAAACACACCACAAAATAATGAAAGAAGTGCTCCTACAAAAAATTGAAAATCAAACCGCAGTTGTAGGAGTGATAGGGTTGGGATATGTCGGTCTACCATTAATAAAGAGGTTAAGCGAGGTTGGGTTTAATACTATTGGATTTGATATTGATAGTAGGAAGATTGACGCCCTGACTAATGGTTTTGCATACATAAAACATATCGCCGTTGGAGATATAAAACAGGCCATTTCAGAGAAGAGGTGTAAGGTTACGGGCGAGTTTTGTGCCGCGAAAGACGCAGACATACTTCACTGCTGTCCCGTTAACACTAAAGAAACAGGCCTGATTTTCTCTCAATTTGATAAAATACGTTTAGCGATAAACCGTTGAATCAAATAGGAAAATCAGACCATGTCACATTGTAATACCGTTCTAAATCAAATACTCAAAATTGTTCCGAGACATGAATTCGAGGCACTCGCAATTCAACATCATTCGGGGCGTTCATTCCGCAGAGCGTCTCGTTGGTCACAGTTCGTGAGCCTGACTATAGCTCAATTGACTGGCCGTCATAGCTTGCGTGATATTGTTGATAATGTCAGCGCTCAATCACACCGCTTGTATCATCCTGGTAGTGCCGTGTTAACGCGGTCCAATCTTTCACGCATCAATGAGAACAAGCCTTCGAGCCTTTATGAAGCGCTATTCTCTCAATTACTCAAGCGCTGTCAGAGCAAAACGCCAGGGCATAACTTTCGTTTCAAGAATCCCCTGTATTCGCTGGACTCATCTACCATTGATCTGTGCTTATCGGTTTTCCCATGGGCAGACTTTCGATCAACTAAAGGGGCAATCAAACTGCATGTAGGCCTGAATCATGATGGTTACTTACCTGAGTTTGTTAATATCACCGAGGGTAAATGTGCTGATGTTACTGCAGGCAGGAAAGTAGCTTTCCCGAAAGGCAGCATTGTAGTTATTGACCGTGGATACAACGACTATGCCTGGTATAAGCAATTGAATGACAAGGGAATATACTTTGTCACACGATTAAAGAAGAATGCTGCATACCGCCTTATCAAGCGACATAGTGTACGCAAGGGAACGGGACTTAGCAGTGATCAAACGATTGAATTCACGGGGGTCAAAGCAGCAAAGGAGTGTTCGATTCGATTACGCCGTATTGGTTATCGCGATGCCACTACAGGCAAGCATTATGTGTTTTTAACCAACCACTTTAAGCTCAGTGCTCAAACTATCGCCGATATTTATAAAGCCAGATGGCAGGTGGAATTATTCTTCAAGTGGATCAAGCAGAACTTAAAGGTGAAGTCATTTATCGGCACCAGCAAGAACGCAGTATTGACCCAAATATGGATTGCGTTATGTATTTACCTAATACTGATGTTCATCAAATTGCAGTCGAAGGCGGGCAAAACGATGCAACAAATATTGAGGGTATTGCAGCTTAATTTGTTTGAAAAACGTGATTTAATGGCACTGTTGCGAGGGGACCCGATGCATCACCCAAACCTTAATCCTAATCAATTTTCGTTGCTGTGAAAGTTAACGGGACAGCAGTGGACATACTTATAATTTGCGTTTCAACTCCTTTGAATAAATATCGTGAGCCAGACCTAAGCTACGTTATAAATTCTGTGGAAGGATTGGCACCCTATCTAAGGCGGGGACAAATGCTGTCTTTGGAAAGTACTACTTACCCTGGTACAACAGAAGAAGAATTGAAGCCTAAAATTGATGCGACTAATTTAGTGATCGGAGAAGACATATTTTTGGTGTATTCACCCGAAAGAGAGGACCCTGGGAATCAAAATTTTGGTACAAACAGCATTCCCAAAGTTTGTGGAGGTCTAACATCAAATTGCTTAGAAATAGGCGTGGCATTTTATCAACAAATTATTGACGAGGTTATACCTGTAAGTTCTACAAAGGTAGCTGAAATGACCAAAATTTTGGAAAACACTTTCAGAGCAGTGAATATTGGCCTGGTGAATGAATTAAAAATGGTAGCTGATAAAATGGATATAGACATTTTTGAAGTAATCAATGCCGCGAAAACTAAGCCTTTTGGGTTTACAGCATTTTACCCAGGCCCAGGTTTGGGAGGTCATTGTGGGCTCGTCGGTTAATACAATTTCAAACAGGGTTTTCGCCGAAGTCGCTTTTAGTTTGCTCAGCAACGCGTTTTTTGTGCAATAAACCGTCTATTAGCAGCCATTTTGCCACCAATAGACGGATCTATCCCTAGGCCGGCACCAATTCAACTCGTTCAACTCCCAATGCCATTAATCGCTTAAGGTTAAAACATAAGCCCCTGATTCCAACTTGGAACTGGACTTTAGCCAACCCTTTATAACGAACTCGCTTATTGCGATGAGCAAACACTCGCTCATATGGTGAACGAATTTTGCTAATCCAACGGTCTTTGTCTCTATTCTTGCCATGCATATTGTTCTTCTTGATTGTTGCATCATGGCAACCGTTGCGCCTGAGCGTGGTTTTGGCCGGGCTCACGCAATAACCCTTGTCCGCATAAACAGCGCCCGACTTAGGGCAAACATGCTTCAAGCCGCTTGCATCCGTTACCTCAGCCGAGGTGGCCGCTATTTTATTGATCAAGCCACTTTGCATATCCACTGATGCATGCTCTTTGTAACCATACCAATATTTGCTATTTCCCTTGCACCCAAACCGTGCTTGCTTGTCCGCCGCAACTTTATCAACTGTCTTATTGTTGAACTCCTCTAATCCCATCTTTATCGCCTTATCTCTATCATCCCAAGTGGTTAGCTTACTGACCAACTGGCTGGCATCGACAAATGTGAATACTTCTCGTACTAAGCCCATTGAAACTAACCCGCTCCGAACACGGTCAAATAAATTCATCATACCCCTGGTTCCAATGCGTGAGCGAAAATCACCAAAGTAACTATGATCAGGAGTGCTCTGTTCCAGTCCTGAATCACAAAACCACTTAGCGGCCAGATTCTCTGATAAGTATCGCTCCATTTCTCTATCACTTAAATCTTCCATGAACTGAAGCACCAAGGCACGTAAGCCGAACTCAACACCTCGGCCTTTAGGGCCACGGGTGGCATATATTTTAGAGAAGGGTTTACTCAATGCACCAAAACATAATAGCTCATCGAGTTTACGGTAGGGATGTTCAGAGCTAACCAGAGAATCTAAGGTTAGGAACAGTTGGCTTTGATGACGCTTGCTCAAAATTGCAGGCTGACTAGAATCAGCCCATATTATCTCACGTATTCTATTAATTATCCGACAAGCCCATTGTATACCAATCGATCCATTTTATTTGACGTGGAAAGTTAGAGAATTTGGAATTCATACTCGATTTATTGAATTGGCCGGTGACGTCAATAGTGGCATGCCAGATTACGTAATTACGAAAGCAGCGGAAGTCTTGAATTCTACATCGAAGTCAATTAAAGGTTCAAAAATAATGATTATTGGGTTGGCATATAAAAAGAACATCGATGACCATCGAGAATCACCAAGCATAGAGATTTTAGAAAAGATTGAAGAAGCAGGAGCTAGTGTTAGCTACTCTGACCCTTATATTCCTGAATTCACTACTCCCAATACAAAATCTAAATTCATCTCTACTTCTATTAATGAAACAGAGCTTAGTGCTTGCGACTTAACAGTTATTCTTACCGATCATGATTCGGTTAACTGGGAAGAAGTATTAACAAGCTCTAACTTAGTTTTGGATACTAGAGGGGTTTATGATGTGGCGAATCCAAAAGTAACAAGGGCTTAAAAGATATGAATAATAATCAGACAGAGGTTGATCACAAAAATAGTACGTTTTGGGATGAATTATGCGGTAGCCAATTAGCTAAAGAGTTGGGTATACATGATTTTAGTCCAGAAAGCCTAAAGAAATTCGACGACTTATATTTTGGGTTTTACCCTTATTTGTTAAGTTTTGTAGGGATGAACCAACTGAAAGATTTGGACGTATTGGAAGTGGGCCTTGGATATGGGTCGTTGTCGCAAAAAATCCTTGAAGCTGGCGTTAACTACACGGGATTAGATATTGCAGAAGGCCCCGTTGGTATTGTTAACGAAAGAGTTGTACATACGGGTGGCACTGGAATTGCTCATTGTGGCTCGATTTTCGAGTCTGGTTTTACTGATAATAAGTTCGATAGAGTGATCGCGATCGGTTGTTTTCATCATACTGGAAATACTCAAAAAGCAATATTGACGAAGCTTATAGGATGCTAAAACCAGGAGGGCAGGCACATATTATGATTTATAATAGCTACTCGTATCGTAGATGGATGACTGCTACTGGCGAAACATTCAAGTATTTATTGAATGATAAATTTGGTTTTAATTCGAAAATGGATATTCAAGATAAGGATAGAGTTGCATATGATGAAAGTAGTGATGGAGAAGGGGCCCCATATACTGATTTTTATTCGAAAGGTCAAATCACCAAAATGACCAAGAATTGGTCAAGTAGAAAAATGCGCTACGGAAACGTTAATGATTCAGGCCGTTTCGTAGAGTTATGCCTGAAAGTGGTGTATGGAGTAGTTGACTAAAAGCGGCGTATCGGGATGAGTTGAGTTTACAACAACTTAAACTTCCACAGACATACGCCACTATGAAACAGAATAAAATTATTTCCTTTGAAAAGCCAGAGCAAAGCATCGATCCGCTGCAAGAAT
>CBDEFQ010000002.1:0-42262 GCA_965237485.1 Candidatus Poriferihabitaceae bacterium | reverse complement strand
GCCATGTTTAGGGGGCATAATTCCTAGATCACTTTGTAGTTCTTTGTAGATGTTTTTTAGGGAAGGCGGTGGGGCCTGGCCTATTGGTACAGAAAAACTTAATCCATGCGCCTGATTGGGGCCATGATAAGGATCTTGGCCTAATATAATCACTTTAACTTGGTTAAGCGGTACAGCATTGAGGCCAGCAAAAATATTTTTACCTTCAGGGTAAATAATTTTACCCAATCTCTTTTGTTCCAACAAGAATGCACGTAGTGCTTGCATGTAGGGCGCATCGAACTCACCGCGCAAATGTTCGAGCCAGCTGTTATCAAGTTGAATTGCCCTAGACTGCATAAGGTAATTTTGGCTTGAAAGCTGCGCGGTGTGGGCCATGACGTAAATTGAACAATATTGGTTGTTTATTTGGTTTTAAATACTAGTTAGCGCACGTATGATAACGTTGTTTTGATCTTGTCGGGATATTAACGCCATTGCGATTTATGCCGAAGATTTCGCTAATAATTATAGATTACTCACTCGGAGACTTGTTATGAAAGTTGGCTTTATTGGTCTTGGAAATGTTGGCGGAAAGCTCGCTGGAAGCTTACTCAGAAATGGGTTTGACTTAACCGTTCGCGAGTTGGATAAATCCATTGCACAGCCTTACTTAGATAAGGGCGCAAAATGGTCAGAAAGCCCTAAAGAGCTTGCGGAAAACTGCGATTTAATTATTACCTGCTTACCTTCTCCAGCGGCGAGTGCAGCGGTAATGGAGGCTGATGACGGCGTCATTGCTGGTTTAAGTGCGGGTAAAATTTGGGCTGAAATGAGCACCACTGACCAAACCGAAGTGCAACGTTTAGGCGAAAAGGTGTTAGCAGCGGGCGCTGAGGCAGTTGATTGTCCGGTTTCAGGCGGCTGCCACCGCGCTGCCACGGGTAATATCGCTATTTTTGCAGGCTGCGAAAGATCAACTTTTGAACGTATGTTGCCTATACTCACTACACTTGGTCGCCGCGTGCTGCACACAGGTGAGCTAGGCAGTGCGTCGGTATTGAAAGTTGTGACAAATTTTCTCGCGACCGCAAATTTAATTTCTTGCAGTGAAGCATTAGTTACCTGTAAAGCGGCAGGCATGGATTTGCCCACTGCCTATGAGGCAATTCGTATTTCTTCGGGCAATTCTTTTGTGCACGAAACAGAAAGCCAAGTGATTCTAAATGGTAGCCGAGACATCAGCTTCACCATGGATTTAGTGTCTAAAGACATCGGATTGTTTCAGGCTGTAGCTGACCGTGCAGGAGTCACGCTGGAGATGAATCCATTGATGATCGATATATTTAAAGACGGTGAGAAACGCTATGGTCCGCGAGAGTGGTCACCCAATATTATTCGCCGTCTTGAGGATGCGACTGGCTTATCTGTCTTGGCCGAGGGTTTTCCAGCAGAAATGCTAGATGACGAGCCAGAACAAGCTGGTTACGAAGTCATCCCGCGCAGCCGTAAATAAGTTTGAGGGAAGCGTCTTTGGTTTGACGAGGTGTTGTCGCTCGCTTAAGGAGATGTTACAAATGCTTATTGTATTAGCTTAACTTTCCACATTTTGCGAACCGAATTGGCGAGATAAATGGCTTCACTTTTTAATAAATCACTACGGGTGACGATGCCCTTGTTTATTTTTCCTTCTTCTAGCAATTGTTCTCGGTATACACCACCAAGCAATCCGCATTTTACAGGTGGAGTAATGAGTTCACCTTTAATATTCACAATCAAATTAGCAATACTGGATTCGGTAATTTCATCTTTTTCATTCCAAAGTAGTACATCGTCGGACTCCACTTGCTTTAGCGCCCGTTTATAAATGCCGCGTAAAGTGGTTTTATGATATAGCGTCCAATCTTTGGCATCGATGGGCTTTTTGGCGAGTGATACGCTGTAGGCGCTTGGCAAATCAGCTATTTCATTATGCTGTATCTCAATCGACCCATCTAATTTTAACAGCAGGCGTATGCGCTGCGGGGTTTGACCAAAGCGACTGGCAACGCGATCTAATTTATTCCGGATAGCTTCACGCTTAAAGGGACGGTAAAGGTAGGTTGCTGAATTCTGCAGGCGCTGTAAGTGCTTATCTAGTAGGAAATAACCCAGATCAGGCTCCCATAGCAAAGTCTCAAGCAGGTGAAAATGCGGTACTTCATAATTTAAAACCAACGCCTTGGTACTGCACTCCTCAAATTCAGATTGTGGTTCCGAGTCGGTAGTGATCCCAGCGCCAACGCTATATTCGGCTTCGCCAGTGCGGTTATTTAATATCAGCGTGCGAATAGCAACATTGAACTGCGCTTTACGATTAGGCGCGTAAAAACCGATGGTGCCGGTATAGACTTTGCGTGGTGTCGATTCAAGTTCATCAATTATTTGCATCGATCGCGCTTTAGGTGTGCCAGTTATGGACGCCGCGGGGAACAGCGCTGCGAAAATTTCGCTGAAGCTTTTAGCGGATTCCCCCTCAACCAAGCTAGTCATTTGCAGCACGGTGGGGTACTGCTCGACGCTAAACAATTTGGGTACTTTTATTGATCCAATATCCGCAATACGACCAATGTCGTTGCGTACCATGTCGACGATCATTAAATTTTCCGCACGGTTTTTGATCGACTCATGCAGCCACTGTTTTTGTGCCCGATCCTGTGAATAACTTAAACCACGTGATGCCGTGCCCTTCATTGGCCGAGATTGTACGGTATTACCATCTAGCGTGAAAAATAGTTCTGGTGAGGCTGAGGAGATAGTCCAGTTTTTGGTTTGGACATACGCGCCATATCCCGCCCCTTGGGCGCGAATCATTCTTACGAAGGTTGCCCATGCGTCAGGTACATCATTGCCATTCATGCGGTAGGTATAGTTGGCTTGATAAATATCACCTTCTACAATGTAATCCTTTATTTTACTAAGCGCATCGAAATAGGCCTCACGTGAATCGGAACGGTTGCATTGCATTTTCCGGTCTTTGGGAGGTGCTTTTTGAGGCATTTCAAATGGTTGTGCCTTTTTGTATAAGCCGAACCAAAGTAGCGGGAACCCATGCGCATTTTTTGTTACCAGTGCTTTGTCAAAAACGCTACCCGCTTCATACGAAACAAAACCTGCTGTGTGATACCCATTATCTTCAACTTGCTGTTCAATTGTTTTAAGTAGACGGCGAACCTCGCGCTTGTCTTTGGTAGTAATAATGTACACCGGATCCGTATACAAATGCCATTGCGCGGTAGCGGCTTCGTGGATAATTACGCTCCCGTTTTTTAAGCCAGGGAAGCGATTAGGTTTTTTTGAGGACCATCTGGGTGGATTCGCGACGTAGAGCGTCATTTTTTAGAGAAAAGTCTAGGCAAATCTTCATCTAGCTTATGCGCGTCACCAAACCCTTTAACTAAGAGCGCAGTTTTTGGGCGCAGTTGGATTAAGTCAAAATCGTTCAATGTGCGCAATAAATCGACAATTTTACCTTGAGCTTGAGTAAAAGTGGCTAAGGCTTCTGCATAAAGCAGGCTTGTCGGCTCGATGACGGAAACGCTGCAATCAAAGCTAATTCGCCTACGCGCAAATAGGTTTTTTGAGTTTTCTTCGCTGTTTATGATCATGGCGCAAACTGTGCCGCGGTGGATGGTTGCGTGGTGTTCTGCAAGATGGCTAATAAAAATATACAAATACCCATCGGTATGAATTGCATATGGCGCATAGCTAATATGGGGTTTACCTTGTGCGCTAACCGATGCCAATTGTATGGTTTTATGCTCGCTGATTAGCTGTTTTGCTTCATCGATGATGATTGGATCCGTCACGCGAAAACCTAAATTTTAAGTCGAGCAAGACCCTGTGCTAAATCGTCAATCAAGTCGTCTACGTTCTCTAAGCCCACACTAATGCGTACCAGTGGCTTGTCAAAATCCCACTCACTCACGGTTCTTATTCTGGCCGGATTGTCTGTCTTAATCAAGCTCTCGTAGCCGCCCCAGCTATCGCCGATTCCAAAATAGCTCAGATTGTCTATGAAGTTATGTAAAGCATTTTTTGAGCAAGGCTTAAGTTCAAATGACATCAACCCCGTTGCGCCCTTAAAGTTTGCTTTAAAATTGGCATGGCTAGGATTTGAAGGTAGTGCAGGATATAAAACTCGGCTAACTTGGGGTTGTTGTTCCAACCAAGTCGCAATTTTCATGGCAGAATTGGCGTGGCTTTTTAAACGGGTAGGCAGGCTGCGTAGGCCTCGCAGTGCAAGGCTTGTTTCTTCGGATCCTGCGCTAACGCCAAGTACGTCGAAGCTTTTGCGTAAAGGCAGCCAATGCACTTCATCGCATGAGATCACCCCCATCATTATATCTGCGTGCCCACCTATATATTTGGTGCCTGCTTGAATTGATACATTCATTCCATTCGCGATTGCTGGGTAGTTGATCGAAGTTGCCCAAGTGTTATCCAGCATTGTAGTAATACCATATTTCTTGGCCGCGCTGATCATGGATGATAAATCGGGTACTTCCATAGTGAGTGAGCCCGGCGCTTCTAGATATAATATGCGGGTGTTGTCTTTTATCAACTCAGCGACGTTGACGTCAATATTTGGTGGGTAATAGCTTGTTTCTATGTCAAAATTACTCAAAAACCTATCGCAAAATTTCCTAGTGGGTGGATATACATTATCAGGGACTAGAAGATGGTCACCCGCTTTTAGGAAGGCCAATAGAGAGGTAGTGATCGCATTTAACCCAGATGGTAATACCATGCTGGCATATGCCCCATCCAGTTCGGTAAGCACTTTTTCGAGTTCCCTAGTTGTCTCGGTGCCATATATTCCGTACTGGGTTTTGCTGGGGTCTAGCTTGTCGGGTCCTGATTCCATGTAGGCCTGAAGCGTAGGATATAGCTTGGTTGAACCGCGAGTAGTAGGGGGATTTACAAATCCAGAACGCGGATTTGGGCCGCGGCCCAAATGAGTACATTGGGTTTCTGGTGCCTTAGATTTAATTTTGTGCATATTCAAGGAGACTTAACCGATTTGAAGCGAGGTTTGTTACGCTAACTGAGATTAGCTCATGCGACTATAGCCTGCGTATGCTTTGCTTGTCGAGAAACTATATAAGCGATTTATTTTCGCCAGTGTGTCTAAGCTCACTTACCGAAAGTTTTAGCTTGGGTTAGACTACGTGCATGTCAAATTCGCCGTTGTATTCCCTCGTAGCCGACTTTGATAGCGGCTTTTTACCCGTATCGGATATACATACCATTCACTATGAACAAAGTGGCAACCCTGATGGCTTGCCAGTGGTGGTGTTGCACGGTGGTCCGGGCGGTGGTATGCAGGCAGGTTATCGACAGTATTTTAATTCAGAGAAGTGGCGAGTTGTGCAGTTATCACAACGTGGCTGTGGGCGAAGCACCCCCTATGCTGAGCTTAAAGAAAACACCACATGGGATTTGGTTGGTGATATTGAGAAGTTAAGAGCCCATCTAGACATAAAGCAGTGGGCAGTATTTGGCGGTAGTTGGGGTTCAACATTAAGCTTGGCTTATTCGCAAACCCACCCTGACAGATGTTTAGCTTTATTTTTGCGCGGCATATTTATGTTACGCAAAAAGGAAATAGATTGGTTTTATCAAGAGGGGTGTAGCCGTATTTACCCAGACGCTTGGGAATACTATTTAAAACCCATCCCGGAAAATGAGCGAGGGGATTTGGTTGCAGCATACTATAAGCGGCTGACTGATAAAGATGCTGCGGTGCGCAGTGAAGCTGCACGCGCATGGTCGGTTTGGGAAGCGAGCACTTCTAAGTTAATTCAAGACGAAGGTCTGATGAACCGCTTTGGCGACAGTAAATTCGCCGAGGCATTTGCGCGTATTGAGTGCCATTACTTTACAAATGAAGGTTTTTTATCTAACGAAGATGCGCTGCTAAAGGGGGTTGAGAAAATTAGGCACCTACCTGCTGTCATTGTGCAAGGGCGTTATGATGTAGTTTGCCCGGCTGAGTCAGCGTGGGAATTACATAGGACTTGGCCAGAGGCTACTTTTCATATGGTGCAAAATGCAGGCCATTCGATGTCCGAAACCGGCATTGCAGCAAAATTAGTGCAGGCGACTGATCGTTTCGTAAACGAAGGGTTGGCTTGACGCCTTATGGAAGTTGAATTGTCTAACAGTAGCGGTGGGGAGAAAAAAAGCGCGGTTCGCTACATTGTTATTACCCAACACCACGATGGGCAGAGGTTGGATAATTACCTATTAACGCACCTTAAAGGGGTGCCTAAAAGTCGTATTTACAAAATTGTGCGCAAGGGTGAAGTTCGGGTGAATAAAGGCCGCGTGAAGCCTGATTACAAAATCAGAGAAGGCGATGTGCTTAGGTTGCCGCCAGTTCGGGTGGCAGAGCAACCAGGTCAAATTGCGAGTTTACCCGGTTGGGTGCGCCAAGCTTTGCAGTCGCCAATATTTGAAGATGCGCACATTATTGCCTTGAACAAACCCAGCGGCCTGGCCGTGCACGGCGGCTCGGGAAACCAATATGGGGTGATAGAAGCGATGCGCTTTTTACACCCCGATTGGCCATTTTTAGAATTGGCACACAGAATTGATAAACAAACTTCAGGCTGCTTATTGTTAGCCAAATCTAGACCCATATTAAACGAGTTACATAGCCAATTTAGGCGTGATTCAGAAGACCAATTAGAAAAAACCTATTTGGCTATTTTATCAGGCCAGCCACTTAATGAAGTGCAGACAGTTGATGCCAGCATCGGGCAAATGCGCGATGTCGATGGCATTAAAAAATCAAGGATTGACGCTGCAGGACAAACTGCTAAATCAGTTTTCATGCCATTGGCAAAGGGCGACGAGGTGAGCCACGTCCGTGTAGCCTTACATACTGGCAGAATGCACCAAGCACGTGTGCACGCTGCGTTTTTAGGGCGACCTATTTTAGGGGATGCGCTATATGGGAACTGGGAGGCTAACAGAGGTGCCGAACGCTTGGGCGTGAAGCGTTGTATGCTGCATTCAGAGTCGTATCAATTTTTACACCCTGGCACGCAGCAAGTGCTTAAGCTAAAGGCTCCAATCAGCGAAGATTTTAATGTCGCGCTGGTAAAGTTAATGGTTTAGTTTATTGCTGCAATGTCTGGTCAAGTTATCGAAGCGGATGTCAACATAGAGGGCATTTCAGAGCACAAAGGGATTAATTTTGAAATTAGCACGGGTGAAACTAAGCTCCACGGCTTTGCGATTAAGTACCAGGGTCAAATTCATGCCTTCGAAAACCGTTGTCCCCACTTGGGCACGCAGCTAGATTGGTTGCCTGGCATGTTTATGGATGAGCACCAAAAGCATATTATTTGCTCAACTCATGGCGCTTTATTTGAGCCTGAATCGGGTCGTTGCGTAATGGGCCCTTGCCAGGGTCAGGGTTTAACAAAGCTTGCAATTGAGGTGAACAGTGCCACAATGATAGTTACGCTACCTACCAAGACTTAAGCAATATAAATATGATTAAAGATTACCCGTCTAGCGACCAAAGTGCAGCACCTGATTCGAATGCGCAACTCGCAGCATTTACCCTTTTGGGCAAAGAATTATTGAATGAGAATAGGCGTAACCGGCGCTTTAAAATTTTTAGCCGCTTGGTCATGTTGGCTATGGTACTTGCAGTCGTTGTGGTGCCGTCTTTATTGCAAAAAAAGATGTCACCCATACCGACAACCGCGCATGCTGCGGTGGTTAAGATGCAAGGCTTGGTGATGCCCGGTGCAGAGATTGATGCAGAGTTTATAAATCCAACGCTCAGGGATGCATTTTCAGCCAGCAAATCAAAGGGCGTGATATTACAAATTAATAGCCCTGGGGGCAGTCCGGTGCAGGCTGAGCGGATTTACAATGAAATAATGCTGCTCAAGGAAGAATATCCTGAGAAAAAAGTCGTTGCTGTTATTGATGATCTTGGGGCCTCCGCGGCCTATTATATTGCTTGCGCGGCAGATGAGATTGTCAGCGCTAAAGCCAGTTTAGTGGGTTCCATTGGTGTGGTGGTAAATGGCTTTGGTGCGGTAGAAGCAATGCAAAAACTGGGAGTTGAGCGACGCTTGATTACCGCGGGTACAAATAAGGCAATGCTCGACCCGTTTATGCCAGAAGAGGCGAGTGAGCGTGCGTATATGCAATCAGTAGTGGACCAGGTGCACCAGCAGTTTATTGATGCGGTTAAGCGAGGTCGAGGTGAACGTTTAGCTGATGACGAGACTATATTTAGCGGTTTGTTTTGGAATGGTTCTAAGGCGCTTAGTTTAGGCTTAGTTGATTATATTGGTGATGTGGATAGTGCAAGCCGTGATTTAATTGGAGTGGACGAAAAGTACGATTACACGCCCGCACCCAGTTTACTTGAGGAGTTATCTGGGCAGATAGGGATTGGCTTAAGTTCCGCCGTCTCCCGTATGCTTGCAGCTGGACGGTTTGGCTTTCAATAAGGCTTTGCAAAAATATAAATTAAGGGAACAACAAAGCGGCAACCTTGCGGCCATCGCCGGCCAACACATTGTATGTGCGGCAGGCGGCGCTCGAATCCATCACTTCTAAGCCAATTTGCTGGTTAACCAAGCCTCTGGCAATTGCCAAGTCTGGAAAAACTTGAGTGATACCTGTGCCCAAAACCACCAACTCTGGTTTGAGGTCTAATAGAATGTCAAAATGAGCGCCAGTTAGCTCTGAAATGGTACTTAATTTGAGGTCGTGTATAGCCTCTGGTGTTACAATCACCGCGCTTAAAAATCGGCTTTCGCCGATATTTATTTGGTGGTGACGATACGATTTTACAAGATTGATTGATTCGTTATTATTGAGTTGCAGTTTCATTGGTGCTTTGTTGTTACTAATCTAAGCGATTGTAACCAGTCACCAGAGTCGGCACTACACTAGCACGATCTTTTGGCCTAAAAATTTTAGGAGTGCGTAATGCGCGTAAACAGCGCTTTGTTAAATCATCATATGAGGTGAGAGTTGGACGCAATTAAAGTAGGTCTAATCGGTTTGGGTACGGTGGGTTCAGGCACGGTCACTGTGCTTAATCGTAATTCAGATGAAATTTGCCGTCGCGCGGGTAGAGAAATACAGGTGGTACAAGCTGCAGTAAAAGACCTGTCCAAGCCACGAGATTGTGACCTTACGACGCTGGAGCTGGTAAGTGATCCTTATGCAGTTGTTAACAACCCTGAAATCGATGTGGTTGTTGAACTGATTGGCGGTGAGACATTGGCCAAAGAATTGATTTTGCAGGCCATCACCAATGGCAAGCATGTGGTTACTGCCAACAAGGCTCTGATCGCACACCACGGCAATGAGATTTTTGCAGCAGCACATCAAAAAGGCGTAATGGTGGCGTTTGAAGCGGCCGTGGCAGGCGGGATATCAATCATTAAGGCGATTCGAGAAGGTCTTGCTGGAAATCGGATTGAATGGCTTGCTGGCATTATCAATGGCACGTCAAATTATATTCTCACCGAGCTAGAACAGCCGGGCGTTGACTTTGCCAGTGTGTTAAAAGACGCACAAGATTTGGGTTATGCAGAGGCCGATCCGACTTTTGATATTGAAGGTATCGATGCTGCGCATAAGTTAACCATATTGGCCTCAATAGCCTATGGAGTGCCGCTTCAGTTTGACACGGTTTATACGCAAGGTATTACCCAAGTAACGCATAAAGATGTGTTGTACGCCAAAGAGTTTGGCTATCGCATAAAGCACCTGGGTATTGCGCGGCGCACTGAGCTCGGTTTAGAGCTAAGAGTGCATCCTACTTTAGTACCGAGCAGTCAATTGATAGCCAATGTCAACGGCGTGATGAACGCGGTCGTGGTTAAAGGCGATGCAGTTGGCTCTACCCTGCATTATGGTGCGGGCGCGGGCGCTGAACCTACGGCTTCTGCAGTGGTGGCGGATATATTGGATGTGGTTAGAGTATTTACCGCAGACCCGAATAACCGCGTGCCGCATTTGGCTTTTCAGCCAGATGCCTTAGCAAGTATCGAACCAGTAAAGATGGACTGTGTGCAAACGGCTTATTATCTACGTTTGGAGTTAAAAGACAAAACGGGCGTGCTGGCGGAGATCACCGATATTTTGGCAGAAGCAGACATAAATATTAGTTCGCTGCTGCAAAAAGGAGATCCAGGCAATAAATCCGCAACTGGCACGGTCACGGCGATCATCCTGACAGAGCAAACACGAGAAGGTAAGTTTGTAGCTGCGCTGAGCAAAATTGAAGCTTTGGACAGCGTGCTAAATGGGGCTACCTCATTTAGGGTAGAGAGCTTGTCGTAACTACCTGTACCAGTGCTGAAAACTGCAGAATGAATCCACAGTTTACGTTAGATAATGTGTGCAGAATAAAGTCTATTTATGCCATACTTAACTAATATGCAAAGTTGGCCCTCACTGGGAGCATAGTTCCCCTTTACAAAAGCAATTTATTAATGATTCGTCGACTAATTCTCGGTTGTGCTGCGCTTATTTTCGGTACGGTTTTGGGGCCATTAGCGAATGCCCAATCAGATCAATCAAATGAGGGGGTTTACTTTGAAGATGATTTGCTCGGCACTATTGATTTGGTGGTTGAGCAAGCCACTTTGGCGGATGAATCAATCCGGCAGTTTGATATTGACCGCGCTTTTGAAAACCTAGTTGCACAAGCTAACACCAATCCATTTGGTTCAAAAAAAACCGGTACGGTTGGTAGTGGTGAGGATGAGGTACTTCTCTCGGAGGACCAATCAGAAATCACCCTCAATTTTCAGGATGCAGATATTGCTGCGTTGGTGAGTTTAGTCGCAAAAACCACCGGCAAAAACTTTATCGTTGATCCACGAGTCAAAGGTAAGGTTACTTTGGTTTCAGGAAGTCCGGTTCCAGCAGACACACTCTACGATATCTTTTTAGCAGTTCTAGCGACTTATAATTTTGCCGCCATTCCTTCGGGGAATTTGATCAAAATTATTCCGGGTAATCTAGTCAAGCAAAATCCTACGCCTACAATTACAGACGAAGACCTGCCCTATAATGAGCAAGAAGTTACGTACATCGTTACCCTAGATCATGCTTCGGTAAACGAGTTGTTGCCGATTTTACGACCACTTTTACCGCCCACAGCGCATATTGCCCCGCACGCTGGTAGCAATACCTTAATACTAACTGACCGCGCCAATAACATACGCCGGATACTTTCGCTGATTCAACGCATGGATCAGGAGCAACAAGGGCAAGAGATTAGAGTTATCTATCTAAAGCACGCCAATGCAACTTCGTTGGCGCAACTGATTAGTCAATTAGCTGGCACCCTTACTTCGGATGATGCAGCTAAAGGCCTGCCAGTGCAGCAAACTTTGGTGCAAGTGGACGAAGGTTTGAATGCCTTAATTGTACGAGCACCTGAAAAAGACTTCCCTGTCTTAGCCGCATTGATTGATCAGCTTGACGTGGATCGCCCAGCAAAGGGCAATGTGCACGTGCGTTATCTTAAATACGCCCAAGCTAAAGATTTGGTCACGATATTGAATGGCATAGTTCAAGATAAACAAGCCCAAACGGGCGATGCTTCTGCAGCACCGACCGCGAAGATATCTGTACAAGCCGATGAAATTGGCAATTCACTGATTATTAATGCAGAAGAGGAAGACTATAACGATTTGATTGGCGTTATTGACCAGTTAGACATTCGCCGTTCTCAGGTGTTCGTTGAAGCGATCATCGCCGAAGTGTCTGAAGAAGATGGCGCTCGCATTGGGGTGGATTGGACTGGCACCTATCGCAATAATGACAACCAGGAATTCTCGAAATCTAACAACACCTTTTCAGATAGCACCGGCGGGTTTAACCTAGGCTTTGTCAATAAGTATGTGAGAAATTTAGCCGGCGACGTCGTCCCCGACTTGAATTTGGTGCTCAATGCACTGCGTGATGACAGTAATTCGAATATTATATCTACCCCTAGCATGTTGACGCTAGATAACGAAACAGCTGAGATAGTCGTAGGGCAAGAAGTACCCTTTGTGACCGGACAGTTTACCAATAACACTAATAGTACTACGACCACAGATAGCGATGGCAACGTTACGTCTACGGTGAACCCTTTCCAAACTATTGAGCGTAAAGAAGTGGGTTTAGCACTTAAGATTACACCTCAAATTAACGAAGGCGGGGCGATCCACTTAGAAATTGAGCAAGAAATATCCAGCGTTTCGCCAACCACTGTTTCAGGTGCGGCTGATTTGATCACAGATAAGCGTACGATTAAGGCCAAAGTATTAGTGGATGATGGTCAAATAATTGTTATTGGTGGGTTAATTCGCAATGACGTAAAAGATACTTACGAACGCATTCCAATACTAGGTGACTTGCCACTAATCGGGTCGGTTTTTCGCAAAAAGACCAAAACCAATAGTAAGACCAATCTAATGGTTTTTATACGTCCGACAATCATACGTACCCCAGACGAGTTAGATATGCTAACTCGGGATCGTTACGAGTATATTCGTACCGAAGAAGCGGAAAGCTTGCCTGATACGCGCAAGTTGCTTAAAAAGGACCCACCTGTGCTTCGAGAATTTGATTGGAGTACTAACAATAGTCATAGAAATAAGTAACGAGCTGATTAATATGCGTTATTTGGCCAATCTAAGTTGTGGCGGCAGGGATTAAAAGTGGCAGAATTATTACCAGACTCTCAAAGCGCAGCTGCTCCAACAAGCGTTGATCCGACCGCTTGGCTGACAGCCAAAGATTGGATTGATCATTTACAGCCACCGGTCTCAGGCTTGCTGCCGTATTCATTCGCAAAGCGGCACCAAGTGCTTACCGCTCGTGCAGATGAGGGCGTTACTCACGTTATTTGTGTCGAAAAACCGCCCTTTGAAATCTATTCAGAGCTAAGGCGACGCGTAAATACGCCACTGCAGTTTCATCCACTAGCGGTATCTGAATTTGATTCTGTTTTGCGCCACGCCCATGAGAAGGGGCATTCTGCCGCAACCCAGATGGTGGACGATATATCTGATGAACTTGATTTGAGTTTATTAGCCACTGAATTACCCACTTCTACTGATTTACTCGAAGCCGCGGACGATGCGCCAGTGGTTAAGCTAATCAATGCTTTGCTAACCCAAGCCATTCGTGAAGATGTTTCAGATATACACCTCGAGGTGTTTGAAAAACGCTCCTTGGTGCGCTTTCGCCGTGATGGCATATTGAAGGATGTTGTGGAACCGCAAAGAGCACTGCATAGCGCACTGGTGTCGCGCTTAAAAGTAATGGCAGAATTGGATATTGCTGAAAAGCGCCTGCCTCAAGACGGGCGCATATCATTAACCATTGGTGATCGGCCAGTCGATGTTCGCGTATCTTGTTTGCCAACCCAGTATGGGGAGCGCGTAGTACTGCGACTATTAGACAAGCACGGCGCAAGACTGCAATTATCCCATTTGGGAATGGACAATGAAATCCATGCGGCGTATGACAGATTAATTCAGTCACCCCATGGTATTTTATTGGTTACAGGCCCTACAGGTTCAGGTAAAACCACTACTTTGTACGCTGGATTAGGCGAGATGGATAGGCAGTCTCTTAATGTTCTAACAGTTGAAGACCCTATTGAATACGACCTAGATGGGGTAGGGCAGATGCAAACCCATTCTAAAATAGGGCTAACCTTTGCACGCGGTTTGCGATCGATTTTGCGTCAAGATCCAGATGTGGTGCTTATTGGCGAGATACGTGATCTTGAAACGGCTGAAATTGCGGTTCAGGCCAGCTTAACCGGCCACTTAGTATTATCAACTTTACATACCAATACGGCTGTTGGCGCGGTAACACGTTTAGTAGATATGGGCGTTGAATCTTTCTTAATCGCCTCCAGTGTACTTGGGGTTATAGCGCAGCGTTTAGTGCGTACTTTGTGTGAAGAATGCAAAATTGCGGATGAACCGAATGATTCAGAGCGTGCTTTGTTAGGCCTTTCCGCTAAGCAGGAAGTGACAATTTATAGCGCAGGGGGCTGTAATTCTTGTGACCATACAGGATTTAAAGGCCGCAAAGGCATTTATGAATTGATAGAGATGGACGAAGAATTGCGCAAAAAAATACATGACGGCGAAAGCGAGGATGAGATGCTTAAGCATGTACGTAAAACCTCGCCAAGTTTGCTTGCCAACGGCGCCAAGCTAGTGCTTTGCGGCCAAACTGCTGTTAGTGAGATTGTGCGCGTTACCAGAGATCAATAGTGGCGGCTTATGAATACTTTGCCTTAACGCCCGAAGGCAAAAAGCAAAAGGGCGTTGCAACTGGAGATTCGGCCAAGGCAGTACGCCAGTCATTAAGGGAGCAGGGTTTAACTCCGCTGGAAGTTGTTTCTGTCAGTGAACATACGGCAAAGAAAGGCGGTGCTGTCCGCGGTCGACGCCAAAAAATGAGCACCATGGAATTAGCGGTCTCAACGCGCCAATTTGCTACCTTACTCGATTCAGGCATGCCTATTGAGCAAGCATTAACTGGAATAGTTGAACAGGCAGATCGTCATTCTATAAAAAGTATTTTTTCTGGGGTGCGTTCTTCGGTGATGGAGGGTGGAACTTTAGCAGATGGCATGCGTCAATTTCCGCGTGCGTTTCCAGAATTATATATCGCTTCGGTCGCGGCAGGCGAGCAGACAGGTTACCTTGAAGGTGTTTTGGAGCGCTTGGCCGACTACACCGAAGCACGTCAGGGTTTGCAGCAACGCATTAGTACCGCGCTGGTCTATCCTGTTATTCTAACCATTGTAGCGATTCTTATCGTAGTTGGCTTGATGGCGTATGTCGTGCCAAAGGTAGTAAAAGTGTTTGATGATACAGGGCAAACCTTACCTTATTTAACTAGAGTAATGATTAACATTAGCGATTTTATTGTTAATTATGGGCACTTCTTATTACTCGCGATTGTGGGCTTAATTGTGCTGTTTTCGGTGCTGATGCGCTATGAAGGGCCGCAAATGGCTTACCATCGCTTTATTCTAAAATTCCCGCTTACTCAACGGCTTTCAAAGAGCCTGAATACTGCAAGAATGGCACGTACACTGTCTATACTAATTGGCAGTGGGGTGCCGTTAATTTCGGCGATAAAGAGTAGTTCTGAGGTGGTTAGCAACTTAGTCATTCGTGATGCCCTCAAAACCAGTTCTGAAGAGGTTGAACAGGGTGCTAGCTTAAGTCGCGCTTTAGGCCGAAGGAAACTTTTCCCCGCTTTGTTAACTCAAATGGTAGCAAGTGGTGAAACTAGTGGTCGTTTAGATACGATGTTAGAAAAATCTGCCACTTCCCTTGAGCGGGAAGCAGAATCACGTATCTCAGTGGTAGTGAGTTTGTTTGAACCGATGATGATCCTCATTATGGGCGTCATCGTTTTAGTAATAGTAATGGCAATTTTATTGCCAATTTTTGATTTAAATCAGGTAATCAGTTGATATGCATAAGCAGAAAAAACAAAGTGGTTTTACTCTTATTGAGATTATGGTCGTGGTGGTAATTATCGGTATGCTCGCCACAATAGTGTTGCCAAAAGTGCTCAATCGTCAAGATCAAGCCTTTATAGCCAAGGCCAAAAGTGATGTTCGCGCACTCTCGAGTTCAATAAAAATGTTTAAGTTAGATAATTTCAAATACCCAAATTCATTGAATGAACTCACGACAGGTGGTTCAAGTGGCAAAGGCTATTTAGATGTGTTGCCAAAAGACCCATGGGGAAATGAGTATCAATATTCGAGCGCTGGCTCTCACTTAGAGTTTGATGTTTGGTCTAGTGGCGCAGGCGATACTGGCCAGCAAATCGGCAATTGGAACTTGGATGAAGTCAAATAGGTCAGTTTGTTAGTTTCACATGGTCAGAAAATTCAGCCTTAAGGTGGGGAAAAATGGCCGAACTGCAGGATATGCTTCACTTGACCTAAACAAAGTGCACCTAGGTAATAGGAAGACCGGTTTCACCTTGATCGAAATCATGGTTGCGGTGTTTATAATGGTGGTCGCGACTAGCTTTTTAGTGGCGAATTTGGGAATTTCTGACGGGAAAATACTGCGATTGGAAGCACGGAAAATAGCTGCAATAATCAACCACGGCTCAGATGAAGCGATATTGACTGGCCAATTGATGGGATTGCAGTTTGACACTTCTAAAAACTCTTATCAGATAGTAAATGTTGGAAACAGTGCTAACGAAGGAAATGAGAAAGATGGTTTTATGCGCACCAGAAACTCTTCTGAAAATATTTCGGCTGATCTAAACCTTTTAGAAAGAGAAAAAAAGCCAAGCAATCAAGGCGTTGAGTTAAAGATGTTGGAAGAACTTTTTAATTCTAGTATCTTGGATAAAGCACCGAATGTATTCGACGACGATTCTGTGGCCCTAAACCAAACGATTATCCTAGAACCCAATGGCCTGATCGCACCGTTTCGTCTAACATTACAATCGGGTAAAGAAAGTATATCTATAGAATTAGGTGACTTAGGAAACGCCATTGTCGTAGACCCAAAGAATAAGAATGAGTAAAAACTTAAAACAGCCTCGAACTGGCCTCGGCTTTACGCTAATTGAAGTCATGGTGGCCTTATCAATTGCTGCAGTTGGCTTAGGTGCTGTAGCAAAATCAATGTATCGAAGTATAGACGTTGCTGATCGTCTGGGGGATAAGATGCTTGCCTCTTGGGTGGCCAGTAATCACATGGCAGACTTGCATATAAACCGGCAATACCTTGCGGGAGGCGGAACTAATAATACAGCTGAGATGGGAGGGCGAGAGTGGAGAATAGAAACAGAATATTCACCGACTGAGAATAATGAAATTTCTCAGGTGGCAATTTACGTTTACCCAACAGATGCTTCCACTGATCGGATTGCAGCAAAGCTGTTCGGTTTTGTATCCCGCTTCAACTGATGGCTATTCAACGAAAATCGCCTCCAACTCAAAGGGCTTTCACTTTAATCGAGGTACTGGTAGCAATTGCCATTTTTGCGGTTGTTGCAGGCATTTCTTATTCAACGCTTGATAGTTACATAGCGCAAAGAGAACGGCTTGTTGGACACTACGGAAAACTTGAACGATTGCAGCGATTTTTCATCCTTTTAGAAAGAGATTTCCAGTCTGTCTTAAAACGCCCGGTAAGAACTGGCACAGGAATAGATGATCCAATAGTCACTGGCTCAGGTGCGGATATAATTACCATGTCGGTCAGTCAAGCGCAATTCGGTACACCTTTGGGTTCTACTTTAAAGCGCGTGAAGTGGTCTTTGGACGGAGATAAAGTTGTGCGTAGCGTATGGAATGCACTGGATTTTGATTCGAGTAATACGCCCGATGAGAGAGTGATAGAAAAAGGCGTGGAGAAGATAGAGCTGGAGTATTTGCTCTACAATCCGTACACCCAAAGTTCTATAAAAGTTAAATCTTTATCAGGTGGAAATTACCCCCACGGCATAGAAGTGTTGGTCACCTTGGATTCGGGAGAGGAATTTACTAGGTTGTTTGAGGTGGCAAAGGGAATGTGAGCAAGGTTCAGCCCCTAGCCCTAAGGCCTATTTTATTTGTGCAATCAGGCGTGGCATTATTAACCGTGTTGTTTGTTTTAGTGCTATTAACTACACTTGCTGTATTTATGGCAGAAGATGAAAATTTGGCGATACGAAAAGCTGAAAATCAACGTGATGCTGAGCAAAGCAAGCAAGTTGCACTTGCGGGAGAAATGTTGGCTGCTAAGTTGCTGGAGCAAGACGTTACTACGTCTCCTATTTGCGGAGCCAATGTTGATTGTTTGAACGACATCTGGAATATAGATGGCCCAATGATAGGCATTACAGACGCACCCACATCGGTAAAGGTATACGACGAATCAGCTAAGTTTAATTTAAACAATTTAGTTGACGGTAGACTAATTGCAGGAATCCCAAGTGCTACAGCTTCAAGTACACCGCCAACGGTGTCTATTTGGTATTCTGCATTTGAAACATTACTAGATTCTCGTTCGCCTGCTATCCCTAGTGTTTATGCTGACGTGGTGGTAGATTGGGTTGATGCAAACCAAATAACGGGGCCAGATGGGGCAGAGGATACAGACTATACCGCAGTTTCAGATGAGCCGTACTTAGCTGCAAATAACTGGATGAAAACTATTAGTGAATTTAGTTTTCTAAGCAGTTTTACGGATGATCAAAAACGTTCTCTCTTACCCTATCTGACAGCTTTGCCCGTAACCCCTGGTCCGCCGGTTCCGAGTATTAATCCACCAGTTGCTCAAAATTTGGGCACGCTTACGCCAATAAATATTAATACAGCATCTGATGTTGTTCTCCATAGTTTGGGTGTAACTTCGGCGGGCTTGGACGCAATACTTTTCCAACAGCAAAATGGGGGGTATACTAGTTTGAGCACTGTTAGTTCAGTTTATTTCAATGATTGGAGTGTTGCACAAACGATGCTCGATGTTGAAAGCGCGTATTTTAGTGTAGAAAGTTGTGCGCAATTTGGCCGCGCTGTGCATGGTTTAAGAAGCGTTCTGTGGCGCCGACCTGGCAGTGGAAATACGACAGTTGTTCAAACTTTATCTAGGGAACCCCATTATAATTGCTTCTAATAAACAGAATGACTAATGAAACTTCTAATTTCCACACACGCTCCGCATTATTGGGTTAAGTTAAATAACAAAGGGCAGCCGGTTGAAGCGGGTGAGCAAAGTGACGCAAGCCTTTTGAGTGCACTACCTAAAGGCGTAACTTCGGTTATTGGCGTAATTCCGGGGGAGTTAGTAACGATGCACTCAGTGGAAGTGCCCACCAATAGATACGCCAATATGCTCTCTGCTATTCCTTATACCCTAGAAGAGAAACTGAGCGAAGACATTGAGAATTTACATTTCTGCGTACTAAATTGGAAAGCAGGGCAACCCGCGAGTGTGGCCGTTGCAAGTAAAGAAACAATTGAGAGTTCGCTGCAATTGTTTGGAGACGCGATAGGCCAATTAGATGGTATTATCCCGGATTACGCTTTATTGCCGATTCACTCCAGTAACAGCACTACTGTAGTAAGGGCACAGGATGATCGCTATTTTGTAAAGCAAGCCAACTTGAGCACAGTTGTGATGGACCAATTGGCATTTGAATATTGGTGGCAAGACGCCGATCAAGAGGCCAGCTATGCCGTTAACAATCGAGACTTGGCTAACGAAATGAAGGCCAACGGCGGTGAACGTGTGAGCCTGTGGGAAATAGGTGAAAACTTTACCCAGTGGGTTAATCATGCGCCGATACCCGATATTCAGCAATACTCTTTGCTACGTGCACAATACGAGCCTGAGCACTTAAAACCTAGCAACGACTTATTAAATTGGGCTGTGGGCATAGCCGCGTGCGCACTAATATTACTTGGTGGTTCAAATTGGTTTGAATTACAAAGGCTTAAAAATCAGCACCAAGCTAATCAAGACGAAATTAGAGCGTTATTTTCAGAGGCATTTCCGGATCAAGAATACTTAGGCCAACCAAGAAGGCAAATTGCTACGCTATTGTCGATTGATGATTCTGGCGGTGTAAGTGAACAATTTCAATATCTGTTACAAGTGGTTTCTGAGATCGCTCCTCAGAATCAGGCGGAATTTTTGGAGATCAATTTTCGTAATGAGGCCCTACAAGTGGGTGTGACCGCGCCTACTTTTGCTGCTCTCGAGCAAATGACCGCACAGCTTGATGACAGTGAGGGTATACGTGCTGCATTGGTGTCGTCAGGTTCAGAAGCGAATAGTGTAAAAGGTCAAATTAAATTGATAGTGAGTGGTTCCTGATGGCAGAGTTATTTTCAACTGTATCTTCACGCGAGCGCAATTTATTGGTATTCGCAGCTTTGTTTACGGCTGCAATTATTTTTTATTTTTATCTTTGGGAGCCAAAGATGAACGAGCTCAATGACTTGAGAGATAAGCAATTACCTGAATCGGCTCAAACGCTGGCATGGGTGAAGCAAGCGCTGGCGAGTGCAGAAAGCAATAAGGGTGAGACAAAGCCAAAAAAAATACGGGGGCCATTGCTCACCGTGCTTGAACAAACGGCAAAGACAGTAAAAGTAAGATCTGCGATACAACGTATACAACCTGATCAAAAGAAAGCGGTTAAAGTATGGCTCACCGATGTCAATTTTGACCGCTGGCTTAAATGGCTAGAGCTGCTCAAGGCGCAAGGTGTGGTTGTGCGAAGTACCAGCGTCATTAAGAAAACCCCGGGTATTGTTGACGTGCGCATGACAGTAGGCCGCTAAAAGCAAAAGCGGCCACCCATGGTTGATTATGAAATCATGCGCCGAAACGGGCATGAGCAAACTGAGGGGAAGCATTTGCGCGACTATCACCCTGTTGTGCAACGAGTTTTGTTAAATCGTAGCATTCAACGCCCTGATCAAATCGACTACTCCTTAAAGGGCCTTATTTCTCCGCAAACGCTTTATGGCATAGATAAAGCTGTAGCGCGCCTTGTCACCGCATTGCGAGCACAGCAAACTATTCAAATTGTGGGTGATTATGACGTAGATGGCGCAACATCAACTACCTTAGCCATACTGGCACTGGAGCAAATGGGTGCACATTCAGTTAGTTATTGCGTTCCAAATCGATTTGAGTATGGTTATGGCTTGTCCCTAAAACTTACTAAAGAAATGGTCAAATCGCCCGTTGATTTGGTGATTACGGTTGATAATGGCATCTCTAGTATTGAAGGTGTGGCTTTTTTAAAACGACACGGCATTGACGTGATTGTGACTGACCACCATTTGCCAGGTGAAGAGTTACCCGCGGCCGTAGCGATTGTGAATCCAAATCAGCCGGCGTGTTCCTTCCCCAGTAAAATGCTGGCTGGAGTTGGGGTAGTTTTTTATTTGATGCTGGCATTGAGAGCGCGGCTTCAAGCGGAAGATTGGTTTGTTGACAACAAAATTGCCGTTCCACCCTTGGTCGAGCTATTAGATTTAGTGGCCTTGGGTACGGTGGCTGATTTAGTGCCGCTGGACGAAAATAATCGTATATTGGTGGCGCAAGGTATCGCGCGTATGCGAAGTGGATTTACGCGACCCGGGATCAAGGCAATTATGCAAGTGGCCAACAGAAGCCTTGCAACTTTAGTAGCGAACGATTTGGGGTTTAGTGTCGGCCCACGGCTCAATGCCGCAGGCAGATTGGCAGATATATCAACCGGCATTGAATGTCTACTAGCGAAATCTGACAGTGAGGCACGGGTGTTGGCCAACGCGTTAGATGAAATTAATCAACAGCGCAAAGAGGTGGAGCTGGGCATGCAAAACGAGGCATTTAAAGTGATAGATTCACTAGATTTGGCTGACAAACAAGAATGCCAACATGCCATTGCCCTATTTGACGAAAGCTGGCACGAAGGCGTTGTTGGCTTGGTGGCATCAAGAGTGAAAGATAAAACTGGCCTGCCAGCGGCCATCTTTGCGCCGGGAAGTGATGGCATGATTAAAGGCTCCTGCCGGTCTATAACACAGGTCCATATTAGGGATGTTTTGGCTACGATCAATGCTCAACATCCTGGCTTAATTGTAAAATTTGGTGGGCATGCAATGGCTGCGGGACTTAGTTTATTGGCAGAAGATTTTTCGCGATTTGAGCGGGTATTTGACGATCAAATACAGCAAATTATGCAAAATAAGTCGCCGGAAAATCAAATTTGGACTGATGGCGATTTACAATCAGACGATTTAAATTTAGCGCTAGCAGAGTCCTTAAAAACCATCTCGCCGTGGGGTCAGGGCTTCCCCGCCCCTGTGTTCGATGGCATCTTTAAAGTGTTAAGCGCTCGGGTGGTGGGTGAGACTCATCTGAAATTATGTTTGCAGGCGCAAGACGAAAATACAGTTGTAGATGGCATTGCCTTTCGTTATATAGATACGCCAAATAAGCCGATTGATTTTAAATCAATCAATGTTGTTTACACCTTAGATGTAAATGAATTTAGAGGTAATAAAAATGTACAGCTTATTATTCAACATTTGGAGGCAGCTTAATGACTGAGTTTCCTACTCTTGAGTCCACTATTGGAAATACACCACTGGTGCAGGTACAGCGCATTACACCGGTGGACAGTAATACCTATTTACTAAAACTAGAAGGTAATAACCCTGCTGGTTCAGTCAAGGATCGCCCAGCCAAGAATATGATATTGCAAGCAGAGCTGGCTGGAAAAATTAAGCCTGGTGACACACTGATCGAAGCAACTAGCGGCAATACTGGCATCGCATTGGCAATGATTGCTACAATCAAAGGCTACAAAATGATCCTTATTATGCCAGATAATATGACTGCCGAACGACGTGCGACGATGAGCGTATATGGGGCAGAAATTGTCATGGTTACTGAAAAAGAAGGTATGGAAGGTGCTAGAGATTTGGCACTTGAAATGCAAAAAGGAGGAAAGGGCCTGTTATTAGACCAGTTTTCTAACGAAAATAACCCCGAAGTGCACTTTAATACGACGGGGCCAGAAATTTGGCTGCAAAGTCAGCAATCTATCACTCATTTCGTAAGCTCAATGGGTACTACAGGAACCATTATGGGAGTTTCCCAGTACTTAAAGGGCATGAACTCAGAAATTGAAATTGTGGGCGTCCGTCCGTTAGAAGGCGCTTCCATCCCTGGTATTAGACGCTGGCCGAAAGAGTACTTGCCCAGCATTTTTGAAGAAGGGAGGGTGGATAAATACATTGACGTATCACAAGACGAAGCCGAATCAACCGCCAAGCGTTTAGCAGCGGATGAAGGTTTATTTTGCGGCGTTTCGTCTGGAGGCGCATTCGCTGCCGCGCTTCGTTTGGGAGAAGGTACTGAGAATAGCGTCATCGTTACTATCATTTGCGACCGTGGTGACCGTTACTTGAGTAGTGGCGTATTCAGTTAGAAAAGCACGACGTGTAATCGAAGTTGTCGCAATTTGATTGTATATGACGAGTTTTATAGGATTATCGTAGCATGCTCATTTCCCAATTTCCATTGCCAAAATTACGGATATTATTGGTATTGGTTTTAGGCGTTTGCTTGAGTGGCTGTGGTGTGTCGCAGCGATTATTCGAGGTATTTAAAGCATCTGCGCGAACCGTCGAAGTACGAACTCAACCTACTGAATCATCGAAAGATCTGGAGCAAGTAGCCCATCGTTTCGCCTCTTTTCGCTATACCATTGTGCCTGAGCGTTTGCATTTAACAACAGTTTCTAAAATCAAGAAATGGGCGGTGCAAAAAATTAATAAAGCCAAGGGAAAACCAAAACAAGATGTTGAAGTTGCTAAAGTGAAACCGCTACCGAAGGTTGAGATGGTGGTTAGATCAAGCGATCAGCTGCATTTTTGCAGGCAAGTTGATCATCGCCTTAGCAGCGTCACGTTTAAGAACTGTTTGAATCCAATTTACAAAGACACAGGGTTTAAGTCAGTAGGTGGTAAGCCATTAACCTAGATAAATCAGTTAAAACACGAAAGTCCATGCAAGCTCTTGATGCACCTAGCAAAATCAAAAAAACCTTATCACCAATAAGGTGACCGCGACTTTTTTGATTTCACTATGCACTTCAATTGCTTACATGTCTTTTCCGCGTTTAACTGATTTATCTAGGATTAATGATGTCTGTTTTTGGGAAAGTCACTGGCGTTAAACCAATTGGCAGGGTATTACTCCTTGGCGGAACGCATGGAGATGAATTGTCTTCGGCTAGTATCGTATTTGAATGGGCTAATTTCTTGCGAACCGAACATTCTGATGAATTTATCTGGCATGTAGTGCCAGTGGTAAACCCCGATGGTTTGTTGGTGAACAGCCCAACCCGAACCAATGCAAACGGAGTAGACTTGAATCGCAATATGCCAACGTCTGATTGGCAAAATTCCGCGCTAAAATATTGGCGAGAACGCTTGGGTAAGTCTCCCCGTAAGTTTCCTGGATTTCGCTCTGGGAGTGAGCCGGAAACGCTATGGTTAGTGCAGGAGATCGCTAATTTCAAACCCGATATAATCATAAGTGTGCACGCCCCGCATAATATGAGATTACGCAACATTGGGTATGGACTTTTTGTCTAGCAAGTTGACTCATTGTCGTTCCACACGATATATCGATGATTAGCATTAGCCCATTCGTCGTCAATTTCAATCAGAATGGCACTGACTAATCGTAACCAAGCCTCTCGTTAGGAAAGACTCTGACCAAGCGGGTTCGCCGCTTAAGTTCTTGTTGAACCGTCCGTCCAATGCGGTTGGAGGTTCGCATTTTCTTTTGGTGTCTATCTGGCAAGGCAAACACATTTAACCCTTCAGGCACATTGTTTTCTAGCCACTGCGCCAAGTGAGCATGCTTTTCCTGGTACTGGCTCACAAGGACTTTTAGATTAGCCTGAGCAGCTGCCATATTGGGTGCATTCCAAACACTACGCAGCTCACCACCAATGCGCTGCTTGATCTTGTGATTGGGGGCATGATGCATTGCATTCTGCGCCAGATGAAACTGGCAACGCTGCCAAGGTATACCTGGGAACACTACCTTTCTAGCGGCTTTTAAGCCACTGTGATCATCACTGACAATAAACTCAATACCATGTATGCCCCGGTCAACCAAGCCTTTGAGGAACTCTCGCCAGTTAACCTCGGCTTCATTAAGCGCCATTGCCGTTCCTAATACGCAACGCCGTCCACAAGGCAATACACCCACCGCACTCAACACCGCCATATCAATCACTTGGTGGCCCTCACGCACCTTTTCATAACGCGCATCAAGGATTAGGTAAGAGACTTTACCCAACGGACGGTCACGCCAGACTTTTAACGCCTCATCCATGCTCTGGTTAGCCCGTGAGACCGGTGTAGAGGAGATGCTTTCAATACCCATGCTCTGCATGACTTTTTCGACTCGGCGCGTGCTAACGCCCGTCACGTACATTTCAGCAACGGTCAGCATCATCGCACGTTGGCTGCGTAAGCCGCGTTCTAGCGATTGAGGGTAAAAAGGTTCATCAACGTGTTGAGCGGTCTTTGGGATACGCAGATTGAGCGTACCGGCTTGCGTATCGATACGCTTATCCTGGTAGCCATGGGCAAAACCTGGCCGGTCTTGACTATGCTCATAGTGTGATGCGCCTGGAAACGGCTCTCTTTCAATCTTCATCGCCTCATTGAGCAGTGCGGTGAGCACGGGGCGCATGGCATCGGGGCCTTCTGAGATGTGTGTTCCACTACTACGTCAAATACGTTATTGTTTGATTGGGTCATTTGGGTGTCTCCAGTATTTTAATTGCTTAAAACAGGGAACGCACAAATGGCTCAACTTACAAGACACCAAGATAGAAAATTTGAATAAATCAAAAATTCGAAAAAATTCCCCCTAGGGGGGGAAAAGGCCATACTGCTCTATCGAATATAAAAGTCCATACCTGAAGTTACAGTATCGGTTACACTAAAAACAAAAGGGCGTAGCGTGAAAATAACGTTGTGATTTGCAGATAGGCCTTGGTCGGTTACACTTAAGACGCGAAAACATACTTCCCAAAGACCAACTACATAAGGCCGAAGAGCGCGAAGCAAATGCACTGGCTTTAATAGATAAAATCACTACGCCCAAAGAACCTTCATGGTGCTATTTACTACCTTGGAACAAAAATGCTTAAAGTTAAAAAAACATCTTTCATACAACCAATACTAATATCCGTATTAAGTGCTTTTACCGGGTGCGCTAATTTAGGATACTTATATTACAAAGGCGAAGGCGTCAAACAGGACTACAAAAAAGCCAACGACTTATACAAAACCGCTTGTGATGGCGGGGACATGTGGGGGTGCTATAACTTGGGGGTTTTATACACCAAAGGCGAAGGCGTCAAACAAGATCATAAGAAAGCCAGTGACTTATACAAAACCGCTTGTGACGGCGGGCTAATGCGCGGGTGCAATAGCTTGGGGGTTTTATACGAAAACGGTTGGGGCGTGAAGCAAGACAAAAGCAAAGCAAAGCAAAGCATCAATATGGCCTAGCATGTGACGGAGGTAATCAGGGTGGGTGTGATGCTTATCGAAAATTGAACGAGTAGGGCGTTCAATAATGCGCTTTATTCAAAAATTAACTGTAGTTTTCTGTTTATTGTTGTTCATAAACCAAAGCTCCTGGGCACGTGAAATGATAGCTCAGGGTCAGACCCCTTTAAACTGGAGAGAGGCTTAACTCTCTCAGTGGAGAAAACGGCGATCACGCACATAGATCACGGTTTTGACTTCCTTGGTTTAATGTACGTAAATACAACGGTAAGTTGTTAATAAAACCGTCAAAGAAAAGTGTCAGCACTTTTCTGACTGATTTGCGAGCGTTAATAAAATCGAATCCAACGATCAAAACGGAAAGTTTGATACGCCTACTCAACCCGAAGTTGAGAGGCTGGTCTAACTACTACCGCCATGTTGTTTCGAAAGTAACCTTCTCCAAGATAGATTAAGCCATTTTCACCAAACTCTGTCGCTGGACAAGACGTCGGCATCCCCACAAAAGTGCAAAGTGGTTGCGCGATAAGTATTTTCGTCATCCCGCACTAACAATCTGGCACTTCCATGCCAGATTGAGTGATGCTGAGAACCGACTTGTTCTACTAAAGCTTGTGAAGGTGGCCGGAGTAAAGATAATACGCCATGTCAAAATAAGAGCCGATGCCACACCTTACGATTCGGAGTATGTAGCCTATTTCGCCTTGCGCGATAAGAGGTCTCTGCTGCTAAATCGTAGTTGGTAAAGGTTCGTCCTTGCAAATGCTGGGTCAGTTAATGGCCTTTGAAAGGCTTGAGCCGTGTGCTGGGAAACTCGCACGCACGGTTCTCAGGAGAGTGGTGGCCGGTAACGGTCACTGCTTATCCGGTCCCCTTCCACAAGCTACCCCCAATGCGGCGGGCCCTCAAGTTGAGCTTGCTAATCATCGCTTAGTTAACAATTCAATCGCCGTAGTGGCGGATTACCTCGCCTTCGCATTCACTAAGTTGTTGGATAGCTTCATCTAACTCCTTGCGCGCGCGTTTGAGTAATTTAGCTCGCTGTTTTGGGGTTAGTGTGTAGTCAGGCTCGTTTACACTATCTTGTAGTTGTTGGGCACAGCGCAGGGCCATATGACGTGCATATTCGGCAGAGGCAAATTGCGCGGGGTCTGCGTGAATGATTTGCCCTAGCGCGGTGTAGTCAGGTGTATCGAGGTTTGCGTAAGTATAGCCATTCACCAACGTGATTCGTTCACCTTCAGCGCGCAGAGCTTTAGCTTGATGTACCACATAATTCCCTTGTATGAGCACGGCGTAGCCGGCGCCAGGTAAATCTGGGGCGCTGATGCGATCTGCGTTTATTGATGCCCTCGAGTTGCGCAAGGCTGACATTTCATCTCTGGTTCCACGAAAGTACTGAAACTCGCCCCCTTCTACATCGTTAGGATCGGTTACGAACATGACATAATCTACTTGTAGAGTGTCATAATGCCACTTGTCGATATTTTCCCCAAGGGTTAATGGCTGATAGTTAAGGTGCGAAAGCTGATGTCCCATGGCATGCGGAAGTAGCGGCGTTTGCATTATTTCAGAAAGATGATTGGCCACTTCTACGCTTAAACTAAAATCACGCAAAAATTTGGAGCGGTATACACCTCCTCGAGTATTGCGAGAGATTCGAGGGTTTGAAGTCGTAAATTCTTCCAATTGCTTGCAGACGTGATACAGCGCAGCAACACCTTCTTCACTGAGTATTCTAAAACACGAAGTTGCAGCGATATTGGTCGGTGTGGTGCCAGCGATTTCCTCGCCATAGCCAAAATCTTCTAAGCTTAGGATATGTTCTGGTTGCTCAAGTGCTAGATGAATAGCCGGGTCAAAAATGGGGTCGTCTTTTATCGGCTGCAGATTTGGCAGGGTTTGTGGAAATCGCAGTAAATTGATTGCGTGTTGCATGGCCGATTACGGTTAAAAAATTAGATACAAGGCCGACTATACCTAATCCTATTGGACTAAAAGAATATTAACCATTTCCGCGTTTCTGATGGCAGAATCTCGGCATGAGTTTTGAGCATATAAAAAGTTTGCAAAAGGGTTTAAGTGCTAAGCAACGCTTATATCAAATTGTAGAGCACGGCATGTGCATCGGCTGTGGTATATGTGAGAGCGTAGCCGGGGCAGATAGGCTTAAAATGGAGCTAGTTAGCAATGGCTTTGAGCGACCCTGTGTTACATCTGATCTTAATCATGAGATTGTGGACAGCATAGTTTCAGTTTGCCCTGGCACCCATGTAGAAGGCTTGCCTACCTCTTTGATTGACGACGATTCGCAATTAGATGATGTCTGGGGAGTGTTCAAAGAAATTTATTTCTCCTATAGCGGTGAACCTGCGATAAGACATGTGGCATCGACAGGTGGTGTATTGACTGGCTTGGCGCTTTACCTTGTAGAATCAAATAGTGTTGATTTTATTTTGCATGCCACTGCCTCAGCGCAGCACCCTAGCTTTGGACAGCCGCAGATAAGCAGAACCCGAGAGGATGTGCTGCGCGCGGCTGGCTCGCGATATGGGCCGACAGCAACCCTAAAACATATACTGTCCGTATTAGAAGCAGCAACCAATTCAGGCGAACGCTTTGCTTTTATTGGCACGCCCTGTGATGTCAGCGCTTTGCGTAATCTGGCGGCGGTGGACTCACGCGTTGATCAAACCTGTTTGGTAATGTTAACCATGGTGTGTGGAGGGTTTATGGCCCCATTGGCATTGAAGCGTTTTTTTGAATCGCGCGACATTGTATTTGATGAAATCACTTCGGTGCGCTACCGAGGTTATGGCTGTCCCGGGCCAACAACAGTAAAAACTGCGGACGGCAATAGCCATGAAATAAGCTATTTGGATTTTTGGGGGGAAGACGATTCTGCTTGGCAATTGCCCACGCGCTGTAAAATCTGTCCTGATGGCATCGGTGACGCGGCTGATATTGCCGCATCTGACGTGTGGGATGGAGGGGCGCCGACACAACAAGAAATCGATTCTGACCTAGGGTCGAATGGGGTTATCGTTCGCACTGAGGCCGGGTCTAAATTAATGAATGAGGCTATTGCGGCTGGGTATTTAGTGCGCGGTGAACAGTTAAGTACCGAAGATATGAACCGATTTCAGCCACACCAAGAGGCCAAGAAACGTTCGGTATGGGCGCGGTTTCAGGGCATGCATGAGGCGGGTAATTTGGTGCCAGAAACGCAGCGGCTAAGGTTGATATCCTTATCGGAGCAAAACAGCGATATTGAAAATACGGTGCAGCGTACAGGTGCAAAGCGGCGTGTTGCGCGAGGGAAAATGGCCGAGCCGGCGCCATGCAAATTGCAGCAAGCCGATTAGAAATGACCGCGAGTCAATACGGTCGTTATAACCGGCCTTCCATAGCGATTGCTCTTTGTCTCACATCGATGACATTATTTTCGTTTCAAGATGCATTGATAAAATGGGTAACCAGTGATTATTGGTTAATTCAATTACTCTTTGTACGTAGTTGTGTCATTGCAGTTTCAAGTGGGCTGTATATTTCTGCTACCAGTGGAATCGCTGGTTTTAAAACCGATAGGCCAGCCAGCCATTTAGTGCGAACGACCATCAACTTCACGGCGTTTTTTACCTATTACATGGCTATTATCCAAATGCCGCTGGCTACAGCAACCACCATCGCAATGACAGCGCCTTTGTTTATGACAGCACTTGCGGGGCCATTACTCGGTGAGCCAGTCGGTCGTAAAAGGCAGTGGATTATGCTTGTAGGGTTTATAGGAACCCTCATAGTCATTCAACCTACGGCGCAAGACCTTAATGTAAGTGGCACTTTATATGCGCTAGCGGGTGCGTTAAGTTTTGCGTTGTTGGCTATTCAATCTAGGAAGATGAGTCAAACCGAAGCGTCGGAGTTGGTGGTGTTCTACGCGGCACTAGGCTTTTCTTTAGTAACGGGCACCTTTATGTTGTTTTATTGGGTGCCCATTGATTTAACAGCATTTTGGTTGATGGTAGCGATTGGTTTGATAGCACTATTTGCGCAGTACACCATAGTGCATGCATATCAATATGCCAAAGTGCACGTCATTGCGCCGCTAGAGTATGTGACGGTGTTGTGGGCAACGCTAATCGGCTGGTATATATTCGCTGAACATCCCGCGTCTACAATGTACATTGGGGCAGTGCTAATTATCTTCGCCGGCCTCGCAATCTGTTGGTACGAGAAAGTTGAATATGGCAAGCACACCGCTCCGCCGATTAATCCAGCATAGCGTATTTAGAATCGAGGTTATTAATGTAACCATCCACTCATATTCGTTTGCTTGGATCAACTAGTAGCCGTACACTATTTAAATCACTTAATGTCTTGGCATAAAACGCCCAGTTTGAGGCAACACATATGAAACCTGAAAGATGGCATAACCCCGACAATAAGTTATTTCCGTATCAAGTAGGCTTTACTTCACCACCGCACGATTTTGATGGCGCACCTAGCGATTTTTTACGTATGTCGCCCAGATCAGTAGGCGTGCATGGTCGCATGTTGCATGTTCCGGGTTATGTGCATGAGCTGACGCAGAGGACTCAAAACTTTGACTTGCTTGAAGAGTTTGTTGAATGTATGTCTAATAACGGAGCAGATGTGTGCGGGCAAGTCGGTACCAATTGGGTGCACGCTGGTGGTAAAACCCCAAACGAAATTCGTGACTTTTGCGACAGAGTAGGCGATCAATATGAAACGCCCCTACATATGGCGGGGATGTGCCTTGTGGAAGGCTTGCGCGAGTTGGATATAGAAAAGATTGCCCTCAACTCAGTTTATTACTGGCCTGATTGGCGTGATGGAATAGCCGGGTTTTTAGCAGATGCGGGTTTTGATTTGGTGTATGTGGGTAATTTTGTTGATCAAGGCTTTTATCAATCGCAGCAAGAAGTAAATGACCTGACTTGGGTATTTCCAGGTGATTTGGCAGCAAAGTCAATGCAATATATTGCCGAGCAAGCACCCACCGCTGAGGCCATTGTAGCCAATGGAATGCCCAATTTTCGTAATGCACAGGGTATACCCGAACGTATGGTTTCTCGTGAGGTGGAGTTAGAAGCATTGTTGGGTAAACCAATCGTGTCTTCTGATGTCGCTTTGTATTGGAACATCTATAAGACACTAGGCATTGCCCCAGAGGGAGTGCATGGCCAGCTTTTATCATCGCTGAACGGCGTCTAAGATGAAAAATAAGATTACCGTATTATGGGCTGTACCGCGTTCTACTTCGACTGCTTTTGAATGGATGATGCGACAACGCGGAGATATGCAGTGTTTTCATGAACCATTTGGTGAGGCTTGGTATCAGGGGGAAAACCCGCTTTGGCCGAGATTAACTAAAGACAGCGTTAGGGTACCCGGCTTAACTATTCAAACCGCTTGGGATAATCTTCAAACAGCAGTCAAAAAGGGGCCGGTGTTCTCAAAAGACTTCCCTCACTATATCGATCATATTTGGGATGCGCAGTTCCTATCTCACTTTAATCACAGCTTTTTGATCCGCGACCCAGCGAAAACAATTACTTCAATGTATAAACATTGGCCAGATTTCCATTTTAAAGAAACGGGGTTTGTCGAGCAACGCGCCCTCTACGATATATTATGTAACCAGCTTGGTGAGGCTCCACCAGTGATTGACAGCGATGATTTGTTAGAAGACCCCTACACTATGGTAGAAATGTGGTGCAATGCAGTGGGTATTCTGTTTATAGAAAGTGCGTTAAGTTGGGAGCCGGGTGCGCGCGACGAAGTCAGCTGGTGGGATGGGGGCTCGTTTCATGAGAATCTCAGAGGTTCAGACGGGTTGAAGCCTCAAGAAAGAAGCTATGTGGAAATACAAGATGTCCCTAACAGAGTAAAAGAAATTTACGAAAATATATTGCCTCACTACCAACATCTTTATGCACAACGGCTTAGGAAAGTTTAAAATCAGCGCCTAAATTTAGAGTCTGGTTTTTTAATAAAGTGAAACAACAAAAATCTATCAATATTACTTGGCACGGAATGAAAGTTGATAAGCAAGTGCGTGCGGCAGCAAACAAGCAAAAGCCTTGTGTGCTTTGGCTAACCGGCTTTTCTGGCTGCGGGAAGTCAACGATTGCGGATGCGCTTGAGGCTAAATTACAGGACATGGGCCACCGCACTTATTTGCTCGATGGAGATAATGTTCGTCACGGCCTTAGCAAAGATCTCAACTTCTCAGACGAGGACCGAGTTGAAAATATTCGCCGCGTATCTGAAGTGGCTAGGTTGATGGTGGATGCTGGCCTCATTGTAATCACTTCATTTATCTCGCCGTTTCAAGCAGAGCGCCAACTCGCGCGAAGCTTAATGGAACACGATGAATTTATTGAGGTGTTTGTTGACACCCCATTAGAGATCTGTGAACAGCGTGATCCGAAAGGTTTGTATAAGCTAGCGCGTGCCGGTAAGCTTAAAAATTTTACTGGGATTGATTCAGATTATGAGGTGCCAGAAAATGCTGAGATGGTGATAAAGGCTGCTGAATATGAGCCTGACGTACTAGCTGATCAAGTGATCGATTTTCTTAAACGCAGAGTGGTATTAAAGGCGGTGAATACTTAATGGCCAACCTACCCACACTAAATTAGGTTCGACACAAATTCACTCAGACGGTTATTAATAGGGTGAATTCCGATAACTATGTTAGATATCTGTTGTTGCGGCCTTAATAAGTAATGACATAAATTTAAACAATATATAGCGTGACTTCGGTGGTTATTGTCACATTCTGTAAAAAGGAGATGCGGCTATGCTGCCGGCCCTAAGAACTTAAGATATAGCCAATAAAACACTTAGTTTGATAAGCAGTTTATTCAGCACTTGTGAGAAAGTATAAGTTGGTGCTTTTTGCGGATATCACATTGCTTGAAATTATTTTGCAGCGACTGGAATTCTTGCTCTATACTACACTTTTGGGGTCGGGCTAATCGTTCGACAATATTTAAATAAAAAGAGGGAAGTGTTATGTCAAATAAGTACCAAGGTGGATGCGATCATGTGCAAACCCACTCTAGTAACGAGCCAATCGACAACCACACTTGCCACTGTTCCGTCTGTAAAAAGGTTACAGGGCAAGATACAACGCATGTGATGTTTTTTAATCATTCAGACCTAAAAGTAGGCAATTCGGGTAGTCTGAATCGGCAACCATTTAACGATCAAAACCCCGATGGACCGATAGAATTGTGCACCTGCGCAACCTGTGGCACACCGATTATGCTCGACGATAAGGTAGGGCGGATACGCGCTATTGTCCCAAACCTTATGGGGTATGATGGCGCGGCTATGCCAGCAACTTATCATGCGTTTTATGATTCAGCAACGGGGGTTCCAAGGCCGGATGATGGTCGTCTTGTATATGAAGGTTTGCGTCCTGAATTCGTTTGGCCTGAACCTGCTTAGTAGGGTTAACTTAGTCGAAATATTAGGCTAGGGTGCTGTGCGCCGTGGCCTATATTTTTTCTATATAAAGGTATGTGATGATGCCGATTAAAATTACGCGTTCATCATCGGGCAATCCATTGGCTTTCAGCCAGCAACTCGTCCGCATTAAATAAGCTGCCCTCATATAGCCGTTCTCTTTCTAGGGCACCAACACCTTTGGGCGTGCCGGTCATCACAATATCCCCGTCATTGAGCGTCATAAAAGACTGAATTTCTTCTAGAATTTCAAACGGCTTGTGTAGCATTTGCTCCACTCCGCCTTGTTGTTTTAACTCGTAATTGACACGCAATTCCAAGCGTAGCTCACTCCAATTTTGGGCAATGGGTATGAAATCACCGAATACCGCTGCACCATCAAACGATTTTGCTCGGGCCCAAGGCAGGCCTTTTTCTTTTAAACTAGATTGTAACTCGCGTTTGGTTAAATCCAGGCCAAAAGCGACAGCAACAAACTGTTGATCTTGTACCAAAAAGCTTAGTTCACTTTCAAAGTGGATAGGCTCAATGCTGGAAGCCAGTAATTCGTCCGCAATTGCCGAATTTGGTTTAACAAACAACACCATTTCATCGGGAATTTCATTCCCTAGCTCTTCAATGTGCTCCGCGTAATTTCGGCCAACACAGACAATCTTGGAGGGCCGTATCGGTTCACCTTGTAAAGTAATTTCTTTTAAACTAGGGGTCATGAACTTAGATTGACTTTGGGTGTTAAGCCTTTGTTGGGCTCACTCTATTTTGGTTTCACGATGTCCTTGGTATGGCGTTAAGGTCGATGATATCACCTTTCGGGTTGTGTTAATTGATAAGCAAGGTTATCTTGCGTTGGTGTGGAATTGATTTTTAGATGTCATGAATAAAGTTGGCTTTATTGGTACTGGGCTGATGGGTAGCCCTATGGTTATTAATTTGATAAAGGCAGGGTTTAATGTAAGTGTGTGGAATCGCTCAGTAGCCAAGTCACTCGCCTTAGGTGAGCAAGGCGCGCGGCTTGCAAATTCTGCGGAAGAAGCACTGCAAGACGTCGATGTGGTAATAACCATGCTCACAGATGATAAAGCGGTGAATGCAGTTTTATTCGATTCGGGCTTATACAAGCAGATTGATTCGACTACGGTACTGATTGATATGAGCTCTATTACCCCGAGAGCGGCTAAGCAGCATGCTGTTTTGTGTAATAGCCGTGAGATTAATTATCTTGATGCGCCGGTATCTGGCGGCACGGGCGGTGCTCAAGCTGGCAGCTTGGCGATTATGGTGGGGGGCGAGCAATCGGTGTTTGATCGATGCATGTCACTATTTCAAGCTATGGGTAGGCCAACTTTAGTGGGCCCTAACGGCAGTGGACAGTTGGCTAAATTATGCAATCAGCTAATTGTCGGCATTACCATCGGCGCGGTATCAGAAGCGATATTTCTAGCTGAACAAGGCGGTGCTGACCCAGCTGCCATGCGGCAAGCATTAATGGGCGGCTTCGCCGACAGTAAAATCTTATCGGTACACGGTCAGCGAATGCTAGACCGCGACTTCGAGCCAGGGGCAATGTCCAGTATTCAACTAAAAGACATGAACAATATCGTCGACCAAGCGAATCAACTGGGAGTTGAATTGCCAGTCTCTAAGCTGATTCTCGAGATGTATACAGAGCATGTAGAAAACGGTGGAAAAAATCTCGACCATAGCTCTCTTCTGCTCCACTTAGAAAATCTAAATAAAGTATAGAATCAGTCAAACAAAATGATGCTTTCCGCAAATTTAGGGTTTTTATGGACCGAGTTGCCACTAATCGAGCGAGTACCCGCAGCTAAAAGAGCCGGCTTCGATGCGGTCGAGTGCCACTGGCCCTATGACACCCCAGTTTTGGAATTAAAAGAAGTCTTGGCGCAAACGGGTTTACCTATGTTGTCAATTAACACAGAACGGGGCAATCCTCAATTCGGAGAGTTTGGTCTGAGCGCACTGAATGGCAGGGAAGCAGAAGCGCGAGTTGCTATTGATCAAGCCATTGAATACGCAGCTGCAATTCAAACTCCATTTGTTCATGTAATGGCGGGATTAGCAAATGGCCAAGAAGGCCATGATTGCTTTCTCGAAAGCTTAAGTTATGCTTGCGCAAGAGGGGAGTCTGAAGGAATTAACATTCTCATCGAACCACTCAATCATTTCGATGTTCCGGGTTATTTGCTACGAACTACAAAGCAAGCTGCCCACATAATAGACGAACTTGGCACAAATAATTTGAAACTACTATTTGATTGTTATCATGTACAGCGGATGGAAGGGGAAGTTGCAAAACGAATACTAAAACTAAAGTCCGTTATTGGCCATATACAAATTGCCTCTGTTCCTGACCGACAAGAACCTGATCACGGAGAACTTGATTACCAAGAGGTGGTTGAGGCGTTAAACGCTATAGAATATAACGGAGCCGTTGGTGCTGAATACCATCCGGTGTCAACAGTCGAAGAGGGTTTAGGTTGGATGGAGAAATTTAGGTGCGGGGTGGCAAGCTCTGACAGAACTTAATTTTCGTGCCTAAAGGCCTAAGGAATGTAATAATTGGATAAACAAAGCTAACGAATTAGGTGCCAGCGCTTAAATTAGGTGAATGGAGTTGTAACGATAGTCTTAAATAAATAATTCTCAAACATGTCAGAAGCGCAAAAAAAAGAACTACAAACTAAGCTATGGGATATCGCTAACACCTTGCGCGGTAAGATGGGTGCGGATGAGTTTCGTGACTACATCCTTGGCTTTATCTTCTACAAGTACTTGTCCGAGCGCATGTACCAATTTGCCAACGGTATATTACGAAATGATGGCTTAGTGTTTGAAGTGCTTGATGAAGACTCTACCGAAGGGCAACAGATGCTTGAAGCGATTAAGCAAGAATCGATTGATGCCTTAGGTTATTTTCTCAAACCCTCTGAATTGTTTAGCACTGTTGCTGCCAAAGGTGCCCAACAAACAGACAACTTTATTTTGGGTGAACTCACTGCTGTCCTTAAGCACATTGAAGGCAGCACCATGGGCCATGCTAGTGAAGAAGACTTCGAAGGCTTGTTTGAAGACATAGACTTAGGATCTTCCAAATTAGGCAAGGGAGAAACGGCAAAAAACCAGCTGATAGCAAAAGTGCTGGTGCACCTTAATCAAATAGATTTTCGCTTAGATGATACGCAGGCCGATGTGTTAGGCGATGCATACGAATTTTTAATTGGGCAATTTGCCAGTGGCGCTGGAAAGAAAGCCGGCGAGTTTTATACCCCGCAAACAGTCAGCACTATTCTTGCGCAAATTGTCACTACAGGGAAATCAAGTTTAAAGAATGTGTATGACCCAACTTGTGGTTCTGGCTCCTTGTTGTTGCGCGTGGCCAAAGAGGTGCAGGAAGTGGGCTGTTTTTATGGCCAAGAGCGCAACCCGACGACTTATAATTTGGCGCGAATGAACATGATATTGTATGGAGTGCATTATCAACGCTTCGACCTAAAAAACGAAGACACCTTGGAACATCCAGCACCCGAACATAAGGAATTAAGGTTTGAGGCGATTGTGGCCAACCCGCCTTTTTCGGCGCATTGGTCGGCTGATTCAGTGCTGGAGAATGATGAGCGCTTCAGTGCTTACGGCAAACTCGCACCCAAGACCAAGGCTGATTTTGCTTTTGTGCAGCACATGGCGCATCACCTCGACAGCGGCGCGACCATGGCCTGCGTTCTGCCGCACGGCGTGCTATTTCGAGGTGCCGCCGAGGGACACATCCGCCGCTACCTTATCGAGGACCGCAACTGGCTCGATGCGGTTATCGGTCTCCCCGCCAATATCTTTTTCGGCACTAGCATCCCCACCTGTATTTTGGTGCTGAAGAAACAGCGGGAGAACCTTGGCGACATCCTCTTCATTGATGCTGGCGGAGAGGAAAACTTTGAAAAAGTCGGCAACCAAAATCACCTCCGTCCAGACGACATCGACCGTATCGTCAGTACCTATCGAAAGCGGGAAAGCATCGAGAAATTCAGTCACGTTGCAAGCTTAAGCGAGGTTGCGGAAAACGACTACAACCTCAACCTCCCGCGCTACGTCGATACTTTTGAAGAAGAGGAGCTGGTCGATCTGGCGGATGTGTCTGAGAAGCTGATGACTTTGGATAAAGAGATGGGCGAGACGGGCAAGGTCATCGCGGAGTTTTGTAAGGAACTGGGTATCAGGACACCATTTTCATGAGTTTCATTGAGCCTGCCATCCGCTTCGACGACAACGGCAACGACTTCCCCAATTGGGAGGAGAAGAAGTTGGGGGAGCTTGGAATCTTCACAGGCGGTGGGACGCCTGATACTAGCAATGATTCTTACTGGCAGGGAAATATCCCGTGGATTTCCAGCTCGGACATTTCCGATTCATCAATCACCGAAATCCAGAAGCACCGCTTCATCACCCAAGCAGCCATCAAGGACTCAGCTACCAAACTTGTTTCAGCAAACAGCATTCTATTTATTAGTCGAGTTGGTGTTGGAAAATTAGCTATCTCCACTGAGGAGGTCTGCACTAGCCAAGACTTCTCAAATTTCACACCACGGAAGGAAAGCCTAATGTATTTGGGTTACTACTTCGTCTTTAATCAGAGTCTATTAAAAAGGTATGCACAGGGCACATCTATTCAGGGAATTACAACTGTAGAACTGAAGAAGATTACTGTTAGAGTTCCTGCTTTGGCTGAACAAACAAAGATCGCTGACTTCCTTTCCACCATCGACCGCAAGATCGAAAGCGTCGCCACCCAGATCACCGAGACCCAAACCTTCAAACGTGGGTTGCTCCAGCAGATGTTTGTCTAATGTCTAGATTGGATTGGATTTCCATGAATTCGCCCTTGGACTAATAACTTGACTTATATTGGACTAATAATAGACATCACTTGACTAATAACTTGACTTATAGTTTACTTATTTGATGTCTTATCAGCCGCGATTCTCCATTACCCCTCAATTGCTTTCGTTGGTGGAAGAGATTGCGGCAATACGTGAACGGATCGAAGGGGCGAGCGTTGCCTTGCCCTGGATTCCGGCTTTGCAAAAAGATACCCGCACCCGTAATGGCCATGCTTCTACGGCGATTGAAGGTAACCCGCTCACCTTGGAACAAGTGCGGGCGCTGGAGGAAGGACGCGAACTGGTGGCCTCGGACAGGCGGTCGCAACGCGAAGTTTTGAATTACTTTGCTGGATTGCGTTTTATTGAAAAAAATAGCCAAATTAAAACTATCCGCCACGAGCACTTGTTCAAGCTGCATCTTCTATTGGCCGAGGAAGTCATGGACCAAGGTGGTGCAGGGGCTTACCGGACTATCTCTGTGCAAGTCGGTGGGCATGTACCCCCTGCTCCAAATGAGGTTTCACCATTGATGTTCGAATTACTGGAATGGTGGAATACCGACTCGAAATCTCTTTCTCCTGTGCTTAGCTCGGCAATCCTACACTATCGTTTTGAAGATATTCACCCCTTTGCCGATGGCAACGGCAGAACTGGGCGTGCATTGGCGTTGTGGGACATGTATCGGAGCGGGTTCGATTCCCACTACTTGTTTTCTGTAGATGAGTATTATTGGGAAAATCGACCCGCTTACTATGCGGCTTTATCTCAAGTTCGAACAGAAGGCGAAGATTTGACCCAATGGCTAGAGTATTCAGCTAAGGGGCTGCGAGAAACCCTTGAACGAGTGTGGTTGAGGTTGCAAAAGCTTCAAGGTTCGAAACAGCAGAAAATGACGCTCACGCCACGCCAAGAGCATTTATTGGGCCTGTTACGCGATCATGGCAGTTTGGCGCCCGCTGAGATTTGGAAAATTTTGAAGGTTTCCCGTCAAGGTGCATTGAATATCATCAACCCACTGGTTGAGGAGGGGCTGATGGAGAAAAGGGGTACTCGAAAATCTGGGCACTACTTTTTAGTTCAACCGTAACAGTATTGCTTGCGATAAGGACATGATTGTTAAGCTCCAGCCTGAACAAGTTCTCGAAGATAAGCTGGTTGAACAGCTGATTCGTCTGGGCTATGAACCAGCAGCAGTGATGGACGAGGCGTCGATGTTGACGAATTTGAAGGCGCAACTGGAGGCTTTTAATGGGGTGCAACTGACTGATGGTGAGTTCATCAAAGTGTTGCATCACCTAAATAAAACAGCCGGAGTATTCAGCAAGGCGAAGACGCTGCGCGATAGGATGAAGCTGGAAAAAGAAAATGGCGAGACAGTTTACCTAGCGTTCTTTGATTCGGTCGACCCGCTGCGTAACAGTTACCAAGTGACCCAGCAAGTGAAGATGGAGGGCAGCTACAAGAACCGCTATGACGTGACTATCTTCGTCAATGGTTTGCCGTTGGTACAGATCGAATTGAAGCGGCGCGGGCTGGAGATGAAGGAGGCCTTCAACCAGATCCAGCGTTACCAAAAACACAGCTTCTGGAGTGGCCACGGGCTGTTCCACTTTGTCCAGCTCTTTGTCATCAGCAACGGAGTGAACACCAAATATTACGCTAACGCGCGGCGACAATCGTTTAAGCAGACTTTTTATTGGGCACAGAAGGATAACAAAACCATCCGTGAGTTAAGTGCCTTTGCTGATGCATTCTTGAACCCAGCCCATCTCGGCACGATGATTGGCAAATATGTCGTGCTGAACGAGACCGATAAGATATTGATGGTGCTGCGCCCGTATCAATACTACGCCACTGAGGCCATTGTGGAACGGGTAATAAATCCACCCCTTGAAAATGCCAACGGCTACATTTGGCACACCACGGGGTCGGGTAAAACCTTGACGTCATTTAAAGCGGCACAGATAATGACTGGCCTACCAGATGTGCACAAAGTGGTATTCTGCGTGGACCGCAAGGATTTGGATTACCAAACGATTAAAGAATTTAACGGCTTCAGCAAAGGCAGCGTCGATAGCACCAACAACACGAAGAAGCTGGTGAGCCAGTTCACTGATGCGGATACCAAGTTGATCGTAACGACCTTGCAGAAGCTGAACACAGCGATTAGCAAGCAAGCCTACCTCAAGCAGATGGACGCGCTGCGTGACGAGCAGATCATTTTCATCTTCGACGAATGCCACCGCAGTCAATTCGGTGACACGCACCAACGTATTTGTGGTTTTTTTAGAAATCACCAATTGTTCGGGTTTACAGGCACACCGATCTTTGCCGTGAACGCAGCGACTACAACGGGTAAAAAGCACACGACCAAGGATTTGTTCCACCAGCAGTTACATTCTTATGTGATTACTGACGCGATAAAAGATGAGAATGTTCTCAAGTTTGCGGTGGAGTATGTTGGGCGCTATAAACGTAAAGATAAGAAAGCCAACGAAATAGATATTGAGGTGGAGGTGGAGGGCATCGACACCAAGGAGTTGATGGATTCCCCCGCGCGTTTAGAAAAAATAACGGACTACATTCTGCAGCATCATCCCATCAAAACCCGTGACCGTGAATTTACGGCGATGTTCTGTGTTAGCTCGATAGAGACTTTGATTAAATATTATGAACTGTTTACACAGAAAAAGCAGGAAGGAAAACACAATTTAAACATTGGTACCATCTTTAGTTACTCCGCGAATGAAGAAGATAAGGATGCAGACGGGGTGCTAAACACCAGCAATGAAATGCAACAAAGCTATTATGTGAACACCCACAGCCGTGACAAATTGGAGCAATTTATTGGTGATTACAATGGTTTGTTTGGCACCAAGTTCACTACCAAAGATAGCAAATCGTTTTATCAATATTACCAAGACATTGCTAAAAAAGTTAAAGAGCGCAAGATTGACATATTGCTAGTGGTTAACATGTTCTTGACGGGTTTTGACAGTAAGCCTCTAAATACGCTCTACGTAGATAAAAACCTCAGATACCACGGTTTGATACAGGCTTACTCGCGCACCAACCGTATATTGAATGAGGTGAAGTCACAGGGAAACATTGTTGTTTTTCGTAATCTCAAAAAGCAAACGGATGAGGCACTGGCGTTATTTGCTAACGTGAAGGCCAAGGAAGAAGTTTTTATACCACCGTATGAAGAGTATGTGGATGCGTTCAATAGTGCAGTAGTGGAATTGTTCAAAGTCGCGCCGACGGTTAAAAGCGCTGCCAATCTGGTTGGCGAAGACAATGAACTGCACTTTGTAAAAGTATTCCGGGAGTTAATGCGTTTGCGTAATGTGTTGGAGTCATTCGCTGAATTCGATAATGACGATTTGTCGCTAACGGCTCAGCAATTCGCTGATTATAAAAGTGCTTATCTTGATCTATACGATAAGGTTAAAAGTGATAACCAAACAGAGAAAGCTTCGATTCTAGAAGACGTTGATTTTGAATTGGAGTTGATTCACCGAGATGTAATCAATGTTAACTACATTCTCGTATTGTTGGCAAACTTGTACGAGGCTGGTGATGCCGAAGCCGCTAAGTTACGAAAGTTAATCTTGGACACCGTTGGCGGTGAACTTGAGTTAAGAAGCAAAAGAGAGCTGATTGCTAAATTTATCGACCAGAACTTACCGAATATTGGTGACGCTAGTGATATACCCGATAGCTTCGAGGCGTTTTGGGAGCAGGAACGCATTGCCGCGTT
>CBDEFQ010000001.1:0-48793 GCA_965237485.1 Candidatus Poriferihabitaceae bacterium | reverse complement strand
TACGGGGGAATGGAAGCTAGGAAAACAATTGCATTTTGTTAAGGCAGAACAATCGCACAAAATGTTGGTTGCTATTTAAAAAACCCATAGACGGGCCGTTATACTTAGCACAGAAAAAAGTGGTAAATACCATTCAGTTCATAAAATTACAATTCTCGAAGGTAGGCATCGATAGTTTAGAATAGTGGGGTTACCCCAGACGTCAGGGTAGTTGCACACATTTTAATTCACAAGGGGCGGCGGAGAAATACTCATGCCGAAATATAGCGTAGAACGAAGAGAAGCTGTTTTATCTAAATTATTATCATCAAATAGTCAGTCCTTCGCAGAAATATCTAGAGAAGAAGGAATCAGTGTTCAAACCTTGTATGATTGGCGAAATAAAGCCAGACGATCAGGAGTTTTAATGCCTAATAGTGATTCATCTAATCAGTGGGATTGCCAAACTAAGTTCACCGTAGTTCTTGAAACTGCTGCGATGAATGAACAAGAATTATCTGCGTATTGCCGAGAGAAAGGCCTATACCCTACTCAAATAACGCAATGGCGAGAAGCTTGTATTAATGGTGTTGATGAGGCTCTCATTAGCCCTAAAGTTGCGCGTGATGAAATACGTGCGTTAAAAAAAGACAAGAAGAAGCTAGAAACCCAGCTGCGCCGCAAAGATAAAGCCTTGGCTGAAACGGCCGCATTATTAGTATTACAAAAAAAGTTTCAGGCGCTTTGGGAGGACGAGAAAGTATGATTACGACTCAGACGCGCATTAAAGTAATCAATGATGTTAATGAAGCAGTAGACGCAGGTTCAAAGCGTTCAAGTGCTTGTGAGTTGGTTGGCCTTGCCGAGTCTACGCTTAGACGTTGGAAGCCAAAAGGAGAAGATAGTATCCGCAGTGATCAACGTCCTTTGGTAGAAAAGCCAGTCCCTGGCAATAAACTAAGCGAGCAAGAGCAGCAACACATTTTATCGATATGTAATGAATCGGCATACAATCATTTGCCGCCGTCGCAAATAGTACCGCAGTTGGCTGACAAAGGTATTTATGTGGCCAGCGAGTCTAGCTTTTATCGAGTTCTCAAGGCGCATGGGCAATTGAAGCACCGCGGCCGCGCCAAACAAAAGCAGTCCCGAACACCCGATACTCATATAGTGCTAAAACCTAATGCTGTGTGGATGTGGGATATCACCTATTTGGCGACGCGTACTATTGGCAAGCATTATTACCTGTACATGGTAGAAGACCTTTACAGTCGCTATGGCGTTCACTGGGAAGTACATCCTGTTGAAAGCGGTGAATTAGGTGCGCAGTTGATGTCTCAGGCGGCTCTAAAAGTGGCCAGCTGCGATGGCATGCCCGTCTTACACAGTGATAATGGCAGCCCAATGAAATCGTTCACAATGAGAGCGAAGTTAGAAGCATTAGGAATAAAGCCCTCTTACTCAAGGCCAAGAGTAAGCAATGACAACGCTTATATTGAATCCATGTTTAGAACGGTAAAGTATTGCCCTGCGTGGCCTTCTCAAGGCTTCGATAGCTTAGAGGCCGCCCGCCAATGGGTGGGTAAGTTTATGCAATGGTATAACGAAGAACATCGTCACAGTGCTATACGCTACGTTACACCTGGCCAGCGTTATCGCGGTGAAGATAGTGCCCTATTAGCAAAACGAGAAGTTGTTTATCAGGAAGCTAAAGCAGCAAAACCTAATCGGTGGTCTGGCCAAACCCGAAATTGGCGGCCTTGTGGTGCGATTGCGCTGAACCCACAAAAAGAAGTATTATTGGCTGCGTAGGAAAATGTGCAACTACCCTGAAAATTGCCGGTTAGTGATACAGCAGTTATCATACAAATTGTAGCCGCATAATTGACGGCCCCTGTTTTCATAAGCCTTCTCTAACTTGACGATCGCAATTTTCGGCATCAAGTTAAGGGGTCTAGTAGTCTTTCAAGATAATATTGCCTAATTCAGTGAGTCTATCCGCGTACCTGGCAAGGCGTCGCTTGCAGAAAATGGTCGCTCCCTTTGCAAAAGCGGCAACGCAGTCCAGGTGCGCGGACAGGCTCATCCAAAGGGTGCCAACGCACCGTCCCACAGCCGCGTTGTATCGCTTTTGAAGGATAATGACCATTCATTGCGCAATACGCCTTGCTGTGAAACAGCGCGTTGACGCTGAATTAGGCAATATTATCTTGAAAGAGTACTAGGCGTTATTATGTGAACTTCTAACTAATAAGAAAGGACTTTTTCACTTTCGTGACGAAGGTCAGTGCAAAAGAGATGACCGCAACGCCGATTCCGATATACGCTTTAGCGGGTAAGGAGACAAGAACGTTTAGTATGATAATTGCTCTAACGCCAGTAATATTACGTTTTAAGATGAAATAGACCAACGCCATAAAGCTCAATATATAGCCAGCACCGGTATAGAGCATCCACGTTGGGTTCAGGCCGTCGATTTCGACATTTTTTTGTGTGATCACTGCATAAAAAATAAACGGTAAAATCATCATTAGCGCATTGAGGATAAATACTATTCTCAATGGAAGTGGCTTACTAGGTGGTTGCGTATCAGAATTTGGTGCATTCATAAGATTTTGTTTCAAATTAGTTGAAAGGTCGACGGTTAAGATGGATATCATCCGCAAAGTGGCGTATATTTATCTTGAACCGTTCAGTACATCTCATTCTGTATCGTACGGTTCAAGATGTCAACCTATAAAACCGAGTATTTGTTATGAGTGGAACTATACAATTTGATGAAGCCGCTATATTAGATCGAGCGATGACGGTGTTTCGAACAAACGGCTATGCTGGCACCTCGCTTTCCGAATTAGAATCCGTCACCCAATTGAATAAATCGAGTATCTACAACACCTATGAAAGCAAGATGGGTTTATACACAGCATGTCTTGAGAGATTTAGAAATGACTACACAAGCCAGGCTTTAGCTAAACTAGATCAGGATGATTTCGAAACGGCCATATGGGATTTTTGCGACTGTCTTTTTGGTGGCTTTGAAACAGAAAAACAGGCAAGCAGTGGATGCCTCGCAAGTTTAGCCGCACTGGAAATGGGCTCGCAAAATACACAGGCAAGCCAATCCATTCAGACCGGGCTTAATGATATGTTGTTGAGAATTGAACAACGATGTCAACAAGCGATCAAGGAAGGCCAGCTTTCAGTGGATTGGGATTCTGCAGAGCTCGCGGCAATGATTGTCGCTGTTAGTCGCGGCGTTGTCGTACTGAATATGGGGACAGGAAATCGCAAATCAGGGAATAAGGCTTATCAGTGTCTGCTGTCTCAAATCACCAGCAAATAACAAGTAAACGAGACAAGCATGATGGTTTTGACAACTCTCGACAACTAAGGCATATAGATTTTAACCCATTGTTTCAATTGTACTAATTGATGGTGGGGTCACTGTTGCTAAATCGCCATTCACATTTCTTCAAAAAGATGTAAATGTGCCTTTGGAACATTGAACCTTTGGAACATTGAACTTTTGGAACATTGAACTTGGGTAAATGTCGTTTTGCTTGGTTCCAAATATTCTCAATACCGTTGATATGATTTTGTTTGCCTGCAAACCGCACACTATGGTTTATTCGATAGGGTTTTATGGATTCGCCCATTAACCAGCCGAAGTCAGTCTCTCAGTGAATCCAATTTATTCAGCATATTTAGCATTTAGCATTTAGCGTTGCAAAAGCCCCGTTATCCCACGGGGCTTTTACTTATTGCCTGACAAAATTGAAAATCTCTACTTGTTCCTACGGGATATACAAAAACAAGAAATGCCTTGGATAAGAGAATTGTTTAGCCGACCCAAAATGGCTTTGCTGCTTCAATTTCAACCTGCTCACGGCTTATTCCAATATCATCTAGCTGTTCAACGCTGAGTGCTGCTAGTTGCGAACGCTGTCGACTACGTTGATTCCATAGTTTTACTAGTTTGATAGGAGAATTGAAATTAACTTCGCCAAAACTCTCTACCGCTGTGTGGCCGAGCGACTTAGGCTGAGTATCATTTACACATGAAGATTGATAATTTGACATAATAACCTCTTTAGTTAATATTTAGCTTGTTTTAGCGATGTAATCGCTGTGAAACTGCACTTTAGGCTAAATCTATGATATCGACAAACGATCTTATTTAATATTTCGCATTAGTTAATTTAATTTGAATGCACCATCGCCTGCCCCCACTTAGCACCTTACGCGCCTTTCGTTCAGCCGCCCACTGTTTATCCTTCACTGTTGCAGCGCAAGAGCTTAACGTTACTCAAGCTGCTGTTAGCCACCAGATTAAGTCATTAGAGTCCAACCTTGATCAACTTCTCTTCATACGCGGAAATCGATCCTTAAAATTATCTGATGCTGGAAAACAATTTTTACCTTACGTTGATCAAATGTTTTTAACTCTTGAGCAAGGCTTAAATCATTTAGCGAGCAAACCAAAACTTGATACTTTAACCGTTTCGCTCATTCCTTCTTTCGCTTCGCGCTGGCTGGTTCCGCGTTTGGGTTTGTTTTTAAAGCAGTATCCAGATATTGATTTTCGTCTAGCGCCTTCAAGAGGCCTGACAAATTTTGCCACCGAAGATATTGACCTGTGCATTCGCTATGGCTCCGGCAAATATCCTGGTTTAACCAGCATTCATTTATTAGAAGAAGATATTTACCCCGTTTGTTCCCCGGGCGTTATGCAAGGCCAACACCCTTTAATTGCACCTAATGATTTAAGGCATCACGTTCTATTACACGACGACGGACATGGTGATTGGCACAAATGGTTGGTAGAAGCCAAAGCCAATGACGTAGACTCCTCTAAAGGCCCAGTTTTTACAGATTCAGCAATGGCAGTTCAATCCGCTTTAGAGGGTGATGGTGTTGCGCTAGCGCGAAGTCAGTTGGTCTTAGATGACTTAGCCAAAGGCCGCCTAATTCGCCCATTCAATATCTCACAACCCACTGGTTTTTCTTATTATATAGTTTATCCAGAAGACCGCACACCGAGCGCACCTATGATTGCGTTTATCGAGTGGCTACAACAGCAGGCACGTGAGAGCGACGCAAAATATGGCAGCTAAGAAGCTACTAGGACTTGCGGGAGCATTTAAACAGAAACTTACGCTGTTGAATCTCGGATTGTCGATCCAAATAGAGTGCTTTATTTCTAGTTCATTTTGACTCTATCATGGAGGTTGGGTGAGCTTCTAGTACTCCCAGGAGACATACCATAGTGCTGCTTGAATGCCCTACAGAAGGCAGCCTCTGATCCATAACCAACTAATTCTGCAATTACTTTAAGTGGGTCGCTTGTATCATGCAGGTGAGCACGGGCAAGTTGCAGACGCCAATCGGTCAAATAGCGCAACACAGATGTGCCGACAAGACTTGTAAACCGGTCAGAGAACACAGAGCGCGACATGGATGCCTGTTCTGCTAATGTCGCCACGCTCCATGGCTGTTCTGGTTCACGATGCATTGCGGCCAAAGCCTTACCTATCTTATCGTCACGCAAGGCAGCCAACCATCCCTGACGGGAATCTTCTGCTGTGTCTAGCCATAATCGTATGGCTTGGATGACAAGAACATCAGCGAGCCTAGTGATAACCGTTTCTCCGCCCGGCCGCAGCGTGCCGGCTTCGCTAACAATGAATCGCACAGTACTTTGTAGCCAGTGGCCAGTCGTATCATCCCAGCTGTCGAAATGTAGTAGCTCAGGTAAGGATGCGACGAGACGCTGACCAGCGATATGATCAAACTTCATTACACCATAGGTCACGCGTGTCAATTGGCCGCTTCCGCCAAAACTCATCGTTTCGTACCTCTCACTAATTTTGTTGATAGGAATGTCGAATAGGGGCTCAGAATCTGCCTCCAGGCGGCTTTTCATGCAGTGTGCTGTGGCGTGAGGCATGAGAGTAAAACTACCCGTTTCGAGTAGTAAAGGCTCTGCATTTTCCAACTCAAGCCAACACCGCCCAGCGGTGACAATCTGAAATGTCATCATGCCCTTCATGGACGGTACGCGGACGCCCCAGGGTTCGCGCATTTCGGCACTGCAATACAGGGAACCAGACAGTCTGAGTGAATGCAATGTTTCAGCCAACGGATCGGTGCTGGCCAAAAAGTTGGGGCTAACTTGGAACTTAGACATTTGATATACCAGTGTTTTAATTTAATGTTTGAGTCAGGAGTTATCTAATCATCTGTATATTTGATACGATCTGCAAACATATAAAGACAATATATCATTGTTCGTACTACCATTTCGAATTACTCTGCAAGAACTTTAAACAACATTCGAGAAACAGAGTATTCATGAAAATTAAATCTACGCCTCACAAGATAATTCTGCTACTGGCAGGTTTGATTAGCACCGCTATTGGCTTGGCTATGTTGTGTGTGCCTGTAATATTCCATGCATCAGGAGGTATTGAACTGGCAGAGAATATTAATTTGCTTAGCGAGATGCGCAGTCAGGGTGGAGTTACCTTGGGCTTGTCGGATAATTAATAGAATACGTGAGATAATATGGGCTGATTCTAGTCAGCCTGCAATTTTGAGCAAACGTCATCAGAAGTGGACCCGCTTTTTAGGACAGATGGCTTAGGAGTTATTTTCAGCTGATTAAGCAGCCAATTTCAGGCCGCGACATGGATCATACATCATGTCAGGGACCATGCCCAATGTTTGATGTTTACGCTCTTGGTTGTAATAGTTTATCCAGGAGCCAATGCCGTCTTTTGCCTCTTTCATCGATTGGTAGGCTTGCAAATAGACTTCCTCATATTTCACGCTGCGCCATAAGCGCTCAACAAATACATTGTCACGCCAAGCACCTTTGCCATCCATGCTGATGCGAATACCATTGTCTTTGAGTACACCGGTAAACGCCTCACTGGTAAATTGCGCACCTTGATCGCTGTTAAAGATATCAGGCTTGCCGTAGTAATGCAGTGCCTCTTCCAAAGCATCTACGCAGAATGCGCTATCCATGCTGTTGCTAAGCCGCCATGACAGCACTTTACGAGAATACCAATCCATCACAACGGTAAGATAAGCAAAGCCCTTAGGCATCGGGATATAAGTTATATCGGTACACCAAGCTTGATTGGGTTGATTGATGGCCAACCCACCTAGCAGATAAGGATAAATCTTGTGCCCCGCCTTCTTCTTGCTGGTGTTAGGCCTAGGATAGATGGCTTTAATCATCTTACGCATTAAGCGTCGCACATGCTTACGGTCAACTCGGTGGCCTACATCTTGCAACACATCACGAATGCGTCTACTGCCAAGAAAGGGCCGATTGAGGTGAATGCGATCAATCAGATGCATCAGTTCCAAGTCATCCTCATTAGCAGGTGAGGTTTTGTAATAAACATGGGAACGATGAATCTTCAACAATTTACACTGACGAACTAACGATAGTTTATTGCTTTTATTAATCATAGTTTTGCGCTCAGGTCTGTTTAACGACCGAGCGCTTTTGATAAAAAATCGTTTTCCATGGTGATTTCACCGATCTTTGCCTGTAATGATTTAATCTCTGATTCTCGGTTTGGAGATAAGCCTGTGCCTGATGCAAAGACTTCAGCTGAGCTATCGAGCAATTGTTTCTTCCACTTGACGATAAGATTTGCATTGATGTCATAACGACTAGCAAGATTGCTTAATGTTTCATCACCTTTGATTGCTGCAAGAGCAACTTTGGCTTTGAATTGTGGGGCATGGTTTCTACGCTTTTTACTCATTTTCTGTTCCTCGTTTTGAACAATTATAAAACAGAAAATAACTCCTTATTTTGGCCTTCAACCTGTCCTAATCATGGGGTCCACTTCAATCAGCCAACTGTTCCTAACCTTAGATTCTCTGGTTAGCTCTGAACATCCCTACCGTAAACTCGATGAGCTATTATGTTTTGGTGCATTGAGTAAACCCTTCTCTAAAATATATGCCACCCGTGGCCCTAAAGGCCGAGGTGTTGAGTTCGGCTTACGTGCCTTGGTGCTTCAGTTCATGGAAGATTTAAGTGATAGAGAAATGGAGCGATACTTATCAGAGAATCTGGCCGCTAAGTGGTTTTGTGATTCAGGACTGGAACAGAGCACTCCTGATCATAGTTACTTTGGTGATTTTCGCTCACGCATTGGAACCAGGGGTATGATGAATTTATTTGACCGTGTTCGGAGCGGGTTAGTTTCAATGGGCTTAGTACGAGAAGTATTCACATTTGTCGATGCCAGCCAGTTGGTCAGTAAGCTAACCACTTGGGATGATAGAGATAAGGCGATAAAGATGGGATTAGAGGAGTTCAACAATAAGACAGTTGATAAAGTTGCGGCGGACAAGCAAGCACGGTTTGGGTGCAAGGGAAATAGCAAATATTGGTATGGTTACAAAGAGCATGCATCAGTGGATATGCAAAGTGGCTTGATCAATAAAATAGCGGCCACCTCGGCTGAGGTAACGGATGCAAGCGGCTTAAAGCATGTTTGCCCTAAGTCGGGTGCTGTTTATGCGGACAAGGGTTATTGCGTGAGCCCGGCCAAAACCACGCTCAGGCGCAACGGTTGCCATGATGCAACAATCAAGAAGAACAATATGCATGGCAAGAATAGAGACAAAGACCGTTGGATTAGCAAAATTCGTTCACCATATGAGCGAGTGTTTGCTCATCGCAATAAGCGAGTTCGTTATAAAGGGTTGGCTAAAGTCCAGTTCCAAGTTGGAATCAGGGGCCTATGTTTTAACCTTAAGCGATTAATGGCATTGGGAGTTGAACGAGTTGAATTGGTGCCGGCCTAGGGATAGATCCGTCTATTGGTGGCAAAATGGCTGCTAATAGACGGTTTATTGCACAAAAAACGCGTTGCTGAGCAAACTAAAAGCGACTTCGGCGAAAACCCTGTTTGAAATTGTATTAACCGACGAGCCCACCTTGAGCGTCAGCATAGTCATACTTGCAGATGTGTTCGTGAAAGAACTGCGATTCACAGCGATAATTCTGGCACCCTTGTTGTACATGTCTTACGGAATATCGCGAATAATTAGCATTGCAATAGATGGTATGCCATCGAAGGAATTGCTTACAGTCACGCTCTTTGAGCTATTTGTTGGGCTGCTTTGCATATATGTAATGCTTAAGAACAGGCCAGAACAAGCTTCATGACATCGTCCCTTTTACTGACTCTATTTATCGGGTCGGCGGTCGCCAGCTTGCTCGTCGCCGGAGTCTTTCAAGCATTTTCCGAATTCGTTATGAAGGCGCTCGCCGAAACAAAGTGCATATTTTTACCAACCGTGGCCAGTTAATTTTACGTAGCGAGGCCACCTAATTTTACCAACCGTGGCCACTGATTTTTATCGAAGCGCGGACACTTTTTCGCTTCCGTAAAATTCCTCCACAGCCTTCTTGCGGTTAACACTATAACCGTTAACCTGCCGTTCTTTTATTTGTATTGGAACAGCTATGAAACCCAAGAAGGTCACTATGTTAAAACTCAAAGACATTCTGCGCTTGCACTATGAGGCGCAACTATCCTCCCGTAAAATCGCGCTCAGCTTAAACCTGTCACGCAGCGCCGTATCCAAATATCTCGTCAGAGCAACAAATGCCCAATTAAGCTGGCCCCTGCCAGCAGGCATGGATGAACAACAGCTGCAGGCGATATTAAAGCCGCCCAAATGCAGAGGCCCTGCCACTGCTTTATTGTGTGAGCCAGACTTTGCACAAATATCAGTTGAACGGTCTCGTAAAGGGATGACTCGCCAATTACTGTGGGAAGAATACGCCGAGCATCATCCAGTCAACCATTACAGCTATTCTCGCTTCACGGTGTTGTTCGGTCAGTGGCGCAAGAAGCAAAGAATCTCGATGCGCCAGACTCATATTGCTGGAGATAAACTGTTTGTTGATTATGCTGGTTTAACCTTAGGTATTATTGATGCTCGTACGGGTGAAGCACGCCCTGCCCAAGTATTCGTTTCAGTGCTCGGAGTCAGTTCCTATACCTACGCCGAGGCCACATGGACACAGAGCTTGCCTGACTGGATAGGCTCACACGTTCGCGCCTTTGAATTTTATGGCGGTGTTACTCAAACAGTGGTGCCCGATAACCTCAAGAGTGCTGTTTCTAAAGCCGGTCGTTATGACCCCGAACTCAACCCCAGCTATGCACAATTAGCCGCCTATTACGGTGTGGCGGTGATGCCTGCCAGACCTTATAAGCCTAAGGATAAATCTAAAGCCGAGGTGGGCGTACAGATTGTCGAACGCTGGATCATGATGCGGCTGCGCAAGCTGCAATTGTTTAGTTTGGCTGAGGCTAATCAAGCTATTCGAGGATTGCTAGATGATCTAAACAATCGCCCCTTTAACCTAGATAAATCAGTTAAACGCGGAAAAGACATGTAAGCAATTGAAGTGCATAGTGGGCTTGTCGGATAATTAATAGAATACGTGAGATAATATGGGCTGATTCTAGTCAGCCTGCAATTTTGAGCAAACGTCATCAAAGCCAACTGTTCCTAACCTTAGATTCTCTGGTTAGCTCTGAACATCCCTACCGTAAACTCGATGAGCTATTATGTTTTGGTGCATTGAGTAAACCCTTCTCTAAAATATATGCCACCCGTGGCCCTAAAGGCCGAGGTGTTGAGTTCGGCTTACGTGCCTTGGTGCTTCAGTTCATGGAAGATTTAAGTGATAGAGAAATGGAGCGATACTTATCAGAGAATCTGGCCGCTAAGTGGTTTTGTGATTCAGGACTGGAACAGAGCACTCCTGATCATAGTTACTTTGGTGATTTTCGCTCACGCATTGGAACCAGGGGTATGATGAATTTATTTGACCGTGTTCGGAGCGGGTTAGTTTCAATGGGCTTAGTACGAGAAGTATTCACATTTGTCGATGCCAGCCAGTTGGTCAGTAAGCTAACCACTTGGGATGATAGAGATAAGGCGATAAAGATGGGATTAGAGGAGTTCAACAATAAGACAGTTGATAAAGTTGCGGCGGACAAGCAAGCACGGTTTGGGTGCAAGGGAAATAGCAAATATTGGTATGGTTACAAAGAGCATGCATCAGTGGATATGCAAAGTGGCTTGATCAATAAAATAGCGGCCACCTCGGCTGAGGTAACGGATGCAAGCGGCTTGAAGCATGTTTGCCCTAAGTCGGGTGCTGTTTATGCGGACAAGGGTTATTGCGTGAGCCCGGCCAAAACCACGCTCAGGCGCAACGGTTGCCATGATGCAACAATCAAGAAGAACAATATGCATGGCAAGAATAGAGACAAAGACCGTTGGATTAGCAAAATTCGTTCACCATATGAGCGAGTGTTTGCTCATCGCAATAAGCGAGTTCGTTATAAAGGGTTGGCTAAAGTCCAGTTCCAAGTTGGAATCAGGGGCCTATGTTTTAACCTTAAGCGATTAATGGCATTGGGAGTTGAACGAGTTGAATTGGTGCCGGCCTAGGGATAGATCCGTCTATTGGTGGCAAAATGGCTGCTAATAGACGGTTTATTGCACAAAAAACGCGTTGCTGAGCAAACTAAAAGCGACTTCGGCGAAAACCCTGTTTGAAATTGTATTAACCGACGAGCCCATAGTGAAATCAAAAAAGTCGCGGTCACCTTATTGGTGATAAGGTTTTTTTTGATTTTGCTAGGTGCATCAAGAGCTTGCATGGACTTTCGTGTTTTAACTGATTTATCTAGGTTTAAACAACGCCCGGGTTCTCGCCGCTCACAGTTTGAATCAATTGATAAGCCTGCTCTTAAATCATTGCCTGGCACGCCTTATAGCTATCGCCATGTAGTAAAAGCACGGGCGCACATCGATTATCACGTTAGCTATGATGGACATCATTATGAAGTGGACCCCATGATTAGGACAGGTTGAAGGCCAAAATAAGGAGTTATTTTCTGTTTTATAATTGTTCAAAACGAGGAACAGAAAATGAGTAAAAAGCGTAGAAACCATGCCCCACCATTCAAAGCCAAAGTTGCTCTTGCAGCAATCAAAGGTGATGAAACATTAAGCAATCTTGCTAGTCGTTATGACATCAATGCAAATCTTATCGTCAAGTGGAAGAAACAATTGCTCGATAGCTCAGCTGAAGTCTTTGCATCAGGCACAGGCTTATCTCCAAACCGAGAATCAGAGATTAAATCATTACAGGCAAAGATCGGTGAAATCACCATGGAAAACGATTTTTTATCAAAAGCGCTCGGTCGTTAAACAGACCTGAGCGCAAAACTATGATTAATAAAAGCAATAAACTATCGTTAGTTCGTCAGTGTAAATTGTTGAAGATTCATCGTTCCCATGTTTATTACAAAACCTCACCTGCTAATGAGGATGACTTGGAACTGATGCATCTGATTGATCGCATTCACCTCAATCGGCCCTTTCTTGGCAGTAGACGCATTCGTGATGTGTTGCAAGATGTAGGCCACCGAGTTGACCGTAAACATGTGCGACGCTTAATGCGTAAGATGGGCATTAAAGCCATCTATCCTAGGCCTAACACCAGCAAGGAGAAGGCGGGGCACAAGATTTATCCTTATCTGCTAGGTGGGTTGGCCATCAATCAACCCAATCAAGCTTGGTGTACCGATATAACTTATATCCCGATACGCCGCTTTTAGTCAACTACTCCATACACCACTTTCAGGCATAACTCACCCCATGCTTACAACCCGTTTATTATTAATCCCATTTTTAATTAGATACAAATGAACTTGCTCGGCGCGTTCTTCTGACAACACTCTATTTTTTTCATCGTCGCCAGAGCTGTCACTATGCCTGCCTATAAATATGCGATTATCAGGGTTTTTCTGCATGTACCCTAGCAAGTCTTGTAATGTGGTTTGTGTGCTAACCTTTATATGGGCAGAATTCGCTTCAAACTCTAAGCCCTCTAACACCCATTCTACTGCGCCAGCAAAGAGCTGGTTGCTAGAGTTCGCTAAATCTACTGGTACGGTTAATTTTTTAGTCACCGCTTTTTGGGCGGGACTTGCATCCATATCGCCACTTTGTAAAGAAGTGCTACGCTCCTTAAGTACTTTATTTTCCGCTTCCAGCTTGGCGAATTTCTGCCGCACCTGGGCAAGTTGATCTTGCGACCTTTGAAACTGATCAGCCAGTGTTTTGTAGTTTTCACTCGCCTTATTAGATGAGTGCTGATAATGCTTGATCTCATCTTTGTTAATTTTTAGCTGTTTGCTGGCTAATAAACGCAACACATTCTCGTTATCATAACGTGATTGAATTGCCTTGATGCGTGATTACGCAACATTGGGTATGGACTTTTTGTCTAGCAAGTTGACTCATTGTCGTTCCACACGATATATCGATGATTAGCATTAGCCCATTCGTCGTCAATTTCAATCAGAATGGCACTGACTAATCGTAACCAAGCCTCTCGGTTAGGAAAGACTCTGACCAAGCGGGTTCGCCGCTTAAGTTCTTGTTGAACCGTCCGTTCAATGCGGTTGGAGGTTCGCATTTTCTTTTGGTGTCTATCTGGCAAGGCAAACACATTTAACCCTTCAGGCACATTGTTTTCTAGCCACTGCGCCCAGTGAGCATGCTTTTCCTGGTACTGGCTCACAAGGACTTTTAGATTAACCTGAGCAGCTGCCATATTGGGTGCATTCCAAACACTACGCAGCTCACCACCAATGCGCTGCTTGATCTTGTGATTGGGGGCATGATGCATTGCATTCTGCGCCAGATGAAACTGGCAACGCTGCCAAGGTATACTTGGGAACACTGCCTTTCTAGCGGCTTTTAAGCCACGGTGATCATCACTGACAATAAACTCAATACCATGTATGCCCCGGTCAACCAAGCCTTTGAGGAACGCTCGCCAGTTAACCTCGGCTTCATTAAGTGCCATTGCCGTTCCTAATACGCAACGCCGTCCACAAGGCAATACACCCACCGCACTCAACACCGCCATATCAATCACTTGGTGGCCCTCACGCACCTTTTCATAACGCGCATCAAGGATTAGGTAAGAGACTTTACCCAACGGACGATCACGCCAGACTTTTAACGCCTCATCCATGCTCTGGTTAGCCCGTGAGACCGGTGTAGAGGAGATGCTTTCAATACCCATGCTCTGCATGACTTTTTCGACTCGGCGCGTGCTAACGCCCGTCACGTACATTTCAGCAACGGTCAGCAGCATCGCACGTTGGCTGCGTAAGCCGCGTTCTAGCGATTGAGGGTAAAAAGGTTCATCAACGTGTTGAGCGGTCTTTGGGATACGCAGATTGAGCGTACCGGCTTGCGTATCGATACGCTTATCCTGGTAGCCATGGGCAAACCCTGGCCGGTCTTGACTATGCTCATAGTGTGATGCGCCTGGAAACGGCTCTCTTTCAATCTTCATCGCCTCATTGAGCAGTGCGGTGAGCACGGGGCGCATGGCATCGGGGCCTTCTGAGATGTGTGTTCCACTACTACGTCAAATACGTTATTGTTTGATTGGGTCATTTGGGTGTCTCCAGTATGTTAATTGCTTAAAACAGGGAACGCACAAATGGCTCAACTTACAAGACACCAAGATAGAAAATTTGAATAAATCAAAAATTCGAAAAAATCCCCCCCTAGGGGGAAAAGGCCATACTGCTCTATCTAATATAAAAGTCCATACCTGAAGTTACAGTATCTGATGCGTTTGTTTAACACTTCTATCTGTTCATCCTTAGAAACCAATTCTTGGTCTTTACTATTTAATTGCTCTAGCAATTTAAATATCTGGGCGTTGTATTCCTCCACTGTTTCTGGAAATACAGTCTCATTCAAGTCTTGCGCAATAGCTGGTGGTACTGCCAAAAATAACGCCGTAGCACTAAAGTTGCTGCACCAGGCCTTGCAAAATGGGGGTAAATTCGATCTAAATTCACTAAAACTATAAGGGGTATCGTTGACAATCAATTGTATCATACCGAGGTACTTTTGAACGTTAGCCAAGCTATTTTGATGCTGTATATTAAGGCACTAAGTCTCATTTTCATGCCTTGCACTGAGCGTTAGATAACCCATTGAATCCATATAAATTTCGAACTCAATAGGCCTGCAGCATACCTGGCAATCTTCTATGTATTGTCACTGCTGTCCCGTTAACACTAAAGAAACAGGCCTGATTTTCTCTCAATTTGATAAAATACGTTTAGCGATAAACCGTTGAATCAAATAGGAAAATCAGACCATGTCACATTGTAATACCGTTCTAAATCAAATACTCAAAATTGTTCCGAGACATGAATTCGAGGCACTCGCAATTCAACATCATTCGGGGCGTTCATTCCGCAGAGCGTCTCGTTGGTCACAGTTCGTGAGCCTGACTATAGCTCAATTGACTGGCCGTCATAGCTTGCGTGATATTGTTGATAATGTCAGTGCTCAATCACACCGCTTGTATCATCTTGGTAGTGCCGTGTTAACGCGGTCCAATCTTTCACGCATCAATGAGAACAAGCCTTCGAGCCTTTATGAAGCGCTATTCTCTCAATTACTCAAGTGCTGTCAGAGCAAAACGCCAGGGCATAACTTTCGTTTCAAGAATCCCCTGTATTCGCTGGACTCATCTACCATTGATCTGTGCTTATCGGTTTTCCCGAGTTATGCCCGAATCTGGTGTATGAGGCATTTTCTTCAAGCGGCCTCGGTTTGATCTGAGTAGTCATTAGTTTGCTCTATTCCATCTTTAAATGGAACCCCTTGAATCACTTTTGCTAGATAGGCGAACCCGCGTATTCGGTTCCACTTTTTCTCTGCGCACTGACCCAGCTTGAACATCATACTTAACATGCCATCACGGCTAAGACATCCCTTGCATCGTTTGGTACGGTGTCGGATAGTCGCGAATGTTGATTCAATTGGATTCGTAGTACCTATGCTCATCCAGTGCTTGGCAGGGAACGAGTAGAACGTCATTAACTCTTCGCGATCTTTTTCCAAGCACTGCGTGGCTTTTGGATACTTGTCTTGACAGGTTTTAATGAATAATTGATAGGTGCTTTGCGCCGCTTCTTTGGTTTCTTCCTGCCAAATGTTATGCAGAGCTGCTTTTGCTTTGGGCTGCACCGATTTAGGCAGCTTGTTCAGCACGTTGGCCGTTTTATGCACCCGGCACCGTTGATGTTTAGTGCCAGGATAGACTTCTTCCAGGGCATTCCAAAAGCCTAAAGCACCATCACCGATGCCCAGCTCTGGTTGATTCAGGCCTCGCTCCTTGAGTGCCAACAACACCTCTCGCCAACTCTGCGTAGACTCTCGCTCACCGTCTTCAATCGCCAGTAATTTCTTGTGACCGCGCTCATTCACTCCGATGACAACTAAGGCACAGAGCCGGCCCTCATCGCCGCGCAGGCCGCTGTGTATCCCGTCCGCCCATAGATAAACCCATCGATCTCGATCTAAACCTTCTCTATTCCAATCCTTGTACTCCTGAGACCACGTTGCTTTGAGCTTACTCACTGTGCTTGATGATAACCCAGTCGCTAATTGACCCACTAGCACGCTCAGTGCATCCCCCATTTCTCCAGTGCTGACACCCTTGAGATACAGCCAAGACAAGGCCGCTTCTAGTGTTCTCGTTTTACGCACATACGGCGGCACTAAAGCAGATCGAAAGGTGATCGGTACTCCAGTGCGGGAGCGCACCTTGGGGATACGTACTTTGACTGGGCCGATCCCGGTTTGCAGTTCACGTTCTGGCAAATAGCCGTTACGAACGACACCAGCGTGTCCTGAATCTGAGACTTTGTCACAATTGCGATACAGCAGTTCAGATAACTCACTCTCGATCGCGGTTTGAATGAGTTGCCTAGTGCCATTGCGAATCAATTCTTGCAGCGGATCGATGCTTTGCTCTGGCTTTTCAAAGGAAATAATTTTATTCTGTTTCATAGTGGCGTATGTCTGTGGAAGTTTAAGTTGTTGTAAACTCACTGCTGTCCCGTTAACTTTCACAGCAACGAAAATTGATTAGGATTAAGGTTTGGGTGATGCATCGGGTCCCCTCGCAACAGTGCCATTAAATCACGTTTTTCAAACAAATTAAGCTGCAATACCCTCAATATTTGTTGCATCGTTTTGCCCGCCTTCGACTGCAATTTGATGAACATCAGTATTAGGTAAATACATAACGCAATCCATATTTGGGTCAATACTGCGTTCTTGCTGGTGCCGATAAATGACTTCACCTTTAAGTTCTGCTTGATCCACTTGAAGAATAATTCCACCTGCCATCTGGCTTTATAAATATCGGCGATAGTTTGAGCACTGAGCTTAAAGTGGTTGGTTAAAAACACATAATGCTTGCCTGTAGTGGCATCGCGATAACCAATACGGCGTAATCGAATCGAACACTCCTTTGCTGCTTTGACCCCCGTGAATTCAATCGTTTGATCACTGCTAAGTCCCGTTCCCTTGCGTACACTATGTCGCTTGATAAGGCGGTATGCAGCATTCTTCTTTAATCGTGTGACAAAGTATATTCCCTTGTCATTCAATTGCTTATACCAGGCATAGTCGTTGTATCCACGATCAATAACTACAATGCTGCCTTTCGGGAAAGCTACTTTCCTGCCTGCAGTAACATCAGCACATTTACCCTCGGTGATATTAACAAACTCAGGTAAGTAACCATCATGATTCAGGCCTACATGCAGTTTGATTGCCCCTTTAGTTGATCGAAAGTCTGCCCATGGGAAAACCGATAACAGATCAATGGTAGATGAGTCCAGCGAATACAGGGGATTCTTGAAACGAAAGTTATGCCCTGGCGTTTTGCTCTGACAGCGCTTGAGTAATTGAGAGAATAGCGCTTCATAAAGGCTCGAAGGCTTGTTCTCATTGATGCGTGAAAGATTGGACCGCGTTAACACGGCACTACCAAGATGATACAAGCGGTGTGATTGAGCACTGACATTATCAACAATATCACGCAAGCTATGACGGCCAGTCAATTGAGCTATACTCAGGCTCACGAACTGTGACCAACGAGACGCTCTGCGGAATGAACGCCCCGAATGATGTTGAATTGCGAGTGCCTCGAATTCATGTCTCGGAACAATTTTGAGTATTTGATTTAGAACGGTATTACAATGTGACATGGTCTGATTTTCCTATTTGATTCAACGGTTTATCGCTAAACGTATTTTATCAAATTGAGAGAAAATCAGGCCTGTTTCTTTAGTGTTAACGGGACAGCAGTGTTGTAAACTCAATTCATCCCGATACGCCGCTTTTAGTCAACTACTCCATACACCACTTTCAGGCATAACTCCAAGCCGATATCTTTAACAGCGATCAAGGTGCGCAATTTACCAGTGAGGCGTTTACCGGTGTACTCAAAGACAATGGTATTCGCATCAGCATGGATGGCAAAGGTGCTTGGCGTGACAATGTATTTGTTGAGCGCTTATGGCGCAGCGTGAGATATGAGGAAGTCTATTTGCAAGCCTACCAATCGATGAAAGAGGCAAAAGACGGCATTGGCTCCTGGATAAACTATTACAACCAAGAGCGTAAACATCAAACATTGGGCATGGTCCCTGACATGATGTATGATCCATGTCGCGGCCTGAAATTGGCTGCTTAATCAGCTGAAAATAACTCCTAAGCCATCTGTCCTAAAAAGCGGGTCCACTTCTTTACTCGGTTCCCTATCAATTGCGCGGCGAGGAAGTAATGTTACACGTGGGCGAGCACTGTATTGATGTGTTCTACCAAGGCAAGGGTGTCGCGCAACATCCGCGAGCAATGGGCCAAGGCGGACACACAACCCATGTCGCTCACATGCCTAAAGCTCATGCTAAACACCAAGAGTGGACGCCTGATCGGTTTCTTAATTGGGCAAGTCAGGTCGGTGCGGCGACAGAGCGCGTGGTGCGTTATCAATTAGAAAATCGCCCCCATCCAGAACATGGTTCTCGTGCTTGTTTGGGCATTCTTAACCTTGCCAAGAAATACGGCAAGACGCGTTTAGAGAATGCCTGTTTACGCGCAGAGAAGATTGGCGGCCTGCATTACAAACACCTTGCATCAATACTACAAACCCGTCTCGACAAGCTACCTACCGAACCCGATAAGCAACAGACTTTGCCAAGCACCCATGCCAATGTGCGCGGAGCCGATTACTACCATTAACCCAAACCATTTCATCTATAACCAACAGGAAAATACTATGACTCCACAACAAACCCTTACCCAACTGAATGAATTACGCCTAACGGGCATGGCCGAGCAACTGTGCTATCAGTTCGACCCACCTAACACTTATGATGAGCTGGGCTTTATCGAACGACTCAGTTTGCTCGTAAACCACGAGGCCACCGTGCGGGATAACCGCAAAGTCACGCGTTTACTCAAGCAAGCGAAGTTACGATATCGCGCCCAAGCAGACGACATCGATTACCGAACTAGACGAGGTTTACACAAAGACACGGTAGCGCAGTTACTGGCCTAGACGGGGTAAACAAAAGCCGCAATGTCATCATCCAAGGCCCTACAGGCACCGGCAAAACCTTCTTGGCCTGTGTGTTAGGACAAGCGGCTTGTGAGCACGGCATTAGCACAAAATATATTCGTGCTAGCCGCTTATTTGAAGCAATGACCTTGAGCCATGGTGATGGCAGTTACACCAAGCTACTGGCACAAATAGCAAAAATCAAACTATTGATTATCGATGACTGGGGCTTGGATACACTGACTCAGCAAAACCGTAATGACCGATTAGAAATAATAGAAGATCGCCACGGTAATGGTGCCACCTTAATCACCAGTCAATTGCCCACACAACATTGGCATGATGCGATTGGTGAAGCCACTTTGGCTGATGCGATTCTGGATCGCTTATTACACAACGCGCACAAAATACAATTAGAGGGGGAATCGATGAGAAAAATCCAGTCACAACAGAGCAAAGTGTAGCCACTTTACGTTAAAATCACTTGACCGTTTGAAGGCTTGGTGCAAGTGGCCACGCTTCGTAAAATTCGGTGGCCACGGTTGTAAAAATACGCAACAAAGCCTGCTGGTGGCATCGAATCAATGCAATGGATAAACCGTAAGGTATTCAAAACTAGCTTCATGGTAATGCTGATTGGTATGGCTGTAGCTTCCCCCGTACTTGTAGTCATTACATGGAAATATGCGCAATGTCCCGAATTGTTGCGGGTTGCATGTGGAGCTGGACTGTACCTGATCGGCACTTTTCTGGTGACACTAATGTTTAATGGGCTTGTCGGATAATTAATAGAATACGTGAGATAATATGGGCTAATTCTAGTCAGCCTGCAATTTTGAGCAAACGTCATCAAAGCCAACTGTTCCTAACCTTAGATTCTCTGGTTAGCTCTGAACATCCCTACCGTAAACTCGATGAGCTATTATGTTTTGGTGCATTGAGTAAACCCTTCTCTAAAATATATGCCACCCGTGGCCCTAAAGGCCGAGGTGTTGAGTTCGGCTTACGTGCCTTGGTGCTTCAGTTCATGGAAGATTTAAGTGATAGAGAAATGGAGCGATACTTATCAGAGAATCTGGCCGCTAAGTGGTTTTGTGATTCAGGACTGGAACAGAGCACTCCTGATCATAGTTACTTTGGTGATTTTCGCTCACGCATTGGAACCAGGGGTATGATGAATTTATTTGACCGTGTTCGGAGCGGGTTAGTTTCAATGGGCTTAGTACGAGAAGTATTCACATTTGTCGATGCCAGCCAGTTGGTCAGTAAGCTAACCACTTGGGATGATAGAGATAAGGCGATAAAGATGGGATTAGAGGAGTTCAACAATAAGACAGTTGATAAAGTTGCGGCGGACAAGCAAGCACGGTTTGGGTGCAAGGGAAATAGCAAATATTGGTATGGTTACAAAGAGCATGCATCAGTGGATATGCAAAGTGGCTTGATCAATAAAATAGCGGCCACCTCGGCTGAGGTAACGGATGCAAGCGGCTTGAAGCATGTTTGCCCTAAGTCGGGTGCTGTTTATGCGGACAAGGGTTATTGCGTGAGCCCGGCCAAAACCACGCTCAGGCGCAACGGTTGCCATGATGCAACAATCAAGAAGAACAATATGCATGGCAAGAATAGAGACAAAGACCGTTGGATTAGCAAAATTCGTTCACCATATGAGCGAGTGTTTGCTCATCGCAATAAGCGAGTTCGTTATAAAGGGTTGGCTAAAGTCCAGTTCCAAGTTGGAATCAGGGGCTTATGTTTTAACCTTAAGCGATTAATGGCATTGGGAGTTGAACGAGTTGAATTGGTGCCGGCCTAGGGATAGATCCGTCTATTGGTGGCAAAATGGCTGCTAATAGACGGTTTATTGCACAAAAAACGCGTTGCTGAGCAAACTAAAAGCGACTTCGGCGAAAACCCTGTTTGAAATTGTATTAACCGACGAGCCCTTAATGTGCCTATGAACAATCGGCTCGACGCCATGAATGCTGAGAGTGCGGTGGCGCATACTTGGTGGCCAAAATTTATCCCGCACTGGACCTTCTGGAATCATATCCGTGGTTCTGCCGCTTTCGCCTCAGCTCTCTGCTTCTTGGCAGCTGCGTTTTCATTGGACTTATAGCTAACCACGTTGGTCATGTACCCAATTCTAGTACGCTTAAAGTAAGTACGAAGATCACATCAAAGACCGTTAGGGGCTGCGAGAGACAGTTACTTAAACCTTAGCGTGGGGTTTTCGTCCCCTTCTGAAAACGATTTAGTTCAAAACTGTAAGTTTCTGTTTAAATGCTAGCTCTAGTCCTACTATTGAGATCAATGGGCCAGCGGTAACTCGACTAATATTCGCTAAAGACCTCAGTGTTATTGTTTTTATCGAACTGAATAACATCACAACCTTTAGGGATAAGGCTAGCCATACCAGGCGACATCATTGGCATGCCCGGTGCGCTAATACCCACGATATCGGGCTTTTCAGCAACAAGACGCTTAATACCCTCAACGGGTACATGGCCTTCCACCACATATCCGTCAATTATGGCAGTGTGACATGACTTTACCTCCTGGTTAACACCATAACGGCTTTTTATTTCACTCATATTCTCAATATCGTGAGCTTCTACTGCAAAGCCATTGTCTTCAAGGTAGTGTATCCAGCCTTGGCAGCAATCACAGGTAGGTGATTTATACACGGTAATTTCTTCCGCAGCGTTTATTGGAGCCACGTAAAATAACGCAGCGAAAAACCAAATTAAGTACAACCGTTTCATGGGAATTCTCATTTTAGACCGAATTTAAATAATGTAGATAAAGGAATAATAAATACTACGTTGGCATAATATGATTCACCTTGAAGATGCTTAATTAAGCCTGCTTAAGTTTAGTCAACTATACGCTCAATATTCAATAAAGGATTCATTACCATTATTTAACAGGTAACTTCTCAATAACCCGTGGCAAAGCTGGCGCGTTCCATAATGATATCTGGCAGAGGATCAATATGTTGCTCACCGATACCAAGTCGATGGGTCAGGTAGTGCCAGAACGATATATCCAGTTTTCGGCAGGTCTTTTTCAAACTGGCAAACGTGTCCCGACACTGCTGGCCAGCATCGCTGCGGGTGGAGCCACTCACTTTTCGTTTTTTCACGTAATCGCGAATGTCTGTTTCACTGCCATTGGTGTGTAACGGAATATCTGGTCGATCTAGCACCAACAGTCATTCTGCTTTATTCGCATGGATTCGTTTGAGCGTCTGATTTAATGTTTGGTAGCATGTCTGTTGAGTGAAGATTTCATCGAAACGCTGCTCAAGTATTTTACGTTGGTTCTCGCAAGGCTGGGTTTTATACTCTTTAACGCCCGATAAAAGCACCAGACTTGGTCGCGTATTTTAGCCATGCCCTGCCGGTGTCCCTCGTTCAGCGGTATCAACTTATGGATTAAGCGCTCGGTGTGTATCCAACACAAGGCATGAGCCAAAATGTTAAATTGCCCTGCATCATCACTGACGACAACGATGTCATCACACAGACCATGATGCAAAATACTACCAAGTAATGCCCCTTCGGTGGTGATACGTCGGTGACGTGCCTTAATGATCAACAGGCTATCGAGCATTTCAAGCCAGTCATCCTCGTTGGCAATACGGCGTTCCCGGTGCTCAGTTACAGCGGCTAAGGCTTGCTTTGGCAATCCATGTTGTTGCCTATAATTCAACGCATTTTGACTCAAACGATAATCCGTATTGCCAGCCCTTAATAGCGGTAGGAAGTTAATTCGACTTTTTGATTGAGTGCTTTTAAACCACGCAAACAAGTCATTACCAATGTGCGTTACATAGCCATTTTTGCCCTGATGGCGAGCACCACTATCGTCCACGGTCACGTAAGACGATGCGCTCAGAGCAACGCTTAGTAACGCCTCTTTCTCAGCATGAAAGGGCTCTTTAGCGCTGATCAGTATTGGGTTAATTTGTCCCGAAGAAATATCAATTCCCCACTCTCGCAACTGTTCCAACAAGAGTGGTTGCGTGGTTTGACAATGATGATATTGATAGAGAATATAACTGACCAGACGAGGCCCATAATGTCGCCCTGCCACGGATGTCGGTAACTGGCCTTTGAGCTTTTTATTGTCTGGCGTTACCCAATGCGCTAAACGATAGCGGGTGGTATGAACCTTGATAAGCAAATCTTGCACTACAAAATCCCGATAGCCTTTAAAGCGAGAACCTTCGGGCACGGACTTCGCTGGTTCAATAACCAGATTTAGGTCAATTGACAGCCTTGGTGTTTTCTTTGCCTTGTTCGACCCAGCTCGCTGCTTAGGTTTGTCGCTAGAAGATGAACGTTTTGGCTCTGTTTTCTTATCCATATTACCGCCCTTAAAAGTAGGCCGCCTCTTCTGCCCCTTAAGGATATTGATTCCATCTTTAAGCAATGCTATTTCTTCGTCCTGTTGCTGAACTCGCACCAACAGCTGCTCCACTAGCACCCGCAACATTTTTACTGCGGGGGTTTGTTCTTGTTCAGGAATGTCGGGAATAGAGGGTAGCTTACTCGAGGTCTTAAACGTCCGTTAACTGGATAGACCTTAGTGTACCATCGGTTTTGAAAGTCCAATTTTGCCTTCTCAACTGCGCCACAACGAACGTTAAGAAGACACCCCTGAACGTCCTTAAGCGATCTTTGTTATTAGCGTAAAGGGGCCTACAACCACCCTGGAACTCAACCTAAATCGAGTCACTCGACCACGTTGAATTACCTTCCTTTTAGCGTAAAACCCTGTCAAGAAATATTTTGTTTTATTTTACCTGCCACGGGTTATTGAGAAGTTACCTTTAACAGTTGTTAACATATTGATATTATTGAATATAAATAGTGCTTCTGGTTTAAGTTAAGCAATCATTCAGATTCGTGGGGCACAATGCGCGCACACTTAATTAACAAGAGGAGAGTGCAGCATAACTCATCGAGTATCTACATAATTTGTTAAAATTAGGCATGCAAAAACCATTCGCCACCCAACGAGATTTATTAGTATCAAGATCAGATTTGGATCATCCAATTCTGCATAGTCTTGATGATACAGAAGTGCTATTAGATTGGAGCGAAATAGAGACACTGCTTTCATCTATTTATGCTGGCACTACTGGCCGCCCTAGTTATCCATTACTTAGTTTGTTCCGCAGCTTGATGCTGGGAATTTGGTATGAACTGTCGGATAGGGAGTTAGCACAGTGCTTATTTAGAGATTTATTGTTTCGTAAGTTTTGCCGCTTTGAGTTAGGCGGCGATGTACCTGAAGCTTCGACCCTTGGGCGCTTTCGTAACCAGTTAATGGAGCACGAACTGTGGGATCGCTTGCTAGGTGAGATCAATCGTCAACTTGAAGCGAAGAACATTATTATGAGCAAGGGGCGCATCAACATTATAGATGCAACACCTATAGAAGCGGCTCGTTCTGGAAATGGTAACGGCAAAGACGGGACGCCTAAGCGAGACCCTGAAGCGAGCTGGCATGTCAAAAATGACAGCCGAGGTCGAAAGAAGTCTACCTATGGCTACTCAGTGCATACGGGAGTTGATGAGGATGGGTTTGTTCAGCGCCAGAATGTGACGCCAGGGCATGTTCATGACAGCCAACTGCGCGATGAATTGCTGTTGGGCGATGAGACTGCCCTATATGCTGATGCGGCGTATAGTTCTGAGGAGACGCGAGATAAACTGGAGCAACTTGGAATTGATGATCAGGTTCAACGCAAGGGCTATCGAGGTAATCCGTTGTCAGATGCAGACCGTACCCGTAATGCAGTTATTGCGGTAACGCGAGCAGGTGGCGAACGGCTCTTTGCGACTTACAAGCAGCATTATGGTTTAGCTCGCACTCGGTTCATCCTAGAAAAATCAGTTGAACCTCCACTAACGGATGTATTATCGTTGCAATCAATTGAATTAAAAGGAGAAACACCATGGTCGCCAAAGATAAATCCTTTCACCCAGAGGGTGCGCTAAAACCGGAGGTTTCAAACGCTGTTTCCACCTTATTATCGACTGAAACGTTCGATGGAAAAATTCACGTTGAATGGGATCCGTCAGCGGCAGTAACGCCCATAGGACCGTTGCCTTTTTTCATTCAATATTTAAAACTTGGTGGTCTGTTTAAGCCATGGGTGAGCAGTTGCCCATTGGAATATCGAAGCAATAACGCACCTGAGAAGATCAATGTGTTGGGCTCATTTTTGTTGTCTGTTCTCTCGGGTCACAATCGCTACGCACACATGGCCAGCTTAATGGGCGATCGTATCAACACCAAAATGCTTGGAATGATCAAAGCGGTTAGCGACGATTCGGCGCGCCGTGCGCTGAAGAAGATGGATGAGGAACAAGGTATAGCCTGGCTACAAACTCATTTGCAGCGTTGCTACGAGCCCTAGCTCACACAGCCATGGATATTGGATTGTGACGTAACGGTTAAACCGCTATACGGTCATCAAGAAGGTGCCAAGGTTGGCTATAATCCACACAAACCTGGCCGGCCCTCGCACACGTATCACACCTATATGATTGCCAATCTTCGTCTTGTATTGGATGTTGAGGTCAAGTCTGGCACTGAGGTAGCTGCTAGTCATTCTTCGCCGGGTCTATGGGAGCTGTTGGATCGATTGCCACGTTCATCTTGGCCGCACTTTATTCGAGGCGATTGTGACTGGGATACCCAGGATGTGATGAGCGCTGCAGAACAAAGAGGCGTCAATTACTTGTTTAAGCTAAGGAAGTCTAAGTACGTTAAGCAACTGATACAGCAGCAGCATAGCGTGTCGGGCTGGGATTATGTTATCGATGGCTGGGAAGCCAAAGAAAGTTGTTTGAAGTTGGCTGCGTGGAACGATCATCGGCGCGTGGTAATCGTTCGTCGTCGTTTAGCAAAGGACGCGCTGCTGGTATTGGAAGAGAAAAGTCAAGGCCAGCAGAGCTTTGGTTTTTTGCAAGAAGCGGATGATATTCGCGCGTTTGAATACGCTGTTCTGGTCACCTCATTAGACGATGAGGTGATTAGCATCGTCCAACATTATCGAGATCGAGCCGACTGCGAAAACAATTTTGATGAAATCAAGAACCATTGGGGTTGGGGCGGGTTTACTACCGCCGATATCAAGCCCTGTCGCTTTATAGCGCGGATCATTGCCTTGATTTATAACGGGTGGAATATATTCACTAGGCTGGCTAACCCAGACAAACAGATGGAAGCGATTACCCGTCGACCGCTATTACTGAGTTCGGTGGGGCGCGTTACTGAATCGGGGCGGAAAAAGACTATGACGATTACTAGCACGCACGCCAAGGCCGACTTAATTCGCGACACGTTTGACCAAATACAACACGTCTTTAATTCATTGAAGGCGATTGCGCCGCAGTTGAGCGTGGCGCAAGTTTGGTGCCGCATTCTAAGCGAGGCGATGAAGAAATATCTTGGTGGAACGATTCTTCAACCGCCAGATGACCGCTGTTTACTTGGCTAAAGTGTCTCGGAGGCAGTAGCGACGATGGAAGGGTTGTTTATGTTGGCCTCATTGGAGAGGCTTTAACTGCGTTTTTTAGGATGAAGGACATGCAGCTATGATGGTAAAAAGCCTACAATGAAATACCTAATAGATCGTCGAACGGTAATGAGATTGGTAGCTGCAAGTGCAGTTACCACTTTACCTTGTGGAACTAGCTATGCAACGCAAAATGAAGGTTCTCTACTGCATGGGGTTGAAATCAGCGACTTTACATTCTCTATCGAAATGCTCGCTGTACGAGTGGGTGATCGAATTGTGTGGGTCAATAACGATATCGTTCCCCATACAGCCACGGCGAAAGACCGATCCTGGGATACCGGGTTGATTGCACCTGATGCAAGCGCAATTCTTACCGTTACTGCGGGTATGACCACAGCGTATTTTTGCGAATACCACCCAGTGATGGTCGCTCAAATTGTGTTGGAAGCTGCGCAGTAAAGCGCTATTAGGCGATGCGGGCGTTTAAGGTCAACCAATCTTTCTTTTGCTGAATAAAGTTAGATTTAAGCTCTTTAACTTTGGCCTTTAGCGTTTGTAAATCGTAGTTTTCCATTACCGACGTTTTGTTGGCTTCTATCCATTGTTTTTTGCTCTAGAGAACGCGTTAACTTTTTGTATTAGCGCGTCGTACTCGCCTTGAAGACGCAGCAACAGCACATCGGCGTGAGGTAAACCTTCGAGCTTTCGTGAAGTTTTAACCAATAACATACGTGCTCGAGACGATTCAATTTTTTCGACTGGCGCCCGATATAGTTTTTTTGTTAAACCCAAAAATGCTAAGCCTCGTATTAGCCACTTCGTTGGGTCGAAATGCCACCAGCGAATGCCGTTACGGTAGTCACGCTGAAACGAATGATGAAAGTTATGATAGCCCTCGCCCATGGTTAAAATGGCAATTAAACCATTGTCCTTAGAGCTGTTTAGATCTGAATAAGGCTGGCTGCCCCAAATATGCGCTAATGAGTTGATTAAGAAAGTAAAGTGGTGAGAGATAAATAAACGTGCAACGCCCAACAGTAATATCATACCGATGAGGTCACCGTGGATAAGACCAGCAGCAATCGGTATACCGAAATTTAGCCCTAAAACTAAGGGTATATAATAGCGGTGTTGCCACATTACGATGGCGTCTTTTCGCAAGTCTTCGCAGTTGGTGTATTGATTGTCGTGCTCACTGTTATATTCGCGTAGCATCCACCCGATGTGCGAATACCAAAAACCGCGTTTGGCAGAGTAGGGGTCGTCTTGCTCATCGTCAACATGACGATGATGGCGCCGATGGTCAGATGCCCAATGTAGAATACTGTTTTGGGTAGCAAAAGTACCACCTAGCATAAATACGCAACGCACCAGCCAGTTCGCTTCATAAGCTTTGTGTGTCCATAGACGATGGTACCCGGCAGTGATCGACATTTCACAAATTCCGATGCCTATGATTAGTGCAAAAATTTGCCAAGCATCAAATCCATGCACAAAAGCGTACACGGGTACGGCCACGAGCGTAATTAAAGTGCTAAGGGAAAATACAATGACATTTAGCCAGATGAGATCAGGTTTTTGCATAGTGATTCTATATTTATCAACTACATTTAGTTTACGGATAATAAGGAAAACGTAAAGATTGTAATTACAAAAATTTTGTGATCGTTGTTTAATCTTGTTAAAAGCATAGCTAATGGCTAGGTTTAGTGCTTTATACTAACGGACTCAATTCCCTCTAAAGTTGAGTGTAAGATTATTTAAACCTGCTCATTATAGGGGCAATCATTTTTTCTTATGAAACTAAATTCAAGTCAGCTAAGTAGTTTAGAGCGTGATGGTTTCGGCAATTTTCAGGGTAGTTGCACATTTTCCTACGCAGCCAATAATACTTCTTTTTGTGGGTTCAGCGCAACCGCACCACAAGGCCGCCAATTTCGGGTTTGGCCAGACCACCGATTAGGTTTTGCTGCTTTAGCTTCCTGATAAACAACTTCTCGTTTTGCTAATAGGGCACTATCTTCACCGCGATAACGCTGGCCAAGTGTAACGTAGCGTATAGCACTGTGACGATGTTCTTCGTTATACCATTGCATAAACTTACCCACCCATTGGCGGGCGGCCTCTAAGCTATCGAAGCCTTGAGAAGGCCACGCAGGGCAATACTTTACCGTTCTAAACATGGATTCAATATAAGCGTTGTCATTGCTTACTCTTGGCCTTGAGTAAGAGGGCTTTATTCCTAATGCTTCTAACTTCGCTCTCATTGTGAACGATTTCATTGGGCTGCCATTATCACTGTGTAAGACGGGCATGCCATCGCAGCTGGCCACTTTTAGAGCCGCCTGAGACATCAACTGCGCACCTAATTCACCGCTTTCAACAGGATGTACTTCCCAGTGAACGCCATAGCGACTGTAAAGGTCTTCTACCATGTACAGGTAATAATGCTTGCCAATAGTACGCGTCGCCAAATAGGTGATATCCCACATCCACACAGCATTAGGTTTTAGTGCTATATGAGTATCGGGTGTTCGGGACTGCTTTTGTTTGGCGCGGCCGCGGTGCTTCAATTGCCCATGCGCCTTGAGAACTCGATAAAAGCTAGACTCGCTGGCCACATAAATACCTTTGTCAGCCAACTGCGGTACTATTTGCGACGGCGGCAAATGATGGTATGCCGATTCATTACATATCGATAAAATGTGTTGCTGCTCTTGCTCGCTTAGTTTATTGCCAGGGACTGGCTTTTCTACCAAAGGACGTTGATCACTGCGGATACTATCTTCTCCTTTTGGCTTCCAACGTCTAAGCGTAGACTCGGCAAGGCCAACCAACTCACAAGCACTTGAACGCTTTGAACCTGCGTCTACTGCTTCATTAACATCATTGATTACTTTAATGCGCGTCTGAGTCGTAATCATACTTCCTCGTCCTCCCAAAGCGCCTGAAACTTTTTTTGTAATACTAATAATGCGGCCGTTTCAGCCAAGGCTTTATCTTTGCGGCGCAGCTGGGTTTCTAGCTTCTTCTTGTCTTTTTTTAACGCACGTATTTCATCGCGCGCAACTTTAGGGCTAATGAGAGCCTCATCAACACCATTAATACAAGCTTCTCGCCATTGCGTTATTTGAGTAGGGTATAGGCCTTTCTCTCGGCAATACGCAGATAATTCTTGTTCATTCATCGCAGCAGTTTCAAGAACTACGGTGAACTTAGTTTGGCAATCCCACTGATTAGATGAATCACTATTAGGCATTAAAACTCCTGATCGTCTGGCTTTATTTCGCCAATCATACAAGGTTTGAACACTGATTCCTTCTTCTCTAGATATTTCTGCGAAGGACTGACTATTTGATGATAATAATTTAGATAAAACAGCTTCTCTTCGTTCTACGCTATATTTCGGCATGAGTATTTCTCCGCCGCCCCTTGTGAATTAAAATGTGTGCAACTACCCTGACGTCTGGGGGTTTTTTGATTCTACCAGAAACCTTTACGGGCGAAGAAGTAGATCAAATTAACGCCCGAATGCCTCAGTTGTTCTCGCAAAAGCATGAGGCGAATATAGTTGAGCGGGGGGCAAATGTAGTGCGTACCGCAATGGGGCTGCATTTGCGAGACTCATTTTTCGGGCAACTTGTTCGCGATCCTAGATTGGCCTTACCTGCATTGCAAATTTTGCAAGAAGAGATTTACTTACAACAAATAAAGGTTAATGTAAAAGCCGCGTTTTCTGGGGAAGTGTGGCAATGGCATTATGATTACGCCACCCATAAAGAGGAAGACGGGGTTGAGCAACCTCTAGCACTTAACTTGCATATTTTTTTAGACGATGTCTCCGAGTTTAATGGACCACTGTATTTCATTCCGGGCTCACATCGTTTAGGTGAACATGGCGCAAGTTTAGATGATCAAACAACCAGTTATCCGCTGTGGGTTTGCGACCAACAACGAGTGACTGACCTAGTCGCGCAAAGCGACATTGTGTCTGCTACCGGTAAAAAAGGCACTATGCTTATCTTTCACGACACTCTGGTGCACGGCTCACCCAATAATATGTCGCCCTGGGATAGGGCTATTTTTTCTATCGTGGTTAACCCCATTTCGAATGCCTATACCAAGCCTACGCGACCAGACTATAAGCACCACCGCGATCTAACGCCTATCAAACCCCTATCAAACTACTAGTAAATGAATTTACAAAATCTAAAAATTGCCGAAGACCAGTTTATGCGCAGATATCCTGGGGGATTTCAAAACCCTGAGATGATTGAAATTGGCAAAAAACATAATATTCCGAAACTGACTGCATTCACCCAAGAAAGTTTTGCTGAAGACAAGTTTTATAACTTAGATCAAATTATTGCGGCGATGGTTACGACGGTTTCGCGGTCCTCCATGGTGTCGATGTTTGAAAAACCAAAATTTAGGGATTTCGCTAAGGTATTACACGATACCGAAAAGGAGGCTCTGGCTAGCACCTTATATGAGCAATTGCACGGTGATCAAGCTAAAGGCTTTGAAGCGATGGTGAGTATGTTGCAGATCAATAAGCTAGCTAGATGGACTTTACTCAGCGTGATTCCTTTTTACTATAATCCTGAGGTTGAGGTGTTCGTAAAGCCAATGACAACAAAAGGCATCATCGCACAATTAGAGCTTGACCTGAATTATAAACCGTTGCCAAGCTGGACATTTTATAAGCAATATCACTGCTGTCCCGTTAACTTTCACAGCAACGAAAATTGATTAGGGTTAAGGTTTGGGTGATGCATCGGGTCCCCTCGCAACAGTGCCATTAAATCACGTTTTTCAAACAAATTAAGCTGCAATACCCTCAATATTTGTTGCATCGTTTTGCCCGCCTTCGACTGCAATTTGATGAACATCAGTATTAGGTAAATACATAACGCAATCCATATTTGGGTCAATACTGCGTTCTTGCTGGTGCCGATAAATGACTTCACCTTTAAGTTCTGCTTGATCCACTTGAAGAATAATTCCACCTGCCATCTGGCTTTATAAATATCGGCGATAGTTTGAGCACTGAGCTTAAAGTGGTTGGTTAAAAACACATAATGCTTGCCTGTAGTGGCATCGCGATAACCAATACGGCGTAATCGAATCGAACACTCCTTTGCTGCTTTGACCCCCGTGAATTCAATCGTTTGATCACTGCTAAGTCCCGTTCCCTTGCGTACACTATGTCGCTTGATAAGGCGGTATGCAGCATTCTTCTTTAATCGTGTGACAAAGTATATTCCCTTGTCATTCAATTGCTTATACCAGGCATAGTCGTTGTATCCACGGTCAATAACTACAATGCTGCCTTTCGGGAAAGCTACTTTCCTGCCTGCAGTAACATCAGCACATTTACCCTCGGTGATATTAACAAACTCAGGTAAGTAACCATCATGATTCAGGCCTACATGCAGTTTGATTGCCCCTTTAGTTGATCGAAAGTCTGCCCATGGGAAAACCGATAAGCACAGATCAATGGTAGATGAGTCCAGTGAATACAGGGGATTCTTGAAACGAAAGTTATGCCCTGGCGTTTTGCTCTGACAGCGCTTGAGTAATTGAGAGAATAGCGCTTCATAAAGGCTCGAAGGCTTGTTCTCATTGATGCGTGAAAGATTGGACCGCGTTAACACGGCACTACCAGGATGATACAAGCGGTGTGATTGAGCGCTGACATTATCAACAATATCACGCAAGCTATGACGGCCAGTCAATTGAGCTATAGTCAGGCTCACGAACTGTGACCAACGAGACGCTCTGCGGAATGAACGCCCCGAATGATGTTGAATTGCGAGTGCCTCGAATTCATGTCTCGGAACAATTTTGAGTATTTGATTTAGAACGGTATTACAATGTGACATGGTCTGATTTTCCTATTTGATTCAACGGTTTATCGCTAAACGTATTTTATCAAATTGAGAGAAAATCAGGCCTGTTTCTTTAGTGTTAACGGGACAGCAGTGAAGCAATATAGGGAAATTATAAATACCACTAAAACTAAGGTAGATGTTAGCTTACGCCGCAACAATGCTGCGTTTTGTGGCTTCCTGATGATGAGTAAGAATTTATGAGTGAGTATAAAAACGAGCTAGGGCAACCCATTGGTATGCCGATTGAGGACTGGCGCACTGCTACTTGGCCTACAGAATCACCAATGCGAGGCAGTCGATGCCAACTTGAATCTTTTAATGCTTCGCACGTTGATGATTTATATGCCGCATTTATAAAAGACAGCAGTGGACACAATTGGACTTACTTGCCCTACGGCCCGTTTGAGAATAAAGCAGCTTTCGAAGCCTGGACCAAGCAAGCTTGCTATTCAAAAGACCTCAAATTTTACACCGTAATAGATCCCAGTAGCGGCAAAGCGGTGGGTATTGCGAGTTACTTACGTATAGATCCGAACGTTGGGGTGATCGAAGTAGGGCATATTCACTTTTCACCATTATTGCAGGGTACAACATTAGCAACCGAGACGATGTATCTGATGATGAAACGTGTTTTTGAAACAGGGTATCGCCGCTATGAATGGAAGTGCGACAACTTAAATGCGCCTTCTAAAAGTGCTGCCCTGCGCTTAGGCTTCAACTTTGATGGGGTGTTTCGTCAAGCGACCATGTATAAAAATCGCAACCGTGATACAGCTTGGTTCTCTATATTAGATACTCAATGGCCAGCTAACCGTGATGCATTCGAAGCGTGGCTTTCTCTTGATAACTTTGACGACAATGGGCAGCAAATAAAATCGTTATCGGAGTGTAGAATTTAATCTAGTTTAACTGCTCTGCCATCACATGTAATTTGCTGCGCTAAACTGTGGATTCTCAGTGCATAGCAGTCGAGTTATTTCTCTTTATGTTAATAGGAGCATAGAGGATAACCAAGCCTTGTTAGACGCTATGCAACTCCATTAGTAAGCTAAACGCTACCTCCTAACCCGAATATTTTATGTGTATCATGTTTAAAGCTACTAGACGCTAGGCTAACCGTCGAGCAAAATAGTATTTAACGCATATGCCCGTTTTCTAATCAACAGACGCTGTTGTTTTTGGGTAAAAAGCTGGGTCAAAGCCCGGCTTTTAATATGCTAGTTACTCGCTTTGGCTAGGCGACTTTCCACGTCACTTGAGGGTGATGCATGGGGCTTTTAGCAGTTAGCATATTATTGCTGGTGTGAATATGTACCGGCTTATGGTTATATAAGGTGCGCGCTGAGTTAGCTGGTGCTACAGAGAAAACCAGCTCTTGCTTTGCACCCACATAACATGGGGCCTTCGTCAAATAACTTCTCCAAGTCTACGTCACCTAACTCTGTGGTGATAAAACTAGGCGACATGCGGGTAATTGTTTTTTGAACATCCCCGCGGTTTTGAATAATAACGTTCATTGTACCACTGTGCGTTCCCTTGCCAACCAACAAAGAAATATCTTCACTAGGAGACGCGGACACTAACATTTCTGCAAATGCGACTGAGCTAAGCGACGCAGTGGTGACAGCAGCACCTGCTACTGCAACTGATTTTAAGGTGTTACGTTTTGATTTGTCGATCACTATAGATCCTCTTGAGAGCGCAGCGTAACTCACGATTTTAGTTTGATATTTTCGAAGCACTCATTTTTTGAGCTATATTTGCCCAGTTTCGCGTATTCGATCATCATTTAGTCACTATTTTATCAATTCGAGCACCTAAGCCATATTAAAGGCACAACTATCCAGCATAGTGCCAATCAGGCAAGCCATACAAGCTTAAGAACTTAGCACCTTTACGGATATTCGCTGCCATCGCCGCTAGGCCGTAAACAGTCTGGTTCTTCGCTAGCCCCATGAACCTAAAAAACGCAGTTAAAGCCTCTCCAATGAGGCCAACATAAACAACCCTTCCATCGTCGCTACTGCCTCCGAGACACTTTAGCCAAGTAAACAGCGGTCATCTGGCGGTTGAAGAATCGTTCCACCAAGATATTTCTTCATCGCCTCGCTTAGAATGCGGCACCAAACTTGCGCCACGCTCAACTGCGGCGCAATCGCCTTCAATGAATTAAAGACGTGTTGTATTTGGTCAAACGTGTCGCGAATTAAGTCGGCCTTGGCGTGCGTGCTAGTAATCGTCATAGTCTTTTTCCGCCCCGATTCAGTAACGCGCCCCACCGAACTCAGTAATAGCGGTCGACGGGTAATCGCTTCCATATGTTTGTCTGGGTTAGCCAGCCTAGTGAATATATTCCACCCGTTATAAATCAAGGCAATGATCCGCGCTATAAAGCGACAGGGCTTGATATCGGCGGTAGTAAACCCGCCCCAACCCCAATGGTTCTTGATTTCATCAAAATTGTTTTCGCAGTCGGCTCGATCTCGATAATGTTGGACGATGCTAATCACCTCATCGTCTAATGAGGTGACCAGAACAGCGTATTCAAACGCGCGAATATCATCCGCTTCTTGCAAAAAACCAAAGCTCTGCTGGCCTTGACTTTTCTCTTCCAATACCAGCAGCGCGTCCTTTGCTAAACGACGACGAACGATTACCACGCGCCGATGATCGTTCCACGCAGCCAACTTCAAACAACTTTCTTTGGCTTCCCAGCCATCGATAACATAATCCCAGCCCGACACGCTATGCTGCTGCTGTATCAGTTGCTTAACGTACTTAGACTTCCTTAGCTTAAACAAGTAATTGACGCCTCTTTGTTCTGCAGCACTCATCACATCCTGGGTACCCCAGTCACAATCGCCTCGAATAAAGTGCGGCCAAGATGAACGTGGCAATCGATCCAACAGCTCCCATAGACCCGGCGAAGAATGACTAGCAGCTACCTCAGTGCCAGACTTGACCTCAACATCCAATACAAGACGAAGATTGACAATCATATAGGTGTGATACGTGTGCGAGGGCCGGCCAGGTTTGTGTGGATTATAGCCAACCTTGGCACCTTCTTGATGACCGTATAGCGGTTTAACCGTTACGTCACAATCCAATATCCATGGCTGTGTGAGCAAGGGCTCGTAGCAACGCTGCAAATGAGTTTGTAGCCAGGCTATACCTTGGGCTCGTCGGTTAATACAATTTCAAACAGGGTTTTCGCCGAAGTCGCTTTTAGTTTGCTCAGCAACGCGTTTTTTGTGCAATAAACCGTCTATTAGCAGCCATTTTGCCACCAATAGACGGATCTATCCCTAGGCCGGCACCAATTCAACTCGTTCAACTCCCAATGCCATTAATCGCTTAAGGTTAAAACATAAGCCCCTGATTCCAACTTGGAACTGGACTTTAGCCAACCCTTTATAACGAACTCGCTTATTGCGATGAGCAAACACTCGCTCATATGGTGAACGAATTTTGCTAATCCAACGGTCTTTGTCTCTATTCTTGCCATGCATATTGTTCTTCTTGATTGTTGCATCATGGCAACCGTTGCGCCTGAGCGTGGTTTTGGCCGGGCTCACGCAATAACCCTTGTCCGCATAAACAGCACCCGACTTAGGGCAAACATGCTTTAAGCCGCTTGCATCCGTTACCTCAGCCGAGGTGGTCGCTATTTTATTGATCAAGCCACTTTGCATATCCACTGATGCATGCTCTTTGTAACCATACCAATATTTGCTATTTCCCTTGCACCCAAACCGTGCTTGCTTGTCCGCCGCAACTTTATCAACTGTCTTATTGTTGAACTCCTCTAATCCCATCTTTATCGCCTTATCTCTATCATCCCAAGTGGTTAGCTTACTGACCAACTGGCTGGCATCGACAAATGTGAATATTTCTCGTACTAAGCCCATTGAAACTAACCCGCTCCGAACACGGTCAAATAAATTCATCATACCCCTGGTTCCAATGCGTGAGCGAAAATCACCAAAGTAACTATGATCAGGAGTGCTCTGTTCCAGTCCTGAATCACAAAACCACTTAGCGGCCAGATTCTCTGATAAGTATCGCTCCATTTCTCTATCACTTAAATCTTCCATGAACTGAAGCACCAAGGCACGTAAGCCGAACTCAACACCTCGGCCTTTAGGGCCACGGGTGGCATATATTTTAGAGAAGGGTTTACTCAATGCACCAAAACATAATAGCTCATCGAGTTTACGGTAGGGATGTTCAGAGCTAACCAGAGAATCTAAGGTTAGGAACAGTTGGCTTTGATGACGTTTGCTCAAAATTGCAGGCTGACTAGAATTAGCCCATATTATCTCACGTATTCTATTAATTATCCGACAAGCCCACCTTGTTCCTCATTCATCTTCTTCAGCGCACGGCGCGCCGAATCGTCGCTAACCGCTTTGGTCATTCCAAGCATTTTGGTGTTGATACGATCGCCCATTAAGCTGGCCATGTGTGCGTAGCGATTGTGACCCGAGAGAACAGACAACAAAAATGAGCCCAACACATTGATCTTCTCAGGTGCGTTATTGCTTCGATATTCCAATGGGCAACTGCTCACCCATGGCTTAAACAGACCACCAAGTTTTAAATATTGGATGAAAAAAGGCAACGGTCCTATGGGCGTTACTGCCGCTGACGGATCCCATTCAACGTGAATTTTTCCATCGAACGTTTCAGTCGATAATAAGGTGGAAACAGCGTTTGAAACCTCCGGTTTTAGCGCACCCTCTGGGTGAAAGGATTTATCTTTGGCGACCATGGTGTTTCTCCTTTTAATTCAATTGATTGCAACGATAATACATCCGTTAGTGGAGGTTCAACTGATTTTTCTAGGTTCATGGGCCTTAAATATTTGCAGTCCTGTTTCGAACAGAGCTTTGACTTCTGCATTTTCGATGTTTGGTATAAATGCGTTCTCTACGAGATCGTTTACCGCTTGGTGATAAGCCAGTTCATTTTGTGCATAGCGTTTGTCAAATTCACCACCGCGTAATGCACTCATTTCGTCGATAAGCTTGTCTGCACCTTCAAGCAAAGACTGGCTTAAAAAATTGTCTTGAGGTTGCGCTCCGAGTTTGTTCAGCAAAGCCAATGCCTGTTCGTTTACCGCATTGTGATCTCGAATCATTGTCTGCGCAAACTCGTGTATAGCAGGGTTAGCTGAAATCGCCATCGCAAGATGCGCATAACGAATGTCTATGTTATCCGCGTTATACGCGACATGAGCGATTTGCAAATCATTTAAATCGGCAGGTGACTCAGCCGTTGCTGGCGTTATGAAGGATACTGTAACTTCAGGTATGGACTTTTATATTAGATAGAGCAGTATGGCCTTTTCCCCCTAGGGGGAATTTTTTCGAATTTTTGATTTATTCAAATTTTCTATCTTGGTGTCTTGTAAGTTGAACCATTTGTGCGTTCCCTGTTTTAAGCAATTAAAATACTGGAGACACCCAAATGACCCAATCAAACAATAACGTATTTGACGTAGTAGTGGAACACACATCTCAGAAGGCCCCGATGCCATGCGCCCCGTGCTCACCGCACTGCTCAATGAGGCGATGAAGATTGAAAGAGAGCCGTTTCCAGGCGCATCACACTATGAGCATAGTCAAGACCGGCCAGGGTTTGCCAATGGCTAACCAAGATAAGCGTATCGATACGCAAGCCGGTACGCTCAATCTGCGTATCCCAAAGACCGCTCAACACGTTGATGAACCTTTTTACCCTCAATCGCTAGAACGCGGCTTACGCAGCCAACGTGCGATGATGCTGACCGTTGCTGAAATGTACGTGACGGGCGTTAGCACGCGCCGAGTCGAAAAAGTCATGCAGAGCATGGGTATTGAAAGCATCTCCTCTACACCGGTCTCACGGGCTAACCAGAGCATGGATGAGGCGTTAAAAGTCTGGCGTGATCGTCCTTTGGGTAAAGTCTCTTGTTGAACAGCGTGCAAAAATGAACAGTTTCGTGGGTGATCAGCGTACAAAACTGAACACCTTTATTGTTAACTGTCTCGGAGCCATTAATCCGAGGAAACTGTCAGGTGATTTGTATGCCTATATGTACCAAGATACGACGTTTGTGTTTAGTAGAAGGTCGCAAAGTAAGCGAGGTGTCGCGTGAATTCAATTTATCACGCACCACTATTTATAAATATTTAAACAACGCGCCAAGCGAACCTGAATATCAGCGGTCGGTGCCAATAGTCTGTCCGAAGCTGGATAAGTTCAAACCTCAGTTGATCAATTTGCTTGAAGTGGACGCAGCTCGCTCAGTGCGAGAAAGACGTAATGCAGTTCAACTGTATGAAGAGATTGAGTTGCAAGGGTATCGAGGGGCTTATGACAGCGTTCAACGGTTTGTCAAAGCGTGGAAGGATCACTCGCGGTCATGTATTAAACAAGCATTTGTGCCATTGGTTTTTGCACCAGGTGAAGCCTGTCAGTTTGATTGGTCACATGAACAAGTCATTCTGGGTGGGTTTGGTGTCAAGATCAAACTAGCCCACTTTCGTTTATGTCATTCGCGTAAATCATATCTTAGGGCCTATCCCAGAGAAACACAGGAGAGGGTGTTTGATGCACATATTCGGGCGTTTGATTTCTTTGAGGGCTTACCTCAGAAGATGATATACGATCACCCTAAGACCATAGTCAGTGCATTGTTTAAGGGTAAGCGGCGTGAGTTTAATCGCCGCTTTCTAAGCCGGATGAATCATTATCCTAGATAAATCAGTTAAAACACGAAAGCCCATGCAAGCTCTTGATGCACCTAGCAAAATCAAAAAAAACCTTATCACCAATAAGGTGACCGCGACTTTTTTGATTTCACTATGCACTTCAATTGCTTACATGTCTTTTCCGCGTTTAACTGATTTATCTAGGATTATCTGATTGAACCGATTGCCTGTACACCGGCAGCGGGTTGGGAGAAAGGCCAGGTTGAACGCCAGGTCGGTGTTATGCGCCAAAGGCTGTTTGTTCCACGGGTGCGCTTTGCTGATTTAGATGAATTAAACCAATGGCTGGAGCAACGTTGTGCTCGACTTGGTGAACGCCCACACCCGACTGACAAATCAAGACTAATTGATGAAGTGTTTGCCGAGGAGCAGCCGAGCTTACGTCCCGCGATGGTAGCCTTTGATGGATATTATGAGCGTTTGGCGCGTGTGCATAAAACCGGTGTGGTGCACTACGACCGCCATTAATACTCCGTACCCTGTCGGTATGTTGGCCAAGCTGTTTCTGTTAGAGCCTATGCAGATAGGATTAAAGTCGTGGTTGACGATGTGGAAGTGACTTCACATGCTCGCTGTTTCGGTCGTCATCAAATGATCTTTGATCCTTGGCATTATCTGCCCGTACTGGAGATTAAACCTGGCGCATTACGCAAGGGCGCACCGTTTGTTGATTGGGATTTACCCAAGGCACTGCTAACACTCAAAAAACAGTACCTCAAACGTGATGGCGGTGACCGAGAGTTTGTACCATTGTTACTATTGATTCACCAGCATGGCTTGGAAACAGTCACGGTGGCCTGTGAGCGGGCATTAGATGCCAATACGACTCAGCTATCAGTCATTACCAATTTGGTGCATCGGTTAACGGAACCTGATTCGGCCCAAGTGATGACAATTACCAATGCGCCTGTATTAGCTGTCCCCTCGGCAGCGAACGTGACCCGCTATGGCCCGCTGTGCGCGGAGGTGAGCCATGCTTGAACTTGTTGATGATCTTAAAGCCCTTAAACTACACGGTATGGCACCATGCTTACCTGAGTTGATAGATTCGCCTCGTTCTAAAGTAACGTTGCAATCTGGGTTAATTAAATTGATGGATGCCGAGCGAACGGACCGAGAAGTGAGGCGGCTTAACTACCCAATGAAGGTGGCTAAATTCCCTCATCACCGTGATTTACAGCAATTTGACTTTACCCAGAGCGAAGTTGAACCCGCGCTCATCGAGGATTTGTCTCAGGCTGACTATATGGACAGAACCCATAACCCCATCTTTGTCGGTGGCACTGGAACAGGCAAAACCCATTATAGCTACGGCCTTAGGCATTAAAGCCATTCATTCAGGTCATCGGGTTCGGTTTTACAATGTGGTGGACCTGGTTAATCTGCTGATCAAAGAACAGCAGGATGAGAAGCAGGGGCGGCTAGCACGAATTATGCAACCGTTAGATGCGGTGATATTCGATGAGCTGGGATATTTACCCTTCCCCGCATCGGGTGGCGCACTATTATTCCACCTGATCAGCAAGCTATACGAGAAAACCTCCATCGTGTTTACCACCAAGCTTAATGTCAGTGAATGGGTGCAGGTATTTGGCGACGAGAAAATGACCACGGCTTTGCTCGACAGAGTGACTCATCATTGCTCAATTATTGAAACGGGTAACGACTCATATCGATTCAAGCAGTCTAGCACTAAAGCAAAGCTCAAGACTGTCACTAAAAAATAACATCGCAAGAAAGCAGGATTGATTCATCAACTCAAGTTTCGCTACGCTTCACTTGAGTTGATGATAAAGAAATATTATTGTGAGAGTGCAGCATAACTCATCGAGTATCTACATAATTTGTTAAAATTAGGCATGCAAAAACCATTCGCCACCCAACGAGATTTATTAGTATCAAGATCAGATTTGGATCATCCAATTCTGCATAGTCTTGATGATACAGAAGTGCTATTAGATTGGAGCGAAATAGAGACACTGCTTTCATCTATTTATGCTGGCACTACCCCCAGACGTCAGGGTAGTTGCACACATTTTAATTCACAAGGGGCGGCGGAGAAATACTCATGCCGAAATATAGCGTAGAACGAAGAGAAGCTGTTTTATCTAAATTATTATCATCAAATAGTCAGTCCTTCGCAGAAATATCTAGAGAAGAAGGAATCAGTGTTCAAACCTTGTATGATTGGCGAAATAAAGCCAGACGATCAGGAGTTTTAATGCCTAATAGTGATTCATCTAATCAGTGGGATTGCCAAACTAAGTTCACCGTAGTTCTTGAAACTGCTGCGATGAATGAACAAGAATTATCTGCGTATTGCCGAGAGAAAGGCCTATACCCTACTCAAATAACGCAATGGCGAGAAGCTTGTATTAATGGTGTTGATGAGGCTCTCATTAGCCCTAAAGTTGCGCGCGATGAAATACGTGCGTTAAAAAAAGACAAGAAGAAGCTAGAAACCCAGCTGCGCCGCAAAGATAAAGCCTTGGCTGAAACGGCCGCATTATTAGTATTACAAAAAAAGTTTCAGGCGCTTTGGGAGGACGAGGAAGTATGATTACGACTCAGACGCGCATTAAAGTAATCAATGATGTTAATGAAGCAGTAGACGCAGGTTCAAAGCGTTCAAGTGCTTGTGAGTTGGTTGGCCTTGCCGAGTCTACGCTTAGACGTTGGAAGCCAAAAGGAGAAGATAGTATCCGCAGTGATCAACGTCCTTTGGTAGAAAAGCCAGTACCTGGCAATAAACTAAGCGAGCAAGAGCAGCAACACATTTTATCGATATGTAATGAATCGGCATACAATCATTTGCCGCCGTCGCAAATAGTACCGCAGTTGGCTGACAAAGGTATTTATGTGGCCAGCGAGTCTAGCTTTTATCGAGTTCTCAAGGCGCATGGGCAATTGAAGCACCGCGGCCGCGCCAAACAAAAGCAGTCCCGAACACCCGATACTCATATAGCACTAAAACCTAATGCTGTGTGGATGTGGGATATCACCTATTTGGCGACGCGTACTATTGGCAAGCATTATTACCTGTACATGGTAGAAGACCTTTACAGTCGCTATGGCGTTCACTGGGAAGTACATCCTGTTGAAAGCGGTGAATTAGGTGCGCAGTTGATGTCTCAGGCGGCTCTAAAAGTGGCTAGCTGCGATGGCATGCCCGTCTTACACAGTGATAATGGCAGCCCAATGAAATCGTTCACAATGAGAGCGAAGTTAGAAGCATTAGGAATAAAGCCCTCTTACTCAAGGCCAAGAGTAAGCAATGACAACGCTTATATTGAATCCATGTTTAGAACGGTAAAGTATTGCCCTGCGTGGCCTTCTCAAGGCTTCGATAGCTTAGAGGCCGCCCGCCAATGGGTGGGTAAGTTTATGCAATGGTATAACGAAGAACATCGTCACAGTGCTATACGCTACGTTACACCTGGCCAGCGTTATCGCGGTGAAGATAGTGCCCTATTAGCAAAACGAGAAGTTGTTTATCAGGAAGCTAAAGCAGCAAAACCTAATCGGTGGTCTGGCCAAACCCGAAATTGGCGGCCTTGTGGTGCGGTTGCGCTGAACCCACAAAAAGAAGTATTATTGGCTGCGTAGGAAAATGTGCAACTACCCTGAAAATTGCCGCTACTGGCCGCCCTAGTTATCCATTACTTAGTTTGTTCCGCAGCTTGATGCTGGGAATTTGGTATGAACTGTCGGATAGGGAGTTAGCACAGTGCTTATTTAGAGATTTATTGTTTCGTAAGTTTTGCCGCTTTGAGTTAGGCGGCGATGTACCTGAAGCTTCGACCCTTGGGCGCTTTCGTAACCAGTTAATGGAGCACGAACTGTGGGATCGCTTGCTAGGTGAGATCAATCGTCAACTTGAAGCGAAGAACATTATTATGAGCAGGGGGCGCATCAACATTATAGATGCAACACCTATAGAAGCGGCTCGTTCTGGAAATGGTAACGGCAAAGACGGGACGCCTAAGCGAGACCCTGAAGCGAGCTGGCATGTCAAAAATGACAGCCGAGGTCGAAAGAAGTCTACCTATGGCTACTCAGTGCATACGGGAGTTGATGAGGATGGGTTTGTTCAGCACCAGAATGTGACGCCAGGGCATGTTCATGACAGCCAACTGCGCGATGAATTGCTGTTGGGCGATGAGACTGCCCTATATGCTGATGCGGCGTATAGTTCTGAGGAGACGCGAGATAAACTGGAGCAACTTGGAATTGATGATCAGGTTCAACGCAAGGGCTATCGAGGTAATCCGTTGTCAGATGCAGACCGTACCCGTAATGCAGTTATTGCGGTAACGCGAGCAGGTGGCGAACGGCTCTTTGCGACTTACAAGCAGCATTATGGTTTAGCTCGCACTCGGTTCATGGGGCTAGCGAAGAACCAGACTGTTTACGGCCTAGCGGCGATGGCAGCGAATATCCGTAAAGGTGCTAAGTTCTTAAGCTTGTATGGCTTGCCTGATTGGCACTATGCTGGATAGTTGTGCCTTTAATATGGCTTAGGTGCTCGAATTGATAAAATAGTGACTAAATGATGATCGAATACGCGAAACTGGGCAAATATAGCTCAAAAAATGAGTGCTTCGAAAATATCAAACTAAAATCGTGAGTTACGCTGCGCTCTCATTGTATTTAATTGTTCAGTTTTACTCGCTGACAGGTGTCCAGTTTTAAACGCTGATTGACAAAGTCTCTTACCTAATCCTTGATGCGCGTTATGAAAAGGTGCGTGAGGGCCACCAAGTGATTGATATGGCGGTGTTGAGTGCGGTGGGTGTATTGCCTTGTGGACGGCGTTGCGTATTAGGAACGGCGATGGCACTTAATGAAGCCGAGGTTAACTGGCGAGAGTTCCTCAAAGGCTTGGTTGACCGGGGCATACATGGTATTGAGTTTATTGTCAGTGATGATCACAGTGGCTTAAAAGCCGCTAGAAAGGCAGTGTTCCCAGGTATACCTTGGCAGCGTTGCCAGTTTCATCTGGCGCAGAATGCAATGCATCATGCCCCCAATCACAAGATCAAGCAGCGCATTGGTGGTGAGCTGCGTAGTGTTTGGAATGCACCCAATATGGCAGCTGCTCAGGTTAATCTAAAAGTCCTTGTGAGCCAGTACCAGGAAAAGCATGCTCACTGGGCGCAGTGGCTAGAAAACAATGTGCCTGAAGGGTTAAATGTGTTTGCCTTGCCAGATAGACACCAAAAGAAAATGCGAACCTCCAACCGCATTGAACGGACGGTTCAACAAGAACTTAAGCGGCGAACCCGCTTGGTCAGAGTCTTTCCTAACCGAGAGGCTTGGTTACGATTAGTCAGTGCCATTCTGATTGAAATTGACGACGAATGGGCTAATGCTAATCATCGATATATCGTGTGGAACGACAATGAGTCAACTTGCTAGACAAAAAGTCCATACCAAATGTTGCGTAATCTTCGATTAGAGCAAGGCGACTTAGTAATCATTACGCATGGATCTGCACACACATTATATTGTGACCCAACCACCGAGAATCCGCCGACCCTACTAGACACTGTTATAGAGCAGTCTGGTTTTACCGGCCAAGGTGCGTTGGTGTATGGCGAGCTCGGTTCACACCATGAGACCCAGTTAATTTGCGGACATTTTGCATTTGATAAAGATGCTCAACACCCGCTTATCGATGCCTTGCCGGAATATATTCATATCCAAAATTATGGCGCGGAATCCGGTAGTTGGATGGAAAGCACCCTAAAAGTTATCGGTTCTGAAGCGGGTAGAGATAATATCTGCAGTGATCTTATCGCGCTGAAAATGTCCGAAATAATTTACGCCCAAGCCATGCGCGCATATTTGCAAAGCGAAACTGCACGCAGTAGCGATTTAGCGGGTTATGCTGACCCAAAGCTAGCAAGGGCCATTAAAATGATTCACCAAGCACCCGAACATCCTTGGTCACTTGCCGAACTGGCTAAAATTGCGGGTTTATCGCGCACTTCTTTCGCTAATCGGTTTAAAGAGCTGCTCTCAGTCACCCCGCTTGGCTATATGACGCAATGGAGAATGCAAATAGCACGACAAAATCTAAAAGACACAAATGCAGCAGTCATAGATATTGCTGAGAAAGTCGGGTATCAATCAGAGGCCGCATTCAGCCGTGTATTTAAAAAGCAATTTGGAATTGCACCTATCGCTTATAGAAAGCAAAAGTCGCTCCCTTTAGTTTAGAGGGCGTTCTCAATCAATAAGATACATGTCTCTGCCGCTGCTGTTTTATGACTCAGCAAGGCACAATGAGCAAAATATGGTTACTGCCTATAAGCGAATAATTACGTAAATTGGTGAAAAACAACTGCGACAGCAAGATTCAAAGCAACATACTGGATCTATCGGAGCAAAGGTACCAAAAACGTCACGGGGATTTGATAGTTTTTCAACCTTACAGTTACGTGGACTGAGATAGGCAATATTCACGTTAGAGCCTGGTTTCTTACGGTCATGACACCATCACGGGTCGATATCCCCAGACGTCAGGGTAGTTGCACACATTTTAATTCACAAGGGGCGGCGGAGAAATACTCATGCCGAAATATAGCGTAGAACGAAGAGAAGCTGTTTTATCTAAATTATTATCATCAAATAGTCAGTCCTTCGCAGAAATATCTAGAGAAGAAGGAATCAGTGTTCAAACCTTGTATGATTGGCGAAATAAAGCCAGACGATCAGGAGTTTTAATGCCTAATAGTGATTCATCTAATCAGTGGGATTGCCAAACTAAGTTCACCGTAGTTCTTGAAACTGCTGCGATGAATGAACAAGAATTATCTGCGTATTGCCGAGAGAAAGGCCTATACCCTACTCAAATAACGCAATGGCGAGAAGCTTGTATTAATGGTGTTGATGAGGCTCTCATTAGCCCTAAAGTTGCGCGCGATGAAATACGTGCGTTAAAAAAAGACAAGAAGAAGCTAGAAACCCAGCTGCGCCGCAAAGATAAAGCCTTGGCTGAAACGGCCGCATTATTAGTATTACAAAAAAGTTTCAGGCGCTTTGGGAGGACGAGGAAGTATGATTACGACTCAGACGCGCATTAAAGTAATCAATGATGTTAATGAAGCAGTAGACGCAGGTTCAAAGCGTTCAAGTGCTTGTGAGTTGGTTGGCCTTGCCGAGTCTACGCTTAGACGTTGGAAGCCAAAAGGAGAAGATAGTATCCGCAGTGATCAACGTCCTTTGGTAGAAAAGCCAGTCCCTGGCAATAAACTAAGCGAGCAAGAGCAGCAACACATTTTATCGATATGTAATGAATCGGCATACCATCATTTGCCGCCGTCGCAAATAGTACCGCAGTTGGCTGACAAAGGTATTTATGTGGCCAGCGAGTCTAGCTTTTATCGAGTTCTCAAGGCGCATGGGCAATTGAAGCACCGCGGCCGCGCCAAACAAAAGCAGTCCCGAACACCCGATACTCATATAGCACTAAAACCTAATGCTGTGTGGATGTGGGATATCACCTATTTGGCGACGCGTACTATTGGCAAGCATTATTACCTGTACATGGTAGAAGACCTTTACAGTCGCTATGGCGTTCACTGGGAAGTACATCCTGTTGAAAGCGGTGAATTAGGTGCGCAGTTGATGTCTCAGGCGGCTCTAAAAGTGGCTAGCTGCGATGGCATGCCCGTCTTACACAGTGATAATGGCAGCCCAATGAAATCGTTCACAATGAGAGCGAAGTTAGAAGCATTAGGAATAAAGCCCTCTTACTCAAGGCCAAGAGTAAGCAATGACAACGCTTATATTGAATCCATGTTTAGAACGGTAAAGTATTGCCCTGCGTGGCCTTCTCAAGGCTTCGATAGCTTAGAGGCCGCCCGCCAATGGGTGGGTAAGTTTATGCAATGGTATAACGAAGAACATCGTCACAGTGCTATACGCTACGTTACACCTGGCCAGCGTTATCGCGGTGAAGATAGTGCCCTATTAGCAAAACGAGAAGTTGTTTATCAGGAAGCTAAAGCAGCAAAACCTAATCGGTGGTCTGGCCAAACCCGAAATTGGCGGCCTTGTGGTGCGGTTGCGCTGAACCCACAAAAAGAAGTATTATTGGCTGCGTAGGAAAATGTGCAACTACCCTGAAAATTGCCGATATTGGTTTCTAGTGTCAACTCTCAGCCTCCTTAAACTCCGTCGTTTAATAGCTGATGGTTATCGCAACTTTATCCAGTTCGCACTACGTTATATATTGAAATGCGACTCGAACTAAGTCACCAGACTGCGAATGAGTTTCTTTTGAGCGCGCAGGCGCTCTAAACCGCCGTCAACTCTATCCATTAAAATTGCGCCTTCCAACCCGGACATGATAACTTTTGCCAATTGCTGTGGCTTCAAATCTATAGCAATGTTTTTATCGTTCATAATGGTATTCATTCACCATCATGAACAGAAATTAGATTAGTTCGGTATCATTTCCGATTAGAATCAGTCCCTTCGCTCAGTATCATTTCATGTTGGACAAGACTGTAACTGAGTTGCCTGTGCAATCTCACCATAAACACTTAACATTTCTTCCTTTGGGATACTATATACATAGTCCATTCTTCCTCTCACCCAGTTCACACCACCACTCGTCGTGCCAATACATCGAAACCCAAGTCTTTCAAACATAATTGCGCTGAATGAATCCCAAGCGCAGGGCATAACGAATAATCCGTTATTAAAATGTAATGATCTAAACTCTTTCGCTGCGTGTTGTAGAGGTCCAGATTTTTGATTATCTATCATCGAGCTTTATTTTCCATAAGGAGAGTGATTTAACTTAGTCCTAATTGGGCGCGTTTCACGATTAATAATTGAATAAAATTGGCTAATGGCTTTATTGAGTATACAAGACCCAGTTAGCAGACGAAACTCGAATAGCGGCCAATGGCTAATAACAAATATATCCGCGATACCGCAACAGCTTTTTCAGCCATTCAATTGGCAATAATTCCAAAATAAACTCAATTGGTGTAATTAATACTAGTACTCTTTCAAGGTGATATTGCCTAATTCAGCGTCAACGCGCTGTTTCACAGCAAGACGTATTGCGCAATGAATGGTC